>CALWGY010000016.1 GCA_944380265.1 uncultured Clostridia bacterium | reverse complement strand
GATTTCGCCATGCTAACAACATGGGGTTTTACCCCAAAATGAAAAACCACCAGTTTTACTGGTGGATTTTTATTGTTATGGTTTTAATTTTTTTAAAAGTTCATTTAAAATTTTTAAATCTTGCGGATCTGTTATTTTATCTGAAAGAGCAATAACAGTTTCCAGCATTGCACCACGTCGGTCTTCTTTTTTAATGTTTTTTGCAATTTCAGTTAAAGCCTCACCGCAATTAGGGCAAAAATTAAAATTTGATTTTGTTAATTCGCCACATTTTTCACATTTATTTTCCATAATTTTTTCCACCTATTTTTTTGATACAATATTTTTGTATGCTTCAAATTGTTCTAGTCTTATTTTATCAGTTGCAATGTTAAATAGTCCACGATTTCTTGCAATTTTTTCATTTAATTCTTGTTCTAGTGCATTATGTGATGTTAAAAAACTTGAATCTCCTTGAACAACCGAAATGGTTCCATCTTCTTCCAAAAACAAACTTAACTCATCATTGGTTTTAGATGCAAGCGGTGGTTTTTTACCAACAGGTGTTTCTTTGTATGTTTTAATTGGAGAAACACTTATGTGATTTTTGTCAATTTGACCAGCAATGTTTCCATTAAAATCAATACTCAAAATTTCTGGATATGCTTGCCCATTGTTTTTTTGAGAAGCAGACAAATATCCTTTAACACTTGTTGCTTTTGATAGAGCATTGTTTGTTCTAAGTTCAATTGGATAAAAAATGGTTTTACCTTTTTCGGTTAGTTTTTCAAGTTGAATTATTTCGCTAACACCTTCGTTAACATAATATACGTTGCAATTTTTAATTTTATCATCAGATTTAACATTATCAATTAATTCTTCAATAACATCTCTACCGTTTAAAACTTTCATAATTCTGTTTTCTTGTGCACCACGCATCAAAACAACATGAGCATTAGTTTTTAACAGCATTTTAACAATTTTTGTTAGTTCTTTAAGCCTTAAATTAATGCCAAACCACAAAACCTTGTTGTCTTCGGTTATGTCTGCTTTTGCAAGTTCCGACATTTTCCATTGCCAGCCAAACAAATCTCCGCCCAACACAACAACTTTTTCTTTTGCTGGGTTTGAATTTAATTTTGTGCATAAAGATGTTAAATATTTGTTGTTTCTAAGTGATTTACCGGGGTTTGAAGTGTCAAAAATGTTTAAACTTGATAGTGGAATTATTTGAACTTGGTTACAATCTGTTGGAATTTGTATTACAACACTTGAAACATTTGCTGTGGGTTTGTTGTCAAGTTTCTTTTTAAAATCTGTTGCAGTTGCAAGTGATGCTTGTTCTAGTTCGTCAGCAGTTGCAAGGTTGACCTTTTTTGGTTGTTTTCCTTTTTTAGGGAAGTTGCCTTTTTGATAAAGTTCCATTAAAGGCTTTTTCTTTTTTTCAGATGTATATGGATTTGGTGTTTCACTCATTTTCCCAAACCTCCTTGTTGTTCGGCTGTTGCCAAAACACTTGATGCTTTTGTGTTTGCATATTTTAAAGATAGTGCATTTTCTATTTCAAGTGATTTATCAAAATATTTTTGATTTAAAAGTTGTGAAGGAAGTGCTAAGTTGCCAGAAGGTGTGAACATTTTAAAAATGTTGTGTTTAGCAACAAATTTATTGTTTTCGTGTATGTTTGATTTGTAATAAACATTTGGTTCAGGTTTAACAAACACAATCCAACTGTTAACTTCTGCCGGACCAAAATTTGCCTCTGCGGCATAGTCGGAATTGTCTTGAAATGAATAGTTTGATAAAAACACCGATTCTTCACTGGTTGTTCTAATTGTTCTGTTGTTTTTGTTTTTTTCAGGCATTTCGTATCTGTAATATAAATTTCCACCTTGATGAAAATGTCCAAAATCAAACAAGTCAATTTTGTTTTGATAAATTTTAAAAACGCGGTCCATTTGTTGTTTTCCTGCATCCAGTGCACCAGCAACTCCGCCTGCTTTTCCTGCACCATGCATTGCAGCAACTGTGTAAGTAAATTTTTCATTTCCTGCTTCAATTGGCATATGAAATTCTGCAACAACATTGTGTTCAATAAACGGAACGTTAAGTTTTTGTGCTAGCGATTTTAACACTGAAACATTTGTGTCAACACCACGTTTTGAGTTTTTAGAATCATGATTACCAGGTGTTATTGCCAAAATTTTTCCTTGTTTTGCAAGTGGTAATAATTTTTTGTAAAGTTGCTCAATAACATCTTCTGGTGGCAACACTTCATCGTGAGTGTTTGAAATGCTTGTTTGAGTTGGATAGTCAAAAATGTCACCATTTAAAATTGTTACGGCATTGTATGTTGTTTCCATAAATTTTATCCATTTATCAAACAAATCAATTCTTGCATTAACATTTCCTGCATGCAAGTCGGAAAGTGGACAATATGTTATGGATGCAAATGGCCACTCTATGTTTAGTTTTGTAATATAGTCAATTGGAGCATAACTATTTAAAATTGCCGAGTTTCTGTTTTCCCTTAACATTTTTGAAGTTACATCAATTTTTGTGTTTGGGAAAACTTGTTCTAAAGTTTTCTTTTCCATTTAAACTCCTTTCACCTTACATAAATTATAATGCAAAACCATCATAATTGCAATAGTAAAGTTTTTAAGTGATAAAAAAATGGCTTAATTACGTGATGCAGTTTGGTTATTTTAACCAAACAAATTTTATAATTTCTATATTATTTTTGCCCAAACTATAATTTTATAGATAAGTTTAATAATTAAAATGTTTAATTTTGCTTTTAAAATTAGCTTAAAAAAAGTATTATATTATAACAAAATTATTAAACAAAAAACATTTACAAAGGATTAGTATGAAATTTTTTACATTTACAAAAGCAGGAAGAAATTGGAACGAAGATAGATGTTATGTTTGCAACAATTTTGGTTTTGTGCTTGATGGGGCAACAAGTTTGTTTGAACAAAAATTTTCAAATTTTTCAACCGATGCTGAATGGTATTCAAATTGGTGGAAAGAATATTTAATAAAAAACTTGCCAAACACAAAAAAAACCATTAAAGAAATTGTTAGAAAGGGCATTGTTGACATAACAAAAGAATACACAAAACTTTCAAATGGTGAAGTGGTTAAGGATTTTCCAAGTTCAACAATTTCTGTGTTTAGGGTGGTGGAAGAAAACATTGAATATTTTTGCTTGGGTGATAGTCCAATTTTGTTTGAAACCAAAACAAACTATGCATTCAGTGTTTGCAAAACCGATTTAATTTTGTTAGATGAAATTAACAAATGCATAATTGAAGACCGTGCAAACAAAGCAAACATTGATTATATTTTTGCAAGAAAACAATTTCCTGAAAGCATAAACGAAGGTAGAAAAAGGAAAAATAGCCCAAATGGATATTACATTTTGGCAGATTTTCCAGATGCAGTTAATTATGCTTTAATTGGAATAGTTCCAAAAAATTTGATTAAAAAAATTATAATTTTAAGTGATGGCTATTCACAAATTTATGAGGTTTTTCATTATGTTCACAGTAAAAAACTAATTACAAAAATTAATTCGGAAAAAGATGTTCAAAAGTTTTATAACAAACTTTTCAAGTTGCAAGAAAAAGATAAAAAGTGCAACAAATTTTTGCGGTTTAAAGTTAGAGATGATAGCACACTTGTTTATTATGAATTTTAAAAAATGTTAAAGAATTTAAAAGAAAAAAAGTAAAGTTTTTGTTAACTTTACTTTTTTTAAACAAATCAAAATTTTTTTGCTTTATTATTTTGTTTTCTTTTGAAACTTTCCATCTTTTTTGTGCACAACAAAACCAACATCAAAGTTTTCACTTAATTTTTTAACTTTTGCAAGTGCTTCTTCTTTTGTTAAATAACTTGTAATAACACGCTCTGCACCATCACGTTTAATTTGCCAGCGTCTGTTAACTTTGTCAAAAACAACTCTATAAATGCCCATGCTTTTTTCGGTTGTTTTTGTTGGTTTTTCATTAACTTTTGCGTTTGATGTTTTTGTGCTTGCTGCTTTTTTAACAGGTTTTTCAGCTGGTTTTGTTTCTTTTTCCGGTTTTGTTTGTTTTGTTGTTGTAGGTTTTGAGTTTGTTTTTAAAACTTTTTCTTCATTTGTTTTCATGGCATTTTTCTCCTAACAATTTTATTATACTAAACATTTAATAAAAAAACAACCCAGTTTTGTTTTAGGCAAATAAATTGTTTGTTTAAAATGCATTGAAAAAAATATAAAAATTTGATAAATTATTAATTAGGAGAAGTTAATGGAAGAAAAAACATGTGCGGTTTGTGGTGCAAAGGTTAGCATTTTTGATAATATTAATGTTTCAAAACAAATTAAACCACACACATTGGAAGAAAAATATTATTATAATTTATGGCATAAAAATGTGGAATATTGTCCAAATTGTGGTTATGCAAGTTTTGATGTGTCACAAACAAAAAACTTGAATATTGTTGCTAATAAAAAATATAAAAGTATAAAAGAAAATGATATGTTAACCGAACTTTGCAAGTTCAAACAAAACAATGCAAAATTTTATTTGATGTGTGGAACTTATTATAATTTAGTTGGCGAAAAATTTAATGAAGCAATATCTTTTTTAAATGCAAGCGATGAAATTTTGGGAGTTGTTAATTATTTGAATTTACAAGTTTTTTCAACACCACAAACACCTGATGAAAAAAACATTGAAAAAAAATTTGTTAAATTTGCCAATTTAATTTTTAAGTATGCACTGGGTGTTTTAAGTGATTTTTGCAAAACAAATGATGATGTTAATGCAAAAATTGTTTATGGTGGGGCACTGCTTGATGGAAATAAAAAGCAAACTGAATTAGGAACACAGGTTTTAAATGAGTTACTTAATAAAAGCAGTTTGAGTGCAATTCAAGAAAAAACAATTTTGTATTTATTAAAAAAATAAGGGTTTCCCCTTATTTTTTTAATAAATTGTTTTTCCAAGTTTCAATTTTTTGTTCTAGTTCACATGCCTGTGTGTAGGCAACTTTTAAATACTCTTCTGCTGTTAGGTTGTTTGGCACTCTATTTAAAAGTTCATAATCTAATGAAAGATTTTCTGTATGTGCTAAATTCTGTGCAATGTTGTTCCAATTAATTGATGAACTTATTTTGGAAATGGTGTGTTGGTCGGTTTTGCCATTGTTGTCGTGCAAATGTAGTGCAATTAGTTTGTTACCAAATTTTTTAAAATAGTTAAAGTCTTTGTCAAAAATATTGTTGTGTCCACTATCGTAACAAAATTTTAACCAAGGGCTGTTAATATTTTCAAAAACTTTTAAAAATAATTCTTGACAATTAATGTTTTCAATTGCAAGTGGGACACAAAGTTCTTCACAAACTTTTAAAACTTCATCTAGTCTTTGTTCGCCAATGGCTGAATATTTGCCAAACAAATGAACAACAACACAAGTAAAGCCATATTTTTTTGCAATTTTAACATCTCTAATTAAATTTCTTTTTAGTTTTTCGCCTTGTTTGCCTTCTTCCCAAAAATAGTGCAAGTCGTTTGTGTTATATGCCATGTGCAAACTTGAAAGTTTTAAATTGTGTTTTTTAAACAATCTAATTTGTTTTTTAATGTTTCCATTTTGTTTGTTAAATTTTTTGTCTGCATTAGTTATAATGCAATTAAAACCAGCATTTTTAATTTGTTGTGCTCTAAGTTCGGGTTTGGTGTTAAATCCGAAAAAAAACGATATTCCTTTATCCATGTTTGTCCTTTGTAATTATTTTTTTAGTTGTATGATTTTGTCACATTTTGTGCTTTCGCACAATGCCGCAGTTTGAAAAACAATCACTTGTATGCAAATATCACTTTCAGTGCTGCTTGCCTACAACTGATAGTATTATAAACAATGTGATGATGTTTTGCTCACAATGTTCGCAAAACAATTTGCTAAGCGCAAATCCACTTAAAAGTGGCATCACAGTTTGAAAAACAATCA
>CALWGY010000015.1 GCA_944380265.1 uncultured Clostridia bacterium | reverse complement strand
ACCTCCTTTTAAGGAAAGGTTAAGAGCCTAATCCAAATATATATATATTAAAAAGCAATCATCTCACAAGATTGCAAAACAAAATCTAATTAGTAGTAAGATAGAATAGACTAATTAGTTTCTGTATTCTAGACATTGTAGTAAAAAAATGTTCCCCACTGCGCGGAACATTTTTTTGTTTTTTAACCATCTTTAAAAAAAATACTGTGTCAAACATCAAAAAATATTTAGGTCATGTATGTCTCTATACACTCCCTAAATATTTTTTTTGTTTTCCTTGTCTTTTTTCTAAATCTGGTCAAAAAACGTTGTGTAGTACAAAATACCAAATCTACTGCAAAAAGGAAAGAAAATTCTCATGTCACGAATTTAAATTCAGTTCAATCAAATTTTCTTTTCTTTTTTTGTACCTTTATCTAATTATCTCTGTGAAATTTTAACCATCTTTTAGCGAATTTATTTCAAAACGAAAAAAACTTCTCATGTCATGAATTCAAATTCAATTCAATCGAAGTTTTTTTCTGTTTTTCATAACTTCATCTAAAATCTGGTTAAAAAACTCTTCTAATATGTAAAAAATTAATTTTTAAATTTAATTGAAAATATGATAATTTTTAATTATACTAAATTAATTAAAAACAGGAGTAAGTTAATTTGAAAAAATTAGTAAAATTAAAAAATGGTGCAGTTTTGTTATATCAGCACAACAATCAATCAAAAGCCACAGCATATAGGATTGGAATTTTCCGTGGTGGTTCTTTGGATAATAACACAGGCATTTCACATTTGTTTGAACACATGATGTTTAAGGGGTGTGTTAGATATAATATTGATGAATTAAACGAAATCATAAAAAGCAATTTTGTTAATTTAAACGCAGCAACTGGCTCTGATTTTATGTATATAACTTCATATGAAAGCCATAAAAAGATAAAAAAAGCACTTGATTTAAGTGCTCAGTTGTTAATACGTAGCATTTTTCCAGAAAAAGAATTGGAAAAAGAAAAGGAAGTTATAAAACAAGAAATTATTAGAGCAAATGATAATCTTTACAGGTCAGCTTATAGCAATATTATGGAAAATGCATATAACTATCCTGAAATTAAATCAAGAACATTGGGCTCAGTTGAAAAAATGATGAAATTAACTTCCAAAGATTTGTTTGATTACAAAAAACAAAACATTATTAGAGAAAATTTTTTTGCATCAGTTTGTTCAAATCTTCCTTGTTTTGTTATTAAAAGATATATTAATAAGTTTTTTATAAACAGAATTTCAAGCGGAAACAAAGTTGATTTTTCTTCCAATGACTTAACCATTAATGGTAAAAGCAAATTAGTTGTGGAAGAATGTGCACGAAATAAAACACTTATTTATTTTGCTATTCCTTGTTATGGCTTTGAAGATTTACAAAAATCTTACTTATTAAATTGCATAAAAATTTATTTAAACACATTTAAAGGACCAATATTTAATAAATTTAGGGAACAAAACCAATTATCGTATTTTGTTGATATTAAAAGATACACATACAAACACGATGGGTTGCTTTGTTTTCAAATTGAAACTAGTGCTGACAAAGTTAATGATTGTTTAAAAGCTGTTGTTGATTTAATTAAGGAAACAAGAATGAATGGTATTACTGAAAATGAAGCAAAACGTTTGGTGGAAAGGCGTGAAGAAGCTGATGACCGATTTGTTGGACACCCTATGGATTATTGCGGTGACATGATGTTTGAATATTTGGATAATAGAAGGTTTATAAAAAGTAGAGTTTATAAAAAATTCAAAAAACATATAAATGCTAATGAACTTAACAAGGTTATTAATGATGTGTTTAATGTTGACACAAATAAAATTTTTATTACTGTTGTTGGTAATGTTGATAAAAAGAAAGTGCTATCTTTAAACAAAATTAAAAAAATGTTTGAAAGTTAAATATTTTTTATTATAAATTAACAAAAAATCCGCAGACATGTCTGCGGATTTTTTAACCCTAATTTTGTTTGAACCTTGTTATTTAAAAAAACAATAAAATAAGTAAAAATAATCGAACTTTTTATGATAATATCACAAAAAAATAGATTTCACAATGCTTTTATAACACAAAATTGGAATATTTTGCATAAAAATAACATTATTTGTGAAAAATAAGTTTTAATAATATCATAAACTAAGATGTGTCGAAAAATGTAGAATTTTGTAACATGCAAAGGAAAGAATTATGATAAAGTTAAAACAATTAAGGCTTCAAAAGGGATTAACACAAAAGGAACTTGCACAAAAACTTAACATAGCATACAAAAATTACAACACATATGAACTTGGTCGTGCAACACCCGACATTGAAACTCTAATTAAAATTGCAAATTTCTATCATGTAAGTTTAGACTATTTGTGTGGCAACGAGTTTCACAGGTTGGAACTTGGTTTTTTAAGTGAAAACAAAGAAGCAATTGTTAGAGCTGTTAAGGGGTTAACCGAGGTTCAAAGCGAAAAAGTTTTATCATATATATGTGCTCTGCTTAACAAAACAGATTCTGAACTATTAAATAACAATTAAAAAGCACGCAAAAACGTTAAAATTTTTGTGTCCTTCTTTTTTATTTGACTAAAAATTGTTTGAAATATATACTTTAATTAAAATATTACAACATTTTTCACATAGGAGAAAGTATGGCAAAAAATGAAGTTGCAATTTTAGATTTTGGTTCATCTAAAATTACAATTTTGGTGGGTGCAAAAACAGTTAATAATAATTTTAAAATAATTGCTCATGGCAGTTGTGAATATGCGGGTTTTATGAATGGTGAATTTATTGAACCCGAAAATTTATCAAGTGCAATTTCCTATGCAAAAAATCAAGCAGAAAATGTTTACGGAAAAAAAATTAAAAGATTATATGTTGGTGTGCCAACCGAGTTTTGTTGTAACACACTTGAACGAATTAGTTTAAACCTTGATAAGCGTGTTAGAATAAAACAAAAAAACATTGATAAGTTGTTTGACAGTGCAAACATTAGTTATGATAATTTTGAAATTATAAACAAAACACCAATCTATTATTTGCTTGATGATAACAACAGAATTTTAAATCCAATTGGTTGTTTAACTTCAAGTTTAAGCGTGCTTGCAAGTTACATTTCGGTAACGCACGATTTTTATAAATTCCTAGATTCAATTTTTTGCGAAGTTGGTGTTTACACAATTGAACTAATAAGTTCGGCATTGGCAGAAAGTTTGTATTTAATTGAACCGGAACTAAGGCAAAATGGTGCACTTTTGGTGGATTGTGGATTTATTACAACAAGTGTTAACGCAGTTATGTTTGAAGGAATTACTGACCTAAAAAGTTTTTCACTTGGTGGCGGATACATTACAAGCGACTTAATGGAAGTGTTAAAAATTCCGTTTGAAAGTGCAGAGCAATTAAAACGAAAACTAATTTTGTCGGTCAGCCCAACTGCCGATGATTATTATGAAGTTTTGGTTAATAACCAAATTGAAAGGTTTCCAGTTAAAATTGTTAATGAAATTTGCCTTGCCAGAATTGATATGATTGCGGAAAGCATTAATAAGTGTTTAGACTATTTTAAAAACAAAGTTTCATTTGACATGCAAGTTTACATAACAGGTGGTGGATTAAACTTTATTAAAGGAGTTGTTCCACATTTGGAAAGTGTGTTAAACAGAAAAGTTGTGTTAATTGCTCCAAGCCCATTGCAATTTAACAAACCCGACCTTTCAAGTTCGTTAAGTTTAATTGATGCGGCTTTAAACATTGAACAAAAATAGTTAAAAATGTTTAATATTTGGTAGTTTTTAAAAATTTTAAGCAAATTAACCATAAAAATATTTTATTTAACACTTTTAAATAAGTTTAATATTTATAAATTTTATGCTAAAATATATTAAGTATTAGGTATTAAGGGGTAGGTATGTATAACGAAAATATCAGTCAAATATGTAATATTAAAGTAATTGGTGTTGGCGGTGGCGGAAACAATGCTGTTAACCGAATGGTTAATGCCAACATTAAAAGTGCCGAGTTTATTGCTGTTAACACAGATAAACAAGCGCTTTTAATGAGCAAAGCACAACACAGACTTCAAATTGGTGAAAAACTAACACGTGGTTTGGGTGCTGGTGCCGACCCAGAAATTGGTGTTAAGGCAGCAGAAGAAAGCCGTGAAATGATTGTTGAAGTTTTAAAAGATACCGACCTTGTGTTTATTACAGCAGGTATGGGTGGCGGAACAGGAACAGGTGCTGCTCCAATTATTGCAAGCATTGCAAAAGAACTTGGCGCATTAACCATTGCTGTTGTAACAAAACCATTTGTTTTTGAAGGAAAACGCAGAATGGATAATGCTGAAAAAGGCATTAAGGAACTTAAAGGCGTTGTTGACACTTTGGTTGTTATTCCAAACGACAAACTTTTAAAAATTGTTCCAAAGGGAACACCTATCATTGAAGCATTCAGAACTGCCGACGATGTGTTAAGGCAAGGTATTCAAGGAATTTCCGATTTGATTGTTACTCCAAGTTTAATTAACCTAGATTTTGCCGATGTTAAAACCATTATGAAAAACAAAGGCCTTGCACACATGGGCATTGGTCGTGGCAAAGGCGACAACCGAACAATTGAAGCTGTGCGTCAGGCAGTTTCAAGCCCACTTTTGGAAACAACAATTGAAGGTGCAACAGGAATTATTTTAAACATTAAGGGTGGACTAGATTTAACTTTGGAAGAAGTTTATGAAGCGGCAGCACTTGTTAAGGAAGTTGTTGACCCAACATGTAACATAATTTTTGGTTCTGGCATTGATGAAAACATGGAAGAAGAAGTTGAAATAACTGTTATTGCAACAGGGTTTAGTGGTGCAACACTTAGTGATGACATGAAAGAAGAAGTTAAACGTACTGTTGTAACAGACACAGAAAAAGCAGAAAGTTTTATTCATAACGACTTAAATGCCAATTCAAGAATGTTCAACCTAAACAAAAATGTTGAAGAACCAGAGGAAGAAGAAGAGGAAGAAGTTCAACAAAAAACGATGAGCAGTCGTGTTGAAGTTGACGACAGCAGTATTCCACCATTTTTAAGAAAAATGAAAAATAAAAGATTTTAAATTTTAACAAAAATAATTAACTAACAAAAAAACACTAAATGCCAAATTTAGTGTTTTTTTTGTTTTATTCTCAAAACTAAAAAATGGATTAAAAAAATATATTATTTTATACTTGATTTAATGGAAGTTTACATTGAGTATGTTGTTATTGACAATTTAATAATTAATTATTTGCTTTTGTGGCTAACAAACTTAACATTAAAACTAAAAGCAAAAAAACGCATGTGTTTTTTAAGTTCTGTTTTGGGCACTATTGCAAGTGTTTTAATGCCACTAATAAAACTTAACACACTAAGCCCAATTTTCCAAAATGCAATTTTGCTAGTTTTTAAGATTTTTGTTGGATTAATTTTGGTTTTAATAATTGCAAAATATAAAAATTTTTTGTATTACATAACAGCATTTTTTTTGTTTTTAACTTACACTTTTGTGTTGGGCGGAATGTGCTTTGGAATTATGTATTTGTTAAATTTGGAAACCACATTTAGCGGACTTGTTTTGTTTGGTTTTGAAATTCCGGTTGGATTGTTTGTTCTGCTTAGTGCAATGTATTTAAAAATTTTATATTTTATTGTTAAAACTATAAGGCACAAAAATGCATATCACAAATTTTATTTTGATGTGATTATTAAAAACGACAACAAAAAAATTGCAATAACTGGGTTTATGGATAGTGGCAACCAAATTAACGAAAATTGTGGTGGAGTGGTTGTTATTAATTATAAAACTTTAATTAAATTATATCCAAATTTAAACTATCAAAGTTTAATTATGGGAAGTTTGAAAAACACAGGGTTAAAAAATGCAGAATTTGTTAATGTTATTAATTCCAGCGGAAACAGCAAAATGTTAACATTTACGCTTGATGAACTTGAAATTATTGATGACAACAACAAAGTTGTTAATTTAAAAAACCAAAAAATAGGTCTGGCAAAAACCAATTTTAATGGAAAGTTTGATTGTTTGTTAAGTCCAGATGTTATGTTTTAATGTGGGGGGAGTGGAAATGATTAAAAACTTATTTTTAAAATTGTTTAGGTTGTTTTTTAAAAAAGAAAAAAACTTTTTGTTTTATTTGTATAGTGACAATTCTTTGCCTCAGGCATTAAGCGATGATGAGGAACGTGAACTTGTTGAACTAATAAACACAAATCCAGAATATGCAAAACAAAAACTTATTGAACACAATTTAAGGTTGGTTGTTTACATTGCAAAAAAATTTGAAAATGTTGAAACTGAACTGGAAGATTTAATTAGCATTGGAAGCATTGGGCTTATTAAAGCAATAAATTCATTTAAAGCCGACAAAAACATTAAAATTGCAACATATGCTTCAAAATGCATAGAAAATGAAATTTTAATGCACTTACGAAAAATTTCAAAAATTAAGCAAGAAGTTAGTTTAAACGAACCATTAAAAACTGATGGTGATGGAAACGAACTTATGCTTTGCGATGTTGTTCCAAGCGATGATGTTACGCCAGAAACAAATTTAAACAACAATGTTGAAGTTAAAATTTTATGGCAAATAATTAACAAGCTTAACATGCGTGAACGCGAAATTATGGTGTTAAGGTTTGGGCTTAATGGTGGTGAAGAACAAACGCAAAAAGAAGTGGCATTAAAACTTAACATAAGCCAAAGTTACATTTCAAGGTTAGAGAAAAAAATTGTTAACCGCATAAAAAAGGAAATGTTAAAAATTTCATAAAAATTTAAACCATTAAAAACACTAGGGTGTGGAACAATTGAACGTGTTTTAAAAAATAGTGCTCACAAAAAACAATGAATATTTACCAATTTTTTGGAAAACATATTCTAAAAATTGTTTTAGAGGTGAGCATGGGTAACAAAGTTGAAATTACTGGTGTTAACACATCAACTTTGCCAAAACTAAACGGAAAACAGTTGGCAGAGTTAATGGAAAAAGTTAAAACTGGTGACAAACTTGCACGAAACGAGTTTGCATATGCAAACATGAGGCTTGTGCTAAGTGTGGTTCAAAGGTTTAACACTCCAAAAGAAAACATGGACGATATTTTTCAGGTTGGTTGCATTGGACTTATGAAAGCAATTGACAATTTTGATGTAAGTTTAAATGTTAAATTTTCAACTTATGCTGTTCCAATGATTATTGGTGAAATTAAAAGATTTTTAAGAGATAACAATTCAATTAGAGTTTCAAGAAGTTTGCGTGACATTGCATATCGTGCATTAAAGGCTCGTGAAGAGTTAACTAAAGATAGGGCCTATGAACCAAAGCTGGAAGAAATTGCAGAAAAACTTGATGTTAAACTTAAAGATGTTGCAATTGCTTTGGATGCAATTTCGGCTCCAATAAGTTTGGGTGACCCTGTTTATAATGATGGCGACGACACAATTTATTTAATGGACCAAGTAAGCGATAACAAAAATTCGGAAGAAATTTGGCTAGAAAACATAAATTTGAAAGATGCACTTTCAAAACTTAATCCACGCGAAAAAGAAATTGTTATGCTTAGATATTACATTGGCAAAACTCAAATGGAAGTTAGCAAGGAAGTGGGCATTAGCCAAGCACAAGTTAGCAGACTTGAAAAAACTGCAATTGAGCAAATTAAAAAAAGTTTTTAAAAATGGCTTAATGCCATTTTTTTTTGCTTTTAATTTGTTTTTATTTTTAATAAATTTTGGAAAAATTAGGTATTGTAATTACAAATTTTTTAATGTATAATAAAACTGATGAAAAATTTAAGGTTATTTTTTTATTATTCTAATTTAAGGAGAATAAATTATGAATATGAATTATGATTTAACTTTGGCAACCGCAGTTAACACCTTAATTAACATTTTAGAAAAATACAATCAACCAGTTCCTAACAAACAAATTGTTGAAAAGGCTGTGCAGGAATTGGCATCATATGGAAACTATTGGTTTTATGCTTATTGCGAAAATTCCAGACTTGTTGACAAAGATGTTTTATATCCAAGCGATAGAGTAAAACAAGAACAACAAGAAGCAATTATGGATGAAATGGATTCAAACATGCAAAAATTGGATGGTAAATATGAAATTTATAGTGCTCTTGCAACTGGAAAAATTCTTGTTAGTGCACTTAATGATAAAAATAAAAAATATGTTCATGCAATAACACAACTATCCGATAAACAATCAGCACTTGAAACGGAATGTGAAAATATTAAAAGTAGTTATTTAGATGCTGGAATTTCGGAACTGATTATTGATGAATTTTTAGAATTTCAAAGTGACAAATACACACAAAAAAAAGATGAAGGCAAAAAAACCGAAAAACAAATTTCTTCACTTGAACATAAAAGTGATGCAATTATTTCGGATTCAAAAAAATTATCTAATGCAATTGAAACAATTGAAACACACACAAAACTTAAATATGAAGACCCAGATTTTGGAAGAAGCTGTTACAGATATGAATATGACCAAGCAATAAAAGGGTTAATTGAACAAAAAAAAGATAAAGTAAAAATTTAAAATAAGGTGGTATCAAATTATGGGAGATTTCAAAGTGTATTACCCAGAAATTGGAAAGTTTGTTTTTAGATATAACCAATTAATGGGAAAGTTAAACCAAAAACAAGAAGAGTATCAAAAAATTTTTCTTAAATTCAAAAGAGAACAAACCACAAGTGGTTCAAATATGGTTTCAGGCTTAGAAGCGGAATTTAAAGAAGAAATTAAACAAATTGAAAAAGAATTGTTAGAATTAAAAGTTGAAATTAAACCTTTTATTCCAATATTGCAACAAAACAGACAAGAAATTATTTCAAGAATTAAAAAAATTGAACCCAAAATTCCAACATTAAACAAAATTGAAGAAGAAAATGAAGCAATAATAAATTCAATTAGAGTAAGACAAAAAAATGTTAGCCAATTAACAGCAGAAATTGTTGCAATGTATACAAACAAAAAATTTAAATCAAACTATGAAAAATTACAAGAGAAACGTGAGTATTTAGGATTAAAACAAAAAGAAGAAACTTTGCAAGAAATTGAAGAATTTGTTACTGGGAAAGTTGCAAACATAAATTCTATTTCAAAATCAAAATAAAAAGCAGGTTATAATTGACCTGTTTTTTTAATTTTCTTATTTAAATTGATAATTTTAACAGCGAAATATTAATTATATATAAGATAATAATCCACAAATATAATACTAAGTTAAATAATATACTAATAATATGTTATAGAATAAATAATTAATACAATAAAAAAATAACATAATAGAATTGATAATTGATAATTAAAAACATGGCATAAATAATAAAAAATTAATTAAATAATGAACAAATAAATAATTTTTATTAAAAATTAATATTATTTCTTTTGGTTATTTTGCACAAAAATTTAAAATAAAGGATTAAAAACAAGAAACACACGGCATGGCGATGGCGGATAAATAAAAGAAAAGGGAAAATAAATAAAAATAATTAAAAAAAAGTGTTGACTATGGGGTGGAGAGGGTGGTAGAATAGCAATGCGTTCACAAAGAAATGGTGGACGAAAAAGCACATTGACAACTACATAATATATATATATCAAAGAAAGGATATAGAGTAGAGCAAGTTAAAGTTAAGAAAAAACTAACAACGAGTAATAC
>CALWGY010000014.1 GCA_944380265.1 uncultured Clostridia bacterium | reverse complement strand
GGAAAAACAGGCACAAGCCAAAAATATGAAGATGGAAAAATTGTTCAAAAATATGTTTCTTCATTTGTTGGAGCATTTCCTGCCGACAAGCCAGAATATGTTGTTTTGGTTATTGCTGATGAACCAAGTGCAGGAAACTATTTTGGCTCGGTTGTTGCAACACCATATGCAAAACTAATTTTTGAAGGTATTATAAATTACAAACAATTTAAACCAACCGAAAGTGTTGAAGAAGAAGAAAAATTGCTTGAAAAAAACATTCAAATGCCAAACTTGGTTGGATTAAGTTTAACAGAAGCGGTGGCAAAATTAACAAGTTTAGGTTTACAATATGAAATTGCAGGGGAAGGCGAATTTGTTAAAAATCAAACACCACCACCAAACACAATGGTGTTTAAAAATTCAATTGTTGTTTTAGATACATAAAAGTTGATAAGTGGAATAAAATGTAAAATTTTGAAAGTTTTACATTTTATTTTTTGTCTTAATTTGTAACTTAAAACAAATTTATTATTTATGTGTATTAATATATAAAAAAATTATAAAAAGGAAGTTAACATGTTACTTAACAAATTATTAAATGATGTTCCACATTTGCAAATAACCAACAACTTTAATCCAAACATATTGGGTGTTAAGTTTAATTCTAAGGAAGTTAAAAAAGGCGATTTGTTTGTGTGTTTAAAAGGCGAAGTTGATGGTGCAACTTTTTTAGATGAAGCAATAAAAAATGGGGCTGTGGCATGTGTGTGTGAAGATGTTTTAGACACAATAATTCCTGTTGTGGTGGTTGAAAATGCACGAAAAGCACTTAGTTTAATTTGTAAAAACTTTTATGGTTGTGCTTGCGATGAGTTTAAAATTGTTATGGTAACTGGCACAAACGGGAAAACAACAACTTCCTACATTTTGTACAACATATTACAACAAAATAAAACAAAATGTGCATTAATTGGCACAAACGGCATATTTGTTGACAATAAGCAAATTTATTATGGGTTAACAACACCTGACCCAACAGAACTGCATTACTATTTTGAAGTGTTAAAAAAAATGGGTGTTACGCACATTGTTATGGAAGCAAGTGCACATGCCATAAAGCTTAACAAACTTTGTGGCATTAAGGCGGAACAAATAATTTTTACAAACCTAACAAACGAGCATTTAGATTATTTTGGCACTATGGAAAATTACGCAAAAACCAAATTAGATTTTTTTAGTTTGGATAATGCTAATTTGGCAATAACAAATGCTGATGATGATTATGGTGTAACTTTGCTTAACAAAAAAATGCCTGTTATAAGTTATGGTTTAAAAAACCCTGCCGACACTTTTTGTGTTGACATAAACAGTTCAATTATGGGTTTAACTTTTTGTGCAAATGTTATGGATGAAATAATTGAAATAAGTTCAAGCCTTGTTGGAATTTACAATGTGTATAACATATTGGCAGCAATAACAAGTGCACACTGTTTGGGAGTGGATGCAAAAACAATTAAGCAAGGTGTTAAAAACTTAAAAAACATTGCCGGCAGGTTTAACAAGTTTTTGCTTGATTTAAACAATTTGGTTGTGGTTGATTTTGCACACACACCCGATGGCTTTTTTAATGTGCTTAGCGAAATAAAAAAATTAAGGCAAGGAAAAATTATAACGGTGTTTGGTTGTGTGGGGTATAGTGATGCCGAAAAAAGAAAACAAATGGGAGAAGTTGCAAGCAAGTTTTCCGATGAAATTGTTTTAACTTCCGACAACCCAAACTTTGCAAAGTTTGATGATATTTGTTTGGACATTTTAAAAGGTGTTAGTGTGCCATACACAAAAATTTTTGATAGATTCAGTGCAGTTAAGTTTGCCTTTTCAAAATTAACAAAAAACACAACACTTGTGCTTTTGGGAAAGGGTGCAGAAACATCAAATTTAATTAATGGTGTTAAGGTGCCATACAGTGAGGTAAAAGCAGTTGAAACTTGCATTGAAGAATTTTATAACGTAAAAAAAGGAGAAGATTTTGGAAACAGCACTGTTTAGTTTTTTAATTGGTTTTGTGTTTTGTTTGGTTCTTTCACCCATTGTTATTAAACTTATTAACAAATTAAAGGGTGGTCAACCCATTTTAAATTATGTTGAAGCACATGTTAACAAAAGTGGAACTCCAACAATGGGCGGATTAATATTTTTGTTTGGAGCAGTTGTTTGTTTTTTGTGTTTTATAAATTCAAACACCACGCTTAGCCTTGTTTGTTTGGCATGCCTTTTGGGGTATGGAATTTTAGGATTTTTAGATGATTTTATTAAAGTAAAGTTTAAACACAATTTGGGGTTAAAAGCATATCAAAAAGTTATTGGACAAGTTGGCATTGCTGTTTTAATGAGTGTTTTTATTTACTTAAATGTTTTTTGCGGTGGTGGTGTTTTAATTCCGTTTTCAAACATCGAAGTTAATTTGGGTGCTATAATAATACCCTTTGTTATATTTGTTTTTCTTGCCACAACAAATGCTGTTAATTTAACCGATGGCTTAGATGGTCTTGCTGGCGGTGTTAGTTTTGTTTTTTTTGTGGGGTTTATGATAATTTTATCTAACTACATTTCTGGGCTTGAATATGCAGGCGAAAATCCAGCATACATTGCCGAACTTAAAAATGTGCTTAACTTGGTTGGCGGAGTTAGTGGCAGTGTGCTTGCATTTTTGTGTTTTAACTCGAATCCTGCAAAAATTTTTATGGGCGACACAGGTTCGCTTGCCTTGGGTGGGTTTATAACAGCCATTTGTTGCGTTACAAAAATGTATTTGTTAATTCCAATTTTGGGCTTTATGTTTGTTCTTTCAGCGGTTAGCGTTATAATTCAGGTTTTATATTATAAAGCAACTAAAAAAAGAGTTTTTTTAATGGCACCGCTTCATCATCACTTTGAAAAAAAAGGTTGTTATGAAACTAAAATTGTTGCCATATATATAATAATAACAATTGTTTTAAGCGTTATTGCAATAATGTTTAGCATGTAGGCAAAGGAGATAAAATGTTTAAATATAAAAATGTGTTAATATATGGCTATTCTGCGTCAGGGAAGGCGGTTGAGCGTGTGCTTATTAACATGGAAGTTAACTATAAAATTTACGATGACAAAATGGGGCTTGGTGGTGGCAAGTATTTGTTTAAGTTAAAAAAAGAAGAAATTAAAAAATTTGATTTAATTGTAATATCGCCAGCAGTTTCAATTTTTAACAAACACATTGTGTTTGCTGAAAGTGTGGGGATTAGAGTTATTTCGGAACTGGAATTTGGATTTTTAATGTGCCCATATCCAATAATTGCAGTAACAGGAACAAATGGCAAAACCACAGTTACAAAATTAATTGAACATGTTTTAAATTGTTCGGGATATAGTGCAAAAGCACTTGGCAATGTTGGAGAACCACTAACCAAAGTTGTTAACTACAAAAAACTGGATTTTGTTGTTACGGAAGTTAGTTCGTTTCAGTTGGAAGCAACCTACAAATTTAAACCTTACATTGGTGTTTTATTAAACATTGATGCCGACCACATTGATAGGCATAAAACTTTTAACAACTATGTTAACTTAAAAGCAAGTTTGTTTAAAAATTGTAATAGTGAGTGTTTTGCGGTTTTAAACAACCAAAAAGAAATTTTGGATTCATTAAACTCAACACTAGCAAAAAAAGTTGTTTTAAACAAGGATTGTGCAGTTATTAATGGACAAGTTGTGTTTGATGGCGAACCAGTTTTTGGCATTGATGATTTTGAAGATTTTACATATTTAGATAACATTTTGGCTGTTGTTGCAGTGCTAAAAATAATTGGACTAAAAAATGAAGAAATTTTGATGGGCATTAACACGTTTAAGGGGCTTGAACACAGGTTAGAGTTTGTTGATAAAATTAACAATGTTAGTTTTTATGATGATAGCAAAGCAACAAATCCACATGCAACAATTGGGGCAACAAAAAAACTTAACAAATTTAATCACATAACACTTTTGCTTGGTGGAAAAGATAAAAATTTGGATTTTGAAAATTTGATTAACAATTTGCCAAACAATGTTACAAAAATTATTGCTTTTGGTGAAGCCAGAAAAAAAATTGCAAAGCACGCAAAAAACAAAATTGAAACAAGTGTGGAACCAAATTTGAAAAGTGCTGTTTTTAAGGCTGTTAAAACCACAAAAAGTGGTGATGCAATTTTGCTTTCTCCTGCATGTGCTAGTTTTGACGAATTTGAAAACTATGCCAAACGTGGTGAATACTTTAAAAATTTGGTTGCAGAACTTAAAGTGTTAAATTATACAACGTTAAATTCTAGTGGTGAAGTATGTTAAAAGTTTTTAAAAAAAATTGGGTGCTAATAAGTTTGGTGTTTTTGCTAATTGCACTTGGCATGGTTTTTATTTACAGTGCTTCATCATACAGTGCTTCGGTTAGATATGATGATAGTTTTTACTTTGTTAAAAAACAGATAATCGGTTTTGTTATGGGGCTTTGCGTTATGCTGTTTTTTGTTAATTTTAACTATGCAAATTTTGTTAAGTTAAAATGGTGGGTTGTTCTTGTTTCGGTTGCACTTTTAGTTTTGGTTTTCATTCCAGGAATTGGCAGAAACAATTTGGGTGCAAACCGCTGGATAACCATTGGCGGTTTTAGTTTGCAAAGCAGTGAAGTTGCAAAGTTTGGGTTTGTAATTTTTTCGGCTTGTTATTTGGCAAAAAACTACGACAAAACAAAAACTTTTATGGGTGTTTTGCCAATTATGGCTGTTGGCGGATTGATTTGTTTGTTAATTTTGTTGGAACCAAATTTGTCGGTTACATTGTGTGTTGGCATGGTTATGTTAATTATGCTAATTATTGGTGGAATGCGTGCAAAACACTTTTTATTAATTTTAATTCCAGCAATTTGTTTGGTGCCAATTTTAATTATTATTGAGCCATATAGGCTTCAACGTTTGGTTGCTTTTTTAGACCCTTGGGCAAGCCCCAAAGAAGAAGGCTTTCAGTTAATTCAAAGTTTGTATGCTTTGGGCAGTGGCGGACTTTTTGGTGTTGGACTTTTTAATTCAAGACAAAAATATTTGTTTTTGCCGTTTAGCGAATCGGACTTCATATTTAGCATTATTGGTGAAGAACTTGGGTTTGTTGGCTGTGTTTTGGTTATTATAATTTATGGCATTATTATTTGGAAAGGCATAAAAATTGCACTTAATGCAACCGACAGATTGGGGTGCTATATGGCAGCAGGAATAACCAGTGTTATTGCAGTGCAGTTGTTAATTAACATTGCGGTTGTAACGGGGTCAATTCCGCCAACAGGAATACCGCTTCCGTTTATGAGTGCTGGCGGAACAAGTTTGATGGTGTTTATGGGTGCGGTTGGCATTTTGTTAAACATTTCAAAAACCGAACAAAAAAGTTTTAACTTTAATGTTTTTAAACTAAAAAAAGAAAATAAAAAAGTTGTTGCATAAAAATTTTGCAGTAACATAACCACTTTATTTTCCATAAAATGAAATATCTAAAAGTGTTAGGAGCAATTATGGAAACATTTTTAATTAAGGGCGGTACTGCTTTAAATGGTGTGGTTAAAATACCAACTGCAAAAAATGCATTACTACCAATTTTGGCATGTTCAATTATGTGTGATGGGGTTGTGGTTATTAATGATTGCAGCCGTTACACAGATGTTAACTATATGGTTAAAATTTTAACAGAACTTGGAGCAAAATGCAGTTTTGAAAACGACTGTTTAATAATTGATTCAAGTTGTGCAGATAAATTTTTTATCTCGGAAGAATACACAAAAAAAGTTAGGTCATCCATTTTTATGCTAGGACCATTAATTGCAAGGTTTAAGCATGCAAAAGTTGCATATCCTGGTGGGTGCAACATTGGAACCAGACCAATTGATTTACATATTAAGGGGCTTCAATCGTTAAATGTAAAAATTGAAGAAAAGCACGGTTACATTTTTTGTGATGCAACAAACATATTAAGTGGCGAAGTGCATTTAGATTTTCCTTCGGTTGGTGCAACTGAAAACATTATTATGGCAAGCGTTTTTTCAAAAGGAACAACCACAATTTATAATGCGGCAAAGGAACCTGAAATTGAAGATTTGCAAAATTTTATTAATGCAATGGGTGGCAAAGTTTGTGGAGCAGGAACAAGCACCATTACAATTGAAGGTGTTAAAAAACTGCATGGTATAACATACACCCCAATTTCCGACAGAATTATTACTGGAACATACTTAATTGCTTGTGCTGCTGCAAGTGGCAAGGTTTGTTTAACAAACACAAATCCAAACCATAACACAGCATTAATTTCCAAACTTAAACAAAGCGGTTGCAAAATACAAATAAAAAATGATAAAATAACATTAGAAGCCACGCACAGGCTAAAAAGCATTTCAAAAATTGAAACATTGCCATATCCGGGTTTTCCAACCGATTTGCAAAGCCAAATTTTAACTTTGCAAACAATAAGTAAGGGCACAAGTGTTATAATTGAAAATTTGTTTGAAACCAGATTCAAAATTTACACTGAACTTACAAAAATGGGGGCAGACATAATAATTAAGGACCGCATGGCACTAATTAATGGTGTTAAAGCGTTGTATGGTGCAAATGTTACGGCGCCCGACCTTAGAAGTGGTGCGGGACTGATTATTGCAGGAATTTGTGCGGAAGGCTACACCACCATTAATGACATTTATCACATTGATAGGGGTTATTTAAAAATTGAAAACGACCTAAATTTGTTAGGCGCAGACATAAAAAGATTAAGTTAAGGGAAAAAATGAAAAACGTAAGACTAATAATAATTTTATCGGTGTTTGTTTTAATTACAACCATAATAGTTTTATGTTCCACAGTGTTCACATTAAACACTGTGGAACTTGGTTGGCTTTCCACAACAAAAGTGTTAAGCGACAAAACAAACGAAGAAATTATTGAAAGTGGCAACTTTAAAAAGGGTGAAAGTGTTTTTTTAATTGACAAACAAAAATATAAAGATAATTTAGAAAAAAACAATCCATATTTAAAAGTTGTTAATTTGGAAATTAAGTTTCCAAACATATTAAAAGTTAGTGTTGCAGAGCGTGAAGAACTTTACGCGTTAAAAGTTGTTAATGAAAACAGTTTGTCGGGTTATAGTTATGTGTTTTTAGATTACGATTTAAAGGTTTTAAAAATAACCGACACACAAGTTATTGCTAATCAGCAAAACCCAGCCATTTTAACATTAGAAAATTTAAACTATTCCATAAACGATTTTTCTGCTGGAAGTTTTACAAACTTGGTTGTGGGCGACATGCTTAAATCAATTGGCAACATGCTTTCTTCTGCTGGATACACAAACACACTTTACAAAGCATTAATTAAAACCATCGATGTTAAATTTGATGTTAATTGCACCATTAACATTCAAACAACATATGGGCTAAATTTAAAACTTTTAAAAGCAGAACAAAAAACATCACAAAAAATGTTGAAAGCTCTTAGTGTTTATGAATATTATCACAGTTCACATCCAGAAATTAATTCTGGCGACATAACAGTGTTTGAACAAAATGGCGCAATTGTTGCAACAGGTCCAAACGTTAATTAAACCACTAAAATTTTAGTGGTTTTTTTGCTGCTTTGTTTGTTTTTTAAAGTCTTTCACATTTTGTGTGGGATTTTATTTTTTTGTGCAAAAAAATTTTGCATGCATTTTGTAGTAATTTGTAAACTGTTAAAATTTGTAATATTATTTTTGCATTATTGTTTTAAAGTTAGTTTGACATTAATTTAACAATAATTATATAATTAACATATAAAAATTTTAGCATTTTAATTTTAGGGTAGAAATTTGCAGTGAAAGAATATTTTAATTTTTTAGGATTTAAAATTAACACAAAAAAATTTTTAATAACAATGGCAATTTTTGCGGCTGTTGTTATTGTTTTAGTTATTGTTGATTTGTTGTTGTTTAGGGTTAGTTGGTATGGCTTTTTAATTGGCTGTGCATTTTTGTTGGCTGTTGTTATTGCCTGCGAACTAATGCCAGAACGCGGGCTTAGAAAAGATTTGCCATATGACCTTATTTGGTGGATTTTTCCACTTTCCATAATTGGTGCAAGAATTGCATTTGTTGTTAATAATCTAGATTTGTACAATAACTTTTGGGAAATGTGTGCTGTTTGGAATGGCGGACTTTCAATTTATGGTGGAGTTATTGGTGGGGCAATTGGGCTTGTTATTTGTTGTGCAATAAAAAAAGTTGACCCAATTAAAGCCATGGATTGTGTTGCTCCTGTGTTAATTTTGGGCCAAGCAATTGGCAGATGGGGCAATTTTGCCAACATGGAAGTTTATGGTTGGGAAATAACAAACGATGCATTAAAATGGTTCCCTTTTGGCGTTAAAGTTAATGGAACTTGGCATTTAGCAAATTTCTTTTATGAAAGTGTGCTAGACCTTGCTGGTTTTTTTATGCTACTATATTTATTAAGAAAAACAAAAAAGAAAGGGCTGGTTACTTGCAGTTATTTGTGTTATTATGGTTTTATAAGGTTTTTCTTGGAAGACTTAAGAGACCCACAATTTATAATGATTATTCCAGGAACAAACATTGCGTGGAGCAAACTAACAAGTTTAATAACCTTTTTGATTGGTGCAATTGGACTAATAACAATTTTAATTATTACACTTGTTAACAAAAAGAAACTTGAAACTGCAAACATTTTAAATGGTGGAACAATCGAAAGTAAAGCGGATTTTGTTAAAACTGAAACTGAACTTAATGAAAGTGAAAAAACTAAAACTGAAAACAAAAACGATTTAACAAAACATAATAAAAAACAAAAAAATAATGATGCTCACACTAAAAGCAAAAATGAGCAAAACAAGCAAGAAGTTATAAAAACTGAAAGTGATAATGAAAGTGATAATTTAGAAAACACGGAAAATAAAGAAAACAAAAATAAAACAGAAAATTAAATTTAAAAAATTTAAAAAGTAAGGTAAAATTTGAAAAGATTAACATTATATGCAATTTTAAATTTAATACTGGTGGTTACATACATAATTCTATTGTTTGTGCAGGCATATGTTCCATTTGTTAAGTTAGAATTAAACCAATTTTGGTTTCCAACATTAATAATTGGAATTGGATTGTCGTTAATTTTGAAGGCGATAATTTTTAAGGATGACAGTTCAACATGGTTTGGAACATTTTTGCTACTTAACGGAATAATGTTGTTTTGGTCGTTTTATTTACCATATAACTACACAACTTTGTGGCCAACATTGTTTAGTGCTGCTGCAATAAGTTCGCTTTTTGTTGGAATATTTTTTAAAGATTGGTTGCACTACAAAATTTCATCATTTTTAATTATTATTAGTGCGTCGTTTTATTTGTATGCTTTCAAAATTATTGGTCTTGGTTGGTTTTTGCTTTGGTTTTTCTTAGCAATAATCTTGGCTGTTTTTGTTGGAAGTTTAATTCCTGAACGTTTTTACTTAAATAAAAAGGAGAAGTAATGGCAAAATTTACGGTTGATAAAAAAGGATATAATATCCAGGAAGTTGATGAATACATTAACAAAATGTATTTAAAATATGAGGACAAGCTTGCCGAACAAAAAGATAGGGTTGTTGCTTTAAAAAATGAAGTTGAAGCATTAAACGAAAGGTTGTCTAATTATGTTAACAAAGACGAGCAAATTTCAAAGGCTTTAATTTTTGCTGTTGAAAAAGCAGAACAAATTGAAAACAATGCAAAAAATGTTTATAACCTTGAAATTAAGCGTGTTAATGCATTATATTCTCGTTTTGAAGATTTGCTTTTAGAAATTGAAAAAGAATATCCTAAAATTAACAAAAATGGTTACTTAAATTCTTTGATGGAAGATTTTAAGGCAAACATTGATGAAGTTTCAAAAACAGGCTTAACCTTAAACACAAAAACAATTAAAGGACAATTAAAACAAAATTCCGACCAGTTTATTAAAAACATACTAAACAAAATGGATTATGTTGTTAACAGTGCACCTGTTCAAGTTGTTGAAGAAAAGCCAAAAGCAAAAAAAGAAAAACTAGAAAAACCGGAAAAAGTTGAAAAATCAGAAAAGTCAGAAAAGGTTGCTACTCAAAAGGCTAGTAAAGTTGAAACAAAAAATCCAGAAACCACACCGTCAAAAATTGAAACTCCTGTGGCACCATTAAAACCAGAAGTTGCAAAACAAGAAGTTAAGGAAGCAGTGCAACCTAACAAAAGTTATAGCACTATAACCTCAATTAATGAAAGGTTGCAGCGTTTAAATTTAATTTCTAAAAACACAAACCTAAAAACAAAGAAAAATGAAAGTTTGGCAGAAAAATACTTAAATTCCGATGAAGATGTTAAACTTAATGCTTATTCAAAAAACTTTGCAAAAAGAAAACTTGAAAAAACAAATTCGCCATTTGATTTCATGCAATATCCAGAGCCAAACGAAAGTGGCTTCGACCTTAAAGATGCACTAAATCCAAAAGAAGATTTAGACGAAATTATGAAAGCCTTCGACTTTTTTGATGGCGATAAAAAATAATTTTACTAAAAAAACTAAATTATGGAGAAACTTATGAAAAAGAAAAAAATTGTTCAACTTGTGTTTTGCTGTGTTGCTTTTGCACTTGCACTAACACTAATAATTGGCGGATTGATTGTTGCATAAACAAATTAATATGTGCATAATTATGATGATAATGTGTTGCTTTAAATTTATTTGTTATATTTCTTATTAATAATATAATTAGTTTGATAAATAGCATAATGCACACCATAATAAAAATTGTACATAACAAAATTTAAAATAAAGATAATTTTAAAAGGAAAACTTGGTTTTAAAGTTTTCTTTTTTTTGTAAAATTTTAATTTTTTAATTCTTGCCAACAAAAAAACTTAAAAAAAATTACAAACACAAGGATAAGTGTTTGGCAATTTGCAAAAAAAATTGAAAAAAGATAAAAAAAGTTAAAAAAAAGTGTTGACTAAGGGGGTGGAGGGGTGGTAAACTAGCAATGCGTTCAATCCAGATAGGGTTGGGTGCAAAGAACAATGACAAAAGAATACAGAAAAGACCAAAAGAAATAACGAGGTAAGGAAGAAAATACCTGTTAATTTTGAAGAGGTTAAAGCGAACTTTTACGGAAAGTAAAGAAGATAGCACACAGTGTTATGTTC
>CALWGY010000013.1 GCA_944380265.1 uncultured Clostridia bacterium | reverse complement strand
AAGGAGATTTTTCACTCAACGGCAAAAGCCTTCACTGAACCCCCAGACTATCTGGGGGTTTTCTTGTACAAAAAAAGGACTTAGAATTAAGTCCTTTTTTATTTTACAAAATCTGTTTTTATTCAGTGCAATCCAAAACAACTTTAATTGTGTCTTTTGGATTTTCAATTAAAAGTTTGAATGCTTTTTTGTAGTCGTTAAGTTTAAAGCGGTGTGTTATAAAGCCATCGGTTATAAGTTGTTTTTTAAGCATCATATCTTTAACAATTTCAAAGGTTGAAATTTTTTTGCCATTATAGTTTTCCATTCCGTGGCTGTCTGCACCAATAATGGTTAAACCCTGCCACCAAATTGGGGTTTCATCAAATTTTGTTTTGGTCATTTGATATCCAATTTTAACAAGTGTTCCTTGTGCTTTAAGCCACCTTAATGTGTCGTTTAACATGGTTCTTTTG
The DNA here is from genome assembly GCA_944380265.1 of uncultured Clostridia bacterium. Lineage (GTDB taxonomy): Bacteria > Bacillota > Clostridia > Christensenellales > UBA1242 > UBA6345. The sequence continues at coordinate 11,415 of CALWGY010000013.1, read as the reverse complement.
CCCACGCAATCGTAAATAACATCAAAACCACCAAGCAACATTCTGTTGCCGCCTTTGCCATACATTTTTGCGCCAGTTGCATTTTTAACAGCTTCGTAAGGTTCTCCCACCAAAATTTCATCGGCACCAAGTTTTTTTGCAAACTCGTGTTTGTTAGGGTTACGTTCCATAACATAAACTTTGCATTTTGGTTGCAAAATTTTTAAAAACTGAATTAATCCAAGCCCAATCATTCCAGCACCAACAACCAAAACCTTTTCGCCTTCTTTTGGCACTCTTTTAAGTGCAGCGTGCAAAGAAACCGCAAATGGTTCAATTAAAACTGCTTCATCATCAGTTAAGCCTTCAACACTTAGCAACTGACCTTCTGGTGCAAGATATGAATCACCCATTCCAGCACCTGCATAAATGTTAACTTTGCTTGGCTCGCCATAATTTTCACAATCGGCATAGTTGCCTGCTTTGCACATTTCACATTCGTCTTGTTTGTCATAACCTTTTAAATCGCAACAAGCCATATATTTGTTCATGCACACTCTGTCGCCGACCTTAAAGTTTTTAACTTTTGAACCAACTTCAACAACTTCACCAACAGTTTCGTGTCCTAAATATGTAATTTTTGAACAAGGAATTGGCAAAAATGCTGTGCTTGGTCCTTGTGCACAAGTGTAAAAAGTCATGTCGGAACCGCAAATTCCTGTTTCAATGTTTTTAACTCTAACCCAATCTTCTTTTGGAAGTTTTGGGTCTTCAAAAGTTTTAAATTTTATTGGTGATATTTTGCTGTGATATGCCTTTTTAGAAAACTTTGACATAACTTTAATTAAACCAATTTTTAAAATATCGCCTTCAAAATAAATTGATTTCATTTTTTCTCCTATGTGTTTTTTTAGTTTTTACTGTTAATATGTTAAGCACAAATAAGTTAAAATTTTATGGTTATTGAATCATTTAATTTGTGTTGCAATTTAAATTTTTCAAATTAATTTTTGCAAACATTAATTTTATCTTAAAACTTCATACACTGCTGGAATTGCCTTAATTTTGTTAATAAGTTCCATAAGTTGTTCTCTGGTTTTAATTTTAACACCAACATTAAAAATTGCATCGCCATTTTTGTTAACATCGCCATTAATAAAACTTATGTCAATTTTGTTATCAGCAATTTTGTTGGAAATTGCATTTAACACGCCAGATGTGTTTTTTGCAATAACCTTAAAGTTTGCATTATAAAATTCACTTAAACTTTGCCTGTTCCATGTGGTTTCAACAATTCTATCTTGTTCCAAGTTTTTAAGCACCGCACAATCTCGCCTATGAATTGTTACGCCTCTTCCCCTAGAAACATAGCCAACAATGTCATCTCCCGGAATTGGGTGGCAGCATTTTGCAACTTTTTTAAGTAGGTCATCGTGCCCATCAATAATAATGCCATCACTGTTTTTTGAAACCGCTTCTTCTTTGGCAATTTGTCTTCTTTCTTTCTTTTCTTCTTGTTGTTGTTTTGAAATAAATTTTCCAAGAACTTGTGAAACTGTTATTCCGCCATAGCCAACCGCAGCATAAATTTCGTCAAGTGTTAATAAATGGTGTTTTTGAGCAATTTCACCCAAAGTTTCCTTATCTTCAAAAAGTTTTGATAAACTATACCCCTTGCGTTTTGCTTGTTCTTCAAGCATATCTTTTCCAATTTTAATGTTTTCTTCTTTTCTTTCCTTTTTAAAGAAACTTTTAATTTTTGAAATTGCACCCCTGCTTTTACAAATTTTTAACCAGTCACGGCTTGGTCCGTTTGAATTTGATGAAGTTAAAACTTCCACAAAATCGCCTGTTTGAAGTGGGGTTGTTATTGGCACCATTTTTCCATTAATTTTTGCACCAACACACTTGTTTCCTAGGTTGGTGTGAATTGCATAAGCAAAATCTAGTGGAATTGCCCCTTCTGGAAGTTCAACAACATTAAAGTTTGGTGTAAAAACAAAAATTTTGTTTGCGTAAAATCCTGTTTTAATAATTTGCAAAAACTCTTCTGTTTCGTCTTCTTTAATAACATTTTTTTCGCTTTTGCTCAAATTTGTTTTTATGTTGTAAAGTGCCGAGTTCCCAGCATTTTTTGTGGCTTTTGAACCTTGTTCCTTATACATCCAGTGTGCAGCCATACCATATTCACAATAAATGTGCATTTCTTCTGTTCTAATTTGAATTTCAAATGGAACATCACCATTTTCGGTTGGATACATAACTGTTGTGTGAAGCGACATGTATAAGTTCTTTTTGGGATGTGCAATGTAATCTTTAATTCTGCCTTCAACCGGCTTCCACAAATTGTGCACTGCACCAAGCATTGTGTAGCAATCTTTAATTTCCTTAACAATAATTCTAAAAGCAATAATGTCTAAAACTTTGCCTTTTTGCTTTTGCTTTTTAAATACACCATAACTACTTTTAATTCTGTTTTGAATTCTAGCATCAATTCCGTGTTGTTTTGTTAAGGTTTCAATTTTTTTGGAAATATCTAAAATAATGTTTTCGCTTTTTTTATAGTTTTCTTCCAAAAATTTGGTTACTTGTTCAAACTCTTGTGGATAAATGTATTTAAAACACAAATCTTCCAGCGTGTGTTTAAACTTGTTCATTCCCAATCTTTCTGCAAGTGGTGTGAAAATATCCAATGTTTCCTGTGCAATTTTAATTTGTTTTTCTCGGCTTTTAAATTCAAGTGTTTGCATGTTGTGAAGCCTATCGGCAAGTTTAACAAAGGCAACCCTTGCATCTTTGCCAAGTGTTAACAACATTTTTCTTAAATTTTCACTTTCTTCTGCATTTTTTAATCTTGCATTTTTAATTGATTCAACTTTGCTTAATCCAACGCAAATGTTTAAAACGGTTGAACCAAATTTTTCTTCAATTTCTTTTTCTGTGCAATTTGTGTCTTCCAAACAATCGTGCAAAAGCCCTGCAACAACAGTTGCAACATCGGCACGCATTTTAACCAAAATTTTTGCAACAGCATATGGGTGCGAAACATATTCTTCACCACTGTCTCTTGTTTGACCATTATGCTTTTGGTTTGCAAAATCAAATGCAGAAACAATTTTTTCGGCATTTTCCTTTCCGTATATTTTATTAATTTGTTCTAAAAAACTTTTTTCAATTTGCATTACAAACTAGTCCTTAAAAAATTAATTTTTGGCACATATATTCTTATTAAAAATTTATCAAACTTATAACTAAAATCAACTTTAATTCTTTTAATTCTTTAAATCTTTATTTAATACTTCACTTATATAATATCACTTTTTGAAAAATCTAAAAAACAAAAAGGTTTGAAAAATTTTAAATTATTATTAATAATTTTGTTATAATTTTATTATAATTTTATTAATAACAAAAACAAAAGCCGACTTAAAATTTTAAGCCGACTTATTTTTAAACTTTTTTACCCATTTCATATGCATCTTTAAATGCATCAGTAACGTTAACAATTCCTTTAACAGATGCACCAACGCCATAAATAATTCCTTTTTCCTTTGAATTATCCAAACAATCCAAAGTGAAACCTCTAAGCCCTTCCACAACACGTGATAAGTGTTTTTTGTTTGTGTCGGTGCAAGTTAGTATGTAATAAAATTCTTTATTATTAAGTTCTGTGTATCTGGCAACAGATCTATCAATTAGTGTTTTAAGTTGAGCACACATAGAATAAAAATAAACAGGTGTTGCAAGCACAATAACATCGGCATTAACCATTTTATTTAAAATTTCGTTCATATCGTCTTTTTGGAAGCACACGCCATTTGAATAGCAAACTTGGCAACCAATGCAATATCCAATTTTCTTTTGGCGAAGTTTTATAAGTTCAACAATATTTCCACTTTCTTTTGCTCCCCTTAAAAACTCTTCACACAAAATTTCAGAATTTCCATTAACTCGCGGAGTTGAAGAAATAATTAAAACTTTTTTCATATCACTTCCCCCTTTTTTATTTTTTCCCTTACTAATATTATCACTTAAAACTAGCCCAATTTCAAGTGTTTTTTTAAACTTGTTTACTTATTTAAAAATTCAACAATGGTTAAATAAATTTGTTCAGCAAGTTTTTTTGGTGTTTCCTTCATTCCAAGGCTTACCCAATCGGACAAAATGTTAAAAACCCCGCCTGATAAAAACAAATATTTTGTGCGTTTTAATTCGCTATCATTTTCAAAAATTGGAAGCAATGTTGAAAGCGCTTCCGTAAAATATTGTAACAAAATACCCGACATATTAGATCTTGCAAGTGATTTAAGTGGCTTTCTAAGTGTTACAATGGCAGTTATGGAAATTTCCAAAATACGTTTTATATCATCACCATGTTGTGCAGCATTCAATTCTTCTCTAAATTCGTTAAACTTAAAATCCACCGCAGCTTTTAAAACATCATTTATGGTTTTGTAATATTTATAAAACGTAATTCTAGCAACTCCTGCCTTTTTGCAAATTTCCGTTACTCTAATATCTTGCAAATTTTTTTCGCCTAGCAAAATTAAAAATGCATCAACAATGCACTCCTGTGAATATTTTGCATCTTCTCTAACTTTACGTTCCACTTACACATCTCCTAATTCTGTTAGTTTTAAAATTTTTAATTTAATTTTCTTTGGCAAAAATAATGAAATTAAATATAATAAAAACCGCTAACATTTGTTAGTGATATTTTAAAAGTAAAACAATGATTTAGTCAACTTAAAATTAACAAATAAAACAAAAAGGAAAAAATTATTATGGTTAAAATTATAGCAGATTCTTCTGCAAACATATCTCAAATTGAAGCAAAAGAAATGGGCATAACAGTTTTGCCACTTGGAATTTCTTTTAATGAAGAGGAATTTTTAGATGACATTAACATTTCAATTGATGAATTTTATGAAAGACTAACAACATCAAAAGTTTTCCCAAAAACATCACAACTTAGCATGGAACTTTTGGAACAAACTTACAGTGAAGCAAAAAAGAACAACGAAACAATTTTGTTAATTTTGCTTTCATCAAAGCTTTCTGGCACTGTTAATTGTGCAAACCTTGTTAAAAACAATGGCGGATATGACAATGTTTATGTTTATGATTCAAAAGGAGCAACTGCTCTTAACAGAATTTTAGTTGATGTTGCACTTCAAAACAAAGAAAAACCAGCCGAAGAAATAATTAAAATTTTAGATGAAGTGCGAGACAGAATTGAACTTTATGCAGCACTTGACACTTTGGAATATTTGCACAAAGGTGGCAGACTTAGCAAAACCAAAGCAGTTGTTGGAAACATGCTTGGCTTAAAACCAATTTTAACAATTTTAAAAGATGGTAGTTTGGATGTTAAAGCAAAAGCAATTGGTCTTAACAATGCAATTAAAACAATTAACAACTTGGTTGAAAAATCTGGTGGAATTGACACAAACTATCCTGTTTACTTCTTGTATTCCAAAATTGACACCAACGGCAAAAAATTGCAAAAATGCTATGAACACCTAAACTTAAAGCAAACAAAACTACTAAACCTTTGCTCGGTTATTGGTTGCCACATTGGTGCAGGTGTTGCAGGCATTGTTTATGTTAGAAAAGTTTAATAATTTTTAATACTATAATTTAATTATTAATTTAGTTTAATTTAACTTTTAATTTTAATTAATTTAATTTTTAATAATAAATCTCAAATTAATGCAAAAAAAATAAGTTCAACCGAACTTATTTTTTCTTTTTATTTTTTTACTTTTTGTTTTCCAAATATTCATCATATGTTGTTAATCTATCAAAAGTTTTGGTTCCGTTAATTTCAATGATGCGGTTTGCCACAGTTTCCATTAATTCTTGGTCGTGGCTTGTAAACAAAATGTTTCCTTTAAAGTTAATTAACCCTTTGTTAAGTGCTGTAATGCTTTCAAGGTCTAGGTGGTTTGTTGGTTCATCAAAAATTAAAAAGTTACCACTTGTTAACATCATTTTTGCAAGCATGCATCTAACCTTTTCGCCACCCGACAAAACTTTTGCCTTTTTTAAGCCTTCTTCGCCAGTAAACAACATTCTGCCAAGCCAGCCACGCAAATAACTTTGTTCTTGTTCTTTGCTAAACTGACCTAGCCACTGAACCAAGTTAAGGTCGCAATTGTTAAAATATTCATTGTAATTTTGTGGCATATAACTAAATGTTATGGTTTTGCCCCACTTAACTTCGCCTGTGTAGTCTTTGTCTTCGCCTGCAAGAATTTTAAATAAAGCAGTAATTGTTGTTCCTTGGTCGGAAACAAATGCAATTTTTTCGTTATGATTAACTGTGAACGAAACATTTTCAAAAAATCCTTTTTTGGTTAGGTTTTCAACTTTTAAAATGTCGTTTCCTGCTTCACGCTCAACTCTAAAATCAATGTAAGGGTATTTACGATTACTTGGTTTAATATCTTCAATTGTAAGTTTTTCAAGTTCTTTTTTTCTGGAAGTTGCCTGTCTGCTTTTTGATGCATTGGCAGAAAACCTTGCAATAAATTCTTGCAATTCCTTTGCTCGTGCTTCGTTTTTCTTGTTTTGTTCTTTTTGTTGACGTAGCATAAGTTGGCTGGTTTCATACCAAAAATCGTAGTTTCCAACATACATATTAATTTTGCCATAATCAACATCACAAATGTGTGTGCAAACCCTGTTTAAAAAGTGTCGGTTATGCGAAACAATTATTAAAATGTTTTCAAAGTCAATCAAATAATCTTCCAACCACTTGGTTGTAACTGCATCAAGGTTGTTTGTTGGTTCGTCTAAAATTAAAATATCAGGATTTCCAAACAACGCTTGTGCAAGCAAAACTTTAACTTTAAGTTTTGGGTCAAGTTCTCCCATAAGTTTGTTATGAAATTCGCCCGGAACACCCAAGCCGTTTAGCAGTGTTTCAGCATCACTTTCAGCTTCCCAGCCATTAAGTTCCATAAATTCGGCTTCCAACTCGGCAGCCTTCATTCCATCTGCTTCACTAAAATTTGGATTTGCGTAAATGGCTTCCTTTTCTTCCATAACTTCAATTAAACGTTTGTGCCCCATTAAAACAGTTCTTAAAACTGTTTCGTTATTAAACGCTTCTTGGTTTTGGTTTAGCACACTCATTCTTTCTTTTGGCGATTTTATAACTTCACCTTTGTTTGGAATAATTTCGCCAGACAAAATTTTTAAAAATGTACTTTTTCCTGCTCCATTTGCACCAATAATTCCGTAACAATTTCCTTTTGTGAATTTTATGTTAACATCTTCAAAAAGTTTTCTGCCACCAAATTGCAATGACACATTAACTGCTTGTAACATAGTTTGTTTCCTTTTATTTTTTTATTATGAAAATTTAAAGATAAAAAAATTATAAAAATTTTTGTGTTTAAATTTAACTATTCAAGATTACATAATTAAACCATTTTTGTCAAGTTAACACCACAGCACTTTTGCACAATAAACAAAAAAAAGAATGCTTTTGCATTCTTTTATTTTGTTTTTTCTGCATTTTGGAACATTTCTGGGAAAAATATGTTAAGTTCCCTTTCTGCCGACATAACAGAGTCGGAAGCATGAATAACATTTTCGGTTATTCTGCCAATTCCAAAATCGTGCCTAATTGTGCCTTTTTCTGGATTTTTTGTTGCGCCAACAATTTGTCTAATATCTGCAATTAATCCATCTTTTTCACGTTCAGCACACATAACCAAAACTTCACCACTTTGCATATATTTTTTAAGTTCTGGGAAAAAATCTTTTTGCAAATGCTCAGCATAATGTTTTGTTATTAAAACATCGTCTAACACCATTTTCTTTTCATGTGTAATTTTTGCGCCCAATTTTTTAATTCTGTTTTTAATTTGTTTTTCATACTTTAAAAAACCTGGTTTAATAATTAACAAACTTCTTTCCATAGTTAACTCCAATTATGTTTTTATTAATATTAACACAAAAAACAAACTTTAACAAAACAATTTCAAAATTTATATGTTTTGCACATTGAAAAACAAATGTTTTAAATGGTATAATATTTTTGTTATGGAAAAAGAATTTACAAATGAATTAGTTTTTAAAATGGAACTAAATAATTTAATAAGATCACTAAACACAAACAATCCACACACGGTTTATAACATTTTTTGTCATCACATTAATGATGGGAAAGAACTTTCTCCCGAGCAAATTGGCAAATTGATTATGGAAAAAGGTTTAAAATGTGGATAATCCACAGTTTCTAGAACATTAACCTATATGGGCACAAGCCATGATTTTCAAGTGGACAGAATTTTTAAATATTCCTATACCGCAACAAACTATAAAAACAGAACAGTTGCAGTGCTTGCAATTCCAAAGTATGTTAAATTAAATTCTGGCGAATATGTTGATTTTTCAACACCAGAAGGTAACCAGTTTGGTTGGAAGCAAAGATGTTATTCAGCACTAGACAAAATTAAGGATCCATACGCTCCGCTTCCAACATACTACAACTTGTGTTTGATGCACATTGATGAACAATCTGGCAAGTTTGTGCTAACCGATAATGAAAAACACATTGGCAGAGTTAAAGAAAGAACAAGGCAGCCAATTATTAAAGCAATTAAAAACACAATTGATGAATATAATGCTGATGACCTACACAAAACATCCTTAATAAAATAACACAAAAAATAAAGGCAAAAATTAAGTTGCCTTTTATTTTTTTATTTTTATTTGAGTTTTTTTGTTGTTTCTAATATACTTAAATTAAATATTAAAACAAAACTTTGTAACTTTAAATAAATTAAATAGCAAACAAGGAGTTAACATGAAAGAATCATTGATTATTGACTGCGACCCAGGAATTGACGATGCCGTTGCACTTATAACATCATTTTTTGCTCCAAACATTGATATTAAATTAATTTGTTCAACAGCAGGGAATTTGGGTATTGAGACAACAACAAAAAACGCCCTTCATTTGTGTGAATTATATGATCAATCCATACCAGTTGCAAAAGGATTGCCAGGACCACTAAACACAAAACTTGAAATTGCAAAAGGTGTTCATGGAAAAATGGGTTTTGGCAACTATTTATATAAAGATGTTAAAACAAAACCAATTGCTCTTCAAGCATACAAAGCAATGCACTATGCTTTGCAACTTTACAACAACTCAACAATTTTGGTGTTGGGACCACTAACAAATGTTGCAATGCTTTTAAAAACTTATCCGGAAGATGCCAAAAAAATTAAACAAATTGTGTTTATGGGCGGAACAAAAGATAATGTTTTAAAACAAGAAAAGCCATATCCAGAATTTAACATTAGTCGTGACCCAGAAGCATGCGAAATTGTTTTAAATTCTGGTGCAAACGTAACCATTATTCCAATGGATTTTGGTCACTATGCTTACATTGATAACGAAGAAATTTCAAGGCTAAAATCGATTAACGAAACTGGTGCAATATTTGCAAAAATGTACGAAAATTACAAAGATGGTCATGTGGACGATGATGATGCTGCAACACACGACAGTTGTGCAACTGCATACATTATTGAACCAACACTTTTCAAAACCGAATATGTTAATGCAAAAATTAAATTTTATGATGGCAAAGGCATTTTGGTTTCCAACATAACAAAACGAAAAACAAAAATTAAACTTGCCGTTGACATGGATTATGACGGCTTTAAAAACCTATATTATGGGCTTTTAAGTGTTGCAAAAACAATTAATGAATAATAAAAAAACAATTTTAATTATGTTTTAAACTAGTTTTATTTAAAAAAATAAGGCAAACGCCTTATTTTTTGTTTTTTTAACTTAGTTTAAAATCCAAATTGCAACGTTAAGGGTTGTGGCAACACTTATCCAAAGTGGATAAATTATTAATGCTAAACCATAATATTTGTTAATGTTTAAAAAATTGATAAACAGCGCATATGCCAAAACCAAATTTATTACTATAAACACCAAACCAGCAAGTGGTTGATTTAATGTGAAAAACACTAAACACCACAAAACATTAAATATACCATTTAAAACTAGCAAAATGGTTGTGTTTTTGTTTATGGTCTTATTTTTAATTGCCAAAAACGAAACCACACCAACAATAAAATATATTATGGTCCACATAATTGGGAAAACAATGTTTGGCACCCACATTGTTGGTTTTGTTACTAGCACATAATAGTCCATTCCCAAATACACAAAAACACTACCCAAAACAGCAACCAAAATTATGCCAAAAGCAACCAAAAAATATTTTGAAAGATTTATAACTTTTAACTTTTTCATACTAAATAATATGAAATAAGTTTTTAATATATTCTAAATTTAACAAATTTTTACAACTTTAAAAATTTCAAAAATTATTTTAACATCTTCGTTAAATTCTTCATGTTTTAGTTCCGAAGAAAAAAATTTTTTATGCTCTTTTTTCCAATAAGCAAAGTCTCCTTCGCCCTCCAACTCTGCCATGGCAGCATTTATCTCGGAAAACTTACACTTAAAAGCCATAATAGTTTCTAACAAGATTGTTTTAGAACAATCATAATTTGTTAAATAAGAAAACTTGTTAATAGTTTTTTCATTATTAAATAAATATGAAGTTGCAGTTTTTTTGCCAGTTTCAACCAAATTAAATAGTTTATTACTTTTACTTTTTTGAAAATCAAACTTCCAAACTTCTATGTTTTTGTTGTTAATTATTTTTAATTTTTCCATACTTAAAGTTTAAACTAAATTTGAAAATATACCAATAATAAAACCACCATAAATAAAAAAAATAAAATTTTAGTAACTAAGTATGTGACAGGAAAAATTTTTTTGTTAAATTTAAAAAAATAAGTTTGATAGAAGATTTTTTGACCAGATTTAGAAAAAAGACAAGGAAAACAAAAAAAATATTTAGGGAGTGTATATTTTCATACTTGACCTAAATATTTTTTGATGTTTGACAAAATGATATTTAATTGGTTAAAAACAACTTTACATATTAGAAGAGTTTTTTAACCAGATTTTAGATGAAGTTATGAAAAAACACATAAAATTTTGACTGAACCATACTAAGTATGTGAAAGGAAAAATTTTTTGAGTTTTTGAAATAAATTCGCTAAAAGATGGTTAAATTTTCACAGAGATAATTAGATAAAGGTACAAAAAAAGAAAAGAAAATTTGATTGAACTGAATTTGAATTCGTGACATGAGAATTTTCTTTTCTTTTTGCAGTAGATTTGCTAATTTGCTCTGTGAAAACAAAAAAATGTTCCGCGCAGTGGGGAACATTTTTTTTTACTACAATGTCTAGAATACAGAAACTAATTAGTCTATTCTATCTTACTACTAATTAGATTTTTAAGTTGCAATCTTGTGAGATGATTGCTTTTTAATATATATATATTTGGATTAGGCTCTTAACCTTTCCTTAAAAGGAGGT
>CALWGY010000012.1 GCA_944380265.1 uncultured Clostridia bacterium | reverse complement strand
GAACATAACACTGTGTGCTATCTTCTTTACTTTCCGTAAAAGTTCGCTTTAACCTCTTCAAAATTAACAGGTATTTTATTCCTTACCTCGTTATTTCTTTTGGTCTTTTCTGTATTCTTTTGTCATTGTTCTTTGCATCCAACCCTCTCTGGATTGAACGCATTGCTAGTTTACCACCCCTTCACCCCCTTAGTCAACACTTTTTTTTAACTTTTTTTATCTTTTTTTCGTATTTTTTTTAAACTAACCAAACACACACCCACGTGTTTGTTAAATTTTTAAAATTATTAAAAAATTTTTATAAAAAAATGGTTTAGTTGTTAATAATTAAATCAAAATTTTCAACTTGTTCGGTTAAAATTTGTGTTAATTTTGTTTTATTAAAATTTAGTCCATCTAAAAAAATTAGAAAAATTAAAATCTTCAAAATTTCTGCTTCACACTTTAAATAGTCATAAAAACAACTTTTGCCGTGCTCAACTTTTTGAACAGAAAAATTTTCAATTCCCATATCCGACAAAATTTTTAAATGCATTTCGGGGTTGTGTTTTAATGTTAAATTTTTATTCATTGCACAAAGTTTGTTTAAATAACTGGTTTGCGCACTTATGTACATGTAAAGTTCCGAGAGTTTGCTTTTTTGTTCAAGAACTCCCATAGAGCAAACCTTTTGAACTTTGCTTGTGTTAAGTTTTGCATATTCCATTTTCAAAATATTAATAAGTTTGTCGTCTGGCAATGGATAGTCGTTATATTTCATAAACTTTCCTTTATTATTTTTTATTATTTATATGATAAAAACAAAAAATTGATTAAACCAGCACTAAAACGTTAATTAAAATTTTTGTTTTAATTTTGTTTTTTATGGTAAATTTGACCATTGAGATTTTAATTGTGTTTTGGTATAATAATTTTAGGAGTTAAAAATGAGCGACCTTAAAAAAGAATTTTTAAGTTACATTAAAAGTGGACAACTTAAAATAAAATCACGTGGTTCTTCAAAATATTGCTTAGAAACACCACAAAAACCATATGTGTATTTGGCAAACATTCATCCAGCAAGCATGGATAGTGTTTGTGGCTATGCAAACAATGTTCAACGCAAAGTTCAACTTAGCAAACAATTTAAGGAACTTGGAATTGGCGTTGTTAGAGTTATTGGCGGATTCAACTCAAAAGGTCGATATGTTGAAGTGCAAGAAAAAGCACAAGGGCAAGTTTTTGCAATAAACAGCCCACTTAGTGCATATGTTAGATTTATTAAGCCAGAAGAAAAAACCAAGCCACGCGAAGAACAAAACATTCTTTTTATTTTGCGTGCAACAAAATATAATTTACAAATGCAAAAAATTTTGGCAGCTGCTCCACAAGAACATTACAACAAATTAATTTCTGATTACTTAAAATTAAAAAAGATTTTTAACATTGATGTGGTTGATAACAACTCGGAAAACATTTTGTACGACCCAAACATTGGTTTTACACTTATTGACCTTGATTACAATCCGGGCAAATACTTTCAAAATGAATTTGATGTTTTTTCAAATGCCCTAGAAACAATAACAGATGGAAAAGAAATGGTTGAAGCCGGCGGAAAACTGCAAGAATATTTGAAAAATAATAAACAAATATTAATTAAAATGATAACAGCAGCAAAGAAAAACAAAATTGACTTCACACCTTTTGAAATTGAATATTTGCAAGAATTTGCCAAAGAAAATTCGTTGCCAGCCGACCACCCACAAATTTTAAATGCAATAGAAAAACTTAATTTAATTTTTGGTCGTAACGATTCAATTGGCAAAAAATTATAAAATTTTTTAAACGTTAAAATATCAAGCAAAATTAAACAATTAATTATAGTTCAAAAATTTTTCAAAAATAAAAAAACTTAGTTTTAATTAACCATTAAATAAATGTTTGCTAAACAAAAAAATTAAAATTTATCATAAAAAAACTTCTCGTTTTTTCGAGAAGTTTTTTTGTTTTTTTATTAAACTGTTGCTGTTGTGAAGTTAATGCTTCCACTTCTGGTTTTAACTTCCAAACGTGCAATCACTTCTTTTTCTTCTTCATTGTTTGGTGTTAGAATTGTTACAAAATCTTCGGTTGCGGTCATTGGAACACTTCCAACACTACCACTAATTGATCCTGTTCCTTTAAACCAAAATGCTTGCGTGTTTGGAACAGTAACATTTGCACGACCGCCATTTAAGGTAATTTTATGATTAATTACATCACTTGCACTTGCTGCTTTGTACATTTCCATAAAGTTTGCATTAATTGTTCCACCAGCAGTTGTTTGAATTATTGTTTCAAAAACAAGGTTGTTTGCTGTTATGGAGCCATCTTCGCTAACCATTTCCATAGGCATTGGGTATTCATCAACAATTATGGAAGATTTGTTTTCGTTGTACCACTCTTTGTTGAAATTTGCGGTAATTTTTCCATGTCTGTTTTTCAAATATCCGCCACCACTATATGAATTTACAGTTATGTTGCCATATTCACTTATTGCAATAATGTTTTCACTTGTGTTTTTAACTGTAATGTTTCCGTGTGTTGAACTTAAACTTGCATTGTGTGAAATTTCTCCAATTTCAATGTTTCCATAAGTGGTTGTTACAGAAAGTTCACCAGTAACATTTTCTAGTTTTATGTCAATATTGTTTGTTATTATTGTGCTTAGTGTTGCAGAAAGTTCTTTAATATCAAAAAATCCATTTGGTGCATTAAAGTAGAATGAGAATGTTTTTTGATTATTAACCCCTTCTGTTTCCAAAATTTTAGAAGGCGCAACAGTAATTTTTCCTGCCTTAACCAAAACATCTTGTCCAACAAAATTAAGGCTTAATCCACCATAACTAACAATGTCAGTAAAATTAAATTCACCTCTGCCTGCTTCAAAATAGAATTTTGTAGGCTCACTAGTTAACACTGTTTTTTTCCAATTATTAAAATTAGATTCATTCATAGTTAAAACATCAGAAAAATTTCTATTACCAATCACTGTTGGCGCAATTGCTGCAACTCCAACATCATCATTTTTAACACTGAAATCAAATTTTCCTGTGTTAGTTTTTGCTTTTAAACCATAAAGGAAAACAAAGCGTTTGTAAGCATTCTTGTTAAAACCTTCTGCTTTTGTGTCAATTGAATCAACAATTGAGTGACCATACAAATCATTATTACCAACTTTAAAAATTGTGCTTCTAACGTTGCTCCAAGCAAAGTCACCAGAAGTGGTTGTTATGTCTAGCGATTTAACTTTTAATTGATCAACGCTGGCTTGACTTGACGCCCCATTAATGTTGATATCTCCACTTGTTGTTCTAATAATTAAGTTGTATTCGTGGCTATGTGGCAAATAAACATCAATTCTGCTTTTTCTTGGCAACACAGCGCCATCAACACTTCCCAAAGAAATTGTGATTTTATTATTTGCTGAATATTCGAATTTAACTTCGTTGTTATATTCGCCTTTGTAAAAACCGAACATGTCATCATATTTGTTAACTAAAACATATTCTGTGCCGTCTGAAAACATAACAACATTAACAGCGTGCAATCCTGCATCAATTTCAATGGTATAGTCACCACTTGCAAGGCTTGAACTATGATTATCCTTAACTATGTCATTGCTTTTGTGCATAACTTTCCAGCCAAAAACCTCAAATTTAGGAAAAATGAACATACACCCAACAATTAGCATACCCAAAACCAAGCATATGCCAATAATTAAAACAGTGTAAATTAAAACTCCTTTAACAATTTTCATATTACTCCCCTTTTACCAATAGAGTTTGTTAAATATTAATATCATTATATATTAAAAAAAATCTGCGGTCAATAACTTGACCCAAAAATGCAAAACTTATGCCTTTAAACGGACAAAAAAGCAGAACCTAAAATTTTAAATGGTTCTGCTTTTAATTTTTAGTTTAAAACCGCTTTAATTCTTCTAACACCAGCACTGCTGCTTTCTTCTTTTGCAATTTTAAATTTGCCAAGTTTTCCTGTGCTTTCAACATGTGGGCCTGTGCAAATTTCTTTTGAAACATTGCCAATTGAATAAACCCAAACCATGTCTGGATAACGTTCAATAAACTGGTGTTCTGCGCCAATTTCAACTGCACGTTGTTTTGGCATTTCTTCTTTTGTAACTTTTAAGTCTTGTTTAATCCAATCATTAACAATATCTTCAATTTTTGTAATTTCTTCTGTTGTTAATTTGTGGTCACACGGAAAGTCGAAACGCAACCTTTCTGGTGTTATGTTTGAACCCATTTGGTGGCATTCTTTTCCTAGAACAAGTTTAAGGGCTGCATTTAACAAGTGTGTTGCTGTGTGGAATTTTGTTGTTTGTTCACCTTCATCACTAAGACCACTTTTAAATGTTCCTTTTTGCACTGCTTTCGATTTTTCTTGATGTTCTAAAAATGCTGATTTAAAGCCATTTTCATCAACCAAGTAGCCTTTTTCGTTTGCAAGTTCACAAGTTAGTTCAATTGGAAACCCAAAAGTGTCGTAAAGCCTGAACGCTGCTTTGCCACTAATTTCATTTTTAACAATTTCGCCTTTTTGTTTTGCAAATTCTTTGTGTTTTTCAATGCCAAAAATAACTTTGTCAAATTCTTTAAGTCCAAGTTCAAGTGCCTTGTTAAATTTGTCCATTTCCTTTTGAATTTCGCTTAGAACATAATCTTCTTTTTGTATTAGTTGTGGATATGCTTCGTTGTAAACTTTTTCAATGTAAATTTTTGCAATGTTAATTAAATCTTGTGGTTTTAGTTCAATTTTGTTTGCATGCCTAATTGCACGGCGAAGCAATCTTCTTAAAATATATCCTGCACCAACATTGCTTGGAACAATACCGTTTTCATCGCCAATTAACATAACTGCTGTTCTTATGTGGTCGGCAACAATACGCATTGATTTTGTTGTTTCTGCATTTTCGCAATACTTAACGTTTAATGCTTGTTCCATATAACTTATAACATCATTAAACAAATCGGTTTTATATCCATCGGTTATGCCATTTAAAAACATAAGCATTCTTTCAAAACCAAAACCTGTGTCAACATTTTTGTTTTTAAGTGGAACATAGCCATTTTCTTTTTTCTCATATTGCATGTAAACATCGTTGCCAATTTCAACATATCTGCCACACGAACAATCAATGCCACAGTTTTCGGAACATTTTTTGTCGGTTAACGGATAAAACCATTCGTTATCAGGTCCACAAGGTGTGCCAACTGTTCCTTCAAGTTCCCACCAATTGTCTTCTTTACCTTTATAAAAAATGTTTTCTTCCTTTATGCCAAGTTCCTTTAAATAGTTTGCTGTTTCTTCATCTTTTGGAGCACTTTCGTTTCCTTCAAAAACTGTTGCGCAAATTTTGTTTTTATCAAGTCCAAAAACTTTGGTTAAAAGTTCAAATGTCCAAGCAGTTTTTTCCTTTTTAAAGTAGTCACCCAAACTCCAATTTCCCATCATTTCAAAAAATGTGAAGTGGCTAGCATCTCCAACAGAATCAATATCAACAGTTCTAACACAACCTTGAACGTTGCAAAGCCTTGTTCCCATTGGGTGTTTTTTGCCAAGCAAATATGGCATTAATGGTTGCATGCCAGCAACATTAAACATAACACCTGTTGTGCCATCTCCAATAAGTGACACAGCTCCAATGTTTTTGTGCCCCTTACTTTCATAAAATTTTATCCATGTTTTTCTTAATTCTTTACTTGTAATTTTCATTGTTTTATCCTATTAATTGTTATATAAATTTTGCCTAAATATTGTTTGGAATTAGTTAAATTGCCACAAGTTTGTTTAAAGTGCAAAAGGCAAATTGTGTTAAAACAAGTGGCTATTAAACCCCGCGATGGCACAACAAAGTTGTGCGTTTTGCGTTAGCAAAAGTTAAAATTTATGTTAGTTAAATTTTAACATCGCGGGGTTTTTACTCCAAAAAGTTGAAGATAAACATCATAAAAATATATATTTACCAACAACCATGGTTAATAATACCACACTTAAACCATTTTTACAATTAATAATTAAACACATTATCTAATTTTGTGGTTTGTTGCTTGGTTTTTCGTTGTCATTTTCAAAATGTTTCTTTTTTAGTTTATATTTGTTAAACAAGCAAAAAGAACCAATCAAACTAATTAGCACCCCAACAAACAAAATTATTGCAATACCCGTTTGCACAGGTCGTGTTTGATTTGTAAGTTGCGGATTAAATTTAATTAGATCAAGCAACACCCCAACAACAAACAAAGCAGTGGCATTTGCAATGTTGTATGAAAATGTTAAAAAACTTTGATATGTTCCAGAGTTGTTTGTGTTTGTGGTTTTGTTAACGTAACTAATTGCATCCATATACATGCTCGATGGCAAACTATAAAGTGTTCCTGCCCCAAATCCAACAATAAAAATTGCAATCAAAATTATATAAAACGAAAAAGTGCTTAACACATTTTTAAAAATGTAACTTAACATTATTATAATAACACCAAAAATTGACACCATTAAACCACTTAAAAGTGCTGGTTTTTTGTCTTCCTTTAAACTAAGTTTGTACCACACTGGTTGCCCCATTAACATTCCAACTAAAAGTGCTGATAGTAAAATTGTAATTTTTAATGAACTATATCCAAAACAATATGTGAAAAAATGAAGCCCCACACTTGTTAAAATTGCAGCACTAATCATTGAAAGTGAATAACCTAAAATTATGGTTTTTAAGTGCTCATTTTTTAAACAAGTTACAAAGCCCTTAAAAATTTGCCCAATTCCGCCATCATTTTTCAAGTTTTCAGTTTTACTTTGTTTTGAAAGTTTAAGCGTTCCAAAAGTGCAAACTAAGCCGCACACAAGCATAACTAAACTTGTGAAAATTGCAATGTGTTTGTAACCTTCTGGGTTAAGTTGCCCTTGCGGAAACTCAGAAGTGCTTGGCAAAAAAACATAAAGCATAATGCTTGGCAAAATCATTCCAAGCAAGAAAAAAAATGTTTTAAAAACCTGAATTATGGTTCGATCATCATAATCGGAAACAATATCACTGCAAAGTGCACCATATGGGGTGGAAAACAATGTGCAAAAAGTTTCGTTTAACACAAGTGTTAACATAACCCAAACAAACTTAACCCACTCGTTTAAATTAAGTGGAACACACCAAATAAACAAATTGCAAATGGTAATTCCAATTGTGCCAATTAACATATATCCATTTCTGTAACCAAACACGCCAAGTTTTTTATTATCGGAAATGTAACCAACAATTGGGTCGGTTACTGCATCCCACACAGTGCTAAGTGCAATTGCAAGACCAATTAATGTGCCCGAAACTTTTAACACACTTGTTCCAAAAAACATAAAAAAATTAGTGATGGTTTGGCTTACCACACTATAACCCAAATTGCCTATTCCATAAATTGTTTTTTTACCAAAACTTAGTTTCATAATTTTAGTGTGTGAAGTTAAAATTATTTTATTAGTTAATTTTTGTAATTTAAATAAATTCACAACAAAAAAACAAACTAAATTTTTAGTTGATTATATTGTTTACTAAATTAGCAATTTTTGATAAAATTATTATTAGAATAATATTAAAATTAAAATATAAATTAAAGTTGAAGGATACAAAATGGAACGAAGCATTAAAAAAGATTGTAACAAATTATTAATAGCATCTTTAATTATAACCGCCATGTTTGTTGCTGGCATTCCAATTTTGGTTGTTGGAGCAACACGACTAAGTAGCGGTGGATTTTGGGTTTTTATGATGATTGTTGGAATAGTTTTTACCGCTGTTGGATTTTATGGCACACCAATAATTTGGATTCAATATGGCGAAAAGGCATCACTAAAAAATTTACATGAAATTATTACAGTTGACAAAATGTATAATGTGAAAGAGCTTAGCCAAAACCTTAACAAAAACGAAAGAACAATTGCAAACCAAATTACAACCTTAATTCAAAAACGTTATTTGGTGGGTTTCACTTTTGTTGATAGGCAAGAACTTAAAGTTAGTGACAATGTTTCGAAAAACACAAAAATTGTTAACACAAAAAAATGCCCAAACTGTGGTGCAAACCTTACAATTTCCGGAAACACAGGTGTTTGTGAATATTGCAACGCAACTTTTGAAATTAAATAGATAAACACAAAATTTTTTAAAAAAATTAAATTTAATATTAAATTTAATAAAAAAGTTAAGAAAACATAAAAAATTATTTATGTTTTCTTTTTTTGTTTTGTTTTTCATTTTTTAATTTCGACTTTTTTTGCTAAAATACTAAGGTAATTAAAAAATGGCACAAGGGATAACACATGAAGAATTTTAAAAAATATTTTAAAGCATATGTTAAGGAATTAATACTTGGCCCAAGTTTTAAATTAATTGAAACCATAACCGAACTTATAATTCCTGTTTTAATTGCTTCAATGATTGATGTTGGTGTTGCCAAAAACGACACAAAATATATTATGACCTATGGTGCAATTGTTATTGCACTTAACTTTGTTGGAATTGCGGTTGCAATAATTTGCCAAAAATTTGCAGCAAAAGCATCGGTTGGCATTGGTTCAAGCATTAGAAGCGACCTATACAAAAAAATTAACACATTTTCGCATGTTGAACTAGACAAATACAGCACTGCAACCATAAACAACAGGTTAACACACGACATAACCCGTATTCAACAAGCAATTTCAATGTTTGTTAGGCTTGTTATGCGTGCACCATTTTTGCTTATTGGTTCCATTATTATGGCAATGACAATCGACCTAAAACTATCATTAATATTCTTGGTTGTTGCTCCATTAATTTTGGGAGTTGTTAGCATAATTTTAAAAGCAACTGTTCCACTTTACGATAAAACTCAAAAAAACCTAGACTCTGTTTCAAACGTTACACGTGAAAACTTGCAAGGTGCACGTGTTATAAGGTCGTTTAACAAACAAGAATATGAAGAACAAAGATTTGAAAACGCAACAAAAAAACTTGCAAGAAGTTCCATTAAAGTTTCGGCTGTTTCTTCTTTATTAAACCCAGTAACTTCAACCATTATTAACTTTGCAATTGTTGCTGTGTTATGGTTTGGCGGAATTCAGGTTAATATTGGCGGACTAACACAAGGTCAAATTATTGCATTTATTAACTACTTAACACAAATTTCAACAGCACTAATTTCGCTTGCAAACATAATTGTTGCCTTCATTAAAGCAATAAATTGTGGAAAAAGAATTAACGAAGTGTTTAACACCAAAGTTTCCATTAAAAGCCCAGAAGGTGCAATAGGTGTAATAACAGAACACCCAATGGAAGAAAAAGAAAATGTTAACGAAAAACAAACCCCAGAAGAAAGTGAATTTGAAGTTGAATTTGATAATGTTAGTTTTGCCTATTCAAACACTGCCAAAAACGCCATATCAAACTTAAACTTAAAAGTTAAGCGTGGCGAAACAATTGGAATTATTGGTGGAACCGGCAGCGGAAAAAGCAGCGTTATTTATTTGTTGCCAAGGTTTTATGATGCAACAAAAGGAACAGTTAAAATAAAAGGCAAAGATGTTAAGGAATATAACCTTGTTGCACTTAGAAACTTATTTGGAATTGTTCCGCAAAAATCAGTTTTATTCAGTGGAACATTAAGAGAAAACATGCAGTGGCGAAAACCAGATGCCACCGACGAAGAAATTTTTAAAGCAATAAAAATTAGCCAATCGGAAGAGTTTGTTAAAGAGTTAGATGGAAAACTTGATTTCAAAGTTCAGGCAGGTGGAAAAAACTTTTCTGGTGGTCAAAGGCAAAGGTTAACAATTGCACGTGCACTTGTTGGAAACCCTGAAATTTTAATTATGGACGATAGTGCCAGTGCGTTAGACTTTCAAACAGATGCAAACTTGCGTGCAGCAATTAAACAAAACACAAACAACATGACTGTTTTCATTGTTTCACAACGTGTTAACACAATTAGAAATGCCGACCAAATTATTGTGCTTGAAAAAGGAAATGTTGTTGGTCATGGCACACACAAAGAATTAATGGAGAATTGTGAAGTTTACAAAGAAATTCACGATTCACAAACAAAGTAAGGAGGTTTTTATGGAAGACAACAAAGATAAGAAAAAACGTGAAAACCTTTTAACACAAGAAAAAAACATTCCAAAAAAAGAACGACCACGCAAAGCAAAATACACTGAAAAAGAATTTAGAAAACTTCAAAAAGAAATTGCAAAACTTCCTGCACCAAGTTTTAATAACCCCGAAAAAGCACAACCTGTGCAAGAAGTTCCAAAGCCAATTTTAAATGATTTAAAACGAAATGACCTAGGATATGGTGGGTTGGAAGACAAAAAACAAAAACTTACCGACCCAGAAATTATCATTGACAAACCTGGTGCAAAACTTGAAAAACTGCACCGCCCTAAAAAACCAAAAGTTTTAAGAAAACTATTTTCATTTTTAAAACCAAACACCATTCACTTAATTTTGTGCTTAATATTTTCACTAATCAACTCTGTTTTGGAACTGTTCATTCCAATTTTGTCTGGTAAAGCAATAGACTGCATCATTGGACCAAACGAAGTTGATTTTGAAAAACTTAAAACCATTATTCTATATTTTTCATTAGTTGTTGTTGGTTTTGCATTTTTCAGATGGCTATATGTTTACATGAACAACATTTTAAGTTACAAAACCGACCGACTTGTTAGAATTGGACTTTTTAAAAAGTTTAACCGTGTTCCACTTAAATATATTGACGGAAGCAGCCACGGCGACTTGCAAAGCCGTATGATTAACGACGTTGATGAAATTTCAAACGGATTTTTGGAAGGAATGACAACAATTTTTGATGCAATGGTTTCAATTGTTTTAACCATTTATGTTATGTTTACAATTGATGTTAGAATTTCGGTTGTCATCATTGCCCTAACTCCACTTTCTGTGTTTGTTACAGCGTTTATTGCGTTTAAGTCCGACAAATACTTCCGCAGACAAGCAAAAACTTTGGGTGATGCATCTGGCATGATTTTGGAAATGCTTGGAAACCAAAGAATTGTTAAATCATTTAACTATGAAGACCGTTCAATTGAAAAATTTGAAAAAATTAATCAAAACTTAGCAAACCAAAGTGAAAAAGCAATGTTTTACGCATCACTTTCCAACCCTTTTGCAAGATTTATTAATGGAATAATTTATGCCGTTGTTGCAATTATGGGAACTTTGGAAGCATTAACAGGTTCAATAACAGTTGGTAACATTTCTGTTTTACTTAACTATGCAAACAAATACATTCGTCCATTCAACGAAATTTCCGATGTGTTTAGCGATTTGCAATCGGCATATGCATCAAGCAGACGTGTTGTTAACGTTTTGGACATTGAAAACGAAGTTAGTGATGAAAACAACGAAGTGTTAAAACGTTGCACTGGTGAAGTTGAAATTAAAGATGTAAGTTTTTCATATGTGCCAAACAAAAAACTTATTGAACACTTAAATGTTTCGGTTAAAAAGGGTCAACGAATTGCAATTGTTGGTCCAACAGGTTGCGGAAAAAGCACAATGATTAATTTGCTTATGAGATTTTATGATGTTAACTCTGGTGCAATTTTGGTATCTAATAAAGAAATAACAAAAATAACACGTGCAAGTTTAAGAGAAAAATATGGCATGGTTTTGCAAGACACATGGCTATTTAATGCAAGCATTAAAGACAACATTAAATACGGCAAACCAAATGCCACCGATGCCGAAGTGATTAGAGCTGCAAAAATGGCTTATGCTCACGATTACATTCAAACACTGGAACATGGTTACGACACCATTGTTTCCGAAGGTGGCGACAACCTTTCACAAGGTCAAAAACAATTAATTTGCATTGCAAGAATTATGCTTACAAAACCACCAATGTTAATTTTGGATGAAGCAACTTCCAACATCGACACCAGAACCGAACTTTTAATTCAAAATGCATTTAACACCATGATGGAAGGCAGAACAAGTTTTGTGGTTGCGCACAGGCTTTCAACCATTGTTAAATCCGATTTGATTTTGGTTATGAACAAAGGTAACATTATTGAGCAAGGAACTCATCAGGAACTGCTTAACAAAAAAGGATTTTACTACAATCTATATAACAGCCAGTTTAGTAAAGTTTAACAATTATAAAAAACACGTTTTAAAACGTGTTTTTTTGTGTTGTTTTGCATGGTTTTAACATATTTTTGCATGACGCTTTAAATTTTTTATGGTGTGGTTTTGGGTGTGATTTTAATGTGAATTTTCAAATTTTTACTGCTTATTTTTGTTTTTAATTTGTTTTTTTTTGTAATAGCTTAAAATAAAAAATAAGGGGAAATTCCCTTATTTTTTTATTTCAACTTTAAGTTGTTTTAAATTTAAAAATGCCCTAACCAAAACTTGTTCTTCCTTTTTTAATCCATCTTTTTTTATTGGTAAAACCGAAACATTGTTTAAATACAATAAAAAATATTTTTCTGTTTCCTTAGATTTTGTTAAGTCTTTGTAGTAAATTTTAACACTTCCAACAACTTCCATGTTTCTAACAGTTGAAACCACCACGTGGTCTTCAAAAAACTCGTATGTGTTAACTTGATTTAGTGTTTGAACGCTTTTAATTTGTTTTTTAATTGTTAAAACAAAAACCAAGCCAAAACCAAATGGCATGCTGAAAAATAGCAACAAATCAAGTTCTGAAACATCTGGAAATATTGTTCCTAAAACAATGTATGCCACAAGCCCAATAACTCCAACAATTAATGCTGTTAACCAAATTATGTATGCTTTTTTTGAAATTTCTTTTTGGACTTCGGAATTTATCACTGTTGCTGTTTTAAACATTCCATTTCTCCATTTGTGTTTGTTAATTCAATTTTTTTACTAACATTACTGTTTGCTTTGCCTGTTTTGTTTGCTTTTTAGTTCGTTTGTTCTAGCCTCAAATTTGTTCACATAACTATCAATTAAGGTTTGTTGTTGTTCAAGCCCTAAATAATTAAGTGTTTCTTCCAAGGTCCATTCATGGTCATGGCTAAGCACTGTTTTAAATTGTGAAATTGTTAAGCTTGGGTTTTGTTTAAACCTGTCTAGCATTTCAAGAGCAATTGCTTGCGGAACTAAATATTTTTTTTCAAACATGGCACTAAATTTGTATTGTTCAATGTTGTTTAGGCATCTGTTTAAAATATTCGTATTTCTTGAAAACATTTCGCCATATCGCATAACTGCTTTGCTTTGCGTTAAATGCCCCGTCATAACATCAATAACAACCGCGTCAAGCAAACTTTCTCGTGCTTTTATAACATTTACAACTTGTGCGTTAAGTGCATCTTCATTAAAGTTTTCATTTAATTGTGGATACTTTTTGGAAAAATAATAACTTGAAATTGCGTCCATAATAACTGGGCAAACTTCCGTCATTCTTTGGTCCTTAGGTCGCTTTAAAATTTCAAAAGACTTACTAAGCGAATGGCACACTTCATGAACAGCTGTTGAATTGTCGCCCACCCTGCCTTCCACATTGCAAAAAATTTCTCTTATCTCTTTTCCTTCATCATCAATCCTTGTGCTGCAATATGAACGACAAAAGCGCTGTTTATCATGTTCAAGTTTTAAATATTTAAAATTTTCTTCAACTTTGTTAAGTAATGGTTGTTCGGGGCAAAGTTGGTCTAGGTAAGCATAAAATTCAACAATATTTTGCTTAACTTGTTCTGGCGAAAACGCATTTATGTTAATTTTGCTTCCATCAATTTGTATGTTATTAATGTTGATGTTTGCAATTTTTTCACACATTTCAAAATCCTGGTTGAAATGCGGATTTAAACTCCTTAACATAACACAATGTTTTTTAAATTTAACATCGTTTAACACATTTTCAATTCTTTGAGTTATTGATGGTTTATTTTCCATAATGCCCTCCAAAACTTGTTATTATAACAATAACAAATAAAAAATTATTGGCGCTGAGAGAGGGATTTGAACCCTCGGTTCCCGTTAAGGAACATCGGTTTTCGAGACCGACACATTCGACCACTCTGACATCTCAGCATATTAGGATTATTTAATTTATTTTAAATTCCAGTTTATTCATTCCACAAAAATTATTAGAGTGGTCGAATGAACTGGGGTCCCCAAAACATTAAGGAGCAAAGCGGTAAGTTTTGGGGTAAGC
>CALWGY010000011.1 GCA_944380265.1 uncultured Clostridia bacterium | reverse complement strand
CCTGTTTTTCCACTGACCCTATATCCTGGAATGAATGCATTAATTGCATTACTTTTTGTTACAACCTTTTCAAGCATTTCTCTAATTTGAGCACTTGTTCCTTCGCTTATGGTTTTGTTTAAAACAGTTGGTTGATTATGATAAACCATTTTTCCGTTAACATCTGTAACTTCCTTTATAAAATATGGTTTTAAAAGGTTTCCACCATTTAACACACTGCAAATTGCAGTTATTAACTGAATTGGACTTACTGCAATTGCTTGACCAAATCCCATTCTGGCAAGGTCAACTCGCTTTGCACTTTCTTTATCCATCAAAATTCCACTTGCTTCACCCAAAAAGTCAACACCCAAGGGTGATCCAAACCCATATTTTTCAAAGTACTCATACATTGTGTCGGCACCCAACCTTAAAGCCAAATCCACAAACACGCTGTTGCAACTGTTGCAAAGTCCATCAGTCATGGTTTGTTGTCCGTGTCCAATTAACTTCCAACATTTAATTTTTTCGCCATCAACAATTCTATATCCAGGGTCATAAAAACCTTCGTTTGGAGTTGTAACTTTTTCTTCTAATGCTGTTGCAGTTGTTAAAACCTTAAATGTTGAACCAGGTTCATAAATGTCAACAATGCTTAAATTTTTAACATTTTGCAAAAGTTCTGCCACATTATCACGTGGTGGGTTGTTTAAATCAAAACTTGGTTTGCTGCTCATTGCAACAATTTCGCCTGTGTTTGGGTTCATAACAATTGCTGTTGCTGTTTTAGGTTTTTGCTCTTCACACAAAACCTTTAATGCATTTTCAACAATTTGCTGAATGTTAACATCAATTGTGAGTTTTACATTGCAACCATCAATTGGTGGAACGAAAGTGCTAAGTGTGTTGTCAATTTTAACGCCATTAACATCACTTTCTTCTAACGCATAACCCTTAACGCCTTTCAAATATTTTTCAGCATAAAGTTCAATGCCAGATTGTCCAACATTATCAATTGTGGTAAAGCCCAAAACCTGAGTTAACAAATCGCCATAAGGATAATATCTTTTGTTGTTTTCGCTAAGCATTATTCCGGAAAGATTTGCATCAATTATCTTTTTTGCCGAAACATCATCAAGTTGTAATTTAATTAGCGATTCACTAACCATTGTGTTTGTCACTTTTTTAAAAGTGTCTTCATAATCTAGCCCAATAACTTGCGACAACAGTTTTGCAACTTTAACAGGTTCGCTAACCATGCTTGCCCTAACATAAACATCATAACTAGAATAACTTTCTGCCAAATTTGCACCATTTACATCGGTTATGTTTCCACGCTTTGCATTAATTGGCAAATCTCTTGTCCATTGGCTTGCAGCCTTACTTGTTAACCAGTTGCTTTGAATAATTTGAATAACAAACAGCCTAATAATTAACACAAAAAAAATAGAGATTACAAGCAAAAACACTGCTAATAACCTCTTTTGTAAACTAAATATTGAATTATTAAACAATTTTATCCCCCAAACAAATTATTTAAGAAGGAACAAAATTTGTCAAACCAGTTTGTTGATGTATCGTAATTTGGAATATTTGTTGTTTCTAACATTCCAATATCAATAAAGCCATTATCTGAAATGTCACCATAATTTCCATCTAGTGAACCCTTAATTAAAGCTTTAAGCTCTTCTTCGGTAAGTTTACTTAAATTACCATAAACATTATCTAACTCGGTTTGAGCAACTGCCACATCTTCTTGTAATAATTGTATGTTAGAGTTTAAATTATTTATTACAAAAATGTTGTAAATTGCTAAAACTGCAAGCAGCATTGTTACCAAAATTGCAGTTGTTAAATAAACAGCAACCTTAAAAGAAACTTCGCTTTTGGTTGCAACACTTGCATTTTCCTTAACTATTGTTGCCGAACCTAAATCGTTATTAAATGTTATCGAATCAAATTCGTTATATAAATCATTTAATTTTTTTGAGGTGTAATTGGTGTCAAATTTGCTTAGTTGTTTTTGAACATCAGAACCAGTTTGAGTTGTTGCCAAGTCTTTTTCTGTTTCTTTTAAAACAACACGTTTATAGTTTCCCATTTTATACCTCCTTAATAACAATTTATAATATTTTAAAATTTTTGCTTAAACCACATTGTGTTTAACAAAAACTTTAATCACAATTTTTCAATAATTCTAAGTTTTGCACTGGAACTTCTTTTGTTTTGTTTAAGTTCGCTAGCACTTGCTGTTATTGGCTTTTTGTTAACCAACTTAACTGTTACTTTGTGATTGCAAACACACACAGGAATTGATTTGTCGCAAATGCAATTTGTGCTTAGTTCCTTAAACACATTTTTAACAATTCTATCTTCCAAACTGTGAAAAGTAATAACACAAAGTCTGCCACCAGAATTTAGTTTTTCAGCCATATCTTTAAGCACAACATCAAGTCCGTCAAGTTCCGAATTAACTTCAATTCTTATTGCTTGAAAAGTTTTTTTGCAAACACTTCCCTGCCCATGAAACTTTTTTGGAATTGCATCTTCAACAATTTGTTTTAGTTGCATTGTGGTTGTTATTGGTTGTTTTTTTCTTTCTTCCACAATTTTTTGTGCAATTTTTCGTGCAAAACTTTCTTCACCGTATGTGTAAATTATTCGTGATAAGTCACTTTCGGAATAATTATTAACAACATCTTCTGCACTTATTCCACTGGCTCTGTCCATTCGCATGTCAAGTTTTCCATCAAACCTGTATGAAAATCCTCGTTCTGGGGTGTCAATTTGATGGCTAGAAACTCCCAAATCCAAAAGTATTCCATCAACCTTTTCAATCTGCAAATTTTCAAGAATGTTTTTAAAATTTTTAAAGTCCGATTTAACAAATGTTACATTGTTAAAATTTTTTAACCTTTGTTTGCTAACCGAAAGTGCAGTTTCATCTTTGTCAATTGCAATAAGTTTGCCACTTTTTAATTTCTCCACAATGTGCAAACTGTGCCCAGCACCACCCAAAGTGCCATCAACATAAATTCCGTTTGGTTTAATGTTTAAACCATCTATGCACTCATCAAGCAAAACCGGTGTGTGTTCAAAAAAATGTTCTTCCATTTAAGCATTTCCATTAAGTTCTTTAATTGCATCGGCAAAACTTGTTTTACTGTTATATTCTTTCCAAGTTTCTTCATCCCAAATTTCAATACGTTTCCCCACACCAACAGAAACAATATTTTTTGTGATGCCTGCAAATTCCTTTAAACTTGTTGGAATTGTAAATCTGCCTTGACTATCTTCCACAATTTCAAATGTTGAACTCAAAATTGCTCTAACTGCATTTTGACCAGTTAGGGAATATGCCGAAATTCTATTAATGTTTTCCAAAAATTCCGTTTCAAAGTATGACTTATTAAAAATGTAAATGCAGTTGTTAACACCTTTGGTTGCAACATATTCACTAAGTCCAACTTTTAACTTTGAAGGAATTCTTATTCTTCCCTTTTCATCAAGGGAATGAGAATATTCGCCAAAAAACATTTTACACTCCTTTCAAGTTACAACCTAATTATACACTTTTTTTTAACCACTTACAACCACTTTTAACCACTGTTATACATTTTTTAATAAATTTTTATGCAAAATTTTATGCATTATAACCATATTATATGGTTAAAACAACCAAAAAATGGTATATTTATGCAAAATTTTATTTTTTTAAGCCAAACGCCAAACATACCAAAATGCGTTACACAAATTCATAAAATTTTTGATATAATTAAAATATGAAAAAATTTTTAACAAACAAACTTAATATTTTGCTTGTGCTTTTGTTAACTTGCATTGCTATTTTGTGTGGTTGCAAAACAAACACCCCAAAAAACAAAAATGTTGAAGTTGGCGTTTGGTGGTGGGATAACAGAATTGATTCAAACACTTACCTTAACTTTGCAAAAGAAAATTTTGTTACAGAAATTTATTATTACACTTCAAGTTTTAACGAAAAAACAAGCAATTTTATTACACTTGCAAACAGCCTTAACATAAAAGTGTTTTTGCTTGGTGGCGAAAAAGAATTTTTAACAAACCCACAACTGGCACACGCATTGGTTCAAAAATATTTAACCTATCAACAAAACAATCCGCAAGCAAAGTTTTGCGGCATCCAGTTTGACATTGAACCACACCAGTTTTCCGATTTTGAAGAAAACCGCGAAAAATACCTTTATGACTTAATAAATTTTGCAAACACTTTTAAGTTAGCATATCCGCAAATCACTTTCGATTATGCAATACCATTTTGGCTTGATGATTTAATAACATATAATGGAACACAAAAAGAAGCATATAAGCACTTAATAGACATTTCCAACCGAGTGCTTGTTATGAGTTACAGAGATACAGCAGAAAAAATTTATGATGTTGGAGAAGATGAGGTTGAATATGCAAAACAAACACAAAAACAACTAAATTTGTGTGTTGAAACAGGCAGTGAAGAAAACATTGTAACATTTTATGAAGAAGGCAAAAAAGTTTTGTATGAACAACTTGAAATTTTGAAAAACAAAATACCACAAAATTTTGGAATTTCCATTCACGACATTAAACGTTGGTACAATTTAAAAAATTAATTATGTAAATTTAAAAAACAAAAAAATGCCTAATTTAGGCATTTTTTTAATTTATTTTTTATTAAAATTCTATTATTTTAAAAGGTTTAATTCCTTCGCTGAATGTTTTATCGGACTCAACAAATTGCAAACTGTTAAACTTATCACCCATAAAGTATTTTAAATATTTTAATGACTTTTTATAGTCATTTTTTCTTGTTCCAACAACTTTGTCCGTTAAAATTTTAAAGCCAAAATCAGAATATAATTTAATTGCTCTAAAACTGCTTGGCTGGGTGTGCAAATAAACTGGAAATTCATTTTCAGGAACAGATTTTAAAACATATGTTAAAATTGCCCTTCCAAGCCCCTTTCCTTCAAATTGTTTTAAGGTTTTAAACCAATGAACTGTCCAAAACTTATCGTATGCTTTCCACACAAAACAAGTGC
Organism: uncultured Clostridia bacterium; assembly: GCA_944380265.1. GTDB lineage: Bacteria > Bacillota > Clostridia > Christensenellales > UBA1242 > UBA6345. The sequence continues at coordinate 15,363 of CALWGY010000011.1, read as the reverse complement.
TTATGGGCTTGTCTGATTGGTCACACACAACCATGCAACTTTTAAAAAATAACTCTTTTTTATCACCATAAACATCGTTAAAAAAGTTTTTCATAAACAGCAAATTTTCAACTTCGTTTTCAGTTGTGTCAAACGGAAAACGCATCCATGTTTCAAGTTCTTCCGGTTTTAAATTTCTAATATGAAAACCTTTTGGCACATCTTTAAATGCTTGCTTATTAACTTTTTCACACATCATAAAAATGTTTCCATCTGGAATGTCTTTTTCTAACATTTTAATCCTCATTTTATTTTTAACATATTCAACATCTTTTTTTTTATTTTAAAAATTTAATCCAAATTTTTCTTTGGCTGTTTTAACTGCTTTTGTTATGATTTTTTCGCCAATATCTCCCCAATTTAAAAGTTCAATTGCTTTTTTAGGTTCAACCAAAACTCTATCATATATAACACCATTGTCGGGGTCTGGTTTTTTAATTCCAATTTTATCAATCATTGCAGTCATTCTTATTTGTGCATATGGCACAATTCCATTTTCTTCATCAACATATTGATAACCCAAATAATATATTGGTTCTTTTAAAGTTGTGTTAACTTCTTCCAAGTATTCACGTTTTAAGGTTTCAATTCGATTTTTATCAAATGGCTCCGGTGTTCCGCCTGCCAAACCATAATATTTTTTGCCATTTTTATTTTCAATTTTTAACAAAACTTTTCCTTCTGTATTAAAAACAACCGCATAAACCTGCCTAACTTCAATGTTTTTTGGAACTTCTTCTTCCACCCATTTTAATTTCATAACCAAACCTCACAAATAATAAATTTATGCATTTTGAAACAATCAATAAAAATTGGGCATGCACATAAAAAATAAACTTAAATTTTCTAAATTGTGATATTATTAAAAATCATGTTTTAATTGGAGCTGCTGGTGGGACTCGAACCCACGACCTGTTGATTACGAATCAACTGCTCTACCAACTGAGCCACAGCAGCACGTTTTGGCACTTATGTGCCATTTTTTAATATTTTTTTATTTATAATTAAATTTGTTGTTTTTTATTAATTTTTTTATGTTTTCTGTATTAAATTTTATTAAACTTATTTTATGATTTTTGTGTTAAGTTTTTTGAAAGTTTAATTAGCACAAAAGTTAAATCAACACTTAACAAAATAAAACTCAAAACATATTTTTTTAATTAAATTGCTAGTTTTAAATATTTTACTTTATTTCAATTAACTCGTTGCCAATTAAATCGCAACTGGTTAAATAGTATTTAACATCGTTTTTATAAACTATAAGTTTTTGTTTTTTATCATAGGAATGCAAATGTCCATAAACAACCGTTTTAACGCCATATTGCTCAATTAAATTTGTAAATTCGTTGTCTTCCATTTTGCTGTTAAATGGTGGATAGTGCATCATAACAATAATTTTTTCATTGTTTTGTTGAAGCCTTTTTGCATCTTGCAAACTAAGCCCTAGCCTTATAACTTCCCTGTTATAAATTTTTTCATCATCTGGGGTTTTGTGTGTTATTTCTGGAACAGTCCAACCACGAGTTCCGCAAAAAATTGTGTCACCAATTTTTATTGCATCGTTTTGAATTGCAAACATATTTTGTTTTAAAACACTTCTAACTCCGCTAATGCTGCTCCACCAATAATCATGATTACCCCTAAGAATAATTTTTTTGCCCTTAAATTGTGAAATGTAGTTTAAATCTGGAATTGCATCGTTTAACTTCATTGCCCACGAAATGTCACCAGAAATTAAAACAACATCATCATCCGACACAAGCCTGTTCCAGCTTTGTTCAATTTTATCCAAATAATTTTCCCAAACAGGTCCAAAAATGTTCATTGGTTTATTTGAGTTAATGCTTAAATGCAAATCTGAAATTGCAAAAACTTTCATAAATCATCTCCAACAATAATTTTAACAAATTTATGCCAACTTTTCAATTAATAATTAAGCATTAGTTATTTTGATTTTTTTAGATTATAAAAAAATTTAAAATTTAACAAATTTTGTTATCGAATTAACACACTAATAAATAACTTAAAAATACTAATAAAAAACTAATTTGAATTTTTAAGTTAATAAAATAAACAAAATTAAAAAAGCGGAACAATTTAAGTTTATTTGTTCCGCCAAAAATTATTAAAATTTTTATTCAATGTTATTTACTTTTTCCGCCATCTGGTTGCATTCCACCATTATGCTCTTTTTCTTCAGCAGCTTTTTGTGAATCTTTAACAATTTCATAAAAAACTTTTTTTTCAGGATTATAGTGTGTGTTGTTAATCCTGTTAACATCCACAATTTCACCAGTTTTGCTGTTTATAAGTTGTTTTCCATCACACCACAAAACTCCAAAAGGTGTTTCAAACATTAAATGTTTTTTAATCTCATTATCTTCATTGTTTTGTTTTTCTGTTTCAGCATTTTGTTTTGATTTTTTCAACCTTTCAGCCAAAGTTTCAGAGTTTTGAGTGTTTGCAATCAACTCTTCAATAATTAGTTTGCTTTCTTCAAAATTATCCATTGGAATGGTGGTGGTTGCTTGCGCAATATATCCAAGTTTTTGCATTAATGATGCAGAATTATTAAAATCTTTTATCAAATGAATAATGTCAACAATTTCACACTTTCCAGCAAACACTGTTTGCACTTTTGTGCTGTCTCTAAATTTTCTAATTTCTTTTGGAACATTTAAACCAAAATCCACCAAACTTTCAAAAATCTCATTAGAAAGTGAAAATCCTGTTGTGTTTGCAGATTTAAATCTTTCAACTAAAACATTAACATTTTTTGTTAACAAGGCATATGTTTGCTCAAACAAAATTAAAGTTTTATATTCATTATCAAGTTCTGCAAAACGATTTAACAATTCTTCATTTTCAGGTGTTTTTTCTATTTGTTTTAAAATTTTATTAAGTTTTGCACCTGTTTTTAAAATGTCACCTTTAAAATTAAATTTTAATTCACTAACAAAATGTTCTAATTCATTAATTGTGTTTTCATCAATTTCACAAATTGTTTCTGGAATCTTTCCTGTAAACCAAGTTTTGTAACCATCATATGTAACTAAACTTCGAATTGTTTCAAACATATCAACAAATTCCATATATCGCACAGAAAAGGCTTCAAGTTCATAATATTCTGCAACCAAACTCCAAAATTCTTCATTTTTAATTTTTTCGTTATTCATCAAAATTTCATAATTTTCATCATTTTCTTTTTGTAATGCTTCATCAACAATTCCAGCACTTGAAAACAATTGTTCAAAAGTTTTGGTTGAATTTGGATTAATTTTTGCATACATTTCAACAATTTTATCTTTTAAACCTTGAATTTCTTTTTTAATTGTATCAATGTTTATTGTAATGTTTTCGTAATTTTGAGCATTAACTTCATCGCGTGATTCAGCATAAATTTCACGTTTGTTTTCTAACCAATTTTTTGTTATGTACGAAATATTAAAATCATCCGCTTTTTTCAGTTGATCAAGAATTGTCAAACATTTATTGTTTAAACTATATGTTATGTTAATTATTGAATTTAATGATTCAAAAACGTCTTTTTGATCTCTTTGTCTTTTCCCCATTTTTTCCCTTTTTTGTAATAATTAATTTTTTAAAAATATGATTATTGCTGTTTATTATTTGTTATTTTACTACATTACAATACATTTTTCAATACTCATTAATAATTTTTATTTATATTAGATGAAATAAACATAAAATAAAAAATTTTGAAAACTTGCTTAAAACTTACATAAAAAAGGCACACAAATTGTGTGCCAAATTTTTTTTGTGTTTTTGTAATTTTTAATTTAATTTGCGTTGCAAACAGGTTGTTGTGCTGGATAAAGTGGCAATTCAAAAAATCCTGAGCAAGCATCTTGTGTGAATTCTTGACAAGGTGGAATTGGACAATATCCATATGTAGGAACTAAAATTTCTGCTTCAACAACAACTCTTAAAATTATTGACAAGCAAAAATCTAAACTGAACACATTGTTGCCAACATATTCGCCATCTGGGCTTAAACAACTTGCAAATGCTTCAACCGTGAAAGGAACAACACTTGGTTGAGGAACATATAACACAACATCTGTGTTAACAGTAACTTCACTTGTTGCCACACCCGGAGTTCCGTTTGCATCGGTGTATCTAACTTCCACAGGAATAACAACTGTTCCACTAACACGAGCAAAGCAAGGTTTATCTTCAAATCTGTCAACCACCAAGTTGTTAATTGTAACACCAGTTGCAACACAATTAACGCTTACAAATGTTAATGGTTGAACAGGTGCTGCTGGAACAAAATTAGTAACTGTTACTTGAACATCGGTTTCTTGCATTTGACGCAAGCAAGCATCAAAAACTTTTTTAGTATGTATGCACGCTTTTTCACACAAGCCATTTAATGGGTTACCAGTTATTGGTCCTGGGCAAAATGAATTTCTGCTACCTGAATAAAATGACATTTTAACTTTTACCTCCTATTTAATAAGCCTGTATACTTTACTATATGCCAAAACTTTAAAAAAGTTACTAACAAAAAATTTTACTATTAATTTATTAACAAAACTTAAAACAAAAAAGATGCAAAAAACTTTGCACCTTTTTAACACATATTTGTTTGTTAGTATATATTATTTAAAATAGATTTTTAATTTTTTAAATCAAACATTAAAATTAAGTAATAAATCATTAAAATTAAAGTAAATGCTAATGCTTTAAAATTTGGTTGCTTTATAATATTTTAAAATTAAAACTAACTGTACTAAAACTAGTTAGTTGTATTATTAACTTAATTTAAAAATTGTTCTAGTTTGTTTAACAGTTCATCTTTACCAAAACTTGTTTGACTACTAATGCCATAAACATTTTGCACACCAACTTTCAACTCGCCTGCAATTTTGTTGAGTGCAGGCTTAACCTTAGTTTTTGACAATTTGTCGCACTTTGTTGCCACAATTACGAATGGTATTTGGTAATAAAACAAATAATTAATCATTTGTTTATCTTGCTCGGTTGGGTTGTGCCTAACATCAACAAGCACACAAACACATTTTAACATTGCATTGTTTTTAAGATATGGTTCAATTAAACCTTGCCAACCAAAAACATCTTTTTTTGATGCTTGTGCAAAACCATAGCCCGGAAGGTCAACAAAATAAAATGCATCATTAATTAAAAAGTAATTAATAAGTCTGGTCCTGCCAGGGGTTTGTGAAGTTTTGCAAAGTTTTGAGTTGTTAACAAGCATGTTAATTAAACTGCTTTTGCCAACATTACTTCTGCCAACAAAAGCAATTTGTTTTTTTTCATCAATCAAAACTTTGTTTGCATTTGCAACACTTGTTACAAAACTACTTTTTGTTATCTTCATTTTTTTCACCATCAATTGTTAAATTTATAACTTCCCCAAAATTTGACACATAATGAATGTTTAATTTTTCAGTTATTTCTTTTGGAATAAATTTAACATCTTTTTTGTTTTCTAATGGAACAATAACATTTTCGATGTTGTTTTGCACACAAGCATAAAGTTTTTCACGTAAGCCACCAATTGCATAAATTTGACCTGTTAAACTAATTTCGCCTGTCATTGCAAATTTGTTTGAAATTTTTTTGTTTGTTAAAACACTGTAAATTACAAGTGCCAAAACAGTTCCTGCACTTGGGCCATCTTTTTCAATTCCACCTTCGCAAGCATTAATGTGCAAATCAATTTTGTTAAAATCAATTTGTTTAGAACTGTTTTTGGTTGCATATTTTTTTGCAACAGTGTGTGCAATTTGGCAACTTTCCTTCATAACATTTTTCAAATTTCCAGTTATAACCAAATTGCCTTTTCCTGCAATCGAAATTCCTTCAAGTGTTAAAACACTGCCACCATATGGGCTCCAACCCAAACCATAGCCAACACCAACTTCTGGGTGCTTTCTAACACCGTGCGAAGTTACTGGTGCTTCATCCAAAATGTTTGGAAGCATACTTTTTGTTACTTCCCATGGCAAACTATAATTTGGATTTTCCACCAACTTATATGCAAGTTGTCTGCAAATTTTTGCAATTAATCTTTCTAAGTTTCTAACACCTGCTTCATATGTGTAATCGTTAATCAAACTTAAAACAACTTCATCAGATAGTGTTAACGAACCATCTTTTAAACCATTATTGTTAAGTTCGCGTGGTAATAAATAGTTTTTTGCAATTTGCAATTTTTCATATGCTGTGTAACTATCAACATTAATAATTTCCATTCTGTCTTTTAGCGGTGCAGGAATTTGGTTAACGTAGTTTGCTGTTGCAATAAAAATAACTTTGCTTAGGTCAAACGGAACTTCCAAAAAATTATCTCTAAACGCATTGTTTTGTTGTGGGTCCAACACTTCTAAAAGTGCACTTGCTGGGTCACCATGAATGTCGGTGGTAATTTTATCAATTTCATCCAACAAAAACACTGGATTGTTTGAGCCTGCAAGTTTTATGTTGTGAATAATTTTTCCAACCATTGCCCCAACATATGTTTTTCGGTGTCCCCTAATTTCGCTTTCATCGTGCACACCACCAAGTGTTAGTTTAACAAATTTTCGTTGAAGGGCATGTGCAACCGATTGTGCAATGCTGGTTTTTCCAACCCCTGGTGCACCCACCAAACACAAAATTTGGCCACTAACCTTGTTGTTTAAATTTAAAACTGCCAAATATTCCAAAATTCTGGTTTTAACCTTTTTTAAGCCATAATGTTCTTTGTCCAAAATTTCTTTAGCATGTTTTATGTCGTTGTTGTCAACCGTGCTTACGTTCCATGGCAATTCAACAACTGTGTCTAAATAGTTTTTTAAAACATTATAGTCTGCCGCCATGGTTGGAGTTTTTGTTAATTTTGTTAGTTGAGTTAACACATACTCTTCGGTTTTTTTAGGCATACCACAACTTTTAATTTTTTGTTCTAGTTCATCAAACTCGTTTTTTTCGCCAATTTCTTCGTTTAAATACTTGATTTTTTCTTTTATGTAAAGTTCTTTTTGGCGTTTTTCATTTTCCTTTCTAATTTTGTCATCAATACGTTTGTTAATTGCTTCCAAACTAAACAACTTGTTAATTAAAACAATTAAATTTTCAAGTTTTAATTCCATGTTTGGCTCTTGCATTATGCTGTATTGTTCCTTAGTTGTAAAATCGCTTGTGGCTGTTATTAAACTAACAACAACGTTTGGGTCGGAATTGGAACGAATATAGTTTAAAAGGTCCAAATTGATTTTTCGGTTTGAATAATTAATGTAATTGTAAAAAAGAGCCTTTGCTTTTTCAAGCAACAGTTTTGTGTTTTCTGTGTTTAAGTTTGTTATTTCCATTGGAACAACATGTGCAACTTCAACATTGTTTTCTGTTTCAACACTAACAATGTTTGCAAAATATAGAACATTGCAAATGTAACTTAGTCCTTTATCTTTAACATTAACATATTCAATTTTGCAAACTGCACCAACTTTGTTATACTTTCCGTTTTCCAAACTGTCATCAAACTTTTTGGTTGCAATTAAAAACAACTCTTCATTGTTGCTAATGTTAAGTAGCATATCTTTTAAAAGTTCATCATCAACTTCATCAGTAAATGGCACAAACGGAAATGGTAACGACCTTTTAAGTGTTGGCACAATTTTAACATTTAGTTCTTTTTTTTCAATGGTTTTGTAGTATTCATTATATTCTGCATAAAAATTTTTCTTGTTTTCCACGTAATTTTCCTTTTAATTTTTTATTAAAGCAAATTAATTTAACTTTTGTTTTAAATAAAACTTTTTTGCCGCGTGATTTATTGAGTTATTTTAAAAATTAAAATTTAACTTTTAAATTTTTTAACCCTATAAAATTAGTATAACCTAAAACACATTTTTTTTCAAATATTTAAAATATGTGTTAAAACAAAAAGAAAGGGTTTAGTCTAGCAATTTTGAAACTAGCGAAATATTAACATTTTAATCGGCAAAAGGTTAAGGTGTTTTTTACACTCTCTTAACAGCCACAAAAATAGATAGTTTTGACGTTGTCAAGGATTGTCGCAGAATGCGACATGCACTTTAACCTTGACAACGAAGAATATTTGTTTACCATAATAGAAAAGAGAAGAAAAAGAATAACAAAAAGCGAAAGTGTGTTACGTTCACCAACACTTTCGTTTTTCGCTTTCCTTTATTCAGTTGTAGAGTGTGTTTGTCTGGTGGAGCGAAACGACACCACTTGTATATGACAAGCCCACGCCTAAATGCCAAGGCAAGGACTTAAATTATTTGTAAAAATTAAATACAATTTATTTATAAGTATGTTATAATATATAAGTGGAGGATACTATGAATTTAGAAGAATACAACAAAATCAAAAATTATTCATATTTAGAGTATTGTGATTATTTGCAAGATAAATATGGTATAGGATTAAGTGATTATATGACAAAATCATGGAATAAAAATAAAAAAGTAACTAGAACCAATGAGGGACTTCTTGCTCATCATAAATATGAAGATCATGCAATAATGTTATCAAATAAGGAGTTTGCAATGGAAAATCCATTCGAATGGCAAAAGGCTGAAAATATAATATATTGTGATTATTTAGAGCATTTATTTTTACATATATTAATTTGTGAAAACCCATCAAAAAATCAAAACGATTTTGAAGCTGTTGGTATTGGTGGTGTAATCAACTTTATAGTTCCTGAATTAAATGATTTTTATAGTGGGTGGAAAACAGGACAACAATGGAGACAGATTTGTCACAGTAAAATAGAAAATGATAAAAATGTATATATGGAATTATTAAAAAGGTTCAAACAATCTTGTAAAGATTACCCATTTTATACTGATGATTGTTTATATTCTAGTTTTAATGAACCTTTTGGTTTATGGTCTAGAAAGCAAAATAAAATGATTTTTGAAGAAATCAAATCACTATAATGAATAAAAATAGTTTATCACGCTTGATAAACTATTTTTTACTAGTTTCAATTTCATTTGCTCTTGCCTTTCTTTTTTATTTTAAATACTTTTTAATTTTTGCAACAATTCCTTTAACATCAAGTTTTAATTCTTTTAAAATGTCGGTTGGAGTTGCACTTTTTCCAAATGTGTTAATTCCAAAAACTTCGCCATTTGAAATGTATTTATAAAAACTTGCATCTGAACTTAATTCAATTGCAAAAGTTAAAACTTTTTTATCAAGCACACTTTCCTTGTAGGAATCTGGTTGACTGTCAAAAATTTCCATGCAAGGCATGCTAACAACTCTAACGCCTTTTCCACTTTCTGTTAGTTCCTTTGCAACAGCAAGTGCTGTTTGAACTTCACTTCCGGTTGCAATTAAAATAACATCAAGTTTTTTATCTTCTTTTAAAACTATGTATGCGCCCTTTTTTGCATTTTCAAAACTGCTGTTAACAGGTTCCAAATCTTGCCTTGAAAGTGTTAAAACCGATGGGGCGTTAAGATTTAATGCACAAGAATATGCTGCACAAGTTTCTGTGTAATCGCATGGTCTAAACACATATGTGTTTGGTTGTGCTCTTAACATTGCAAGTTGTTCAACCGGCTGATGTGTTGGACCATCTTTTCCAACCATAACGGAATCGTGAGTTAAAATGTATAAAACCCTTAAACCCATTAAGGCACTCATTCTAATTCCGCCTTTTAAGTAATCGGCAAACGACATAAATGTTGAAACAAATGGAGTTAATCCGCCATACAATGCAATTCCGTTTGCAATGCCACTCATGGCAAATTCCCTAACACCAAACATAATGTTTCTGCCAACTGGGTTTTCGTGGAAATTAGCACTGTAAACTTGCGCTTTTGTGCTGCTTGAAACATCGGCACAGCCACCAAGCAAGTTTGAAAAGTTATCGGAAACAATGTTTAAAATTTCGCCACTTGCAACACGTGAACTAACAAATTTGTTTTCAAGTGTTCCAATGTATTTATCAACTTCCGAAAAATCATTTTTTAAGTACATATTTAAAATTCTGTAATCGGAAGGATAATTTTTCTTGTAAGTTTGCAAACGTTCTTCAAACTCAGCAAAAACTTCATCGTAGTGTTCTTTTAATCCATCAAAAATTTCTTGTGCTTTTTCGTTAATTTGAAATGGCTCCTGCACAACTCCAAGTTTTTGTTTTAGTTTTTCGGTTTCTTCATCTCCAAGTGGTGCACCATGAATTTTGTGGTTTCCTGCCAAACTTGAACCATACCCAATAACTGTGTTAACAATTACAAGTGTTGGTTTTGTGCTTAATTTTGCTTTGTTTAACGCAGAAATAATTTTATTTAAATTGTTGCCATCTTTAACTTCAATAACGTTAAAGCCATAGCCCTTAAACACAAGTGCTGTGTTTTGCTTAAACGACATGTCGCTTTTGCCATCTAGTGTGGTTTTGTTTGAGTCGTAAACAACAATTAGTTTGTTAAGTTTAAGTGAGCCTGCCAAACTTAAAGCCTCGTTTGCAACACCCTCCATAAGGTCGCCATCACTAACCAAACAATATGTGTAGTTATCAAACAACTTATATTCAGGCTTATTAAAAATTGATGCCAAATGTTTTTCTGCAATTGCCATTCCAACAGCATTTGCAACACCTTGCCCAAGCGGGCCAGTGGATGCATCAATTGCATTATCTGCACCAACTTCTGGGTGACCTGGACAACGTGAATTTAAACTTCTAAAACTTTTTAAATCGTCCATGGAAAAATTGAAACCACATGCATGCAAAGTTGCATACAAAATTGCTGAACCATGGCCAGCCGACAAAACAAATCGGTCACGTAACAAATGTTTTTCTGCTTTTGGGCTAACACGCAAAACTTTTGAATATAGTGCATAAAGTGTTGGAGCAGCACCCAAAGCAATGCCCGGGTGTCCGCTTTTTGCAGTGTTAATTTCGTCCATTGCCAAACATCTTAATGAATTAACGCACAAATTATCAATTCTCATAATATTCCTCTATCTTTTTTAAAATTATGTTTACAACATCATCAATTGTTCCTTTGTTTAAAGCAACAATATTTGCATAGTTTTTTAACAGTTCATCATGTTCTTTAAACAATTTTAATTGCTCGGTTTTATCAACTAAGCCATCTTCTTTTTCAAGCTTGTTTTTAAACTCTGTTTTGCCAACCCTTAAATAAACCAAAACCGCACCTTTTTTTATGGCATTTAAGTTTTTTTCTTTGTTTAAACACTCCCAATTAAGGGTTATAACTGTGTTTTCGTAACCAGCAACGGTTTTAATTTTAACGCTTTCTTGTTTTTCAATGTATTCCTTTCCAACAAGTGCTTCGGCTTCAACTAAGTTAATAAAATCGTAAGACAACAGTTCATGAACATCTGCATAAAACATGTCAAGCGCGTCTGCAACACGTTTGGCCACTTTGCGAACATAATTTTTAAGTAGTCCAACAATGCAAATGTTACTTACCATATTTGCTCCTTCAAGTTAACCTTAAAAACAAAACAATTGAATGTTTGCTATATTTAATATTATATAGTATTTACTTTAATTTAACAATTAATTAACCAACTTTTAATTACACAAACAAAAAAATAAAACTTTGTTTTTTTCTTTTTGTTTGCACAAATTTTTTGTAACACACACCATAGAAAGAACCATAGCACACAACATTTCACGTGCCACAACACATGCATTAACACCTGCAAAAACAGCATCAAAAAATGTGGAATAACACATGCCACAAACATGCCACAAACAATCTTGTTTAGAAGTATTGTTAAAAAAATAAAAATGCAATTTAGTTGCATTTTTATTTAACTTTTATTTTTTATTTTTTCTATCTTTTTTATTTTGTTTTGTTTAATCCATTTAAAAAAACTTGGTGTGAAAACAATTATTGCAACAAATGCAATTAAGCAAATAACAATGATATAGTAATCAACAAAAACATAGTCATCAACATCACTAATTTTCAAAAATTCAACTTTGCCACTTTCATTAACATAGCAAATTATGTTTCCCAAATTTTGTGTTTGTTTAATTTTTATGTCTTCATCATAGCCGTTGTTATTGTTATATGTTTGAATGGTGTCAATGGTTTCACGGCTTGGATGATCGTAGGAATTATTAGCCCCAACAGAAATTATTGCATACTTTGGTGATGTTGCTTCCAAAAAGGCATATGAAGTTGAAGTGTCGCTTCCGTGATGCGCAAGTTTTAAAACATCACAATCTAAAACGGAAGAAGAATAGTTGTTCATAACTTCCAACTCATTTTCTTTTGTTGCATCACCAGTTAACATAAATTTAACACCTTTGTGCTCAAACACAACTATTGGTGAAAATTCGTTTGTTTTACTGTAATAATTTTTAATAGGCGACAAAATGTGCATATATGAACTGTTGAGCAAACTAACATATGTGTTTGCTTTTATAAACTCAACTTGCAACTTACCAGCCAAACTAAACTCATAAAGTTTTGAAACCACTCGGCAATAGTTTTCATCTTCATCATAGCACATGTTGCCATCTACCATGTTGTTTTCTAGCCCCTTAACATAAATTTGTGGTCTAAAAAACTTATCAACTTTGTATCTTGACAAAACTTCCACCATGTTTCCTGCATGGTCATAATCGGAGTGTGTTAGCATAACAAAATCAAAGTGTTTTTCATCGTTTTTAAAAAATACGTTATCAATGTAGTTAAACAAGTTTTTGCTGGCACTTTGCGGACCAGAATCAACAAGCATTGTTTTGTTGTCTGAAAACCTGATTAAAATTGCATCACCTTGACCAACGTCAACAAAATGAACTTGCAAAGCATTGTTTTCAATATCACTCAAATTTGGTTTCAATTTTAAAATTTCTTCCAAATTAACAGAAAAAATTAAACTTAACAAAAGCACTGCAACCACGCCAAAAAACACAACTATTGAACTAAAAAAATTATTTTTGTAATTCATGTTTATACCATTCGTTTGTTAACTTTAATTTTTTTAATCTTTTTCTCTTTATTTTTCCCATTTAAAATGTTTTTAATTTTTTCCATTTGAAAAATTGTGGCATTATACCCTTCCATAATCATTTCGTCGGCGTTGTTAAGTTTTGTTGACTTAAAACGTTTCAGGTCAGGCTGAATAATTAAATCGCTGTTTAAATAGCCTTTCAAACTGTTGCTTTTCATCATGATGCGTATGCTTGCCATAATTGTGTCAATATATTTTGTGCTGTCGGTTCCATAGCCACGCGTGCTGTTAACATCAACAGCAATAACAGCATCGCAACCAAAAACAATTTTTGGAACATTGCTTGGCAAATTGTTGCTAAGCCCACCATCATAAAGCACATAATCTTCATATTCAACAGGAAAAAAAACACCCGGAACAGCACAACTCGCTGCCACAATTTCCGCCAAATTACCCTTAACAAAATGAACTTCTCTTGCCGATTTAACATCAACGGCAACCGCGCAATAATGTTTTTTTAGGTCAGTTATGTCAATGTTTCCAAGTGCATTAACAACAACATTTTTAATGCCATCAGTTTTTGATGGAACAAACGGAATTAAACCACTTTTAATATCTTTTGTTTTTATGGTTTTTGCATACTCAATCATCTCAGCAGATGTTAAGCCAGCAGCATAAAAAGCCCCCACAAGCGAGCCCACACTTGTTCCAACAACATAGTCGAAACTAATATTATGTTCTTCTAACGCCTTAATAACACCAATGTGTGCAAGTCCTCTTGCTGCACCACCGCCCAAAACAAGAGCAACTTTTTTTGGCTTTTTAAAAAATAAATTCAAGTTTAAAATTTAACTCCTAAAAAGTTTGTTAAACATTATTATTCTATCAAAATATGTAAATTATTAAAAGTGTTTTAAATTCAATTAAAAAATATCAGCAAAAATTAAACAAACTTAACAGACAAATTTGGTGAAAATAAAAATAAGGGGGGGGGGAGAAGAAATTGAAAGAAAAATATAAAATAAATAAAAGTAATTTTAATAAAAAATAACACCAGTTGGTGTTCAACTTCAATTTTTGATTTTTGTGCAAACATTTCTGGGTAATCAAAAATTGTTTTTGTTTGATCTCCTAAAATAGCGTCTGAATTTGTGTAAGCATTATAATCAATTTCAGTTAAAGTTTCTTGATTGTTCATGCCAGATTCAGCATAAACTTTTTTTGGATTTAAAAACAAAAATGCCGTTGCACTAAAAATTGCAACAAGCAAAATTGCAAAAATCCAAAAAATTCTTTTGTCTTTTTTGGTTAATCTTTTAACCATAATCCCCCTCCCAATTATTTTTTTCTCTTAATTAAGAGATATTAAGGTTAAAAGATTATTTATTATATTTAGATTATTTTGTAAAATTTTAATTAATAATTCTCATCTTCAAATTTAGTATCTCTATTTTTTTTATCCTTTTCTAAATTCAAATTTTCTTCAATATCTATAATAGCAAGTTGACATTTATCACAATAATATGCAATCGAATCTGGTGACGACAGAGAAAATTTTGACAATGGAATAAATGGACCAAATGCTACTAGCGGATTAAATTTTATCTTTGTGTCAATTGGAATATTACTTTTCCTATTAAAAATGAATGGAACATAGCAAATTCGAGATCTAATAAGACCTTCACACATTTCTTTGCCACATTTTGGACAAATCATTTTTTCTCCTTTATTTATTTTTTAAATTTTAATTTCGAATTTTTATTCTTATTCTCATTTTCTGAGCCCAAATTTTCATCAATGTCTATGATAACAATTTGACAATTATCACAATAATGAGCAATTGATTTAGGAGCCAAAAAACCACCAAATTTTGACAACGGAATAAATGGACCAAATGCTATTAGTGGATTAAATTTTATTTTTGTGTCAAGCGGAATTACACTTTTACTATTAAAAATAAAAGGAACATAAAAAGGGTTTGTTCTAATAAAGCCTTCACACATTTCTTTTCCGCATTTTGGACAAATCATTTTTCCCCTCCATAAAAATCTCTTAACCTTATTTTAATAATAAACTATTTTTGTACAAAAATAAACTATATTTGTATTTTATACAGGTTAAAAAATCTAATTTTTTTTAGTAATCTTAGCAAAAAAATCTATTAAACACAATATTTTATATGCTCTTCAAGCAAATTTGTTCAAAATTTAATGATTTTTACATTTTTGTACAAAATTAAGTATTTTTGTACAAAAATAAATTTTCTTATTAATTTTGTAAAAAAATAATAATTCGAAACACAATAAAAATCCACCAGTAAAACTGGTGGTTTTTCATTTTGGGGTAAAACCCCATGTTGTTAGCATGGCGAAATCG
>CALWGY010000010.1 GCA_944380265.1 uncultured Clostridia bacterium | reverse complement strand
TGTGGCAAGTTTTTAGCAAGAGAGCGAAGCGAACGACAAGCCGGGAGCAACTTGTTTGCGGTCTGAGTCCGACAGGATCGACGCGTTAAGAAAAGTTGCCTGTGGCAAGTTTTTAGCCAGTGAGCGAAGCGAACGACAAGCCGGGAGCAACTTGTTTGCGGTCTGAGTCCGACAGGACCGACGCGTTAAGAAAAGTTGCCTGTGGCAAGTTTTTAGCCAGTGAGCGAAGCGAACGATAAGCCGGGAGCAACTTGTTTGCGGTCCGGGTCCGACAGGATGACACGCAGTGGCCCGCCTAAAAAACAAAAGAGTGTAAAACAAATAAAAAAAATAGTAACCCACAAAGGTTACTTTTTTTTGCTTGGTGCCGAAGGCGGGAGTCGAACCCGCACGATGTTGCCATCGCTGGATTTTGAGTCCAGTGCGTCTGCCAGTTTCACCACTTCGGCAAAATTATTTAACTTGCAAAAGTATAATATCATAATTAATTTTATTTTGCAATTCAATTTTTCAAAATTTAGTTAAATATTTTTTCATATTATAAAATTTTTTAATTTAATTGTTAGTTTGATTAAATTTTTAATATGTGATAACATACTTATGAAAATATAATGTTTAATTTAAAGTGTTTTTAGTTAATAATTTTTTAAGTTATAATTTAAAAAATTTTTTATTAAATTTGCGAAATTTTAATTACTATGCAAACAATTAAAAATTAACCGAATAAAGCAATTTTTTAAGGAGCAACATAAATGGATAAATTTGTTATAATTGATGGCAACAGTTTAATTAACAGAGCGTTTTATGCTTTGCCACAACTTGCAAATTCCGAAGGAGTTATTAGCAATGCGGTTTTTGGGTTTACCACAATTTTGGTTAAAATTATTAACGAAATAAAACCAAAATATATTGGTGTTGCTTTTGATTATGGTAAAAAAACTTTTAGAAACGAAATGTTTGCTGATTACAAAGGAACAAGAAAACCAACCCCACCAGAACTTAAAAGTCAGTTTCCAATTTTAAAGGAACTCCTTTTACAAATGGGAATTAAGTATGTTGAACAAGAGGGTATTGAAGCCGATGACATCATTGGAACATTAACAAAAAAATTTGATACCGAAAACATTATTGTAACTGGTGATAAAGATAGTTTTCAGTTAATTAACAACAACACTTGGGTAATGTTTACAAAAAAAGGAATAAGCGAAACCATTAACTATAATCTTGACCAGTTGTTTAATGACTATGGCTTAAAACCTTATCAAATAATTGAACTTAAAGCATTGATGGGCGACAGTTCCGACAACATTCCAGGCGTTGGTGGTGTTGGCGAAAAAACAGCACTTAGCCTTCTTAACAAATATGAAACTTTGCAAGGGGTTTATGACCACATTGATGAAATCACCGGAAAACTTAAAGAAAAATTGGTTGCCGACAAAGATGTTGCTTTTTTAAGCAAACAACTTGCCACCATAAACACAAACTGCAACATTAATTGCAAGTTGGAAGAATTTTTGTATAGTTTTCCATTTAACAAAGATGTTTACAATATGTTTTTAAAATATCAATTTAATTCGTTACTTAGGAAAAAAGAACTTTTTGATGGGAATTTAGAAAGTAACGAAAAAATTGAAACCGAAGAAATTTTAAACATTAAACAAGTTTTAATTGATAAATTAGATGTTGTTAGCGAAATTGTTAAAAAAGCAAAACAAACAAAAAAAATATACTTAAATTTAAGTGAAAATTTTAGTTTGTTTGTTGACAACACGGAATACAATTTGGACTCGAAAATAGATTTGCTTTCTGCAAATGTTGAAGTTCAAGATGTGTTGCAAAGTTTAAGTGAAGTGCTTTTAGATGAATCAATTGAAAAGTGTGTGTTTGATTTTAAAAGCATACTTCACAAACTTGATAAATATGGATTAACAATTAAAAATGTTAAATTTGATGTTTTAATTGCAAGATATTTAATTAATAACAACAACAAATCAAACATAACATTTTCAGATGTTGTGCTTGAAAATGTTAGCCAAAACACAAACCAAAAATATTTTGCATACAACTTAAAAGTTTTGGAAGAAGTGTACAATAAAAAACTAGATGAACTAAACCTTAACTATTTGTTTAATGAAATTGAACTTCCATTAACATATGTTTTGTATGATATGGAAAAAACAGGTTTTAAAATTGACCAAGATGAGTTAAATGAACTTGATAAAAAGTATGAGCAAGAACTTGGTGTTTTAACAGAAGAAATTTATGAAATGGCGGGCATTAAGTTTAACATAAATTCGCCAAAACAACTGGGTGAAGTGTTGTTTGACAAGTTAAAACTTTACCATGGTAACAACAAGAAAAAAAGCACAGGAATTGAAGTTTTAAACTTTTTAAAAAATGACCACCCAATAATTGATAAAATTATTAGATATAGGCAAATTAGCAAACTTTACACAACATATGTTAAAGCATTTGAAAACTTAATTAACAAAAACACTGGCAGAATTTACACAACATTCAATCAAACCTTAACTTCCACCGGAAGGCTTAGCAGTTCCGAACCAAATTTGCAAAACATTCCTGTTAGAACAGAAGAAGGAAAGTTACTTAGAAAAATGTTTGTTCCAACAAACAAAGCAGGCTTCATTGTTTCTGCCGATTACAGCCAAATTGAACTAAGGCTGCTTGCAGCATTTTGTGAAGATGAAAAACTTATTGATGCTTTCAAACACGAAAACGATATTCATGCCATAACTGCATCACAAGTTTTTGGTGTTGATTTAAAAGATGTAACTCCGCAAATGAGGCGAGATGCAAAAGCAATTAATTTTGGAATTATTTATGGAATTAGTGACTATGGTTTAAGTCAAAACATTGGCAGCACCAGAAAGGTTGCAAAAGATTACATTGATAAATATTTTGAAAAGTATCCAAAAGTTAAACAGTATATGGAAAAAAATGTTGAAACTTGCAAACAATTTGGTTGTGTTAAAACATATTTTGGCAGAATTAGGTTTATTCCGGAAATTAACAGTTCAAATTATAACATCAGGCAACTTGGCGAACGTGCAGCCATGAACATGCCACTTCAAGGCACCGCTTCCGACATTATTAAACTTGCAATGATTAGGGTGTTTAACAAAATTAATGAGCAAAAACTAAAAAGCAAATTAATACTTCAAATTCATGATGAACTTATTGTTGATTGTGAACCAAGCGAACTAAAACAAATTCAAAAAATTTTGGTGGAAGAAATGGAAAATGTTGTTTCACTTAAAGTTAAATTGGAGGTTAATGTTAGTTACGGAACAAACTGGTTTGAAGCAAAGTAAGTTTAAAACTCATGTTGAATCAATGTTTAAACAATTGACTTAGCAATTTTTGCTAGGTCAATTTTTTTGTGTTTTAGTATATTAAAAAAAATCTGGCATAACATAGTAATATGAAAAAAAGTATAATTTTTTGGAGCATTTTTGGAATAGTGGTTATGCTTGCAATAATTTTTGTTGTTGTGTTTTTTTGTGTGTTATATCCGTTAAAACACAAAAACATAATTTTAAAATATGCCAGCATTTACAAACTTGAACCCTGTTTGGTTTGCGCAGTTGTTAACACTGAAAGCGGATTCAAATCAAATGCAGTTTCTTCTGCTGGGGCGGTGGGGCTTATGCAATTAATGCCAGAAACAGCACAGGAAATTGCGGAAAAATTAAATTTTGAAAATTACACACCCGATTTGCTTTTTTCACCCGAAATTAACATAAGGTTTGGGTGTTATTACTTAAATTATTTGTGGAACATGTTTAATGGAAATTTGAACAATGTTGTTGCATCGTATAATGCAGGATTTAACAAAGTTAATGAGTGGCTTAAAAATGAAGAATATGCAACTAATGGCGAAATTAAAAATCCACCAATTGAAGAAACAAAAAATTACTTAAAAAAAATTAAAACAAACTTGAAAGTTTACGCACACAGAATTTAGGGTTTGTTTTAAAGTTTTTAAACAAAAAAATAATAACAAAAACAATAAAAATGCACTTAAATTTTTTAAATTTTTGTGCGTTTTTGTTTTAACATGTAATGGTTTTTAAGTGCTTAAAATAAGTGTTATTGTTACATTTTTAAATTGACTTGTTTAAAATTTTCTAGTAAACTTATTTTAGCATAAAAAACGGAGATTATTATGGAAGAAAAAAACACAGAAAATTTGTATAAAGAAACTGATATTAGAGAAAAAAAGATTAAAGATTTAAAAGCAATGGGAATTAACCCATATGCTTCACGTTTTGATGAAACACACAACATAACCGAAGCACGTGCATTAAACGATGGCGACAAAGTTTCGGTTGCAGGCCGTATGATTTTTAGGCGTACCTTTGGCAAATTTATGTTTGTTCAAATTTCAGATGTATTTAACAAACTACAAGTAAGTTTAAGCGTTAATCAAATTCCGCTTGAACAATACAAATGGTTTAACGATTATGTTGACATTGGCGACTTTGTTGGATTTACTGGAACAATGTATCACACAAAAACAGGTGAGTTAACAGTTCAGGCAGAAGACTATAAACTGCTTAGCAAGGCAATGAAACCACTTCCTGAAAAGTTCCATGGATTAACCGACATTGAAGCACGTTATCGTCAACGTTATTTGGACCTTATAACAAACGAAACTTCACGTAAAGTGTTTTTGGGCAGAAGCAAAATTGAATCCATTATTAGAAGATATTTGGAAGACATTGGCTTCATTGAAATTGAAACACCTGTTTTGCAAACCGCTGTTTCTGGTGCAAGTGCAAGACCATTTTTCACACACCACAACGCACTTGACATGGAATGCAATTTAAGAATTGCAAAAGAAACTTGGTTAAAACAAGCAATTGCTGGTGGCTTCCCACGTGTTTTTGAACTTGGAAAAGATTTTAGAAACGAAGGCATGGACGCAACCCATTTGCAAGAATTTACACAAGTTGAATGGTATGCAAGTTACTGGGATTTTGAAAAGAATATTAAAGTGTTTAAGGAACTTGTTCAAAAACTTTTAAAAGAAACATTAGGAACAATGGTTGTTAACTATCAAGGCAAAGAAATTGATTTTGGCAAGGAAACATGGGAAAGAATTAACTATGTTGAAGAAATGAACAAAATTTTGGGCTTTGACTTTTTGGATATTGAAGACCTAGATGAATTCAAAAAGAAAGTTGTTGAAAAAGGTTTGTTTACTTATGGCGACCTTGAAGAATGCAAATCGGTTAGAACCTTAATTGACTACATTTATAAAAGAAAAATTAGAGAAGAAATTGTTGGACCAACAATTTTATATAACTATCCAGCAGTTTTAAAAACTTTGGCAAGAAGAAACGATGAAGACCACCGTGTTACAGATGTTTTCCAAGTTGTTGTTTGCGGAGCAGAAATTTGCAACGCATATTCCGAACTTGTTGACCCAATGGTTCAAAGAGAAACATTAATGCAGCAACTTGTTGAAAAAGCAAATGGCGATGAAGAAACAATGGACCTAGATGAAAACTTTTTGCTTTCAATGGAACATGGAATGCCACCAATGAGTGGATTAGGTTTTGGAATTGACAGGTTTGTTATGCTAATTTACGATTTGCCAAACATTCGTGACACAGTTTTGTTCCCAATTATGAAATAAGAGGTTAAATATGAGTGTTGTTTTTGCAAGTTCAACTTGCGATTTAAACTTAAAATTGCTTAAAAAAGTTGGTGTGGAAGTTGTTAATTTACCATACAAACAAAACACCAAAAAAGGGCTTTATAACCAAGATAAATTTGGTTTTGACGAGTACTATGCAAACATGCAGTTTGAAGTTGATGAAAAAAGGTATTTGGCACTGCTTGAAAAAAAGTTTAATGAGGCGCTTGCAACTGGTCAAGATGTGTTGTTTTTAACACCAAATGCAAAATATGATGTTTCATATAAGGTTGTTAATCCGCTAATTAAAACATTGCAAAAACAATTTGAAAATCAAAAAATAGAAATTGTTAATTGCAACAATTTTGGGCTAGGTTATGGTTTAATTGTTTACGAAACAGGAATTGTTAACCTAAAAGGCGAGAACATTGTTGAAGTTGTTAAATTTGTTAACAAACTTAAAAAGGAAATTAAAACTTTCATTGTTCCTTCAACAAATGCGAACATAAAAAATTCATTAACACTTGTTGGCGGTTTGATTGGTGTTAGACCATTTTTGCAAGTTGTTAATGGCGAACTAAAAGTTTTGGAATTTGTTAAAGGAAAAAAGAAAATTTTAAACATGCTTGGCAAACAACTAAGTTTACGCACACAAGATGATGTTCCAGTTGCAATTTCTTGTGGAAAAAATTCGGATGAAGCAAATTTGTTACAAGAGCAAATTGAAACAGAATTGGAAGATGTTAAAGTTGTTAAATCAACATTAAATCCACTGCTAACAAATTATTTTGGCGATAGAACCTTACTTATTGCTTATCACAAAAAATCAAGAAGTTAACCTAAGACATTTGAAACTAGTCTAATCACTGCAATAAAAAAGACTTGAAAATTACCAAGTCTTTTTTTATCGTAATATATTTACAATTATTCTTGTGTACTAACTGTTATAACCCCACTACCATTAATCTTAACTATTACATATTCAAAATTGGTTGAATTATAAATGGTTGGATCATTATGTGCATTAATTACATTTACTAAGTTGCCAAGCCCATCTGTATCGCCATAATTTGTAATAATTACATTATCGCCATTTGCTAAACTAATATCAGTCAAGAAATTAGTGCCTCTATTAGCAGAGAGCCTAATAGCATCTTTACCAGCAACATAATCATACCTCGTACATTACATATTTCGGCAAATTTAGACATATAAATATTAGGAAAATGCTTATAAATTTTTTTACTTTTCAAATAAAATATGTTATTATAATTTTAATTATTAGGAGGTACAAAATGAAAAAATTAAAAATAACAATTTGTTCATTGCTAGTTTTATGTTCGTGCTTTGTTCTTTCAGCTTGTGGTGAAAACTGTGATCATACATTTGAAACTAAATGGACAGCAAATGAAACTCATCACTGGCACGCTGCAACTTGCGAACACGTGGAAGAAAAGAAAGATTATGCTGAACACGTAGATACAAATAAAGATGGTATGTGTGATGTTTGTATGTATGGAGCACAAGCTGTTGTTGGAAACGTAAATTACAACACATTAGAATTGGCTTTTGAAAATGCTGAAGCAGGATCAACTATTACATTATACAAAAATTTTGATTTACAAACAGGAATTATAGTTACTAAAGAAATTGTATTAGATTTGAATGGAAAAAACTTATCAGTTACAAATGATACTGAAGGTGTAGGTGTTTTTTGGGTAAAAGCTGGTGGAAAACTTACAATTAATGGTGATGGCGTTATTAATGGTTTAGGCAATAACGCATATAGCATTGCTATTTGGGCAGATGGTGGTGAAGTTATTATCAATGGAGGATCTTACACCAATGTTGGTGCAAACAGCGCATTTGATAGCGAACATTTTGATTTAATCTATGTTAAAAATGGCGGAAGAGTAACTATTAATGGTGGAAATTTCAAATGTGAAACACCTAAATGGACTTTAAATTCAAATGATACTTTAGTTGGAACAATTGTTGTTAAAGGTGGTGTATTTGCAGGTTTTGATCCAAGCAATGCTGATACAGAACCAGCACCAAACAATCCTTGTAGTTTTGTGGCAGATGGATATAAAGTAGTTTCTACTGAAATTGATCAAGTAACATATTATACAGTTGTTGCTGATGCTGAATAAAAAATAAAAAACTGAGAATTAATTCTTGGTTTTTTTATGTATTAAATTAAAATTAAATTTTTTAATTAAATAAAATAATTTAATAACTTGTAAATTTTCTAATTTATTACTTATTGTTTGATAATATTTTTTATAAATATTAAAATAATGTTAGGGTGAAGTATGAAAATTTGTTTAAAAAATGTTTCAATAATCAGCGTTAATAATGCCGTTGAAGTTAAAAGGGCGGGCGATGTTGTTTTTGAAAACAACAAAATTTTTTATGAAAAAAATAATTTAGAAAATTGTGATAAAGTTGTTAGAGATGAAAACTTGGTTATTCTTCCAAAATTTAACTATTTTAATGTGGAAAGCAGGGCAAACAAAATTAACAACGTGCAATATGATTTTTTTAATTTAGAAAATGTTACTTTAAAAAGTTTGGAAAACCAATTCGAAAACTTTAAGAAAAATGATATTTTGCCGTTTATGTTTTTAAAGGATATTTTACTTCCAGAAAGTGTTTATGATATTATTGTTCCATTTTGCCATAAAAACAAAATTAAAATTATGGTGTGCGTGGGCGAAACATTAACCGAACTTGGCACATTTGATAAATTATATAATATGTCACCCATAGATTTTTTGGAAAGTTATGGCGTGCTAGACTGCGAACCAATAATTTTTTCTGCTGCAAATTTAGAAAAAGATGATTTGGAAAAGTTAAGTTACTATGGCGCAACAATTTGTTTAAATTTAACGCATGATTTGCTTTGTGGAAATGGCATTGCATCAATTTTAACTATGCAAAAATTGGGATTAAACATTGTTTTTAACACCAATGTTGATGATGTTTTTAAGGAAATGTTTTTGTGTTACACATTGCCAAAAGGCCTGTTAAATTCTAAAACGGCAATAAGTTTAAGAGACGTTTTTTGTATGGCAACAACAAACTTTAATAAAATTGTTAAAAACAATAATGCAAATGAAATTAACCTTTCAAACTGCATTGTTTTAAAAACTGATAACAAATTTGATGATGAGTTAAAAAATGTTGTGCTAACTGGAAACAACAACCAAATTGTTAACATTTTTTAGTTTGTTGCCTATTGAAAATTAAAAAATGGTATGATATAATAAATTTAAGTTAATAAAAGTTTTAACTTTAAATTAAGTAAATAAAATAAAGGAGAGTAAAATTATGGGTGCATATTGGATTATTGGTTTGTTTGTTTTGTTTGCTTTTTTGAAAGGTTTTAATGCTTAAATTTAATAAAATAATTAAATATTAATTTTAATAATATAATAAAAATAATGTTAAGTAACAAGATGGCTCGTATTATGCCATCTTTTTTAATTTTTTAATTTTTTATGTTTTAAACTTTTCAAGTTTAAATGTTTTAATCAAAAAAATTTTAGAAAAAAATTTCATATTTTTGTTGCATTTTTTTATAAGTTGCGTATAATAAGTGTAACAAAGGTCAAAGAAAGTCAAATAAAATCAACTTTCACTTTGTTTAATATATTGAAGGTTTAAAAAAAACTTTCAAAACCCAAAAATTCAAGTTGGGTTTAACAGAAATAAAAGGGGGTAATAAATTGAAAACAATTAGTGACATTATTGAAGAATTCATACTTTCGCAGTTGGAAGATGGCGAAATTAATTTGAGCAGAAATGAACTTGCTAATTTTTTTAATTGTGCTCCAAGCCAAATTAATTATGTGTTAACAACTAGGTTTACGCCAATGAAGGGCTTTGATGTTGAAAGCAAACGTGGTGGTGGTGGATACATTAAAATTGTTAAATTTTCCACATCCGACAAAATTGAACACATAAACCACATAATTAAAAACTATATTGGCGATAATTTGGATTATAATAATGCTATAATGATTTTAGATAATTTGTTAACTAACAAAATTATTAACAAAAAAGAATATAAAATTATTGCAACAGCAATTTCAAACAAGTCGTTATCTAATCCAATTAACAACCAAGGATTACTTAGAGCAAAAATTTTAACAAACATATTAAGGGAAATTTGTAAGGAGGAATAATTATGCTTTGTGATAAATGTAAAAAAAATAATGCAACATTTTTTAGTTCAGTTAACATTAATGGAAATATAACTGAAACACATTTATGTGAAAATTGTGCAAAAGAAAACAAACTTTTTTCGTTTAATAATTTTTTAGCACCAAGTTTTGATGCTTTTGATTTTTTGCATGATGAAGATGAATTGGTGTGTGATAATTGCGGTTACACATTGTCAGATTTTAAAGACAGCGGAATGTTGGGTTGCAGCAATTGCTACAAAGTGTTTAGAGATATTATTTTAAACAACTTATCAAAAATTCAACCAGCACTAACGCACAAAGGCAAAAAACCAGATGTTAGTGAAGGACTAACAGAAAACGAAAAAGAAATTAAAAAACTGGAAGTTCAATTAAAACAAGCGGTTAATGAAGAAAATTATGAACTTGCCGGAGAGTTGAAAAAGAAAATTATTGCATTAAAGGAAGGAGATAAACATGAATAATAATGACATAATTATTAGTTCACGTGTTAGGCTTGCAAGAAATTTGAGTGAACAACCATTCACAACAAACACAAACATTGAAAAAGCAAACAATGTTTTAACAAGTGCTTTTAATGCATTAAGTGAAGTTTCAAATTTTAATTTGTATAAATGCAAAAACTTGAAAAGCGATGCAATGGAAGAAATGCTTGAAGACCACTTAATTTCTGGCGAACTAATTAACAATTCCGACATTTCTGGTGTGGCAATAAGCCAAGACAACACAGTTTCAATTATGGTTAATGAAGAAGACCATTTAAGGGAACAATGCATGCTTGATGGACTAAACTTAAAACGTGCATACGACATTATTTCCGACATTGATATGGAACTTATGACAAGTTTAAATTTTGCATACGACAATCAACTTGGCTTTTTAACAGCGTGTCCAACAAATGTTGGAACAGGGCTTAGGGCTTCGGTTATGATGTTTTTGCCGGGAATTGTTTTAACAAACAATTTAAGCGATATGGTTTCAACAGTTTCAAAACTTGGGCTTTGTGTTAGGGGTGCATATGGTGAAGGCAGTTCGGCAAGCGGATATGTTTTTCAAATTTCAAACCAATTTTCGCTTGGAAAAACCGAAGAAGAAATTGTGCAACTTGTTGAAAGCACGGCACTTAAAATTTGCGATTTGGAAAACAAAGCAAGACAACTTTTGCTAGAACGAAACAAAGATAACTTGGCAGACGAAGTTTTAAGGTCATATGGAATTTTAGGAAATTGCTACAAAATTTCAACAAGTGAAGCAATGGAACTACTTAGCAAAGTTAAACTTGGTTGTGCTCTAAAATTAATAAACTTAAAACAACCAGAAGTTGTTGATGAATTAATAAAAAACATAACACCTGTTAAAATTAATAAGTTAAGTAACAAAAACTTAACCGAAACCGAGCGTGATTTGTTTAGGGCTGAATACATTGGCAGGGTGCTAAAAAACAATAGAATTTAAAAAGGGGGAAAACAATATATGGCATATGGAATAAGACTTACCGAAAGTGTTAACCG
This sequence comes from uncultured Clostridia bacterium, assembly GCA_944380265.1. Taxonomy (GTDB): domain Bacteria; phylum Bacillota; class Clostridia; order Christensenellales; family UBA1242; genus UBA6345. The sequence goes on along the minus strand of CALWGY010000010.1, from coordinate 20,100 downwards.
AGCAATTCAAAACGCAGGGAAAATTGCACTTTTATATGGTAATTATCAAATTGGAACTGAACACTTGTTGTATGGTTTAAGTTCCGTTAAAGAAAGTGTTGCAAGCAAAATTTTAAACAGTTTTGGTGTAACACACAACAAAATTGAAGAAGTGTTTGCAAAAAATGCTCCAAAACAAAACAATTTAATTTTGCAAAGTTCAATAGATTTTACTCCACGAACAAAGGAAGCATTTATTCTTGCAAATCAGTTTGCAATGCAAATTGGACACAATTTTGTTGGAACAGAACATTTGCTTGTGTCACTTTTACTTCAAGAAGACAGTTATGCTGTAAGTTTGCTAAAACGTAATTTTAAGGTTAACATAACCGACCTTAAAAACAACATTTTGCAAGTTTTAAAAGCAGAAACTTCAATTGATTATGATGCAAACACCAATTCAAATTTCGATTTTGGAATGCAAAATTCAAACAGTGGTTTTGGTGGCGCAGGATATAATGCAAGTTATAACAATCAATCAAGTTCACTTCCACAAGAACTTTTGGAAATGGGGCAAGACCTAACAGCCAGAGCACGTGAAAACAAAATTGACCCAATAATTGGCAGAGATGAAGAAACCGAACGTGTTATTGAAATTTTGTGTAGAAAAACAAAAAACAACCCAGTGCTAATTGGTGAAGCGGGAGTTGGTAAAAGTGCAGTTGTTTATGGTTTGGCACTAAGAATTGCAAAAGGCGAAGTTCCAGAAATTTTGAAAGATAAAACCATATTTTCGCTTGAACTTGGCGGACTTATGGCAGGAACAAAATATCGTGGCGAACTTGAACAACGTTTAAAAGATTTAATTAGAGTTATAACACAAAACAAAAACATAATTGTGTTTATTGATGAAATTCACACTTTAATGCAAGTGGGAAGCGACAAAGGCGAAATTAACCCAGCCGACATGTTAAAACCATATTTGGCTCGTGGCGAATTTCAAACAATTGGTGCAACCACAACTGATGAATACAGAAAATTTATTGAAAAAGATAAGGCGCTTGAACGAAGGTTTCAACCAATAATGATTAATCCGCCATCAATTGAAGACACAATTAAAATTTTGAAAGGTTTGCGTGATAGTTACGAAGCATTCCACAAAGTTAAAATTACAGATGAAGCAATTGAAGCAGCGGCAAAATTAAGCGACAGATACATTATGGACAGAAGCTTGCCAGACAAAGCAATTGACCTAATTGATGAAGCAAGCAGTAAGGCAAAAGTTCATGCAAATCAAAAACCAGAAGAAATTGCAAAACTAGAAGAAGAAATTGCTGGTTTTGAAGCTGAAAAGAAAGAAGCATTAATTTCCGACAATTTTGAAAAGGCAGCAAACTTCCGTGATAAAATTAGGGAAGCAACAGCCAAAAAGAAAGCACTAGAAGAAAAGTTGCGTGGAACAAATTCACAAGCAGTAATAACCGAAAACGATATTTGTGCTGTTATTAGCAAGTGGACAGGAATTCCTGTAACAAAAGTTAGTGAAACCGAAAAAGAAAGATTATTAAACCTTGAAAACATTTTGCATAAACGTGTTATTGGTCAAGATGAAGCAGTTAATGCTGTAAGTAAGGCAATAAGACGTGCAAGAATTGGACTTAAAGACAACAACCGTCCAATTGGAAGTTTTATGTTTTTGGGTCAAACTGGTGTTGGTAAAACTGAACTTTGCAAAGCACTTGCAGAAGCAATGTTCGACAACGAAAACAATGTTATTAGGCTCGACATGAGTGAATACATGGAAAAACACAGTGTTTCAAAACTAATTGGTTCACCTCCGGGATATGTTGGTTTTGATGATGGCGGACAATTAACCGAACAAGTTAGACGTAAACCATATTCTGTTGTGTTGTTTGACGAAATTGAAAAAGCACACCCAGATGTGTTTAACATGTTGCTTCAAATTTTGGATGATGGAAGGCTTACCGACAGCCAAGGCAGAACTGTAAGTTTTAAAAACACAATTATAATTTTAACTTCAAATGTTGGTGTTGATGAGCTTCCTAAAAAGCAAATTAAACTTGGCTTTAACACACAAGAAAACAACACTGAAGTTGACTATAACAAAATTCATGACACATTAATGAATGCTTTAAAACGCAAGTTTAAACCAGAGTTTTTAAACCGTATTGACGTTATAACTGTGTTCCATCCATTAAACTACGAACAAATTGCACAAATTGCAAAACTATTCATTTCAAACTTGAACAAACGACTAATGGCGCAAGGAGCAAGCTTAAAAGTTACTGAAAGTGCATTAAAATATTTAATTGAAAAAGGTTATAATCCAGAATATGGCGCAAGACCACTAAGAAGACTTATTGAACAAGAAATTGAAGATAGAATTGCAGAATATATTTTGCAAAACAAACTTGAAAAAGATTCCACTGTGGTAATTAGTGCAAAAGATGGCAATTTGGTTTTAAACTTTGAACAAAAAAAGTAAGTTAACAAAAGCAGTTAACAAAAGCAAAAACATTTGAGGTTTTCAAGTGTTTTTGTTTTTTATTAAAAGCAAAATAAAATTAGTTTTAATTTGCTTAACTTGTTTAATGAAAATATGTTTTATTTAATTACAAAACAAGTTAGTTTAATTGATTAAAATTAATTAATTTGTTACAATTAATTAAGATAATTTAGGAGGCAAATATGAAAATATCTTACACAGCAAAAAATTATAATATTTCTGACAAATTTAAAGAAGTATTAGAAAGAAAACTTAATAAACTTGAAAAATATTTTGATAACGATGTAACAGTTAAAGTTAATTGCATTGAACAAGCAAAAACACAAAAACTTGAATTAACAATTAATTCTCGTGGAATGTTTTTTAGAAGCGAAGTTACAAGTGATAACATGTATAACAACATTGATTTGGCACTTCCAAAAATTGAAAAACAAATTATAAAGCAAGGAAGCAAATTTAAATCAAAACTTAAAAAAGATGCCTTCTTAACAAACGAACTAATGTTTTTAGATATGCTTGAACCAGAAGAAGTTAAGTCTAGCCCAAAACTTGTTAAGGTTAAAAGATTTGAACTTGAACCATTAACAGTTGAAGATGCTGAAAGTTACATGGAAGCATTAGACCACAATTTCTACATTTTCTTAAATGCAGAAACTGGGTTAGTTAACGTAATTTACAAACGTAACGATAAAAACTATGGTTTAATTGAAGTTAACTATTAATTTTAACTTATAAATTAAAAAAAACTTAAAGGATTTGTTGCCTTTAAGTTTTTTTTGTTTAATGTTTGGCATTTGTTTTTTTTATTTTACTTTTTTAAAAAGTGCTTAAAAAACTTTCAAATTCTGGAAAAAAATTTTTTAAATATTCTTAAATTAAATAATTTTTATAGTTGAAGAAAGTTTAAAAATTTAGTATACTATTTAGTAGTTATTAAAAGGATAAAAAAAATGCTAAGTGTTAATAATGTTTATTTAAAGTACACAAAAGAATATAACACGCTAAACAACATCAATTTAAAAATTGATGACAACGAACATGTTGTTTTGTTTGGCGAAAAAGAAAGTGGAAAAAGCAGTTTAATTAGAGTTATTGCTGGGCTTGAAAAAGTTACAAGTGGCGAAGTTTTAATTAAAAACATTGATATTAAAAAAATAAACTTAAAAACAGATGTTAGCATTGGATACATAAGCACATATGGCGCATTTCTAGAAAAGAAAACAGTTGAACAAAACTTGGCTTATGTTTTAAAAATTAGAAAGTATGATAAAGATGTTATTTCAAGCAAAGTTAATGGCATTATGTTATCATATGGTCTTGAAGGGTTAAAGGATAGGAAATTAAAAGATTTAAGCGATTTTGACAGAATGAGAGTTGCTATTGCAAGGTTAAATTTAAGGAAAATAGAATTTTTGATTTGCGATGACATTTTTGAAAGTTTTGCAGAGTCTGATGCATTAAAGTTAACAAAAATGGTTAAAAATTTAATTGAGGAAAACAATTGTGCAAGCATTGTTGCTGTGTCAAACGAAAAAATTGCAAAACAATTTGAAGGGAAAGTTGTTAGGTTGAAATTTGGCTCAATAGTTGATTAGAAGGTGAATTTATGACAAAAAGGACAGTTGATAACAACGAATTACGCGAAAAATGCATAGCATTATTTTCAAGCAAAAACATTTTAAGTAATTCAAACTTAAACATTGACGAGTATAAAAAGTTGTTTGCAATAAAATCGGTTAACACACTTTTAACAGATGAAGACCTTGTTAAAACTGCAACATTGTTTTTTGAAAACAACCTAAACATTTCAACCGCAAGCAAAGTTGGTTTTATGCATCGTAACACCTTAATTTATAGATTAGATAAAATTCAAAAACTTATTGGTTTAGATATTAAAAACTTTAATGATGCAGTGGTTTTTGAAAACTTGTTGTTACTTTACAATTTAATTAACAATCATGAAGAAAACAAATAAAAAAATTATAGTTAACAATTTTTAAATGACAGAACAAAAAAGCACTTTAACAAAAAAGTTAAAGTGTTTTTATTTTAATATAAACAAATTAAAACAATATTTATTCAACACGTTTTAATGAATCAATGCTAAAATTTAAGTTGTTGTTTTCAGTGTTATTAGTAAAATTTTTTGACATACTTTGCGTGTTTGTTTTTGGTTTTAGTCCGGTAAAAAGTTTAATTAAATCGGCAGTGTTCAAGTTTCCATTTCCATTAAGAAGTGGCATTATTTGATTAATTAAATCGTTACCACCACCATTTGCTCCCAACTTTAAACTTCCAAGCAAGGGCAAAATTGTGTTTAAATCTAAGTTTCCATTCAAATTAAAACCATTGTTTTGAACGGTGCTTGAATTATTGTTGTTGCCACTATTGTTGCCATTTTGCTGGTTGGTGTTTAAAACTTGTGCAACTGCTTCGTTTGGGTTATGTAACATATCTCTGTTTTCAAGTTCTTTTTTTAGTTGTTCCTGTCCTTGCTTGGTGTATTTTAAAGGAAGTTCGCCATAGGGGTAATATGATGTTAAATTATATGTGAAGCCACCATTATTGGAATTGCTTTGTTTAAGATTTGTGTTATCAGAATTATTTTTTAAATCGCTATATTTCATATTTCACCCCATATTGAAAATTTTAAAGTTTGGCAAAAATTGTGAAAAACAAAGTTCGCTTAATTATCAATATTATTATATGTTTGCATATATTTAATTAGTGATAAATTTTTTAGGGAGCAGAGTAAATGAAGTTTAGTGAGTTTAGGGAAGACCCAAACAAACAATATGAAAAAATAAAAAAAGAGAACCCAAAACAAGTTCAAAACTTGGAAGATTTGATGGAAAAATATAAAGGGCTTAGCAAACAGGAATTAATGCAAGAATTTTTGAAAGAAAGCAAAAAACAAAAGCAAAGTGGTGAACTAGATAAAAATAAAATTGAAAATATTAAAAAAACTTTAACTCCTTTTTTAGATAATAATCAACAACAAAATTTGCAAAGCTTAATGGATTTAATTAATAATGATTAGCAAAATTGACCCAGTGTTATTTAATAAAATTAAAACACAATCGGTTATGGATGAACCCATTGATTGTGTTGTTTATTCAAACAGTTACAATTTAAGTAAGGTTGTTTTAAAAAAGGTTTTTAGTTTTAATAATTTAGTTGAGTTTCCATTTATTAATGCGTTTGGGGTTAAACTAACACCAAACGAAATTTCTAAGGTGGCAAATTTTAAAACAGTAAATTACATAACAAGCAGTTTAAAAGTTCAAACCCAAATTAATTTAAGTAAAAAAATTATTGAATTAAATGAAGTTAAACTTAATCGTAATTTTACGTGTGCAGTAATTGACACAGGCATTAATCCAAACCCGGATATGTGCATGCCTAAAAACAGAATTGTTAAGTTTGTTGACTTTGTTAACAATAAAAATTTTGCTTATGATGATAATGGTCACGGAACATTTATAACAAACATACTTGCAGGAAACGGACTAGTTAGTAATAAAAAGTATGCTGGTATTGACACAAACTGTAACATTATTGCCATAAAGGCACTAGATGCTAATGGAGAAACTGGCGTTATTAATATTTTAAAAGCAATGCAATGGGTGGTCGATAATAAAAAACAATACAACATAAAACTTGTTTGCATGAGTTTTGGAAGCATGGTGTTAAACAACAACGACCCACTGGTGCTTGGTGCAGAAGTTTTGTGGAACAATGGAATTTGTGTTGTTGCCGCGGCAGGAAACAGTGGACCCGAAAACGAAACAATTAAGTCGCCCGGTGCAAGCAGTAAAATTATAACAGTTGGTGCTTTAAACGATTTTAGAGAAAACGATGAGTTTAATGTTAAAAATTTTGAGATTGCAGATTTTTCTAGTCGTGGTCCAATTTTAAATAATTATAAACCAGACATTGTTGCTCCGGGAGTTAACATTATGGGAGCATGTAACTTCAAACTTAACAAAGTGCACTATAAAACAATGAGTGGAACAAGTGTTGCCACACCAATTGTTGCAGGAGTGTGCTCGTTGTTGCTTGCAAAAAATCCAAAACTTAAACCAAACGAAATAAAACACATTCTGCTTAGTAATGCTATAAAAATTAACAACGATAGAAACGCAGAAGGCTTTGGAATTATTAATTGTAAAAACTTTATTTTGTAAGTTGAAATTTATTGTTTAAAAAACAACAAAAAATAATTGCTTAAAAATCACAAAAAATATTTGCAAGATTTATGCAAATGTTTTTTCTTAATTTTTTATTTTACCTTTTAATATTTTTATTAAAATTTTTTTTCTTTAAATTTTAAACTTTTTACTTTTAAAAATTTTTCTTTTGTTTTTATTTATTTTCTTCGTTTTGTTTAATTAATTTTTCAACAGCCTTAACAAGTTTTTTAATTTCCCACATTTTATTAAAGTAACTAATTGTTACTCTAACAGCACCATTTGGTATTGTGTTTAAAAATGTGTGGGTTAGTGGTGCACAATGCAGTCCGCCTCTAACGCAAATTTTGTGTTTGTTAAGAAAGTTAACAACATCTTGCGTTTCCATGTTTAAAACATTAAAACTAACAACTCCTGAGTTTGCATTGTTTGAGTATAAAATTATATTTTTGTTTTGTTTAAAATTTTCTAACAAGTAACTTGTTAATTTTTTTGTTTTGTTACAAATTTTTTCAAAATGTTTTTCAACAAAACTAATTCCGCCATCTAACCCTAAAATGCCAACAGTGTTAACGGTTCCGGCTTCAAGTTTGTCTGGATAGTAATCGGGCATAAATTTACTTTCACTGTTTGAGCCACTGCCACCAAACTTTATTGGATTTGGAGCGGAGTTGTTAATTACAAGTGCGCCAATTCCTTGCGGACCATAAAGCCCTTTGTGTCCAGCAAGTGCAAGCAAGTTTATGTTAAACTTTTCCATATCAATTTTTTCGTGACCAGCACTTTGTGCTGCATCAACCAAAAAAATTATGTTGTTATGTTTACAAAACATACCAATTTCTTCAAGGTTTATGGTGTTTCCAGTAACATTGCTTGTTTGACATATAGCAATCATTTTTGTTTTTGGTTTAACATGATTTTTAATTTCGTTTAAAGAAATTTCATTTTGTTTGTTTGGTGTTACCACAGAATGGGTTACATTTTTATTTTTTAAACTGTAAATTGGTCTTAACACACTGTTGTGTTCAAAGGTTGTAAATATCACATGGTCGCCGCGTTTTAATGTTCCCAAAATTGCATAGTTAAGTGCTTCGGTGCAGTTGTAGGTGTAAACAACATTTGCATTTTGGGGTGCATTAACAAATTTTTTTAAATGCTCACGGCAATCTTCAATTTTAAGCCCTGTTTTAATGCTTAAAGTGTGGCTGCCACGTGATGGATTGGCACTATAAAACAAAAGTGTTTTTAAGGTGTTTAATATTGTTTTTATTGGCTTTTTATGGGTTGTTGCTCCGTTATCTAAATATATCATGGTTACCTTTATGTCAATATTTTTTTCTTTTTAATAGTATATAGTAGAAAGTGTGATATTTGTTAAAACGGAGAAAATATGATGTATGCATTAGCAGTGTTTTTAAACAGAAACGAAACTTTAAAGTTTTATAACGAATTAAGGCGTTTGGGAATTAACTCTATGGTGGTGTCAACACCAAAGGGGTTGGGAAGTTCGTGTTCGGTTTCTGTTAAGTTTTATTTTAAGGAACTAACACGAGCAGTTTACATTTTAAAAACTGGCAACTATAAAACGTTTAGTTACTTTTTTAAAATTAATCAAAGAAAAAATGGAAACACATATGAAATTATTAATGTGTGAAAGTTAACATGTTTTTATTTAAAGTGTTTGCACACATGGTTTTTTGTTGGCAAAATTTAAATAATGTTGGCATTAATTAGATGATTTATGTGTTAAAAATTATTAAATTTAAAGCAATTTTTTTGTTTATTCCTAAATAAAAATTTGCTATAATGTTAAGTATGGAAAAGTTGAAAGCAAAAAAGATTTTAAATTTGTTAGATAATTACATTAAAAACCCAGAAACTGAACTGGAATATTCAACCAATTTTAAACTTTTGGTTGCGGTTATTTTAAGTGCTCAGTGCACCGATAAACGCGTTAATATGGTAACAAAAGAGTTGTTTAAGGAATTTAACACACCTTGGGATTTTGCAAACATGCCTCTTGGTGTGTTAGAAGAAAAAATTCATGCTTGTGGGTTTTATCATAACAAAGCAAAAAACATTATTGCTTGCAGTAAAAAATTGGTGGAAGAGTTTGATGGACAAGTTCCTTCCGATTTTGAAAGTTTGTGTTCACTTCCGGGTGTGGGCAGAAAAACCGCAAATGTTATGTTAATTGTTGCGTTTAACACTCCTGCAATTCCAGTTGATACACACATTTTTAGGGTTAGTAACCGCATTGGTTTAACAAACGCAAAAACAGAAGCCGAATGTGAAAAACAATTAATGGAGTTGTTTGGCGATAACAAAGCAATTTGGGGAAAATTGCATCATTTAATTTTGCTTTTTGGCAGATATCATTGCAAAGCAATAAAACCAGAATGTTCAACTTGTATTTTAAGCAAATATTGCAAACACTATAATAATAAAGGATAAAAATATGTTTTTAGATAAAGTTAAAATAACTTGCAAAGCAGGCAATGGCGGAAACGGAAAAGTTCATTTTAGGCGTGAAAAATTTGTTCCAAATGGTGGGCCAGAAGGTGGCGATGGTGGACGCGGTGGTTCAATTATTTTTAAAACCACAAAAGAGTTAACAAATTTGAGCGATTTTAGGTTTACAAAGCATTTTAAAGCACAAAATGGTGAAGATGGTGGCAACAACATGTGTGATGGAAAGTCGGCACCAGATTTAACCATTTTGGTGCCTGTTGGAACTGTTATTAAAAACGCAAGCACAGGAAAGGTTATTGCCGATTTGGTTAATGTTAACGAAGAATTTGTTGCCCTAAAAGGTGGCAAAGGTGGCAGGGGAAACAGCAAGTTTGCAACAGCCACAAGGCAAGCGCCACGCTATGCCGAAATGGGCGAACAAACAAAAAGTTTTGATTTAATTTTGGAACTTAAAACAATTGCTGATGTTGGCTTAATTGGTTACCCAAATGTTGGCAAAAGCAGTTTGTTAAAGGCGGTTTCAAACGCAAAACCAAAAATTGCGAACTATCATTTCACAACACTTTCACCAAACATTGGTGTTGTTAAGGCATACGATAAAAGCATGGTGTGGGCAGACATTCCGGGGCTTATTGAAGGAGCAAGTGATGGTGTTGGGTTAGGCCACGATTTTTTAAGACACATTGAAAGAACTCGTGTGTTAATTCATGTTATTGATGCCGCTGGCAGCGAAGGTCGTGACCCATATGAAGATTACTTAAACATTAACAAAGAACTTGAAAAATACAGCGAAAAAGTTTCAAACATTCCGCAAATTATTGCACTTAACAAAGTGGACTTAATTGATGCAGAAATTAGAGATGAATATTTGGCGGAACTAAAAAACAAAATTGGCACCGACAAACAAATTTTCTGTGTTAGTGCAGTTGCTTTTATGGGTCTTGAAGAACTAATTAAAAGCGTTGCAAAACTTGTTGAAAAACAACCAGAAATTGTTAAAATGGAAATTGAAGAAGAAAACATTGACAAACGTACAAAGAAAACTTACGAAATTACAAAACTTGATGAACACTACTTTGAAGTTAGTGGTGATTTGATTGATGAAATTGCATTTAATGTTATTTTGAATGATTATCAATCGTTTTCATATTTTCAAAAACGCATTAAAGATGAAGGCATTATTGACGCACTTATTGATGCTGGCATGCAAGAAGGCGACACTGTTAAAATGTGCCAAATAGAATTTGAATATTTAATTTAGGAGATAACAAATGATAACAACAAAAGAAAGAGCAACATTACGTGGATTTGCAAACAACATTCCAGATTTGGTTTTTGTTGGAAAAGAAGGCGTTAATGAAAATGTTATTAAGCAAGTGGTTGACAATTTGCAAGCGCACGAATTAATAAAAATTAAAGTTCAACAAAACTGCTCACTTACAGCTTACGAAGTTTGCAACCTTTTGGTTGATTCCACACAGGCAGAACCAATAAGTGTTGTTGGAAGCAAAATTGTGCTTTACAAAAAAACGACCAAAAAAGGTTTTAAACATTATTTGTAAAATTTATAAAATTGCAAATTAAAATTTGTTTAATCATAAATAAAATTTCTAATTTAAACATTTACTTAAATAAAAAAACTCCAATTACGGAGTTTTTTGTTTTTATTATGTTAATTTCACTCAAACAGAGTTTTTGTGCTTAAATTGTTAAATTTTTTGTTATAAAAACTAAACAGGCTAAAACAAAACAGTAAACTGCCAAAAATTTGATAGTATAAACTAAACCTATAAAACAAACTTGCAAACATAACAAAAAGTCCACTTAAAAAATATCCTTTTGCATTTTTTTTGTTGAAAGAAACTTCCCAAATTTGGTTTAGTTTTAGTTTGGTGTTTGTTTTAAATTTAATTATTGTTTTAGGCATTATTTTGCATGGCTCAATAATTTTGAAATAAACTTGTTCGCCACACAAAATTTCTAAATTTAAGTTTTCAAAGTTGTTTAAAAAACCTGTTAGTTCGTTTGAAATTTTGTTTGTTAATATTACCAGCTTTTTTTGCTCTGTGCTTTTAAATTTTTTGTAAATACTCAAAAATTCTTTAACTGTTAATTCTGGTGAAAATTTTGGCATGATTAAGGTGTTATTAACCTTAATTCCAAAATTTGAACGTGTTACAAGACTATTAGAAAAACTTAGCACATTAAAAAAATAGTTTAAAAGTTCTTCATCATCATAAAACATAAGTTGGGTTAGTGCAAGTTTTGCATCATTTTGTTTTTTTAAATTTATTTTTGTTTTTTCTTGTTTATTGTAAAAAATTTTGCTTAAAATAAAACAAATTATTGATGAAATTATAATTGAAACGCAAACGCACGCCAAAAAATTATGGTAATAAAAATTCAACCAAATAAAACTTATACAAAAAAACACCACATATTTAAAAATGTTATTTAAAAATTTTGCTAAATTTGTTTGCATGTTTAATTATTTGTTGTTTTGGGCTAATGAATAACACAAAAACTTTGCAAAAAAACTCAAATTTTGTTAAAATTTAGTGAATTACAAACTGCGATTAAAATTTAACGCCGTTAAATTTTGATTTTGCTAACGCAAAATGCACAATTACATTGTGCCATCGCAGTTTGGTTTTGCTAGTTTTGTGAGTTTGTTTTTTTGCAAAGTAACACAAAACGAGTTTATGTAAACTAAAATTTTAAAGGACTAATTTTGGATTTAGAAATTGTTAAGTTCATTCAAAGTGGTGCAAACGAATTCTTTGATGTGTTTTTCAGTTTAATAACAAGGTTTGGCGAAGAAATATTTTTTGTTTGCTTGTTTTTAATTTTTTATTGGGTTGTAAGTTACAATTACGCCTTTAAGTTTGCACTGTTTTATTTAACTTCGGTTTTAATTAACAATGTTTTAAAAATTATTGTTAAAAGGCCAAGACCATGGATGGCAAGCGATTTGGTTGACAACAAATTGCCAGCAACTGGCATGAGTTTTCCAAGTGGACACAGTCAAGGAATTGCTTGCATTTCAACTTTTATTGTTTATGATTGTTATAAATATAAACCATTCAAAAAAGGTGTTAACATAACAATTTTGGTTTCACTTATTGTTTTAAGTTTGCTTGTTGGATTTTCCAGAATTTATTTGGGACAACATTATTTAACCGATGTTATTGCAGGGCTTGTTTTGGGTGTTTTAGTAATTTTGCTTATTAACTTTATTTACTCAAAAATTAGTAACAAGTTTAAAAGTAAATTTAACTTGGAAGCAACTTTGGCATTTTTGTCACTTGTGTTAATGGTGGCTGTGGTGGTTGTTAGTTTAACAGATTTTGTAAGTTATGAAACAGCGTTAAAAGTGTTTAAGTATGCTGGAATGTTAATTGGAACAACACTTGGCTATATGTTAAGTAAGCGTTTGGTTGAAGAAATTAATGAAACAATGTTAGCAAAATTGGTTAAAGTTATTGTTGGTTTAATTGTGGTTTTTGGATTAATAATTTTGTTTGGATTAATTCCAGAAACTCAATTTGTTGTTGGAATGAGTGTTTTAATTGTTGCGTTTGTTGCAACATTTGTGTATCCTTATGTGTTTAGTTTAATCTATAAAAAAATAAAGAAGGCATAAATTATGCAAAAATGTGTTGTTAAAAATTTAAAAGAAACAAGTGTGCTTGCAAAAAAATTTGCAAAAACTTTAAAGGGTGGCGAAGTTATTTTGCTTAGCGGTGATTTGGGTGCAGGAAAAACAACCTTCACACAAAGTCTGTTTAAAGCACTAAAAGTTAAAGATTATGTTACAAGCCCAACTTTTACTTTATTAAAGGAATATCATGTTAAAAAATTTGATTTATATCATTTTGACATGTATCGAATTGAAAATGAAGATGAAGCGCAAGAATTTGGCATTGAAGAATATTTTAACAAGCCAAACAGCATTGTGGTTATTGAGTGGTACGAAAAAATTGCTGGATTAATTCCAAAAAATAATATTCTTATAAAAATTAAAAAAATAAATGAAACAGAAAGAGAATTTGAATTTGTTTATAATAACAATTAAAAGGTGATTAAAATGATTTTACTTTGCATTGACACAACAAAACAAAAAGCAATTATTGCACTTAATAACAATGGAATAAAAAGTGTTCATGAAATTCCAGAATCAAAAAAACACAGTGAAGCACTGCTTACGGAACTAGAAGAGTTTTTGTGCGAAAATAAAATAACAATTAATGATGTAACACATTTGGGCGCAGTAACAGGACCGGGATCGTTTACAGGAATAAGAATTGGCATGGCAACAATTAAGGCGTTTAGTTTTGCACTTAATTTGCCTATTGTTTCCGATAACTATTTTAATGTTGTTTCAAACTTTGTTCAAAATGGTTGTGTGGCAATTAAAAACACATCAACTTCTGTTTATTTTTCAAACATAACAAATGGCACAGCAGGCGAAATTGAAGTTGTTAACAATAGTGATGTTTCGACACTAGCAAATGGAAAAACTTTATTTGTTCCAGATTTTGAACAATTAAAAGATGCTATATCATATAACAATATTAGTGAAATTAAAAATTACGGCAACATTTTAATTGATTATTTAACATTAAAAGTTGAAAATGGCAATTTCACAAAAAGCAGTGAGTTTTCACCAACTTACGCACAACTATCACAAGCGGAAAGGAATTTAAAAAATTAATGGAAATAAAAAAGTTAAATAAGTTAAATTTAAAACAATTAACTTATTTAGAACAGGAACTTTTTTTAAATCCTTTCAGCGAAAATTCTTGTTTAGATGAGTTAACAAATAAAAACAGATTGTATATGGGGTTGTTTAACAATAATCAACTAATTGCATATGCAGGTGCAACCACAAGTTTTTCTGATGCCGACATAATTAAGGTGGGGGTTTTAAAAAGTGAGCAGGGAAAAGGCTATGGAAAAAAAATTTTGGGTGCATTAATTTCTGCATTAAAAGAAAATGGAATAACAAACATAATGCTTGAAGTTGAACATCAAAATTTTAAAGCAATAAATTTATACTTAGGCTTTGGTTTTAAAGAAATTAGCGAACGAAAAAATTATTATGGTGAAAATTCTCACGCTAAAATTTTTAAATTGGAAATTTAATGAAACTTAATTACATTTTAAATGGTAGCAAAGATGAAACTGTTTTGTTCTTACACGGTTGGGGAGCAGATTTAAACAGTTTCAATTTTTTTTCAAATAAACTTAAAACAAACTATCAAACCTTGCAAGTTGATTTTTGTGGGTTTGGCAAAAGTGAAAAATTAGACTTTGTTTTCACTGTTTTTGACTATGCTTGCGAAATTTACAAACTACTAAAACAATTAAACATTAACAAAGTTAGCATTGTTGCACATTCGTTTGGTGTGCGTGTTGCAATTTTGCTTTCAACAATTTTCAACCTTAAAATTAACAAACTTGTTTTTATTGGTGGGGCAGGAATTAAACCAAGGTTTAACATTATTAAAACTTTTAAAATATATAAATATAAAACCTTAAAAACATTAAACAAATTAAAAATTTTTCGTTTTAACTTAAATAAGTTTGGAAGTTTTGATTATAAAAATTTAAACGAAACAATGAAAAAAACTTTTGTTAATGTTGTAAACTTCGATGAAAAACATTTTTTAAAATTGATTAATGCAAAAACGTTGTTAATTTGGGGAAGTGCCGACCACGAAACCCCGCTTTACATGGGAAAAACTATGCACAAAAAAATTAGAAAATCAAAACTTGTTGTGGTTAAAAACGCAGGACATTTTTGCTTTTTAACCCATGCAAATTTTGTTAATTTTCAAATTGAAAATTTTTTAGAAAATTAAATTTAAAATTTCAAAAAAATTGCTTAGTTTTAAGTGCTATGCAAAGTGCTATTCAAATAAATAAAAAATTGGAGAATTAAGCCATAATTTTAAGTATTATAAATATTATTTTAATATGTTTTAGTAGTGATATTATAGCTTTTAAAAACATTAAAAATTTAAAAAGTTTTTATGCTGTTTTGCAACAAAATCACTATTATAATTTAATCACATTAAAGTGGTTTTACAACTTTAAAAATTCACACTTTAAAGTGTTTTTAAAACAGCAATTGTTTGTTAGTTTTTTAACCATAATTTTTTCATTGTTATTTTATTTTTTTAAAATCGACACACAATTTTTTGGTTTTATATTTTTAATTATTGCACTTATTTCATGTGCATTTAAACCAATTAAATTAAAAAAAGATTTGGTTGTAACAAGCCGAATTAAACGGTTGTTAATAATTAATTTTTTGGTGTGTTTTATTGTGCAATTTTTAATATTATTTTTTGCTGTTAAAAATAATATTTTAATTTGCTGTTTAGTTTTTGTTTTAAATATGATGTTAGGGGGATTAATTATTTTAAGTAATATAATATGCTATCCAATTGAAGCCATAATAAAAAAGCATTACATAATTAAAGCCAAGAAAAAACTTAAAAGTTTTAAAAATTTAATCATTATTGCTGTAACTGGCAGTTATGGAAAAACCAGTACAAAAAACTATTTGTGTGAAATGTTAAAAACAAAATATGAAGTGTTGTGTTCGCCCAATTCATATAACACTCCAATGGGTGTAACCAAAACAATTTTGGAATACCTAAAACCATATCATCAAATTTTAATTTTGGAAATGGGAGCCGACCATAATAACGATATTTACAAACTTTGCAAAATTGTTAATCCTAACATTTCCATAATTACGGCGGTGGGGGCTCAGCACCTAAAAACATTTAAAACCATAGATAACATAATTAACACAAAGTTTCAGTTGGTTTTGGGAACGCAAGCAAATGGCTTTTTTGTTACCAACACATCAAACAAAATTTGCAAACTATATTTTGAAAATTCACCAATTTTAAGTTATGACGTAAATTTTGAAAACAATAACGATAAAAAACAGCCGTATGCAAAAATTAGTGAAGTTGCAACAAATGAAAATGGCATGACTTTTAATTTGAAAATAGATGATAAAGTTATTAATTTTCAAACCAAATTGCTTGGTGAATTTAATGCAATAAACATAAGTTTGGCATGTGTTGTGGCAAAAAAACTAGGTGTTAAAGTTGAAGAAATTAAAAATGTTGTTAAAAACCTAAAACCAACATTGCACAGGCTTTCGTTAAGTAAATTAAAAAATGGTGCTGTTATTATTGATGACAGTTTTAACAGTAATCCAGAAGGTGCAAAATTTGCATGTAACGTTTTAAAATCTTTTAACAAAAAGCACAAAGTTGTGATAACTTGCGGAATGGTGGAACTAGGCGAAAAACAAGCGGCAGAAAATTATGAGTTTGGAAAATTGCTTGCCGAGTTTGACGAAGTTTTAATTGTTAATAAATTAAACTATAAGGCAATTAACAGCGGAATTTTGTTTATGGGTGGAAAAAGCGCAAAATGTTACAAAAATTTTGTTGATGCGTATTCATATTTAACAAAAAAACTTAATAAAAATTTTGTAGTGTTAATTGAAAATGATTTAACCGACTCATACATAATTGAATAGTTTGGGGGTTTAATATGAAGGAAAATTTGGCAGTAATTTTTGGTGGAAAATCATCGGAGCATGATGTTTCAATTGTTTCGGCAATGCAGGCAATGCAATTTGTTGACACCGATTTTTATAACATTATTCCAGTTTACATTGCAAAAAATGGGAATTGGTATTCTGACAAAAAACTTAAAAACTTTGAAAATTTTGAAAACTTAAATTTGAAAGGTTTAAAACAAGTAACTTTTGTGGCAGGGGATAATTGCTTATTTTCAAAATTTGGAAGTGGTTTTAAAAGGTTTAAAAAAATTGATTGTGCTTTAATTGTTTTGCATGGAATGAATGGCGAAGATGGAAAAGTTATGTCTATGCTAAGCATGTGTAACATTCCATATTCCAGTGCCGACCCAACTGAAAGCGGAGTTTGCCTAGATAAAAGCATTTTTAAAACCTATGCGAATGGTCTTAACATTAACACGGTTAAGGGAAAAACATATTTTGATTATGAATTTAGAAACAATCCAGAAAGTGTTTTAGATGATATATGTGAAAATTTTGATTTCCCTGTAATTGTTAAGCCTGCAACGCAGGGCAGTAGCATTGGCATAACTGTGGCAAAAAATGTTCAAGAGTTGGAAGATGGGTTAATTTTAAGTTTTGAACTAACAGAAAAAACTTTGGTTGAAGAATTTTTGAATAACATTAACGAAATTAATGTTGCACTTTTAAAAGATGACAACGAAATTGTGGTTTCGGAACTTGAACAACCAATTAAAAACAGCGATATTTTAAGTTTTGAAAATAAATATGTTAACAGCACAAAATCGTTAGAATCAGTTAGCAGAATAATTCCTGCAAAAGTTGATGAAAATGTTAAATCCGAACTAATAAACACCGCAAAACTTTTGTTTAAAAATTTAAATTTGAAAGGCGTGGTTAGGTTTGATTTTATTATTTCGGAAAACAAAGTTTATTTAAACGAAGTTAACACAATTCCAGGATCTTTGGCATTTTATTTGTTCAAGCCACTAAACATAAAATATAATGGACTAATTAATCTACTTATTAAAAATGCCTATGAAAATTACAATAATTTAAAAAGCAAAAACTACATTTTTAACAGTTCAATTTTAAAAAACGGAATTTTAGGTGTTAAAAAATAAAATTATAAAAATGCAAAATGTTAAATAATTATGCAAAAAACTTAAAAACTTAAAATTTTTAAGTTTTTTTTGTGACCTAAAAAACAATTAAAACAAAGTTTGAATTTTTTACATATTTAAAAGTTTTGTTTGAACGCTTTGCTTAATTGTTGGGTTTTGAATGTTATGTGTTAAGTTAAGCAGGGCAACCTTTTCACTGGCTGTGAAAAACAAATTGTTAAGTTTTACGCAATTATTTAAGTAAATTCCACCATTTTTGCCACGTTTTGTTATAATTGGAATGTTGTTACTATCCAAAATTGATAAGTATCTGTAAACACTTCTAATACTGATGTCATATTTGTTTGCTAAATATTTTGCTGTAACTTTTTGTTGCCTGTTTAAGGTTAGCAAAATTCCAAAGATAATATCAATGTGCATAATTATTCCTTTGCCTATTATTTAATTTTTAACATTATAACACAATGTTTTAAAAATATCAAACATATGTTCGATAAAACACAAAACAAAAAAACAAGGAGTTTTTTAACCTTGCTTTTTTATTTTTAATTTGTTGTTTTAAAATTTGGCTTGTTTTTTTAACTTAATTTTCATTTTTTTAAAACTTAATTTCACAAACAAAAATGTCGGAATTTCCAAAATTGTTGGTTATTAAACTGTTTGCCATTTTAAAATTTCCAACAACAAAAAAGTTTAAATTGTAATTAAGTTCAAAACTTGTAATGTTCAAATTTAAACTTGATGGAATTGTTACAGATTTTTCTAAATTTCCAATAAAGTTAAAACTGTTTAAACTAATTGAGCCATCAGTGTTACTTGTTAGGCATGCAACCAAGTTGTTAACAATTTGAAAGTTGTATGAAGCAACGCCACTTAAAATGGTTTTTGAATTAAGTGTGTCGCCATGATTGCAAAAAGATATCATGTTTAAGTAATTGTTGGTTAAGTATGTTAAATAGTGCTGATTGTTATAATAAAAAAGTTTAAAATCTGTGCCATTTGGAATTTTTAATTCGGCTTTGTTTTCAAAGTTTAAATCATAAATTTTAACTAAATAGTTTTCTTGGCTTTTAATAACAAAAACAAAATTTAGGTTTGTGATGTTGAATGTTATTAAGTTAGAATTTTCAATTTGAATAATTTCTTCAAAACTATCTAAATTTAAAATACCAACAAAAACTGCATTATTCGCATTAAAAATTAACAGTGTTCCATTTGCATAGTCGCAACCCAAAACAATGTTTTCAATTTTGTAATTTAATGAAAATGTTTTGTTAGACTTCAAAAAATGAAGGTTGGTTTTGTTTGTTAAAGTTGTAACAACAATGGGTTGGCTTGAAACAACCAAATTAAGTGGCGTTTCGTTTATGGAATAAACAATTTTAAGGGTGGTGCTACTTAAATTAAATTCAACAAGTTTTGTTCCATCACTATCAATTAATATGTAAATGGAATTACTAAAAATTTTTGCGTCAACAACTTTAATTTCCGAGTTAAAGTTTAGGGTGTAAACATTTTTTGCGTTACCTAAACTGTCACAAATTAAAACATAAACAGAACTTGATTTGTTGTTTTCAAAATATTTATCTGTGCTTAATGTTGAACCAATCAAATAGTAATCATTAAGATAGTATACAAAATTAACTTCATCAAAATTTGAACCGCCAAAATTGTTTTCAAAACTTATGGAACTATTTAAGCTTTGCCTTGCTGGAACAAATTCAAATTTTGGTGTTTGGGTTGTGTTTTGGTTTTGATTTTCGCTGTTTGAAGCACTTAAATTATTGTTTTTTGTAATGGTTGAAAAAGCAAAAATTATGCCACACATAACAAATATTAAAATTCCTAATGATATGTAATTTTTATAGTTTTTCATGTTTTGCTCCTTGTTTTTTTGTGAATTATAGCAAACAAAAATTTTAAAATGTGTGCTTTTGCAAAAGTTCCTAAAAAGTTTTAATTAAATAAAAAAAGCACCATAAAAGTGCCTTTTTGTTAAATTACTTACATAAAACCAAAAAAATTAATTAAAAAGTATTATTTGTCTCGATTGTTAATTTTTTTTGTTATTAATTTTATTTTTGTTATTAATAATATTAGATGATGCTTTAAATACGATTTGTTGCCATTATTAATCACTATTGTTTTTTAACATTATCCAAAATTACTTTCAAAACATTTTCAGTTCCGTTTTTACCTTTAAATTTTGCCTGT
>CALWGY010000009.1 GCA_944380265.1 uncultured Clostridia bacterium | reverse complement strand
ATGTTCGCAAAACAATTTGCTAAGCGCAAATCCACTTAAAAGTGGCATCACAGTTTGAAAAACAATCACTTGTATGCAAATATCACTTTCAGTGCTGCTTGCCTACAACTGATAGTATTATAAACTTAAGTAATTTATTAGTCAAAAATTTTTAATTTTTTTGCATTAATAAATAGTTTTCTATTCTGTTAATTTTTTTGTATGTGCGGGGGGGGGGTATTTTTTGCATTTTCTAGAAATTTTTGGTTAATTTGCAGTATTGCATGTTAAGCAATTATTTGATAAAATATATTCAAAGGAAAAAATATGGCAAACAACAAAGAAAAAAGATTATTAGCTGACATGCATATTCACTCGGAAGGGTCTTTTGATGGAACATATTCAATAGATAAAATTATTGGTATTGCCAACAAAAATAATGTTCACACAATTGCAATAACTGACCATAACAATTTTTCGGCAATTAAAAATTTTTGTGTGGAAAACAACTTGCCACTTTTGGGGTGCTATCATAATATTAATGGTATAAACCTAATTCCTGGTGTGGAAGTAACTTGTGTTATGCCACAAATTTTGAATAATGTTGGGTATAAAACGAAGTTTCATCTTCTTGTTTATGGTGCAAGATTGGATAATTACAGTCCACTTGCAAAATTATTGGAACTAAAACATAACAATGATGAACTTGTTGACTATGGGCTTTTAAAATTAATTTCTTCACAAAACAATTTTAAAGTTACCACCAGTAGCATTAAGGAATATGTTATTCAAAAAAGGGGCGAACAATCAGGTTTTGGAAGGTTTGGAGCAAAAAGTGTTATTGAATTTTTAAAATATAACAACATAAGTTTGGCAAAAAGTGAAAGAGAACTTTTGAAAATTTTAAAAAATGCACCAACCATGGAAAGATTGGAACTTGACATGGAAGATGTTATAAAACTGGCACATGCATCAGGTGGAATTTGCATTTTGGCGCACCCCAAAAAAAATTTGGAAAGAACAACTCAAAAAAGCCAAGCAATAAAACAAATGCTTGAATGGGGAATTGATGGATTTGAAATTTTGGATAATTCTATGAATCAAGAAACTTTTGAACTTATCATGAAAGAATGTAAATCATTCAATCCAAAAAGCAAATTACTTTTCACCGGTGGCAGTGATATGCATTTTGAAAGCCAAGAATTAACAGTTGGTAAAACATACAATTATCCAATAACCCTTGCATCTCAACAAAGTTTTATTGATGAAATTGTACGGCTTGACAAAGCAAGACAAATTGGAATTTTGTCGGTCAGAAATCATCCAAAACCAGCAGAAGAAATTGTGGAAACAATTTTAAGAAAATACAACCAAACAGAAAAAGATTTGGAAGATAAATATTTTTCTGCACAAATTAAGTTTAATAAAGCAGATAATTCTGATGAAAGTGTTGAAGAAAACGAATATGTTAAACCAGAAGATTATGACACTTTGGAAGATTATATTTCGGCTGTGCTAAATTGGGAAGCAACACATGAAAAAACAAAATAAAAAAAACTTTATGCTAAAACATAAAGTTTTTTTGTTTTTTGGGTTTTTTAAAATTATATTAATTATTTTTTATTTTTCAAAATTTCGTTTAGGGCAATTAAAATTCCAAGTTTTCCATATTCATATGTAAGCCCACCTTGCATGTATGCAGTGTATGGTTCAACCATTGGACCATCGCAACTAAGTTCAATTGTTGAGCCACCAGTAAAACTTCCGCTGGCCATAATTTCTTCGTGTGGATAACCAGGAGTTTTAAATGGTATTGGAGTAACGAAACTATCAACAGGCGCTGATTTTTGAATTCCTTGGCAAAATGAAACTAAGTTTTCTGCATTTCCAAGGTTTATGGTTTGAATTATGTCGGTTCGTGGTTCATCAAATTTAGGGTCAACATCAAAACCCAATTTTTCTAACATTCTACTTGCATATGTCATGGTTTTCAAACTTGAACAAACAACATTTGGCGCAAAATATAATCCTCTATAAATATCCATTAATTGGTTTAAATTTGCACCTAAATCTTTACCAATGCATGGTGCAGAAAATCGTTCCGAAATGTCCCAAACTAAATCTTTTTTGCCAACAATATATCCACCAGTTTTTGTTATTCCACCAGACAAATTTTTCATAAGTGACCCAACAATTAAATCGGCACCAACTTGCGTTGGTTCTTTATCTTCAACAAAATCGCCGTAGCAGTTGTCAACCATAATAATAACTTCTTTGTCAACTTCTCTAATTGCCTTGCAAACATTTTCAATTTTTTTAATATTTAAACTTTTTCTATGAGAATATCCACGTGAACGCTGAATTTCCACCATCTTAACTTTATTTTGTTTTAAGCGTTCAACAATTTTTGGAATGTCAAAATCATCGTTAACAAGTTCAATTTGTTCAAAATTAATGCCGTGTTTCAATAAAGAATTATTACTGTTTCCTTCTGTTCCAATAATACTTTTTAATGAATCATATGGTTCGCCACTAATTGAAATTAATGTGTCACCATGTTTTAAAAGACCAAAAAATGTTAGGGCAAGTGCGTGAGTTCCTGACATTATTTGTGGGCGAACCAAGGCATCTTCTGCACCAAAAATTTCAGCATAAATTTTTTCAAGTTTTTCTCGACCACCATCGTAATAACCATATCCAGTAATTTCGGCAAAGTCCATTGCTGATAGTCTATTTGTTTGAAAGGACTTTAAAACCTTTGCACTGCAAAGCAACGCATTTTTATTATATTTTTCAAAAATTGGCAAAAGTTCACTTTCAACCTCGTTTGAAAGCTTAATTAATTTTTCATCAATTTCATAGTTTAAAAAATTCATATTTTATTTTCTCCTAGCGTTAATATCAATCAAGCATACAATATTTAAAAAAAAATGTAAACTTTTTTAGGTTGACATATATTAAGTTAATATATTATACTTTTATATTATGAATTTTAAGATTTATTTAATTATTAAATGTTATGAAAAAGTTTTAAACACAAGTTTTTATTCTCCATAATGGTGGATATTTTTTATCTAAAAAAAATAAAATAACAAAGGAAAATTTTATGGAGAATGTAGAAAAAAAAGAAAATAAGTTTAAAAAAATATGGAATTATTTTACCACATATGAAAAAGTGTGGTTGTTAACGCTTTCTGTTGCAGGAATTGTTGTTTCAATTTTATTCCCAGAAGAACATGGCTGGGTGCAAATTTTTGCTGTTATTGTTGTTATTGGTGGTTGTTCGTGTGAACTTTTAGTTTCAAAACAATCTAAGTGGTGTTTTATTGTTTCGTTTTTCTTTTATGATTTACCACAAACAGTGGTATACGTTGCAAATGGCTATTATGTTTCAGCACTTTTTGAAGTTATTTTTTGGATGCCAATTTTGTTTGTTAGTTTTTATTTGTGGAACAAAAAAGAAGATAAAGATGATGCCACACTAACGGAAGTAAAAAAAATAAATTGGAAACGTGATTTGTTAATTTTCTTAGGGGTTTTGGCTGTTTCGCTTGCCACTGGTGCAATTTTTACTGTTGTTGGCGGAATTTTTGAAGGAATATCGGATTTTTGGTATATTGATGCAATTGCAAACACATTTTCTTGTTTGAACGGATTATTTTTACTTCTTAGATATGATGCACAATGGATTGCATGGTATGGCGTTTGCATATGTGAAAGTATAATGTGGATTCTTGCACAACAATGGGTTATGTTAATTTTGCAAGTTGGTTATATAACAAACACAACATATGGATTAATAAAATGGCATAAGTACATTAAAATTCATAAAGTTGAAGAAGTAAGCAATGCAAATGATGGAATAAACAATAACAAAAAAATAGATGATAATAATAACGAAGCAAACAATAATAACGAAGCAAATAATAATAATATAGATAACAATAATATTGAAAATATTGAAACAAACAAATTAGAATCTACAAACAAAAAATAATAAAACTAAAAGGTTAATTGTTTTGTTACGCAAAAACAATCTTCTTTAAAGAATGTTTGACATAACTGAATATATGTAATAAAATTATTAATGAATTAAGTAACAAAATTAAAAGGTGAATTTTTTATGGTAGACGTAAACAACATTAAAAACGGTATGACATTATTAATTGAAGGCAATATTTATCAAATTGTTGAGTTTTTGCATGTTAAACCTGGAAAAGGTGCAGCATTTATGAAAACTAAAATGAAAAATTTGAGAACTGGTGCAACACTAGAACGCACCTTTAACACCAACGTTAAGTTTGAAGAAGCAAGAATTGACAGAAAAACAGTTCAATATTTGTACGAAGCTGGTGGGGTTTATTACTTTATGGATTTGCAAACATATGAACAATATGAACTAAACGAAGCACAAATTGGAGATAACAAAAGTTTCTTGCTTGAAAACATGAATGTTGAACTAACAATGTATGGCACAGAACTTTTGGGAATAACACTTCCAGAAAAAGTGGAATACACAGTTGTTGAATGTGAACCTGGCATTAAAGATAGCACAGCAACAGCAGCAACAAAAGTTGCAAAAATTGAAACTGGACTTAGTGTTAGAGTGCCAATGTTTATTAACGAAGGCGACAAAATTATTGTTACAACCTTTGATGGTAAATATTATGGAAGAGCATAGTTTGCTCTTCTTTTTTTTGCAAAAATTTATAAAAATAATTTAATTATTTTAACAACTTTTAAAATTGTGTTATACTTTTTTATATAAAACAAAAAGGAAGAAAAATTATGGATAGAAAAGTTGCATTAGTTACAGGTGCAGGCAGGGGCATTGGCAAGGCAATTGCTAGGGAACTTGCATTAGATGGATACAATATTGTTATAAACTACAACACAAGCGAAGATGGTGCAAAAGAACTTTACAACAGTTTTAAGGAATTAAACATAACAGCCATGCTTGTTAAGTGTGATATAACAAACGAACAAGAAGTTAAAAACATGGTTGATGCTGTTATTAAAAAGTTTGGGCATATTGATGTGCTTGTTAACAATGCAGGCATTGCAATTGATGCATTGTTTAACGAAAAAACTGTGGAAGAATTTAAGAAAACATTAAACGTTAATGTTATTGGAACATTTTTAGTTAGCAAATATGTGGGAGAAACCATGATTGCAAACAAATATGGAAAAATTGTTAACATTTCTTCAACCAACGGCATTAACACATACTACCCAATGTGCATAGACTATGATGCAAGCAAAGCCGCAATAATTTCACTTACTCACAACTTGGCAGTTCAATTTGCACCATTTGTTAATGTTAATGCAATTGCTCCTGGTTTTATTGCAACCGAACGTGAACTTGAAGGCATGGATGATGAGTTTGTTAAACAAGAAGAAGAAAAAGTTTTGGTAAAACGAGCAGGAACTGCACAAGATGTTGCAAACTTGGTTAAGTTTTTGGTTAGTGACAAAGCAGGATTTATTAACAATGAAGTTATTAGAATTGATGGCGGAATGTACGGTAGCAACTAAAAGGACAAACTTTAATGCAAAATGAAAATTTGAAAACAAAATATATTTATCATTACACAACCATTGAAGCACTTGTGCTAATTTTAAAATATAAGTGCTTAAAATTTAACACACTAAACGTGCTTGATGACATGGAAGAAGGCGAAACGCAGGACTTTAAGGATTTTGGAAAGTTTTGCTATGTTAGTTGTTGGACAAATGAACACAAAGAAAGCATTGCACTTTGGAACATGTATAGTAAAGATATGCACGGAATTAGAATTGGACTTCCAATTGAAATGATAGATTTTGACCGGGCAATGGAAAACATACCAAAATTTTTTGAAGATAATGGTTTAAAACTTTTTAAACCAGAAAACAACACAAGCATAATTCCTCTAACAAAAGTTAACTATTCAAAAAACTTAAAAAAAGAAAAAGATGAAGTGCTAAAAGTTAACGGAAAAAAATTAAAACTTGACCTAACAAAGTTTGGTGTGTTAAAAAATTCGGATTGGCAGTTTCAAAACGAGTTTAGATTTATGGTTTATTCAGCACCAAAAAACATTGATGAAATTTTAAATTTAAAACTAGATGATGCCAGAAAAACACTTCAAAACTATGTTAATCCAGTTAAATTTGTTTATGTTCCAATTAAGGACGAAGCAATTAAAAACATAAAAATTTTAATGGGACCAAGGTGCTCGGAAAGTTTGAGGGAAGTTGTTAATTTGCTTGTTAAAGTTCACAACTTAAACCCAGAAAACATAACAAGAAGTGCATTAAAAATAAGATAAAACCGAAAACAAAAATTTTCGGTTTTTTTTGTTTTGTTAAAGATGGTTTTAACTTTTAATAACATAAAAAAAGAAAAACAAACTTAAAAATTAAAATTTTTTAATTAATTTTAACAAAAAAAACAACAAACACTTGTTAGTCTTAAAAAATTGTTTTAATTATGAATAATGCTTAAATAATGATATAATATTAATGGTTATAATATTAAAGTTAAACGAGCAAAAATTTTAACTATTTTAGTTTTTAAAACATATTAAAAATTGATTTAAAAGTGTTAAAAAGGAAAAGTGCTTATGGAAGAAATTATTAAAGTTGAAAATTTAACAAAAGACTATGGGCATGGCAGGGGTATTTTTAACATATCACTTAGCGTTGGTAAAGGCGAAGTGTTTGGTTTTTTGGGGCCTAATGGAGCAGGAAAGTCAACAACCATAAGGCACATTATGGGTTTTTCAAAACCACAAAGTGGAAGTGTTAAAGTTTTTGGTATGAACTCGTTTAAAAACTACTACAAAATTTTGGATAACGTTGGATATTTGCCGGGCGAAATTGCTTTGCCGGAAGGTTTAACTGGTTGGGAATTTATTCGCATGATGGGCAAATTGCGTGGGGCAAAAAGCGATGAAAGGCTTAACTATTTGTTAAAAAAGTTTGAGTTCGACCCAAAAATGGAAACAAAAAAAATGAGTTTGGGCGATAAACGAAAACTTGCAATTGTAACAGCATTTATGAACGACCCAGATGTTTTAATTTTGGATGAACCAACAAGTGGGCTAGACCCAGTTATGCAACAAGTTTTTGTTGATTTTATTAAGGAAGAAAAAAAGAGAAATAAAACAATATTTTTGTCTTCTCACATTTTTAATGAGGTGGAAGACACTTGCGACAGAATTGCAATTATAAAAGATGGTTTTATTGTTTCTATGTTTGAAACAAACAAAATTAAACATAACGAAAACAAACGTTATTTTGTTAAGTTTGAAAAAAGTTCTGATTACGAAAGCATTAAAAAGCAATTGCCAAAACTTAAAAATACCGATTCGGAATTTAAAAAACCTGCGGTGCTAAGTTTTGATAATAAACAACTTGAAATGGTTGTTGCTGTTAACGATAAAAACATTAATGAACTTGTTGAAGTGTTATCTTCAAAAAAAGTTCAAAGTTTTTATGAAATTAAGTTTACGCTGGAAGATTACTTTATGCGTTTTTACAAAGAAGATAAGGACTTTGGAGGTGTGTTTTAATGGAAGAAGTTATTATTGCCCGCAACCTTACCAAAGACTATGGCAATGGTCGTGGAATTTTTGACCTTAACTTTACGGTTAAAAAAGGTGAAGCGTTTGGTTTTGTTGGAACAAATGGAAGCGGAAAAACAACAACCATAAGGCACATTATGGGGTTTTTAAAACCACAAAGTGGCAGTGTTCAGGTTTTGGGGTTGGACGCATGGAAAGATGCGTGCGAAATTAAAAAACATGTTGAATATGTTCCAGGCGAAATTGCTTTTCCTGACCTTCCAACTGGAACTGCGTTTTTAAAAAATCAGGCGGAACTTTTAAAAATTAAAGATTTAAGTTATGCAAATTACATAATTGAAAAATTGCAACTAGATACATCTGCAAATCTAAAACGCATGAGCAAGGGTATGAAGCAAAAAACTGCAATTGTTTCGGCTTTGATGGCAAACAAAGACATTTTAATTTTGGATGAACCAACCACTGGGCTGGACCCACTTATGCGAATTAGTTTTATGGAACTAATAAAGGAAGAAAAAGCAAAGGGCAAAACCATTTTAATGAGTAGCCAAATGTTTAATGAACTGGAAGAAATTTGCGACAGAGTGGCACTAATTTTTAATGGCAGAATTGTTGATATTGCAGACGTTAACAAACTAAAAAACTTGGATTATAAAACTTTAAAAATTGAGTTTAACACAAGGCAAGATTATTTAAAATTTAAAAGATTAAAATATGAAATTGTTAGGGATCAAGAAAAATATAATCAAGTAACAGTTAAAATTAAAGATGAAAAAATAAATCAACTTTTTAAAACACTTAAAAATTATAGTTTAAAATTTATAAGTGAAACAAAGTATGATTTGGAAAAATATTTCAAAGAAAAATTAATGGAAAAAAAGGAGGAAAAAAATGTTTAGTAAGGCGTTATTTTTTCAATCGGCAAAAGCACATTGGGTTAAGTGGTTAACTGTTACTTGTGCAACATGCGTTATGCTTGCCATTGTTATTATTGTGCTTGGAAATTTGGGCATTAACGACATTCGTGATTCCTTAAAAAATGTGTTTGTTCAAGCCGACCAAGAAGCAACATTAAAAGAAAATGCTGTTGACAGTTATGATTTATACATAACAACTGCCAACACAAACAATCAAATGGACACTTTTGCAACACTTGGTTCAAGCTACATTAATGGTTTAATTGCTGATTATGATGCCGAAGTTTTAAGGCAAACCGAAGAAAATGGCGAACTAACAAGTGCCCAAAAGCAACAAATTGCAGAAACTTGTGTTACCAATTTGCTAGAAAACATGAAACAAGACCCAACACTTAGTGTGATTTTTCAAATTGTTGATGAACAAGAATTAAAAATGTTGCTTGTTAATGTTTTAAAAGCACACGATCAAGATGCAAGCCTAACGGGTAAAACCCTTTTAATGGAAGGATATTATTTAACAGTGTATGACAATGCTTATGCGCTAGAAATTGCAGATGGAAAAACAGTGGAAGAAGCAATCATTAAAGGTGAAGCGGCAAAAGCACTTGCAAAAGATATTGTTTCAAAATTGCCAGGGAAAAAAGATGATTATTCATCTGATGCAGCAAATTATGTTAATGAATATATGTACACAACTGTTTACAACTTGCAACTAGGGCAAGGTGCAACCGAAGATGATGCAAAAATTTATGCAACAAGCGTTAAAGTTATTTCAAACACAGCAATAAGCACATATCAACTTTGGCAAAATGAATATAATGTTGATGGTGAAATTACTGATGAAGAATTAAAACTTGCAAAAAACGAAGCAATAAAAAGCATTTCCGACCAAATTCCTCAAAAGGTTGGCGAAGCCTTAACCGAACTTGGCAACATGGATATGTATGGGTTAATTATTGGTTCCATATTCTACCGTATTGCAGGGCTTTTGCTTCCAATGGTGTTTGTTATTATGACAGCCAATGCATTGCTTGCAGGTCAGGTTGATTCTGGTTCAATGGCATATGTGTTGTCAACACCAACAAAACGCAGAGCCGTAACTGTTACTCAAATGATTTATTTGTTAACAGCAATTTTTGCAATGTTTTTGTTAACAACCATAACAAGTGTTATTGCTGTTTGGGTTGTTGGCGGAAACAACTTTGCAATTAATTATGCTGAAATTTTGTTGTTTAACTTGGGTGCATTTTTAACAATGTTTGCATTTGCTGGTTTTTGCTTTATGTGCTCAGCAATATTTAACAGAACAAAATATTCATTAAGCATTGGTGGCGGATTAACAATATTCTCACTTGTTTGCACAATTTTGGGTTTGTTTGGTTCATCTGTTGTTCCAAGTGCAATGAGAATTTCGGCAATGGATTTCTTTAACTACTTATCAATAATAACCCTGTTCGACACAGTTTCAATTTTGGATGGTGGACTTAGTTATTTGTGGAAATTTGGAATTTTGCTAGCAATTGGAGTGGTTACATTCATAATTGGCATTTTCAGATTTGATAAGAAAGATTTGCCACTATAAAATAAAAATTAAAAAAATATAAAAAAATAAAAGCACATTAATTTGTGCTTTTTATTTTTGAGAATATGTGGTGCGTGTCGTAATTTTTGTCTTTTAAATAGAACAGTTTTTGAAGATTATAAATTCCGTAAAGTAAAACAATAAATATGCCAACAACAGAAAGAGTGTAAATCCAGTTGATGGTAAACCAACCATATTTTGCCCGTTCTCCAACATACAAAAATTCAAAAGGAACGCCATTGGAATTATACACATAAAAGTAGTTAATGCTATAACCCAAAACATCATTAAAGTATGAGTTTAAAATTATTGAAGGGATTAATAATAAAACTAAAACACCAAGTCCACACAAAAACGATTTAAAGTTTATTCTAACAATTTTTAATATAACAGCATATAGTCCGCCTAAAACAATAAAAACATGTCCCCAAATGTATGCTTGTGATCTAATGCTTCCAAAAATGTTTGCATAGCCTTCCAATGCGTCAGCATAAACAAGCGATGCATATGCTGCAAGCACGTTAAGCGACCAAAGTATTGATGTTGCAATTTTGCTTCTAAACACTAGTGCAATAAACACCATAATGTTTCCAAAGTGGCAAACTTGAAGTGGAATTATTTCTGGGTCAAAACCATTTTGAACATAAATTTCAATGTTTCTTGCAATTAAAATTAGCAAGGAAATTACGCCAATAACAACCCCAACAATATATTTTGTTTTGTAACTTTTGTTCCTTAATATGAAATATAATGGAATAAAGATTACTATTGGTAATAACATCATAAGAAAATGAAACCATGACCACATTTCAAATTTCATAATAAACTCCTAAAAATAACTAATTTTAAAAAACATCACGAATATACTATTAAATTTTTAATTAAATTGTCAAGCAAAAATTTTTTAAAGATTTTAATGCAATAAATAGACAAATTATTGCTAAAATGTTAAACTTTTATAGTTAGGAGGTGTTAATTATGGCAACCCAAAAAAGTAGTTCAACTAAATCTTCAAGTTCTTCATCAAAAAGAAATGTTTGGGGATTAAACAAAATTTCAATGTACACAATTGTTGCTGTTGCATTGCTTTATGTTATTTCCATGATTTTATCTTTGGTTGGTGTTAACTTCAAAGTTGTTAGTGCACTTCAAAACCTTGCAACTGCAATAATGATTGTTATTGTTTCAATTTTGGCATGGCGTTATGTTAAACCTAAACAAATGGTTTGGAAGGTTTTATACGTAATTTGCTTATTGTTAGTTGTTGCAGGTGTAATTGTTCCACTAGTTGTTTAAAATTAAAAAGTGACAAATTTGTCACTTTTTTTATTGTTAGCATTCACATTATTATTAATTTGCAAATTTAAAAATTTTATAATGTTAATTTGCGTTTGGTACTTAAAAAAAAACAAGAAAACACCAACTTTATTTGTTTTCTTTGTTGCGTTCGAAAAAAAATAGCACAGTTTTTAGTGCTATTTTTTGTTTATTAAGTTTGTTAATTTAAACATTTTAATTATTACTGCTTTTTAAATTGTTTGTAACACTTTCTTTTTTTACAAACAAATTGCATTTGCAGTTGCCATTTTTAACAAAATCGTCACAAGGGCAAAGTGTGGTGTCGTCTTCGTTTCGCCTGCAAGGGCAATGGCCATTCTTTTTAAGTATGCCATTAATTATTATGTCCACATATTCTTTGTTTGGATTAAGCACAAAATCTTTCAATTATTTGTTCCTCCAAAGCCCATGTAAGTTGCAGTATGCATACACATTTAAAACTTCATCGCCTTCAAGCAGTGCAAAACTAACTTCTGGGCGGGTGTTTGGCAAAAGTTGTTTTCTTTGATTGCCAAATTTTGTTTCAATTGCAACCCATTCAATGTAGTGTTCTAAAGTCATTGGGTGTTCAACTGTTGAAACTGTAACATGTGCAACATTGTTTTTAACAGTTAAAACTGGAACATGTTTTTCTTGTGCTGCATCAACTGAGTTTGCAACAATTTCTTCCATTGGTTCACCACAGCAAACAACTTTAACTCCTGAATTTTTAACATATGCAATAATGTTTCCGCAATGTTTACATCTATAAAATTTCATATTTTTTTCTCCTTTGATTAAATATATTCGTTCATAACACGCAAAATTTCATTTTTTTGCATGTATCCTTCAATTTTTTTAACAGCTTTTCCATTTTTAAAAACATACATGGTTGGAACAACATCAACTGAATATTCTGTTGCCAAATTTGGGTTTTCATCAATGTCTATTTTAACAATGTTAATTTCATTTTCCACTTTTTTAAGTTCTTCTGCAAGCATTCTGCATGGTCCGCACCATGTTGCAAAAAAATCTACTAAGCAAACATCATTTTGTTTTAAAACATTATTAAAATTTGTTTCGTCTGTGTGAATTATCATAATCCTCCTTAATTTATGTGTTAAATAGCAATTTTAAAATGTTACAAAGGTTTTGGTCTGTTAAAAAGTAATAACATTCGTTGCCTTGTTTTTCAAAATTAACTATTTGCCACTTTTTTAATTTATTTAGTTCTTGGGAAATGTATGATTGTGCTTGGCCCGAACACTGGGTTAGTTTTGAAACCTGAACCTTTTTGTTTTTGCAAATGTTAAGTAAAATACAAAGCCTTGTTGGGTTTCCCAAAATTTTAAAGTATTTAGCATAGTCGTCAATGTTTTCTTTTGAGGCTAATTTTGTCATACTAATTTCCTTACTCCTATTAAACATATATTAGTAAATGCTAATATATTTGTCAATTAATTAAATATTATTTTTAATTTTTAATTTGAATAATTAGTTTTGTATTATAAACTATGTGATATTAAAATTTGAACAAGCAAATTTTAAATTGCCGATGGCAATTCCACAATAAATTGTGGCATCACAGTTTGAATAACCATCAGTTGTATGCAAATATCACTTTCAGTGCTACTTGCCTACAACTTCCGATAATATAAATTAAAACAATAATAAAAGGGAAATAACATATATAAGTGGTTTAAAACAAACAAAATTTGCTAACAAAATTTTTGCATCAACATAATTTTGCTTTCTAAGTTTTAAATTTGTGATATACTTAAAAAGTATAAACATTTTAGGAGAAAAATAATGAAACTAAAAGTTTTAGAAACTGATGAGCAATTAAAAGAAGATTGGAAAAACAAAATTATTGTTATTTCAAAATCGCAACTAACAAATGTTTTTGATTCTAAACAATACAAAGAAATTATCGACACATTAAAATACATTACCATAAACAAAATTGAAACATTTGAAGACAAATATTTGGCAACATTTAATTTCATTTTTTCTGAACAATCCATAACAGGGTCGAGAGTCGAAAAAATTGGTATTTATTCCGACTTTAAAACATTTTCAATTTATGTTACAAATAATAAAAACTTGCTCTCAACAAAAATTGAAAGTTTAATTGAAAAAGGATTAGACCATTCTGGTGTGTTTATTAATTTAATTAGTGAACTAACAGAAAATGACTATATTAAACTTGAAAGTGTTGAAAATGAACTTAATGAGTTTGCCGACAAGTTAATTAGCGAAAAAGACTTGGAAAAATGTACTAAAAAAATTTCTGCATACAGGCGCGTGTTAATTAGATATAAGCATCATTACGAGCAACTAAATTACATTATGGACTTTTTTTCAACACACCTAGATTTGTTTAATTCAAAAGAAGAACAAAAACAATATGTTGTGCTAAGCAAACGCATTCCAAGGCTTTATAATGAAATTTTATATTTGAGAGATGTTTTGTCGCAAATACGTGAAAGTTATCAGTCACAAGTGGAAATTAAGCAAAACAACTTAATGAAAATTTTTACAATAATAACAGCCATTTTTATGCCACTGCAATTAATTGTTGGCTGGTATGGAATGAACTTAATAATGCCAGAATTTAATTGGGCACCAGCATATCCAATTGTTATTTCGGTTTGTGTGGTGTTTATTGTTGTTGTAATTATTGTTTTTTACAAAAAGAAATGGTTCAAATAAAAAACTGTAATTTTGTTACAGTTTTTTTGTTTTTTATGTTTGCATCAAAGTTGTTGTTTTTACCATATATAGTATAAAATTATTCCATTAACTCAATATATTGTGTGCTTTCACCAAAATTTATGAAAAAAAGTGTGCAAAATAAACAAATAAAACAAAAACTTTTTTATTTTGTTTGTTTATAAATATTCCATTGTATTATACTATTTCATAGAGGTGAAACATATGACAAAAGAAAATATTAACACAAACGACTGTTGGAAAGATTTCAAGGGGGAAAAATGGAAAACAGAAATTAATGTTTCCGATTTTATTGATGCAAACTACACTGAATATAGGGGTGATGACCAATTTTTAAAGGGCACCACAGTTAAAACCCAAAAAGTTTGGAAAGTTTGCGAAAAATTACTTGCAAAGGAAAGAAAAGTAAGGTTACTTGATGTTGACCTTAAACATTTGTCGGGCATAAACAATTTTCCTGCTGGATACATAAGCAGACCAAACGAAGTTATTGTTGGATTGCAAACCGATAAACCACTAAAACGTATTGTTAACCCATTTGGCGGAATTAGAATGGTTAATGGGGCGCTTAAAGCATATAATAAGGAACTTGACCCAAAAGTTAGGGCACTATTTGAAAACCGCATTAGAAAAACACACAACGATGGTGTTTTTGATGCTTATTCTCCTGCAATTAGGCGTGCAAGAAGTGCAGGGCTTTTAACTGGTCTTCCAGATGCATATGGCCGTGGCAGAATTATTGGCGACTATCGTCGTGTTGCTCTTTATGGCATTGACAGGCTAATGGAACAAAAGAAGTATGAATGGGATAATGAACTAGACATAACCGATGAAGAAAGCATTAGGCTTAGAGAAGAAGTTAGCGAACAATATAGAGCATTGCAACAAATTAAAGACATGGCAAAAACATATGGTTTTGACATTTCAAAACCTGCAACCAATGCAAAAGAAGCCTTCCAATGGACATATTTTGCATATTTGGCAGCAGTTAAGGAAAACAATGGTGCTGCAATGAGTTTGGGCAGGGTTTCAACATTTTTAGATATTTATGTTGAACGTGACCTAAAAAATGGAACACTAACCGAAGAACTTGCACAAGAACTTGTTGACCAATTCACAATTAAGTTAAGGCTTGTTAGACATTTAAGAACACCAGAATATGATGAAGTGTTTGGTGGCGACCCAACATGGGTTACTGAAAGCATTGGCGGAATGAGAACCGAAAGCAAAAGTTTGGTTACAAAAAACTCGTTCAGATTTTTGCATAGTTTAATTAATCTTGACCCAAGTCCAGAGCCAAACCTAACAGTTTTGTGGTCGGTAAAACTTCCAGAAAACTTTAAAAAATTCTGTGCTAAAATTTCAATTTTAACTGATAGCATTCAATATGAAAGTGATGATGTTATGCGCCCAATTTATGGCCATGACTATGCAATTGCTTGTTGTGTTTCTGCCATGAAGGTTGGAAAACAAATGCAATTTTTTGGAGCAAGATGCAACCTTGCAAAAGCACTTTTATATTCAATTAATGAAGGAAAAGATGAAAAATCATTTAAGCAAGTTGTGTTTGGTGTTCCAAAAATGGAAGGCGAAGTGTTAAACTACAACAAAGTTAAAACAGCATATTTTAATGTGCTTAACAAAGTTGCCGACACTTATGTTGATGCAATGAATGTTATTCACTATATGCACGATAAATATGCCTATGAAGCAGGCCAAATGGCACTGCACGATACTCATGTTGAAAGGCTTATGGCTTTTGGTGTTGCAGGGCTTTCTGTTGCAACCGACTCGTTGTCGGCAATTAAATATGCAAAAGTAACACCAATAAGAAATGATGAAGGAATTGCAGTTGACTTCAAAATTGAAGGCGACTATCCAAAATATGGCAATGATGATGACCGTGTTGACCAAATTGCAGTTGAAATTGTTGAACATTTCATTTCTGCACTTAAAAAGCATAAACTATATAGAAATGCAAAACACACACTTTCAGCATTAACCATAACATCAAATGTTATGTATGGCAAAAAAACTGGTAACACACCAGATGGCAGACGTGCTGGCGAGCCATTTGCACCAGGTGCAAACCCAATGCATGGCAGAGATTGTTCAGGTGCTCTTGCATCACTTAACTCAGTTGCAAAAATTCCATATTGCGATTGTTGCCAAGATGGTGTTTCAAACACATTCTCAATAATTCCAAAAGCACTTGGACACGATGAAAAATCACGTGTTAAAAACTTGGTTGGCATTTTGGATGGATACTTTAAGCAAGGTGCGCAACACATTAATGTTAATGTTTTGGATCGCGAAAAACTTATTGATGCAATGAACAACCCAGAAAAATATCCAACATTAACAATTAGGGTTTCGGGCTATGCTGTTAACTTTAACAAACTAAGCCGTGCTCATCAAGAAGAAGTTATTGCAAGAACATTCCATGAAAAAATTTAGTTTAAAGGAAAAAATGAATGAAAAAAGTTTATGGCAATGTTAACAGTGTTGAAAGCATGGGTTTGGTTGATGGGCCAGGAATTAGGTTTGTTGTTTTCATGCAAGGTTGTTTTTTAAGATGTGCATATTGCCATAATCCAGAAACATGGAATTTAAACGGAACAGCTGAAAAATATACACCTGAAAAACTTGTTAATAAAATTTTAAGATACAAAAACTACTTTGGCTCAGATGGCGGTGTTACATTTTCTGGTGGAGAACCGCTTTTGCAACCAGAATTTTTGATTGAGTGTTTAAAACTTTTAAAGAAAAATGGCATCCACACAGCACTTGACACATCGGGCGTTGGGTATGGTGAATACAACGAAATTTTAGATTTGGTTGATTTGGTTATTTTAGATGTTAAGGCGTGTGATGAAACTGCTTACAAAAACTTAACTGGTTTGCCAATGACAAAGTTTAATAAGTTTGTTGAAGTTTTAAACACAAAACCTTGCAAAGTGTGGATAAGGCAAGTTATTGTTCCAAACTTAAACGACACAAAGGAAAACATTAAAAACTTAAAAAAGTTTGTTAAGAACATTAAAAATGTTAAAAAAATTGAATTGTTGCCATATAAAACCATGGGAGTTCATAAATATGAAGAATTAAAAATTCCATACAAACTGGCAACTGTTCCAGAAATGGACGAAGAAAAATTATCTAAACTAGAAAAATATTTAAAATAAATAAAAATCCACCAGTAAAACTGGTGGATTTTTATTAATTAATAATTAAAATATTTTTAATATCTTCAATTGCTTTGTTTTGATTAAATCTGCCATTGCCAACGGGGTAGTAAATTGCATAACACTCAAAATTTTTATTATTAAAATTTTTAACAAATTTTTTTTGTCTGGTTTGTGACACAGAAATGTTTTCTTCCAACACTATTGATGCAACTTGGTTTCCAAATAAAAAAATTTTTTTAGGATTAATCAAACATAATTCTTTAACAAGCAAATTTCTATACTCATAAAAAACACTGTTAGGCAGTGGCCTTGCATCTTCCTGTGTGCATTTTGCTAAATTGGTTATATATAATTTGTTTTGCTTAACGTTGTTGTAAACTTTTTCACAAAACTCATATGTCCAGTCGGCTGGTTTTTTTTGTTGTATTTCTTTGTTTAGTTTTTCATCAAACAAGTTGCATTTTGTTAAAAAATCCCAAATTTGTTTTGTGCCTAGCCACTGGGCTCTAAGTCCTTTCCAATTTTGGTTTGTGGCAACATTTCGTTTTGTTGGA
Organism: uncultured Clostridia bacterium; assembly: GCA_944380265.1. Classification (GTDB taxonomy): domain Bacteria; phylum Bacillota; class Clostridia; order Christensenellales; family UBA1242; genus UBA6345. The sequence continues at coordinate 14,700 of CALWGY010000009.1, read as the reverse complement.
TTCATAAACACAAGTGCAACTTCTGGTGAGTTTTCACATCCACAGCCATAAACGGAATTCAAGTTTTTTGAACCATATTTTAATTGTAATTTATCGTATTGTTTTTTTAAATTTTCCATGCTTTAATTATATCAAAAAATTTTGATTTGTTTTATTGATTTTATATGAATTTTTTGTAACTCTAATAAAAAATTAAAGCAATTTTTTTTATCAATTATTTTTAATATAAACATTAATATTATGTGTGTTAATTTTTGTTGTGTGATATAATTATTGAAAGGTTAAATATTGGAGGAAACATTACATATGAAAAAAACACATTTAATTAATTTTGACAATGTTAAGGAAACTGCTGCCGATGAAAAAATTATAAAACAATGGACACTTGAAAATAACACAAAAGAAGAAGATGATAACAAAAACAAAAAAGATGAAGTTATCAAAACTTCTAACAAAATAATTTTAACAGATAAACGCTTAATAACAATTTCAAAAGTTGACAACAGTTCTTTTGTTAAAAACACATATAAACTAGAAGACATTCATTCAGTTAACACTTGTATTAGTCAAAAGCAAACATCAATAAGTGCATTAAAAATTCTTGCCACAATTTTAATTTTGCTAAGCATAACTTTGGCTGTGGTTGGTGGAATTTTAAATTATACTGCACTTGTAATTTTTGGTGTTTGCCTTTTTGTTGTTGCGGTGGTTTGTTTGTCGTTAAACTATTCCCATGTTGGAATTTTAATAACGCTATATTTAACAAACACAAAACAAATTGATTTTGCGGAAAGCAATGCTGAAAACAAAATTGATTTAACTAGTAAAAACAGAGTAAAACTTAAATTTGAACCAAGCAAACAAGCAATTGAAATGGCTTTGGAACTTGACAACTTAATCCTAGACGCTCAAAGCAAACTTGGAAAGTAAACAAAACTAAACAAAACATAATGTTTACTAAGTGTGAACAAATATTTATAGGTTATTATAAATGAATAAAAATATAAAACACAACATCATAATTATTAATAAATCAAAAGATAAAGAAAGTTTTAAAAAATATAGGCAGACTATTCTTAACACTGTTAATAAAATAGCTTATGTTAATTTTAATTCTAAATTAAATATTAAAATTATAGTGAAAGATCACAGCTTAAAAGATAAACTTACTGGCGATGAATTTACAGATGGATATACTATAAAAAAGAAAAATTTGTTTATTATAACAATTATGTCGGATGTTTTAAGTAGAATTAAATGTGAGCCAGATGATAATGTTGATCTAGATCTCACTATTTATCATGAAATGACTCACGTTTATGATTTGTGTAATATTTATAATAACAAATATTATAAATTTCCAAACATTTATTCAAATTTAAAAACAATAACAAACTATATTTTAAAAGTTGGAATAAACTTTTGGACAGAAATCTTTGCCTATTCTTCCACATTTAAAATATATTCCTGTTTTTACAAATCTCCAACGTTTTTGCAACTTGTTAAACGATGGGAAGAAATTGAAGAAAATTATAAAAATTTATTAATTATTGAAAAAACGAATCATGCCAATTTAAAAGTTAAAGGCGAGGAGTTTTTTGAAAAATTAAAAAATTTTAATTATATGTTAGCAAAATATTTGGGAGCATACATAGAAGGGAAAACTAACAAAATAAGTTATTGTGAAAAAACACAATCAAAAAAAGCTTTTAAGTTTGTTGATAAATTGTGCAAAGGTGTGTTACGAAAAGTTGCACCTTTTTATTCAAATATGTATGGGAAAGGAATGGCACAAAAAATTTATAATTTGGGTGCATTTTTAATAACAAATGTATGCGTTAAGCCATTTAATATTATTCCTGAAAAACGCAAAGGAAAAGTTGCACTAGTGTTTTATGAGGTGATAAAAAATGTATAACAAAAATTTATATAATAAAATGATTAATTGCGAATGTTCATTTGATGAGCTTGTTAAGTTTAGTGTTAATATGAGTGTAAAAAAAGATTTTGATTTTAATGATTCTTTTAACAAATATTATAATCTTGATAAAATTTTAATGGCAATAGAAAAATATTTAAATAAAACAATTAATGCAGAATATTTAACATATTGGGCTAATGTCTATAATTGGATTTTAATGGCTTCATATTTTTTTAATGATAATTATTCAAATTCATTTAAACAATTATTACGAAACAGTATTTCGTGGGAACTTGATGCATTGTCATTTTTTGATTCTGAAAATATAAAGCAAGACACAATAAACTTGAACAAGTTTATTGTTGAATTTAAAGTTTTAGACTATTTGTATAATAGGATAAATAATTTTATGATATATTATGCTTTTTGTAAAGATGAATTTGGTGAAAATCAAATTAAAGCTTTGTTTATTGATGAAAAAAATAAAATTTTTCATGTTGTGGAAACAGACAATTTTATTCCAGAAAAAAATGTTGGAACAAAAATTGAAATTGATGAATTAAAAGAAAAAGTGTTGAATCTTTCTAAACAGAAATTTAAAAAAATGAAATTATTTTTCAAAAAGAAAAGTTAAAAATAATTTTATGATGGGTGATTTAATATGCTAAAACCCAAGCGATTTTACATGTGAATCTTTAGTATGTAAAATTGTAAAAAATATATATTATGTTCCAGGGATATTTAATAAATATTAGAAATATTATTTTAAATTTACAAAGATGGAAAATGGAAAACAAAAAGCCGCTAAATTCCTTTATTTATAAGCAAAGTTTGCTTAAACTGAAAGGTTTTGGCGACTTTTTTAATTATGGAGCGCCTAGAAGGATTCGAACCCTCGCTAATGGTTCCGAAGGGGCGACCAGAAATTGTTGCGAGTTCAACTTTTCGTATCATATTTTATCATAAAATATCATATCAAAAATCTCTTAATCCCTTTATTTATCGGCATTTTAACCACTTGACCTTATCAAACGATATTATACAATACTTCCCCCTAAAAATACAATACAAAACACCCCATTTGCAAAAATCTTGCATTTTTCTTGCAAAAATTTGTAGCAGCAATACCAAAAGTTTAAATGTATGTTATAATAATAACATGGAGATAAATAATGATTATTTTAGATACAAATACGATGTATAGAATAGCTGGTATAGAAAACGATGAAAAATTAGATATAAATAAATTGCGAAATTTTATAAAAGAAAATAAATGTTGTTGCTCAATTTATACAATTTTTGAGATATTAAACTCAAAAGAATTCAATCTTCAAGACAAATTGAAAGTTTTCAAATATATTTCCTCAAATAAAATAGTTAAAGAAGCAACAGATAATATTAATAAGCAATATGCATTACTTCAACAAAAGCGCTTGAATAGCGAAGAGTATTATAATCAACTATTACATATCTATGGTGAAGAAGTTATAGCACAAACATATAAAAATATTTCATTTTTTATAAATTGTTATGCTTACACTACTGCTACCATCTTTATTGATAATTATGAACGAGGTATGTCAAACGAAAAACAATATTTTAGAAAATATTTTGAAATCATTCAAAAAGAAATTGATAAGCACGTTTTTAAGATTATAAAAATAAATTTAACAAGTTTATTAAATGAAAATAAATATACAGCAAGTAATATTCGTAATATGTTACTTCTTACTACTGCCAATTTAATGACTTATTATTATGAGTTACTTAAAAAGCAAAACAATTATTTGAGAATAAAAATAAATATGCATATTACAAGTTAATTAAATATTTTAAAAATTTAGCTAAAGAGCTAATAAAAGACAAGCTAAATGATGAGATTGAATACGATAGTAGTTATTTAAGTGTTTGTAAACTTATTTTGGACGAAGTCAAAAATGGCAACGAAATTTTTAATGGTTGTAAAATTGAAGATATTGAAGAATATTTATTGTCAAAGATAAAGGACTCTATTTATTTTGTTGATTCAAATATGAAAAATGACTTTGAAGAATATTGGCTAGAGAGAACTATAAAATCGTTATACATAAAAACAGCCAAAATTAAACCTAATAACTTTTTAGACTATGAAATAATTCGTGCACTATATTATGATGACGATTACGATAATTTAATAACATTTGATAATGATATGCAAACAATTCTAAAAAATATGAGTTCGTGTAAAAAATTCAAACAAAGTATCAATTTAATTAAAACTTTTTATAAAAAGAATAATTAATTGTTAATTGTAATTGATAATATATGAGCAATTAGTTGACAAAATAGAATAAAATTGCTAAAATATGAGCATTATGAAAGAGATGTATGATATAAACGATTTTGTTTCTGTTCCAACAGAGAGTAAAACAACTAAAAATTTAGTTGAAAGATTTAAAAAGAGAAGAAAAGAATTAAAACTCTCACAAAAAGATTTGTCCACTAGGTCTGGAGTTTCTTATGCAAGCATTAGAAGATTTGAAAGTAATGGTGAAATATCTTTAACTTCTTTAATTAAACTAGCCAATGCTATTGATTGTTTAAATGATTTTGACGCTTTGTTTAAGAATGCTAAGATTTCATCTTTAAAGGAGCTATGATGAAAATTCAAAATGTTAAAAAGCTAGTAGTAAATTATAATAGCACAATCGTTGGTTATTTAGCAGAATTTGAAGACAATAAAATAGGTTTTCAATATGACGAGGAATGGATTAAAATAGGTTTTTCCATTTCTCCATTTTCTTTGCCACTGTCAAATAAAGTATATATAAATGAAAAATTAACTTTTAATGGATTGTATGGTGTTTTTCAAGATAGTTTACCAGATGGTTGGGGTGAACTATTATTGAATAGAATGTTATCTAAAAAAGGAATAAATCCTAATAAAATATCTCCGCTTACAAAACTAACCCTTGTTAGTGGAAATGGTCTTGGTGGACTTTCATATGAACCTTGCCAGACACAAGAAGATAGTGAAATAGACTTTGATTTAGATGAAATCGCAAAAGAAGCAAGGCAGTTACTAGAAGATGAAAGTATAGATTTTGATTTAGATAAAATCTATAACTTTGGTGGAAGTTCTGGTGGAGCTAGACCAAAAGCGCATATAAAGATAGATAACAACTATTGGATTGTTAAATTTCCTTGCATTATAGACCCAAAGAATATTGGTGAACAAGAATACAAAGCAAATGAACTTGCAAAAGAATGTGGCATAAATGTTAATGAATTTAGGTTGTTTAAATCTAAAATATGTTCAGGTTATTTTGGAGCTAAAAGATTTGATAGAAAAGATGGTAAACGATTTCATATGATTTCTTTATCATCTCTACTTGAAACAACACACAGAATACCAAATTTAGACTATATGCACTTATTTCAAGTAATACAAAACATTTGTGTAGATAAAAGCGACATTATAGAGGCGTATAAAAGAATGTGTTTTAATGTTTTGTATGGCAACAAAGATGACCACGGCAAAAACTTTTCTTTCTTATACGATGAAGATAAAAAAGGCTATGTTTTATCCCCAGCATACGACTTAACAAAAACACCAAACAAATTAGAACACGAAATAACCGTTAACGGAAACGCCAACCCAAACAAAGAAGACTTACTAAACATCGGCAAACAACTAAAACTATCAAATAAACTTTGCACTGAAATAATTGAAAAGATATTAAAAGTAATTATTGATTAAAACATTGTTAAAAAATTTTTAAAAGTTAGATGAAATATATAAGGAGAAAAATATAATGGAATATACAAAGGGTTCAGAATGGAGAAGATGGGATTTACATATACATACACCAGGAACAAAAAAAAAATAATCAATTTAAGGGTTCTACAATAGATGAACAATGGAACAATTTTTACAATGATATTATTAGTTATATTGAATGTGATGATGAAACAAAAAAGGTTTCAGTTTTAGGAATTACGGATTATTTTTCAATTGATAATTATAGAAAAATCATGTCTGATAATATTTTGCCTAAAAAATTTGATTTAATATTACCAAATATTGAAATGAGAGTTGTACCAGTTTCGCGCAAATCTGCTTTAAACGTGCATTTGTTATGTAATCCTAGTATTGTATCTCAACTTGATAGTAAACTATTTAGCCAATTGACATTCTCATATAAGGATAATATTTTTCATCCTATAAAAGAAGACTTTATAAAACTTGGCAGATTATTTAATTCAAATTTAGATGATAATGTAGCGTACAATGAAGGTATACAACAATATGTTATAGACTTAACTGAATTAAAAAATATTCTTAATAAGGATAAAGAATTAAGAGAAAATGTTGTGATTGCTGTTTCAAACAGTTCAAATGACGGAGCGTCAGGCATTGGCAATCCTAGTAGGGAAAGTGCAAATTCAAATCTTACTGCGATGAGAGATGCTATATATTATTTTTCAGATGTAATTTTTTCTTCAAATGAAGGGGATATAAAATATTTTTTGGGAGAGAAAGAGGGACATAATAAACAAGAAATAATTGAAAAATATGGTAGATTAAAACCTTGCATTCATGGATGCGATGCACATTCCAATGATAAAATTTTAAAGCCTGATAATGATTGCTTTTGTTGGATAAAAGCTGATTGTACTTTTGAAGGTTTAAAGCAAATAATATATGAACCAAAAGAAAGAGTACAAATTTCAAGTAGTTCCCCTAATAAAAAAAGAAATTATAATGTAATAGAGAAAGTAATAATAAATGATGATAGGTTTTCAACAAAACCAATTATGTTTAATCCCAATTTAACTTGTTTTATAGGTGGCAGATCTACTGGAAAATCAATTGTTTTAAATAATATGGTAAAACAAATAGACAATGAGCAATATAAACAAAAATTTAAAGGAAATGAATTTATTATTTCTAATTTAAAAGTTTATTGGAAAGATGGTTTTGTTAGTGACGGTTCAAGTGATAAAAGACATATTGTTTATATTCCACAAACATACTTAAATCGTTTAAGTGATAACCAAGAAGAAAAAAACGAAATAGACAACATTATACAAGATGTTATATTGCAAGATAGTGAAATTAAACAAGCATATAATGATTTTAATAAAAATTTAGACAATATAAAAGTAGAATTGGATAAGGAAATATATGATTTAATCAAATCTAATGAAAATTTAAAATTATTATCTTCACAACTAAATGAAAATGGAAATGTTTTTACTATTAGTAATGAAATAAAAAAGCTACAAAAACAACGCGAGAAATTAACTCAATTGTTAAAAATAAGCGAAGAAGAGGTTGCAAAATATGATTTGCTAAAAACACAAAGCAAAGAAGTATCTTTAAAGATGGATGCTTTAAATAGAGATAAGAAAATGTTGCAAAATTCAAACATTGAAATTAAAGCACCTAATGAACTTAATGAATTGTCTGAAAGTTTATATACAAAATGCTTAACATTTTTAGAAGAAAAAGAAAAAGAATTGCAAGATACTTGGTTTAAATATGTCAAAGAGGAAGTATCAAAATTAGATAAAGAAATAAGTTTATACAACAAAAAACAAAAAGAACTTTTTGAACAAATTAAAGAAAAAGATATAATATTAGAAAAAACAGAAACATTAAAACAACTTAATTCCGATATTGAGATTGAAGAAACAAAATTAAAATACGGAGAGCAGTTAGAAAAAGATATAAAAAAAGAAAGCGATAATTTTAATAAATTATTAAAATGTATTTTAAATAAATTATCTCAATTTGATAGCATTCATCAAAAATATGTTTCGTTGGTTAATAGCAAAACATCGGATTTTGACAATTCTATGAAATTTATTGCAACTGCACCATTTAGATTAGAAAAATTTGATGAAAATGTTAAAAGTTTATTTAATAATAAGAAACTAAAAGGAATATATAAATTTTACGATGATGGTATAGCCTCAGATGTAGACGAAGAATTGTTATCTAGTTTAATTTCCCCATTATTTATGCCAGATGGGATCTCTTATCTAAAAAGTGGAAATACTATAGAAGAAGCATTACGAAGTATCCTATCTAATTGGTATAACATTGTTTACACGGTAGAGTTAGATAACGATAAGATTCAAACAATGTCACCTGGTAAAAAAGCATTAGTTCTTTTAAAACTTTTAATTAGTTTAGCTGACGCAGAATGTCCAATATTGATTGATCAACCAGAAGATGATTTAGATAATAGATCTATTTATGATGAATTAGTCGGGTTTATAAGAAATAAAAAAAATACCAGACAAATAATTCTTGTAACTCATAATGCAAATATAGTATTAGGTGCGGATGCTGAAGAAATTATTATTGCAAATCAAGAGGGAACCAATAGTCCGAATGATAATTTTAGATTTGAATATCGTTCTGGATCAATAGAAAACAATAATATTTTAACAGATGAAAATGGTAATCATAAAAAAGGAATTTTAAATAATAAAGGAATTCAAGGACATATTTGTGAAATTCTTGAGGGTGGGAAAGAAGCATTTAATATTAGAAAAGATAAATATACTCTTGTTTAACAAAAAAGACGACTTATAATAAGTTTTATTTTTTTATCTATATATAAATTATAGGTTTGTTTTGTTTTTGGGCGTATTTGAGTGTGTTGTATGCACCGCTTTTGTAGGTTTCTTTGATGTGACAGACAAGTAAGTCGCGATTGTTGATTATCCACTCATTTCGTTTTATAATTTTTTGTTTGTAGTGTAAATCTTCTAGTTCTGGTAAAATGGTTTCATCGTAGTATGATGGTATTGGATATTTTTCTTTGTTGTGATGATAATATGTTAAAATTAAAACAAGTTTTATATGTGGATATTTATTTTTAAGTTTTAAAACTGCGTTTCTACACTTATTGTCAAAAGTTCCATAATTTCCGTCATAAAATACTGTATAGTCTTTATTGATTAGTTCTTCAATAGTTTGCACAAGTTTTTCTTCTACACCTATGTAATGCCAGTCATATCTATGTCCTGCGAAAGCAACAATTTTATTTTGCATTAAGTTCTCCTTTTAAGCAAAAGAGAACATTGTTAGATGACTTTTTTGAAAAATAATTTCAACATCAATTCTAACGATAGGTGTAGACAAAAATATAGCATATATAAATAAAAAATTGCAAAATTATAATAAAATAATTTAAATTTCGCGAAAAATCTTAAAAATTTAATAAAAACATAGCAAAAAAAGACCATCTATCATTAGAATAGGTGGTCTTTTTATAGTTAAATTTTTTTCATATCAGCATAGGAGATTGTAGTATCCCAACCACCAACAACTTCGCCAGCATGTTTGTTTATACCTGTGTAAGACAAACTACTGTCTTCATATCTACGGAATTGGAAAACTGCTTGGTTCATAAGTTCGGCATTAAAAAGCCCTAAACTTGTTAAAAGTTCAAAGTCTTTAACTTCAAGTCCTGTAACTCTTTTAAATAAACCTGGCTCAAGTTGGGTTATAACATCTTTTAGAACTTGTTCACGATAATCGGTTAAATACATAAAAATTGGAATACGAGTTGCGAACTTAATAAGTTTTTCCTGAATTTGTTTTCGCTTTGATTTGTATTCTTTTTCTTCTTCAGAAATTTCTTTCTTTTCTTTATCAGTTAAATCTCTGCCTTCCTGTGAAGCTTCTTTTTTTATTTTCTTTACGGCATTCGATTTATTAACAATTATTTCAATGTCACTTTGCAAGTTAAGATTTCTAAAGCCTTCAATATTCATTAAGGCATCGAGTGCTCGTTGGTTATTCAGTAATCTTTCCAATGTTATATTATCTACATTAACAAGACAAGCACTTTCCCAACGTCTAGCAAGTAAGGTTGCTGTTGTTCCACTTGTCGCAATATCCAAAAGTTCGCTAGGACTAATATTTTTCATTGTCATACCATCATAAGATAGCACTGGTAAGAATTGGATAAATTCAGCAACTTTTTGTTCGGGATTTATATCATCAATGTTTAATCTACAAGAATATTCTTCAATTTGTCTAAGTGCACGGTCTGGAGCAAAGTCAAATATGTAGCATTCCTTTTTTATAATTTCATCTTCATTAGGATTAAGTCCTGTTGGATTTTTTAATACCCACGGAGATTGAACTCTAAATGCAGATTGAAAATATGTTTCTGGACTTGATAAATTCCTTAACATAAATATTCCAGTCCAAGGTTTGACCGTTACACCAGTTGTTAATTTACCACAAGAAAGAGTAATAGTTTTTGTTTTTAATGGATCGCTTGTCATTGCTTTTTTAACTGGTTTTAATGCTTCAAGACCAATTCCTGCACGAGTTCCAGCACAAACAATAATGTTATAACTTTGATAAAATAAGTTTTGTTTTTCATGCAACAAATTATTCATCGCATAGCAACTTGCAACATTTGGCAAGAACCATAATGTGTGCCCAAGAATTTCTTGCATATTTGCTTTGTTAGTTGTAAAGGGAAGTATTGCTTTTTCTGCACCTTGCTTTAAATTGTCAACAGTTGTTTCAAGGTAGTTTCCACGAATTAAATCAAGCCATTTTTGAACTTCTTCTTTAAAAACAAACTCTGCATTTTCATAATCTCCTTTTGCAGAAAAAAATGTGTTTAAATCAAATTCGTTATATTCTCCTTTAAGTGCAATCTCTCTAATTGCATCTGGCAACTGATATGTCATCAAAACCATTCTTGGCAAACTAGAATAAGGATTGTTTGGACCTTTCCAATCTTCTTTTGCTTTTTGCTCATCAGAGTAAGTCCAGTTGTATATTTGTTCTTCCACAAATTCGCCATTGGCAATAGCTCTAAATGGCGTGCCAGATAAATATAAATAATAATTTGTTGTTATTGGCATAATCGCTTCAACATCACTTGCGTTCTGATTGTCATTAAAAAGCTTATTTGAAACATCTTTATCATAATCTTCTTTTTCAAATAAATCTTTTGCATTTTCACGCCAAGCCCCAAAATGGTATTCGTCGAACACAACCAAATCCCAATTAGTTGTATGAACCCATTCATTCTTTGGCTTTATCATTCCATCTTTTAAACCTAAATAATCTTGAAAAGAGCCAAAACAAACAATAGGTTTTGACATATCTAAATTTTCAAACTTTAACTCGGTATGTCTTGAAATAAATTGCCAGCCTTCAAAATCAATGTGTGAGTTTAAATCTTCTTCCCATGAACTTTCAACTGCAGGTTTGAATGTAAGTATTAAAACTTTTTTTAATCCCATAGTTTTGGCAAGTTCATAGGTTGTAAAAGTTTTTCCAAATCTCATTTTGGCGTTCCACAAAAAGTGAGGTGTTATTTTGCGATTTTCTGCTTTAATTGATTTAAAGTATTTTATTGTTTTGTCTATGGCATGGGTTTGTTCAGGACGAAGTTTAAAATTTTGAGTTCTTCGCTCTTTATTTTCAATTCTATTTTTTATTGTGAAAACTGCACTTTGAATATCTCGAACCGAACATTTAAACCATTCGCCACCAACATTATCAAATCCTTGCTTTTCTAATAATTTGTGAACATCATGGTCGGTAAAATAACTGCCATCTTCTCGCATTGTGCTTTCGCTAAACACAATTTTATATGGCATTTTGTCTGGTGTGATAACAGGAAATTGTTCTGCAACTCTTTCTTCCACATTTACTTTTGTGGTATATCCAATCTTTAATAATCCTTTGTGATTTGGATTTGTATCTTCATAGGCATAAACTTGGGGCTTTATTTGCCTTGGAAAAAATTCTTTATTCATTTGTTTTCTCCGATTTTTCTTTTCGTTGATCAATCATTCTATCTATTAAGTTTTTTATATTGCTCTTTGCATTTTCTGATTTATCTTTAATATTTTTAGATAAACTGTTTATTTCAATTATAGATTTACAATTTTCAGTGTTTGTTAATAAATCATCAAGTTCTTTCAGGGTGTTATTTCTAATTTTTACAAGTTGTTTAATCCAATCCATTACTTTCTTTGTTATTTTATTTATAATTACTGATAACTTGCTATCATTGTTGAAATGTTCTTTAATTTGTTCATAAGACTCATATGTTTCATTTAATATTTCTTCAAGTTGTTTTACGATTGGCTCCATATTATCTGTAATATAGTTAAATATTTGAACTTTTGTAGTTATTGCTAAAATTTGTTCTCTCAATACATCTAAATCTAATTTGTATTCCAATTCACTTTTCATTGTATTTTTCTGAATTACTACATTATTTAACAGTTTTATATATTTAGAAAATTGTGTTAACTCATTAAAAATATTTAAAATTTCTTGCTTCTCATTGTTTATTTGATTTTTAATTTCAGATTTAATTGTATGTAAGGAATAAGTTTTACTTTGCAAATAAGCAATTATGCCAACAATAAGAGTAGCAATGCCACTAATCCACCCAGAAATCAATGTTAACCAATCAGTTTTTGTAGGATTCGTATTACATCCCCAAATTGTAACAGCAATATTCACTAACAACATTAAAACTCCAACCATCATAAAAACAAGAAACCATTTTTTCTTCATTTTATACTCCTATTTCAGGACGAACCATACTTTCAATAAAAGAAATTTCTTCGTCTGTTAACATATATTTTACATAAAGTTCTTCATCTGTCCAACTTTTTGTAAAATCTTGCAATGGTATTAATTCATAAACTTTAGAGGTTGCATCTTGTGTAACTTTTTTTAATCCCATTAAAAAATGAAAAAACTTTGTATTTATATAACTCATTACATTTTTACATGTTTCTATAGTGTCAAAAGGACCAATCATAATATAAGTTTCAGTACATACTGCGTTTGGAAGTCCCAATATTGGTTTAATATAATCTTCTGATATATTGCCACTGCCAATAGCTTTGGGAACAAATATTTTGTACTTATTTACAATATCTCTATTTTTAGGAATTATTATATTTTTATCTAAATATCCTACAGCTTTATTTGCATATATTTTTATATAACTATCATCACCACATTTTTTAAAATCATTAAAATTTGTTGCAAAACCAAAAGGTTTTCTTGAACTTACTATTGAAGAAAAAGATTTTTCATCCCATTTATTTATTTTATCTAGTATACTTATTGCTTGATTGTATCTAATAAATGTATCATTATTATTTTCTAATAATTTTCTTAAAGAATGGGAAATGTTATTTTCTTTGTGTGTATATACATCACACATTCCGCGATTGTCTCTATCCCATAAGAAAAAGCAAACTCCACCTTTTATTTCAACCCCTGTGAAACAATCAGATGAATTTATAAAATCATGTAAAATCCTTAATCTATTATCATGTAACATTTCATTTCTAAAATTATCCAAACCTTTTCCACCAGCAAACCAACGAGATGGTATAATCATTGATAGATACCTTGGATTCATTCTTTTTGCTTGTAAAACAAATTTATCATACAATGGTGTCGCACTTGCCTGTGCTCCACCATCACTTAATTGATAAGGTGGATTGCCAATAATAACATCAAATTTCATATTAAATATCTCCTTTGGATTTTCGGTATGAATAAATTTATAAGCGTATGTCTCCATGCTGTCATCACGAACATAAGTGTCAACATTATCACTAACACCACAATATTTACATTTGTGATTTTCAAATGTGTGTTTAATATTGTCAAACTTAACATTCCCATCATTATTATTAAAACAATCACAAATTGAATATTTACCATCAGCCGTTTTACTACAATATAAACTTCGGCGAGATAGAAGGGATGTTAATCTTGTTATTGCAATTCCAAATAGTTGTTTTGTAAATATATGGTTTATTCGTTCTTGCAAATCAGGTAATTTGTTTTCAAGGCCAACGAGTAAACGCTTTGCTATTTCACGCAAAAACACACCTGATTTAGTGCAAGGATCCAAAAATGTTGTTTCAGGATTTTCAAATAATTCTTGTGGCAAAAGGTCTAACATTTCATTTACAATTTTTGGTGAAGTAAAAACTTCATCAGAACTTAAATTAGCTAAACAATTTAGAACATCTGGCATATGTGTGTTGTTACTCATTTTATTTCTCCTTTGTTAAATCTAAATAATGGGCAAGAGGATAAGTTTTTATTGGTTTTTCAATAAAATCCCCAAGTAATGTTTGTTGTCCGTTTTTATCTTTTGTTAGTAGTTGTTCATAAGAAAAATCTCGTCTTTGAACTAAACTACCTTTAACAAAACTCCATTCGGCAAAAACAATTGGTTGTCCAACGCTAGTTTTCATTGTTAAGGCATCACCACACAAAATATTTTTTGTTAAAACAAATTCCACAATTTCTAAATATTCTGTTTTAATCTGCTTTTTAAAAAGCGATTTATAATAATCTTCAAATAAGTTTAAAAGTCTTTTTATACATTCATCAATATTGTCTTGCATGATGTCTACACCATAAATTGACATAACTGCAATAAGAGCATTCTTTTCATATTCCCATTGACTTTTCTTGTATCTTGCCTTGACAACTTCAAGTTTTCGGCGAAGAATTTCAATCAAAAAGTTGCCATTGCCACAAGCAGGTTCCAAAAATCTGCTATCAATTCTTTCTGTTTCTTGTTTAACTAGATCAAGCATCGCATTGACTTCTCGTGGGTTGGTGAAAACTTCACCTTTATCTCGAACTCTTGATTTTGATTTGATTTGTGCTGACATAAAAAAGCCTCCTTGGCTTATAGCAAAGAGAATTTTAGGTGGCATTATTAAACTAAATAAAAGTCATCTATTCTTGCAAT
>CALWGY010000008.1 GCA_944380265.1 uncultured Clostridia bacterium | reverse complement strand
TTTAGAAAAAGTATGTTATAATTGTTTTATATTAAAAGCAAAAGAGACCACCGATTGCAAGATTAGGTGGTCTTTTTTGTATGAAAAATAAAAAATTTTTTAGAAAAATTAAAAATATTTCATTTACTGCCTAAATTTTTGATTTTTAAATGTCCTTATATATGTGAGGGGCAAAAATCAATTAAAATATTTTAGGAGGTAAACAAAGATGAAATTAAAAGATTGGCTTGACACATGGATGAACAAATATGTTAAGCACACGGTTAAAATAAGGACCTATAACACTTATTTACAATTTATAGAAAAGCACATAAATCCAAAACTCGGAGATTATGAACTTGAAGAATTAACCCCACAGGTTCTTCAAGAATTCGTTTTAGAAAAATTAGAGAAAGGAAATTTGAAAACAGGTAAGAAGTTGGCAAACAACACAGTTATTGTTATGTCAAACATTTTAAAGCAAGCAATTGAAGAAGCTAATATTTTGGAAATAACAAATAAAAATTCTTGTAAAAAAATTAAAATGCCCTTACAAGAAGAAACAAAAGTTTGTGCTTTTGAAAAAAGTGAACAGGACAAAATAGAAAAATATTGTTTATCTAGTAAAAAATCAAACTACATTGGAATTGTTATTTGTTTGTATACAGGACTAAGGATCGGAGAACTTTTAGCACTTACTTGGGACGATATTGATTTTACGCGAAACTATATGACAATTTCAAAATCTGCTTTTCAAGGAAAACAAAATGATAAGATTACAATTATTGTTGACACCCCTAAAACAAAGAATTCTAATCGTGTCATTCCACTTCCTAAACAACTTGTTGATATTTTAAAGAAAATTAAGAAAAAATCTACATCAAAGTATGTCATAACAACAAAAAACAATGGAATGGTTGGGACAAGGTCTTATCAACGAACATTTGAAAGGATATTAAATAAGTTAGATGTTCCGTACAAAAATTTCCATGCACTTCGTCATACTTTTGCGACTCGTGCTCTTGAATTTGGTATGGATGTTAAAACTGTTTCCGAAATTTTAGGACACAAAAATCCTATGATAACTCTGCAAAGATACACGCATTCTCTTATGTCTTACAAAACAGATATGATGAATAAATTTGGAAAACTTTTATGCGCTATATAAATAACTACCAAATTTCACTTGCAATAATCAAACATTTGTTCTATAATAAAAACAGAAGTTAGAGTTTAACTTCAAATTTATAGAGAACCTTAGCGTTCCAACAAAAGATAAAGTCTGAGTGAGCCTTAGTGCACCGAAATCGATACCCGACCAGAAGTATCATATAGGTGAACTGGGCTTTTTTCGTAAATGAGATGATTGCAAAAAACAGTTCTACCTAGTTAAATAAAGGAAGGTAAAATGGAAACAATCAAATATTACGATAGAATTCACAATAAATATATAGATTTGAAAGTAAATGATGAAGTCGCTCAATTTTTGCGTAGTGACAATAAAAGACTTAAGCGTCAACAAAAAAGAGATAGGCAATATATTGCAGTTTCTTGGGATGAACAAACAGAATATAATGGTGAGGAAGCATTAACATATCACGAAATAATTGCAGATGAGAATGCTTATATTGAAAAGAATTTAGAGAAAAAAGAATTTGCAAAATGTATTTGGCGAGTTGTTGACGAACTCGAAGACAAGCAAGCTAAGATTATAAAAGGTTATTATAAATATGGCTATAAAAACAAAGAACTTGCGAGTTACTTAAAAATGAGCACTAGTGCTTTTTGTCAATTTAAAGCAACAGCATTAAAACATTTACATATTTTGCTTTCTTTTGATCCTGAATTTAGCAATACAAATTTTTATCAATCTCATTATAAAGATTTTGCAGATGATGTTATAGAAGAAGTTATAAAATCGGCAAGTAAAGATTTCATCTCAATTGATTTAGGACAAGTTATGGATTTAATGAAAAATGTAACTCAAATAAAGAAAATAGCAGAAAAGAAAGGAATAAAAATTCCTATTACAACAATAAAAAAATTAGAACAGATGACAAAACCTGTATGGGATTTTTTAAAACAACTAAAACAATGTGGGAAGTTTAATGAAAAAGAAAAAGTATATTTGAATATTCCAACTTACGAAATACTTCAAGAATTAGCAAAACATAAAATTTCATAATAAGCAAAAGAACTATTAAATATTTGATAGTTCTTTTTTGTTGCCCCTTTATAAAACTAAAACAAAAGGAGAAAACAAAATGCCAAAAATAAAACAAACATTAAAATCACAATTAACACTGCGAATTTACAATCAAGAAGATAAAGATATTTTAGATAAAGCATACAATAGAACAAAATCGGGATTTGATAATCTTTCGGACTTTATTCGTTATTGCACTGTTACTGGTGCTGAAAAATTACTTGGAGATAATGAAGTTGACCAAAGAGCAAATTTAGATGAGATAAGACAAAGTTTGTATTATCTTAATGAAGAAATTAAAAACACAAAATGCGAAATTAAACAAAACAAAAACGAATATAAAATAGATATTGCTTTAATTAAGAAAATGTTAAATTATATAGCTTATGTCGTTTATAACTTGGAATGTAATAAAAAATGTGATTACGATATAAATGACGGATTATTTGATTTGTTAGATGAAGAGCTTAATTGTATAAGAGAAACAAATGGCAGATAGAATTGTTCCTAATGTGAATATATTTTTGCATTATTACAACTCTCATGGTGGGAGTAAAGAATATCAAAACAAAAGGCAATTTTATTCATCTAACACAAATAAAGATTATATGAATTACATTTTGACTGGAATAAATGACACGAAAAAATTTGACTATCTTTCATATATGAATAACAAAGATAAAAGTGCTGGAGTATTTGGTAAAAATGGACTTTTAACAAGTGATGAAAGAAAAGAGATAAGGCAGGCTTTAAGAAAAACAAAATCAGTTATTTGGGATATGGTTATAAGTTTTGAAGAAAAGTTTGGTAAAACTTGGTGTGATAGTTATGAACAAGCATACAATTTAATAAAAAGTGAGTTGCCAAAATTTTTTAAAAATGCTGGACTAAAACCAGATAATATAACTTGGTTTGCAGGACTTCACGAGAACACAGACAACCGACATATTCACATTTCATTTTTTGAAAAAAGTCCACAAAGAATACGACCAAATAAAAAAGGAAAGCAATACTCTAATGGCAAGCTATCATTAAATAAAATCAATGAGTTAAAAGCAAATATTGAACTTTCTGCAACAGATTTTAAAGCAAGAGAAATACTTGCAAGAAAAAGACTAAACGACAAAATGAAAGAAAGTTTAATGACAAATGTTGGGTATATTTTAAAAAGTAAACTATTATCTCTTGCAAACGAATTTCCAAAAACTGGACATACATATTACGACTCTATAAATATGAAACCACTAAAAGCAAAGATTGATAATATTACAAATTATATTTTGTCAAAGGACTATCAGTCCAAGTCATTAAAAGAAGATTTTATAAATTTTGCAAAAGAAAAAGATGAAAAGTTTGAAGCATATTGCAAACGAAATAGTGTTAAAATGCCATTCACTTTTGAAAAGAAATATATGCAAGATTTTTATCGAAGAATTGGTAATGTTGTTATTGAGCAAGTAAAAAATTTAAAGTCAAAAGATGATGAAAGATTAAAACTAAATGCAAAATATAAAGCGCAAAAAATAAAGCAAAAGAAGAAATTGTTTAACGAAATTCAAGAGTGTTTATATATCAGTCAAAAAGTTAATTATGAGATAATAAAGACATTTCAAGAATTTTATAATAAGTTAGAAGAATTGAGATATCAAAATTTGATAGAACAATATCAAAGCCAAAATGAAATGTAAAATATTGCTAAATAGATATAGATATTAAAGACAACAGGATAAGCGAGAAACAAATTGCTTTTGAAATCTACAAATATCCTAAAAATAAAGGACTTTTGTAGAATCAATCAATTTTATTGTTTTCTCGTCATTTTTTGAAAGCTGTTGGGATACCCAACACTTTTTACTTTTGATTATATTGCCGAAAATCTTTCGCTCAATGCGTTAAAGAACTATGACAAAATTTTAATAGAAAGGAGAAATAGAAATGAAAATTTAAAACAAAAGGAAGGATAACGATGAACAATACAAATATCAATATAAATGACTTAATACAAAATGAAGTGAATAGAATTTCTTTGAAATATGGAAAAGATTTTTTAGACTGTGATGACTTAATAAAAATCACTGGACTAGGCCGAGATAATGTTAGAACTCTTATGAGAAGTGAAAATTTTCCAACAACAAAAGTCGGCAAAAGGCAAGTTGTTAGTGTGCTTAATTTTGTAACTTGGATAACTCTTAATAACTGTGGTAGCGAGGTGCAAAATGGCTAAAAATAAGGTTGTAAATAAGACAAAAAGAACGAATGGTGAAGGCAGCATTTTTCAACGAAAAGATGGTAGATGGGTTGGAACAATAACCATTGGTTATGATGAAAACGGACAACAAAAAAAGAAAAGTGTATATGGGAAAAATCAAACAGAAGTTGCTAAAAAATTAAGTGAAATTTCTGGAAGAATAAAAAACAATTCTTATGAAATTATAGAACATAAAACATTTGGAGAACTTATGACAGAGTGGCTTTTAGTGTTTAAAAAGAGCGCTGTAACCCCACGAACATTTGAAGGCATAATTCGTAACTTTCGTTTACATGTTGAACCTATAATTGGCAATATGAAGATATATGAAATTGATACATATGTAGTTCAAAAAGTTATTAATAAATTGATTGACGGAAATTATAGTTTGAATGTAATTAAGAAGAATAAACATTTAATGGCACAGTTTTTCGAGTATGCAATTGACAATAAATGGATAACAGAAAATCCAACACGAAAAGTTCTTATCAAAGTTAAAGATAGAAAAGTTTATAGTGGGCAAGAAAAATATAAAGCCATTACACCGGAAGTTAGAACTAAATTCTTGGAAGCCTTGAATAAAGATGAAGCAAACTTTTTAAAACCATTATGTTATGTGCTTTTGTTTGCTGGACTCCGTATTGGAGAAGCGATTGCTTTAAAATGGAAAAATGTTAATTTTGAGAATAAGACATTAAAGATAGAACGTAGCGTAACTCAAATTCCTAAATTTGACAGTGATGGCAATGTCCTTTCAAGAGTAACAGTTGTTGGAGATACGAAAACGACTTGTAGTGTTAGAGAAATCCCAATTGCTGATATTGTTGTTGACACCTTGAAAGCTTGGAAAGAAAAACAAGAAAACAGAGAAAGAACAAATCGAGATGTTTCGGCTGAACTTACTACACCATCATCTTTTGTTTTTGCCAATGATGATGGTAGTGTTAGGACATATTCTGGTTGTAGAATGATATTTGACAGATTTAAAAGACGACACGATTTAGATAAATACAATATTCATTTCCATGGATTAAGACATACGTTTTCAAATATGCTTTTTGAGATGAACGAAAATCCAAAAGTAATTCAGCAATTACTAGGACATCGCGATGTGAAAACGACAATTACTGTCTATAACTCTGTTGATAATGAATACATACGAAACACAACAGAAAAATTTAATGAAAAACTTAAACAAGAAAAACTATATGAAGATGAAAAGCGAAGACAAGAAGAAGTAAAAACAAAAAAGAACGATTTGCTTTCAACTATGACCGATGAAGAATATGATGATTTGCTTGAACAGTTACTTAAAGAAAGAAAAGCAAGAAAGAAATGTGAAAAAGAAGAAGATATGGAGATGTAGAATACCATAATTGATATTTAAAGTAGTTTATGTTATAATCTGTTTGAGGATTAATATATGAGAAATCAAATCAAATTTTATGGTGTTAGTGACATGTCTTTTGGGCCATATTTGACGATGGTTGTTAGTTTTTTAAAGACCTTAGATATAACAAAAAACTACTATATAGATATCAATAAAGTTTTGGAATTTTATAACATCATTCAATATGCAAAGATAAATGGATGTCCAATTAAAGATATTTATAAAGATAAAGTTTCATTTATATATAAGCAAGTAAATTTGTTTATAGCTCAACTAGATGAAAGAAATTTTAGAAAATATTATAATAAAGTAGATTCTCTTTATTATGAAGATTTTTGGAAATTAATAGATGACAACGTAAAAACTCTCAATTTATCGCCATTATTTTTCAAGAAGTTCTTAAACTCTAAAAAATGTTGGATTAGATATATTTTAGAGTGTAAAAATATTGTAAACACTTATAATGATATAATTAAGCAATACTTATTAAAATGTAAATTGACAGCAGAATTTCTTGTAGATGGAATCGAAATAGAACACCATTTTAATCATAAGACATTATATTTCCCAGAATTTAATACGAACGAATTAAACAAAATGTTTGAGAATTATATTAATGATGAGAAAGCAAACTTAAATTATTTACAAATCATCCCAGATATTAAAATTATAAAAATTTCAGATAAGGTAAAACTATTAGCTCTAAAGAAAGAAAAAGAGCAATCCAAGCAACTATTCAGCAATAGTGGAGGAATGAAGATTGGGAGTGAAATTGCGTTTGGTGAATTCAATGAAACTATGAGTGAAGAATATAAAGACGGAAGTTTAATTTGTAAATATGACACAAAATGGATTAAAGAAAATTTGGATTATCCAACACTTTTAAACAATTTTATTTATTTATTAAAATTTGTTGATAAGCAAATGAGACTTACAAATATTAGTAAGGAATCAGAACTGGGTATTTTTGAACATGCTTTAGGAATTCATACAAAAGGTCAATATTTAATAGGAATGTCTTTTAGGATAAAACAAATGGCTTGTTATTTAAAAATGATTTCATATATTCAAGAATTGGAAAGGTATGAAGTAAAGATAAATCAACTGTTAGAATGGTTTTATACCACTTATCTGAAAGTGGAATTTGGAGTTGATGATTTTTTGTTATATATGCCAAGCGAAGGCACAAATTACTTTGAAAAATGCAGAATTCTATTCCCTGAGATTGATGGAATAATAAAACAATTTTCAATTTTTCAGGAATATAAAGAGATTGACCATGATTTATTGGAAATTTCATCAAGTTCAGTTCCTTTTGATAATATAAAATCACTAGTTAAGAAAAAATATGTTTATTCAAATGAAGAAAAAACAAGACGATTATTCTTTTTGTTGTTTTCAAATCAAAGTATGATGCATTACGTTGAAAAATATGAAAGACACGAGACTTTCTTTGAACTAATTACAAAAGAGAATATTCCACTAAAAGATTTCCCAGACTACCAGCAAGAAGATTTAAAGTGGTTGTTTTCGCAAAAATACATTAAGGTCAACAAACAAGGATTTGTAAAATTTGCAAATATAAAGCAAATAGTTTTATTGTATGACTTGAAAAATAATGAGGTCATAAATTATTATCATTATCCTATTGAATTTAGGAAGGAATTAGATAAACTTATTAGGAAAGATATATGTTATTTTGAAAATACATTATTATCAAAACCAGAAGTTGAATATCTTAATTATTATTTAAATGATAGGTTTGTCACAAATGGACTATCTTTAAGAAATCGATATGGTCATGGAACACAACCTAAAAAGGATAAAGAAGAAGTTCATCATCAAAATTACATTTGGCTATTGTATATTGTTATATTGATTACTATAAAAATTAACGATGATTTTTGTTTATATGATGAGTTTGAAAAGATATGATTTGACACCTACTGACACCTACCGTGCTAGTTTTAGGTGTATTTAGGCAGTTTTAGACCGAAAATTCGTTTGCGAGTTTTCGGTCTTTATTTTTATAATTTTTTATTTAAATTTATACACCTACGACACTTAAAAAATACACCTATTGCATTTTTGAAAAAGGATAGTGCTCTCTAAAAATGAAAATAAAAAATCGCTAAAAGCCTTATAAATAAAGGAGTTTAGCGACCTTTTGTATGTGGAGCTAATGACGGGACTTGAACCCGTGACCTCCGCCTTACCAAGGCGGTGCACTACCGACTGTGCTACATTAGCATATTTAGTTTTTGAGTTACATTTTGTTGTTTTTTAAGTGATAAAATTTGCCATTTTTTATCTTACCAAGGCGGTGCGCTACCGACTGTGCCACATCAGCAAAATTATATTTAATTGTAATAACAATAAAATTGCATTAATATTATAATGGTTTAAGTAACAGAAATCAAGTGATTATTTTATATTTTTAGTTTTGATAATTTTGAATTTATTTTAAATAATAATATTCTAAAATTATATAAAAATGAATAATGTTTGTTTTAAAGGTTTTAATTGTTAAGAATTGAAATATTATATAGTTGGATAAATGATAAATTTTTAGGGAAGTGATAAATAGTGACAGAATTTTTATTTATATTAAATAAAAGTCATTGACAACAAAGTTGTGTTTTGTTAAACTAACTATGCTTTAAAATTTAATATTTGGAGAGATACTCAAGAGGTCGAAGAGGAGGCCCTGCTAAGGCCTTAGTCCGGGCAACTGGAGCGAGGGTTCAAATCCCTCTCTCTCCGCCAAATTTACTATATATTGTGTTATAACATTTAAGTTTGACACAATATAAAGCATTAAACAGCGTTTTTAAATGCTGTTTTTTTATTGCCGAGTAGAATTTGAGTAGAATTTTGATTGATTTAATTTATTTATATTAAATAAATTAGTAAATTTAGAAAGTGTTTATAAAAGTGCACATTTTTATAAAATTAGCTAAAATTTTATAAATTATTATAATTTTGGTATTAATTTTTTTTTGTATTATATACAGTTAATTAATGAAAACGCTAAACACAAAAAAATTTTTTGAAAGTTTTTTTAAATGTGATATTATATGATTAATATGAAAAACGATTTTACATTAAAAAGACTAAGCGTGGAAATGGGGCAAAGCGAATATGAAATGTTTCAAGACATTCCGGCACGAGAAGTTGGTTCTAGGAACTTGTGCTTTGGTGTTCCGTTTGAAAATTTTCGCGCTTATATTAGAAGCCAATTGGCAAGAGAGTTTAATAGAATAAGTGAGTATGACACCCCAACAATAATTTTTGTTGGATATGCTAATAACAAGCCTGTTGGAATTGTGGGAATAAGAACCAAAATTAACAATTATTGGAAAAATTTTGGCGGAAATATTTTTTATGTTATTAGAAAGTCGGAAAGGAACAAAGGTTACGGCACAACAATGTTAAAAATGGCAGTTAAGGAATGCGAAAAACTTGGCATTAAAACTGTTTATGCTCAGTGTGGTGCTAACAACATTGCTTCCTACAAAATTATGGAAAAGAACAATTTTGAATTAATTAAAGTTGATAAATCAAGGTATTACAAAAAAGAGTTAACAAAAATAAATAAAAAAATTAAAGAATAAAAAATGATTGTGATATTTTTTTCTAATTTTAGATTTTTATGTGCTAACTGCCAAGAGAGACAGTTAGTTTTTTTTAATTTTAAAAAGTTAATTTAAGCACTGTTGTTTGTTTATTAAAAAAACATTTTTTTAAGGGGATAATCTACATTTTATCAAATTATCAAAAAGATTTAATAATTAATATAATTTAGTAAAGCAAAATGTCATTTTGTTTTTTTAAATTTTTGAAAAACAGGAGTTTGCATGAATTTTATTGAAGAAAAATTTTTTAATTTAATTAATGAATTTAAAGAAAAAAGTGTAACAGAAATTTATGAACATATGGTTTTTAATTTTAAAAACATTCCTTACGAAACACAAAAATCTATTGAAACGTTTTTTAAGGAGTTTCCGTATTGGGGCGGACTAGATGTTGAAAATGAAGACCATGAATATTTGTTATCAAAAGCAAAAATTTTTAAAAATCATTTTAAAGACTATGTTTGGTTGTTTAATCATTTGGGCGATGAATTTTCAAAATTTTTGTTGTTTGCAATTTTAAACAATTTTTATAATTTTGATTTTTATAATTTAAAAATTGGAACAGAAAATGTTTTTAAACATTATTTTGATTTAAACCTGGTGCCAAAATGCAAAAACGAAGTGTTTGTGGACCTTGGTGCCTACACTGGCGACACAGTTTTAGATTTTGTTATGTCATATGGTGAGAAATGTTACAAAAAAATTTATTGCTACGACATAACCGAAAGTTCCATTGATTTAATGAAAAAAAATTTGGATCATTTAAAAAACATTAAGTTAAAACACAAAGCGGTATGCAACAAAAATGGTGTTATTAAATTTGATGAAAATGCTAGTTCCACATCAGCAAACAAATTAAGTAAAAATGGAAAAATTAAAGTTGAAGCAGTTAAACTTGATGATGACATAACAGACAAAATTACAACCATAAAAATGGACATTGAAGGTGCGGAACAAGATGCAATTAAGGGAGCTAAAAACCACATTAAAATGGATAACCCAAAACTGCTAATTTCGGTTTATCATAACAATGTTGACTTGTTCAAAATTCCTAAAATGATTTATGGCTATAACAAAAACTATAACTTTCATTTAAGATATTTTGGTGGTTGCATTTATGCAACAGAAATAGTTTTGATTGCTTTGCCAAAACAAAAAAAATAAATGGATTTTCCATTTATTTTTTTATTTGTTTATTTTTTTGTTTGATTTTTTATTTTTAATGTTTTTAGGTTTATCATTTTTTTGTTTATTGTTAATTTTTAAATTGTTATTGTTTTCTGTTTGCGTGGTTTCATTATTTAAATTTTCAACTTGATTGTTTTCTAACAATTCATTTGTGTTTGATGGTGTTGTGTTAACGGAAGTTTGCGGTTGCTTTTTAATTTTTTGTTTTATGTTGTTTGTAACAATTTTAATCTTTTTGTTAAGAGCAATCATATCGCATTTAAAGTTTTTAAAATCAAAAATTAACGAAATTAAAAAACATATTGGTGTTAAATACACAAAAACTGGAACAATTAGCCAAAACCATGGCAAATATTTTTCTTCGCCAGCATGAGCCCCAACAGGTACTGTTTTAAAAATTTTAGGACAAAGTGCTGTGAACACAACTGCAAAACTTTGGTTGCCAGGACCCCATATTAATGAAGAATTTTTGTATGTTATGTCAAAAAATTTGTCGTCATCTCCACGCAAAGGAACAAAACCCAGTTCGCTTTGCAAAACCTGATTTAACATTATAAACAGCATAACGCCAAGCAAACATATTGGTGCAAATATTACACGCTTATAACTTAAAGTGTGAAGTTTAAGTAAAACCATTAAAAGTGGCACATACCAAATCATGTTGTGGTGAATATAAAACCTAACAATGTCTAGCCATTCTGCAGCCTGATTTGCCTTAACCATTGGCTCCATTGGGTAAAAAATTGAAATAAGCCCACTAAGAACTCCAACATAAAACATATAATCTTTTAGTTTTTTACTTTTTGATAAAAAGATAAATGGAAACAACAAAATGTTTGCACCGCAAATGTTAATAAACCAACTATCCCTATACCATCTGGAAACATCTGTGGAATATGGTGGAATGAAGGCTTTCAAAAAATGAAGTGCAAGTCCAAAAATTAAAAAAGAGAATAAAAAAATTTTTTGAAATTTTTCAGATTTGTTTTTTAGTAGAAAATATAACCCAACAAATCCACCAATTGAAATAATTAGAAACAAAAAATACCAACCATTAAACATTTCAATTTTCATATTATCACCTACAACACTTTATGTTCTATTATATAATATCTGAAATCTGTAAACAAATTTATTATATAATATTCTAAAAATATTTTAAATTGTGTTTGTGATTTTAATATATATTTGTTATATTAAAAATGTATTTTTTACTTTTGTTAATAACAAATATTTTTTTAAAAACAATTTTATTGGAAAGATTGTAAATTTGAAATCTGTTTGTTAAAAAAATATTGAATATTCTTAAATTAAAAAGAGGTAAAAGGTTGATATTATGAGTTTTAAAGATTGGATTTTTAGTTCTTACCCAAACCCATCAATTAGTGGGCAATGGGGACTGTTGCACATTTTAACACTTGTGTTTTGTGTGGCTGTTATTGTTTCGGTAACTTTAATTTTTAGAAACAAATCGGAAAAAGCAAAACGCATTGTTTTGTGGGTTTTGGTGGCTTTAATTTTGGTGTTTGAGTTAACAAGACGAATTGTTAATTTAATTAAAAACACAAGCTGGGACGTAAATTCGGTTTTACACATTTTGTTGCCACGCCCATGGTGTGCAATTTCTTGTTGGATGTTAATGATAAGTGCTATTGTTAACAAAAAGTTCTTTTATAATTTTACAAGCCCAACATCACTTATTTGTGCCATAATATTTTTTGCTTATCCAAGTGTTGGATTTAATAATAAATACATTTTGTTTGAAAACCTTTATTCCATTGCAACACATTCTTTAATTTTGATAACTTCAATTTTGTTAATAACATTAAAGTTTACAAAATTTGAATACAAAAACATTTGGAAAGAAGCAATTTGCTTTGCGGTGCTACTTGTGTATGTTTTCCTTGAAATTTACGTGTTAAAAATTGAAGGCGACCCAATGTATTTTATGCCAAATAATGATGTTATGGACATTTTGTCAATTAGTTATGGGGCATATTTGCCACTTTACATTTTGTTTATGTTGGTTTACTTAAATGCCTTCTATTTAATTGATGATAGAAAAAGTGTGAAATCAGTTTTTGTTAGAAAAAAGAAAGTGGAAATTTTAACACAAAATGAAGAAGAAGTTAAAAATGAAAATGAAAAAAAAGATGTTGTTAAAGAAAACGAAACAGAGCAAAACAATTTAAAACAATAAAAATTTGTTAGAAAAAATAAAAAAAACAAAGGCAAAAACCTTTGTTTTTTTGTTTAAATATTAATTATTTCAGTGAACCCATTAGAATATGTAAATTCAAAAGCATTTTCTAGCATAACAATTTTTAAGGTGTCGGTTGTTGCTCCATTTTTGTATGTAACATTAAATTCGTTTGAGTTATTACCTTTAATAAGTTTATATGTTGCTTTGTTTTGGTTAGAATTTTTAAATTCAAGTTCAACAACAGTATGATTTTTTTCTTGTTCAACTTCAAATTCGCTTTCAGAAACTTTAATTCCGCCTTTATAAATTTCGTATTCAAATTCAACTTCGTTATTTTCAACTTCTTGGCTTATTTTTATGAAGTTGTTTGGGTTTGTTTTGCTTTTTGTTGTAAATTCAATGGAAGATTCACTTTCGTTGCCTTCTGTTTCAAATTCGCGTTCACCATAAACATCAAAAACATCACCGCTAACAACCATAATTCCTTCAAGTTTTGTTGAAACTTCAACTTCAAGGCTAGCATCTTCAATTTCTTTGTTTGTTTTTGTTTCTGTTTCGTTGTAGTACATTTTAAATTCGTCAACACCACCATTTATGTTTGGAACAGAAATGTTCATAACAAAGTTATATGTTCCAAAGTAAGGATCGGTTTCTGGTGTTAAAGTTGTTTGTTGTGTTAAAGTGTCATCAAGCAAAATTTGGTTAAACATTTGAATGCTATTTTTTAAGTTGTTTGCGTCAGCATCAGAAAAATGTGCTGGGCGTGTTGTGGCTGTTATTTTGCTTGTTAGGGAAGTGCTATTTTCCATTTCTTTTAAATACGTTGCCCCTGAAACTGCACTTAAAGCATAAACATCTTTTGCAACAATGTTAATATTTTTATCTTTTTTATTGCAACCAGCAATGCCAAAAGCCATTGGCACACACATAACGCCAGAAACAATTAATGTTAAAAATTTTTTATTCATTTTTTTTCCTCCTTTTTAATTAAAATATCATAATAATGGGTTTTTAATGAAATAAAAGAAGTAAAAAGTTTAAAAATTTTATCAAATTTTTACCAATTTTTAATTTTACACATAAAAACTTGTTGTTGTTCCATACTAAATTAAACTAATTTTTTTGTTTAGTAGGGAGGAAATTATGAAACTAAAAGATAGTCAAACATTTTTAAATTTGGCACGTGCATATGCAGGAGAGTGTCAAGCCAGAACCCGTTACGAATTTGTGGAATATGGGTTTAGATATAATGGATATGAAGCAATTGCAACAATAATTGATAAAATTGTTTATCAAGAATTTAACCATGCACGCATGCTTTACACATTCATTCAAGATGCGGAACTTAAACAAGTTGACAACATCGAAATTTGCGCAGGATATCCGTTTAAGGAAAAATGGGAACTAGAAAACAACCTAAAACTTCTTGCCGAAGATGAAGAAACCGAGGCGGAAATTTATGCTGAATTTATTAAGGTTGCGGAAGATGAAGGTTTTCCAGAAATTGCAACACTTTTTAAAAACATAATGGATGTTGAAATTAGACACAAACAAGTGTTTTTGGAACTTTACAAACAATTTAAAAACGGCGACCTTTACAAAAAGAAAACCGAAACAATGTGGTATTGCCCAGCATGTGGTTATGTGGGAACAGGCAAGGAAGCATGGGAAAAGTGCCCGCTTTGTGAAGCAGAACAAGGCGTTTGTGAAGTTGTTTTGCCACCAGACATTTTAATTTAAAAAACAAAACAAAAAATTAAAATTAATGACAACTTTTTTGGGTTGTCATTTTTTTAGGTTTGCAAGAATAACAGGAATAAAATTGGTGTTTAATTGCAATTTTTTTTATAATAAACAAAAGTAAAAAAAGTTATTACAAAAAAATAAATTGCAAGGAATTAAAATTTTTTTGTTTGGTGTAATTATGGGTGTTGTGATATACTAATTGTTAGGAAATTATTATGGAAAAAATGTTCACAAATTTAAAAAATTTAACAGAAGCGGAAGCAAAGGTGCTAAATCCACAAGTGCTTGCCTTTGTTGGCGACAGTGTTTACACACTGTTCATTAGAACCATGCTAACCGAAAAATTTGATGTTAAAAGTGGCAAACTTCACACACTTGCAAACGAGTTTGTTAAGGCGGGTGGGCAAAGCGAAGTGTTAAACAAAATTTTACCCATTTTAACCGAAGATGAAGTTGCAATTTTTAAACGTGCCAGAAACTATAAAACACATTCTGTTGCAAAAAACGCAAATGTGGTTGACTACAAACGCGCAACTGGGCTTGAAGGTGTTATTGGATATTTGTATTTAATAGGGAATTATTCAAGATTAAACGAAATTTTAAATTTGTGTGTTCAAGGAGAAAATTAATGAAAGTTGAAGGCAGAAATGCTGTTAGGGAACTAGTTTGCAACAATGCAACAATTGACAAAGTGTTAATTCAAAACAATTTGCACGACCCAGTTTTAACCGAAATTGTTAATTTGATTAAACAGAAAAAAATTAGATTTCAGTTTGTTCCGCAAAATGTTTTAAACTCTGAAAGTGCAACAAAACATCATCAAGGAATTATTGCACACACCAGCGAATTTAAGTATTGCACGCTAGAAGACATTTTGAATTTTGCCAAACAAAAAAATGAAGACCCCTTCATTTTAATTTTAGATGGCATTGAAGACCCACACAATTTGGGAAGCATTATTAGGGTTTGCGAATGTTTGGGTGTTCATGGTGTAATCATTGAAAAAACCAGGGCATGCCAAGTTAATGAAACAGTAATAAAAACCAGTGCTGGTGCAACAAGTTATGTTAAAGTGGCAAGAGTGGCAAACATAAACAACGAAATTGAAAAACTAAAAAAGCAAAATGTTTGGGTTTATGCTTGCGAACTTGGTGGTCAAGATTTAACAAAAGCAAACTTAAAAGGTGGAATTGCCATTGTTATTGGCAGTGAAGGAAGAGGTACAGGAAAGTTAACACTTTCAAAATGTGATGGAATTGTAACAATTCCGCAGTTTGGAAAAATTAATTCCTTAAACGCAAGCGTTGCAACAGGGATTGTGTTGTATGAGGCAAAAAAACAAAGAATGTTGGGTGATTAATGGACAAACTTTCGGAAGATAAATTAATAGAACTTGCAAAAAGTGGCAACGAGCAAGCACAGGAAAAGTTGTTTAATTCATACAAACAACTTGTAAGTTTTGTTGCTAGGCACTATTTTTTGGTTGGTGGCGACCAAGATGATTTAATTCAGGAAGGAATGATTGGGCTTTATAAAGCCATAAATTCATATAACCCAAGCAAAAACACTTCATTTAGTGCATATGCAAAAACCTTAATTGAAAGGCAGGTTATTAATGCAATTAAAAGCGATAATGCTTTAAAAAATTCGGTGCTAAATAAATCCATAACCTTAAACAATCAAGGTTTTGTTAGTTACGATGAAGATGAAGAAAATGCAATTTTTTTGGTGCCATCATCAAAACAATCGCCAGAAAATTTGATGCTTTCAAACGAAAAAACCAAAGAACTTTCAAAAGAAATTGTTAAAGTTTTAAGCGAATATGAGTTAAAGGTTTTGAAACTTTACTTAAAAGGGTTAAACTATAATGACATTGCATTGCAAATTTCCGCAACACCAAAAAGCGTGGATAATGCACTTAATCGCATAAAAAATAAATTGCAGTTTTTAAAGGAAAGGAGTTAATATGTATTTAGCATTATACAGAAAATATAGGCCAACTACATTTGATGGTGTTATTGGGCAAGAACATATTACAACAAGTTTGAAAAATCAAATTAAAAATAATGCAATTTCGCATGCATATTTGTTTTGCGGAACGCGTGGAACAGGAAAAACAAGTGTTGCAAAAATTTTTGCAAAAAGCATTAATTGCGAGCACCCAGTTAATGGCAGTGCTTGTGGCAAGTGTGCAACTTGTGTTGCCTTAAACGACCCAAGCAATCTAGACATTATGGAAATTGACGCAGCAAGCAACAACCGTGTTGATGAAATTAGGGAACTTCGTGAAAAAGTTAAGTATCCGCCTGTTAACGGAAAGTTTAAGGTTTACATTATTGATGAAGTGCATATGTTAACCGATTCGGCATTTAATGCACTTTTAAAAACTTTGGAAGAACCACCAAAGCATGTTGTGTTTATTTTGGCAACAACAGAAGTTCAAAAATTGCCAGCAACCATTTTAAGCAGATGTTTGCGTTTTGATTTTAAACTTGTTGGGCAAGCCGACCTTGAACAACATTTAAAACGAATTTTTAAGGACTCTCAAATTGAATATGATGATGCCGCAGTAAGTTTGATTGCAAGGCTGGGGGAAGGCAGTGTGCGTGACACACTTTCCATTGCAGATATGTGCGTTGCCTACACAAACAAAAACATAACCTATAACGCTGTTTTAAATGCAGTGGGTGCAATTGATAAGGAAATTTTAATTTCGCTTGCAGGTCACATTTTAAAAGGCGATGTTCATAACTTATTAAAGGAATTAAACGAAGTTATTAAAACAGGAAAAAACATTGCTCAAATTGCAAAAGATTTGGCTAATCATTTTAGAGATTTGGCAGTGGTTAAAACTTGCGAAAACTTTAATGATATTTTAAAATATCCAAACGATTTTGTTTCAAAACTTGAAAAGCAAACAAAAGATGTTTCAATTGACACAATTTTAAAGGCACTTAAAACCTTTTCGGCACTTGACAACGAATTTAGGTTAACAACCAATCCACGAATTGTGCTGGAAGTGGCAAGTTTAAATTTGTGCGATGAAATTAAAAACTATGAAAGTTTGGAAGCACGTTTGGAAGCACTTGAACAAAAACGACCACAAACCATGTCGGTTAGCGTGCAAACTCAGCCAGAAGTTGTTCTATTAAAACCAACAAAGCAAACAGATGATAAAACTTTGTTTGGCAAAATGCTTGTTAATTTAAGGAACAAAAACGAAGTTATGTTAATTGCTTTGCTTGGCGAAAACACAAACTTTAATTTAAAAGATGATGTTTTAACATTTGTTTGTTCTAACGAGCAGGAGTTTAAGGCATTAACAAAATCAGACAACTTGAAC
The DNA here is from genome assembly GCA_944380265.1 of uncultured Clostridia bacterium. Classification (GTDB taxonomy): domain Bacteria; phylum Bacillota; class Clostridia; order Christensenellales; family UBA1242; genus UBA6345. The sequence goes on along the minus strand of CALWGY010000008.1, from coordinate 34,724 downwards.
ATTTTAAATTCTGCAATTAAAGAAATTAATCCGGCACTTAGTGTTAAGGTTGAATTTAAGGAAGTTAAAGCAGAAAAATCAATGGAAGAGTTGTTAAAAGAAAAGTTGGGGACCGACTTAAAAGTTAATTAAAAAAATAAAATTTTAGGAGATAAATTATGTATAAAGGATTTGGTGGAATGGGTGGCGGAAATATGCAAAACCTAATGCGTCAAGCACAAAAAATGCAAGAAGAAATGATTAAAAAACAAAAGGAAGCCGAAGAAAAACTTGAAAGCACAGTTTTAAGTGCATCAAGCGGTGGCGGAATGGTTACTTGCGAAATAACTGGTAGCAAAAAAATTACTGCAATAAAAATTAAACCAGAAGCAGTTGACCCAGATGATGTTGAAATGCTTGAAGACATGATTTTGGCTTGCGTTAATGAAGCAATTAACAAAGCAGACGAACTTGAAAAAGAATTAAAACCAAATTTGCTTGGCGGTATGTAAAATGAAAGATAGCATTGAAAGTTTGGAAAAATTGATTAATGCTTTCACATATCTTCCAGGAGTGGGCAGAAAAACTGCCGAACGTTATGCTTATTCAGTAATTTCATTATCTAATGATGAAGTTAACTTTTTTGCAGACAGTTTAAAAGAAGTTAAAGAAAAAATTAAATTTTGCAAAATTTGTGGCAATTTTACAGATTCTGATGAATGTGAAATTTGCAGAACCAGAAAAAGTGATATTATTTGTGTGGTTAAAGAGCCAAAAGATGTTTTGGCAATTGAAAAGGCACGCAATTTTAATGGAGTTTATCATGTTTTGCACGGAACAATTAATCCGCTAGAAGGCAAAGGTCCAAACGATATTAGAATTAAAGAACTTGTTAGTCGTGTTAGTGGTGGACAAGTTAAGGAAGTTATTGTGGCAACAAACCCAGATGTTGAAGGGGAAGTTACGGCAAGTTATATTGCTCAAATTTTAAAACCATTAAACATCAAGGTTACAAGAATTGCACAAGGCATAAGCATGGGTAGTGCACTTCAATATGCCGATGAAGTAACAATAAGCAAAGCAATTACTGATAGAAAAGAAATGTAATAAACAAAAAAATGAACTGAAAATCAGTTCATTTTTTTGTTTATGCTTGAAAACTTTATTTTAAATTAAAGAATGCTTTTCTGCCCAAATATTTTGCAGTAGTACCAAGTTCTTCTTCAATGCGAAGTAGTTGGTTATATTTTGCAACACGGTCAGTTCTGGATGGAGCACCAGTTTTAATTTGACCAGAGTTAACAGCAACTGCAATGTCGGCAATTGTGGTGTCTTCTGTTTCACCACTGCGGTGAGATGTTACAGTTGTAAAGCCAGCACGATTTGCCATTTGAATTGCTTCCAAAGTTTCGGTTAATGTGCCAATTTGGTTAACTTTAATTAAAATTGAGTTTGAAACGCCCAAATCAATTCCTTTTTGTAGTCTTTGTGTGTTGGTTACAAACAAGTCATCGCCAACAAGTTGAATTTTTTTGCCTAAACGTTCTGTTAGTTCTTTCCAAGCATCCCAATCTTCTTCGGCAACGCCATCTTCAAGTGAAATAATTGGATATTTGTTTGCCATATCTTCCCAATAGGAAATCATTTGTTCGCGTGTGAACATTTTGTTTGTTTTCCAGAAATAGTAGTTTCCAACTTTTCCTTTCTTTTTTGCTTCATCATACATTTCTGTTGCAGCAGCATCAATGGCAATAAACACATCTTTTCCAGGTTTATATCCTGCTTTTTCAATTGCTTTAACAATATATTTTAATGCGTCTTCATCATCAGCTAGGTTTGGTGCAAATCCACCCTCATCACCAACAGCAGTGGAATATCCGTCTGCTTTTAAAATGCTTTTTAGGTTGTGGAAAATTTCAACACACCATTTAAGTGCTTCTTTAAAACTGGTTGCATTAACTGGCATAATCATAAATTCCTGAATGTTAACACTGTTGTCGGCATGTTTGCCACCATTTAAAATGTTCATCATAGGAACTGGTAATGTGTTTGCATTGCAACCGCCAATATATGAATAAAGTGGAACACCCAATGCTTCGCTTGCTGCTTTTGCACATGCAAGTGAAACTCCCAAAATTGCGTTTGCCCCAAGTTTTGATTTGTTTGCTGTGCCATCTAGTTCAATCATGGTTTTGTCAATTAAATTTTGGTCTAAAACATTCAAACCAACAATTTCATCGGCAATAACAGTGTTAACATTGCTAACTGCCTTTTCAACTGATTTTCCTAGGTAGTTGTTTTTGTCGCCATCTCTAAGTTCGCATGCTTCAAAACTTCCTGTTGATGCGCCTGATGGAATTGCGGCTCTGCCCATGTATCCACCATCAACCAACACTTCAACTTCTAGGGTTGGATTTCCGCGTGAATCTAAAATTTGTCTTGCCCAAACGTCTTGAATTTCTATGTATTGTTTCATTGTTCACCTCTTAAATTTTTTTACCAAAATAATTTTATCATAATTACCTTTTTTTGTTTAACAAAAACAAACACTAAAAACAAAATTAACAAAAAAATTATGCACTTAAAAATAAAATTACTAAAATTATGTAAAATAAATATAAAATAAATTTTAAATATGCTAAACTAAATGTGTAACTTATTAAACTTTATAGGAGAAAACATGAGAAAAACAAAAGTTAACTTCAAACTTTGTGTGGCAATTATTTGTTTAATTTTGTTTGCACTTGTTTTTAGTGGCGGAATTAATGCAACTTATGCATCATATCCACAAACTAGTGCATCAAATAATTTAGAAGTTTTAAGTGAAACCACAAACAATGGTCAAACTGAAAACGAGCAAACAGAAACAGAAGGCGATTCGTCAGAAAAACCAATTCCACCACAAAACTTGGGTGTTCCTGTTACAAACGATGAATATGGCATAAACGATGGATATTTATATCAATATTTGCTTGTTGCATATAACAACTATTATCAGTTGAATGGAGAAGAAAAAGCAACGCAACTATACACCGAAATGTTTAAAGATTTCACGGTTTTGGATTTAAGCAACTCTAATGCTCTAATTAAAAGTTTGAGTGGCATTGGCGACTTGAATTTGGAAAACCTAAAAGTTTTAAATGTTGGCAGAAACCAAATTAAAGAAATTGATGTTAACGATTTAAGAAATTTAACAAGTTTGGAAGAATTAATTTTGTATGATAACAACTTAACAGAACTAACAATTCCAACAAGTTTGTTAAATCTAAAAAAACTTAATTTAAACAAAAATTACATTTCAAAAATTGACCTTAGCGGGCTTAACACATGCGAAGTTTATTTAAGTTTTAACAAATTTGAAAGCATAAACGACATCACACTTCCAAAAATTATTTACAACACAAATTTGTATGTTGAACTTTTTAATAACAACATTTTAGATGCCGATGAACTTTTTAACCAGTCACAACAAGATGGCGGAAAAATAACAATAGAACTTGGACTTCAAGGATATGGACTAAACTATAAAGTTAATGATGATGAAGCAAACAAAATAACGCCAAGTGTGGAAAAAAGTGCTGGACTAAAATATTACAAAAGCACAGTTTATCCAAACATGCAAGTAAAAATTTTTAACAGGCTTACAAACGACCTTGTTTTAACAATTAATAACGCTGAGCAAGAAAACAAAATTTCAATGCACAGTTTGCCAGTTGGAGAATATAAACTAGAATTTTACGACAGTGTTTCAAATGAAAACATGTATGATTATTTAGACCCAGTTAAATGTGGTTTTAAAAATCATGAAGGCTTTAAAGTTATTCCTTCCACACCACAAGTTAAATTTGTTATAAAAGGCAAAGAATATGATAGTTACGGCAAAATTAACGGAACAGGCAAGTTGGTTGCAACAAACCTAAATGGCGATGGTGAAATGTATTATTCTGTTTCAACTGAAAAAGATGCAAACGGCAATCAAGTTTGGCACAAAGGAAGCGAAGTTGAACTAAAATATGGCGGACAATATAGCGTATCGTTTAAATGCGTTATGGGGGATATTAATGGAACAAATTATTATGAAAGCAATGCAGTAACAAAATTTGTTCAACAATCCTTAAACCCATACATTCCAGATGTTGCAATGCTAGTTTTAATTGTTGTTGTGGTGGTTCTACTATTCTTTGTTGCTTTGCCACTAATAATTAAATATGTTATTAAACGTTAACAAATAAAAGTTTAAATAATAAAAATTAAAGCGATATTTGACTAATCAAATATTGCTTTTTTTATCTTAATTATTGTGTTGTTAAATGTTAATTATTGTGTTGTTAAAACCTTAAAAATTAATTTGTTTGGCGTTACATAAATTTAGTAAATTTTGCCAAACTACTAAAAAATGATTAGGAGTTTTTATGAGTAAGGTTTGGCAAATTGTAACCATAATTTTGGTTGTTATTATTTTGATTGCACTAGGTGTTGGGCTAGGGTTTAGTGGTGTTAAAAATGGCGAATATGATTATGTTAAAATTGAAATTAATCCAAAAATTGAAATGTTAACCGACAGACACCACAACATAGTTTCAATTTTTCCACTTAATAAGGAAGCAAAGGAACTAATTATTAACGAAGAATTTGTTGGGCTTAAAGTGGAAGAAGGTGTTAAAAAGTTTGTTGACCTTTGTACACTTTCAAACTATATTGATGTTGAAAGTGACGATAATGCCATAAAACTAACAGTTGCTTGTGGTTTAACACAAAGTTTGGAAGTTAAGGTTTACACCGAAATTAACAAATATTTGCATCAAAACGAAATTAAAGCTGTAATTGTTGAACAAGCAAACGACTTGGAAGAATTAAAACAAGCAAAAAAATATGGCGTGTGCTTATGCAAATTTGCTTTAATGGAATCGGTTTGCAATTTGTATCCAGACATAACAATGGATGAGGCAAAAAAATTAACTGAAAAGGAAATGTTAAACAAAATTAACACTGCATTTTCAAGTTTGCAACCAGAAGTTAACAGTTACACCGAAGAGGAGCTAACCAACAAAGTTAAACTTACCAATTTTAACAGAGCAAAAATTAACAACCACAAACAAAAAATTAACAACAAAACACAAAGCAAATTTGCCGATGATTACACCGCATATGTTAAAGAAAATTTGAAAAAGTTTGAAACCAATTTTAATTTGGAATATAAAAAGTGGAAAGAAAACAGAATTAACAATTCAGTTGCCTAAAAATGGTTAAATTTAAACAAAGAACTAAATTTTGTTGTAAAAAACATGAAATGTTTGTATACTATTTAAGTAGCATTATGCAAAATTGGAATTTTGGAGGGGCAATGAAAAAAGATGGCTTGGTTATGTTAATTTCTGGAACTGGTGGTGCAGGAAAAAACACATTAATTCAGGGATTGCTTGGCAATGATAATTTTAAATTTATTTCTTCATACACCACACGTGAAAGACGAGAAGGAGATGCTAAAAACCAATATCAATACATCAGCGTTGCCGAATTTGAAAATAAATTAAAAACAGGCGAAATTTTTGAGTATGACCTGTTTAATGATAATTATTATGGAACCAGCAAAAATTTGTTTTTTGATGGTTTAGATGAAGCAAAAGTTGTTTTAAAAGATATTTCTGTTATGGGATATAAAAACATTGTTGAAAAGTTGGGTGACAACCTAGAAATTGTTGCGGTGTTTTTAACCGAAAGAAAAAGAGTGTTAAAACAACGTTTAATTAATCGTGGCGAAAAACCAGAACGTATTAAAAACAGACTTAAACTTTACAAAAAAGAGCAATCACAAATTCCATATTATAACTATTGCATTAAAAACGATGTTTACTTAAATTCACTTGACAAACTTTTTGCAATATCCGAAATTGGACTTAACAAAAAAATGTTGTTGCCAACCAAAGAATACACAAATTTAAGTGCTAAAAAAATTGACAAACTTGCAAGCAAACTTGAAAATGGTAAACTTTTAAAACCAATTAAGGTGGCACTTTTTAAAGGGGAAGTTTACATTATAAGTGGCATTCATCGTTATTTAGCAAGTTTAAAAACGGGCAAAAATGTTGTTAAGCAATTTGTTGATGAAATTCCAAAAAACACAAAAACAAATTTGGAAGAATGGCAAAAAATTGTTAAAGCATACAAAATTTAAACAACCAATTTTGGTTGTTTTTTTATTTGTTTTAAATTTTATAAAAGTTAATTAATAATTTTTTTGTAATGCAAAAACAAATCAAAACATGGCACTGTTTTGTAATAATATTACAAATATTATTAAATATTGTCACAATAATAAAACATATATGGGTTTTTTAGTTAATCAAATTAAAAAAAAATGCTAAAATTAAAGAAGCGATATTTAATATTAATCATAGAGAGATAACAGTGAAAAAGAAAAATTGGTATTTACTAGATAACGCAGCAAAAATTTTTCCATGCACATCAAACAAAAACAGACCAAACCTATTTTGCGTTAGCGTTACACTTGTTGAAGATATTAATAAAGACATTTTGCAAGAAACCATCGATTTGGTTTTGCCACGTTTTCCAAGTTACAAAGTTAGATTGAAACGTGGAATTTTTTGGTATTATTTGGAAGAAAATCAAAACCCATATGTTGTTGAAGAACAAAATCCAGACATTTTTGATTATTACATGCTAAAACGTAAAAATGGATATTTGTTTGATTTGGCATATTACAAAAACAAAATCAGTTTAACAATGTTCCACAGTTTAACCGACGGAACAGGTGCAATGGAGTTTTTAAAAAGCATTGTGTATCAATATTTAAAACTAACTGGTAAAAAAGTTGAAAGCGAAGGTTTAATTTTTTTGCCAGATGCGCCAAGTGTTAATGATGAAGTTAACGATAATTTTCAAAAGTATTACAACAAAGAAAACTCTAAGTCGCCAAAAGAAGAAAAAGCATATCACATTGAAGGCACTCATTTTGATTATGGCGGAGTTGGTGTTATTGTTGGAACAACAAGTGTTACGGAACTTAAAAAGATTGCAAAAAAATTTAATGTAACCATAACAACCTATTTGTGTGCACTGTTTACATATGCACTTTATCTTGACACATATAAGCCAGAAAAAACTTTCAAAAAACCAGTAAAATTGCTTGTTCCTGTTAACATGAGAAAAATTTTTCAAGATGAAACAATGCGAAATTTTGCAGGATTTGTAAGGCTTGAAACATATTTTAAGCCAAATTTAACTTTTGAAGAAATTGTTGCCGATTACGACAAACAAATGAAAGAAAAAGTTACAAAAGAATATTTAAGTTGCATAATTAATGCAAATGTTAAAATGGAAAAAAATGTGTTTTTAAGAATTACTCCATTAATTTTTAAAAACATTGCAATGCGAATTGGTTACAACCTTTTGGGCGACAGCATTCAAACAACAAGTGTTAGCAATTTGGGTGTTGTTAATTTTCCAAAAAGCATGCAACCATACATTGAAAATGTGTTTTTTGATTTGGGTGCAAGTTACAACATTGTTAAAAATTTTGGAATTTGCAGTTATAAAGACAAAATTAACATGAGTTTTTCCAGAAGCATTATTGAAACAGGGCTTGAACAAAAGTTTTTCAAGTTTTTGGTTGATGCAGGTTTAAAAGTTGAAATTATTAGCAACTATTGGGAGAAATAAAATGAAAAAATGTGAACATTGCGGTGTTGAAGTTAACACCGAAAACACAAACTGTCCACTTTGTTTTTTGGAACTTAATGAAATTGAAAACAGCAAAAAAAGCACCGATATTTTTAAACCACGCGTGGCAGAAAATAACAAAAAAAATAAAAGCGTGCTATATAAAATTTTCTTGTTTATTTCAATTATTGCCATAACCGTTTGTGTGGTTACAAATTTGATGACTCAAATTTTTCCGCTTTGGAGTTTGGTTGTTACCATTGGAATAATTTATTGTTGGGTGTTAATATATCACACAATTTTAAGTGAACGCAGCATTTTTGAAAAATTGTTTTTGCAAATTGGTGTTATTGTTGGGCTTTTGTTTACATGTGAATGGATTTCTGATGGTGCAAAATGGATGGTGGATTATGTTATACCTTCTATTTCAATGGCAGTAATTTTGGTGTTGTTCATTTTGTCGCAAGCATTAAAATATCACAGGGGTGTTTTAGCATTTTTCATTATGACAATAATTTTAACAATAATTTCTGCTTGCTTGTTAATTTTTAATGTTGCCACTTTTAATTTGCTTAACATAATAACCATAATTTTGGGTTCGGTGGCAATTTTGGGAATGCTATTGTTTAGTGGCAATGTTTTAAAAACAGAGTTTAGTAAAAAATTTCATGTGTAGGTGTGTATGGAAAGAAAAGATGTTGAAACAAAATATACTTGGGACTTATCCAAGTTTTATTCCTCAGATGAAAAATGGTTTGCTGATTTTGAAAAACTAAAAAAATATAACAACAAGTTTTTAAAATTTAAGGGTAAACTTAACAACAAACAAGTTTTAAAAGAGTATTTAAATTTAAGCAAAAGTTGCAGTATGCTAGTTGAAAAACTTAGCATGTATTCTTCAAACAATTTAAACACAGAACTAAGCAGCAAAGTTTACAATGTTATGCAAAATCAACTTGGGCAAGTTATAACACAAATTTCAACAGAAACAAGTTTTGTTGAACCAGAACTTTTAAGTTATGATGAAAGTTACTTAAAAGAACTTTTGTACGACGCAGATTTTAAAAATGACAAATTTTGGATTAAAGATTTAATTAAAGATAAAAAACATGTGCTTAGCGAAAAGGAAGAAAAGTTGCTTAGCGGTATGCTTAATTTTGCAGGCGACACAGGCGACATTTTTGATTCGTTATGTGATGTTGATTTTAAGTTTGAAGATGCAATTTCAAGTGATAAAAAACACAACGAGTTAACACAAGCAACATATTCAATGCTGCAAAAAAGTTCGGACAGAACTTTGCGTGAAAGTGCATACAAAAACTATTATGGAAAATATAAAGAATTTAACAACACAATTTATGTTAACTATTTATCAAACTTAAAAGCAGACTACTTTTTTAGCACTGCCAGAAAGTTTAAAAACGCACTAGAATCTGCACTTTATGGAAGCAACATTCCACAAAAACTTTATTCAAAATTAAAGGAAGAAGTTAGAAAAAACATTCCATTATGCACAAAATATTACGAAATTAGAAAGAGAGCATTAAAGCTAGATAAGTTACAATACTATGATGCAACTGTCAGTTTGTGTGATGATTTTGACAAAAAGTACACTTTTGAAGAAGCAAAACAAATTGTTTTGGAGGCATTAAAACCACTTGGAGAAGATTATGTTAATGTGGTTAAAAGTGCATTTACCGAGCGTTGGATTGATGTGTATCCAACAAAAGATAAAATTGGCGGAGGATATGAAACTGGAATTTATGGTTTCACACCAGTTGTGCTAATAAATTTTGTTGGAACCATTGATGATGTTTTCACATTAATTCATGAACTTGGGCATGCAATGCATTCGTATTTGTCTAACAAATTTCAGCCTTACGAAACAAGCGACTACACAATTTTTCTTGCAGAAATTGCAAGCACATTTAACGAAGTGTTACTAACAAAATATTTTTTAAATAATGCAAAAACAAAAAAGGAAAAAGTGTATTTTCTAGATCGCTACATCAATTTGTTTATGGGAACAACATTTAGGCAAATGCAATATAGCGAATTTGAAGAGTATGCACACATGCTTGTTGCAAAAAATTTGCCAATTAGCAAAGAAATTTTAAATGAAAAATATTATGAATTAAATGCAGAATATAATGCAGGCATTGAAAACGATGACTTAAAAAAATATCATTGGAGTATTGTTCCACATTTTTACAGAAGTTTTTATGCTTATAAATATGCTTCGGGTTTAATTTCGGCAGTAAGTTTGGCAACAAAAGTTTTAAATGGTGGAAATGATGAAAGAGAAAAATATTTTAAAATGTTAAAAAGTGGTGGGTGCGATTATTCAACCAACATTTTAAAACGTGCAGGTGTTAACCTTGAAAGTTCTGAACCATATGACCTTGCTTTTTCTGAGCTTAAAAATTCAATTGAAAATTTGGATAAATTAATAAAATAATTTTGTGAGGTTATGCAAATGAAAAATAAACTTATCGTTATTGAAGGAACAGATGGAAGTGGTAAAAAAACACAAGCAAAAATTTTGTGTGAAAGAATTAAAACCTTAGGAGAAAATTGCATTGTTCAAAGTTTTCCAAACTACGATTCGTTATCTTCAGAACCGGTTAAAATGTATTTAAACGGGGAGTTTGGTGATGCAAATTGTTTGGATGCCTATCAAGCAAATTCTCTTTATGCGGTTGACAGATTGTGCACAATGCAAAAACTTAAACCTCACATAGAAAATGGTGGGTGCATTGTGTTTGATAGATATGTTGAATCCACAATGCTTCACCAAGCGGGTTTAATTTCCGATGTAGTTAAACGTGATGAGTTTTTGGATTATGTTAACAATTTTGAGTTTGGAACACTAAAACTTCCAAAACCAGACTTGGTTGTGTTTTTAGATGTTCCAATTGAATTTAGCACAAAACTTGCTCATTCTAGGCAAGAATATAAGTCGGGCAACAAAAAAGACATTTATGAAGAAGATGTTCATCATTTAACCAATGCATATCTTGCAGGGAAATATGTTGCCGACAAATATGGTTGGATTGTAATTAAGTGTGTTAAAGATGGAAAAATGATGACTATTGAAGAAATTTCAGATTCGATTTTTAATGAAATTATGAAAAAGGAAAACTAAAAAAGTTTTCTTTTTTATTACTATTTTGTGTGTTTTTAATAGTTTTTTTGTTTGAGTGTTTTATAAATTTGACTTAGATAAACAATGCTAATATAATATTAATAATTAAATTTTGAGATTAATTTAATTTTTAAACATAAATTAATGGAGAAAATTAAATGGATAAAATTAAGATTGGAATTGTTGGAGCGGGTGCCATTGGTGGTGTTATTTGTGCAATGCTTGCCGAAAAGGGTTACGATGTTGAAGTTGCAAAACGTTATAATTCCGATATCAACTTGGGTGGCTTAACTGGGCTTGAAATTACTGGCGAGTTTGGAAACCGCAACATTTTGGTTAAGGCTGTTAATGGTGTTAACGGATTTACCACAAAAAAAGATGTTATTTTTGTTTTAACAAAAGCATATGATGCGCCACCAGTTGCCGAACAATGTTTGCCACATTTAACTGAAAACGGCATTATAATTAGTAGCCAAAACGTTATGAATGTTGAAGATATGTTGAGTGTTGTTGGTGCTGATAGATTGTTTGCTTTAATTATTAATTGGAGTGCAACCAGATATAACAAAGCAAAAATGGAAGTAACACGTGCAGGAAACATGATTATTGGAAATTTTGGCGATAAAAGCCAAAAATATTTGGAAGTTGTTCAAAGAATTTTAAATAATGTTGCACCAACAGAAATTTCTAACAACATTATTGGTGACATTTGGTGCAGAACAATAATTAACAGTTGTATTTGCAGTGTTGGGGCTTTAACAGGATTAAATTTAGGAAAAACAATGTTAATTCCAACCACCAAAAAAATTTTTACAAACATAATTTTTGAAGCAATGAATTTGGCAAAAACCCTTAATGTTCAAGTTAAAAATTATGGTTCATTAAACTATTACGATTTTGTTCAAAAAGGGTTTAAAGCATATTTTTACAGAAGAAAAATGCTTCGAGTTTTAAGAAGGCAAAATGGTCATTTTGTTTCAAGTTGTCAGCGTGCAATTGAAAATAATCAAAAATGCGAAATTGACTATTTAAATGGTTATTTTGTAAAACTTGGGCAAAAATATAAAGTTAATGTTCCAACAAACAAACGTGTGCTAGACATGGTTTATGAAGTTGAACGTGGCGAACGACACATGATGGTGGAAAACTTGTTGGATTATTATTTAAGGCACCCAAAAAAATATTTAAAAGTTATAAAAATTAATAAGGAAGTGTAAAACAATGATTATTGACGAAATTAAAAAAGCAAACACAGAAGCAATGAAAGAAAGAAACCAAAATTTAAGAAACATTTATTCTGTTATCATTAACAAATATATGCAAGCACAAATTGAAGCAAGACTTCTTAAAAAAGAAGTTAATGATGACGACATGATTAGAATAATTCAAAAAACAATTAAAGAACTTGATGAAGAAGCATCAAACTACGAAAAAGTTGGAAACATGGAAGAAGCCGACAAAATTAGAGCACAACGCAGTGCAATTGAAGGTTATTTGCCAAAAATGTTAACAGCCGAAGAAATCCATGAAATAATTTTAACTTTGCCAGACCGTTCAATTCCAGCAGTTATGCGTCATTTTAAACAAAACTATGGTAGCCGTGTTGACATGAAAATGGTTAGCGACGAACTTAAAAATTTTTAAAAAAAATTTAAAAATTTTGCAAAAAAAGAGTAATTTAAAAAAACAAAAAAACGAACAAATAAGTTCGTTTTTTGTTTTTTGCTGCTTTATTTTAAAATTGTGATTGTTGTTTAAGTTTAAGTTTTACCACTGTTTCAACATGTTTGGTTTGTGGGAACATATCGTATGGTTGGGCAAAAATAATGTTGTAGTGGTTGGTTAGGCTGTTAACATCTCGTGCCAAAGTGGAGGGGTTGCAGGAAATGTAAATTATTGTTTTTGGTAAAACCGACAAAATTGTGTTAACAACTTCCTTTGAAACCCCTTTTCGGGGTGGATCAAGCACAATGGTGTTAAACTCTTTTATTGTTTTAAGTTTTTCGGAAACATCGCCCAAAATGTTTGTTAAGTTTTCTATGTTGTTGTTTGTTTTCAAAGTTTCAGCATCAAGGTGTGCGCTTTCAACAATTTCAATGCCATAAACATGTTTTGCAGTTTTTGCAAGCAGTCCGCTTAAAAATCCCGATCCACTAAAAGCGTTAACAACAATTTCATTTTCAACCATGCTTTGCACATGACCATAAATTAAGTTTGAAATTTGAGAATTAACTTGCATAAAACTGTTTAGGGTGGTTTCATATTTCAAGTTGTCTTCAACCAAACTTATGGTTTTAATGCCATACAAATGTTTGTAGGTGTTAGATAAAATAACATTGTTGTGAAGTTTGTTAACATTTAGCATAAGTCCAAAATTTTTAAAATGCGGTTTAAGTTTTTCAATTAGCATTTCGTGGTTGTTCAATTTGTTGCCATTAACAACCACGCAAACAAGCAGTTGGTTGTTTTCCATTCTGCAAACAAGGTGTTTAATAAGTCCTTGTTTTGTTTGCTCGTTGTAAACAGTGTTTTTTGATGTGTTTAAAAAATTGTTAAAAATTTCAATTATTGTTTTTGCCCACGGCATTTGAATATGGCAATTTTTAATTTCAATTATTTCATGCGAATTTTTTTTATACATTCCAACAAAGGCATATTCCCCATTTGTGCCAACAGGAAAAGAAAATTTGTTTCTGTAATAAAATTCGTTTTTGGAAATGCAAGGCAGGGTTAATTGTTCTGCATTTTCAACCTTTCCAATGTTTTTTAATGCATTAATAACCAAGTTTGTTTTAAAATTTAGGGCACATGCGTGGTTCATGTGTTGCAAATCACAACCACCGCACTTAAAAAAGTGTGGGCAAGGTGGTGTTACGCGCATGGGTGATGGTGTTAAAATTTCAACAATTTTACCCACATAAAAATGTGATTTTGCGTGTATTATATGAATTTTAACCACTTCGTTTGGTAGTGCAAAAGGCACAAAAACAACGGCACCATCAACTTTTGCCACTCCTTCGCCATTAACACCAAGGTCTAATATTGTAACTGTTAGTTCATCATTTTTTGAAATCATATTAATATCATAAAATAATTTAAAAATTTAACCAACTAAAATTTAACAAAGTTTTAAAACTGAGTTTGATAATTGCTTAATTTATGTTAACATTATTTAGTTAAAAAGGATTTTGAAATATGAAAAATTTAAAAAATGAAACTAATAAAACACTCACAACAGAACATAAAAACAACAATCAAACAGCAGTTAAAAAACAAGCAAATCAAATCCCAAAAGCAGAACCAGAAAAAGAAAATTTGCAACCAAATGAAGAACTTAACAAAAACAAACAACCAAAGAAAGAATTTAAAGAAAATCATCAATCAACAACAGAACCACAAAATATGGAAACTTTGCAAAACAGCACAAAAAACAAACTTTCAAAAAAAGAAAACTTTTTTCAGATTTTAAAATTTGTTGGATTTTCAATTTCGGCAGGTGTAATTCAAATTGCCAGTTTCACACTTTTAAATGAATTAATTAAGTGGAGCTATTGGCCAAGTTATTTAATTTCATTAACACTTTCTGTTCTTTGGAACTTCACATTAAACCGCGAATTCACATTTAAAAGCGCTAACAATGTTCCAATTGCAATGCTTCAAGTTGCACTTTATTATGTTGTGTTCACGCCACTTTCAACTTGGTGGGGTGAGGCATTAACAGGTGTGGGTTGGAATGAATATTTGGTTTTATTTTTCACAATGGTTATTAACATGTCCACCGAATTTTTGTTTTGCAGATTTGTTGTTTACAGAAAAAGTATTAACACAAACAAACGTGCAAACAAACATGAAAACAAAAAATAATTTCAGTGTTAATTAAAATATTGAAAAAATTTAAACTTTAAATTTTTATTAATTTAATTTGTTAATTAAAAATAAAAAAAAGAATGGTGCTAAAAACCATTCTTTTTGCTTAAAATTTAATTTTTAATTAAAATTTTAACTATTTTTTCTTTGATAATTGATTAGATATTTCGTTTTGTATTGGTTTTAGGTTGGTCATTAATGCTTCAATCATTTCTTCCTTAAAACATTGTTGTTCAAAAGAATAGGAAAATGCTTCATCATAATCTCTAATATCACAATAGTCATCAAATTCAATTTTGCCATCGGTGTTTGATTTTATTGCGATATTTTTTTGAATGTTTTGTGCAGTCTTAATTTCTTGTTCTGCTTTTATTGGTGTAACTGCAACTGCTTTTTTAAGGTTTTGCATTGATAAGTCTGTTGGAGTGAACAAAGTTTCAATTAATTTTTGTGCTTCATGGGTTGGCATTGCTTCAATTTCGTTTTGAAGTTGTGAAAGCATTTTTAAAAAAATTGTGCTAACCTTTTTGCCAGGTGCTTTATAGTTTTCGCAGGTTTCTTTTGCACGATTGTCGTTTAAAGAGTGACCATATTTTTGTTTAAATTCATGCCTAATAGTTTGCGCTGCATTTGTTATTGCATCATAAATGCTTTTGTATGTTCCGGATTCAATGTTTTTAATTGCTAAGTTTTGCATGTTTGCATAGGCAATCATTGTTTTTAGGTCAACACGGTTTGGAATTCGTTCGTGGTCTCGCATGCTAAAACAAACCAGTGCCATTTGTCTGTTAAATGATGATGCATTGTTAACCAACCAATTAAATTCATCGTTTGATAAGTTTGTTAAATAATATGTGGAAGCTTCTTGTTCTGACAAACAACTAATTAAATTACAGTTTAAAAATGAACTGTTAAAAAAGTTGAAAAAAGTTGCAATTGATTGCGAAGAATTGTTTTGCATACTAAAAATTTTGCTTAATTGTTTGTTTTGTTCGGCAATTTCACGTCTAACATAATACTTTAAAAATAATTTATGAACAAACTCTCGTTCTTCTTTTGATAAATCAATAAATTCTTTTTTTACTATGTCGTTAATGTTAATCATAACAAACTCCAATGTTTTTTTAACATTTTGATTATAACATAGATAAAACACAAAATCAATATCAACATTTTTGCATGTTACTAACAAAAAAGCCTTTTAAGCAAAACTTAAAAGGCAAATTTTTTAGTACCAGTATAAAAACCTGTTGTTAAAATTGTTTGGGTTAAATCCGTTATTAAAAAAGTTGTTATTGTTGCAACCACAACCGCAAGGTGAGTTAAAACTGTTTCTTTGGCAACCACAATTGCAACCGCATCTTCTAAAAGGATTTTCACAAACACAACTAAAATTGAAAGCATTATTACAAAAACACATAATTTCCTCCTAAAATGTTCCCCTGCTTCATTATATTTTTTTTAGATTAATATTGTTATTTTTAGTTTTTTAATGGTATTAATGTTTTACAATAAATTGATAAAAATTTTTGTTTGTGATATATTAAAAATAGGAGAGCGAAATGGAAAATAATGTTGTTGAAACTTATTTTAATAAAATTAAGCATTTGCGTGTTGCCGAATCGTATTTAAACGATATTTCCTTAATTAATTACACATTAAATAATTTTACGGAAGTAAATGCAGAACAAACAATTAGTTATTGTGCAACAAAATATAAAAATGACCTTAATTTAATTGGCAGAATGCTTACTGGTGTTATGGTTTTTAATAATAATGAAATTGGACCAAAAACAGAAGAAGACTTGTTTAATGATTTGTTATATATTAGAGATTGCATAATAATTTTTGGTGCAGTGCATTGCGGAATTGAAAACACAATTCATTCGGCGGTGGTAAAAATTAATCGCGAAAATGAAAGACTGGAAAATGAAGAAAAGTTAAATGCCAACAACGATTACGCTTTTGCATAAAAAATTGTTGTTAAATTAAAAACACTTGATTATCAAATTAAATTATTGTATATTAAATATGCAATAATTTTTTTATATTATCGGAAGTTTTGTCTGCAAGCGCTGTTAGGCATTTGCAAGCAAAACTGATGGTTATTCAAACTGTGATGCCACTTTTAAGTGGATTTGCGTTTAGCAATTTGGTTTGCGAACATCGTGAGCAAATCAACATCACATAGTTTATATTAATGTGCAGCGGTGTCAGAGTGGTCGAATGTGCACGCTTGGAAAGCGTGTGTACGGCAACGTACCGAGGGTTCAAATCCCTCCTGCTGCGCCAGTTAACAATAATTCGAATCAAAATGGTTCGGATTTTTTTATTTTATTAATTTTGTTATTTTTTGTTTTTCTTCTTCTGCTTAATTTTGAAATAAAAAAACAAGAAAGTATTTTTAACTATTATAATTCAATTAAACCAACCAGCACACAGGTTAAATCAAATTTAACTTGTAAGTGGTTTGAATGATTGCTTTTTTTGCGTGCTAAACCTGTTATTTTAGTTGATAATAACACATAAATATGCTGTTTTTTCTTAAAATTCTTTACAAAACATAATTAATTTTGTAAAGTTATCTTATTACTAAACAAATTATGCATGATAATTAAAAATTAAACATGTAAGGAAGTTGTTTATGGAATTTAATGGAAAAAGTTTTGAAGCAATAATTGCAACACCGGGTTGTGGAAAAACATTTTTATGTGAAAAATATCCAAACAAATTTGTTGATGTTGATGAAGAAAGGCTAAAATTAAAATATGTAATTCCTAAAAACATAACTCGGGAAGAACTTGAAAAAACAAAAGGTGAACGAACATTTAAAAAAAGAAAACGAACAGGAAGTGTTACTCAAAAATTATATGCAATTTTGGATAGAGAAATAAAAAAAGGAAAAGTGTTAATTGCGGCACCACACCCAGAATCGTTTGAGTATTTTGTTAGCAGAAACATACCATTTTGTTTTGTTTATCCAGCAGAAGGAATGAGAGAAGAAATTAAGCAAAGATTTATTTCAAGAAATAATGATGAAAAATTTATTAAAGAAAACGATGAATTGTTTGATACTTTTAGAAAAAGTAATGTTAACGAAAAACGAACAGATATTCATTATGAATTTAAAAGTGGAGAATATTTAGAAACAATTTTAAAAAAATTTGGATATAAATTTTAAATTTTTAAAATCACATAATATATGTGATTTTATTTTTTTAGATACGCAAAAAACGCAAACAAAGTGGGGCATATATGTTCGCAAAAATAGTGCAAATGAAATGAATATTGTTTTTTAGACTCCGCAAAAATAATATGAATGAAATGAATATTTTTTATAATATTTTTAAAAATTATGCACACATTAAAAATATAACATAAAAAGGAGATTATAATTATGAGTTCACAAATTATTAAAACGGGCGAAAAACCAGGTGATGGCACATATTATTGCACAAACTGTGGCCAAGAAGTAAGTGTTGGAGATTACGACAAAATGCCTCCATGCCCACGTTGTTCAAATAATGAATTCACTTCTTACAAAAAAGATAGTTATTCAAGCGAAACACTAAGTTAATCTTAGTGTTTTATTTTTTGTTTGTGTTTCATATATTACTTTGCGTAATAAATTATTTGTTAAAAACATTTTTATTTTTCTATGGTTAAGTTGTTAGTGTTTAATTTGTTGTGTTAAAAATTAGTTAAAAAAAATAAAATTAAATTAATAAAACCATTGACAATGGGTGCATTATTAGATAGAATATTATTGCCTTAATTTTAAGGTTGTTTGTCGCGGGGTGGAGCAGCTCGGAAGCTCGTCGGGCTCATAACCCGAAGGTCGCAGGTTCAAATCCTGCCCCCGCTACCATTTTGTTTTGGTCCCATGGTCAAGAGGTTAAGACATCACCCTTTCACGGTGGAGTCAGGGGTTCGATTCCCCTTGGGACTACCAATTTTATGGCGGCGTAGCTTAGTTGGTTATAGCGTGCGGTTCATACCCGCAAGGTCGTAGGTTCGAATCCCACCGCCGCTACCAAATTAAATGGCACGTTAGCCATTTTTTTTATTTTTTAGGCATGCAAGAATAACACAAACTAGGTGGGTGTTATTCTTGTTTTTTTATTTCATAAAAATTTTGTTTAAACAATTTTGTTTTTTTTGTTAATAATTGTTTTAAATAAACAAAAAAGAAAAAGTGTTTTATGTCACGCCTAATTTAGTTGCCTTTTTTTAATTTTAATTTTAATATTAATTTAAATAATTTTAAGGTGGTAAATATGGCAAAATTTAAGTTATATTTTAAATATGGTGCCATGGGGTGTTCAAAATCGGCACAGGCACTTATGTGTAGATTTAATTACTTGCAAAAAGGCTTTAAAGTTTTGTTAATTAAACCCAGCATTGACAATCGTGACAAAAAAGATGACAAAATTGTTGTTAAATCCAGAATTGGTTTAAGTGCAGAGTGCATAGCATTTGATAAAAATGATAGTTTAACTAATTTATATTTGCAAAACAAAAATAATTGCGATGTTATTATTATGGACGAATGTCAGTTTGCAACAGCAAAACAAATTGAAGAACTTAGAGATTTAACAGAATTTGTGCCTGTTTTGTGTTATGGCTTGAAAACAAATTTTAAAACGGAATTGTTTGAAGGCAGCAAACGATTAATTGAACTTGCTGATAGCATAACAGAACTAAAATCAATTTGTAAGTGCGGCAAAAAGGCAATAATTAATGCACGATTAATTAATGGAAAAGTTGCAACTGACGGCGATGAAATTTTGATTGGTGGCGATGAGCGTTATGAAGCCATGTGTTACAGTTGTTTTAAAAAGGCAAAAGGAGAAAATTAAATATGAAAAAGTTTTTTAGTGAATTTAAGGCGTTTATTTCAAAGGGTAATGTTTTTGATATGGCAGTTGGCTTAATTATTGCAACTGCGTTCAACAAAATTGTTTCAAGTTTGGTTAACGACATAATTATGCCGCTTATAACATGGGGAACAGGGGCTGCAAGCCTTGCTGATTTAAGCATTGTTTTAAGGCGTGATGCAGAAGGTGTGGCAACATTAACATGGGCTTATGGTGCGTTTTTGCAAACTGTTATTGACTTTTTAATTATTGCATTATCTGTGTTTATTATGGTTAAACTTGTAACCAACTCACAAAAAAAGTTTAAGGAATTAACCGATTTTGTTTCAACACAATCTAAAAAAGAAATAAGAGAAGAAAGAAAATTAATTAGAATGCAAGCAAAAGAACAAAACAAATCTTTTAAGGAATTGTGGAAAGAACATGAAAAAGTTAAAGCACTTCAACTTGAAGAAAAGAAAAAATTGGAAGAAGAACAACGAAAATTAAAAGAACAAGAAGAAAAATTAAAACATCCATCACAAGAAGAACTATTAATGCAAATTAGAGATTTGTTAAAAGAAAATGCTGAACTAAAACAATCAAAACAAAAAAATAAAAAAGATGCATAAGGTTTGCATCTTTTTTATTTTTAATTAAAACCCAAAAATTGTTTTGCATTATATAAATTTTTTTTATTATTCGTTTGTGTTTTGCTGTTTTGCTTCCTTATTTTGTTTTTTGATGATTTGCGTTCGGGAATTAAGTTTATGGTTTTAAGTTTAAAAACAGATTTAATAAATTTTGCAGCGTCGTTGCAAACCAGTTTTCCTTCTTCAAAAAAATCTCCCAAAGCCATGTAACCATGAAAACAGTTTTTGTTTGTTACAAGTTTTGTTTTAACATGGCACGCCTTGCACTTTTGATATGCGGTTAGTGTGTCGGAATACAAAATTTCATCGGAACAAACACTAAAAAATATTGGTGGGAAGTTGGAAAAATCTCCAAAAATTGGCGAAACTAACGGATTTTTTAATTCTGATACGGACACTTTTTTAACTTTTTCGCCCATTAAGTATGCATTTGCCATGTAGGATAATTGCCCACCAGAAAGTGAAACATCGGTGTTTGCATTTGTTACATAACTAACACCAGAACCTGTTAAATCTAAAAACCCAGAAGCAATTATTGCCATTTTTGGCAGTTCAATATTCAAACTTTTAAGTTTAAGTAAAAGTGCCAAACACAAATTTCCACCAGCCGATTCGCCACCAATAATTATTTTATTTGGTTTGTGATTTTTAATTATTTCAAGGTAAACATCAACAATTTGATTTAATGCAAAAGGATAAGTTACTTCTGGTGAAAGTGTGTAGTTTATTGCAAGAGCACTGCAACCAATTCTGCGTGAAATTGCTTTAATTAAATATGCACCTTGTTCAGCAAAGCCATTAACAAAACCACCACCATGAATGTAAACAAACAATATGTCTTCATTGGTTTTTGGGGTGTTTGCAAAATGCTTATATTTAAAATTTGGTTTAAATAAAAAGCAAGGAACATTTTTAATTTGTGTTGACTCAATTGTTAATTCTTTTAACGCAATGTTTTTAATAACTTGTGGCGAGTTACGCCAATTATCATTAATTTCCAAAACATCATAAATTGACTTAAAGTTTGTTTTATTAGATTTTTTTAAGTCGGCTTCTTTTTTAATTTTTAAAAGTCGCCTAACAACATTCATTTTAACGCTCATTTTTAACCCCAAATTAAATTTTTAATATTAAACAATTAAAACGCTTTGTTTATTATATATATTTTACCAAAAACATTAACATAAGTAACACAAAAATTAATTTTCAATAATAATTGTTATTGGTCCATCGTTGGTTTGATTTATTTTCATGTCAGCACCAAAAACACCAGTTTTTATTTTGTTTGGAAGCATTTGGTTTAAAACTGTAACAAATTCGTTAAACTTAACAATTGCCTTTTGTGGATTAAGTGCACCAATAAAACTTGGCCTAAAACCATGCATGCAGTTTGCGTATAATGTAAAATTTGGCACAACCAAAATTTCGCCATCAATTTGCGAAACGTTAAGGTTCATTTTGCCTTGTTCATCTTCAAAAATTCTAAGTCCTGCAAGTTTGTTTGCAAACCAGTTTAGGTTTGGGGTTTCATCATTTTCGCCAAAACCAACAAAAGCAACCAAACCTTTTTGAATGCTTGAAACCAGTTTTCCATCAATTTTTAAATTTGCGTTTAAAACGCGCTGAACAACAATTTTCATAAATTTTCCTTAAAAATTTTTTATTTAGTATATCATATGAAAATTTTAGTGTAAAATAATATGTATGGAAGGGTTTGAACCAATATATAACAAAAATTCAAAAATTTTAATATTAGGAAGTTTTCCAAGTGCTATTAGTCGAAAAAACAACTTTTATTATGGCAATCCACAAAACAAGTTTTGGAAAATGATGGAAATGTTTTTTTCAGTTAAATTTTTTAATGTTGAAGATAAAATTGATTTTGTTTTAAGCCATAATTTTGCACTTTGGGATATTGTGGAAAGTTGCACTATTAGTGGCAGTTTGGATAAAGACATTAAAGATGTTAAATTTGTTGATTTAAAGAAAGTTTTGCCACCACACACAAATGTTAAAAAAATTTTGTGCAACGGCAAAAAGAGTTTTGAACTAACACAAAAATACTTAACTAAAAACAACCTTAATTTTAATGTTGTTTGCATGCCATCAACAAGTTCTGCAAACACAAGGTTTAATTTTGAAATTTGGGAAAGGGAATTAAAAGAAAATTAATAAAAAAGAAGAACAAAACGTTCTTCTTTTTTGTTCTATCACAAACGCTAATGTTGTGGTAGTTTTGGGCGTACATATTGTAAAAAGAAACTTGGAATATGCATAAATTTCCGCCTACTAATGTATTTACGACTTACTTGGTTATCACTAGTTTCTGTTTCAAAAATAGCGGACCGTAAGTTAAATTTAACTCCCATAAACTTTTTTGAAATAGAATTTTGTTTTGTTAGTGTTGCACGTTTCAATTTGTTGTTTTTAATTTTTTGTGTTTTAACTAAATCAATTAAAATAACTGAAAGTAAAAACAACGCTTCAAAGCCATCTTCAAAGGCACTGGCATATGCCATAACCACTATGTCGTAAACAGCCAAAATTGTGTTTGGTATTACATACATAATTCTAATTGACTTAACTTCGGTTTGGTAAAGTGAAAATGTGAACCAAACATACAAAATAACAGGTATTAAGTCCCACAATGTTTGCATTAGTGAAACGCCCACCAAAACAAACGATGTGGCAAAAATTAAGGCAATAAGTTTTGGCATTACAATTCCTTTTTTATCATAAAAGTAAAAACAAATTGATTGCAAGCAGGAAAGTAATGCAATTAATCCAGTTCCTAAGGAATTTACAAATATGAACGAAAGTCCGTAAACTGTTTCCCCGAAAAACGAAAGTAACAAAAATGTTTTTTTGTTTTTAACAGTGTAGGACAAGCATAAAATTAATGTCGCAGTCAAACCCAAAATTTGTGCAATAATAAAATTGACACTTGACATAAAAAATTTGTAATAACCTCATTTTTGTTGTAAATTGTTTGTTACCACAGATTGAATTTTAAACACTTTATTACACTTTGCCACAAGTTTTTATTAGTTTAATTTCCACATAAAAACAAACAAATTTATAACATTATTTTGGTAGGATTACACCAATTGTTTGTGATTTTAAGTTTTGTGATGTTTTGCCAGCCAAAACACAAAAATTTAATTTTTTTTAACCACTAGTGTGGGTTATTTTAATTGTGTGTGCAACACTAATTGTGTGTTGGCGTTTTTGGTTACAGTCCATAAGCAAAACATAAATCTATGCTTAAACCACATAAATATTATAGCACAAAAAATTAATTTTGGAACACCTAAGTTAAAAATTATGACTTTATTTGGTTATTATTTATTAAAAAAACACTAGGCTGCTCCGTGGTTTTTTTAAGTTTTTAAAATTTTTAAAAAATTTTTAAAATTGATTAAAATTAACAAAAAAAATAAGCAAAGTTGCTTATTTTTTTGTTTGTTTTTTAAATCTTAAATCGTCGCCTTGCATGTTAACAACAATTCCAATTTGTTTATTAAACATTCTTGAAAAAACACGTTCTTCATAGTGGTTTTGAATTTGCTCAGGTGATAAATTTGTTGTTATTACAGTTTTCAAATTTTTTCGCGCTCTTTCATCTAAAACAACATACAAATATTCCACAGTTACGTTGTTAAGTTTGTTTTCACTGCCCAAATCATCAATAATAAGCAGGTCACATGTTAAATATGGGGCAAGTATTTCGGATTTGTCTTCAATTTTTGCAATGTGATATTTTAAAAATTCCTGATTTAGGTTAAATGCGGTAACATAAACCGAATAAATGTTGTTTTTAATTGCTTGGTTTAACATGCATTCTGTTAAATAAGTTTTTCCAACTCCGGCATTGCCAACAATAATCAAGTTTTGCTTTTTGGTTTCATAAAACTTATCAACAAATTCTTTTGCAATTTCATAAAGTTTTTTGTTTGTGTTTTCTGTTTTTCCAAACACACCAAAATCAACATTTTCAAAACTTGGAAGTTTTTCTTTGTTAATTCCCGAATTTAACAAATAAACACGGTTTTGTTCGGCTTTAAAACACGAACAAGGCTTGCCATTAACAAAACCTTTGTCACCACATTTTTTGCACTTAAATTTTGGCAAAAAATCTGAGTAGTTAAGTTTTAGTTCCTTCAAAATTTGTTTAAAATTAGCTTTTTCTTCTTCAATTTGTTTTGTTATTTGTTTTGCTTTGTCGCTTTTTTCATCTAATTTGCTCAAATCAAATTGAAGCGACCTAATCTTATAAAAACTGGTGTTAAGTTTTTTGTTTTCTAACGCTTTATTTAGGTTGTTTTTTGCAGTTTGAATTGCGTTTGACCTTCTCAATGTAAAAATGTTGTGTATAATCTGTTTCGCTTGGTTTTTTTCAATCATAGTTCAACCTCGTTAATGGTGTCAAACAAACTTGAAAGTTGTTCTTTTGAATATTCGGTTTTGCTTGCTTTGTTGGTTTTTAAATCGGATTTTTTATAGTAGTTTTCAAATTCAATTTTTTCTTGTTTTGCTTCACTTACAGTTTTAATGCCTTTGTTGTGATAAACTGACAAAAGCCTGTTTAAAAATTGCATTGGTTGAAGTTTGTCTTTGCTAACACTTATTGCATAATCTAGCACTTCTTGTGGTGTTTTCCAATCATTAATCCAGGTGTTATAAAATTCTCTATCAAATTTGTTAACACGGCGGGAAAGACCAAATGTGTTAATAATTTCTTCAATTTTTTCATCAAAGCAGTTAAGTTCGTTTATGTAAACCTTAATTGCATCTAAGGTTAAAATGCCAAGTTTAAAAAATTTGTTAACAATGTTGTCCATACCTTGCAAACTTTTAATGTTTGATGTGAAGCAATACAAACTTAATTTGTTAAGTGCTTCCATATCAAAGCCCAAATTGCACCAAGAAGAAACATAAGTTTCAACAACAATGCTTAAATTATCGTAGTGAATACCCAAGTTTCGGCACACAGTTTTTGCAATGTTGTAGTATTCTTCTTCCATGGCAAAAAAGTCATCAATTTCTTTTGTGCTTAGTTTTGATAGTTCAAAGCATTTATTAATTAATGCATTAAGTTTTAAAAAATCACCTTTTTTCTTTTTCGTTATTTTTGCAACATGAATTATGGTGTCAAGTGAAAAGCCCAAATTGTTTGTCCAATCCAAAAACATATCTTTTTCTTCCATGGTGGAAGCACGTTTAATGCCAAGGGTTGTTAAAACAAGTTTAATGTCATCATTGTAACGTTCTTCGTTTTCAATGCGTTCGTCAACTTGGCTTGCGGTTTTAATTCCTTCACGAGCCCAATTTCTAAGCACTGTTAAAATGTAGTTTGCCGAAACTGTGTCGCCTTTTTTGAACACACAATATTCAATTATTTTAACCACAGCCTCAGTTTCTAGGTTGTTTTTTTCAATTTGATAATAATATTGATTAAATTCGTTAATATCAATTGGACGTTTTAACAAGCTTTGTGCTTCGGCATTGAATGTTTTAAATTTTCTAACATCAAATTTTTTCAAAAACATTGAAGAGATTTTCACTGGTAAATATCTAACTTCCATTGGATTTGTGTCAATGCAATCAACAAGGTTTAACTCTTCCAAACTTTTAAACAAGCTTTCAACATCATCTTTTGATAGGTCAAAGGTTTTCATAAAATCTTCCACGGTGTGGTCAATTCCGTTTTGGCACAAATATAAACCATGCAAATAAACCTTTAATGCAAGTGGATTAAGGCTTGGCAAAAATTCAACAATAAAATTGTTTTCAATTTGTGTGAAACCTCTGCCTGTTAATTCGTTTGAAAGTTTGCAAAAAGACATTTTAAACCTCTTAAATTTTTTCTTTATCATTAGTTTTATTTTTTTATTTAGTGCAAGTTTGTTGCATTTTTAAAAAGTAATTTAAAACAAGTTTAAATTAAGTATAGCACATAAAAATTTGTTTAACTATTTAATTATAATATTAAACAACTTTTTTTTCAATTGGAAAAATTAACCTTAAACAAATTTGTTTTCGTTTTTGGTGTAATGAATTTGTTATAATTTTAAATTGTGCTATACTAATTTTAAGTTAAAAAGGATTGTTTTTATGAGAATATTACACACTGCCGATTGGCACATCGGTTGCCGAACAGATGATTATTTAAGGCTTGAAGAACAGAAAAAAACTTGTGCAGAAATTGTTAAAATTGCAAACGAGAAAAAAGTTGACATGGTTGTAATTGCTGGTGACATTTACGACAATTTTTTGCCAAGTGCCGATGCCGAAAAATTAGTTTTTGACACACTAATTGAACTTTGCAACAATGGAAACCGTGCGGTGGTTGTTATTGCTGGAAACCACGATGAGCCAAAACGACTTTCAAATGCTAGCATATTTGCAAAATCACATAACATTTATTTGGTTGGCGAACTTAAAAAAATTGATTATGCCAATTTAAAAAACAAAAACATATATCCAGTTGCAAGTGGTGTTGGCAACATAGAATTTAAAACAAAAGGCGGAGAAAGGGCAGTTGTTGCAACAATGCCGTTTCCTTCGTATTACAGATATAAGCAAATTAAAAAAGAAGGCGAGCAGTTAAACGATAGCATTAAAGAGTGGTTTAAGCCTGCACTTTCAGGATTTAAAAAGGACACAATTAACATTGCTGTTAGCCATTTGCTAACATACCCAATTAATTGTGACCCAGAAGTTTTTTCTAACTATGAAGTTGTGGGCGGAGCAATTTCTTTTGTTGACCGCGAAAACTTAATTTCCAAAGCGCATTACACGGCACTTGGTCACATTCATCAAATGATTTGTGTTGATAAGAAAAATAATATTTATTATTCAGGCAGCACTGTTAATAAGTTTTTTGATGAAAAATCATCAAATAATTATGTGTTGGTTGTTGACCTTGATGCAAAAAACGGAGTAACAAATTTACAAAAGGTTGAAATTTCTGCAAAACATTTAATTTGTCAACGAGTAAAATCAATGGCAGAAGCAGCAGGTTTTTTAAGTGTTAACAAGGATAAACTTGTAAAACTAATTTTTGAAGATATGGATTTTGTTAATCCGCAAGACATTAAAAAAATTAGAAGTGAAAACCCTAATGTTGTAACCATTAGCATTGAACCTAAAAAAATTAAGGAACAAATGGTTGTTAGCAAAAAAGATTTAACAACAAAAGAAATTTTCGAAAAATTTGTTGAAAACAAAACTGGTGCAAAGCCAGAAGATGAACTAACCAAATTGTTTTTGGAACTTATGGGGGAGGTGATTTATGAAGCCTAGTAAACTAACCATTTGTGGGATTAACAGTTATGTTTCGCCTCAAACCATAAATTTTAAAAAATTATCGGAAGGAAGTTTGTTCGGAATTTTTGGTGCAACCGGAAGTGGAAAAAGCACAATTTTGGATTCCATAATAATTGCCCTTTATGGCACAAGTGACAGAGATAATTTATCAAACATTATTAATGTTAACCTAAAAGATGCATTCATAAAATTTGAATTTGAGTTGGAACGAGATGAAACAAATTTGTTTGAAGTAACAAGAACATTCAAACTTAGACCAAGCGGATTAACAAGCGGGGCAGAACTTGTTAACAAAACCAAAAACATAATTTTGGGTGATTCAAGTGAAAAGGTTAACTTGGAAATTGAAAAAATGCTTGGCATAAACAAAAAAGAATTTTTAAAATGCATAGCACTTCCACAAAATGAGTTTGACAAGTTTTTGTTAGACACTCCATCGGAACGTAAAAAAAGCATTTCAAAACTTTTTAATTTGGAACATTTTGGAGAAGACTTAAATCAAAAAGTTAAAGAACGCCTTAACATGTTAACAGTTAAGGAAACAACAATTGTGGAACAACTAAAAGGTTTTGAAGGGCTTAGTGAAGGAAGTCAAAAACAACTTGAAAACGAAATTAAACTAAACAAAAAACTTGTGTTAACAACCGAAAAACAAATTTCTGCTTTACAAGATGAACTTAAAGAACTTGATGTTAAATATAACACAACATTAAAACTTTTTGACGCAAAAAACAGACTTTCTGACATAAAGTCACGTGAAAGTTATTATTTGGGTTTAAAATTTTCAATTGATGAATACAACAAAAACAAAGAAAATTTGCAAAAGGTAACAAGTTTAAGGCAAAGCATTATTAAACTTGATGAAGTTAATCAAAAATCGGAAAGTGCAAAATTAGAACAAAAATTAAACAAAGAAAAACTTGATTTAATTAACAAAACCGAAACACAACTAAAAGATGAAAAAGTATTGTTAGAAAAAAAATTGGAAGTGTTTAAAGTTTCAATTGAAAAGAAAAAATTGTTGCTTGAAGATTTTGATAACAACAAAATGCAAGTTAAAAATTTAAAGGAAAAACATTCAAAAAAACTAGACGAACTTTTAATTGTTTCCGAGCACTTAAAAAAAGTTGAAGGCAACTTGGAAGAAGTTTTGTTAAACATTGAAAATGTTCAAGATGAAATTAACAAAAATGAAAAACTATTAAAAAGAATTAATGATGTAATTTTGCTTAGTGAAAGTGAAGGATTCATTGAAAAACTTGTTGATTTAAAGTTTGGAATTAATCAAACAAATTTGGATGAAGTGGAAGATTACAAAATTCATCGAGACATTTTAGCTTTAATGGCAAAAATTAACAAATACATTTCATCTTACAAAACAAAACTAACAAAACGAGATGAAATTGTTAAAGAGTTAAACATTAACATTGAAAACTTGCAAAGTGCAAATAAGGAATTAATTAAAACTCAAACAGAACTAAGCAACAAGTTAGGTGAACTTAACAAAAAGCAAAACGAAACTTATCAGTTAAAAGTTGGATATGTTTCCGATGTTAACAGCATAACAAAAAACATTGAAGAATTAAAAGACAACATAATTTTATTAAATGAAGAAAACAAAAAAATTGAAAACACTTTAAGCCAATTTGATGGTGTTGAAGATTGTTCGGAAGAACTAAACAATGTAATTGAAAATTTGGAGAAGTTGGAAGAAGACAAAGTTGAACTTAATAATAACATTGCAAACAACTTGTCCGACATTAAAGCATTCGACATTGAAAAAAAATATTTAAGTGAAGAAATTGAAAAACTAAAATCAGAAATTCCTGCAAATTTTAGTTCCGAAAATTTTGAAACTGAAATTAATGAAGATAATTATGTTAATTACGTTAATGATTTTAACAACTTTGAAAAACAAAAAAATTATTTTGAAACCTTGGTTGAAAATTTGTCTAACGAGTTAAACAATCAGCCAATTAACACCAAAATGGTGGAAAGCAAACGTGAAAATTTAACCAAACTTCAAAACTTGGTTAACGAAACAAAAGTTAAACTTGGCATAGATGAAACAAACTATAAAAACAATGTTGAGCGTTTAATTAAACAAAACAAACTTGAAACCGATTTGCATGGAGTTCACGAAGATTTAAAACTAACACAAAAACTTGCTTCATACATTTCAAAAAATGCACTTGTTGATTTTGTTTCGGAAGAATATTTATATTTAATTTCGGAATACGCAAACAAATTTGTTTATAGCATTTCACGCGGGAAATATATGTTAAAATATTCTGCAAAAAATTCAGGCGAGTTTGTTGCAATAGATAATTTTAATGGTGGAATTGAAAGAGGAATTAAAACACTAAGTGGTGGCGAAAGGTTCATTTTCAGTTTAGGGCTTGCTTTGGGTGTTTCGCAAAGCATTGCAGTTAACAACAACAAAACATTTAACTTCTTCTTTATTGACGAAGGCTTTGGTAATTTGAGTGAAGACTATATTGACGATGTTTTAAGTTGCTTTGATAGTTTAATTAAACTTGATTTCACTGTTGGGTTTATTACTCATGTTGATAAAATGCAAGAATACATTACGAACAAAATAATTGTTACAAAAGAAAACAATGAAGAAGGCAGTATTATAACAGAATATTGCTAGTTAAAATTACAAATAAATTTGTTTTTAATTAATAATTGTTTTAATTGATTATTTATTTTGGTTAATAAATTAAATTAATAAAAATTAAATTCAATAAAAATGAGTTAAATAAAAAACCAAATTATTTAACAATTAATTCAAATAAAAAGCAAGTTGTTGTAACATTGTTTTATTAATTAAAAAAAGGAAAGAGAAAAATCTCTTTCTTTTTTTTGCTTAATCAATTTTAATGTTATAACCAAACTTAAAAATTAAATTTTAAAACATTTAATAATTTTATTAAAGGTTTTGTTTGTTACATGATTAATTTGAGATGGTTTAATTGTTTTAAATTCGTTTAGTGAAAGTGATATTTTTTGGTATATTTCATCTTCATCATCAAACTCACCATCAACGCCAAATGGGGCATTTAAAACATCATTAATGTATTCACATAAATAATAATATTCCACACGTTTTGACACAAATTCTGTGTTATTATATGTTGTTTTTAAACTATAATATTCTTTTCCTAAGCACTTAATAGGTTTAACGTTAACACCAAATTCTTCAAGTGCTTCACGCACAGCGGCATTTTTTATGGTTTCATTGTTTTCAACTGCACCACCAGGTAACATATATTTTATTTTGCCAGTTTTTTTGTTTGTGTTTTTAAGCAGCAAAATTTTGTTATCTTTAAAAATTATTGCTCTTGCTTTAACATATAATTTTTTGCTTTGGTGCAAGTTGTATGCCTGCTTGTTTTTTTGTTCTTCATATTCTTTAATCATAAATCAAACAATTTCCTTTTATAAAACTGAGTATATCATAGTTGTTGGTTTTTAGATAATTATTTGTTTAAAATTTTTTAAAATTGTGTTAAACTTAAAGCGATGAAAAACTATTTTACTTATGAAGAATTAAAAGATGATTTAAATATTGTTGCAACATACGAATTAATTGATAGGTTTGATTACAAACCAATTTCTTTGCATGGAATGACACATATTAACAATGTTGTTAGGATTGTTTCGGAAGTGCTTAATTTGCTTGGTGCAAACGATGAAATTATTAACACTGCAAAAATTGCTGCATATTTGCATGATTTGGGAATGAAGGAAGGCAAAAAAAATCATGCAAAAAGAAGTGTTAAGGAAGCAAAACGAATTTTAAAACACAAAAATTTAAGTGCTAAAACAAAAAAATGTATTTTTAATGCAATTAAGTATCATAGTGAATATGGAAAACAAAAAGACATTGTTAGTGCTGTTTTAATTTTTGCCGACAAACTTGATGTTGACAAAACAAGGCTTGGAGAAATGGGCTTTAAAGTTGATGGAATTAAAGAATGCAAATTTATTGAAAAAGTGGAATATAACATCATTGGAAATGCACTTGTGGTTAATTTTGTAACAACAAAAGAATTTGATGCCAGAAATTTTGAAGGTTATTATCACACAACAAAAGTTTTTAATTCTGTTAAAACTTTTGCAGACTTTGTTGGACTAGATTTTCAAATTTTGTTAAACAACAATTTGTGGGTTGATAAGTCAAACATAAAAACAAAATAGAAACATTTTATTAATTATTATCATAAAAACTCCTAGGGCAGGAGTTTTTTGTATGGTTATTCAAGATATTTATAATTCAATTGAAAATTTAAAAAGTTTGGAAGGAATTGATTACTTAATTATTGGTTACAGCACTTTTTTTAGACCAATTTATGTTTTTCATGTTGGAACATATGAAGGCAACCAAATGCTTATGGAAGGCGGTATTCATGCCAGAGAATATTTAAGCACACTTTTTTTAATTGAAGAAATAAAGTTTTTACATGAGCAATTTGTTAATGGCGAACTTAGTGGCGGATATTATGTTGTTCCACTTGTTAACCCCGATGGTGTTGCACTTGTGCTGGAAGGGGTTAGCAGTGTTAGTTGCAACATTCAAAAAGACATTTTAAAACTGATTAATAATGGAAGTGATGATTTTTCGCTTTGGAAAGCAAATGGTTTGGGCGTTGACCTGAATGTTAATTTTGATGCTGAATGGGGAAAGGGCACCCAAAATGTTTTTTGTCCAAGTTCCGAAAATTTTGTTGGATACTATCCAGAAAGTGAACGAGAAGTTAAAATTTTAACGGAGTTTACAAAACAAATTTATCCAAGCATAACCATTTCTTGGCACACAAAGGGCGAAGTTATTTATTATGGGTTTTACACTTTGCCACCTAAGCTTATTGCACGTGATTATCAAATTGCTTTAAAAATTTCGGAAGTTAATGGATATTCCATTGTTAAAACCGAAGGCAGTGTGGGTGGATTTTCCGATTGGGTAAGCTTAAATTTGGAAGTGCCAGCGTTTACAATTGAAATTGGTAATCAAAACATTTCCCACCCACTTAATGAAGAAAATTTAAGTGTCGTATTTGAGCAAAACAAATATGTGCCAATTGTTGCATTAAAAGCAGTTAATAATGTTTAATAAAATCACAAAATAAAAAAACAAAGAATAAAATCTTTCTTTGTTTTTTTGTTTAATTTTTAAATATTAAGTTTAGGTAATGTGTTAATAGTGTTTTTTTGTTAAGTCGTTTTTGTTGATTGTGTTTGTGCTGTTTAGGTGGGTTATTTGCCCTATTTATTAATTGTTATTATTTTATTAATATATTTATTATATATAATATAGCAATATGGATTGGGTAGAACCAATAAAAAACATATTTTAAGTTAAGTTTTCCTTTTTCACCATTAAACAAAATGATAAATGGAATTGCAAAAATAGAAAAAATTGAAATAAAACTAAAAAATGTTATGTTTGATCCAATCACATTAACTAATGTGTAGATGATTAATAAAACAACAAAGGAAACAATTTGTTTTGTTTTACTAAATTTGAACACATAAAAGGCAAAAGTTAACATGATTCCATAAAAACCATAATCAAAGGTTATATCAAATAGTAGTGGTAAAAGAATTGAAACAAAAGTAAACATTGCAAAAACAATTACTACAAAAGCAATTTTTAGTTCCAAAAATGTTTCACGCCATAACTTGTCAAACGCAAACATTAAAACAACGGAAAGCAAAAATGTGAATAAAACATTAAGCATTGTTGTTGAACCATTAAATAAAAGGGAATATGGCAGTTGTGAAATTAATGCAAAAATTAGAATTGTAATAAAATATTTAATTTTGTTTTTGGTGTAATAAAATCCTTCTGCAACAAAATATGCAAAAAGCGGAAATGAAATTCTGCCAATGCACCTTAGCACAAAATATAGCCAATATGGAACAATGCCATACAAAACATATCCCACATGGTCAATTAACATTGTTACCAGTGCAATTATTTTAATAAAGTTTCTGTTTAATAATTTTGATTTCATATAACTATAATAATAAAATTATAAAAAAAAGAACAGAAAAATAAAAAGGTTTGTTTAATTTTAAATATTGAAATGATTGTTAAGTGGTGTTATTATTAAAATATGAACAAAAAACTAATAAAATCTTGGCAAGAAGGTTATATGTTTAATAAGGTGGTTAAGTGTGCAGTAAAGAAAAAATGTGCAAAACCTTTTTCCGAACAGTTTTATTCTAAACTAACAAAAGTGATGGCGGAAAAACAGATTGGTGAAATTTTAAAAACAAGTGCAACAAAAGGTTATTGCTATTACTATGCAACACTGCTTTGCTTGGCAATGGAAAACTCGGAATTAAAAATTGGTGTGCTTGAAAATTTAAATGCTAATGTTAACGATTGCTACTACACAGAATTTGTGCATGCATGGGTGGAAAAAGATGGCTTGGTTTTTGACACAACATCAAAACATGTTTTTAACAAGGAATTTTACTATAAAAACTATGGGGCAAAAGTTGATAAAACAATTTCGCATCATGAATTAAAAGACAAATCAAAATTATTTGAACTTGGTGTTTTTGCGGTTAAAGACCGCCCTGAAAAAGTTGATGAGATGTTTAAAACTTTTGAAATTTCAAACATTACTTTGTCGGGCGAACAACTTGAACAAGCATTAAAATGTGTTTATGATGAAAAAGTTAAAAAGCATATTTTAGAAAATGTGGGATTATTTAATAAAACAAAATAAATTAAACAATGTTAATTTGCAAATAAATGTTAGTAAAAAATTAGAGCGAATAAAAAGTTCTAATTTTTTTTGTTTAAACAAATATGTGTTTTAAAAATTTAATAAATTTAAGGTATAAATGCTTTAAAATTTTATAAACTTTAAAGTGATTTATGGGTTTAAAAATTAAATAACAACAAAAAATGTTAAATTTTTTTAAGAAAAATTATCAAAAAAACTAACAAATTTAAAAAAAAATTAAAAAAAGATGAAACACGCGGAGGGGCGGGGTAAAAAGAATAAAAAATAAATAAAAAAAGATAAAAAAAAGTGTTGACTATGGGGTTGTTGGGGTGGTAGAATAGCAATGCGTTCACAAAGAAATGGTGGACGAAAAAGCACATTGACAACTGCATAATATATATATATCAAAGAAAGGATATAGAGTAGAGCAAGTTAAAGTTAAGAAAAAACTAACAACGAGTAATAC
>CALWGY010000007.1 GCA_944380265.1 uncultured Clostridia bacterium | reverse complement strand
AACGAACTGGAAATAGAGGTAGCTGCCAGTTTTCCATTAACAAAAAATCTGTAACTGATAGGTTACAGATTTTTTTTGATATTATTGTTTAATCAATTTTTTTGTAGTTTAAAACTTTTTATTGTTGTTTATCTTTATGAATGTTTTGTTTGAAGTCTTGCAAAATTATGTTTGGATTTTTTTGACATCTTTTTGATATTGGTTTTGCAAACAATAATGGTTGTTTTGGTTTTTCTGGATTTTCTTTTGAAAATTGAATAAATCCAGAACCTTTATAAAATGGAACAACTTTTCTATCACAGAAAATATATAAATAATCAAAATTATTTTTTGAGCAAAGTTTTGTTGCTTTTCTTAAAAGTTCTGTTCCAACATGTTTGTGTCTTGCAAAAGGGAAGATGCCAACATTTGCAATTTTTGCTTTTTTAATTGTGTGATTTTGAAGTGTTGAAGTTGATAAGGTTAAGTCAAGTTTTCCAAGCAAAAGTTTTCCATCTTCTGTTATTTCATAAGCAAAAATCCAGTAGTCTGGTTGAAAATTTGCATATGAAGTTGATGGTAATTGACATTGTTTTTCAAAAACTGTTTCGTTAACTCGGCTTGCTTCTCTAATTTTTTCAACAGGGCAATTATTTGCATTAATAACTTCAATTTCAAATTGCATAATAATACCTCTAAAAAATTATTATATTTTCAGTATAACATGCTAAATTAAGCTTGTCAATATGGCTTTATTTCTTGATTTTTTATAACTTTAAAAAAATTAAAAAATTTTAAAAAAATAATTAAAAATAATTTA
Organism: uncultured Clostridia bacterium; assembly: GCA_944380265.1. Classification (GTDB taxonomy): domain Bacteria; phylum Bacillota; class Clostridia; order Christensenellales; family UBA1242; genus UBA6345. Next base: position 64,476 of record CALWGY010000007.1, on the reverse strand, counting down.
AAAAAAGTGTTGACTTTTAAACACTTAATGCATATAATAATTGTGTTATTCCTCAATAGCTCAACGGTGGAGCACTCGGCTGTTAACCGATAGGTTGCAGGTTCGAATCCTGCTTGAGGAGCCAAATAAGCCAAGTAGAAATACTTGGTTTTTTTGTTTTTTTAAATAAACCAATAAAAACACGGATTCGAACCCACGGTTCGATTCTAACGGACCCAGACCGCAACAAGTTGTTCCCGGCTTTGGCTAAAAACTTGCCACTGGCAACTTTTCTTAACGCGTCGCCCCTGCTTGAGGAGCCAAATAGACCAAGTAGAAATACTTGGTTTTTTTTGTTTTTTAAACAAACCTATAAAAACACGGATTCGAACCCACGGTTCGGTCCTGTCGGACCCAGACCGCAAACAAGTTGCTCCCGGCTTGTCGTTCGCATTGCTCACTGGCTAAAAACTTGCCACAGGCAACTTTTCTTAACGCGTCGCCCCTGCTTGAGGAGCCAAATAAGCCAAGTAGAAATACTTGGTTTTTTTGTTTTTATAAACAAATTTACAAGAATGCAAATTTAATTTCACGGCTTTAATTTAACAAATTAATGTTTAAATGTAAGTTAATAAAATTTTGAATCTTAACAATTTGTAGTTATGTTTGGGACAATGTTTGACGCAATTGCGAGTAGTTGATTTTTTTTTGTGTGATATGATATAATTATATTGTGAAGATGCAGTATTCTAGTCAATCACAATTGCTAGGACGACGAAGCAAATAGCGTCGAAGGGCACATCGATGAAGTTTCTGGTGCAAGCTTTGATTGCCCAAATTGGGGTTTGTGCTGGAAGTTAAGATTATTGGGCAGGTTATAATGGCATATAGCTGTCGACCCAATTTTCGCGGAGACCAAACAGGGTGCAAATTAAATTTTCCACTCTCTTGGTAAGAACCTGCAATGCGGTAAAAGCCGTGTGCAGAGTAGCCTGCTTTGAGTGAGCATACTGGGGATTAGATTATATATGCGAATTAATTTTGGCCAAAGTTGATTCACATCTTTCTATGAAACTATGTTTGCAAAACAAGCGAATAGTAAATGTGGTTGTTAAGGAAAACTTCTAGACTGTTGCTGGGTAGCTAGCAGAAGTAGGATTATAGTGTGTTCTGAGTGGCGATTCGGTGTTATGTCTTGTTTAAAAGGAAACTGCTTTAACGGTGACGTTAAGTACAAGGCTGGGAAATCCGACCGAACCTATGACACAAGGTTTACTAATTCTGTGGTCTTCGTAGAGCCCTTAATTATCTGGGCTCTATTTTTTTAATATATCACATTTTTTGTTTTGTTAATTATTGTATTTTTAATTAATAAAACAAAAATGTTAAACAATATAATATAAAATATGATAGAATAGTGTTAAAACTAAAAGGAGAATATTTTTTTAATATGTCTGCAAACCCCAGAAAGAAAAAAAATCAATCAAAGTTCGCTAAATATTTTAAGTGGCCACTTATTGTGCTTGTTTTGTCTTTTTGTTTATCAATGGCATTTGGTATTTTAAGTGAAGTTGCATTAAACGAGGCAAGCATTATTATTTCGATTATTGTTATTATTGTGTTTTTAATCATTGCAATTATCACCGATATGATTGGTATGGCAGTTGCTTCATGTGATGAAAAAAATTTTCGTGCAATGGCTGCAAAAAAAGTTAGAGGTGCAAAAGAAGCGATAATTTTGCAAAAAAATGCTGACCGAGTTTCCAGCATATTTGCCGATATTTTAGGTGATATTTGTGGAATTTTGAGTGGTGCTGCGGGTGCTGCTGTTACAACATCATTAATCAAACAAAACATGTCTGAATTTGCTGGAATTGTGGTGGCATCGTTGGTTTCGGCTGTTATTGCCTCACTTTTAATTTGTGGCAAGGCTTTAATGAAAAAATTTTCGCTTAAATATTGCGACCAAATAATTTTAATTATTGGAAAAGTTATGAGCATTTTTAGTTTTAAGAAAAGCAGTAAGGCAACAGCCAAAAACAACAAAAATAAAAAAAATAACATCAAAAACAAAGATTACAAGGGAAGTGATGTTACTGATTTAAGCAGTTCTCAAACAAATGCTGAAAAAATTAGCGATAATATAACTACTGATAAAAATAAAGAAACATTAAATGATGTTGAAAGTGAAAAATCAGATTTAAAAGATGAAACTATTAATCAACAAAATTAGTAATTAAGGTGTTAGTTATGATTCATTCAATGGCAGGTGGAAAACTGCAAGAAATTGATTTTGTAAATTTAGCAAAAGTTGAAATTGTTGATGGTGATTTTAAAGGAGAAATTTATTGGTACATAACTGAAATTGTTGCTTTAAAGGAAAACGATTTTGTTTATGTTCCATTTGGTAAAAACAACACATTGTTAAAAGCAAAAGTTTTAAGGATTGACAAAAATGTTTCAACCAGAACAACACCAATTCCTTTTAAACGCCTTAAAAAAATTAGTTCAATTGCATTGTAAAAAATTAAACAAATAAGTTATTTAACCTATCTTTCTTTATTAACAATGAGAAAGCACCAGTTTTACTGGTGTTTTTTTTATAAACTAAACTTATATTTTCTTAGCAACTTTTTAAAACTTGGAATAGTATGAATTAAGCAGGCAAAATTGCTGTGCTTAAATTTTTGTTTTTTCTTGGAGAAAATTTATGGAACTAATTAGCAACAAAAAATTGGCTTATAAAGTTTCAATAATCACAATTATTTGCAATTTTTTGTTAATGATATTTAAATTTATTGCAGGAATTTTAACGCATTCAATTGCAACAATTTCCGATGCTGTTCACACAGGCAGTGATGTTTTAAGCACCTTTGTTGTTATGTTTGGCGTTAAAATTTCAAACAAAAAATCGGATAAAAATCATGAATTTGGGCATGAAAGGTTTGAATGTGTTGCAGCAATAATTTTGTCGATAATGCTTTGTGCAACAGGGCTAAGCATTGGATATGTTGGCATTAACAAAATTATTACACAAAACTATGGTGCTTTAACAATTGGAACTTTGGCACTGGTTTCGGCGGTTGTTTCAATTGTGGTTAAGGAAGCAATGTATTGGTACACAATTAGGGCAGCAAAAAAAATTAATTCAAGTGCTCTTTGTGCCGATGCTTGGCACCACAGAAGCGATGCATTAAGTTCTGTTGGCAGTTTGGTTGGAGTTGTTGGTGCAATGTTGGGTGTTCCAATTTTAGATGCAATTGCAAGCATTGTTATATGTTTGTTTATTGTTAAGGCATCGATTTCAATTTTTGTTGATGCAATTAGAAAAATGACTGATGAGGCATGCGATGAAGAAACTGAAAACAAAATTTTTAATGTTATTGTTAAAATTGATGGAGTTTTGAAAATTGACAATTTAAAAACCAGAAAATTTGGCGACAAAGTTTTTGTTGAAGTGGACATTTGTGCAAATGAAAATTTAACGTTAATTGATGCACACAAAATTGCTGAAAATGTTGAAATTGAAACTAAAAACAATTTTTATTTTGTTAAAGATTGCTTTGTGCATGTTAATCCGTGCAAGGCAAAAAAAGAGACTTAAAAATTTAAGCCTCTTAATTTTTTATTATATTTATATTTTAATTTAAGATAATTTAAAGTTTAGGGTTAATAGTTTGTAACACAAACCCATTTTGTGAAGTTTGAATATTTTTCAAGTTCTTCAATTGTTAATTTTGTTACAACATTAACGTTGCCAGCAGAAGGGTAAACAACTTCCATTTGTTTTAAAGATTCATCTAAAAAAACCTTAACGCCATCTTTAATTCCAAAAGGACAAACACCACCCACTTTGTGGCCGATGTGCGTTTCAACTTCTGGTGGGGTTAACATTTTTGCCTTAACGCCAAAAGTTTCCTTAAATTTTTTATTGTCAACTTTTGCGTTGCCAGCGCAAACAATCATAATTGGCTGGTCATTTAGCCAAAATGTTAACGATTTTGCAATTTGCTTTTCTTCACAATTTAATGCTTGTGCAGCAAGTGCAACTGTTGCAGCTGATTGGTTTAAAGTTATAATTTTGTTTTGTATGCCAAGTTTTGTGAAGTATTTGGTAACATCTTTTTCCGACATGGTAACACCTTAAAATTTTTTTTATCAATTTTAAAATATATTTTAAATTTAGTCAAATTAGTTTAGTTTTAAAAATTAATTAATTATTAAATTTGGTAAATTATTTTATTATGGTATAATAAACTAGAATTAGTTGGAGAAAAAAATGTATAAAAACGTTACAAAATATGACCTAGATTTAATTATGCTAAGCCAAAAAGGAATGATTAAACAAACCAGAATTGGTTCGTTAATTTTTGCTTTTGCATTTATTATTTTAGCAATTGTTTCGGTGGTGCTTAAAAAAATTGATATTGCAATTTGTTTGTTTGTGGCAACAGGTTTGGTGCTTATTTTGTTTGTGGGGCTTCCAGAAGTGTTTTTAAAACTACAAATGAAAAAAAACTTGAAAAATCATAATGTGGAAATTGAATATGTGTTTGGCAACACATTAAACATAACATCAAAAGTTAATGATCAAACCATAACTCAAAGTTTTGATTACAACAAAATTGTTAAAATGATTGAAGAAAAAAATTATTTATTAATTTGTTTAGCAAACAATGATGCGTTAATTATGAAAATTGATGACCAGTTTTATGAATATAAAAACTTTATTAAGGAAAAAATGCAAAATAGATATGTTGAAAAACTAAAAAATAAAAAAGATGCTAAATAGTTGTTTGTTTGATTAAAGAAAATTTATTTGATATAATTGTAAAAACTTGTTAGGAGATAAAATGGAAAAATATGACGTTGTGATTATTGGTGCTGGTCCTTGTGGATTAACAGCAGCAATTTATGCATTAAGAAGTGGGCTAAGTGTTGCAATAATTGAAAAAAATATGATTGGTGGTCAAACAAGTTTAACTTATGAAGTTAAGAACTATCCGGGTTTTGTTAGCATTAGTGGCATGGAACTATCAACAAAAATGCACGAGCAAGCAACACTTTTGGGTGCTGTTACAATTTATGGTGAAGTAAAATCAATAAACTTTTCGCCAATGAACAATTTAATTATTGTTGAAGACAAGGAAGTTTTTGCTAACACAATAATTTTAAGTATGGGTGCAAGAGCAAGAACTTTGGGTGTTAACGGAGAGTCCGACTTTATTGGCAGAGGCATTTGCTATTGTGCTGTTTGTGATGGTGCAATTTTTAAGGACCAAGATGTTGTTTTGGTTGGTGGCGGAAACAGTGCTGTTCAAGATGCAATTTATTTAAGTAACATTGCAAAATCAATAACCATAATTAACAACTTGCCTTCATTTACTTGCCAAAAAATTTTGCTTGATGAACTTGAAAAAATTATGAACAATAAACATAACATAAACATCAATCACAATTCAATGGTTAAAGAATTTTTGGGAACAGATGTTTTAAGCGCTGTTAAATTTGTTAACGATGCTGGCGAAGAAAAAACTGTTAATGTGAGCGGTGCATTTATTGCCATTGGCAGAGAACCTGACACCGAACTTGTTAGAAACACAATTCATTTGGATGAACACGGCTATGTTGCTGTTGATGATAATTTGGAAACAAATCAGCCAGGTGTTTTTGCAGGTGGAGATGTTAGGGTTAAAAGATTAAGGCAAATTGTAACTGCTTGTGCCGATGGCGCAATTGCAGCAACAAACGCAAACAGTTTTATTAATCAAAATAAGTAATTAAAATTTGAAACCAAAATTTGTTTAGTTTGGTTTCATTTTTTAATTAATTGTGTTTTAATTAGTTTTAATAAACAAAATCTAGTTGTTGAAAAAACAAATTTAACAAACAATTGGTGTGTAACATATATACTTATTGTTATTTTAAATTTGGGAGTGTGTTTATGGCTAAATACTTTGGAACAGACGGAATAAGGGGAGTTGTTAATCAGGATTTAACATGTTTGCTTGCATACAATGTTGGAAAAAGTTTGGCAATATATTTAAAAAAACATAAAAAAACTTTAAGTGTGTTAATTGGAAAAGACACTAGGGTTTCGGGCGATATGCTTGCATATTCGTTTGCAAGTGGTCTTTGTGACTATGGTGTTACGGCAAAAATGATTGGAATTGTTCCAACTGGTTGCGTTTCCTATTTGGCAAGCAAATTGGATGTTGGGGCAGGCGTTATGATAACGGCTTCGCACAATGCTCCAAACATGAATGGCATTAAATTAATAAACAACAAAGGCTACAAATTCACTTGTTTAGAAGAACAAGAAATTGAAGCCTACATTGATAAAAATGTTGCGGCATCTAAAAACAAAGGAAACATAATTCACGCAAAAGAACTGGTTAACACTTACACCAATTTTTTGGTTTCGGAAGTTGGATGCGATTTAAGTGGTGTTAATTTGGCAGTTGACACAGCATTTGGTTCGTGTTTTAAAATTGCAGAAGATGTGTTAAAAAAATTGAATGCAAATGTTGTGCTTATTAACAATGATGCTTATGGCGAAAAAATTAATGTTAATTGCGGAGCATTAAATGTTGAAAAGTTGAAGGAAGAAGTTAAACTTCACAAATGTGATTTTGGTTTTGCTTTTGATGGCGATGCTGACAGATTGATTGTTGTGCTAAAAAATGGCAGAGTGTTAAATGGCGATGATTTGTTGTTTGTGCTTGCAAGTTATATGCTTAAAACCAACAAACTAAATTCCAGAGTGGTGGTTGGCACAATTATGACAAACAGCGGAACAGAACAAAGTTTTAAAAACCTTGGCATAAATTTAATTAGAACCGATGTTGGAGATAGAAACGTTATTGAAGCAATGTTAAAAAACAACTATTGCTTGGGTGGAGAAAGTAGCGGACACATTTGCGTTTCAACACTAAACACAACTTGTGATGCATTGTTAAATGCGTTGTTCTTGTTAAAAATTGTTATAACTGAAAACATTGACTTAAACGAGTTTTTGTTGCACTTGCAAAAAGTTCCACAAACAATTAAAAATGTTAATGTTTCAAGGCAAGTTAGAGCAAGTTTTGATAAAAATTTGTTACTTAAAAAACAAATTGAAAAAATTGAAAAATTATATCCTGAACTTAGAGTGGTTGTTAGACCAAGCGGAACAGAAAATGTTATTAGGATTATGGTTGAAGGAAATGAACTTAAAACTAATGATGCAATTTTAAAAATTGAACAATTGTTAAAAGAAAACATTTAATAAAAAAAAGAACTTGAAAAAATTAAATTTCAAGTTCTTTTTTTTAAATATTTTATTGGCTTTTTCCACCATTGTTTTTTGATTGCGAATTTATTTGTTCATTTGGGTTTGTTGAAGTTAAATTTGATTGTTCTTGAACAGGTGCTTGTTGTTCTTCATTATTATCTGCATTTTCTGGTGTTACACTTGTTTGTGAGTTTTCAGATTGTGCTTGTTTTGCTTGTTTATATTTTCTATATTCTTCAACAATTTCTGGGTGTTTTTCTTTTGCATAGTCATAGTCGCAAAGCTTTCCTTCCATTTTTTTAACGCCTTGTTCAAGTTTGTTGTTTTGTGGGGTAGGAATTAACATATATGGTCTTTCACCAACAAGTGAATATGCGTCAAAAAATTTAATTTGTCGGTCTGGCTTAAATGTTCTAAGCTCATCTAAAAACTGGGCAAGTTGTGGGTTTGGTTGAAAATTTGTTATATTATATTTTTTTGCAAAATATTCTTGTAAAAGTGCAGTTGAAATAACGCCAGAGTTGTGTAATGCATCGGTTTGTTCAAGTGTTGTGGCAGCGGATATTAATTTTAATGTTTCTAAATAATTATTTTTTGCTGAATCTAGTCCTTCCACATAAAAGTCTGCGGCTCTGATTTCTTTTGCATTAAACTTTAAAAATTTTTGAGGTTCACATCTATAAATTGTGGTTTTTGCCATGTGTGAAAGAGCATATAATAGTTCAAAATTGTCATCGCGTTCATGAATGTGGTGTGTTCCTGCAATTTTTCTAACATGTGTTTTTTTTGCTGTGCCACTTTTTTTACCATTTGATGGAACTGCGTTGTGATGTGAAGATTCAAATTTTTCAAGTAAATAATCAGGAATTTCTATTGAAACTTGATCATCAATTTCCAAATTTTTTGCTATGTCGGCTCCCAAATGACCAATACTATCAATTCTGGAAAGTTGACAAGCACAACTTGTTTCACCACAAGCAATTAAAGTTAGGGGATATGCAACAGTTGGGGAGTTTTGATAGTATTTTTCATCGGCAAGCAATAAATATGTTAAGTTGTTGATTTTGCAAGTTAAAAGTTTTCTAATAACAAAACATGGTCGGTCATGTTTTCCAACTGCGTTAAAAGCCATTTCGCCAACAATTGTTTTTGGAGCATTAATAAGCTGTTTTATTAAAGTGTTTCCTGCCATTATTGGAATGGAGTCTTCCACATTAAATGTTTCGGCTAATGTTTCAAGTGAACTTTTAATAATTGGGGTGGCAATATCGCCAGATTTTGTTAATTTGGAAGGTGCAATTTCATAATTCAAAAATGTTTGTGGTGTTGGATATGTTACTCCAGTTTTACTTTGTTTTTCTTCTAAACGTTCACGTAAAGCATATTTAGCATAATCTCTTGCTGCACTAGCATATTTTTTAAGTTGAGAAATATTGTTCATTGCAGCTTGTCTTCGCAAGTTTAAAATTTTACTTGTTTCTAATGCAACTTTAATATATTGTGAATGTTCTGGGTCAACAACTTTTTTAATTGGAAATTTTGATTTTAGCGAGCCATTACATTTTGCGCCATTAAAATTTAGATTTTTATTCATTCTAATATTTTTTCCCATAAAAACTCCCTTTGATTATTAAAATTTTAGCATTTAAAAACAAAATTTTCAATATGTAACAAACTATTTAGTATATTTTAACCAATAATTTGTTTTAAAGTTGTTAACATGCTAAAATGATTAAAATAAGTTTTAGGTGAAAAGTTATGTTTGTTATTTCAAAAAGTTGGTATGAACTTTTAAAAGATAAGTTAGAAAGTGAAAATTTTAAAAATTTGTGTTCGTGGCTAAATAAGGAATATAAAACCAAAACAATTTATCCAAAGCCAGAAAATGTTTTTAATGCAATTAATAATGTTAAGTTTGATGATGTTAAAGTTGTAATTATTGGGCAAGACCCATATCATGGGCCAAATCAAGCACATGGGCTTTCGTTTTCTGTGGAAGGAAATGTTGCCATTCCACCAAGTTTGCAAAACATTTTTAAGGAAATTAATGCTGAACTTGGGTGTTACATTCCAAACAACGGAAATTTAACAAAATGGGCAAAACAAGGGGTTTTGATGTTAAACAGTGTTTTAACTGTTGAAGCAGGAAAACCAAACAGCCACAAAGGAAAAGGGTGGGAACAAATTACCACCGCAATAATTGAAATGTTAAACAAACGTGAAAAACCTGTTGTGTTTTTGTTGTGGGGAGCAAACGCAAAAGCAATTGGAAAAAACATTAACACATCACATCACTATGTTTTAACAGCTTCACATCCAAGCCCAATGAGTGCAAACCAAGGTGGTTGGTTTGGAAATGGTTGCTTTAAAAAAACGAATGAAATTTTGGAAAGTTTGGGCGAAAAACCAATTGATTGGCAAATTGAAAACAGATAGTTAAAAAATAAGCAAATTAAAACTGAAAACTGTTTTTGTTTGTGTTAATTTTTGTGGTATTTACAAACCAGGTTTTGTATGCTAAACTAAACACATAAGGGGATAAAGTTTTATGAGTTTATTGTTAAGTAGCGAACTTAAAGATGTTTTAATTCCAATAATTATTATTGTTATGATTTTTGTTGTGGCGGGGCTAATTATTTGGGGTTTAAAACGCACATATGGCAAAGATCGTGGATTAGTTACAAAAGATGAACCAAAGGTTGTTAATGTTGAATTAAAACCATGTTTTACGAAAAAAAATGAAATGCAGTTTTTAAAAGATTTGTACAAAATTTTGCCTGCTGAATTCATTGCTTTTCCAAGAGTGGGGGTCGATAACTTGGTTCAACCAAAAAACGATAAGGTGCTTTACAACACCATTTTAAGCCAATATGTTGATGTTTGTGTGTTTTTGAAGGACACAATGCAACCAGTGCTTGCAATTGATTTGTTTGAGCCAAATCCAGTTGAGCAACAAATGAAAGTTTTGCATCCAAATGTTGTTAAAGCACTTAGTGCTGTTAACATTCCACTTTTAAAATATCAGTTATCAGAAGAATATAATTTGGTGGAACTTAGAACGCGTGTTATTGATGCAATGCCTGCAAAAATGGTTGCAATGCTAAAAGAAAAATTTAAAAACTCCAATAATATTGATTAATCGACAAATTTTAAATATGTTAACTTGCAATTTAGTTTTAGATGTGATATATTATATATACCGCACTTAGGCAGAGTTTTAGCGGCACTCTAAACCCAAACGCTATATGTGGGGCCGACAAACTATATGCGGGAATAACTGTTTATGTTATTAAATTTAATTGAATTGTTGATTTTAAGGTCTTATGCAATATTTTGCTGTGAATCATGTCAGGGCCGGAAGGCAGCAGCATTAAGTAGATTAAAATATGTGCCATAAGGAAGCTTTAAAGGAGATTTGGTTACTTTTAAGGCATAATACAAGTGTTTCCAATTATAGCCGTGCGGTTTTTTTATTTTCAAATTTAATTAAAAAAACATAAAATAAATAAAAATTAACAAATTGCTTAGTAAACACACAATTTTTTAAAGTTTTGTTATTAGACAATTTTGTTTTGTTAAAATTTAATATTGTGATAAACTAATTAAGTAAAGTTAATATAAGGAAAAAGGTTAAATGGACACAGGAAATTCAAGACGTTTTATTAAAGCATATAATCAAATTGATTCGGCTCTTAGAATTCAAGGGGACATGAAGCGTAGCATAAGTTACACCGAAGCAATTAGAAAAGCAGCAAGAACAAATTCGCTTGTTGCAAAATATGAGGACCAATTAATAGATTTTGGAAGGTTAAGAAATGCAATTGTTCACAACAGTAATCCAGACTTAGTTATTGCTGAACCACACGATGATGTTGTTGAAGAATATGAAAGAATTGCAAAGTTAATTTGCACACCACCACTTGCCATAAACACTGTTTGTAACAAAGTTGTTAGCACAATTGAATATGATGTTAAGTTAAAAGATGTTTTGGAATATGGCTATAAAAGTGGTTTTAGCACCATTCCAATTTTTAAAAATGGAATGCTAATTGGTGTTGCTAATGGTCAAAAAATTGCTGATGTTATTGGCAAAAAAATTTATGAAAAACGTGATATTTGCGAATTTTTGCAAAACACCACAATTGAAGAAGCAATAAAGGAATTTTCCAACGAAAACTACTACACAATTGTTAATGCAAAAATAACATTAGATAAAGTTTTAAATTTGTTTACTGAAAACAGAAAACTGCTTTGTATTTTAATAACAAAAACAGGAACACTTTTAGAACCGCCACTAGGAATTATTACCATAACCGACATTATGGACATTAACAAAATTTTAGACAATTATGAACTTGAAAACTAAAAACAACTTAAAATTTTTAAGTTGTTTTTTTAATTAATAATTGTTTGTTTAAAATGGTAAAATGTAATAGAATATAATAATAAAAATAAAAGGTAAAACATTGAAAAGGCTTTCAAGAAAATGGATTAACACCATAATAATTTCAATTTCGCTTGTTGTTATGACAGGCATTGTTTTGGCGTTTTATTTCATAATTTTGTACACACCAAACTTAAATTCTTTTATTAACATTTCGGCAACAAATGTTTTGGGAAGTGTGTCAATAAACATTAAAAATGCTGAAAATGGCAATCCATATTCATATTTTACTTTTGAAAACACAACAACAAACGAAAAAACACATTCGTTCACAAACAAAAATTTGTTGTTTAAAAGTGATAATTCCAGCATAACAATTGAATTTGAAATTAACAATATGTCCTTTTATGATGCGGTTGCAAGTTTAGAAATTAAAGGACCAGGAAAAAACGGAAAACTTGTTTTTTATGTTAATAATGTTGAACAAGAACTAACAAACACTTTTGTGTTTAAACCAAACGAAGTTAAGGTTGTTTCTTTTGTTATTTCAAAACAAAATTTTTCAAAGCCACTAAGAGGCAACTTCACGGTTAACTTAAACATAACAAAATATGTTGAACAAACTGATGATGAGTTAGACAACACCCAAACCGACGATGAGAAAACAAATGAACAAACCCAACCCGCAGTTCAAAGCCAAATTTTAAGTTTAATTTAAAATAAGATTGGGGTTTTAGGTTGTGGTAAAAAATTAAATATTTAAGTTAACAAAGCCTATAACTTAAATATTTTTTTTATTTAGCACTTTTCTTTTTTTTAAGATTGTGCTAAAATTATTTCCGTTTTAATGAGATTTGTTATATGCGAAACCAAGTTTTTGTTTTGCATATTAATTAAGGAGAAAAGTTATGAGTGTTAATATTAGAAATGTAGCAATTATTGCACACGTTGACCATGGCAAAACAAGTTTGGTAAACGAAATGCTAAAACAAGGTGGCGTGTTTAGAGAAAATCAACAAGTTGTTGACCGTGTTATGGATAGTAATGCGTTAGAGCGTGAACGTGGAATAACCATTTTTAGCAAAAACGCAGCACTTATGTATAATGGTGTTAAAATTAATGTTGTTGACACCCCAGGACATGCCGATTTTGGTGGCGAAGTTGAAAGGGTGTTAAAAATGGTTGATGGAGTTCTTTTGGTTGTTGACAGTTTTGAAGGACCAATGCCACAAACCAGATTTGTGCTTAAAAAGGCACTAGAACTTAACCACAAAGTTATTGTTGTTATTAACAAAATTGACAGAAAAGACCAACGAGTTAAGGAAGTTGTTGATGAAGTGCTTGAACTATTTTTGGAACTTGATGCAACAGAGGAACAACTTAACAGCCCATTTGTTTATGCATCTGCACGCGAAGGGGTTGCAACACTTGATTTTAACGAAAAACCGGTTGATTTTAAGCCATTACTTCAAAAAATTATTGATTATATTCCTGCACCAACTGGCGATAAAAATGAACCTTTTCAAATGCTTGTTAGTTCCACCGAACAAAACGATTATTTGGGAAAACTTGCAGTTGGAAAAATTGAACGTGGAACAATTAAGGTTGGGCAAACAGTTGCAGTAACAAATTATCACGACCCAAATTTAAGTCATCAATTTAAAATTAGTAATTTGTTTTTGTATGAAGGGTTAAAACAAGTTCCACATCCAGAAGCATCTGCTGGCGACATTGTTTGTTTGGCAGGCAGCACCGATGTTACAATTGGCGACACAGTTTGTGCAAAAGAAAAAATTGAAGCAATTCCGTTTGTTAAAATTAGCGAACCAAGCGTGGAAATGACATTTAGTGTTAACAACAGCCCATTTGCTGGAAAAGAAGGAAAATATTGCACAAGCAGGCATTTAAGAGATAGGTTATATAAAGAAGCAGTTAAGGACCTAAGTTTAAAAGTTTTTGACACCGACAGTGCCGACAGTTTTAGAGTGCTTGGCAGGGGAGAAATGCACATTTCAATTTTAATTGAAAACATGCGCAGAGATGGCTATGAATTTCAGGTTAGCATGCCAAAAGTTTTAATTAAGGAAATTGATGGTGTTAAGTGTGAGCCAATTGACAGATTGGTTATTGATGTTCCTGAAACTTGTGTTGGAAACATTATGGTTGCAATGGGTGAAAGAAAAGGTGAACTTGTGTCACTTACAAATGTTGGAACTCGTTCAAGGTTGGAATTTTTAATTCCATCACGTGGTTTGTTTGGATATAAAAGCCAGTTTTTAACCGACACAAAGGGTGAAGGTGTTATGAGTTCAATTTTTGAAGAATATGCACCATATAAGGGTCACATTGACAGACGTAATTTTGGTGCGTTAATTGCTTATGAAACAGGCGAAGCCGTTCAGTATGGACTATATAATTCACAAGAACGTGGAAAACTATTAATAACACCAGGAACAAAAGTTTATCAGGGAATGGTTGTTGGAATGAACCCAAAGGGCGATGACATTGTTGTTAATGTTTGCAAAAGAAAACAACTTTCAAACATGCGTAGTTGTGCAAGCGATGAAGCATTAAGGCTTGAACCTGTTAAGCCACTAACACTTGAAGAATGTTTGGAATTTTTAAACGATGATGAACTTTTGGAAGTTACTCCACAAAGTTTAAGAATTAGAAAAATTATTTTGGATCACACACAACGTGGACGTGCTGATTTTAGAAGAAAAAACAACATTGATGTTTAACGGATATTGAACAAAACTAAGCAAATATGCATATATTGACATTTTTAATTAATATGTTAAAATGTTTTGTATGGAAAACAAAAATTATGTTTATGAAAATTCAATTATTTTAATTGGACCAATTGGTGTTGGTAAAAGTTTGCTTTCGGCAACTCTTTCAAACATATTAGGGTTAACACAGTTAAATTTAGATGATTTAAGAAGTGTTTATTATCCAAAATATGGATTTGATAAAAAGTTGTCAGATGATTTACTTAAAAAAGATCAAAAATTGTGGCTAATGTATCAAAAACAGTTTGAAATTAAAATGGTGGAAGAAATTTTAACAAAACTTTCTATGCCTGCAATTATTGATTTTGGTGCAAGTCAAGCACATTATTTTAATGAATCTGATAAACAAAAAATTGCTGAACTATTAAAACCTTTTAACCATGTAATAAATTTGGAATTTCCAAACTATGCAACAAAGTTTGCTGAAAATGAAACATTGAATAAAAGTTTGTTTTTAAAAACAAATCAATATAAAAAATTAGCAAAGTATTCATTTATTTCCGACATTTTTGATCTGCAAGCTTTGGAAACAACACAAAGTTTAAATAATAGTGTGTCTTGGTGGAAAGTAAATCGCACGGCACAAGCTATTGTTGAAAGATATAGAATAATGCAACATGTTAATGAATTAAATAATAAAAAAATAATGTAATAAATTTAATGATTATTTAACTAAAAAAGTGCTAAATAACCTTGACAAGTTTTGATTTTTTATTTATACTTAACTTGCAATATTTAAAGGTTGCACTTTTTTTTGTACTAGCCCCACAAAGAATGTTGTAACTAATAAATTAAAACATTTTAATAAATAAAAATTTTTAGGAGATTTGAATATATGAAAACAGTTATGGCAAATGCACAAACTGTAAACAGCGAGTGGTTACTAGTTGATGCTGCTGACATGCCATTAGGCAGAGTTGCAAGCCAAGTTGCAAGCATTCTTCGTGGAAAACACAAACCAACTTACACCCCTCATTGTGATGCAGGAGATTATGTTGTTGTAATTAACACAGATAAAATGATTTTAACAGGAAACAAAATGACAGATAAATTCTACTATCGTCATTCAGGATATCCTGGTGGTCTTAAAAAGACAGCATACAAAGATTTAATGAAAGACAAAAGTGATTTTGTTTTAGAAAAGGCAGTTAAGGGAATGCTACCAAAAAATAGTTTGGGTAAACAAATGTTTAGAAAACTTAAAGTTTACAAAGGAGCAGAACACCCACACACTGCACAACAACCAAAACCATATAAATTAGTAGGAGGAGTTAAATAATGGCAGCAAAAAAATCGATACCTGCAAACAAAAGAGTTGAATTTTCTGCAACTGGTCGTCGTAAACAATCAATTGCCAGAGTTAGACTTGTTCCAAATGGAAATGGTATTATAACAATTAACAAAAAATCCATTGATGAATACTTTGGTTTGGGAACTTTAAAACTTATTGTTAACCAACCACTTGAATTAACAAACACAGCTCAAAAATATGACATTTTAGTTAATGTTCATGGTGGCGGACTTAGCGGACAAGCTGGTGCAATTAGACAAGCAATTGCTCGTGCACTTGTTAAAGCGGAAGAAAATTTGAAAGAACAAATTAAAAAAGCAGGCTTCTTAACACGTGATGCAAGAGTTAAAGAACGTAAAAAACCTGGTCTTAAAAAGGCTAGAAAAGCACCACAATATAGCAAACGTTAATTTAAAAAAAACCTTGAAATTTTCAAGGTTTTTTTGTTGTTTGAATAGTACTTCTTTGATTGTTGTAGTTTTTAAGTAAAGCTTCAATTTCTTTTGGGTTTGATGTGGTTAAAATGTTGCCCAAGTTTAGGTTAACTTTAACATATGTGTCAACAGCCTGCAAAGTTTCGTTTTCCAAACTTTGATTTTTTGTTCGTAAGGTTTTAATAGCGTTGTTTTCGGCAGTGTAAATTAGTTCTGCACTTAAAACTGCATTAGTTAAGTAGTTAACCAAATAGTCAAAACTGCCAAACAAACTTCGCAAATTAACTGCACCTTCAATTATGCCTTTTTGGTTTATTGCTTGTGCTTCACGATAATAACTTGCGTTGTTAATTTTGCTTTCCTTAACTTGTTTGTTTGCAACCAAAATTGATTTTTCTAAGCACTTAACCAAATATTGTTTAATTGCTTCAAGTGTTGTTTCGTTTTGCAAATTAATGCCATATTGTTTTAAAACTAAAATGGCATTATCAAGGCTATGTGTGAAGTTTGCTGTTTTTAACGCTTCAAAAAATTCTGCTTCGGAAATTATTTTTGAAACATTTCCAAATTTATTTTCAAGGAATTTAACCATTAATTCTTGTATTCCAATTTTTCCATCTATTAATTTGTTATTATAAATAAAATTAGACAAAGTGGTTGCTCCTAAAAAAATTTAACTAATAAAAGTATAGCATAAAATTAAAAAGTGTCAATATTAACAATTTTAACAACATGCCAATATTTGTTAGAAAAATTTGGGGCAATGTGCTAAAATTTAATAAGTTTTTAAGGAGAAAATTATGATTGAAAAATTAGA
The DNA here is from genome assembly GCA_944380265.1 of uncultured Clostridia bacterium. Classification (GTDB taxonomy): domain Bacteria; phylum Bacillota; class Clostridia; order Christensenellales; family UBA1242; genus UBA6345. Next base: position 47,506 of record CALWGY010000007.1, on the reverse strand, counting down.
GCAAACTGAATATTTGGTTAGGGATGAAATTTATTCTTGTTTGGAAAGTTTGTTTGAAGAGTGCAAGCAAGTTAAGGTGTTTAGAACTTTGCAAGATTATTCTGGCAACTATGATGAAATTTTTAATGAGTATGCGGCATTAAACCTTAAAAAAGTTGAACAAATGCTTGCCGATTATTTTTTGGATAATGTGTTAATTGATGACAATAAAAAAATTGAACATTTGTATTTTGTTAATGAACCTGTTTCAACTTATTTAAAGTTTGAAGCCTTGCGTGTTTTTGTTTTAAATCAGTTAGGGCAAAAAACATATGCCACAAAAAACAGTGGACAAATGGATTTTGTTGTGTTTGATTCATCGGCAGTTGTTCTTTTAGATTTTACTAAGGAAGGTGCTTTAAAGGGTGGATTTTTAAGCACTAAACCAAGTGATGTTAAATTTGTTTTGGATGAATATGAAAAACTTAAAACTGGTGCTGTTGACTACTTAAAAATGGTGCCAGCAGAAAGCACAACAAAAAATGCAATCAACAGAAAAATTAAGGAACTAAAATATAATTTAAAACTAAAATAATTATTGTTAAAAAAAACAAAAACTTTATAATTTAAAAAATGAAAATTTTATTAAAAAAATCATGCATAAGCATGATTTTTTTGTTAGATTTTTTATGTTTTTTTACATTTAAATTAGTTTTTTATTTATGCTTTTTTATGTGATTAAATTTTAATTTTAATAATTTTATTTTTTTTACCTAAAATGTTTTTTTATGTGTTATTTAACAAGCCCATGCTTTAAAATTAGGTTTAATGCTTGCATTGTGTTTTCATCAACAATTTCGGCAATTTGTTCAATAACTTTTGGCTTTACTGCGGTTTTGTTTGTTAGCATGTTCAAATACGCAAAAATTGAAGAAATTAACTTTGTTTTTGTGAAAAAGTTATAAACCAAATTAATTTGAGTGCGTTTTTTCTTAACTTCTTTTAAAAACAAAATTAAGCAAAGTGGTTCTTTTCTCAACCAAAAATTATTTTCAAATGGAGCAAGCGTTTTTTCAATTTCTTTTTTGTTTAAATTTTTGTTAACCGAACACAAAAAGGCAGCATAAACTTTGTGGTTTAACATGGCTTTTAAAACCTTTTCGTTGGGCGTTGCTTTTTTAAAATGAATGGTGTTAACAAAGTTTACAAACTCTTGATTATTATAAAATATATCATACATTTTTTCTTGTGTTATCATATTAAAATTATTTTAACATTTTTTCTTTAATTATTAAAACAAATTTTGGCTTTTGTACTGTTTAAAATTAATTTGATAAAATTTTGGTTTATGCTAAAATTATAAATGGGAAAAAGGTTAGGAAAAAATGAAAAAAATAATATTTGTTTGCACTGGCAACACATGTCGTAGTCCAATGGCAGCGGCAATTTTGCGTGCAAAACTAAAAAAAGAAAACATTAAAAATGTTTTGGTTGATAGTGCTGGCATTATGGTTGAACCAAACAGCAAAACAAACACAAACACAATTTTAGCGTTAAAAAACATGGGTATTGTTGCTCGCATTAGAAATGCAAAGCAGTTAACAAAAAATATGATAACAAAAAACACTTTATTAATTCCAATAACAAGTGCTCATGCCCAGTATGTTAAAAATGTTGCACCAACAAAAGCCCTTTGTGAGTTTTCAAGCGGCATAGATTTGCCCGACCCATATGGACAAAGTTTGGTTGAATATGAAAAATGTGCAAAAATTTTAAGTTTTGTTTGTGATGAAATTGTGGAACTAATAAAAAAAGGAGAACTCTATGATTTATCTAGCGAACGACCACAATGGCGTTGAAAGAATGAAATTTGTTAAAAAATGGTTAACTGAAAATGGTTACGAATGGGAAAGTGTTGGAGCCGACACATTCATAAAAACCGACAGTTATGTTGACTATGTTAAAAAAGCAAATCAAAAAATTTTAGAAGATAAAAACAACAGGGGCATTTATTTGTGTGGAACAGGCATTGGTGTTGCAATGGCAGGGAACCGCACAAAAGGCATTAGAGCATTTTTTTGCAACAACAAACAAACAGCATATTTTGCAAGACTTCATGAAGATGCAAATGTTATTTGTTTTGGTGTGGGCTACAAAGGCTATCCAAAATTTAGTAACAAAAAATTGGTTGAATGCTTAAAAATGTTTTTCAACACTCAATTTGAAGGCGACAGGCACATTAATCGCATAAAATCATTAGATGAAATTTAGTTTTAAGTTTTAAATTTGTTAAATGTTTTTTGCTTTAAATAAAAAATAACATAGCAATTTTAAAACTAAAACAAATACAAATTATAACGTAAAAAACAAATATTGAATTAATAACACTTAACAAAAGCAAACCAAAATTTGGTTTGTTTTTTTCATAATTATAAAAACTTAAACATAAACATATAAAAAAATTAAATTTGTGGAAATTAATATGAAAAAATTTTGTTTAAGTTTAATGTTAGTGTTATGTTCGGTTATGTGTTTTAGTGCTTGTTCAAGTTCAAAACTTTATACTTTGGCTTCAAAAAATATTGCAGAAGTTAGGCACAATTTGTATGTTGGTGAAACAGAAAACATTAAAGTTAGTTTGATTAGTGGGACGCGAGAAAAAGATTATGTTATTAACGGATATTGCACCGAACCTGTTGAGTTTGGCGTTTTAACTTTCACACTTAAAAACGATGTTGTTATGCCAGAAGTTGTTAACTATGTTTTAACGGTTGGCACAACCAGATATGATGGTGTTTTGGAAAAAAATCCATATGATGGCACATATGTTTGTGATGTTAAAAAAATAATTGACACAACCGATGTTGTTAGTGCAAAAATTATTGCTGGTGAATTTGTTGATAGTGTGCAAATTTCTAATGTTGCAAGTGGTTGGAATGTTAACCACGAAAATGCTTTAAAACTTGCTTGCTCCGAACTTAAAAAGGAACTTAACACACTAATTGAAAATGATGAATTTTGTGGCGAGTGTTACATAAAAATTTTAAACGACACAGAACTTAAAGAAAATCATTATTTTTGGTATGTTAACTTTGTTTCAAGGCATGGCAAAACTTTTGCAGTTATAATTGACCCAATAAGCAACGAAATTATGGCAAAGAAAACAATTTAACAAAAATTAAGTAAAAAAAAAATTAAAAAGCGAACAATTTTGTTCGTTTTTTTTCAACTATTTTAAAAAGCCTTTATTTTTAAAATTTTATTTGATATACTTTAATTATAAAAAATAAAGGAGAAAATGATGAATGTAAAAAATAACATAGTAAAACCTGTTTTAATCACATTTTTAGTAATGCTATTGTTACTTGTTGCAGTTTTTAGTGTTTTGCATTTCTTTTTTCCTTTAACTTTAAGTAATTGGTTTTACAGTATGGGTGCAAACAACATGGCGTTAAACTATTTGGAACGCTCATACAACAAAACAGAAAACTATAATCAACTTTACTCGTTAGTTAATTTAAGCATTAAAACAAACAAATATGAAAAAGTTGAAAAGTATTACGAAATTTTTTACGATAATGAAAATTACGGCAGTTTTGTTTTAACCGTTGATGCAAAAAACCTTATGCAAGAAAATTCAAATTTAATTAAAAGTTCACTTTACAGTGAAGATAACTATTTAAAAAACAAATATGTTTTAGCATTAACAAAACAACAAAAAACTCAAAAAGCATTTAACTTTGCACTTAACAATTCAAGTTTTTCAGTTTCACTTGATGAACTGGGGGTTTACATTTTCACAAACATTTTTGTGGAAGGTGTTAATTTTGATGAATTTGAAAATTTGCAGGAGTTTTCAAACAATCTTGAAAACTACTTTAATCAAAATTACAGTTTATTTAACGAGTGTGCAAACGAACAAAATTTGCAACCAATTAAAGGGTTGGTGCTAGGAAGCAGAATTAACGAAATTGCAAACAACCTTAAAGTGATTAAAGCACACAACGAAAATTTTGTTACTTTAACTAATGAACAAATAAACAACATGGTTTTATCTGTTAACAAAACAATGGCTGTGTTTGTTTAAAAGGAGGTCTTATGAAAATAGATTTAAGGCTTAATAAAGATTTAAAAGATAAATTAACCGAATATTTTAGTGTTGTTTGTTCAAAGCACGATTTTATTGACATGGACTTGTTAAAACTTATGGTTCAAATAACAAACAAAACAGGACTTCAAGTTGATGTGTTAATTAACCGCAAAGGTGTTGTTAAAGATATTTTTGTTTCCGAAAAGGAAAGAGTCGATTTTTCTGCACTAGACAAAGTTGATGGCGGACTTAATGGCATTAGGCTAATTCACACTGTGCCAAGGGGGGATAGCAACTTAACAGCCCTAGACAAAGTTAATTTAACAAACTATAAGTTTGATTGTGTTTGTGCAATTGGAACATCAATTACGGGCATGGTTGGAGCACATGTTGGCTATCCAAATGGAAAGGATATGGACATTGTGTATGTGCCAAATGTTTTGTATATTAACAAATATGGATTATTAGAAAAAATTGAAAAATACGATTTTAAAGAAAAAAGACAACCAATTAACATGTTTAACGGATATGTTAGGCAACAACGTGCAGTTTTGGTTATGGCTGAAATTGAAAAAGATGACGACATTGTTACCGACTTAAAGGAACTTGAAGGGCTTGCAACCACAGCAGGAATTTTGGTTGTTAACAAAATTTGGCAAAAACGCACAAAGCCAGACCCAAAATATATGATTGGTGAAGGCAAGTTAGATGAAGTTGCCAGAGCAGTTAAACTTGACGGAGCCGACCTGGTTATTTTTGATAATGCACTAAACGGAAGCAAAATTAACAATTTGGAACTTGCTTTGGGTGTTAAGGTTATTGACCGAAGCATGTTAATTTTGGATATTTTTGCAATGCGTGCCGAAACCAGTGAAGGAAAGTTGCAAGTTGAACTTGCACAACTAAAAAACTCGCTTCCAAGGCTTTCTGGTCTTATTGAAACCGATGGAAGGTTTGGTGGCGGAGTTGGAATGCGAGGCCCCGGGGAAACAAAACTTGAACTTAACAAACGTGTTGTTCTTGAAAAAATTCAAAAACTAGAAAAACAACTTAGAACAGTTAAGAAAACTCGTGAAATTAACAGGCAAAGCCGTAAGTTTTCCAAAAAGAAAACAGTTGCCATTGTTGGGTACACAAACAGTGGAAAAAGCACACTTATGAATTTGTTAACACGTGAAAAACTTTATGCAAAAGATGAACTGTTTGCAACGCTTGACACAACAACCAGAAACTTGTGGCTTGATTACAACAAAGAAGTGTTACTTGTTGACACAGTTGGTTTTATTAACAAGTTACCACACGAATTTATTGATGCGTTCAGTTCAACTTTGGAAGAAACCAAATATGCCGATTTGCTTTTAAACGTGGTTGACCTTTCTGACCCAAACTACAAAAAACACATGCAAGTTGTTGAAGCAGTTTTAAAAAAGATTGGGACAAAAGCACCAGTTTTAACAGTTTTTAACAAAATTGATTTGTTGCCAGGTTTTGTTGAAGTGCCGGGCATGAAAAATGAAAACACGGTTTACATTTCGGCAGAAGAAGGCATTAACATTGACGAACTAAAACTTAAAATTATCAACTTTATTAAAAACAAATAAAACAAAAAAAATTTGTAATTTTAAAGTTATTTAAACTTTTAAATGTAATAAAAAAGTAAAACAAATGTAATAAAAAAGTAAAACAAAAAATAGCAAACCGAAGTTTGCTATTTTTTAAATTTTTAAATTAAAATATATTAATTGTTGCAAGGAGAACAGCCGCAGCAAGAAAGTAACAATAAAATAAAGATTATATTCCAGCAGCAATTGTCATTTCCATTCATGCCGCCATTGCAACCACAACCACATAATAATAAAATTAATAGTAAGCAGCAGCAATTGTTGTTATTTCCGCCGTTGCAGTTTCCACCGCAACCGCCCATATTGTTCATTCCGAAAAACATGTTAAAATCCTCCTAATTAGTTTAAAGCAAATCAGAATTTAATTTTAACTAAGTGTTTTAATATGTAAAAATTTAATACTTAAACAATTTCAAATTTGCTTTTATACTTCATACTATGCTAAACCCAAAAAATTGTGTTAAAAATTTTAAAATTTATTAAATAAAATTGGCAAGTTGTTGGTTTTAAATTGTGTTAACTTATTTTATTTTTAAAAAAGTAATAAACAAATTGGAAAAATTTTACAAAAAATTTTACATATTTTGGAAAAAAATTACTCATATTAAAAACATAATCAACAAAAAAACTTAAAAATTTTGTTAAAACAATTGTTATAATGTTTTAAGTTAATAAATGTAGTTAAGTTAGCCTTTTTTGTTGTATTATTTCGTTGACAATTAGTACTAAAAAAGATAAAATTAGTTAGTTTAATTATTTATATTACTTTTAAGGAGATTCCCACATTATGAAAGGTAAATACATTGTTCCACTTATTTTAGCATCTGTGTCGGCAACAACACTTGGTGCACATGCACAATTCAGTGTTAGAGCAGACTATACAAACGACACAATTTTAAGCGGCGATTTAATTGAAATAAGCGGATTTGAAGGCAATGGGGAAGTTGGACAAGAAATCATTCTTCCAACTGCAACAGCACAAAATGGTGCAACTGTTACCATTTCTGTTACAGACCCACGAGGAAAAAAAGTTACTTTAAGTGATGGTAACAAATTTGTTCCAACTTTAAAGGGATATTACACTGTTAAATATTCCGCAGTAAAAGAAGGTCAAATGGACACTGTTACAGAAGAACTAAGAATTTTGGTTCAAGGAGATGAATATTCAATTTCTCTTCCAAAAAACAGCAATCATGTTATTCCTGCAACAGTTAAAACAAATCAACAAATCAAAATCCCTCTTCCAGATGTTTTAGAAAACGACGAAGAATTAACTGAAAGCCAAATTGTTTTTGATGAAGAAAATGAAGGCTTAAAAGTTTATGTTGTAAGCAAAGATGACCCTTCTTCTGGAACAAAACCACTTGCATATAATCCAACAGATAAAACTTATGATTTCACACCAGCAAAAGCAGGTGTTTATGAAATTATTTATCGTTACTATAATGGTGGTTATGTTCAAGATTACAAAACAGACAGTTTTGTTGTTAAGGACAATTTTGATTCAAGCAAAATTGAACTAAATTTCAGTTATAAAACATCAAAACCAACAAGTGCAACTTTGGGTGTTGAAACAACATTGCCAGAAATTAAAGTTTTTGATAAAAAAGATTCTAGTGTTGAACTTGATGCTTATGTAACAATTAAAGTTACTCATGTTGAAAGTGGAACAGAATTTACTGTTGAAGATGACAAATTCACACCAACATTAAAGGGTAAATATCAAGTAACATATCAAGCATCAATTCCTTTGTTTAACTTAAAAAGTCAAACAAGCACATTTTTAATTGAAGATGTTAAGGATAATGTTAGACCAACCCTTGCAGTAAGCAACAACTACACTTACACAACAAATGAAGAAACAGGCAAAACAACCATTAACACAGTTTATCGTGATGTTGACAAAAACAATCTTTACGATGAAGGAACAGATGTTTTGTTGTTTAACGCTGCTGATAAAGAAAATGTAAATTTAGATGAAAAAGAACTTCAAGAAAAAATTACAGAAGCAATTGGAAATGCTAAATACGACATTCCTTCGGTTGTTGTTTTGGGTGCAGATGGAAAAGCAACCATAAAAGTTCCTGCAATTTATGCAAACGATAATTTTTCCGATTTTTCTAAATTAACATTCACAAGAAGTGTTAAAAGTTCAAATGGTAACATAACAACAATTCGTAAAACATTACCAGATGGAACAAGGGAAGATTATCCTGCAAATGAATGGGCAGAATACACATTTAATTCCGAAGGCACATATTCAATTAGGTTTGAAGCAAAAGATGAAGCAGGCAACAGCTACATGGATTCCTATGATGTTACTGTTTTAACATCTGATGCAACCTTAAAAGATGACGAAGACAATTACTTGTTACCAACACTAAACTTTTCAGCAATAACAAGTTATGCTAAAAAAGATGCAATAATAACAATGAATCAACCAAGTGCATCAGACAAACACGACACACGTGTTGAAACAAGAGTTTACTATTCTTTTGATGCAAGCAATTTCGAAACTAAAAATGAAATAACAACACTTAACGATGATGGACAATTAGTTTTAGATTTAAGCAAAGTTGAAGGAATTACTTCACAAGATAAAATTTACATTCATGCAGTTGCATACAACGATTATGCAGTAAAAGATGGAAACAGACAATATAAGCAAATAACAAGAGAAGTTACATTAATTAACACAGAAGATGGCACTGCTCCAAAATTTACTAATGCAGATGCATTCTTCACAAATTTGCAAACTAAAAATGAAATTACTGAAACAATTGACAATAAGGGTATGATAACTGTTGATGGAAAACAAGTTCCAGCATTCTCACAAAAAGACCTTGTTAAACTTCCAGACTTTGTTATAACCGACACAGAAGACACAAACTTAAACATTTCAGTTAAAGTTAAAAACCCATACGGAAAAACGGTTACTCTTAAAAATTCAACCTACAAAAAAGAAGTTTCATATGATTCCGATGGAACAACGGTTACAAACAACACTTACACTGTTCAAAATGGAACTTTCACAGCAGATTACAGCGGTGTTTACACAATTACTTACACTGCACGTGATGCTGGTGGAAACATTGTTTCAAAAAGTTATGGAATCAGGGTTAGAGACACCGAAAAACCAACAATCGTTTTAAGTAGTTACGACCCATTCACAAGTGCTGTTGAAGTTGGAAAATTTGTTGAAGTTCCAGCTGCAACCTTAACAGACAGTGGTGAAATTTTAACTGATATTACAACAAACGTTCCATATGAAAGCCGTGTTGAAGGAAAAGCCGGAACATATTGGGAACTTGTTGAAGGACCATCACTTAACACAATGGGCACTGTTGGTTTCACACCATCAGTTGCTGGTGACTATGTTATTAAATATTATGGTTGGGACAAAGAAGGTAACAAAACTGAAAGCAAATCTTACACAGTTTCTGCAACCGACACAATAAAACCAACCATCGAACTTGAAAAAGACAAAATTTTAACAAATGTTCCTTGGGATGAAGAAAAAGGATATGTAACTGTTCAAGCTCCTGGTGTTTTACAACTTTACGATGGATATCGTGACAAAGACAATTCTAACAACGACTATGACCAAACACCTGTTGAAGACATCACATTAGTTGTTAAAGTTTACGACAAAGATAACAACCAAGTTGAAGGTGTTAAAGAAGTTGAAGTTCCAACTGGAAGCGATGCTTACGGCAACCCAATCAAAACAACCCGTTATGAATTTAATGCCGAAGAACAAGGCGTTTACAAAATAACCTACATTGCAACTGATGCAGCAGGAAATTCAACAGAACTAAGTGTTTCGGTTAATGTTGGTGACACTGATGCTCCAGAAGTTGAATGGGTTGATTCCGAAAAAGATTTAATTAACTCATCAAACTTAAATGGTTACTATGAATTTAACCTAGACATGATAACAATTGATGGCATTAAGGGAAGTGAAGCAATTAAAGTTCCTGAAAATGTGGACAAAGCAGATTACAACATTGTTGTTAACATGTATGACCCATCAAGTTCAGTTGTTAAAAACGAATATGCTGACGATTCAAGTAAAGAAAATTCATACAGATGGAAATTTGAAAAATCTGGCACATATGAATTAAGAATTACTGTTGAAGATAAAGCAGGAAACCCAACAACAGTAAGTTACAAAATTGTTGTTTCCGAAGATGAAGGAAATACAAACAACATTAAACCTATTGTTGGAACAATTCTAATTATTGTTTCTGCCTTAATTTTAGTTGGTGTTGTTGCATACTTTGTAATAACAGGAAGAAAGAAAAGTTCAACCAAAAAAGGTTCAAAAAACAATAAGAAAAAATAAACCTAACAAATAAAAAATAACCGCATAAAGCGGTTATTTTTTTGTTTTTAATCAATAATAAAAATATAGAACTAATTTATTTTAAAATTTAAAATAAAAGACAAAAATATTGTTAAAAATAAAAAATGATTAAAGTTTATTTTACAAAATATTCAGTATTTTGTTACAATTAATAATAACAATTTTAGGTGAAATATGTTAGATAAAAAAACAACAGCAACTTTAAAAATTTTAAATGCTATTTGTGAAGAAGGAACTTATAAGGTTATTGATTATAACAACTTAATTTCCAAATTTCCAAACAGATACAAAGTTAATAAAGAGGCATTGGACCAAAATTTAGAATACTTAAAAACGGGGCAATATATTGACATAAAATATGCCGAAAACGACACATATTGTTTGTGTGTTTTGCCTAAGGGTAGAATGATTTTGGAAGATTCCACACGTGAAAGTAAAACAATAAAACACGTTAACAAAATGTTAATAATAACAATGTTTGTTAGTGGAATAATGGCGTTTTTAGGTGCTTTTTTAGCAATATTTTTGTATGGTAAAGGGTTAATTTAATGCTAAACGGAAAAGAAAAAAAGGTTATGCAATTTTTGTTTACGGAATGTTCTGGCAAAAAAAGTTCGCTTATTGAACCAGAAGACATTTTAAACTTTTTGCAACCAAAATATGAAATTAATAATATTGAACTAGAACAAATTTTAAATGGTTTGGTTTTAGAAAATTACATTGATTTGGTTAATTCCGATAAAAACGGAAAACTTGTTTATTGCATTTCCTTAAAATCGAAGGGCGAAAGTTTTGAAAGAGACCAAAAAAACACTAAGAAAAAAGCCTACTTAATTTTAATTAGAACAGTTATTTTAGCATGTGTTTCTTTTGCTATAACAATGATATTAAAAGCAATTTTTAAATTTTAAAAATTAACAAAAATTTAATACAAAATATTCACAATATTTTAGTTATATGATATAATAAATCGAATAAAACATTTGTTCGATTTATTATTTTTATATGTACATGTGTAAAACAATTGTAAAGTTGGGTGGGTGTTAATCGTGCAAAAATCACTTAACCCCAATTAGTGTTTTAATTTTACAATTTAAATTTTTAAGTTTAATGCAAACTATGTGATGTTAAAATTATTTAAGTGAAATAAATTAAAACATATGTTTGTTAAATTTAAAAATTTTTGACAATAATATTTAAGAAGGAATCATGGAAAAATTTGATTTAGTTAGTCCATATTCGCCAACAGGCGACCAGCCACAAGCAATTAACAAAATTGTTGAAGGCATTAATGATGGTTTAAAGTTTCAAACATTACTTGGTGTTACCGGAAGCGGTAAAACTTTTACCATGGCAAACATAATTAACAAAATTAATAGGCCGGCACTGGTTATTGCACACAACAAAACATTGGCAGCCCAACTTTGCAACGAGTTTAGGGAGTTTTTTCCACATAATCGAGTTGAGTATTTTGTTAGTTATTACGATTATTATCAGCCAGAAGCCTACATTGTTAGTTCCGACACATACATTGAAAAGGATATGAGCATCAATGATGAAATTGACAAACTTAGGCACTCAGCAACATGTTCGTTGTTTGAACGAAACGATGTTATTGTTGTTGCATCGGTTAGTTGCATATATGGTTTGGGTGAACCAGAAAACTATTCGAGCATGTGCATAAGTTTAAGACCTGGTGACCAAATTGAACGAAACACAGTTATTAAACGATTGCTTAGTTTGCAATATACTCGAAACGAAATGGAGTTTAAACGTGGAACATTCAGAAGCAAGGGCGATGTTTTAGATGTTATTCCCGCTTCCAGTTCCGATGTTGCAATAAGGTTCGAGTTTTTTGGAGATGAAATTGAAAGTATTTCGGAAATTGATGTTGTAACAGGAAAACGTATTTCAACTTTAAGCCATGCGTTCATTTTGCCTGCAAGCCACTATGCCGTTACGCAAGAAAAATTGGAACAAGCATATGAACAAATAAAACAAGATTGCTTGGTTCGTGTTAAGGAATTTGAAGATGCTGGAAAACTTATTGAAGCGCAACGAATTAAGGAACGTGTTTTTTATGATTTAGAAATGATGCGAGAAGTTGGATATTGTTCAGGAATTGAAAACTATTCAAGATATTTTGATGGCAGAAAGCCAGGCGAACCACCATACACTTTGCTTGATTATTTCAAGAAAAATTTTGTGGTGTTTATTGATGAGAGCCATATGACAATTCCACAAATTAGGGGAATGTATGCTGGTGACTTATCACGCAAAACCAATCTTGTAAATTATGGGTTCAGGTTGCCAGCAGCATACGACAACCGACCACTAAATTTTTCGGAATTTGAAAAAAAACTTAATCAAGTTGTGTTTGTTTCGGCAACTCCGGGACCATATGAAAAGGAACATTCCGACCAAATTGTTGAACAAATTATTAGGCCAACAGGACTTTTGGATCCAGAAATTTTTGTTAGAAAAATTGATGGACAAATTGATGATTTAATAACCGAAATTTACAAAACAATTGAAAATAATGGCCGTGTTTTGGTTACAACTTTAACCAAAAAAATGGCAGAAAACTTAACGGGATATTTAAGTGAACGAAAAATTAAAGTTAGATATTTGCACAGCGACATCGACACACTTGAACGTGTGGAAATTATAAACTCGCTAAGGCTTAAAGAGTTTGATGTGTTAATTGGCATTAATCTTCTTCGTGAGGGGCTGGATATTCCGGAAGTTAAATTGGTTGCCATTTTGGATGCCGACAAGGAAGGCTTTTTACGAAGCAGTTGGGCACTTATCCAAACCATTGGGCGTGCTGCCAGAAATGCCGAAGCAAAGGTTATTATGTATGCAAACACAATAACCGACAGCATGAAGGTTGCAATTGATGAAACCAACAGACGTAGAAAAATTCAGTCGGAATACAACAAAATTCACAACATAACACCAAAAACAATAATAAAACCTGTTAAAAACACGCTTGAAATTACTAAAAAGGAAACACATAAAACAAAAATTAACAAAAAGGATATTCCAAACGAAATTAATAAGTTAACAGCACTAATGAAAATTGCAAGTGATAGTTTGGATTTTGAACAGGCAATTGTTTTAAGGAATGAAATTTCGGAACTTAAAAAACAACTAAACAAAAAGGATTAAACATGTTAAGAGATATTGTTATTAAAGGGGCAAGAGAAAACAATTTAAAAAATATTAATTTAACAATTCCACGTGGCAAGTTGGTTGTTTTCACTGGTGTTTCTGGCAGTGGAAAAAGCACACTGGCTTTCGACACAATTTTTGCAGAAGGACAACGAAGATACATTGAAAGTTTGTCGAGTTATGCCAGAATGTTTTTGGGTCAAATGCACAAACCAGATGTTGACATAATTGATGGGCTTAGTCCAAGCATTTCAATTGACCAAAAAACAACTTCACACAATCCACGAAGCACAGTTGGAACTGTTACGGAAATTTATGATTATTTAAGGCTTTTGTATGCTCACATTGGCACGCCATATTGTCCAAATTGCAACAAACCAATTTCCACACAAACAATTGATAACATAATTGACCAAGTGCTAAGTTTGGAAGAAGGAACAAAAATTGTTATAACTGCGCCAGTTGTTCGTGGCAAAAAAGGAACTTTTGCAAAGGAACTTGCGGACTATTTAAAAAACGGTTATTTGCGTGCAAAAATTGATGGCGAAAACTATATGTTAGATGAGGAAATTTCGCTAGATAAAAACATTAAACACAACATTTATTTGGTTATTGACAGGTTGGTTATAAAACCAGAAATTAACACTAGGCTTTCTGAAAGTTTGGAAACAGCATTAAAACTTACAAATGGAATTGTTATTGTTGAAGCAAATGGTGAAGAAACGCTTTACAGCACAAATCACAGTTGTCCAACTTGCGGATATAGCATTGAAGAAATTGCACCAAGGCTTTTCAGTTTTAACACACCTTTTGGTGCATGTCCTGGTTGCAGTGGGCTTGGTTTTAGACAAATAATGGATGAAAACAAAATTATTAAAAACAGAAATCTAAGCATTGCCGAAGGTGGAATTAATGCTGCAAGTTGGGCATATGAAAATTCCATGTGCAAAATGCTTTTTAGGTCGGTTGCCAAGTTGTTTAATGCTAGTTTAAACACACCAATTAAAGATTTACCACGCGAAATGATTGATATGATTTTGTATGGCACAAAAGGTGAAAAAATTGATGTTACTTACAGATATAAAGGGCAAGAAAAAACCACACCTATGAAGTTTGAAGGAATAATTCCAAACCTTGAAAGACGATATAGGGAAACAAACTCGGAGTTTGTTAAAACCGAACTAAGCAAATATTTAACCGAAATTGATTGTGATATGTGCCATGGGCAACGATTAAAACAAGACGCGTTAAATGTTAAAATTAAAAAATTAAATATAATTGAATTAACAAACTTATCTGTTGTTAAAATTAAGGAATTTATTGAAAGTTTAAAACTAACAAAAACTCAAGAGCAAATTGCCGCTCCAATTTTAAAAGAAATTAATGCAAGACTTAATTTTTTAATTAATGTTGGATTAAATTATTTAACACTTTCGCGCTCGGCAAGCACGCTTAGTGGTGGCGAAGCACAGCGAATTAGGCTTGCAACACAAATTGGAAGTGGATTAACAGGAGTTTTATATATTTTAGATGAACCAAGCATTGGGCTTCATCAACGCGATAATGATAGACTTTTAGCAACACTTAAAAACTTGCGAGATTTAGACAACACTGTTATTGTTGTTGAGCACGATGAAGACACAATTAGGGCAGCAGATTACATTGTTGACATTGGTCCATATGCTGGCGTTCATGGCGGAGAAGTTGTTGCAACTGGCAGTGTGCAAAATTTAATTGATGAACCAAGAAGCATAACAGGACAATATTTAAGTGGAAAATTAAAAATTGAAACACCTTCAAACAGACGCAAAATTGAAAAAGGTTTCATTGAAATTAAAGGTGCAAAACAAAATAACTTAAAAAATGTTGATGTTAACATTCCAATTGGTGTTATAACTGCAATAACAGGTGTTTCTGGCAGTGGAAAAAGTAGTTTAATTAACGAAATTTTGTATCCAGCAGCAAGCAACATTTTAAACAAAAGCAGTTTAATTGAAGGAAAATATAAACAAATTAACAACTTAGACAAACTTGACAAAGTTATTAACATCGACCAAAGCCCAATTGGCAGAACCCCACGCAGTAACCCGGCAACTTACACAAATGTGTTTACCGACATTAGGGAACTGTTTAGCAAAACAACTGATGCAAAAGAGCGCGGTTACAGTTCTGGCAGATTTAGTTTTAACATTGCTGGTGGCAGGTGCGAAAATTGTTCGGGAGCAGGAATTAACAAAATTGAAATGTTCTTTTTGCCTGATGTTTATGTTACTTGTGATGTTTGCGGTGGAAAAAGATATAATAAAGAAACATTGGAAGTTAAGTATAAAGGCAAAAGCATTTATGATGTTTTGGAAATGACCATTGCGGAAGCAGTTGAATTTTTTGAAAATGTTCCAAAAATTAAAAACAAACTTCAAACACTTTATGATGTTGGTTTGGGTTATATTAAACTTGGACAACCAGCAACCGAACTTAGTGGTGGTGAAGCTCAAAGGGTTAAACTTGCAACAGAATTAAGCAAACGTAGCACTGGAAAATCGTTATACATTTTAGATGAACCAACAACAGGACTTTCTATGTATGACGTTGACAAGCTTATTAAAATTTTAAACAAACTTGTTGCAAATGGTAACACAATTGTTATTATTGAACACAATTTGGATGTTATTAAAATTGCCGATTACATTATTGATTTAGGACCAGAAGGTGGCGACCAGGGCGGACAAGTTGTGGCATATGGCACGCCAGAAGAAATTTGTAAAAATTCAAAAAGTATTACAGGAAAATACTTAAAACCCTACCTAAAAAAATAAGTTTTATGTTATACTTACTATGTAATGAAAAAACATTTTAATTTTTGGAGGGGAAAATGTTTGTTTCTGAAATAGTTATTGAAAAAAAATCGTTAAACTTAGTTCAACGAAAAATTAGTTTAGCAATTTTATATTTTGTGTTGTTTGGCATTTCAATTTTGGCAAGTTTGGGCGTTATTGTGTTTGGAATAATCGAAAAAATTAGCGATTACAATTTATATTTGTTTGCAGGCATTGGCATATTAATTGCAATTTTCTACTTATTTGTTTTGGTTAAAGATTACAAATTAAACGTTAAAGCAAAAGCCGAAATTATTGAAAATGGTTTTTACACCTATAAAAATGCATTGGAAATAAATCCAAAAAGCAAACTTAATGGAACAACAATTTTTAGTATTATTTGTGCTGTTTTAATTGTTGCATGCTTAATTGCAGTTGTTGTTATGCAAATTTTAAAATTTAATGTTGAAACCATATACATTGTGCCAATTATGTTTGTTTTGGCAGTGCTTTCAACTTATCAAATGAGTATGTACTTAATTAATGATAAACTTTACAGAAATGCAATTTTTGAAGAATAAGCATAACTTAAAAAAAAGTTTGAAAACAATTAAGTAAAAAATTAAAAATATTAATAAAAAAAGTGTAATTATGTTGTTACACTTTTTTTTGTTTTTATAAACAAAATTTATTAAGTTTTAAGCATAATTTGTATTATTGAAATTTGAAAGTAAATAATTTAAAAAAATAAGTGAGCACAACTTATGTTTATTTAACTGCGATGTTGTGCGAAAGCACAAAAATTCGTTAGAATTTTTTTAAAATTTTACTTCTGTAAAATTTTAACATCGCAGTTTGCTACATTGTTTCTACAAAAAGTTTTGCATGTTAAATCCCATTATGTGTCGGTTCTTTTCGGAATATTCTTTAAGTAAATTTGCTTCAACAATGGCGTTGTCGTAATCGTTATTTTCTGCGTAACTTAACAGCCTTGAAAGTGTGTCGGTTATGGTGCTTAAATCCTTGTGGTTAAACATTAAACACAAATTATCTTCGTGTTTGTCCCAAAAACTTTTTGTTTCTGTTATGCTATTTGTGGCAACAGTGATGTCATCTTTGTTGTTTTTTATTTCTGTTTGAATGGTTAAAGTTAAGTTATCAAGTTTTGTTATAATTTTGTCAACCATAACAAGTTCGTAAGTTGCCAAAACTATTAACAAAACAAACAAAACCACAATTGTAATTGTTCGTTTCACCAGTTTCCTTCTCCTTTGTAGTTAGTTTCAATAACAACAAAACTTTCGTTTTTTGGTTGAATATACATTTTGCCTTGGCTGTTTATTTGTGCAAAAATAACGTCATCTGGGTTTAGTTTTGCATTTTTGATTTGTTCATCTAAAAAACTTTGTTCAAGTTTTGCAAGTTTCAAATTTTCCTTAACAGGTTTTCCTTCGCTAATCAAAATTATTGGCAAACTGCTTGGCTCAACATCAATTTTTGCGTTGTTTGCATTAAGCGGAGCATATGGTGCACGTGGCAAAACTGTTAAGGTGCCGTTTGTTTGCATAATTGCATACAAAACTTCTTCTAAGTTAAAATATCCACAACCACGCAAGTTTTCCATAAGGTCGTTAAAGTTCATATTAAGTTTTCGTAAAGCTTCGTAATCTACTCCGTTTGGGTTAACAACAATTATTGGTTTGCCATTAATCAGTTTTCTAAAAAACAAACTTTTCATGCTTAAAAAGGTTAGGGCAAAGTGAATTATTGCAAGTGTTACAATTGGAATTATGCCATGAACCAGTGGCAAGGCGGTTTCTGCCATTGGAATGGTTGCAAGGTCGGCAATAATAAGTGTTATAACCAGTTCAAAGGGTTGCATTTCGCCAATTTGGCGTTTGCCCATAATTCTAAGCAAAATGAAAACCAAAAAGTAAATTACAATGCTTCGTGTTATTAATGTGTATGTCATATTAATATTTTTTAACATTTAAAAATTTTTATTCTTTAAACAAACTAAAAAAACATAACGTTTAAGTTATGTTTTTTTGCTTTTTAATTTTCTATTTTTATTTTTAAATTCCTTAATTTTAACTTTATATATGATTTTAAAATATTGAACATCAATAATACTAAACACTGCCATTAAAACCGTGAAAGCAATAACACTAATTCCACCACACAAAATTAAACTTACAATTCTTGGGAAGAACAAAACACTTAAATTATAAATCCATTTTGTTAAAAACACAGTTGGAATTGTTATTATTATAAGTTTTAAAATTATTCCTAAATATGTTTTGCTTGCTCCAATTGTTTTGTTAATTTTAATAATGTTTAAAACAGCAATTAAAAGTGTGCTTAGTCCCATTCCATAAAGTAGGGCATAAATTCCAACATATTTTGGCAAAATTAAAATTGATAAAAATAAAATTACGCAACTATATAAATAATACTTAAATGTTTTAACTTCCAAATTTAAACTGTTTAAAATTGATGTTGTAATTTGCGAAACACCCATTGGAATTATTAACCAACAAGCATCTTTTAAATAAGTTCCGGCAGTTATGTTGTCAAACAAAAACAAACAAACTGGTTCACCAAGAGCAATAAAAAATGGAATTACAATAAACGAACAACAAAGAGTGAATGTTATGGATAATGAAATTTGTTTTTTAAGTTTTAATGTGTCATGTTCATTATTCAAACTTGTTAAATTTGGAATTATTGCCATGGCAAGTGACCCAATTATGGTTGATGGGATGGAAAGCAAGGGCATGGTCATTCCCATAGCAATTCCAAGTTGGCTTAGGGCTTGTTCGCTAGTAAACCCCACTTGCACAAGCCTTAAAGGCAGCAAAAACGCCATAAATGGTTGCATAAGGCTTGTTGCAAGCCTAACAAGTGTTATTGGTGCAGATGACTTTAAAATTGGTTTAAAGCATGTTTTTGGGCTTTGCAGACGACCTTTTAAGGAATGAAAAATAATAATTCCAACAATTGTGCTTAAAACGCATGCAACACTAACCGAAATTCCTGCTGGGAACAGGTTGTTTGAAAATGAGAACAAGTAAAAACAAACAAAGTATGTAATAATTCTAATGATTTGTTCAATAAATTCTACCAAACTAACATGAAAAAACTTTTCTCTTCCCCACAAATAACCTTTAAAAGGCGTGTAAACGCCAGTAAAAATTATTGCTGGTAACATTAAAAGAAGAAAAAGATACGCGTTGTTATCTTCAAAATATGATTCAAGTAGTGGTTTTCCAAGTAGAATTACAATTAAAATTAACGCACATATTATTAAACTAATAATTAATGCACTAGAAACCGAACCATTACTTTTTTTGGAATCTTTTTCAAAATTAATTGTTGTAGATTTTGAAACAGCCAAGGGTAGTCCAGAGTTTAAAATGGTTACAAAAACCATAAAAACACTTGTTACAATTGAGTAAACTCCAAGTAGTTCGGTTGAAATGGTTCTGGACAAAAATATTTTAAAAATAAAGCCTAAAAACCGTGTTAAAACGGAAAATATGGTTAAAACTGCAACTGCTTTAAATAAAGATTTAATGTTTACACCTCAAAACTTTTTTATATGTTTATTATTAAAAGTTCCTAAACTTGACAAATTAAAATAAAAAAATCAAAAAATTTTTAATAATGGCATATATATTTTATAATGGAGAAGTGTTTTATGAAAATTTTATATAATGTTGAAAAATTTGACACAATTGAAAGCATTGCACAAAAATTTAATGTTAGTGCCTCACAACTTATTAAACACAACAACATAACAAATAACTTGCCAAGTGTGCTCGAAATTCCCGAACAAAAAACAGAATTTAAAATTATTGCAAATTTAAAGCGAGAATTTGTTTTTAAAGGGAATGCTGAAAGTGTTAAAAGCAACTTTTCAAAGTTGGGGTTATATTGCAACAACTCAAAAGAACCGGTGTGTTTGTTTAAACCAAAAAACAACGAAATTTTTGTTGTTGGTGTGCTTGATACATTAAATTCAATTTGCTCCAAATTTAACGTAAGCAAGGAAGAAATTATTAAAAAGAACAATTTAAAAACTGAAAAATTGTTTATTGGACAGATGATAAAGTTGTAAAATTTTTATTCAATGTTAAAAGTAACCAAAAATGTTTGTGTTTAATTTAAAAAATTGACTATATTTAAAAAAAATAATACACTATGTTAAGTATAAAATTTAAAAAAATTAAGTTTAGCAAATGCTGAATTTTTGGTTATATATTCAATTTAGGTGATAATTTAATGATTGAAATTTTAGAGGTTAAAACTAACAAACAAAAACACGAGTTTGTTAATTTTCCAATAAATCTTTATAAAGATTGCAAATATTATGTTCCAAGTTTAAAAATTTCGGAACTATCAATTTTTAATAATAATTCGCAAGATGAAAAATGCGTGTTTTATTTGGCAAAACAAAACGGAATTGTGGTTGGCAGAATTGGCGGAATAATACATAATTTATACAACGAAAAAACCGACCAAAAGCGTGTTAGGTTTACAAGATTTGATTGCATTAACAGTTTTGAAGTGGCACAAGCATTATTTTCTAAAATTGAAGAGTGGGCAAAAAACAATGGTATGAATTGTGTTCATGGTCCAATGGGTTTTAATGACCTAGAAAAAATGGGCGTTCAGGTTTCTGACTTTAACAAAGAAGGGAACATTATTACACAATATAATTTTCCATATTACAAAACTTTAATTGAAAAGTGCGGTTACACACCAGAAGCAAGTTTTGTTGAATGCAAAATTATGGAACCAAACACATTTAACATAAAACTTGAAACAGATGATTTTTTTAATGTTAAAACAAAACATGCTGGAACATTATTAAAGAAATATAAAACACAAGTTTTTGATTTGATTAATGAATGTTATATTCCTGTTTATGGGGCAGTGCCAATAACTCCAAAACTTAAAGAAAAATTAATTAACACATTTAAGTTTTTAATTAATTTGAATTTTATTAGCATTGTTGTGGACAAACAAAACAATGTTGTTGGGTTTGGTCTTGCAATTCCGGGCATTGCAAAGGAACTTAAAAAAAGCAAAGGAAGTTTGCTTTCAATGCAAAGTTTTAAAATGATTAAGTCGTTTCAAAAACCGAATTATGCGGAAATTTTGTTTGTTTGCGTTAGTCCAAAACATCAAAATGCAGGAATTGAAGAACTTATTGCAAGCAAACTTTTGTTGGGATTTAGAAAATATAACATAACAACTGCAAACACAAACCCAATAATTTTTGATGAATTTGGTAAAAAATTGGTTGAAAAATTTGAACACATAAAACACAAAAAACGTGTTGCTTACATTAAGTTAATTTAATTTTTAACAATAAATTAATTTTATTGCATGCAAATAAAAATTAAATTAAAAAAACCACCATTTTGGTGGTTTTTTTTGTTGTTATTGTTATTCATTTGAAGAATTGTTGTCTTCATTATTTGAAGAACTATTTTTTGCAGGTTCAACAGGTTCAGAACTGTTTTCAA
This sequence comes from uncultured Clostridia bacterium, assembly GCA_944380265.1. GTDB lineage: Bacteria > Bacillota > Clostridia > Christensenellales > UBA1242 > UBA6345. Next base: position 25,925 of record CALWGY010000007.1, on the reverse strand, counting down.
CTTTATCAGAATTGTTGTTTTCGTTGTTTACTTCATCGCTTTCGCTTTGTGGTTTTTCTTCATCAGTTTTTTGTTCGGCGGTGCTTGAATTTAAATCAGTTTTGTTTTCTTCTAGTTTAGCGGCTTGTTTTTTAGCCTTGTTTTCTTCTTTTTCTTTGCGTCTTTGTGCTAAATATTCTAGTTTTTGTTTTTTAGCTTCTTCTTTTGCACGCCTATATTCGTTCCACATAATTTCTTCTTGTTTAGCAATTTCTTCAATTTCGCGTTCAATTCTTGCAATTTCTTCTTGAATATATTTTTGTCTTTCAGTTAAAACTTTAACTTTTTGAACATGTTTTGCTTCAGCAACTTCAAGTTCACGGTCTTTTCTTGTAACCTTTTTAGCTTCATCGTTTGCACGTTTATCAAGTTTTGCAATGTATGCTTTAAATTCTTTTTCAAATTTTGATTTTTGTGCTTCGGTCAAGTTTTCAGTTGTTGCAAGTTTGTTGTTGTATTCTCTGGTTGCTTTTTCACGTTCAATAATAATTGCTTGCTTAATTTCTTCATACGCTTTAAGTTTTTCTTCGTGAAGTTTGTTAATTCTTTCTTTTTCAGCGGCAAAGTCATTTGCTAGTTTTTCAATTTCTGCACCAATTTCGCCATATTCTGCATTAAGTTCTGCAATAATTTCTTGTCTTAATTCAATTCTTTCACGTTTGCTTAAATCAACTTCAACAGTTTTTCTTCTGTCATATTTTGTTTTAATTTTTGGTTGTTTTGTAAATTTAAACTTTCTAACAGTTGTTCCAACAATTGCAATAATAATTGCCAAACTTAAAAGCACTGATGGAACAATAACCCAGTTAAATTCGTTTCCAACAAAGGTGTCTTCATCACCAGTTGTGCCATCATCATCTGTTGTTGTTTGTTCTGACAAAATTAACGAACGTTTGCTTTGATCGGTTGAAACTGCTTCGTTGTATGCGGCTTCGCTTTCAAATTGAGTTACAACAACGTCATCAAAGAACACATATCCGCTTGCCAAATTGTCTTCTGCACCCAAACCAAGTTGAACATAAGTTTTAAGGTCTTCGGTTGGTTTGATGTAGAATGTGTAAGTTGCATAACCAGTAACATCATCTTTTTGGGTGTTAATTGCATTAAATGATTTGTCAAAGCCATCTAATGAAATTGTTGCACCAAATTCAATCATGTTGCCTTCGTCGTCATATTTGTGTTCTTCTTGTGAAATGTTAACGGTTTTAACTTGAACTGTTATTTTATAATATCCATCAACACTTAAATCAATTGCTTGTGATGCTTTTAAAGTGAAGTATGTGTCAACATTGCTTCGAATTGCCAAAACATTGTTGCCTGTTGTTGCACCAGGATTGCTAATTCCAGCAAACACAGTGCTTGTGTCTTTGCTGGTGTCTAGTGCACCATAGGTTACAGAATCTATTTCTGTGTGATTTGTTGCTGTCCAGTTGTAAAGTTCGTTTAGGGCAGAACCACTGTTTGAGTTAACATCAAAAGTGTCGTTCATTTCAACTGCCAAATCAACTTTATATTCGTTGGTTCCTTTTGCTGCATTAAACTCTTCTTCTGTTGAATCAAAGGCAAACACATCATCAAAGAATGCAAAGCCTTGAACATTGTTTAGTGCAAAAGTTAAGTTGTAATCAACAAAAGTTGTTCCAATGTGAACATACAAATTAATTCGTTTCCATTCACCATAAGTGTTAATGTTTTGAAGGTTTAGGGCAGTGAATGTGTCGTTTGCAAATTTAATTTGAACACCTGTGTTATCATCAGAATTTTGTGGTTCAATAAATTGAGTGTTAACAAGCATTGAAATTTTATAATAATTTGATGCTGTTAATGTGAAATTATCAGATTTAAAGTTTTGTGAAGTTTGAACGGTGTTTCCAATCATTAAAACATTGTTGCTTGAAGTTTCTAGTGTTGCACCACTAATTTGTTGTGCAGGTGTTAATCCTGGATTTGAAACAACAACGCCCAAGTTTTTATCTTTAATTGTTTGATTTAATTTTTCAAATTCACTGTTTTTTGTGTTAATAATGCCACTTAAATTTTGTTCGGAATAATTTTCATCATCAACTGTGTTTGTCCAGTTTGTGGCATTTAAAGGGTAGGTTAGTTCGTTTTCTGTTTTTTGTGTTACATTAAAGTTTCCGTTTGCAACCACAAATTGTGTGTTATTTGTGTTAAATGTGTAGGTTGCATTTGTTCCACTTGTTGAACCGTTTGTGTAGGTTGTGTAACTTATTTTTTGAACTGAAATATCGTCAATAAAAGCATAACCTTCGGTTTTAGCATCTTCTGTTCCCAACCAAATTTGAAGGGTTGCCTTTGTGTTTTTTAATGGGTGACCTTCAACAAAAATTTTGTATTGAGTCCAGTTGTTTGTGGTTGCGTTTGTTGTTATTGATGTTGCTGTGGTTAAGGTTGCTGAATTTGGTGTAAATTCATCATCTTCTTCTTTTTCTTCATCGGTGCGTTCATCAACTTCTTCAACTTTTAAAGTTGCACCACTGCCAACGCCACAATCAGATTTTACCCAAACAGAAATCATGTAAAGTTGGTTTTGTTCAATGGTGAATTCGTTTGATTTTATTGCTTGTGTGCCACTTTCTTTGTTGTAAATGAATAGCACATCACTGTCGTCAGATTTAAAGTTTGTGCCTGGGTTTGCAATTCCAGAAGCTGTGTCGATGCTTGCATTATAGTTTGATGTTGAAACAACTTTTAACATTTGTGTTTCATCGTTTGTGCCTTCAACAATTTCCCAACCATTAATAACATTTGGGGTTTCTGAACTTGCGTTTTCGTTGAAGTTAGGGTTGTTAATTAAATCAACATAAGTAGGGGTGAATAGTGAAACTGTTTTTGAAAGGTTTTTGTCGGCATTGTCTAAATTTTTTCTGTATGTTGATTCGCTATATTTTGTTAAAGTAACTTTGTTAAATAGGGCATAACCTTGGCAAGTGTCGTTTTGTTCTTTGCTTCCAAGCCACAATTCTAGTGTTGCAGTTTCGGAAGTGAATTCATCGGTTTCAACAAAAATTGTGTATGTTTCCCAAGAACCAAAAGTTGTGATGTTTGTAATTTCAGCATTAACATCTTCTTTTGATAAACCACTTAAATAAACCGAGGCTTGTGCTTGGTCGGAAGTTTTTAAGGTTATTGTTATTGAGTAGTAACTGTTTGAATCAAGTGTGAAACTGCTGCTTGTGTAGCCCGCTCTGCCAAAACCTGCATAACTGTTAATCATTAGGTGTTTGTAAAGTGGGTCAGATGAACCTTGTGTTGGGTTTCCAGCAGGAACACCAGGATTTTGGGTTAGTTCATAATCCGACATTTTATCTGGGAAAACAGTGTCGTAAACATTAATTACACCATATTTTATGCTTTCATTGCTTAGTGGATTTTCAAAAGTCCAGTTGTTAGGAGTGTATGGGTCGGTTGATGTGCTATAAGAAGAAAAGTCGCTGTTAGAAATTGATGTTTGAACTTGTTGATAGTTTGCAAAAACTGGGGCATTAAAGCGATTATTTTCAAAATTAGACACTAAAAAAGAAGTGCTAAACACACTTAACGCCAACATTCCTCCAACCAAAAATCGTTTAAATTTGTATTTTTTGTTCTTAGTTTTCATAATTCACCATGCTTTTTAAATTTTAGTAATAATATATATTTATAAACAATTAGTATTATATAAAAAATTGGGCTTGCACGCAACTAATTTTAAATATATATCAGTTATCACATGTATTTTTCATGCTAGATTTTAAACATTTGTAAAGTTTAATTTATTGGTAAAATTTGGTAACTAAGTTTAGTATATTCTTTTTTTAAATTTTTACTCATAGCAAATTAAGTTTTACACAAAATAAAAACATGGAAAAAACAAAACAAACCAAATTATTTAAAAAAAAGTTAATAGAAAAACCCACAAAAAACTTAGATGAAAAAAAATTTAAGTTTAAAACCGTAAAGTTAAAACCAATGTTAAAAAACAGTGGCGGAATTAAAGTTTGTTTTAAAGCAAACAGGGTAAATGCGCAAGTTGTGGTTAAAAATTTAAAACAAAAAAATGGTGCAAAACTAAAAGTTCACAAAAAAATGAACAAAACAACACTTAACCAATTTTATGTGGTGGCAAACTTTAAAACAAAACAACTTTTTAACAAAAATTTAAAAAGCAAAAATGTTTTTTATTTGGTAAAACATAAAAGCAAAATTTTAAAAGGTGTTTACTTGTTAATAATCGGATTATTCATTGGTTTTATTAACGGGTTTTGGGGCGGTGGTGGTGGAATGATTTGCGTTCCAACATTAACCATGCTTTTAAAAATGCCAGACAAAAAAGCACACGCAACAACCATTTTAATTATGTTGCCACTTAGCATTGCAAGTTTTGTGGTTTACATGCTAAAAGGAACAATTGAATGGCAAACAGCAGCATTTGTTTCGGGTGGATTTGTTGTTGGTGGCATTGCTGGTGCATTGATTTTAAAGAAAATTAATAATGTGTTTTTACGGATTATATTTAGTTTGGTAATAATTGCAGGGGCAATTAAAATGTTAATTTAAAAAGGATAAATTATGGATTGGTTATGGTTTATTGTTGCAGGAATTTTAAGTGGAGTTGTTGCAGGAATGGGCATGGGTGGTGGAACACTTTTAATTCCAATTTTAACAATATTTTTTAGTATTTCACAAAAACAAGCACAAGGAATTAACTTGCTTGCGTTTTTGCCATGTGCCGTTGTTAGTTTGCTAATTCACATAAAAAACAAACTGGTTGATTTTAAAATTGGTTTGCCAATTATAATAACAGGAATTTTGGCAAGTGTTGGTGCAAGTTTTTTGGCTGTTAGCACAAACAACAAAACATTAAAAATTTTGTTTGGTGTGTTTTTGCTAATAATTGGGGTTATGCAAATAGCACAAACAATTATTCAGATTGTTAAAAATAAAAAGAAAAAATACGTTAAAATTGAAAAAACAAAAGTTTTTAAATGTGAAAAATAAAAACATAATAAAATGCCTTTATTTAAACATAATTTTGTGTTTGAATACTACTATGCAAACTTATAAAAACTAAGTTAAACTTTGTTATTTGTTTAATTTAACAATAACAACATTAACAAATTTATAAAAGCAATTTTTATATTGTTTTTTTCTTGTTTAAAAGTTTTTTATAAAAAATTTTAATGGGCTGTTTTAATGTTAAAAACAAGTAATGCAAGTTTTAATTATAATATAACTAACCAACAAAATTATGGGTTGGTGTGTTTTTAATTTAAAGTTTAGTGTTTTTTAAAATATTATTTTTTGTTAAATAAAGTTGTAATTTGTTGCTATTTTGAATTATGATTTGGTGCAAAAAATTAAAAAAAAATTTATTCAATTTTTGTGTTTTGATTTAATTTATTGCTCAAAATTTTTATTTGTGCTATACTTTGTTTAGTTTTAAACATAAGGAGAAAAACAAATGGCAGCAGTAGCAGATAAAAAAATTTGCGTGGGTTGTGGAGCATGTGTTGCAACTTGCCCAGTTGAAGCAATTGTTTTAAAAGATGGTGTTGCACAAATCGACCCACAAAAATGCATTTCTTGTGGAGCATGTGTTGCAACTTGCCCAGTTCAAGCAATCAAACTTCAATAGTTTGTTGTTTGAATTATTGTTTTAAAATTAATTTGTAAAATTTTACAAGTTAATTTTTTTATGCAAATTCACAAAAGTATCTATACAAAAAGTTTTATTTATGGTATATTATAGTAGTTAAAAACTTGATTTTGTTTTGTGGTGGAAAAGCAAAATTAAAAATTCAAGGAGTGTTGATATTGGATAAGGTAGCAATTATAGAATTAAACACAACAGAAGTTAAATTAATTTTTGCTGATGTTATTAAAAACAAATCATTTTTGATTTATGACCATGTAAGTGTTCCAGTTAATTTAATGAAAGATTTTAATGATGAAAACATAATTAAATCAACAATTATAAAAGAAGTTGTTTGTGTTTTGTCAGTGTTTAAAAAGATGATTGATGAACAAGGCATTTTGGAAACAATTTGCGTGGCAACAAGCAAAATTAACGAAGCAAAAAATCAAAATGGCTTTTTAAATGAAATTTTTAGCATCACAAATTTAAAATTTAACATTTTAACACCAGAACAAGAAATTAATTATGTTTACACAGCAGTTATTAATTCGTTTAACAAACCAAAAGCATTAATTGTTAACGTTACAAATTATAACACTGAAATTTTGCTTTATAACAGAAGAAACATTTTAAACACATTCATTTTGCCATTTGGTTCAGTTAACTTAACTGAAAAGTTTGAAGGAAAATCCACAAAAGACTTAATGAACGAAGCAAAAAACTTTGTTTACAACGAACTTAAAGACCAAAACTGGATTTTCGACTTGGATGAAGAATATGAAATTATTGGTGCAGGCGATGTGTTTTTAAGTTTGGGCGAAGTTAGTCGCCGAGCAAAAAAATATCCATTACAAATTGAACACAACTATTCACTTTTAAAAGAAGATGTTGAAAAAGTTTATGCTGTTGTTTCAGGTTTAGATATAACCAAAAATTCTAAAATTAAAGGCGTTTCAGCTGAAAATACAAAAAATTTGCCAGCAGGGCTTGCAATTATTTCTGCAATAACATCAAATTGCAACAAAGATTGCTTAGCAATTAGCAAAACTGGACTAACCCATGGAATTTTGTTAAATCATGTTTTGCCTTTAACACTAGAAAAACCAATTAGTGATAATTTGGGTTATAGTTTGCAAATTTTAAATGAGTTTTATGATAAAAAACCAAACAATGCAGAACATGTTTACAATTTAAGTATGATATTGTTTAAACAATTAAAAGTTTTACACAAACTTAACAGAAGTTATGTTCGAGTTTTAAGAGTTGCAAGTTATATGTATGCTTCGGGTTTGCGTGTTACAAACGATAATCCAGAAAAAATTAGTTTTAACATTATTTTAAACTCGCAAATTTATGGTGTTAGCCATCAGGAACTTGTGCTTGCAGCATTCACATCACTTATGCGTGATGTTGACAACTTTAACTTATCTGATTGGGTTAAATATAAAGATTTGGTTACTGATGCCGACCTTGACGCTGTTAAAAAATTGGCTGTAATTTTGCAAATTGCATCAAGTTTGGATTGCACAAAGTTTGGCAATGTTGTTGACATTAGTTGTGACATTTTGGGTGACAGTGTTATTATGAAAACCATAACAAAAGGCGAAGTTCCACTTGAAATTAAACAAGCAAAATATTCAACAACAGATTTTAAACGTGCATACAACAAAAACTTGGAAATTTTATAAAAGCAAAGATAATTCTTTGCTTTTTTTATTTAATATCCTTTTGCTTTTTGTGTTTTATTTAAACTAATTAATAATTTTTTTGTTTAAAATGAGTTTTGTGTTACAAGGTTTAAGTTTTTTGATTAAAAAAAATAGTTATATTGTTTGATTTAAAATTATTCAAATTCATTTAAATAAACTAAAAATAATAATTAACAATAATGTTTAATAAAATTGTTTTTTAAAATTTAATAAATTTGCTACAATATGTTAAAGTTTTAGTGAGGTGAACATGGCACAGTTTAATTTGGCAATTGAATTAGGAACAAGCAACACAGTTATTTATGCAGCTGGTTTGGGCGTTGCACTAAAAGAACCAAGTTGCATTGCAATTGAAACAGTAAACAACAAAAAAGTTGTAAAATGCGTTGGAATTGATGCCAAAAAACTTATTGGCAAAACAAACAACAGCATTGAAGTGTTTTTTCCAATTGTTGAAGGGGTTATTGCAAACTTTCAACTTGCAAAATTAATGCTTAAAGAGTTTTTGAAAAAAGTTGCTCCAAGTGGCTTTGGCAAACCAAAAAAACGTGTTGTGTTTATTCACGCTTGTGGTTTAACCAGAGAAGAAAAAAACAAAATTAGAGATTTGGCATATGCATTAAACATAACATCTGCGGCATTAATTCCGTGCGGTGTTTGTGCGTTAATTGGAATGGAAGTTGAAGAAAACGACCCAAATTCACATATGGTTGTTAATGTTGGTGGTGGTGTTACGGATATTTCCATAATAAACAACAATCACATAATTAGAGGCGCAACAATTAATGTTGGCGGTGTTCAAATTGATGCAAACATTGCAGATTTTGTTAAAGAAAATTTTCAAGTTGTTTTGGGCGATAACACCGTTGAAACAATAAAAAACAGCATTGGTTCGCTTTTGTCAAACGATATTAGTTCAATTAATGTTGTGGGTTTAGAAAATGATACAAAGCACCGAAAAGAAATTAGAATTTTTTCAAACGACATTTTGCCAATAATTTGTGGGGCGTTTAACAAAATTGCCGATTCCTGTGAAACACTTTTAAACATGTGTAGCAGTGAAGTTTTGCAAGACATTAACAAATTTGGAATTTATGTTTGTGGTGGAGTTTCAAACATAACTGGGGTTGATAAGTATTTATCAAAAATTCTTAATTTGCCAGTTTATGTTGATGTTGACCCAGATAGCAGTGTTATTATGGGCGCGGGCAATTTGCTTAACAACCAAACATTGCTTAACAATATTTGTAAAGAATTTAAAGGTTAAGGGAGTTTAAACTCTCTTTTTTTTATGTAAATAAAATTTAATAAAAAAATAATAAGTAGTTTATAAATAACAAATTTTTAAAATACATAACAAATAAACAAAAATATTAATTAAGTTATTATTTGGTTAATTATGTGTTAAAAAAATGGCTGTTAAAATAAAAAATGAAAATTTTAACCATTGTCCAAAACAAAATTAGAGCACACAATTTGTAGAATAAAATAAAAATATGGAACACAACTTAACAAATTTAAAAAAATTTTAACATAAAATTTTACACACAAAAAAAATAACCTTAAACTTAAAATGTTAATTTTAAAAATTTAAGGTGAAACATGGCAAGAAAAATTGTTATAACATCAGGCAAAGGCGGAGTTGGAAAAACAACCGTAACAACCAATTTGGGTGTTGCACTTAGCAACTTAAATTTGAAAGTTTTAATTTTAGATGTTGATTTTGGGCTTAACAATTTAGATGTTGTTATGGGTGTTGAAAACAGAGTTGTTTATGATGTTATTGATGTTTTAAAAGGCAAGTGTCGGGCAAAACAAGCACTTATTCAAGATTTTTTTAATCCGCAACTTTATGTTTTGCCAAGTGTGCACTCGGTTAACAATTTCAACATAACAAGCGAGCAAATAAATTTTATTATTTCGCAAATTGAAAGCATGTTTGACTATATTTTAATTGATTGTCCAGCAGGCATTGAAGTTGGTTTTCATAGGGCGGTTAAGTGTGCTGATGAAGCAATTGTTGTAACAACTCCGCACATTTCAGCAATTAGAGATGCCGACAAGGTGTTAACACTTCTTAACAGTTACAACCTAAATTCTGTAAAAATTTTAATTAACCGTGTTAGGGGCGATTTGATTGTTAATGGCGAAATGTTTAATGAAAACACAATTAAAGAATATTTGAATGCCGACTTAATTGGAGTTGTGCCAGACGATGATGGAATAAGTTTGGCACTTAACACTGGTGGAGCAGTTAGCAAAAACAGTGTGGCATATGAAGCATTTATTTACATTGCAAAAAACATACATAATGGCGAACGAAATTTTTTTGATTGCACAAAAAAATATAAGGGCATAATTGGTGGATTAAGAAAAAAAATTAGAAAGTTGGTGTGAAATGGAACTGGTTAAAAGTGAAGCAAGATTAAAACAAATTTTGGTTGCTGATAAGGAAGAAAACCCACTTAGAATTATTAACGTTTTAAAAAGTGATTTGTTAAATACAATTAAAAATTATATGGAAATTAACAGTAACGATTTGGATGTTACAATAACAATTGATGAATATGGTTTTTTTGTTTTTAATGCATATGCAAAGGTTAGAAGATTGAAAAACTTGGGGGCAATTGTTGAATAATAAATTGTAATATTGTTAAAAATTTTGTCATATTATTTTGTAGAATATTAAAACGAGGTAATATGAAAAACTTAAAGGTTAGTGGCATTTCGCAAAATAAAATTAAGCATGTTTACATAAAAAAGCAAACAAGAAAAAATTTTTTATTTAGTGGTGTGGCATTAGTTGTTTTAATGCTTAGTTGCTGCATGATTAAATATGTTAATGTTTTTAATGGATATGCAAGTTTATGCTCGCAAATTTATGCACCCATAAATTCTTTGTTTAACGATTCTGGTGGAATAATTTTTACTGGCAAATTTTCTAGCAACACCAACAAAAAAACACTTAAACTGTCAACTCCAATAAAAAGCAGTAAGGTTGAAAGCGTTAATGGAGAATTGCATTACACAATTGATGCAAGCATTATGGTGCTTTCGCCAGAAGATGGAATTGTTAAAGCAGTTGGCGTTTTGCCAAGTGGTGAAAAATATATTGAAATTGCACACAGTGGAAACATTTTTTCCAGAATTGAAAACATTGGCATATTAGGTGTGGTTTTGGGTGAAGTGGTTGCAAAAGGTAAAGATATTGCAACTGCAACTGTTGGCGAAGTGGTTAGATTTTCCGTTTATGTTGATGGCATAAAACAAACAAACATAACGTTAGATAAGAATCAAATATTATGGGAAAATTCTCAATAAAGTTTCATCCATTATTCATTTTGCTAGCCTTTGTTTTAATATATTTTGGTTGGCTAGAACAATTTGTTGTTTATTTTGTTGTTTTGTGCTTGCACGAATATGCACACTATTTTGTGGCAAAAAAGTTGGGTTACACGCTAAATAAGGTTGTGTTTATGCCATATGGTGCAGGTTTGGGCGGAAAGAACCAAATAATAAATCCTAAGCATGAAATCATTATTGCACTTGCCGGCCCCGTGCTTAACTTAATTTTGGTGGTTTGGTGTGTTGCAGTTTGGTGGGCATTTCCAATAACTTATGCATACACACAAATGTTTGTTCTTTCAAACTTGGCTCTTGCAATTTTTAATTTGGTTCCAGTGTTTCCACTTGATGGTGGAAGGGTGCTAATATGTGTGTTTTTGCACAAGGAAAAAAGAATTATTGCATATAAAATTATGAAAATTTTAGGTTTTGTTTTCAGTTTTATATTTGCAGTTTTATTTGTTGTTTCTGTTTTTTATGGTGTTAATTTAACTTTCTTTTTTGTTTCAATATTTTTGTTTACTTCATGTTTTGGGAATGATGCAAACATATATTTTGAACGCACATATGTCGAAAACTTTTCTAAACAAGTAACAAAGCCTATGCAAATAAAAAGTTATGCCATCAACAAAAACACGCCAATTTATAAAATTATAAAACACATTAATTCATCAAACTTCACTTTGTTTTATTTGCTAGATGACAACAACAAAGTTGTTAAGGTTGTAACAGAAGCGGAAGTTATTAAACTAATTGATTCAAATTCTAAAATTGAATATTAAAAAAATAATAATACATTTAAAGTAAGAATTTATTAAGTGTAAAAACTTAAAAAGTAAGAACACAATAAAAAAGAAAGCATTAAAAAAAGAGTAAGAACACAAATTTTGGTGTTCTTATTTTGTTTTAAATAAGCATTTTTGTTTTTAAAATTTTTAGTGTGTGATAAAATTGTATTGTAAAAGTTATTTATGGGGTGAAATTTAATGCCATATTTTATTACAAAAGAAACAATTAACAAATCAATTTTAGAAATTTTTACAAATGCAAAACTTGGTTATGAAGAAATTAATTTAATTGGTGATGACTTAATTAATTTCACTTTTAATGTGCCAAACAACAAAAGTGTTTGTGAAAAAATTAAAAATATTAATTTTGTTGAACAAGACTTGTTTGAAATTGCCGACATGTTGTTTCAGTTAAAAGATTATAAATTTTATTTAAGTTACATTTTAAACATGTTAATTAACACCGAACACTTTAACGACATTGCAAAATTTTTCTCACGTACATTTGTTAACCATATTGGCGATGTTAGTTATGTTAGCAAAGATGCCTCCTATGATTTTAATGAAAGATATTTTGACAGGTTTATTGAAGCGGTTAAGTATAGTGAAATTGACAACTTTAAAATTATTCCATTTTTGTTTTATATTTACAGTTCTAAACCAAACGAACCATGCAACAAATTTTTAAGACCAGCAAAAGAATTTTTGAAAGGAATTATTTCAAACAACGAAGCAAGTTATTTAAATTATATAAACACTGAAGAAAACTATAAGCAAGGATATTTAATTTATGTTGATTTGTTTTCAAACAAAGGGGCACAACGCATAATCGAAAATTTGGTTACTGGAAATTATTTTAGTAAAGATGAACTTTATGAAGTGTTTTTGGCGAACAAACAAGTTGGGCTTAGCGAACTTAAATCCTACATTTTAAAACAATCAGGCGAAAAACAAAAAATTGCACTAAATTTTTATTTAACCTTTTCGCAAGATGTTAAAAACACTTTGCCAGAACTTTATAATCAAATTAAAGATGAAGAACTAAAAAACATTTTAAAAGATGAAATTGAACTAAGCAAAAACATTAAGTTTGAAACAATTAAAGACTTTATTGATTTTGTTGACCTTAACCTAGAAATTGAAACAGAAGTTGGAATTAGCACAAAGTTTTTAACATATTTTAAAAATGGTGTTAAGGTTAGTGACAAAGTGTTAACCTACATTTTTAACATTTTTAAAAACATATCTTCTCCACTTGTTATTAAAAAGTACGCTTATTTAAAAGATTTTTTCCCAGAAAACGAACTTAACAATTTGGGTAAAAATTTGTTTGCAAGTTTAGAAAACAAAATAACATGGGATAACAAATGGATTGTGGCTTTAATTTGCACACTTTGTTCCGATTTTGTTGTTTCCGATTTGGTGGATTTAACTCCAACTTGTCTTGGAAACACTGAACTTAGCAATTTTGTTTTGGGTTGTTTGGTGGAAACCAATGTTCCAAAAGTTGTAAGTTTAATTAAACAACTTTACATGGAAAGCAACAACAAAAAAATTTACTACAACTTTTTGGAAATTTTAGCAAAAAACAATTCTATTTCGGCACTTGATTATTTAGATGAAATGGTAAGCAATTTTGGGCTTAGCGAAAATGGAGCCAAACAAATTGTTTGCAATGGTGACAATTTGCTGTTTGAAATTGATGATAATTTAACTGTTAAAGTTAAAAACATGACAACACAAAGTTATGTTAATTTGGGAAATCCAAATTTTGTTGACACTGCCGATGCTTTAAAATATTTTAATGAGTTAACAAACGAAATCCGCCATCAAATTGACAAATTTAAAGAAGCATATCAAACAAAAAGATATTGGAGCATTGCAACATTTAAAGCAAACATATTATCAAATCCAATTTTGAAAAAAATTGCTAGCACATTAATTTGGGGTGGCTACGAAAAAGATACATTAAAAAATGTTTATGTTAACTTAAACGAAATTGCAATGGAAACCGAAGATGTTAAAGTTGCATTAATTCATCCAGTTGAAATTGAACAAGAAAAATTGCCTAAGCACAAGTTTGAACCATTCAAACAAATTAACAAACAAGTTTTTATTGCTAACAATTATAACTATTCAAACACACTATGTAACGAGTTTAATGGTATTGCAATTAACGAAATTAATTTTAATTCTAAAATTAGGGCGTTTGGTTATAAAATGAGTGTGGGGGAAGATGTTTATTATTATAAGGCAATTCCACACGAAAATTTACTTGTTAAAATTGAACTTATAAAACTATCAACAAAAAATGTTAGCGTTATTGGAAACATTAAGTTTTATAACCTAAATTTGGTGCAAGTGGTTAACAATAAGTTTGTTTTGTCTGGCACAACACCAGAAGAAATTGGAAGCATTAACAAACGAGTTTATTCCGATGTTTTAAATGATGTTTTTGAAGCGTGCTATTATTAATAACTTTTAACACAATAAAAATTTGAACTTTAACATAAAAAATTTAAGCAGTTGAAGTGAAACATAAAAATAATTAAAATTTAAAATAACGTAAAAAAAAACAAAACATAAAAATTTAAAATGTAAAATTTAATGCCATAAAATTAAAACAAAAAATAAAAGAGTTTTTTCTCTTTTATTTTTTTGCTGTTTAAAATTTAATAAATTAAAAATTGTTCACTTTTGCCTTTTTAAATTTTTTAATTTAAAAACAACTTTAAGAATAAATTATAATGTTTAATGGCACAAATAACAACGCTTAAAATTTTTTTAAATCATAAATTTTATTCTATGAAAAAAACGTCGGAATTGTTTTTTGTGAATGTGTCGTTTCCACAAGTTGGGCAAGCGGGAAGTGTGCTTAGTTTGTCTAGTTCAATGTGTGTTCCACAATTGCAGCAAACATATTCTCCTTGTGGTTGTGTTGTGTTACAACGGCAAATATTATTTGTTCCCATAATATCATCTCCTAAATTTACTTTGTTTTATTTTTTGTATTAAAAATTAAATTATTCTTAAATTTGTTTAAATAATTTTTTAAAGTAAAATGTTTTTGCTATACTTTAAACGTTGAAATTACAAATGAAAAAAATATTTAACCTAAGACCAATTTTATTATGTGCAATAAGTTTAATAGTTGGAATAGTTGTTGTAACAAACTATGTTTTAGGTAAAACTGTTTTTAATTTGGTTTTGCTAATTTTGTTTGTTACAGCACTTGTTGTTTTGCTTTCTGTTTGCATTTTTATTAATTTTAAAAATAAAAGTGCAAAACATTTTGTTTTGTGTGTTTTAATTTTAGTATTTTCGGTTGTTGGAATGATTGGCGGTTTGGTTTCAATTAATCCAACTAACAACTTAACTAGTGCAGATGTTGAAATGTGTGGAGTGGTGGACTCGGTTAAAAACTATGATAATAGAACAGTTGTGAACGTTAAGAATTTAAGTTTTAACGGTGAAAAGACAAGTGGAAATTTGGAACTGGTTTTGTTTAATTATGATGGTAGTGTTAATGAAAAAATATTGTCAGGATGCAAAATTAGTGCAAACATTAACTTGGTTGTTGTGGAAAACAACTTTGATAACATTAACTATTTAATTAATAACATCAATTTTAAAAGCACAGCAAATTTAGAAGAAGTAACTGTGCTTGAAACAAATTTAATGTTTAAAGATGTTGTTAAAAAGTCAATAAAAAATAATTTAGATAAATTTTTAAATGGAACAAATGCATCTGTTGCATATTCAGTTTTGTTTGGTGAAAAAGAAAACATGTCGGCAAGCACCTATGATGTTTTCAAGTTTTCTGGGCTTGCACACATTTTGGCAGTTTCTGGTTTGCATGTTGGGTTTTTAGTTGCAATGTTGGTGGCATTTTTTAAGTTGATTAAGTGCAACAAAAATGTTTCAAACATAATAATATTTTTAATTTTGTTGTTGTACGCTTATTTGTGCAATTTCACACCAAGTGTTTTAAGAGCCATGATTATGAGCATGGTGCTAATAATTTCAAAAAGTTATGGAAAACAATATGATGCACTAAACTCATTATCACTTTCGGCAATAATTGTTTTGTTAATTAATCCATTATACATTTATTCTGTTGGCTTTCAGTTAAGTTTTGTTTGTGTCCTTTCAATTATAACTTTGTCTAGACCAATTAAGCAGATGCTTAAAAAAATTAAATGTCCAAATGCGTTGTCTAGTTCGCTTGCAGTGTCGCTTTCTGTTAACCTTGGAATAATGTGTGTTACGGCACAAAGTTTTAATGAAATAAATTTTATTTCGGTGTTTTCAAATTTGATTGTTTTGCCACTATTTTCAGTTTGTTTTAACATATTATTTGTTATTTCGTTTTTAGGTTTAATTTTGCCTTTTATTAACTATTTGTTAATTGTTCCAAACTTGCTGTTGCATTTTGTTAAGTTGCTTGCAAACATGTTTGCTGAAATTAATTTTTTAAACTTTAAAGTGTTTAAGTTTAGTTATTTGCTGGTTGCGTTATCGCTATTCTTAATTTACTTTATTGGTTATGCGCTTGCAAACTTAAAATTTAAAGCAATAGTTTCTTGCGTTATAATTTTGGTTATTGTTTCAGGCGCTGCCATAATTAACATTCCAACAAAAACTGATGAAAGTTTTTATACAACTTCCTACACATCAAGTGGCAATTATTTGGTTTTGGGAACTGAAAAATTAAACACCATTTTGGTGCTAAATGGTGTTGAAACCCAAAAGAATGTTGTTAAAGAATTAAACAACAAAAATGTTGGAAAAATTGACTATGTTGTAATTAGTAATTTTTCTAATAAGGACTATAACTTAATAAGTGAGTTGTCAAAAAATTATGACATTAAAAAGGTTTTTGTAAATTCAATTTATGAAAGCAGAATGTTTAGTGGCTTTAACAAATTTGCATATGTTAGTTTTACAGACGAAAGTTTTGAAATTGATGATGTTAAATTTAAACATTACTTTAATTACAACAACGATTATGCTCTTAAAATTGAACATAATAATAATTTAATTTTAATGTTATCTGATGATGTTTCAAAAAATCAAGTTATGAGCATTGTATTTGAAGAATTGCAGTATGATTATGTTTTTACAAACAAAAGTTTTGATTTTTTAAATTTTGGTTTAATTTCAAAGTATTTTGTAACAAACAAGAACATAAGATTTCAAGGAGAAATAATTTATTTGTTCAACAACTAACTTTACTAAAATAAAAAAAATGTATATACTTAAATTGGTTGTAAATTAAAAAGAAAAAATATGAAATATATTGAACTAAAAAATTCTTTAAAAAGTAACATATTTAATAATTATTTGTTAACAGGCTCCGATGAATTTTTGTTAAACAAAAGTGTGGAGTTAATTTTTAACGCACTAAAAATTAATCTTCCAGAACTTAATTTTGTTAAGTTTATTGGTGAAAATGTTAATTTTGAAGATGTTGTTGCATCTTTAAACACAATGCCGGTTTTTGATGGGAAAAAACTTGTTGTGGTATATTTGCAAATTAAAACAAGCATAACAAATCAAAACGCGCTTTTGTCATATTTAAAAAGTCCAAACCCACAAAGTGTTTTGGTTGTTGTGGCAGGGGAAAGCGACATATTAAAAAACAACACAAATTTGTTTGAAATTGTTGATTGCAACAGGCTAACGGAAGACATAATTAATAAGTTTGTTTTAAACGAACTTAAAAAAACTTCAACACAAATAACCAAAACTGCATTAACAACATTAAACGAATATTGTGTTTATGATTTAACAAAAACTGTTAAGGAATTAGAAAAACTTGTTAGTTTTGTTAGCGATAAAAAACTTATTGAAGAAAAAGATGTTAAGTTGTTAGTTAACAAAACTTTGGAATTTCAAATTTATGAACTAACCGAAAATTTAGCAAAAAAGAACAGAGTTAAGGTGTTTGAAATTTTGGAAGCATTAAAAAGCAAAAAAGATGTTTTTAAAAACTTGGTTCCGTTAATTTATAATCATTTTAGAAGATTGTTTTTTTGTGCAACATCAAACCTTTCTAAAAGTGAACTTGGGCAAATGCTTGGTGTTAAAGATTATGCAATAACGGTTGCTTACAAACAAAGCAAAATGTTTTCAAAATTGCAACTAAAACAAATTGTTAATTTAATTGATTCGTTAGAACTTGAACTTAAAACAAGTGCAATTTCAGTTGAACTTGCAATTTGGTATTTAGTTTTGAAAATTTTAAATTTCTAAATTCAAAAAAATTAAGAATTAAAGCAAAAAATTAATATAACATTTTAAAATTTTTCTTGCTTTAATATAATTAATATGATAAAATAATGCAGATTTCAAAAAATAAGAACATTTTTAAGGAGAAAACAAGTGGCAAACATTAAATCAGCAAAAAAACGTATTAAAGTTATTAATCGCCAAAAAGCTGAAAACAGATTGGTTAAAACAACAATTGCAACATACACAAAAAAATTCCGTGCACTAGTTGCAAATGGTGAATTTGTTGAAGCAGAGGCTAAACTTAAAGAAACTATTAGTTTACTTAACAGTGCTGCATCAAAAGGTGTTTTACACAAAAACAATGCTTCTAGAAAAATTTCTCGTTTAACTTATGCTCTTGCAAAAGCAAAAGGTGAAGTTAAAGCAGCAGAAGCTCCAAAGGGCATTGAAGTTGTTGAAGAACCTAAAAAAGTGGAAGAACCAGTTGAAGTTAAAAAATCTGCAACAAAGAAAACAACAACCAAAAAAGCAGAACCAAAAACAGCTGCTAAAAAGGAAGTAAAAGAAGAAAAAGTTGCAGAACCAAAAACAACAACCAAAAAAACAACTGCTAAAAAAGCAACCACAAAAAAGGCTGAAACAACAACAGAAGAAGTTAAAAAACCTGCTACTAAAAAAGCAACAACCAAAAAAGCAGAACCAAAAACAACTGCTAAAAAGGCTGTTAAAGAAGAAGCAGCAGAAGAAAAGAAAACTGTTAAAAAATCAACCGCTAAAAAAGCAACAAAGTAATTTAAAAAGTGCAAAATTGCACTTTTTTTATTTTTGCTTAAATAACGTAAACATAACAATTTTTTGTTTAAGCAAGAACAACAAGATACAGTTTTGGTTTTTTGTTAATTTTAAAATTAAAAAAGTTGTTAACTAATACATTAAATTAAAAAACCACATAAGCACCAAAAACAAAAAAGAACCTTATGCTAAAAATAAGGCTCTTTTTTAGTTAAAAAATAATTTTAGTTAAAATTAATTATGTATTGTTAAAAAGTGGCAATGCCTAAAAGTTCAATAAGCCATTGATAATTTAATAATTCAACAAACAATTTGTTTAGGGCATCATTAATTTTAAATATTTTGTTGTTAATGCGTAACTTTGTGTTATTCGCTTTTGCATATAATCCTTCAAGTTTGGTATGTAACTTTTCACATTTAGTTAAAATAAGTATGTATTGTAAAATAATGTTTCCAAAATTTTGTGTAATTGTGCAACTGTTCATATGTAATATCCTCCCTTGTTTTATAACTCAATTATAAATTGACAAGCAGAATATTTTCAATATTGTATGCGTAAAATTTTATCATTTTAAATTTTATTTTCCATAACAAATCAATTTTCTTGTTTTTTCTACAAATTGTTTTAAAATTGTAAATTTATTTTAATTAAATAATTTTTGTTATGCACAAATGTTAATATGTTAATTTAAAATAATACTGCTAAAATTTGCCATAATAAAATTAAATATGCATTGTGGAGTTAAAAATGACAGAGTTAGTTACGGAATTTGATAGCGAACAAATTAAGCATGGAAAAAAAATGAACTTAAAATATGGCATAACAAAACAAAAGTTTTTAGATTCAGGTTATACTTATGTTTTGTTTAATGCAAAAAACTTAATGTTTCAATCGTTAACGGAAGAAGAATTTTTAATTGAAGAACTTTGCAAAACATTAAAAGTTTTTTTGAAGGGCTACAAAAAAGTGCTGGTTGTTGGGCTTGGTAACAGGCACATTAGTGCCGACAGTTTTGGAACTGAGTGTTTAAAGCACATAATTGCAACCAGAAATTTGATTGATGCAAAATGTGAGGTTAGTGCAATTTCAACAAGTGTGTTTGGTCTTACTGGCATTGAAAGTGCCGACATAATTAAAAGTGTTCAAAGCATAATTAAACCAGATGCAATAATTATTTTAGACACTTTGTGCGCAAATTCATACGACACACTTGTAACAAATTTTCAAATTTCAAACAGTGGCTTTAATCCCGGTGCAGGCGTTGGAAACAAAAGAAAAGGCATAAACGAAAAAACCATTAAAACAAACATTGTTTCCATTGGAGTGCCATTTGTTGTTTATGCAAAAAGTTTTGTTGAAAGTGCAATAAACAGTGCTATGCAAAGTCCTATGCAAAGTGTTGAAAAAAATGAAAATTTAGCCATTTTTAACACATTATTAAAACAAAATTTTAACAACTTGGTTTTAACTGTTAAAGATGTTGAAGCAAGCATAAAAAAAACATCTTATGTTGTTGCAAGTGCAATTAATATGGCTTTAAACGATTATAGTTTAGATGAACAAAAAACAATTTTGGGGCATTAAAAAACCTTTTTAAAATAAATAATTTTGCTTAAAAATTTTTTAACTTATTTTGCAGTGTATCATTTTTTTTAACAACAAAATTTAATTAAATTAAAAAAAATTTATAGGAAGTTACAAAGTTTTGTAACTTCATTTTTTTTTGTTTTTGATGTTTGACTTAAAAAACTTTAAATGCTAGTATTAGAAAAATGTTATTAAAAAGGGGAAAAGGTTATGGAAATTAATTTGATTGCTGAAACACGCAGTGCACAACAAAACAGTGAAATGCTTAAAAATTGTGAACTAACAAAAAAAGAAATGTTTGAAGATATGTGCGGCAAATATGCAGGCGTTTGCTATATGAAAAGCACATATGAAAATTTGAACAATGAAAATCGTGAAAAAACCATTGCTAGAGTTAATCAAACAAAAAACAACGGACACCACAGCGTTTACGACCATGTTTTTGTAACACTAGAATTAGAAAATGTAAGTAAAGCACTTGCCATGACACTTAACAATTTGGGTTGGTATAACACAAGCGAAAAATCTGGCAGATACACACAACTTGCATTAAGTGAAGAAAAACAAAAAATTTATGATAAGTGGGTTGAAATTTTTAAAACAAAAATTAAAGAAACTTATGCAGAAAAATTCCCAAACTTTTTTACTGATAACAAATGTTTAAAACTTGCACAAGAAAATGCTAGATATTTAAACTCAGTTTATGAACAAAATGTTATTATGGTTCACACAGTTTCATATAGGCAATTAAATTACATTCATGGATATATTAAGCACGAAATTGAAAAACCAAAGCACTCAAAGTTTTTTGAAAAATTAATTCCAGAAATGAAAATGTTTTGCGAAAAACTTGAACTTCTTCCTTACTTTGATAAAACACTTTCAGACCACGGCAAAAAAATGGCAAGTTTTGGTGTTAGTGGTTTGAATCTTATTAATAATGGACCAAAAGCGGAAACACATTTTGGCCCAAGTGTTTATTCCACAAGTTACAAAGGTTCATTTGCTGAGTTTGCACAAGCAGAACGCCACCGCACCATTGATTATTCCATTGACGACTTGCCTGATGTTAGGGAATATTACATACCACCAATTATAAGGTCAGATGAAAAACTTGTTAAACAGTGGTTAACCGACATTAAGAAAAATGAAGAAAATGTTCCAATTGGCACAATGGTAACAATTAATGAATTTGGAACACTTAATCATTTCTTGCTAAAACTTTATGAAAGAAAATGCACAAATGCACAACTTGAAATTGATAATCAAACAAATGAAACTTTAAATAAATATTATAAAGCATTAAAAGACCAAAAAAGTGAAATGGCACAAGTGTTAGAAAAATATTTAAAAGGTTCACGTTGCACATTTCCAAATTATGTTTGCTCTGCTCCTTGCGGATTTGCAGATGGAATTAAAGGAACAAGATTAATTTAAAATTGTTTTTTATAATGTTTTTAATTAATATTTAAAAAAAGAGAGTTTTAAAACTTTCTCTTTTTATTTTAACTTAATTTTGCATTAAATTTTTAAGTTGGTTTTTATTAATCATTGTAAATATTTATTTTGCTTCGGTTTCTGTTTTTGGGTTTTCATTGTTGTTTTGTTCGATATTGTTTTCGTTTGAAGGTTTTAATTTTTTATTTTTACGCCAAATGTTAAAGTAATCAAAAGCACACATAATTAATGTTGAAAGGGCAATTAACAAAATTCCTGTGAACCACCAACTAAAAATTGTTCCTTCCAAAAGTGGACCAGTTATGTTCATTGCACCACTAAAACCTAGTGCCGACATTAAAAACAAACCATATGTCATAACACAGCAAAGTCCCAAAGGTAACCATGCCCATTTTTTAAGAGTTGGAACAAACCATTTTGTTAATAGCATTAAAATAACTAAATAAAACATTATTGTGTGATGTAGCAAACCTGAAATTGTTGGTGGATAGAAAAATGATGGATTTTGACCCAAAAAGTCAGGGTAAATTATGGTTATTAAACCGCCAACACCGCCAAGGTAGGAAATAAAGTGTAAAAATCCGCAATTTCTTTTACCAATTAAAACGCTAAGTGATAAAAGTGTGCTACTTAAACCACAAAAGGTGTCGGGTATTAAGTATAATGCGTTGCTGTTTTTTATTGCAATTGAAATTCTATTCCACAAAATTGCTAGAAATAGTGCTCCTGCAACAGATTTGATTATAATTGTTAAAACCTTTTCATCTTTAACAAATTTTTTAATTAACACCAAACTTACAACTGCAAGAACAACAAAAATTGCAATATAGGTTAAGTGTTGCCAGCCAAAAACTTCTGGATTCATTGTGATTCTCCTTAAATGTTAAAATAAAACTATTTAATTATATCACTAAAAATAATAAATACAAAAATAATTAAACAAAAAAGTTGCATATTTGTGCAACTTTTTTTGTTTTGCTAACATAATTTTAAGTTTTTACGTGAAATTTTAGTTATAGTGTTAATGTTTTTTATTTATTTTTGCTAGGTTATAGTTTTTGTATTTTGGATTGAACGTTACTTCTTTTAAAACATCAATAAATTCAGGTATTATGGCGGTTTGATTTTCGTTTGCCATTTCAAGTTCTAAAATTGCAGTGTCTGGCATAAAACTGTAATTGTCAAGTTCGAAATATTGGTTTTTATAAACAAAATAAAATCTTTCTTTTTCAATCGTTTTAAAGTTTGGGTCTTTAAATTCAAGATATGTTAAATATTCTTTTTCGGAAATTTTCCTTTCAACTTCAAAACGTTTTATGTCGGAAATGTTTCGTTTTTCAGTGTAATAATAGTTGCAACCATCAGGTTTAAAAATTTTTCTAACTCTGCGTTCAATATTATTTTCGCTAATTAAATAGTCTTGCACAATTTTGTAGTGTTTTGCATCATAATTTGAAATAATGTAATTAAAATCAGGTTTAACAATCAAAAATTTTCTTTCAATTTCCATTGGTTTTGGAACGCCAATAATTGAACAAACAGTTTCCAAAACCGCATTAATTTTGTCTTCAAAAGTGCCGTTGTTGGAAATAATTCTAAGTTTGTTGTGACCAGTCCATGCTTTCAAAATTTCCTTGTCAACAAGTTTGGCTTCCTCAATTGACTCATAACGGGCAGAGTTGCTTTCGTTTGAATAAAATTCTTCGGCACCATCTGCTGCGGTTGTTAGGTGAATTACAGCGTCATAGCGGTTCATAAGTTCTGTTTCGGTTAAATGCAAATTTTTAATTATAGATTTAAAAATTTTTTCTCCAACATATGCTTTTGCGTCCATTGCGCCACGGTCACAAATAATAACAGTTTTTCCATTTATCAATTTTGCACTTTCAAAATAGGTGTTTTCTTTTTGTAACAAATATTCAGTTAAAACTTTTTGAAAATAAACAAGCCCAAAACGCTTAATTGTTAGTCCATTTAAAATTAGTTCGGTAGCTGTTTCGTTAACAAGCAAAACATTAAAGCCAAGGTTTGTTAAAAGTTTTTCAATTTTAGATAGTGCAGTGCTTTTTCCGGCACATGGTCCACCAGTTAAAACAATGGTGTGAATTTCTTTTTTGTTCATCAATTTTCCCCCTTTTTTAATTACACTTGTATGATAGTGTAAAATTTACACATTGTCAATAAAATATATGAAAATTAACAAAAATTATATAATTTGCACAATTAAAAAGTTTCAAATTAATTAAAAGCAAACATAAAATTTGACATTTTTGTTATATTTTTATTAAATTATTAAAACAACAAATTTAAGAGGAAAGGAAATTGATTATTCTAGATGTTAACAAAATATCAAAAAATTTTGGTTATGGGCAGCTTTTTGAAGATGTTTCTTTTTCGCTTAATGAAGGTGAATCAATTTCCATTGTTGGGCCAAATGGTTGTGGAAAGTCAACACTTCTAAAAATTATTGCTGGGCTTGAAAAGGCAGACAAAGGGATTGTTAACATAAAAAAAGATGCACGAGTTTCATATTTGGATCAAACTGGTTCAAGTGTTAATGATGAAAGGGAAGTGTATCAAATTTTAAGGTCAACATTTAAAACCATAAACGAAATGGAAAACAGGCTTAACAAAATGCAACAACAACTTTTGCTTTCCATGCCACAAAACAAGTATGATGAATTAATGGAGAAATATTGCAACTTGCTTGAACAGTTTTCGCTTATGGGTGGTTATGATGTGGAAGTTAACATTAACACGGTTGTGGAAGGATTGAAAATTGATAAAAGCATTTTGCACCAAAGTTACAACAATTTAAGCGGTGGCGAAAAAACTCTTGTGCAACTGGCAAAAGCCCTTTTAAACAAACCAGATTTGTTTTTGTTAGATGAACCAACAAACCACTTAGACATTGACAGAATTGAGTGGCTGGAAGGTTACATAAAATCGTTTAAGGGTGCAACTGTAATTGTTTCGCATGACCGATATTTTTTGGATAAAATGTCAAACAAAATTTTGGCAATTAATAATGGCTTTGCAAAAGTTTATGCAACCAACTATTCTGGATATTTGCAGGAAGTTGAGCGTGAATTTGAAAAACAAATGGCAGACTATAAAAACCAACAACTAATAATTAAAAGGTTGGAAGAACGCATTAAATATTTTTCTGAACGTGGAATGGCAACAAACAGTTCCACACTTTGTGACAGAGCACATTCGTTGCAAACACAACTTGACCGTATCAAAAAAAATGCAGTGCAAAGACCAAAGGAAACAAAAAAGATTGATGTTGGTTTTAAGGAAGACAAAAAATCGAGTAAAACCATTGTTAGCACAAAAAATTTAACAGTTGTTGTTCCTAACGGAAAAACAATTTTAAAAAATGTTAATGTGAACATTTGTGCAAAAGAAAAAGTTGCATTAATTGGTGCAAACGGAAGTGGAAAATCCACATTTATAAAAACTGTTATGGGAAAACAAGACTTGCAAGTTTTGGGTGAAGTGTTTGTTGGACCAAGCGTTAAAGTGGGGTATTTACCACAAATTATAGAATTTAAAAATGGAAAACAAGGTTTGCTTGAATATTTTAAGGAAGAACTTGCACTTAACGAACAACAAGCACGCCGAATTTTAGCAAAATTTCAGTTTTATAAAGAAGATGTTAACAAAAAAGTAGAAAATTTGAGTGGTGGCGAAAAAATCAGGGTTAAACTTGCCGAACTTTTGCAACAAAAAATTAACACTTTAATTTTTGATGAACCAACAAACCACATAGACATTCCCACAAAAGAAGTTTTGGAAGATGCAATTGAAAGTTTTGATGGAACACTTATTTTTGTTAGCCACGATAGGTTTTTTATTAACAAGTTTGCCGACAAAGTTATTGAATTTTGTGGTGGCGAAACAACTGAATATGTTGGCAATTATGATTATTACAAAGAACAAAAGTTGAAAAAACTAAAACAAGAAAAATAAAAAAATTATAAAAAAATAGTAACCCACAAAGGTTACTATTTTTGCTTGGTGCCGAAGGGGCGACGCGTTAAGAAAACTTGCCTGTGGCAAGTTTTTAGCAAGAGAGCGAAGCGAACGACAAGCCGGGAGCAACTTGTTTGCGGTCTGAGTCCGACAGGACCGACGCGTTAAGAAAAGTTGCCTGTGGCAAGTTTTTAGCAAGAGAGCGAAGCGAACGACAAGCCGGGAGCAACTTGTTTGCGGTCTGAGTCCGACAGGACCGACGCGTTAAGAAAAGTTGCCTGTGGCAAGTTTTTAGCAAGAGAGCGAAGCGAACGACAAGCCGGGAGCAACTTGTTTGCGGTCTGAGTCCGACAGGA
>CALWGY010000006.1 GCA_944380265.1 uncultured Clostridia bacterium | reverse complement strand
GGCGATTTCGCCATGCTAACAACATGGGGTTTTACCCCAAAATGAAAAACCACCAGTTTTACTGGTGGATTTTTATTTTCAATTATTTAATTTTATTCAAAATTTAGTAGTTTTATTGCTTTATTAACCAAATTTTCATTTCCTGCAATAAAAGTGTTGTTTTCTTTGTTTGCAACAATAGTTCCACCAGCTTGTTTAATTAAATATTGCCCAGGAACTTTGTCCCAAGGATTAATTGTGTATAATATATATAAGTCAACGCTTCCTCTTGCAAGCAAACAAGCATCCATACACGAACTGCCATTAATTCTAACACGTTTAAAAGTTTCTGATAAAATTTTCACATATTGTTGTTGTTCACGAAAGTTTAATTTTGTGCTAAAATCGCCAAGTTCAACAACTGCATCTTTAAAGTTGTCACAATTTGAAACAGTTATCTTCTTTCCGTTTTCAAACGCTCCAAATTTGTTTGCACAATAAACTTTTTTTTCATTTGGAAGATATAACACCGAAATTATTGGTAATTTATTAAACAAAACACAAACTTGTGTTCCAAAATTTTTAATGTTATGTTTAAAATTGTAAGTTCCATCAATAGGGTCAATAATAACACTAATCAAACTTTCGTTTGGTGTTTGTTTTTCTTCTCCAATAAAATTGCAAATTTTAAAAATGCGTAAGCATTTTTTTTCAAGAAAATCCTGAGTTTTAACATCAAGATTTGTAACATCATCATTTTCAAATTTATGCTTTTCAACCAGTTCTTCAAAATTTTTATTTAAATAAATTTTGCTGGAATCCTTAACAACTTTAACAAGTTTTTTTGTCCAAGTTAAAATTTGTTTGTCAGTAAGTTCGTTCATAATTTGTTCTCCATAATAAAATTGTATCATAAGTTAAAAATTTAACAAACAAAAAAAATTATGGTTAAATATTAAAATTTTTAATATAAAACAACATGTTAAAATCAAAAATTTATAGTTTTAATATGTTTTGAGTAATTTCCATAACAAACAAGTAATGCAATGTTTAATGTCAAAAACAAAAAATTAATTTGCTTTATTTAATTAAAACATGATAACAAAATGATTAGAATGTGCATAAATCAAAATTTTAATTTAAAAAAATTGTTAAATAAAACAATTTTAAGTAATTGAAAATATGTAATTTATTTGATATAATGGTAATAACTAGTAGGGGGAAAATTATGGCACCAAAATTCAAAATGGCAAAAACTTTTGATGAGTACACAACCGAAAAGTTAGACATTGTTCAAAACAAACTTTTGGGTGATTACAATGCAAATGGCATTTATGTTATAAACAAAAAAATTTCGGCAGAATTGCTTAATCTTAACAAAGTTAAAAAGGAAAGTTATAACAACGAAATTTTTTGCACTGCTGTTACAAACAGTGGCAGAATTATAGATTTTGAAATTGAATTTAAAAAGAATTCCGCAAGCAAACTTGCGGTTGCTGAATTGTCTGTTTTGGAAGGTGTGCCAAAACAGGGCGGTAGAATGATGAACATAATTAAAACACCAATCGGAAAATTTACTGGCGAAATCACCCCCGATTTTGTTGATAAGGCACTTGCAAAATTTAAAGTTGTTGTTAATGCCACCGATGAAGGACAAGACAGAAAAGATGTTGATGATGAATACATTGTTAAACGCAACATGCTTTTAAACTATCTTGACCAAATGACACAGGAAAGTTATAACATAATTTATGAAGATTATTTCACACAAAGAATTAATTTGTTAAAACAAGTTAACAATTCATATTCAAAAAAAGTTTTAGCAATTTTTAATGATGAATTTAACAAAATTTCCGATTACTTTTTACTTGATAAAAAAACTAAAAAAGTTACAAATTATAAAGCAATGAATGAGCTTTTAGATAAGGCTTTTGAAGATTTGTCGGGTTTAAAAGAATATGAAGAACAAGAAAAAATGTTCCGCGAAAAAATGTTGCCAATTTTAGGCATATTTGTTGCAGGTGCAGAACGTATTGATTCGTCAAGCAAAAAAACAGTGTTAGAAACTGTTCCAAAACGTTTCAAAGAAATTTTAACCGAACCATTGCTAGATAAAAAACAGATGGAAGAAAGCCGAATTCCACCAACAGTTAAGGAAACCAACCAAGAAACCATTAATCAAGAAATCAAATCCACAATGGAAAAAATTGGAGACCGAAGCAAAAAACTTTCAGGGGAAGAAAGGACGGCAACCGCGGAAGCCGCGCCAACCAAAACCACAAAATCTCCAACCTTAACTGAAGAGTCTAAATCAAGGGGGGAAGAATTACTCAATAATATTAAAAATTTGCAAGAAAAAAATGGCAATAATTATAAACAGCCAAAAGAAAAACAAACAGGTGAACAACAAAACCCACGAAATAATTCGAGTATGTATACTTCAGGTGAAAACGTTTATACTCCTCCTAAAAGTCCAGAAAGTGGTGGAAAGGGTGATAGTATAAATGGGTATGTTCCAAATCCTGGTCAATTTAACTCGCTATTTGAAATAAAACAACCTGTAAGTAAAAAATTAGAAGAAGAACCCACACAAACATTTAATGATCCTATCAAACCGCAAACGGTTCAAGGTGGAAGTAATATTAAGCAAGAATTATCAAACGGTTTAGATGGAAGGGAACAAGGTTAATAAAAAAAGTGGATAATTTTATCCACTTTTTTATTATTAATTTCTACCCCTTCCGCCTTGTTGAGCAATAGTAGCAAAATTGATATTATTTCTTTCGGTAGTAAACATCTTTTTTTGTGAGTTTAGTATTGTTTCAAATTCTGATTTAGTTAAAGGACCTTTATTTTGTCCTTGTTCTAAAAGTTTTTTCATGTTCTCATATAATTTTTGTGGTAAATTAAATTGAATATCCACATCGGTAGGAATTAATATTGGGGTTGGTGGTTGTAAAGTAGGGCTTCCGTTAATAATTCCTTTATAAAAATCTGAAATTTGATTATCAAATTCTTTCAATGGGTTTTGTTGCTTTTCTAATTCAAAAGTAGAAACACAAAACTTAGTGAATGCTCCATTTAATGCTGCTGCATTAACTTGACCATTTAGGTCATGCAAAACATCTGAAAGTTTTTTGTCGTTTCCCATTTCCATTTGTTTAATTCCTTCTTTTATATCAGGAATTAATTTGTCATAATCTATTTTTGCACCTGCAAATAGCATTAATCTACAAGTTTCATCACCTTTAATGTTTATAGTGCATAGTCGTCTAAAATGATTAAGTGTTGAAGGATATTTTGCTAATAGGCTTTCTATTTCTTGAAATCTTGATACACCATTAAAAAAGTTATATTCATACAATCTATTTTTTATGGTATTAAATCTGTCTGCACCACCTTGAGGGGCATTTACAAAATATTTACACCAAACACCATCAATATCATAAGCATTAGGAATTCCAGGGTCTGGTTTTTCAAAAAAATCATAAACCACATAACCAGTTTGTTTTCTATTTTGTTCTATTTCAGCATAAGTTTTTACAGGTTTTTGTTCGTATGTTGCCATAATCAACACCTCTTTTTTTTGTTAATAATAGTATATCATAATTTCAAATTTTGTAAATACCATAACTTTACATTTTTTTTAATTTAAACATTTTTGTTAAATTAAACTAAGTAATGTTTTTTTAATAAAATAATAATTATAGTTAAATGCTTGTTTTTTTTAAACTAAATACTTTTTTAAAAACTAAATACTTTTTTAAATTAACCTTTTTTAACAAAGTGTTTGTTTTATAAATTAACTAAGTTTTAAAATTAACAATTGTTGGTTGTTTTAAAACACAATAATTGCAAAAGTGGTGTAAATATTGTATAATTAAAATATAAGTATGCTCAAAATTTGTTTTAATAAAGCACATTTAACAAAGTAAAATTAAAAACAGTTGTTTTGTGTTTAATTTAAAATAAATTTTTAAAGGAGAAAAAATGGTTCCTTGTGAAGTTATGAATTTAAAAAAATATTATGGCAAAAACATGGGTGTTGAAGATGTTTCGTTTAACGTTAAAGAAGGCGAAATTATGGGCTTTATTGGTCCAAACGGTGCTGGAAAAACAACAACCATTCGTGCCATTGTGGGGCTTTTAAAACCAACCGATGGTTCGGTTGCAATAATCAACCACGATGCATTTAAGGAAGGTGACAAAGCAAGGGGTGAACTTGGCTATGCTGGCGGTGAACCAAGTTATTTTCCAAACTTAACCGTGCTTGAAAATTTAAAACTTGTTGCCGACCTTAAAGGTGTTAGTTACGACCGCATTGATTATTTGGCAACAAAGTTGGAACTTAATTTAACCAGAAAAGCAAGTGAACTTTCACTTGGAAACAAAAAGAAAATGTGTATTGTTATGGCATTACTGTCAAGCCCAAAACTTATTGTTTTAGATGAACCAACAGTTGGGCTTGACCCAATTATTAAACTTAACTTTTTTGAACTTATGGAAGAAGAAAAAAAGCGTGGTGCAAGCATACTAATTTCATCGCACACTTTAACCGACATTCAAAGGTTGTGCGATAGAGTTGCAATAATCAAACAAGGCAAAATTATTGCTGTTGAAGAAATGGCACAATTAAAAACAAAACAATTAAAAACTGTTACAATTGAAACAAGTTATTCTTCGCCACAAATAACATTAAGTGGTGTTAGCAACCTAAAAAGCAATGGAAATTTAATAAAGTTTAATTACAATGGCGAAATGAAAAAATTAATTAAATTTTTAAATTCCATAGACGTAACAAACATAAGCATTGAAGATGCAGGACTTGAAGAAATTTTCTTGCATTTTTATGAATAACAAAGGGGATTTGAATTATGAAATTAAGTGAATTAAAAAAAGAGAAAAAATTTAAAGTTTCCCCTTTGTATGCTTTGGAAAGAAAAAATAACCTAAAAGCATTAATCATTTTTAGTGTCATTGCTGCAATTTTGGTGTTTATTACAGTTGCAATGTTCAATTTAATGGAAGATACACTAAAAATGCTGGAAGGAATGTTTGAAAACAATCCGGAACTTAAAGATCAAATTGCTGAACTTATTGGTTCGCAAAACATAGCAACCTATTTTGTTTTGCAAGCAGGCCAAATGTGGGGGCTTTTGGGCATAATTTATGCTGCATTTTTGGGTTGTAAACTGGTTGGTGGAAACTTAAAAGATGGCAGTTATGAAATGCTTTACACACAAAACGTTTCAAGAACAAAAATTGTGCTAAACAAATTTGTGCGTTTAGTAATTAATTTGTTAATTTTCAATGCCATTTGTGGAATTTTTGGACTTGTTGGAATGCTTATTTGGGGCTATGGACAATTTAATGTTTTAAACTATTTTGCATATTGGTTGTTTTTAATTGTTATGAGTGTGCAAGCAGGGGCAATCAGTTTTGCATTTGCACTTTTTGGTAAAAGAAAATACACAACATTTTTAAGTGTTGTTGTTGCAGTTGCATTTTACTTTATTGCATATTTGGGCATTGCTGGCAGCAATTTTGAATTTTTAAGTTACTTAACACCTTTTGCTGTTGTGCTTGCGGATGTTGTAAATTCAGGGTTAACTGTTGTTAACTATTGGAGTTTGGCAATATGGACAATAATTCCAATAATTTTGATGTTTTTTGCAATGAAAAACTTTAAAAATACTGACATTGTGTAATTAATTTTAACTAAAAGTACTTGCAATAATTTTAGTTATATATTATAATAAGTGCAGTTAATAATAAAATAGAGCATGCGGCTCTATTTTTTTAGGCATGGAAACAAAAAATTGTTTTAATGCAAATTAATTTAGCGGAGGCTTTCAATGAGAGAAAATATTATACTTGAATGCACAGAATGCAAAAATCGCAACTATGCAACTCAAAAAAATAAAAAGAACGACCCAGGCAGAATTGAATTTAAAAAATATTGCAAATTCTGCAAAAAAACAACTCTTCATAAAGAAACTAAGTAGTTTTTAAAAAAGGAAAAGTTATGGCAAAAAAACAAAATGAAAACGTTGAAGTTGAGGTTGTAACACCTGATGCACCAAAGCCTGAAAAAAAAGAAAAGGAAAAGGTGCAAGCTAAAACGAAAAATAAATCAAAAAAGAAAGAAAAAGGACCTAACAAACTTGTAACAAAAACCAAGGAAACTTGGTCGGAGTTAAAAAAGGTTAGTTGGCCAAGTTTTAAAACTGTTTGCAAAAACACAGGCATTGTTATTTCGGTTGTAATCATTTTCACATTAGTGCTTTTTGGCATTGATAGATTATTAAGCTTTTTATACACATTAATTCCAGGGTAGTGTTATTATGGAAGAAAAAGAAGAATTAATTAAAGATGAAGTTGAAACTTCAATAAATAATAATGTTGAAAATCAAGTTGAAGAAAATGTTCAAGAACAAAATGTTTTAAAAAACTCAAATTCTTCAAACTTAACCGAACAAAACAATGAAGAAACCCCACAAACAGCCGAAAACGAAGAACTTTCCGAACAACAAAAAAGAATTGAAAAGGCAAGAAGTGAAGCACAATGGTATGTTTTACACACCTTTTCAGGTTATGAAAATGTTGCAAAAGAAAATTTGGAAATTGTTATTTCAAAATATAATTTGCAAGAACGTATTTTTGACATTGTAATTCCAATGGAAGATGTTGTTGAAGAAAAAAATGGAAAACGTAAAGTTGTTTCACGTAAACTAATGCCAGGATACATTTATGTTAAAATGATTTACGGTGATGACATTTGGCATGCCGTAACCAGAACACGTGGAATAACTGGTTTTGCAGGACCAAAAGGTCGTCCACTTTCTTTAACCGAAGAAGAAACTAGAAGAATGCATCTAGAAAAAGTTACAGTTATTAATGTTGATTTGCATGAAAACGATAAGGTTGAAGTTTTAGATGGACCACTTAATGGTTTTGTTGGCACTGTTATAAGTGTTGATGCACAAGGCAAAAAATGCCGTGTTATCGTTGAAATGTTTGGTCGTGAAACCCCAGTTGATTTAGGGCTTGACCAAGTTAGAAAAATTGATTAATACATTAATTTTAACACAAATTTAAAATTTGTTTAAAATACAGTGGGAGAAACGTAAATTTGTTTTATGCGTTTTGTTTAACACCACAAAGGCCAAAATATGGCAGGAGGAAAATATGGCAGCAGCAAATAAAAAAGTTAATGCAGTTGTAAAATTGCAATTACAAGCAGGAAAGGCAACAAGTGGTCCACCTGTTGGTTCATCTTTGGGACCTCATGGAATTAACATTCCAGCATTCACAAAGGAATTTAATGAACGCACAGCAAACCAAGTTGGATATGTAATTCCAGTTGTTATTACAATTTATGCAGATAGATCTTTTGATTTTGTGCTAAAAACACCACCAGCAGCAGTTCTAATTAAAAAGGCTTGCGGAATTGAATCTGGTTCTGCAAACTCAAAAAAGAACAAAGTTGCACAAATTACAAAAGCACAAGTAAAAGAAATTGCTACTTTAAAAATGCCTGACTTAAATGCAAAAAGTATCGAACAAGCAATGAGCATGATTGAAGGTACTTGCAGAAGTATGGGCGTAACAGTTATTGAATAAGTGGGAGAGTAAAAAATTTTTAATTTATTCGGTATAACCACAAGGAGGAAAATATGAAAGGAAAAAGATATTTAGAAAGTGCAAAACTTGTTGACCGCACAAACCTATATAGTGCGGCAGATGCTTTGGATTTAAGCGTTAAAACAGCAAGTGCAAAATTCGATGAAACCATTGAACTTCACGTTAAATTAGGCGTTGATGGACGTCAAGCAGACCAACAAGTTAGAGGAACAGTTGTTCTTCCAAACGGAACAGGTAAAAGTGTTAAAGTTTTGGTTATTGCAAAAGGTGACCATGCAGACGCTGCAACAAAAGCAGGAGCAGACTATGTTGGTGCAGAAGATATGATTGCAAAAATTCAACAAGGTTGGTTCGATTTTGATGTTTGTATCACAACACCAGACATGATGCCTGTAATTGGTAGAATTGCAAAAATTTTAGGACCAAAGGGCTTAATGCCAAACCCTAAAAGCGGAACAGTTACTTTGGATGTAACAAAAGCAATTAACGATGTTAAAGCTGGTAAAGTTGAATATAGACTTGATAAAAGCAACATAATTCACGTTATGATTGGCAAAAAGAGTTTTGGAGTTGAAAAACTACTTGAAAACTTTAACGCTGTTATGGATGCATTAGTAAAAGCAAAACCACAAGCAGCAAAAGGTCAATACATCAAATCTGTTGCTGTTTCATCAACAATGGGTCCTGGAATTAAAGTTGACTACAAAATTATGTAATAAAAAAAGAACGATTTTTCGTTCTTTTTTTGTTATCAATTTCAAAAATATAAAAAATAAACATAATAGTAGAAAGTACACAAAAAAATATACATAATATTTTAATTATAAAAAACTAAAAATATTTATAAATTAGCATTAAAGAAAACAAAAAAATTCACATACAAAAAAGCAATAAAAAAACATATGTTTTGTTTAACATATGTTTATTTTTTTGTTTTTGGTTTAAACATGTTAATTCCAAGCAAAACAATAACAATTAAGTCAATTATAAAAGCAATTCCAAACACAATTGCCAAAACATAGTTTCCCATAAAAACTGCATGAACATCGCCATAAAGTTTTGGGGCAGTTGCACCCATAATTGCAAAACCAATTGTGGCATATAGCAAATATAAACTAACAAGGCATAAAACTGCAAAAATTATTTTTTTAAACATATTCATAATCTCCTTGCATGGTAAAACTTACATATGTTGAATTTGAAAAATATCCAAACACTTTGTTAGATTGCATTGGTTTGTTAACTTCATAGTTTTTAAATTGTTTTAGGTTTTTAATAACTTTGCTTGGTGAATAAATCCAATATGTATCAAGTTTTTCTTCGTCTTCGGCAATTTCGTTCCACAAATTAACAGCAAAATATGAACAATTTTTAATTGGACTCCATGTGTCGTTTAAGTAAATAAATTCAGTTATTATTTCCAAATCTTGTTCAGTAATTCCTTTTGTTACGGAAATTCTGCCTTCATAGCGGTTAAAAATTGAATGGTAGTTATATTCCAAATTAAACCAAACTCCAAAATGGCTAGAAATGCTCCAAGTGCCCAAACAAATTGTTTCGTTTGGTAACACCGTGTAACTTGCAATTTTCTGTGGAACACCAGATGTGTTTTCAAAAGTTAAAAAACTATGCCCCAAATTAAAAAGCATTGGCAAACTATCCTTAACATTATTTTGTGCAAAAATTGTTAAGTTTCCAATCGAGTTTTCAGGGAAAACTGTTGTTTTTGTTTGCATATTGTTTGAACAACCACCCAAAATTGGAACAAACAAAAAACATAAAACTATTAAAATAAAACAAGTTAATTTTTTATATTTCATACTTATAATTAAGTTATCAAAATTTGTTAAATTAAGCAATAATATTTATTAAATTTCAAATAAAATAGTGTTGACAGTTTTTGGTTTATAATATATACTATGTAAGGTTTTAAATAAATATCTTGCCAAAGACAGCAAGTGCAAAAGTAAATCTTGCCGAGGTAAACAAAAAGTGTTTAAATGAATTTTCAAACTCTTTCGTTTACTTGTTGTGGCGAAAGAGTTTTTTTAAAATCTTCACACATTTAGCAACATTTTGTTGCACAAACCCAAAGTGGTTTATTTTAAAAGTTTTGTTTAACAAAACAAAATGCAAAAAAGTTTAATAAGGAGGATTTTAATGAAGGCAATTGAAGTTAAAAAACAATTAGTGGAAGAAATTAAAAACAACTTCAAAAATTCAGCTAGCGTAATATTTGTTGATTACAGCGGCATTAATGTTGCAGAAGACACAAAATTACGTAAAGAATGCACAGAAAACGATGTTGTTTACAAAGTTTACAAAAACCGTTTAATTGTTAGAGCATTAAATGAACTTGGAGTTAACAATTTCGACCCAAAAATGTTTGAAGGAACAACCAGTGTTGTTTTTGCGAAAGATGAAGTTACCGGAGCAAGAATTTTCTGCAACACAATTTCAGACATTAAAAAAATGAAAATCAAATTTGGCTATGTTAATGGCGAACTAGCAGATGCTAAACAAATTGAACAACTTTCAAAAATTCCTACAAAAGAAGTTTTGGTGGCTATGTTACTTGGTGTTTTACAAGGACCAGTTTCAAGTTTGGCACGTGCTTTAAATGAAATAGCAAAAAAAGGTTAATTTAAAAAAATAATCGGAGGAAAATTTAAAATGGCAAATTTAGAAAATTTAGTTGAAGAAATCAAAAAGTTAACAGTTATGGAAGTTAACGAATTAGTTAAAAAATTAGAAGAAGAATTTGGCGTTAGTGCAGCTGCTCAAATGGTTGCTGGACCTGCTGCTGGTGCTGCTGGTGCTGCTGCCGAAGAAAAAACAGAATTCACAGTTGTATTAAAAGAAGTTGGAGCAAACAAACTTGCAGTTATTAAAGCAGTTAAAGACATAACTGGTTTAGGACTAGGCGAAGCAAAAGCAAAAGTTGATGGAGCTCCTGCAACAATTAAAGAAAACGTTCCTGCTGAAGAAGCAAAAGCTATGGAAGCTAAACTTAAAGAAGCTGGCGCTACTGTTGAACTTAAATAATTAAACTTTTTAATAAGCATTAATTAATTTTAAATGTGTGAAAAAAAGAACGAAAATTTCGTTCTTTTTTTATTTTTTTATTTAAGTTAAAATAAAAGTTACATTTTAATTTGTAGTAAAATTATAATGTAACTTAAATTAATATGTAACTATTTTGTTCTTTCTCTTTGACAAATCAAATTTTGTTTTCTTAAATCATCTAGTTCATAATATGTTGAAACATATTTTCCTGCATAAAAACTTGCTGCTTTGTTTTTGTTTGTTATTTTTTTAATTAGTTGTTGTTGAACATCAACAGAACTTTTAAGTGATGAAACATTTGCAAGCACAGCATCTTTTTGAATTGCATATCCAACAATTTGTTCTGCTTCTTTTTCTCCATAATTTGCATAAATAGATTTTTCACAAATTTTCATTAAAGAAAATGCTTTAAATTTTTCGCCAGGTTCGGTTCTTTCGGTGTAACGCCTTAATGCTTTTATGTATTGATTAACAACACCAATAATGTTATATTCTGTGTCTTTTGGGTATTGTTTTGCAGCAGCAACTTCAACTTGATTGTTAATTTCATTTAGTTCTTGTTCTGCTTTTACAAGCAATCTTTTTCCAAATTCACAACAAACCAAACATCTAATTAAAAGTTGAGAGCTTTCTTGACCTAATATTTCTGTTAATTTTGTTCTGTAAACTTTCAAATTTTTTTCTAATTCTTTTTCTTTATTTAATTCCATAAATTTAAACCTCTTTTTAACGTTAGATATTATACATTAAAGGCAACTAACTTTCAATATTGGCATAATTCATTTGGTTAAATTAACCAAAAAAAATCCCCAACAAAATGGGGACTTAATTTTTAAAGTGGGTTAATTTCCACTTTCAAATTTGCTGTAACTTGTGGATGAAGTTTAACTTTAACATTAAACAAACCAATGGTTTTAACTGGTGTGAATTCAATTTTTTTCTTGTCAACATCAAAACCCATTGAATTTAACTTATCGGAAATTTCTTTGTTTGTAACACTTCCAAAAGTTTTTCCATTTTCACCACATTTAATTTTTAACTCAACTGTAACATTGTCAAGTTTTGTTTTTAGTTCTTTTGCGGCGTCTAATAAAAGTTGTTGTTTGTGTTGTTCGCTTGCTTTTTCTTGACTAGCCAAATTTAAGTTTGTGGCATTTGCATTTTTTGCAAGTTTGTTTGGAATTAAGTAGTTTGCACCATATCCATCTGCAACATTAACAACATCGCCTTTTTTGCCTGTTCCTTTAATGTCTTTAAGTAAAATTACTTTCATTTTTACTCCTTATTTTACTTTTTGGTTTTTATACCTTACTTTTTAAGTTTAATTTAATTAGAATAATTTGTCAATTTAAAAGTGTTTTAAAAGTGTGGTTTTTGCAAATAATATAACAAAAGGGGAAAGGTTAAAAAATGGATTTAAAATGTAAAAAATTGGATTGTATATATAATGATGAATATAGTTGCACGGCAAAGGGCATAACGGTTAAACATAATCTAAATTGTGCAACTTTTGAAAAAAACAACAACTTAACACCAGAACAAAAACAAAATGTTAGTAAAACTATGTTTGAAATTGCACCCGAATATCACCCATTCAGGCACAACAAAGATGTTAAAATTAGGTGTGAAGCAAGCCAGTGCTTGTTCAATCACTATGGCGATTGTTGCAGTAATGGCATAACAGTGCAACGTGGCAACTATAAAGCATATTGTTCAACTGCAATGAAGGAAAAGTAATAAAAACACTCATTCTGCTTGTGTTATGGTATTTATGAGTAAAACATTCACTTTTATTTTTCTCGTGTTATTTATGTAAATAAAAAAACACTTGTTTTGTGTTTAGTGTTTAGTATATTCTGCATAATCAAATTAAAAAACACACATATGCGTGTTTTTTGTTGTATAAAACAAATTTTATTAAACTTTATTTTTAATAAAACTTGACACCCAGATTTTAAATATTTTATTATTTACTTGATGGAAAATATTATTGAAATTAAAAACTTAAAAAAATATTTTGGCAATGTTAAAGCTGTTGATGACATTTCTTTTTCAGTTAAAACAGGGCAATTATTTGCTTTTTTGGGGCTAAATGGGGCAGGGAAAAGCACAACAATAAACATTTTGGTTGGTGTTTTAAAAAAAGATGATGGTGAGTGTGTTATTAACGGAAATCCAATTGACCAAATTCAAAAAATATTGCCTGATATTGGCATTGTTTTTCAATCGTCAATACTGGATAAAAAATTAACGGTTTATACTAATTTAAAATACAGAGCATTAATGTATGGTTTAACAAAAACTGAATTTAGTGAAAGGCTTAAATATTTTTGTGAAAAACTTGAACTTAATGACATTTTAAAAAAGCCACTAGAAAAGTTAAGTGGTGGTCAAAAACGAAAAGTTGATATAGTTAGGGCGCTAATTCATAAACCTAAAATTCTAATTTTAGATGAGCCAACAACCGGTTTAGATCCAAAAACCAGAAAACTGGTTTGGTCGCTTATAACCGAACTTAGAAAAAACGAAAATTTAACGGTTTTGCTTACAACGCACTACATGGAAGAAGCCAGTATTGCCGATTATGTTGTAATTATTGACCATGGCAAAGTTGCAACTTGTGGTACACCAATATATTTAAAAAATAAATATGCTAATGATTATTTAAGAATTTATAAATATAACAACAAAATAATAAATTTGCTATCAAAAAGCAATATGGATTTTTCAAAATATAAAAAATATTTAGAAATTAAATTTAAAAACACAAAATGTGCAATGGACTTTATTGTTAACAATAAAAATTTAATTGAAGATTTTGAGGTTATAAAAGGCTCAATGGACGATGTGTTTTTGGCTGTAACTGGCAAAGAATTAAAGGAGAACATATGAAAGGAGAAGTTAAAAAGTTATTTTATTTAACTGAGCGAAATATAAAACTTTATTTTAAAGACAAAATGACTTTTTTTGTATCTTTAATTACTCCACTTATTTTGCTAGTTTTATTTATCACTTTTTTAAAAACCACATATGAAAACACAATTTTAGAAATAATTGGAGATTTACCACTTGAAAGCAAATTGCTAAACGCTTTCACTGGTGGCTGGTTGTTTTCTTCCGTTTTGTCAGTTTCTTGCATAACCGTTGCTTTTTGTTCAGGTATTATGGTTATTGACAAAATTAACAGGGCAAACATAGATTTTTTGGTATCGCCAATAAAAAAATCAACATTGCAACTTAGTTATGTTATTGCCAATTTGTTTTCCACAATTATTGTATGTTTAATATTGTTTGCAATTGGATTAATATATTTAGGTTTTGTTGGTTTCTATTTAACTTTTGTTGATATAATTTTAATTTTAGTTAACATATTTTTAACTTCATTAAGTGGCACATTGTTTGCAAACATAATTTGGAGTTTCACAAATTCCCAAGGTGTTGTTAGTGGGGTTTGCACACTTGTTTCTGCAATGTATGGGTTCGTTTGCGGCGCTTATGTTCCAATTAACACCATGGGCAACACCATGCAAACAATAATTGGGTTTTTGCCAGGAACATATTCAACCATATTGTTTAGGCAAAATTTTTTAAATGGTGTGCTAAATCAAATGAGAAAAACTTTGCCAGACGAATTAGTGAGTGGAATTGCAAGTGGTTTTGACTGCACATTTTCAATGTTTAATAAAAATGTTTCCACACTTGCAATGTTTTTACTGATGGTTGGTTTTGTTTTTTTAGTTTTTATAATTCTTATGTTAATTTCAACATTAAAGCAAAAAAGATTAAAGCACAAAGTAAAAAATTAAAAAAACACGCATATGCGTGTTTTTTGTTTTTAATTATTTTTAATATCATTCTCGCCTTGAATGCATTAAGAAAACTAGTAAAAACCTAAGTAGGTTTAAAATGCTTGTTAAAAGTGAAGCAACATATGTTAGGGCAGCAGCACCCAAAACTTTTTTTGCACCTTTTGTTTCTTCTTCCGTTAAAATTTCGGTTTTGGAAAGCACCTGAACTGCTCGGTTGCTTGCATTATATTCAACTGGCAAAGTTACAAGGTCTAAAAGCACAGCAAGACCAAATATTATAACTCCACTCCACAAACAAATGTCACCAACAAGTGAGCCAGGCATTGCAGCAAAGTTAAAAATTAAACCAAGCATAACAAGTGGCCACAAAATGGTGGAACTAATGTTTGTTATTGGAATTATTGCCGACCTTATTTTAACTGGCAAATAGTTGTTTTTAAACTGTAATGCATGACCAACTTCGTGTGCAGCAACGCCAAGGGCAGCAACACTTGAAGAATCGTAAACCGTTGAACTAAGTGCAACAACTTGTTTTTTGTGGTCGTAATAGTCTGTTAAATTTCCTGAAACTTTAATAACTTGAACATTTTGTAAGTCAGCACAATCCAAAAGCAATCGAGCCATTTCCCATGCTTTCATGCCTTTTTGGCTCATCATTTTAGAATATTTACTGTATGTTGAACTCACTTTTGACTGAGCATAAATTGCAAGTAATAATCCCGGCAACAAAATTATGCCCATAACATAATATTCCCAATATAGCATTATTTTCTCCTACTAAATAATCTGTTTAACCTGTTACCAAAAATAATAATACCATCAAATAGAGATGCAATGTATGTTTGTGCAGCAACGTTAAGCAATTTTTTTGCTTTGCCAATTTCGTTAGGGGATAAAAAGTGATATTCCCTTAAATACCATAAAGCACGTTTGCTTGCATTATATTCAACTGGTATGGTTAAAATTTTGTCTAAAATGTTAAACAAGAAAACGCCAAGAGCAACCCATAAAATTGTTGTTGCAATGCTCATATCAAAAAACAAAACAACAATTCCTGCAAGCAAAAGTGGAAGAAAAAATTTGTTTGTAAACCTATTAATTTTTCCCCAAATTTGTGACAAATGAAAAAGTGGGTCGTTTTTCTTATCTTGCAAAGCATGCCCAAGTTCGTGCGCAACAATTGTTAAAGATGATAAACTTGCATTGTTGCAAACTTCTCGGCTCATAATAAGCATTTTTCGTTTTGGAGAATATGCATCGGTTAATTCTCCATCAGTAACGCCAAGTGTTATGTCTAGGTCAAGTTGGTTAATGGCAATGCCAGCAAACTGGCTTCCAGTTAAGTTGGATTGATTTCCAACATGCATATATTTTTTGTACATTTTTTTAATTCTTGAACGGCTGGATAAAACAATTATAAGTAAAACAAGTAAAACCGCACAAACAATTAAAACAATTTTAAGTTCTGTGCTCATAACATTTCCTTATATAATATTATTTTGTTAATTTATTACAATAATATTATACAAAAAAACATCTTGGTTTAACAACAATTTAAAACATTAATTTATTTGTAAATAATTTAATTTTAAAATTCCACTTCTTCAATTTCGGCAATTTTGTTGTTAACCATGTAAAAATTAAAGTTTTTTGTGCTGTTTTTGCTAATTATTGTGTAGTTACAAACATCTTGTTTTAAATAGTAACAGTTGTAATATATTTCATCAATGCCGTCAAAATATTGTTTAAGTTTTTCTTCTGTAACATCATTCAATTTTGGGTCAAGATATGTCATTGCAATCTTAAAATCTTCTTCCTTAATTGCTTCCAAAAATGACAGTGGAATCAAATTTTGTTCGCTTAAACTTAAAAATTCTTCCAAATAAACATTATAATTTGTAACAGTTGAAGTTTTTAAATCAACATCAAACACTTTTCCGTGTTTTAATGTGTTGTTTAAGTTTTTTAACGCCTTAATGTTGTTTTCAGTTTTTTCAATTTGCATAAATTCATCACAAACCAAAGCTTCACTTGTTGTGGTGTTAAAAATTAACATAAAAGTGCCGGAATTTGTGTTTGCGGTGCAAACAATTAGGTTGTTAATTTGTTCGGCTTCAAAGTTTGTTAAAAAATCGGTTTGTGTTGTAAACAAATTGTTATCATTACTAAAAATTGAAATTGTGCTAATGCTGTCAATCATGGCAAGCACGTTAAACGAACCCAACTTTTTGTTAAACAAACTGGTTTTGTTGTTAAGCATTAGTTTTTTAAAATTTAAAACAACATCAAAATTGGAGTTTGGAAAAGGTATAATTTTTGCACTTGGAAGGCTTGAAGTAAGTTTTTTATTTTCGTACGTAAGTTTAAATGAAATTGGAATTAATGTTTCGGTGCTATTAGAAATTGGTTCGCACGTAACAACCAAGGTGTTAGAAAAAACAACCATATCAATAAAAAATTTTTGAACGTTATCAATAAGCCCAACAAGTTCGCCATTAATAAAAATGTTGCATGGTTTTTTTGAGTAAAAGTGCAAATTAAATTCTTTCATGTTTTCCGCCTATAATAAATTTTTATATTTTATGATTTAAAACTACAAAATTATTCATATTTCAAAGTTTTGTTTGCTTTAAAGATGGAAAACATATTAAAAAACCTAAGGAAACAATTTATGATAAAAAACGTGGTTAAATTAAATAAAACAATAATTAAAAAACAAATTTTTAAGTTTTTTAGTTCTGCAAAAATTTTAAAAATGAAAAAACAGCCCATGGAAATTTTATCTGATGAAGACATAAAAAATTTGTTTGTTGGGCTGTTAAATTTGGTAAAAAATAATGCTTTAAAAAAGGCAGAGTTAATTTATAAAAACGAAATTAACTACTATCAAGAATTGTTAAACCTAAATTTGTCTAAGGTTGTAAAACTGGAAAAAGAAGTTAAAAGTTTAAAACAAA
Organism: uncultured Clostridia bacterium; assembly: GCA_944380265.1. Lineage (GTDB taxonomy): Bacteria > Bacillota > Clostridia > Christensenellales > UBA1242 > UBA6345. The sequence goes on along the minus strand of CALWGY010000006.1, from coordinate 63,899 downwards.
AACAATTAACCTAAGGCATTAAAAGTTAATTGTAACAAATGTGCAAATTTGATATAATATTGTTAAGTTTTAAACACCAATTTTTTGTTAAAACACTCAAAGGAAAAAACATTGCTTAACATATATTATTCAAAAACAGTTGATGGCTGTTTAAAAAATATGCTTAATAGTTTGCAAGCAAACAGGGGGGAAGCAAAACACATAATTTTCACCCCCGACAGAATGACTTTGCAAGTTGAAGAAGGATTGTTTGAGTTTTTAAATGAACAATGTTTTTTTGATGTTGATGTTACAACCCTAACACGTTTTACAAACAAAATTGTTGCCGAAAACAACATTAACCAAAGGGTGTTAACAAAACCAGAATGTGTAACAATTATCAAAAAAATTTTAAACGAAAACAAATCGGAATTTAAAACCATTAAAAAAGCACTAAACTTTAATGGTTTTTCTAACACAATTTTTGAAACCATAAGCATGTTTAAAAGTTGTAATGTAACACCAAATCAAATAAGTTTGAACACATCAAACAAAAACTTAAATTTAAAACTTGAAGACATTAAACTGGTATATCAAAAATATGAAGATTTTTTGCAAAATGATTACACCGATAGTTTTAATAAACTTAACTTGCTGACAAAATTAATTAAAACTCAAAACTTTAAAACCACACATTTTTATTTTGTTGGGTTTGAAGATTTTACACCACTTATGTACAATGTTATTAAGGAACTGGCATTAAACAGTGCCAGTGTTAATGTTGCTTGTGCGGTAAGTTACATTGATGAACTTAACAACAAAAACATCTTTTTAAATAATGTTTACTTAAATTTGTTAAATCTTGCAGAAGTTAATGGCATTAAATATAACAAAATTTACTGTAAAACAAACTTTAACGACGAGTTTAATGTTGTTAGCAACAACTTGTTTTCAATAAAAATTAAACCAAGCACCACCACACCAAAACACACAGAACTTTTCAAATTTAACAGTGTAAGTGACGAAGCAAATTTTGTAATCAAAAAAATTCAGTGGTTAATAATAACAAAAAAACTTAGTTACAACGATTTTGTTATAATAACCCCAAATTTGAACGATTATAAACAAAAATTTGAACAATTGTTTGTTCAAAACAACATCCCATATTTTTTTGATGAAAGCGAACCAATAACAAACTCCATTGTTGTTAGGTTTTACTTTGATTTGTTTGAACTGGTTTTAAGTAACTATAACAAACGAGAACTATTTAATTTTTTAAGACTATACACAAACGTGACTACACAAAAACTTAGTTTGTTTGAAGATGTGGTTAACAAATCGGGCTTTAACTATAAAAGTATTTTAACTCCAATTCCACACATGCAAAATGAAGAGTTAACCGAAATATATGAAATTTTAAACATATTTATTAAACTTAACACAAGTTTAAAATCTGCAAAATGTATGGCAGATTACATTTTGGTGTTAAACAATTTCACGGAAGAGTTTGGACTAAACGATTTTATCAACCAAATTCAAAAAGAGTATAGGGAACAAAACAATGTGTTGGAACACAACAAATTAAACAACGTTGTGTTAAAGGTTAATAAGGGCTTTTCCGACATTTCTAATGTGCTTGGCAGTTACCAAACAACTGTTAAAGATGCTTTCAACATAATTAAAGCCTACTTTGAAAACATTAACATTGTTATGCCACCAATAATTGTTGATAGCGTGCTTGTAACCGACATAATCAAGGGCGAAGTGCCAAAAAAGAAATTTGCAATAATTGTGGGAATGGAAGAAGGCAAAATGCCAATTGTTCAAAAGGACTTGGGCATTATAACCGATGTTGACATTAACAGTTTAAGTAATAAAATAAAACTAACACCAACAGTTAACTTAATTAACAAACGAAACAAATTTAAAGTGTACGAAACATTTTTAAAGTTTGAAAACATAGTTTGCACATATGTTTGCAAAAGTGCTAGTGGCGAAAAAGTTATGCCTAGCGAAATTATTAATAACTTTTTAGTTATGTTTCCAGGTTTAAAACTTGTTAATGGAAGTTATATTCAACAAGACTATCAAACCGAACTTACAAACAACGCTTACTTTTTGTTTAACAACACAAACCCAAATTTTGCAAAAACAAACTTAATTCAAAACATAAAACAATTTGAAACCAACAATTCAAGCTTACTTCGTGAAAACACCTTTAACATTTATGGTGCATTAAAAAAAGTGCAAGAAAATGTTGATGAAGTGTTAAATAATGTTAATCACACAAACATAGTTGAAAACTTGCAAAACAAACAAACCCAAATTCTAAAAAACGGCATTAATGTTAGTGAAATTGAAAGCTTTTACACGTGCCCATTCATTCATTTTGCAAAGTATGGTTTAAAAATTAAGGAAACCGAAACAAGCGAATTTACTGCACGTGAATTTGGTAACATTTTGCATGAATACGTTAAAATTATTGTGCCAAAAATTAATGCAGAAACAGCAAATTTGGAAGATGAAAGTGTTAAAGTTTTAGACCAAATTTTAAGCAAAAAACAATATGAACACTTAAAATTAAATCCTAAAAATGCAAATGCCATAAAAAGTTTGAAACAAGAAATTTTAAGGATTAATAATGCATTAACAAAACTAAACAACTTATCAACCTTAAAACCACTTTGGTTAGAAAAAAAGTTTAATGATTTCACAATTTCAAACGGAAAAACAAAAATTCAAATTAATGGCATAATTGACAGAGTTGATTTTGATGACGAAAGTTTTTCGGTTATAGACTATAAAACTGGCGGAAGCGATTTTAGTGATTTCACTGACATTGCAAGTGGTAAAAAACTGCAACTTATTGTTTATGCGTATGTTGTTAAATCAAAAACAAACAAGCAACCAATTGGCACATTCTATTTGCCACTTAACAATGTTTTTTCAAAAAACAATGGCGAAGAGTTGTATAAATTAAAAGGCGTTATTTCAAACAACATAACAAACATTTTAAAGTTGGATAAACGCATGAACGAAACAAACTACACAAGCGGAGTGTTAAACCTAAAAACAAACAAAGATGGAAAAGTTTCGGGTAAAATTTTAATTTCTAACGAAGATTTTGATAGAATTATTAACTATGTTACAAATATGGTGCTAAATGCATGCAAGCAAATTGAAGACGGAAAAATTGCACCTGAGCCACTAAAAACTTCCAAATTTGTGGCATGTGAGCATTGCGAGTTTTTGGGAATGTGCAAATTTAACGAAGAACATGGAAACAATTTTAGAGTTGTTAAAAATGTTAAAGTGGCAGATAATTTAAACGAGGATTTTTAAAATTTATGGCAAACAAACTAAATGCAGAACAACAACAATTTGTAAGCACTCTAAACACAGATGTTTTGGTTTCTGCATCGGCTGGCAGTGGAAAAACCACCACCATGATTGAAAAATTGAAAAGTTTAATAATTAACGACTTAGTTCCAGTAAACAATTTGTTAGTGGTAACTTTTACCGAAGCCGCTGCAAGTGAAATGAAACAAAAACTTTATGTTGGACTTGCGCAAGCTATTGCAAATTCAAACTTTGATGAAGAAAAACTCAATTATTTTTATGAACAACTTTTTCTAATTTCTTCTGCCGACATTGGAACACTGCATTCGGTTTGCAAAAAAATTGTTTCAAAATATTTTTATGAAGTTAACATCGAACCAAATTTTGGCATTTTAACAAATGAAGAATATTTGAATTTGTTTAACCAAGCAATGGAAAAAACTTTTAATAATTATGTTGAAAATGCAGATGAAGAATTTTATGAAGTGTATGAAAGTTTTAGTGATAAACGAAACACAACAAAATTAAAAAACATTATAACTAGCATATACAATTTTTTAAGCGAAAAAAGTGATAGCAAAACATATGTTAATTTTGTGCTTAACAAGTGTTTAAATAAAGATGAAAATTTAAACATATGTTGCAAATATGTTTTTGATTACTACAAACCAAGCGTTCAAAAATTTTTTAAAACTATTTGCGATTTTGAAAACATTATTTCAGATGAAAAATTGCAAAACTACTTAAAGCAATTAAAGGCAGAAATAAAATTTGTGGTTGATGCAGAAAACTATTCCGAGTTTGCAACACGACTTAACAATTTAAGTTTTCCACGCTTATATGCTCCAAAAGATGCTATGTTATTAAACATTTTTGAAGAGTTAAAATTTTGTGTTGACGACTTTAAAAAGTTTGTTACAAAAGCAAAAATTAATTGCATAAATTTAACAGAATCAGAATTTGAAACAACAACAAATAAGCTTAAAAAACTTTATTCAAAACTGTTTGAAATAACATTAAAAACCGAAGAAGAATTTACAACTTTAAAAAATGAAATTGGCAAACTAGATTTTTCCGACCTTCAAAAATATGCTTACAAAATTTTGTGTAACAGTGCAATTAATGATGAAGTTAAAAAAAGTTACAAATATATTTTTGTTGATGAGTATCAAGATATAAACCAAATTCAAGAAGATATTTTATTAAAAATTAGCAACAACAACTTAAACATGATTGGTGATGTTAAGCAAAGCATATATGCGTTTAGGCAATGCATGCCAGAAATATTTTTAAGCAAATATAACAAGTTTTTAAAACAAAAAAATAACCAACTAATTTTGTTAAACAAAAATTATAGATGCAGCAAAAGTGTTGTTGATTTTGTTAACTATTGCTTTAACACGCTAATAACAAAAGATACCATTGGCATTAACTATCAAAAAGAATCGCAATTAATTTTGGGGTCTGAAAACAGTGGAGAAGTGTGCTTAAAATTAATTGACACGCAGGTTTTGGAAAGTGAAAAAACTAGTGGGCAATCAAATGAACAATCCGAAGAAGATGATGACAAAATTGAAAATGAAATTGCCGAAGCATTGGAAGTAACAAACATAATTTGTGATGTTTTAAATAAAGAATATTATAATTCTGCATTAAAACAAACTTGCAAAATAAACTATTCCGACATTGCAGTTTTGGTTAGAGATAACAAAGGTTTTGTAAACACTTTGTATGATGTTTTAAAGGCTCATCAAATTCCAGTTAGTGCACAAATTAAAACCACACTTTTTAACACAATTGAAATTAAACCATTGTTTAGCCTATTAAAACTTTTAAACAATGTTAATTCCGACCTTGATGTTTGCAATGTGCTTTTAAGCCCACTTGTTAATTTAAGTTATGATGAATTAAACGAGTTAAGGCAAACAAACAAAACTGTTGGGTTTTACGATTGTGTAACTGAATATTTAAGTTCTGACAAAAACACCCCACTTTTTGACAAATTAAATAAGTTTGTGAACTTACTAAGCACATTAAAGTACAGAATGAATTATTCAAGCATTATGGAACTTGTTTCTTGGGTGGTTATTAAATTTGATTTAATTAACTATTATTCCAGTTTTCCAAATGGGGCGCAGATGGCGGAAAACATTAAGCAGTTTGTTTTTCTGCTTAACAACGCAGGGTTTAATTTTAATTTAAACAAGTGCTTGGAATTTTTGGACTCACTTAAAGGGAAAGATGATTTTGTTATTAATGTTGAGTCGGGCGAAAACTCTGTAAAAATTTTAACAATGCACAAATCTAAGGGACTAGAATATCCGTGCGTAATACTTTCAAATTTGGGCAAAAGTTTTAACAAAAGCACATATGCATCAGATGTAATTTTAACAAACAAACTTGGGCTTGGCATAAATTTAAGAAACAGCGAAACCAGAAATGAAGTTGCAACAATTCAAAAATCGGCAAACAAACTTTATGCTTTAAACGAACAGTTGGAAGAACAAATTAGGCTATTGTATGTTGCATTAACAAGAGCCAGAAACTTTTTGTTTTTAACAGGTTGTTACAACTTTAAAAATTTTGCATTACGAACAAAGCAAAACATTTTTTCTTCCACCAACTTTTTAGATTTAATTTTTAAGTGCATAAAAAATGGTGACAGGCAGGGGTTTATAAACTTAAAACCAAACTTTAATTTAACACATAAAAATGAAGTTGTTGCAAATGTTGAAATTAAAAACATTTCACAAATTTCAAATGCCACAAAAAACGTTAAAAACAAAATTATAATTTCCGAAAATTCAAACGATATTGTTAACACATTGGTTAAAAATTTTGAATTAACAAAACCTGTTGGTTCAAAAAAACTTGCAACAAAAAACAGTGTTACAGGGCTTATGCGTGAAGATGATTATGTTAATGAAAACGAACTTAGTTTGCAAGTTGATTTTAATGGTTCGGTTTTGGATAACTTGTCGTTAAAAATTGGAAATGCATATCACAAAATTATGCAAAATTTAACATATGTGGAAAGTGATGAAGAAGTTAAACAAAAGGTTGCAAGCATTATTAAAACATACCAAATTGAACCAGAGGTTGCTTTGCACATTGATGTTAACAAAATTATAAAAGCAAAAAATGAAGTTAAAAAATTGATTGGTGCAAACACAAAAATTTTTAAAGAACAACAATTTTTGTTAAAAACACCATATTCTAATGTGGTTGAAACAAGCAACATTAATCAAAACATTTTAATTCAAGGTGTTGTGGATTTAATTTTGGTTGATAATGGCAGTGCAATTTTAATTGACTTTAAAACAAACAAAACCAAAGATGTTTCAAAATTAATAAATGCATATTCATTGCAACTTGAAGTTTACAAACAAGCAGTGGAAAAGGGCATGAAAGTTAAGGTTGTTTCCACAAAACTTTATTTGTTTGAAATGGGTTCGTTTTTGGAAATTGTTTAATTTTAAAACTTTGAAAATTTATCAATAAATTAAAAAATTTTTCACAAAATAAAGTAGCAAAACATTGCATAAAACTTAAACATTTTTGTTGCTTTTTAAGTTTTAATTTTCCAATTGTTAAAAACATGATGGAATAAAATTTTTTTAAAATTTATTTTTAATGCGTTTAAAATGTTAGTAAATAATAACTCGTTGTGTTATACTACAACTAGTATTATGTAATATACAATAGGAGAATGGAATATGAATATTTTTAATTCGCTAACGTCGTTTTTAAAAGAATTAAGTAATTACATAACCTTTGACTATTTAGTTTTTGGCAGTTTGGGGTTGTTATTGCTAGTGTTAATTATTTCCATAATTAGAACTGGCTTTACTTATGAAGTTAAACTTTTAAAAAACATAAACAAACTTAACAAGTATTTTGCAAAAAATCCTTATGTTAACGATGAAAACATTGTGGAGTTAAACGAAAAAATGAAAAGTGTGCCACGAACTTTGCGTTATTGCTGGCAAGAATATATGTTAAATCGTGATAAGGTTCCAAGTGAATATATGAACGTAACCACATGTGTTGACCAACCAAGCAAAACAAGTGCATATGCAAACACAGCAACAACTTGTGGAACATTCACAATTATAATTGCAGTTGTAACATTCCTTCTTGGAATGTCCAGAATGGCTGCCGATGAAGTTATAAGGTTTAACACATTCTTGTTTGAAGTGTTGTTGTTACCACTTTTAATTTTGGCATTGGGATATTTGTTTGTTGCATTTTTACGTGCAAGACACACATCAATAATTTCCGACCTTTACTTTACTTTCCATGAATTTGAAAGAAACATGAACAAAGCATGCACAACAATGCCTGCGTTCATTGATTATGAAGTGTTGTTTACTAAAAAAGAAATTAAGGAAGGCATTCCTGTTTTACAAGATTATTTGGAAAAACGTGCTATTGAAGAAAAACGTGAAAGAGAAGAAGCCGAACTTAATGCAAGCCAATATGAATATTACGATTTTGATGAACTTGGTGTTGACAATGCGCTACTGCTTGAAAGGGCAATGAAAGAATGCGAAAAATATATTAACGTTAAACGTGATTTAAGTGCAAAAGTTCAATCTAAGGAAACAGAAATGTTTAACTATCAGAAAAACTTTGATGAAGTTACAAAAGATTTTGAACGTAAAGCACAAGCAGCACGTGAAACACTTGCACAACTTACAGAACAAATTAACCAAACAACAATTAAAATTGAAGCCAACTACATGAAAAAGCGTTACAACGAAGAACAAACAAAACTTCAACAGTTGGAAAAAGATTACGAACTTGCAACAACTCGTTTCCAAAAACAACAAGATGATATGCAAGCTGAAATTAATGCTTTAAATGAAGAAATCAATCGTAGGCGAGGACTTACCGAAGATGCCATGAAAGCAGAGTGTAAAAACTATGCTAACAAAATTTATGGACAAATTAGCAAAACTGTGCAAGAGCAAAGCAAACCTTACATTGACCAAATTAATGAAGATAAAGCAAATTTGGAAACCACAATTAATGAACTTAAAACAACATTGGCTCAAAAAAATGAAGAGTTAACAAAGGCAAACACCGATTTAACAAACATAACCGAATCTTACAACGTTAAAATTGCTGAACTAAAAGCAGTTAAGGAACTTAAAGAATACTTAACTTCTCCTGAATTTAAACAAAGTTTCCTAAGCAAAAAAGAAGTTAAAGAACTTGAAGATGGCAGACGTGTTGAAGTTTCTGATGATGTTGTTAAACAAATTGCCGATTTGGAAGAAAGAGTTAAACTTGCAGAAGAAAACTCTAACCTATACAAAGACAAAGTTACATCACTTGAACGTAGCTTAGATGTTGCAACAAAAGATTTGGAACAAACCAAAAAAATTAACAGTGATTTGTTTGAAAAAGCAAAAGCAAACAAAATTAACGAACAAAAAGCTATTGATTTAACAACTGTTAAACCAGAAGATATTGGTTTAAAAATTTCAAAAGACTTAGAAAAAGTTGAAAAAGAAGTTGAAAAAGAATCTGGCTTAAAACGTGAAGTTCCAGTTAGCTCAAAAACAGTTAGAGCACCAAGGAAAAAAGCATCGCTTAATTCACTTTTAGACGCAGTTAATAAAATGCAACAAGATAATTTAAGTAACAAAACAGTTTCTTCAAAAGCAAGAACTAACAAAATAAACAAAAATGAAGAATAACAAAAAAATCCCTAAAATAGGGATTTTTTGTTTTATTACTTATTTTAATTTTTAATGTTAACATTTTTCAAATTAAAACTAAATACTGTATTTTGTTAACTCTCTAATTTTGCCATTAATTCTGGCAATATCTAAAATTTTTGAGTTTATAATTTGGTTTTCTTTAATTATAATTTCGCCATTAAAGTTAACAATGTTTTTTGAAACTTTTCGGTTAATTAAAAAGTTGTAGTTCATAATTGTTCTGTTTGGCAAAATTGTGTCGGTTTTTTCTAAAATTTCAACAACTTTATTGTTGCTTTTTGGTATTTCAATTTTTGCTTTTTCTTTAAATGTTCCAAGTTTAGGTTTCTTTTCATTTTCGCAAGTTATAATTGCACTGTCGGAAATGTTAACAATATTTCCTAAATTAAACACTTGTCCATCGCGCGAAACAAAATTTTTTATATTAAATTTTTCATCTAGTTCAATGTCGGCAATATAACCTAAAAAATTGCCTTCAATTGAAACAATTATGCTGTTGATTGGACTAAAACAATTTTTAATTTCTAGTTCCTTGCTTTCCATAAGGTTTAGGGCAGCTGAATTTTTAATTATAACAGCGCCATCGCCCATTTTATAAATTTTGCTTGTGTCTAGCACCCAAAACTGCTCATCATTTTGACTAAGTATTAGCCATTTTGCACGTTTTTTTTCGTTAAATAATATGTTGCTAACAACCCCTTCAATTTGTCCATTAAAAACGCTAACAACATAACTTGAAATAATTGAACTAACTTTTGACATAATTCCCCCACAAAATAAGTTTAAAAACATTAATAAAACACTTAAAAAAGTTTTTTAATTTAGTAAATATATATGCTCAAATAATTTAGTTTATTATTTAATTAAATTAAATTAGTCATAAATTATTTTGCAATATTTTGCAATTATTGATATAATTTAATGTTAAATAGGTAGGTATATGGGGTTAATTGCAAGATTAAAACAAATGTTTAATAAAAACATTGAATGTGGCGATGAAATTAATGGTCATTATATTTATCTTTATCCTAGTTCAAACCGAATTGTTAATGTTAATTCGCACATAATAGTAGGGGACGATTATAATGCTGTTTTTGTTTGCAACGACAAAGTGTGCGATATTGTTCCATCTGGAAAACACAAAATTTCAGGTGCGGTTTTGCCAAAATCATTTTCAAAAATGAAACTGGACAAACCTAACAAACATGGAAACTATCCAAAAAAGTTTAAGGCTGACGTTTATTTTATTTATAAACATGTAATTTCGCAACACGAGTTCAGTTCCGACAACAAATTTGTGTTAAGGTCCAATGAATTTGGAAAAATTAAAGGCTATTCCGAGGGACTTTGTGATGTTCAAATAACCGAACCAGACAAACTTTTAAAAGTTTTGTTAATTGACAGGTTTTTTGTGCCAAACAAACAAGGAATGCCTCTTGTTATGGGTATTGTTGGAAACGAAGTTAACAACATGATTGAAAATTCCAAAATAGATTTCACTCAAATAATTTTGAATCCTTCAATTTTAAATGCACACTTAAATCCAGAAATTAACAAATATGTTTCCGAACTTGGAATTAGAATTTATAACCTAGAACTTACAAGCTTTAAATTAAATAAAAAAGTTCAAAAAAAGGTGGCAATGTTTTTAAGTGAACGAAAATCATTAACGGAAGAATTTGATAAAACGGGAATAAAATACACTCCCGAACAAATTGTTCCAAACAAGGTTGACATTTCAAAACCTGTGTCCGATGCATTTGCTACAAGTTTAACGGCTAATCAAGGTAACTTACAAAATGTGCAAACACAAAATGATAATGTTCCACCACAAATTATTAGGCGTGGTGGGCTTAACAACATAAAGCCAGATGCCACATTAAACACACCGCAAAACACTGAATATAAAGCTCCAATAAATTCTAGTGAAGTGTTTAACGAATCTGATAAAAAAGTTTGCAAGTTTTGTGGCGAAACAATTGATGCAAAGTTTTCATTTTGTCCACTTTGTGGGTTTAAGCAATAAAAAATATTAATAAAAGGAAGTTAAAATATTATGGCAAAAGAAATAAAATTAACAAACAACACAAAAAAATACGCAAAGAAAAACACAAAAAAATTCACAAAAAACTTAACAATTGGCGAAGCACTTAAAATGCACGATGGTGTTGAAGCTGTTTTAACAGGTTTTGGCATGCATTGTTTCACTTGCCCATTCAGTTTAATGGAAACATTAGAACAAGCAGCAATGGTTCATGGTGTTGAAGTGGAACTAATGTTAACAAAACTTAACGAACTTGTTAAATAATTAGAATATTTAAAAATTTGCGTTTATTGTTAAATTTTAAAAGTTTTTTATTTACTTAAAATAAATTAAATTGAACTATTAAAATTTAAACATTAATTTGCAAATACTATTTAAAAAACACAAGAAAAAATTAAAGGAGATACCCAATGGCATACATAAGTAGAAGAAAACGGTTATATTTGTCTGTTTTTATTGCTGTTGCAATATTCGCTGCTGCAATTGCTTTATTTGTTATTTTTGTTATGCCAAAAAAAGCAACCATATCCTTTAATGATAATTTGGCAGAGGAAATTGTTATTGAAAAAGGTGAAGTTATGCCAACTTTGCCAATTCCATCAAAATATGGTCATGAATTTGAGGGGTGGTATTACAGCGAAACTTTTAACGAATCAACCCGAGTTAAAGTTGGCATTGATGAAGTTAACAGCGATGTTAAGTTGTATGCACATTTCATTAAAGGAACTTACACCATAACTTTTAACATTAATGGCGGAGAAGGTAATCAAGTTGCACCAATAACCAAGCAATTTGAAGAAGGTTTTTATTTGCCAACTGAAACCACTGCTGGAATTTATATGCAAGATAAAGCCTTAAAATGTTGGGCATTTAATGCCGAAGGTACAGGTCAAACTTTCAAACCAGGCTCACTTCAATCAATGTTTGGTGAAGACACCACTTTGTATGCAATTTGGGATTATCCGCTAACCACAATTCAATACGTTACAGGCTCTGGTGCGGAATACATTCCACCAAAAGAGTTTTACACTGGTCAATTAGTGCCAGAAGAAGGGCAGGCTCCACCACCATTTGTGCGTGAAGGATACAGTTTTGATGGCTGGTATTTAGATGAAGATTTTTCTGACAAAATTGATTTTACTCAGTACAAACTGCCTGCTGGCGAAGTTAGATTCTATGCAAAATGGACTGCTCATCAGTACACTGCAACTTTCTATGTTGATGGTACTGTTTATTCAAAACAAACAATATATCATGATGGTGTTGTTTCAAGACCACCAGATCCAGAAAAAATTGGTAAAGTTTTTGTTTCGTGGTGCGTTGATGAATCATTGCTTTCAAATTACATTTTCGGCACAAAAGTTAAAGGAAACGTAACACTTTATGCAAAATTTGGCGACATTCCGCCAGTTGAAGATGAAACCCCTGCTTCTGCATTCAAATATGTTACAAACCCTGATGGAAACACAATTACAATAACCGGAATGCAGGACGATTCAAAAAATGTTAACAAAATAATATTCCCAAGACAAATTGATGGTAAAAATGTTGTGGCAATAACCGAAGTTAACAACTTAGAAAACTTAATTGAAGTTTCTTTGCCATACACAATTCGAACTATTTCAAGCACAACATTTATAAATTGTCCAAACTTAAAAGAATATAAAATGATTTCAAAAAGTGAGTTTTTTGAAGTGGAAAATGGTGTTTTGTATTCGGCAAATTTCGAAACATTATATCGCTATCCAGCATCAAAAGAAGGTAATAGTTACACAACAAATTCTAAAACTGTTACCATTGAAAGCGGGGCATTTAACAGAACACAAATTTTAGAGAACTTAACAGTTGATGCAACTGAAATTAATGCAAACGCTTTCCTAGATTGTGCAAGTGTTGCAAATTTAACACTAACTTCCAAAATAACCACCATTGCAGAAACTGCATTTTTGGGTTGTGGAAGTTTGCAAAATGTGATTTCGCAAAGCCCACAAATTACTGTTGAAGATGGTGCTATTTACAACTTTAATAAAACTAGATTAATTAAATATTTTGACAAAACTCCAAATGCTAACTTTGTTGCGCCAAGCACACTAGTTAGTGCTGATGTTTATGCGTTCCAAGGTGCAACCAATTTGGAAAGTGTTACATTTGATGTTAACTTTAACGATATTGGTGGCTATGCGTTCAGCGATTGCACAAACTTAAAGCACTTAACATTTAAAGCGTCAACATTTACATCTGTTGGAACTTTAATATTGAGCGGTTGCACAAGTGTGCAATCAATCACATTAAACAAATCTGACACCAACATTTTGTATGTTAAAATTTTGCAAGACCACAAAGAGTTTGAAGACTTGATTGTTGGTTTGTAGAAATTGTTTAACAAACTTGTGTTTTAAAGCAAATTTTAAACTTAATTTAAAAATTTAATGTGAGTTAAAGTTTGCATATAAAAAGTTTATGCAAGCAAATGTTAAAATTTAACTTGTTTAAAAACACCGCATAAACCTCATAGACCGCATAGTTCGTATTATATTTATTTATATATTAATATAGAAGACTATAAACATATAATAAAACCCATCACAACAAGCAGGGCAAATTTATATATAAAATTTTTCATATCAAACAGGGCACAACTAAAACATAAATTTAAAATTAAAAAAACAAATATTAAACAATTTAAAACGATTAGTTAAAAATCTAATCGTTTTATTTTTTTTGTGCAAATCAACCAAAAATTAATTTTTGTAAATTTTAAAATAAGTGTTGACTTTTGTCGGCTTTTTAGGTAGAATTATTGTGCTGTATTACGTGGTGAAACGCAAAGTTACTTCTAAAACCGCCAATTTTAGGGGATAATTTGGGTTTGACAAGGGTTTATAACTTCGATTATAAACGACTAAGTCCGTACATATTTTTTTTGTGATATGGCACTAAACACACGGTAACGTGTATTAATTTATATAAAAATATGTATTTTTAACGATTTAGGTAAGTTAATTTTTCATGGAGGTAAATTAATGGCAACACAAAAAATCAGAGTTAAACTTGCTGCATATGATCACAACTTAATTGACCAAGCAAGCAAAAGAATTATTGACACTGCTTTAAAATCAGGTGCAAAAGTTAGTGGACCAGTTCCACTTCCAACTGATAAAGAAGTTGTAACAATAATACGTGCTCCTCACAAAGACAAGGATTCACGTGAACAATTTGAGATGAGAACTCATAAAAGACTTATTGATATTTATAGCCCATCAGCAAAAGCAGTTGACGCTTTAATGAAGTTAGAACTACCTGCTGGCGTAGACATCAATATAAAATTATAAAAAACTGTAAGGAGAATTAAAAAGTTATGAAAAAAGCAATATTAGGCAAAAAACTTGGTATGACTCAAATTTTTTCCGCTAATGGTTTAGTTGTTCCTGTAACAGTTGTTGAAGCAGGTCCTTGCTATGTAACACAAGTTAAAAGCATGGAAAAAGATGGATACAAAGCTGTTCAAGTAGCATTTGACGAAAAGCGTGAAAATTTGGTTAACAAACCAGAAATGGGTAAGTTTAAAAAAGCCGAAATCACACCAAAGCGTTATGTTAAAGAATTCACACTTGATAACGCAGAAGAATATCAATTAGGTGCTAAAATAGATTGTTCAATTTTTAGCGAAGGCGACTTAGTTGACGTAGTTGGAACAAGTAAAGGTCATGGTTGGACTGGTTTAATTAAAAAATGGAATTTCAACCGTATGAGAATGACCCACGGTAATGGTCCTGTTCACCGTCATGCTGGTGGTATGGGTGCAAACACCTATCCTGGCAAAGTTTTCAAAGGACACAAAATGAGTGGCAGATGGGGAAATGAAAGAGTAACAATTCAAAATTTAACAATTGTTAAAGTTGACCCAGAACGCAATATTCTTTTAATTAAAGGTGCTGTTCCTGGAACAAAAGGAAGCCTATTAACAATCAAAGAAGCAGTTAAGGCTAATTAAGGAGAGTTAAAGTTATGAACGTTAAAGTTTTAAATATTTCAGGAGAAGAAGTAGGAACCTTAAAGTTAAGTGATGAAGTGTTCAAACAAGAATACAACGAAGGTTTAATTCATCAAGTTGTTGTTGCATATCTTGCAAATCTTCGTCAAGGCACAAAAAGCACATTAACACGTTCCGAAGTTCGCGGACATGCTAAAAAACCTTGGAGACAAAAACACACTGGTCGTGCTAGACATGGTTCAACAAAAGGACCACAATGGCGTGGTGGTGGAGTTGTGTTTGCTCCAAAGCCAAGAGATTTTTCTAAAAAGGTTAACAAAGAAGCAAAACGTACCGCATTTAGAAGTGCAATTAGCACAAAATTAAAAAATAAAGAAGTTATCGTTGTTGATAACCTTTCCTTAAAAGAAGCAAAAACAAAATATATGGCAGAAGTTTTAAAGAACTTAAAACTTGACAAGTCTGTTGTGTTTGTAACTAAGGAAAAAGACGAATTGGTTATGCGTGCATCAAACAATTTAAGTAATGTTGAAGTAACTAGCGCAAGCATGGTTAATGTGTATGACATTGTTTCAAACGAAAAAGTTGTTTTAACCCAAGATGCTGCTAAATATTTAGAGGAGGCATATAAAGGATAATGAAACAATTTGATATTATTATTAAACCGCTTTTAAGCGAAAAAACATATGCAAATATTGCAAACAAAAAATATGCATTCATTGTTAAAAAAGATGCTAACAAAACTGAAATTAAACATGCAGTTGAATCATTGTTTGGTGTTAAAGTTCAAAAAGTTAACACAGCAAACGTTGATGGAAAATTAAGAAGACAAGGAAAAACTCAGGGCTACACATCAGACTTCAAAAAAGCGTATGTAACACTAACACAAGATAGCAAAACAATCGAGTTTTTCGACAGCTTGTCATAAGAAGTTATGGAGGAATAAAATAATATGGCTATTAAAACATATAAACCAACTTCTCCTGCTCGTCGTACTTACACCACAGCAAGTTTTGATGAAGTTACAAAGTCAACTCCAGAAAAAAGTTTGCTTGCAACAAAAAAGAAATTTGCTGGTCGTAACAGCCAAGGCAAAATTACTGTAAGACATAAAGGCGGCGGAAACAGAGTTAAATACAGAATTATTGATTTTAAACGTAATAAGGACAACATTCCTGCTCGCGTTGCTTCAATAGAATATGACCCAAACCGTTCAGCATACATTGCATTACTAAACTATGCAGATGGTGAAAAACGTTACATTCTAGCACCAATTGGCTTAAATGTTGGTGACACAGTTATGAGCGGACAAAATGTTGAAATTAAAGTGGGTAACAGTTTAAAACTTAAAGACATGCCTGTTGGTGCAGTTATTCACAACATCGAACTTCAACCAGGAAAAGGTGGACAAATTGTTCGTTCTGCTGGTAATGAAGCAAGACTTATGGCAAAAGAAGGAAATTTTGCAACCATCAAATTGCCAAGCGGTGAAATGAGAATGGTTCCAAACGAATGCCGTGCAACAATTGGAACAGTTGGAAACCCAGAACATGAAATTGTTTCCTATGGTAAGGCAGGACGAATTCGTCACATGGGTATCAGACCAACAGTTCGTGGTTCAGTTATGAACCCAGTTGACCACCCACATGGTGGTGGTGAAGGAAAATCTCCAGTCGGCAGAAAATCACCACTTACTCCTTGGGGTAAACCAGCTCTTGGCATGAAGACAAGAAAACACAAAAAACAAAGCAATAAGCTAATTATTAAGCGTGCTAATTAGGAGTGAATTATGAGTAGGTCATTAAAGAAAAAACCTTATGTAGAGGAAAAATTATATAAACGCGTTGTTGAAATGAATGAAAGCGGTAAAAAACAAGTTATTAAAACTTGGAGTCGTTCATCAACAATTTATCCTGAATTCATTGGTCACACAATTGCAGTTCACAACGGTGCAAAGCACATTCCTGTTTACTGCACAAGTGAAATGATTGGTCATAAATTAGGTGAATTCGCTCCAACCAGAACCTATCGCGGTCATGGAAACGACAAAAAGGTAAAAAAATAAGGAGTAAGTTATGGCAAAAAGAATAAGAGAAAAAGCAGCTGCAAGAATTGAAAATAAAGACACACGTCCATTTGCTACTGCTAAATATGTTAGAATGAGTTCTTCCAAAGCTAAACGTGTTATTGATTTAGTTGTTGGAAAACCTTATGCAGAAGCTCTTGCTATGCTAGAACAAACTCCTAGCACTGCAAGCCAAGCAGTTATCAAAGTTTTAAATTCAGCCGCTGCAAATGCAGAACACAATAAAGGCTTAAATAAAGAAGATTTATTTGTAGCAGAAGGCTATGCTAACCAAGGTCCAACTTTAAAACGTGGAATTTGGAGAGGTAGAGGCGGCCACGATATTATACTAAAAAGGACCTGTCACATCACAATTGTGTTGGACACGGTTAAAAAGTAGGAGGTTTTCGATGGGTCAAAAAGTTAGTCCTCACGGAATAAGAGTTGGCATTAACAAAGAATGGAGTTCTTCTTGGATTGCAAACAAAAAAGAATTTTCAAAACTTTTAGTTGAAGACCAACAAATTCGTAAATATCTTAACAAAAAATATGCAACTTGCGGAATTTCAAAAATTGACATTGAAAGAACTGCAAATCGTGTTATTGTTGATATTTTCACTTCTCGTCCTGGTGTTTTAATTGGAAACAAAGGTGCAGGCGTTGAAGAAATTAAAAAAGAAGTATTAAAACTTACAGAAAACAAAAATGTAAGCATTAATATTAGAGAAGTTAAAAAACCAGACCTAGATGCAATGCTTGTTGCACAATCAATTTGTGCACAACTTGAAAAACGTGTTTCATTCCGTAGAGCAATGAAACAAGGAATGCAAAAAGTTATGAAAGCCGGTGCAAAAGGTTGCAAAATTATGATTAGCGGACGTCTTGATGGCGCTGAAATTGCAAGAAGCGAACACTATCAAGAAGGAATGCTTCCTTTGCAAACACTTCGTTCCGACATCGATTATGCTAATTGCATTGCAAAAACAACATATGGTGTTCTAGGTGTTAAAGTTTGGATTTGTAAGGGTGAAATTTTAGGTAAAAAACCATTAGAATCCGCTAAAACTGTTGAACAAGGAGGAAATGCAAATGTTAATGCCTAAGAGAGCGAAACGTAGAAAACAGTTCCGTGGCAGAATGACAGGTAAGGCAACACGTGGCAATAAAATTGCTTATGGTGAATATGGTTTGGTTGCAACCGAACCTTGCTGGATGACAGCAAACCAAATTGAAGCTGCCAGAATTGCAATTTCTCGTTATACAAAACGTGGTGGAAAATTATGGATTAATATTTTCCCTCACAAACCAGTAACCAAAAAACCTGCCGAAGTTAGAATGGGTAAAGGTAAAGGTAACACAGAATTTTGGGTTGCTGTTGTAAAACCAGGTAGAGTGTTATTTGAATTAGGTGAAGTGACAGAAGAAACTGCAAGAGAAGCAATGAGACTTGCTGCTCACAAACTTCCTTGCAAAACAAAATTTGTTAAAAAATCTGATTTAGAAGCACCTGCACCTAAACAAATCATTGAAGGTGGTGCACAATAATGAAAGCAAAAGAATTAAGAGAAATGACCAACGAGGAGCTAAATGCTAAATTAAAAAGTTTAAAACAAGAACTTTTTAACCTTCGTTTTTCACATGCAACTGGGCAATTAACAAACCCAATGCAATTAAATAAATGCAAAAAAGACATCGCAAAAGTTAACACAATTTTAACTGAACGTGCTCAAAAAAATGAAGGGAATGCGTAAGCTTTAAGGAGGAATTAAGTTATGAGTAATGAAACATTAAATAGAAATTCTCGTAGAACTCGTATTGGTGTTGTTGTAAGTAACAAAATGGACAAAACTGTTGTTGTTGCTTGTGTTGAAAACAAAAGACACCCAATCTACGGAAAAGTTTACAAACAAACCACAAAATTTAAAGCACACGATGAACTTAACGAATGCAAAATTGGCGACACCGTTGAAATTATGGAAACTCGCCCATTAAGCAAAGACAAATATTTCCGTGTAATTAGAATTACCGAGAGAGCAAAATAAGGAGTATAAATTATGGTACAACCACAAACAAAATTAAAAGTTGCCGATAACACTGGTGCTAAACAAATTATGTGTATCCGCGTTTTGGGTGGCTCATTTAGAAGAAGCGGTAACATTGGTGACATAATTGTTGCTTCTGTTAAATCCGCAACTCCTGGTGGAGTTGTTAAAAAGGGTGACGTTGTTAAGGCAGTTATTGTTAGAACCAGCAAGGGTGTTAGACGTCCAGATGGATCATATGTTAAATTTGACGACAATGCTGCTGTAATAATCGACAACCAAAAACAACCAAAAGGAACCCGTATTTTCGGACCAATAGCAAGAGAACTTAGGGATAAGGGATACATGAAAATTATTTCCCTTGCACCAGAAGTTTTATAGGAGGGTATTATGGCAAATTTACATGTTAAAAAAGGCGACACAGTTGTTGTTATTGCTGGAAAAGACAAAGGCAAAACTGGAAAAGTTTTAAGTGCAATGCCTTCCGAAAATGCAGTTGTTGTTGAAAAAGTTAACTTTATTAACAAACACAAAAAAGCAAAGAACGCACAAGAAAAAGGTGGCATCATTAAAATGGAAGGAAAAATTGATGCTTCAAACGTTCAAGTAATTTGTCCTGCTTGCAAAAAAGCAACCAGAATTTCAAACAAAGTTATTGACGGAAAAAAAGTTAGAGTTTGCAAAGTTTGCGGCGCATCACTAGATAAAGCTGTAACAATTAAAAAAGCAAACAAAAAAGCAGACACAAAAGTTGTTGAAGCAACAAAAACAACAAAAAAAGTTGAAAAAAGTGCACCAAAGAAAAAAGCACCAAAGAAAACCGCTTCTGCAACACAAAAATCAAAAACCACAACAACAAAAACAGCAGTAAGAAAAACTGCGGATAAAGTATAAGGAGTTTCGTTATGGAAAAAGAACTAAATAGATTACATGAACATTATCTAAAAAACGTAATTCCTGCACTTCAAAAGGAATTAGGTTATAAAAATGTTAACGCTGTTCCTAAAATTGAAAAAATTGTTGTTAACCGTGGTTTGGGCGATTGCAAAGATAACACTCAGGCTTTCAACAAAGCAGTTGATGAACTTGCAGCAATCACAGGTCAAAAACCAATTGTTACAACTTCAAAAAAATCAATTGCAAACTTCAAACTTAGAGAAGGTATGAAAGTTGGTGCAAAAGTAACCCTTCGTGGCGAAATAATGTATGAATTTTTAGATAAATTAATTTCAATTGCATTACCACGTGTTCGTGACTTCCAAGGCATCAATCCAAATGCTTTTGATGGCAAAGGAAACTATGCATTGGGACTTACAGAACAATTAGTTTTCCCAGAAATCAGTTTTGAAAAAATTGATAAAGTTAGGGGAATGGATATTATAATTGTTACAACAGCAAAAACCGATAAGGAAGCCAAAGCATTACTTGAAAAAATTGGCTTACCATTTAAGGCTTAAGGTTGTTGGGAGGATAATATGGCAAGAAAAGCGTTAAAAGAAAAACAAAGAAAAACTCAAAAATTTTCAACACGTGAATACACTCGTTGCAAACTTTGTGGCAGACCTCATTCAGTGCTAAAAAAATATGGCATTTGCAGAATTTGTTTCAGAGAACTTGCATACAAGGGTGAAATTCCTGGTGTGAAAAAGAGTAGTTGGTAAGAGGAGGTTTAATTATGATTACTACAGATCCAATTGCAGATATGCTTACACGTATGCGTAATGCTTTAACAGTAAGACATAATACCGTTACTGTTCCAGCTAGCAAAATGAAATTAGCTATTGCTGATTTACTTAAAAATGAAGGTTACATTAATGGTTATTCTGTAACCGAAGGCACAAAAAGTTCAATTGTTATTGACTTAAAATATGGCCCAAACAACCAAAAAGTTATTAATGGCTTAAAAAGAATTTCTAAACCTGGTTTGAGAATTTATGCAAGTTATGAAGACCTTCCAAAAGTTTTAAATGGTCTTGGAATTGCAATTGTTTCAACAAGCAAAGGTTTAATGACAGATAAGCAAGCACGCGAACAAAAAATTGGTGGCGAAGTTCTTGCTTATGTTTGGTAAGGAGGATACAATATGTCAAGAATTGGAAAAAGTCCTATTGTGTTACCAAGTGGCGTTGAAGTTTCAGTAAATGGCACAAACGTAACTGTTAAAGGACCAAAAGGAACTTTATCTCGTAATATTAGTAAAGACCTTACTGTTAACATTGATAACAACGTTTTAACTTTAATTAATAATGGAAAAGAAAAAGATTCTAACGCAAAACACGGTTTATATCGTCAATTAATTCACAACATGGTTGTTGGTGTTGCTGAAGGTTTCAAAAAATCTTTAACAATTAATGGCGTTGGTTACAAAGCCATCATGAAAGGCAACGATGTTGAATTAAGTTTAGGATATTCTCATCCAATTTTGGTTAAAGCAGAAGAAGGAATTACCTTATCATGCGATAAAAACACTATTACCGTTAGTGGAATAGACAAAGAACAAGTTGGTCAATTTGCGTCTCGTATCCGTGATTTAAGACCAGTTGAACCATATCATGCTTACGGTGTTTATTATTCTGATGAAGTTGTTAGACGTAAAGAAATTAAGAGCGGTAAGAAGTAAGGGGTATAAGTTATGATTAATAAAATTAATAAAAATGAACTTAGAAAAAAACGTAGCTTGCGTGTTAGAAAAAACATTCACGGAACCGCAGAACGCCCAAGACTTAACGTTTATAGAAGTTTAAACCACATCTATGCACAAGTTATTAACGACGACAATGGAACAACCATTGCAAGTGCATCAACTGTTCAAAAAGATGTTGTTAAACTAATTGAAGGAAAAACTAAAAAAGAAGCTGCTTTCATTGTTGGCGAATGTGTTGCTAAGGCTGCACGCAAAAAAGGTGTTAAAACTGTTGTATTTGACAGAGCAGGATACTTATACACCGGACGTGTTAGTGCATTAGCAGATGGCGCAAGACAAGCAGGCTTAGAGTTTTAGGAGAGGTGTGATATGCAACAAAATACAGAAAAGAAAGATAGAAAACCAAATCCACGCCGTCAACCAAAAGTTGTTGAAAACGATGGACTAGACAAAAAACTTGTTAATGTTAATCGTGTAACAAAGGTTGTTAAGGGTGGTAGAACAATGCGTTTTTCAGCATTGGTTGTTGTTGGTGATAAAAATGGTAAAATTGGAATTGGAACAGGTAAGGCTGCCGAAGTTCCAAACGCAATTGAAAAAGCAACAGCACGTGCTAAAAAATCTATGGTTAAAATTGCTTTGGAAGGAACAACAATTCCTCATGAAGTAATTGGAAAATATGGCACATGTAGCGTAGTTTTAATGCCTTCAAAAGAAGGTTCTGGTGTTATTGCTGGTGGCTCTGTTCGTCCAGTTGTTGAACTTTGCGGTATCAAAGATATTGATGCTAAAATTTATGGTTCAAGAAATAAAATTAACTGCGTAAGAGCAACATTAAATGGCTTAATGCAACTTCGTTCAAAAGAAGAAATTGCAGCACTACGTGGTAAAACAGTAGAAGAAATTTTATAGGAGAACTAAAATGGCAGAAACAAAAACAACTAAAAAAGTAGTTACAGAAGAAGTTAAAAAACCTGCAACAAAAAAGGCTACAACTTCTAAAACCGCAGAAGCTAAAAAAGCTGCACCAAAAACAACAAAAACTACAACAGCAAAAGCTGCAACACCTAAAACCACAACAAAAACAACAACAAAAAAAGTTGAAGAAACAAAAGTTGAAACTGTTAAAACCACACCTAAAACAGTTGAAACCAAAAAAGTAGCAGCAAAAAAATCTACTGCTAAAAAAACATTAAGAGTTACACTTGTTAGGTCTGCAATTGCATGCAAACCAAATCAAGTTAAAACAATTAAAGCTCTAGGGCTAAACAAAATAAATTCTCACAACGACTTAGTGGATAACGCAGCAATTCGTGGAATGATTTTCACAGTTAAACACTTAGTTAAAGTTGAAGAAATTTAAGGAGGAAATTTATGAAACTTAGTCAAATGTCTCCTGCACTAAATTCCACAACCACACGCAAACGTGTTGGCAGAGGAGTAGGTTCTGGGCTTGGTAAAACCAGCGGAAAAGGTCACAAAGGACAAAACGCTAGAAGCGGTGGTGGAGTAAGACCTGGGTTTGAAGGTGGTCAAATGCCACTTATCCGTCGTCTTCCAAAAAGAGGCTTTAATAATAAAAGATTCGCAGCAGAATACACAATTATTAATGTTAGCGATTTAAATATGTTCAAAGATAAAACTGTTGTAACAGCAGAATTATTACAAGAAAAAAATATTATTAAAAAACTTGCCCCTTATGGATTAAAAGTATTAGGAAATGGAAAATTAGAAAAAGCTTTAACAGTTAAAGCAAACAAATTTACCGAATCTGCAATACAAAAAATCTCTAAGGCTGGTGGAAAAGCTGAGGTTCTATAATGTTTAAAACCATAGTGAACGCCTTTAAGGTTAAAGAAATTAGGAATAAAATTCTAATAACTTTGGCACTATTATTGGTTTATAGAGTTGGTTGTTGGCTTCCAGTTCCAGGTTTGGTTCTTTCCAAATTTTCGGAAGCAATTGGAACGCAAGATTTCTTGTCATTAATCAGCTCAATAAGCGGTGGTGCACTTTCACAAGGAGCAATTCTTGCGTTAGGTATTTCGCCATATATTAGTGCATCAATCATAATACAACTTTTAACAATTGCAATTCCAAGCCTTGAACGTCTTTCAAAACAAGGTGAAGAAGGCAGAAAACGTATTGGATTTTACACAAAAATTTGTGCACTTGTGTTGGCAATAGCACAAGCAGTTGCAATTGTTATTTCATATTCTGATTGTTTAAACACACAAATGTTTGGTTTTGAAACTCCAATTTGGATTATTGGAACACTTGTTGCAATAATTTTAATTGCAGGTTCAATGTTCACCTATTGGTTGGGTGAAAAAATTACCGAACTTGGAATTGGTAACGGACTTTCACTTTTAATTTTTGTTGGTATTTTGTCAACAGCAGGTTCTGCATTATATGCAAACATTGTAGGAATTTTTGAAGGCTCATATTCAAACATTATCGATTTAGTTGTGTTTGTTGTTGCCTTGGTTTTAATTTTCGGTTTCATTGTGTTTATGGATTTAGCCGAAAGAAAAGTTCCTGTTCAATATGCTAAACAAATTAAAGGCAGAAAAATGTATGGCGGTCAAAGCACATTTATTCCAATCAGAGTTAACTCAACAGGTGTTATGCCAATTATTTTTGCTATGAGTTTGTTAACATTCCCACAATTAATTATGAGCATTTTCTGGCCTAACAGCAGTGCCTATGTTTGGTATTCACAATGGCTAGGTGCTGGTAGTTGGGTATATATTGTTGCCGTTTCACTTTTAATTTTGTTCTTTGCATATTTCTGGACACAAGTAACATTTAATCCAGATGACATTGCAAGAAACATTCAACAAAATGGTGGCTTCATTCCAACAGTTCGTGCTGGAAAACCAACGGCAGATTATTTAAGAAGAATTTCAAATCGTATTACATTGTTTGGAGCAATTTTCCTTGCTGTAATTGCGTTAGTGCCAAGTTTGGTATTTAAAGCAATAAACATGGGCAACAATGGCCTTGTTAATGCATTTAGTGCAACAGGATTATTAATTGTTGTTTCGGTTGCAATTGAAATTAACAAACAATTGGAAGCACAAATGTTAATGCGTAATTACAAAGGATTTTTAAGATAATAAAGTAACCTCGTTCAACTCGCATAAATTGCGGGTTGACCGATGCTTATTTTAAATTTAAACAACTTTTATTAAATGTAAAAATTTATCTATTCAAATAATAATTTTTATGTTATAATTTAATGTTGGTTGCAAAATCTAACAATTTGGAGATTTTTATGAAATTGCTTCTTTTAGGACCAATTGGAAGTGGAAAAGGAACACAAGCAAAATTAATTTGCAAAAAATATAACATTCCACACATTTCCACAGGTGAAATTTTTAGGTGGAACATTGAAAACAAAACAAGTTTGGGTAAACAAGCACAAAAGTTTGTTAATGCTGGAAAACTTGTGCCTGATAGTTTAACAAACGAAATTGTTGCTGACAGGCTTAAAAAAGAGGATTGTCAAAAAGGCTTTTTACTAGATGGCTATCCAAGAAACATTGAACAAGCACATGCACTTGATAAAATTGTTTCACTTGACAAAGTTATTTTAATTGATTTAAGTGAAGATGAAATAATTAAAAGATTATCAAACAGAAGAATGTGCAAAATTTGCAGACAACCAACAAACACCGAGTGGCTGGTTGATGGCAAATGTGAAAAATGTGGTGGTGAGGTTTACGTTAGAGATGATGATAAACCTGAAATTATTAAAGTTAGACTTGAAACAAACAAAGTTTCAAATGAAATTATAAATTTTTATAAAGATAAAGGCATTTTCTATAAGATTAATGCAACTAATGAAGTTGAACAAACTTTTGAATTGTTAGATGCAATATTAAAACAGTAGAAGGCAAATATGATAAAAATTAAAACTGATGCAGAACTTGAACTTATTAAAGTTGCCTGCAAAATTACTGGCGACACATTAAAGGAAGTTGAAAAGCACATAAAACCTGGTGTGTCCACCAAACAACTTGATAAAATAGCCTATGATTATATAGTAAGTTTAGGCGCTAAACCATCATTTAAACATTATCAAGGATATCCAGCAACAATTTGTGCTTCAATTAATGAAGAAGTTGTTCATGGAATTCCAAGTAAGCATCGCATTTTAGAAGAAGGCGACATAATTAGCATTGATGTGGGCGCTTGTTATAAAGGTTATCATGGCGATGCGGCAAGAACTTTTCCTGTTGGAAAAATTGACGCAAAGAAAAAAAGACTTATTAAGGTTACCGAAGAAAGTTTTTTTGAGGGAATAAAAAACATTCGTGCAGGTTCATATGTTGGCGACATTTCACATGCTGTTCAAACATATGTTGAAAAAAATGGATTCTCAATTGTAAGAGAACTTACTGGACATGGTGTTGGAAGCGAGTTGCATGAAGACCCAATGATTCCAAACTACGGAAAGATGGGTGCTGGTGCAAAACTTGTTAAAAACATGGTTGTTGCAGTTGAACCAATGGTTAACATGGGTGAAAGATATGTTCAATTTTTACCAGATGGTTGGACATGTGTTACAAGAGACAAATTGCCTGCTGCACATTATGAAAACACAATTTTAATAACTGAAAATGGTGTTGAAATTTTAACCTTATAAAATTATGGAGGAACTATTTAGTGTCTAAAACAGACGTAATTGAAATTGAAGGTGAAGTTGTTGAAGTTTTAAGAAATGCAGTTTTTAAAGTAAAACTTCAAAATGGATTTATTATAACTGCATATTTAAGCGGAAAACTGCACCTAAACAACATAAGAATTTTGGTTGGTGACCAAGTTAAAGTTGAAATGTCGCCATACGACCTAACAAAGGGCCGAATTGTTTGGCGTTTAAAAACTAAGAATTAGGAGGAAATTATGAAAGTAAGACCATCTGTTAAAAAAATGTGTGATAGTTGCAAAATCATTAAAAGAAACGGAAAAGTTATGGTTATCTGCTCAAAATATCCTAAACACAAACAAGTTCAAGGTTAATATCACGCACGAAAACATAAATTTGAAAACAACTGTAAAAAGGGCGGCTGTGCTTAAATAATTTAAGTATTCCTTTTTACGTTTATATATAAAAAACTAGTTATAAAACAAAAAAATACATTTTAAACATTTTATAATTTAATGGAGGAATAAAATGGCACGTATTGCTGGTGTTGATCTACCAAAAGATAAACGAGTTGAAATTGGTTTAACCTACATTTATGGCATTGGTAGACAAACTTCAAACAAAATTTTAAAAGCAACAGGTGTTAACCCTGATACTCGTGTTAAGGACTTAACTGAGGATGAAGTTAACGCAATTAGAACTTACATTGAAAAAAATTGCCAAGTAGAAGGCGATTTGCAGCGTGAAGTTTCACTTAACATTAAACGTTTACAAGAAATTGGTTGCTATCGTGGAATCAGACACAGAAAAGGTTTACCTGTTCGTGGACAAAATACAAAACAAAATGCAAGAACAAGAAAAGGTCCTAAGAAAACAGTTTCTAAGGGCAAAACCGCAACTAAGAAATAAAGGAGATAAATAATGGCTGCTGTTAAAAAAACTACAAAGAAAAGAAAATCTACAAAAAACCTAAACCATGGTCAAGCACACATTCAAGCATCATTTAACAACACAATCATCACAATAACAGATGATGCTGGTAACACAGTTTCTTGGTGCAGTGCAGGATCATTAGGTTTAAGTGGTTCAAGAAAAAGCACACCTTATGCTGCTCAACAAGCAAGCGAAACCGCTGCAAAAGCTGCAAAGGAACAAGGTTTAAACAGTGTTGAAGTTTACGTTAAAGGACCAGGTAATGGCCGTGAAACTGCAATTAGAGCATTGCAAGCTGCTGGACTTGAAGTAACTTCAATTAAGGACGTTTCCCCAATTCCACATAATGGTTGTCGTCCTCCTAAACGTAGAAGAGTTTAGTTTTTGTTAAATTAAATTTTTTAATTTAATACTTTATGTGTGAAAACAATTTCGTAACGAAATATTAAAAAATCAAGGAGATAAATTATTTATGGCAAAATATACAGGTGCAGATTGCAAAATTTGTCGTAGGGAAGGCTGTAAACTATTTTTAAAGGGCGAACGTTGCTTAACAAAAAAATGTTCGTTTGAACGCAGACCTAGTGTTCCTGGTGTTCATGGTGCTGCAAGAAAGAAATTAACTGAATATGGTTTGCAGTTAAGAGAAAAACAAAAAGTTAAACGTGCTTATGGCTTGCAAGAAAAACAATTCCGTGGATATTACGAAAAAGCAAGCACAATGCGTGGTAAAGTTGGTGAAAACATGCTTTCACTTTTGGAACGCAGATTAGACAATGTTGTTTACAGAATGGGTATTGGTGCTTCACGTGCTGAAAGCCGTCAAATTGTTAATCATGGGCACATAACTGTTAATGGTAAAACCGTTAACATTCCATCATTTTTAGTAAGTGTTGATGACGTTATTGCAGTTAAAGAAAACAAACGTGAACTACAAATGTTCAAGGACTTAAAAGATGTTAAAGTTGTTATGCCAAAGTGGTTGGAATTTGATAATAACAAACTATCTGGAAAAATTAATGCTCTTCCTGTAAGAGAAGACATTGACTTAAATGTTCAAGAACACTTAATTGTTGAGTTGTACTCTAAGTAATAATTAATGTGTAGTTAAACACATGTGTGTTTTAAAAAATAAAAATAATCAAAGTGAGGAAATTTTCGTATGATAGAAATCGAAAAGCCAAAAATTACTTGTGAAGAAACCAATAACGGCTGTTTTGCACGTTTTATTGTTGAACCACTAGACCGTGGTTTTGGTATAACACTAGGTAACTGTTTAAGAAGAGTGTTGCTTTCAGCACTTCCAGGAGCTGCTGCTGTTGGAATTAAAATTAATGGTGTTCAACACGAATTTTCAAGTTTAAAAGGTGTTATGGAAGATGTTGTTGACATTGTTTTAAACATTAAAAATTTAGCAGTAAAAACAACAGACACAAGCCTAGATTTTAAAACAATATTACGTATTAACAAATATGGTGCAGGCGAAGTTACTGCTGCTGACTTTGAACCTAACGACCAAGTTGAAATTTTAAATCCAGATTTGCACATTGCAACACTTGACAATGGTGCAAAATTTGAAATGGAAGTTTATGTTGGTCGTGGAAGAGGTTATGTTCCAGCTGATGCAAACAAAGATGAAGATGCTCCAATTGGATACATTGCAGTTGATAGCATTTTCACTCCTGTTAAAAAGGTTAATTACTATGTTAATAGCACTCGTGTTGGTCAAAGCATCGACTACGATAAATTAACCATTGAAGTTGAAACAAACGGAACATTAACAGCGCGTGAAGTAATTTCACTTTCTGCAAAACTTGTTAATGACCACATTAATTTGTTTGTTGAACTTGTTGATTCAATGTCTCAAATGGAAACATTAGTTAGCCGTGAAGAAGACAAACAAACAAAAGTTTTAGAAATGACAATTGAAGATATGGACCTTTCCGTTAGAAGTTATAACTGCTTAAAACGTGCAGGAATTTGCACAGTTGAAGATTTAACTAAAAAATCTGAAAGTGACCTTGCAAAAGTTAAAAACTTAGGAAAACGTTCATTAGAAGAGGTAGCAGAAAAACTACAAAGTTATGGGCTATCTTTACGTAACGATGAAGAATAGGAGGAAATATGAGAAAGTTACAAAGACCAACTGACGAACGTATGGCATTACTTAAAAATTTGGCAACTAATCTTCTTTGGTATGGTAGAATTGAAACTACCTATGAAAAAGCAAAAGATGTAAAATCCTATGCTGAAAAGTTATTAACTTGTGCAATTAACACTTATGAAGACACCGTTAAAACAACAAAAAAAGTTGTTAATGATAAGGGTGTAACATCAAATCGTGAAGTTATTAACGATGGTCCAAAGAAACTTGCTGCTCGCAGAAAAATTATGTCTAAATTATGCGATATTCAAGAAGTTAGAGCACCAAAAGAATCAAAAACTGCTTTTATTGCTCGTACCGAAGACATCAAAAATCCATTAATTGAAAAAATCTTTAACGTTTATGCACCAAAATATGCAAAACGCAAAGAAGAACTTGGTGTTGGCGGTGGATACACAAGAGTTATTAAACTTGGCACTCGTAACGGTGACAATGCTTTAATGGCTATTGTTGAATTAGTTTAATTTTACTTAAACAAAACCTAAAAAAGGTGAGTATTTTTCTTACCTTTTTTTTTCTTTGTTAAAAAATTGGTAAATTTTGGTAAATCGGGGATTTTTGCTTAATAACTTAGGACAAGCAAAAAATGAAAAATTTAAAATATTTAATCTTAGTTTTCACAATGACACTTTTGTTTGGCTGTGCGTTTGGAGATGGGAGTAAAACGCAAGCGGAAAACAATGTGATTTATGTTTCTGAAATAACTTGTGAACAAACACATTTTAATGTTTTTGTTGATGATGTAATAAAATTAGAAGATATAGGTGTAAAATTCAAACCAGCAAATGCAACTGTTAAACCAAATTTTTCTTTAAGTAATTCAAATGTTGCAGTGATTGAAAATAATACAATAAAGTTTTTAAATGAAGGAAGTGTTGTAATAACAGTTTCTGTTTTATCTGATGTTAACACATACAAAACTTTAAGTTTAACTTTTGTTGTTTCAAAAAATATTGTTTTTGCAACAGATGTTTCCATAAAATCCGATAGTGTAACACTAAATTTTGATGAAACAGCTAAAAATGAACTAACCATATTACCAAGCAACTATAATGGCAATGTTGATGTGAGTTATTTAAATGGTAATGTTGTTTCGTACGATTATGTAACTGGAACAATCACTCCAATTAATGTTGGCACCGACACAGTTTTAGTTAAAGTTTATGGTGAAAATGGCAACGTGATAAGCAAAACTTTTAAGGTGGAAGTAACAAACAATGTTTATGCCACAAAAATTGCTGATGTTATGTTAAATGGTTTAACAGTGCCAGATGAAATAACTTTAAATGTGGGAGATGTAGCCAAAATTTTAACAACCATTGAACCAAATAACTATAACATGGGCATAACTTACGAAACCAGCAATAGTTTGATTAGTGTTAATGATAACAACGAGTTGATTTGTGGTGATGTGGCAGGCAGTTCGGAATTAAAAATTAAAGTTAAATCTAAAAATTCTGAAATAATTAAAACTGTTAAAATTAATATTGTTAATGTTCCTGATGCATTAGAATTTAACATTATAAATGATTCAAATGAAACCATCAATAATGGCTTTGTTAACACAAACTATAAATTAGTTGTTTTATCAACTTTATCCGATTATTCCAAACTAACAATTGAAAATTGTGAATTTGAGTATTTAGGCAATAACGAATTTAAAATAAAATTTTTAAATGCTGGAAACACTAACGTTAAAATTTCTTATAATTTCAAAAGTTTTATAAGGGACAAAGTTGTAACTGGTAACAGCGATTTTATGGTTTATAATCCAATTGATGATGTTAACTTTTCTTTGTTTGCATTAAATGAAATTTTGCCAACCGAGAACAACACTTACACAATTTATTTACCAAATTCAAGTTATTATGATGAAGCGCTTTTAAACAATGAATGTGTGTTTGCAAACATTGAACTTAGTGCAAAAGGAATTTATACAAAACCTGATTCGTTAAGTGTTAAATTTGTTGGAGATTGTGCTGAACTTAAAAACAATAAATTAACACCAAAGCAAATTGGAACAGGCAAATTAATAATTTCTAGTTCCGACGGTTTTGGTTTTGAAAAAGAAGTTATAATTAATGTTGAACCTTTAAAAGTAACAAATATTATTGCAGATGAAAAATTAACATTATATTTGAATGGCGGAAGCTTAAAACCAAACTCAAAAACTTTGGAATTTGAAGTTGAACCACATTATGCATATAGCACTAATGTTGACATTCAGTATTCTTCAAATGTAATAAAAGTTGAAAATGGCATTGTTTATGGTTTAAAGGAAGGCAATGCAAACATAACACTTTCCAGTGGTGATATTAAAAAAGTAATTTCGGTTGAAGTTAAATATGTTCCAACCAGCATATGTGCATTTGTTAACAATGAAAAAATTTCAGAAAATTCGGAACTTATGTTTTATGTTTCCGATATGGTTTACATAAACTTTGATGTTTACAGTAACAACACAAAACTAGATGTTGCACCAGCCATTTATATTAATGATAATCTTGATGGATATGCAACTTTCAAAAAATTCACATTCAAAACGGAAGAAACAATTAATATAGTTGTTGCTTATGAAAATTTAAAATTTAGTTTTTCCATAAAGGTTTTAGAAAAAAATCCTATAACCAGTTTTAGTTTTAATGATGAAAACATAGATGTTAACACGTTCTTTACATCAAACATAAAATTAAGTTACACTTTGGAAACCCAAAATGAATTAAAACCAACAACAGATGTTTTAACATTTACCACAAATAGTAGTTTAGTTTCGGTTTCTAACGATGTTTTATATGCAACAGAACCTGGAACATATGAAGTTTATGCATTAATAAACAACGAAGTTGTTGACACCTTAACAGTGAATGTTATTTACAAAGAATATTTTGAAATTAATTCTTTAAATGACTTTAAAAACATTGAAGAAAACAAAAACTATATTGTTTTAAGAAACTTAGATTTTGGCGATTTTTCGGAAGTTAACGCGAAAAATTTTAATGCAGAAATTGACTTTAATAACAAAACAATTACAAATTTAAGTTGTGCAATGTTTAATGAATTAAATAAAAACTCAATTGTTAAAAATTTAATTGTTTGCGGTGATGTTGGTTTAAGTGACAACACAACATACAACTTTATTGCAAACAAAAACTATGGAACAATTGAAAATGTTATTTTTAACAATTTTAATGTTGTTGTTAATAATTCTAGTTCCGACAGGGTTAACCTTTCACTTTTAGTTAACGAAAATTACGGAACAATTAATGGTGTAACTTTTAACAATGCAACAATTTCAACAGAAGTGGAGTTTAGTTCTTATCCAAGTTTTATTTGCAGTGGTGTTTCAAACATAAACTCAAATTTGATAACAAACATTAAAGGGAATATTAGTTTTGTTGGTTTCACCAGAGCAGGTGGTATAACAATTGATAACTGTGGCACAATTTCGGATGTAACACTAACTGTTAACTTTGTTTGCACCCAAGAAAAGCAACAACTAGCAGGTTTAATTTATAAATCTTTCAGTTCAATTAATGAATTTAATCAAACACTAAATTCTAATGTTTCTAACATAAATTTAAACATAAATTGCACTTTAAATGAAGGAGAAGCTCAGTTTGGTGGATTGGTTTGGAACAACTCAAAAATTTATGGTAAAAATGTTAACTTGCACATAAACTTTTCGGGAGTTGAAAAACAAACTGATGTTTATTTGTTGTTTTATAAAAACGATGATATAAATTATGCGGAAAATTTTGAAAATTTAATTGTTTCAAGTAACAAAAACTTTCCCTATACTGAACAAAATTAAAAGTAAAAACAACTTTCTGTTGTTTTTACTTTTTTTAAATAAAAAAGAGATATGGCGGTTTTTACTAGTGTTTAAGTTTGACAAAGAAATGCCTAAAAGATATAATTTTATTAGAGTGATAATTTTATATATAAAATTATTATTTTATGGCAAAATAAATTAATTATTTTTTATGTTGTCAAATTAAATGCAAAAATTAATTGTTTAGTAATTAATAAAATTATTAATTACACATACTATTTACAAACATTATAAAATTACATAAGCATTAAAATTTTAAATTG
The DNA here is from genome assembly GCA_944380265.1 of uncultured Clostridia bacterium. Lineage (GTDB taxonomy): Bacteria > Bacillota > Clostridia > Christensenellales > UBA1242 > UBA6345. The sequence continues at coordinate 30,220 of CALWGY010000006.1, read as the reverse complement.
GGGTAACGAATGAAAAAATTTTTTAAAATTTTTGGTATTGTAATTGCTGGCATTATTGGGCTTATTGCAATAGCATTTGCTGTTGCAGCCATAACTGGTGCTTTTAGTCAAAAGAAAATTAACATTGAACAACTTTCGTGGGAAGAAGACAATATGGTTGTTGTTGACGATTTTAAGGCAACCATAAATTTTTTGCCTGAAAACGCAAATCAACTTGATGTTGAGTTAAAGTTTGTTTATGAAGATGGCGCAAACATTGTTGAAATTCCACAAACAGTTAAGGCTGGTGAAGAGTTTACAATAAAAGTTAAAAAAGATGGCAAGGGAAAAAACATTGGTGGTGAAGTTGTTATTTCAGCACAAACCAGTTTAGTTAAAACACAAACCAATTTAAAAATTTTAGTTGATGTTCCAATTCCAAGTGATGGGTTGTTAATTGCTTCCGATTACGACACAGAAGATGATGAAAACATAATTAATGCAGGTTCAAGTGAGTTTAATTTATATGTTTACACAAATCCAAACCTTGCATTAAACCCAAACACTGGCAAAGAACTTGATTTAACAAAAGCATATAAAAACATAACTTTAACCAGTGGCGACACTGAGGTTTTGCAAATTTTAAATAATGGTGTGGGTTCACAAAAAGAAATGTTCTATTGTCCACATTACATGGAAAGCATTCCAGCGCAAGGAAACACACCGGGGCACGATCCACATGCTCCTTTCACCGATAGCAGAACTTGTTCATATTGCAACACCGATAAGTCAAAAGTTATTGTTTATAAAGCTCGTGCAACAAGCAGTTCGCAAGCTCCAATAATTGTTACCGCAAAAGCACTTAGAACATATTCAATGGAAGAAAAATATGTTGACATTAACGACCCAAAATATTTGGGTGAAGGCGGAGTTATAGATGCCGATGGCAGACGTGAATTTTTTGAAGATTTAAGTGCGTATGTTGATGAATTTAAAAACTTTATAATTGCCGACACAAGACCATATGTTAATGCAATAAATAACGAAACTATTTATGCAAATGGTAAGGCATTTATAGATAGTGTTACACAAACAAATTCCAGTGGTGAAACTTACGTTAAAATTAACGACAACGGAACAGAATATAATGCAACATTATTCTATTTGTTTGTTGAAGCAAGAAAAGTGTTTAATGTTAAGGAAATTGACATTGCCGAAATTGATAGCACATTAAATGAAAAAGTTGAATTTGATTTGCATGGCGATGTTCAACAATTCACAGTTGACGATTTAATTAACACTTTTGGAATAAGATTAATTCCAACAAACACAGACGATTTCACATCAGATGATTTAAAATATAGAATCCGTGAATTAAAAATTATTGCAATTAAGGATAAAGTTGACGGAAGCGAAAGCCAGTTTGATTTTGATTATTGCGGAAACATTTTTGAAATTGAAAATCCTGCAAGCACTGTTAATGCGGTTTGGCGAATTAGGGCAATAAACCCAACTAGTAGCACCGACAAAAATGTTAGATTGCGTTTCTACATTCCACGAAATGCTAATGGAGAATACACATCTGGCGACCTTTATTGTGATGTTGGTGTTGAAGTGTATGAAAACAAAGTTAATGAATTTTCATTAATTTCAAGTGGTGAAAATGCCATTGCAACAAAAATGATTTTAAACACACAAGACACTAATGGTTACAGTTACAGACAAGTGCTTGATGAAACACGTTATGTTTTAACTGGTGCAGATGGTCAGGCTCCAACATATAACACTGTTAAATTCTTTGTTACAAAAGATAGTGCAAAAACAAAACTAAATGGTGCTGAAACCACATATTTTAAGGTAAAACTTAATCCAGCCGATTCAAACACTGCTCCTGCGCTTTTAACAATGCCATATGGCAGCACAAGTGTTGAAGCATATGAAATTGCATACACAATTGCAGGCAAAACCTATTTGGAAGCATTAAATGTTACTGATGGAAACAATTTAAGAATTTTTGCTGCGGTTATTAAAACCGACCATAACGGAAATCCAGTGGACGCAAATGGCGTTTCAATGGGGCAAGAAGGTTATACTGGAAACTATGTTGTAATTGCAAAGTCAAACGAAATTGAAATTTCAATTGATAACTATTTGGAAAAATTAAATTTCTACACAATTGATAACGAAGAAAATCCAACAACTTTCATTTTGCGTAATGTTCCTGAAACAGGTGAATCACAAACAACCGACACTGTTCAACTTTTAGCAGATCAAAGTTATAAAATTATTGCTAGCCCATATTTGCTAAACACCAACGGTGAATTTGACACAGCTAATGCTGCTTATGCAAACACCGAAATTGATTATAAAACAAACCTTACATGGGCAATGAACTATGCTGCAAGCACAAATAATTTAATTGAATTTAGAACCAGTTCAACAGACATTGAAGTTTCTCAAACCGTGTATAATGTTCAAAAAAATTATTATGAAATAACAATTGCGGCAGAAATTGATAAAACTGCAAGTTTTGGTCATGTTACCGAAGCATTTGATTTTAGAGCTTACGGAAAAGACCAAATTGCAAACACATTCAGTTCAAGCAGGTCAACAGTTAACATGATTGTTAACTATGCAAAAATTGATAGTTTCGATTTAGCAACCACAACAAACACAAACGGGTCAAATCGTGATTATTATGTTTTATCTCCAACAATCGAATCACTTACAGGCAATAATGGTTCAGTTATTAAATGGCGCGATCAAGCAAATGCAGCAATTGACTTTAACATTTTACATAACTATGAACTAGACATTCAAAAAACCGAAATTGGCGAAGATGGTGGGGTTAAATATAACTCAAAAATTGATAAAAGTTTTGCAAACGATGAATATGTTGCAAACTACATTAACTTAATAACAAACCCAGAAAACACTGATGCATTTAAAATTGATTGGCATCTTGAATTTGACCACACAAATGGTTATTGGGTTGATGGAACACAAATTAGTGGGCAAATTCCTGCAAACGCAAAAGTTGAAGATTACATTATTATAAGTGAAGAAACATATGAAGATAATGGTGTAAAAAAATCACGCCCTGTTTTAACAATTAAAAAGGGTACAGAAGATGGTGTGTTTATTAAGGCAACTTGCACCCTAAGCATTTATAAAACAAATAATGGATTTATTGATTCAAAACAAGCAGTTATTAACTTAGTATTAAAACAAAGCCAAGTAACTTTTGAAAACTATTCACCAAAACAAGTTGAAACAGTTAATGCATTAGTTAAAAATGCACCTGGTCAAAATGATGCATTCATTATGGAAGGTGGCGGAACAGATGGCAGACTTGGTGCAGACTCACAACCACTAGAAGGCTACGATTTATTAAAAGATTATGGCTCACAAAACTCACCACTACCTGTTTATGAAAGAAGACCAAGCAGTGTTGGTGGCGGCGATGATTACATTCCAGTGCAAAATCCAGATGGAAGCCAAAAAACTGCATATAAATTAGTTAATGCAATTTTAGGAACCGATGGTGAGCTTGCAGGTTTCTGCACATATTCAATAAGCAACAACGACGCAAGCAAAATTTACTTTAAAGATGCGGAAGGAAACAAAATTTACACAACAACACCAGCAAAAAATGGAAACAACTTTGAACTTGTTGTTTATGCAGAATATCTTTCAACATCACAGACAGCGGTTATAACAATAACTTCACCATTTGGCGACACACAAGGAACATTTAATGTTTATGTTAACAGTTCAATTGTTTTAACTGGTCCACAAGGTGACACAAACATTACAACAAAAACCACAGATGACAATGGTGGTGTAATAGATTTAACCGATTATTATGGCGCAAGCCGTAACAGTGAACAATTAAAAGTTGGTTTTGAAATAACAGAAGGTGGCACATTTGCAACACTTGACGGAAGAACTGGCACTGAAACAATTAATCTTGTTGGTGGCGGACAAAAAACTTTAAGAACCATTTTAATTCCTCACAATGTTTACATCTCAAAACCTGTAAACTTAAAAATGTATTACTACTTACCACAAGAAAATGAAGATGGTGAAGTTGAATACATTGAAAACGAAGTAACACAAATCAATAACAAAAACTTAGCAGTTTCAATTGAACGTGGTTATGAAATTACTGTTAACTCCAACATTCAAAGTTTAACAAATTCTCCAATTTCAATAAATTCTGGTGAAGGGGCTTCAAATAATGGTTACAACTTCTTCCAAGTTTACTCAAAAAACCCAGATGAATTTATTCAAATAAGAAATTTAAAAACCAACACATATGTAACAGATGCAGATGAAGTTTTAAGCTTGTTAAAATCACTAATTTCATTAAGCTTTGATGAAGACAACATTAGTGCTGGTGACAAATCAATTTTTGATAGTTTGTTTGCAAGCAGTACTAACAAAAATGCAATTGAAAATGGAATTTTAAACACTCAATCAATTTCAAATAACATAACAATTCCAATCATAATAAACTTCAAAGAAGGAGCACTAACACAAGGTGATGATGGTGCAAATTATAGTTTATCTAAACTTGCAACCTTCTATTGCGAAGTTAAAGCAAGCGTTGTTTTCTCAGTTATTGGACAAATTGAGGGTGCAGATTACAACAAAACACAAATTATTGTTGATGGTCAACCAGTTTCAAACACATTAGTTGGTCACACTTACAAAAACTTTAACATTGACACAAACAGTGATGGCTTTATTGAACTTAACGATTATGAAACAACATTGTTTAGCATTGGTTCAAACAGCAACATTTTGCAATTAAAAGGAACTGATGGACAAGAACTTTTAAGTTCCAGATACTTAAATTATGTTCTGTATAAATTTAATTCAGCAAACCTTAACTATCAAGATGTTACATCTAGTGACGATAATGTTGAAGTTAACGAAGTTAAAGATGACTCTGGTTTAACAAATTTAAGTTTGATAATAAAAAATTCTGTTAACGAAACAAGTTACTATAAACTTGCAATAAAAACCTCGATTAACAAAGAAAACGAGTATTACGAATATTACTTCACAATTAAACCAACATATCAATTAAAAACTAACTATCCATTAGTTGAAGGACCAGAAAATGTTACACCTGGTGCACAAATTGACTTGTTAACAAACTTTATTAACACATTAAACAGAATCCAATTCTATTCTGTTGATGAATTAGGCAAAACACATTACTACACAATTTCACTAGATGATGTAACTGACAGATATAAACTAACAACCGATCAAGAAGATTTGAACAAGGAATTTTCTTTGGCGGAAAATGAAAAACCGGTTAACTTTGAAATTGTTAGTGGCTCAGCAGCAAATGTTATTGGCGACAAAATTATGTTCACAGATCCAACAAATTCAAATGAAGAAATTGTTGTTAAAGTAACGTTGTTTAATGGTGCAAGCATAAATTATGAATTTAATTTGTATAAAAGCTTAAACCCAATTGAAATAACAGTTGCTGATAATGCTGTTGAATATGCGGGTAACATAATTAACTTGTTAGATGAAACAAAAAAATATGTTTATGTTTCATCATATCCAGACAACTTTAAATATGTAATTAAATATCAAAGTTATGATAGTGTTAAAGCAAGACTTGTTACAAGCGATGGAACAAAGTTTGAACTAGATGACCCTAACGAAATAATTGATTATGCACAAAATGGTGAACTTTTGGTTGAATTTGATGATGTTAATGCAGAAACAACCGTTGAATTTTATGTATGGCACAACTATTCTGTTCATGGACAAAATGGAAAAGTGTTAAGAATTAAGTTATTGCCAAACTTAAAAATTACTGAAAACACAAGCATTCAAACTCTTGTGGCAGGCATTTCAACAGATATCATTACAACCACTGATAATTCATGGCTAAAAATTGAAAATTTAACAAGTGATGAAATGGATAACCTAACTGTTGAAGTTTCAAAAGTGAATAACACTGATTATGACACAAAAACAAACACATTAGGAATTGTAATTACTCCTGACACATCATCATTAAAATACACATTCACTTCAAAAAATATTGGTGTAAACAGAACAATTACATTAAAGGTAACAAAAACTGTTAAAGATTCAACCAATCCAAGTGAAACACTATATAGTTACTTCTACGAGTTTGATATAACTCTTGTTCCAAACATTAAACTAAACAGTGCATACACATCAACCACACCATATCCATTAGTTGCCGCTGCAAGTTCTGATGCTAATGGTAGAGCAGTTATATTAAATAATGAGCCTAACTTGTTTAATCCAACAGATTATAATGGAAATCAATTGGTTATAGACAATAATAGTGGAACAAGTAACAATGGTGGCGTTACACTGGAAGCAGTTATATGTGATGCATCTGGTAGCGAAATTGGAACTTCTAATCCTAATGATGGTGTTAGAGGATTGGCGTTATTTAACACAACCATAACATTAACATTAGATGTGGTAAACTCAATTAAACTAATAAGCATTAAAGTTACAGCAACATGGCCAAACAGTGTTGAACCTTTCGAACAAATAATTAGAATTCAAATTGAACCAAACATTATAACTGATAGCTCCGATGCTGTTAACCAACACAGAGTTAAATATGATAACGGAAATTCGTTAACAGTGTTTGCTGGCTCAAAAATAGAATTAGATTTTTCAAAAGAATTAGTTCTTTCACAAAACAATAATTCAGCAACAGTTATTGCAAGACAAAACAATGCAAGCGGACAAAAAGTTAATGCAAACATTGTGTTTAACAAAAATGTTGCAGAAAGTGAGTATTACGATTTAATTGAAGAAAGTGGTAAATACTATATCTTCTTTAAAGGTGTGCCTTCCACTCAACAAATAACTGTTCCATATTATTATGATTTAACAGGTAAATTGCATGGACTTGAAACAAATTCGGATATTTCTCAACCTGATGCAATTTATAATCCTAATTTGTCAATTAACATAACAATTCAACCAAGTGTTAACGAAGTATTCTATAAAGATGATCCACACAACACAAGCGAAACTGCAATTGATATTACAGCACAATTTGGTGAAATCTATACAGAAGATTATAAAAAAGGCACTGCATCATCAATTCTTGATGGTATTAAAGATTATGATTCGTCAAGACCTCTTGATATTAACCAATTCAACATTCTTGATTTGTTTAGTTTCAATCCAGTTAACGGTGTAACATTCGATGAACAAAGCGGAACTGGTGTTTATGTTAACATTGAATCATTGTATTCAAGTTTCACATATAGCGTAACGGGCAAACGTGGTGATATCTTAAAAGATATTAGTGATTGGACTACAATTGAAAACATTGAAAACTATTACACAATTGATAAATCAACAGGAATTGTAACATTCATTCCACCAGCACAATCAGCTGGCGATAACACCATTGAATTAACATTCACATTAACTTTGCCAGGTGTTAGTGGACCAAGTGCTAGCCAAACAGTTGTGTTCCGTTTACAATTTGCTGGCAAATATAATGAACCAAAAAATGATGGAACAGACGAAAAATATTCATACACAATTGGCTCTGGTGGAGATATTATTGACACATACAAATTTGTTAACCCAGATCCTAACCAAGGTGGAGACACAACAAGTACAACATATGGAATTAATTTGAATACAACAACCAGTGTTGATTTAGATAATAAATTCTTCTTTGGTTATTTGCTAGCAACAGAGACTGGCGATGGACAAAACGAAGAAATTTATCAAGAAAATAAACATGTTCAAATTGTTAGAAGAAGTGCAGAAGGTGTTAACACAAGATATTATTTCTATCGTTTCTCAAATATTAAACTTGAATATTCACTTGCGGCAAATTCCGCTCAATATGCCGAAATTAACACCGAAACAAATGAGTTAATTCCAAAAGTGTATTACAAGCAAGGAAGCACTGCAATAAGGCAAATTTCATTAACAGTAACGGCTGGATCAATTTCTAAGAATTACACAATTTCAATCTATCCAAAAGCTGTAACACATGAATTCTCATATGATTCATCTTCAAAACAATTCACCAACACACTAAAATCTAACAGCGCAGAAGTTGATGTTTATGAAAACAAAATAGACCTTTTGGAAGGCGGATTAAGTGCCGAGGATTATGAACTTTACAAAACTTGGTTAACAAGTGAAGTTAAAGATGGAAAGGTTGTTTATTCATTCAAACCAGACCTAAACATGTTAAAACAAGAAACAACATTGCAATTTGTTAACACAATTTATGTTGACGAATTACAAACTCAAATTTTCTCAAAAACCATTGATGTTAAATTAACACCAACTGTTGGATTAGTTTATAACAAAACAAATGGTGTTGATGCAAATTTGAGTGACACAACAGTTGATATTACAGTTGTTGCAAACGGAACAAATTCGTTGTTTAATTCAAAAGTGTTCGATGCTTCAACAGTTGCAAATTTGAAATTAACTGATGTTAGTGTAAAACTTTCACAAACCAGAACAGATGTTGATTATAATAAATATGTAACATTGTCTGTAAATGCCGATAATGCTGATGTAAGCGATGAAGCAAAAGTTTATACAATTTTATCAGATACAGTTTTAAAAGTTTTACCAAACCAAATTTTAGTTGATGTAAGCTTGCCATATAGCATTCAAGTTCAGTTCAAAATTAATGGTACAAATTATGTGTTAACTGAAAACTTTAATTTAATTATCAATGCAAATGCGGGCTTAACAAATTTAAAAGACAGTTACAATGTTGCAGTTCAAAAAGATGGTTCAAGTTACTTAAACTCAGCAACAATTGATTTAACAAGCGGAACAGATACAGTTGAAAAAATTGGTGATGGAACAATTAAATTTGTTGTTCAAGATGGAATTAGTGTTGATGGCTCAATAGGTAGCGCAACAAATGTACAATTAAACACTTGGATTACGTTCAGCCTTGATTCTTCTGGTAACATTGTTAGAAGCATTCAAATTAATTGGGGACTATTAATTGAAAACACAGATGTAACCAGATTAAACAAAATTACTGTTGATGTTTATTACACTCAAATTGTTGATGATAAAGAAAGTAATGTTAAAATTAAAACTATAACAATTAATTTCTTATATCAATAAACATAAATATTATAATAAATTTAAACAAAACAAAATAGGTGGATTAATTTGTAGAGTTTTTAACTATAAAACTCTACAAATAATTCACAAATTTAATAAATTTAGTTTGATTAATTTAACATTTGGTATATACTAATTATAATTACAAATGGGGGATATTTTTATGGAAAAAACTAGTAAAAATGGTTTAGACCTAATCAGAATTTCCGCAGGCAAATTAAAAGGTGTTTGGGGTAAAGCATTCTTAGCTGCTTTAATTTATGTAACACCATTAATTGCATTATGTGCAATTCCATATGCTGGCTGGGCAATTTCAATTGCACTGTTTGGTTATTTAACATTAGGTTTCATCAACTACATGCAAAAGTTGTTAAAAGGTGAAAATCCAAAACTTAGTGTTTTGTTTGTTCAACCAGAATTTGCACAAGCAATTTTCCTTGGAATAATTATGGCAGTTGGCGTTATTGTTGGAACAATTTTGTTCATTATTCCTGGAATTTTAATGATTGGTTACTATTCTTTAAGTTTGTTTGTTTTAAACGAAGAAAGAATTGTTAACGTAACCGACACATTAAATGTTGCAGCAAGAAAAATGAATGGTAACAAAACAGGTTTGTTTGCATACAAAGTTATTTTCTATTTATTCTATGCACTTGTTGGTGCAGCAACACTTGTTGGACTTTTGTTTATTGCTAAACTTTATGAAACTCAAATGGCATTAGCAATTGTTTTAGGCGTTGTTCTTGTTTTAGTTGCAATTGTTTTAATTTCAATTATCACAATTTATTTCTATGCAGCAAACGTTGTTTTCTACGATGAAATTGTTCGTCCTGTTGAAGTTAAAGGTTATGAACTAACTTCTGAAAAAGAAGCAAATGTAGCAGAAGTTAAAGTTGAAGAAGTAAAAGCTGAAAACGTTCAGGAACCTGCACCAGCACCAGCAGAAGAAAATGCTGATGTTAAAAATGTAGATGCAAAACCTGCACCTAAAAAGGCAACCACAACAAAAACAGCAGCAAAAAAATCAACAACCAAAAAAACAACAACTGCTAAAAAAGCACCTAGCAAAACAACAAAAACAACAACAAAAAAAGACTAATTTAAAAATCAAAAAAGCACTTAACTAAAGTGCTTTTTTTTGTTTTTTATAACAAAATAATTAAATCAATTTTTTAAATTTCTTATTATAAATTTTGCATAATAACATCAAGTTTCCAAATAATAAATGTATAGTTGTAAGCAAAAGTATTTGCTTTAAATTCACATTTATTTGGAGGAAGAATGAAAGACACAGGAATTGTTAGAAGAATTGATGAATTAGGCAGAATTGTAATTCCAAAGGAAATACGCCGAACAATGCGATTAAAAGAAGGAACACCAGTTCAAATTTTTATTAATAAAGATGGTGAATTAACACTAACAAAATATTCGCCAGTGGTTGACATAACAGAATTTGCACAAACTTTTTGTGATGTTGTGTGTGCCACATTAGATATTAACATCGTTGTTTTTGATAAAGATAATGTTGTTGCATCAAGCACAAAACTTAAAAACTTTTTAGGAAAACAAATTAGCACAGTTTTAGAAGATGTTTTGGAAGAAAGAAAAAGTTATTTGTTAAATAGCTCAGATGGTTCAAAGTTAATTGAAATTTTTTCTGCAGATGAAAATACATATAAAAGCCAAATTATTGTTCCAATTTTAGCAAATTCCGACATTGTTGGTGGAATTGTTGCTTTAAGTTTTGAAAATGAAGCAACAAATTTTACTATGGATAATGTTAAAACTTTGCAAACAATTGCAAATTTTATGGCAAAACAAGTTGAATAATATGAAACGACAATCTGTTTTAATTGGAGCATTATTACTTGCCGCAGGTGGACTTATTGCAAAGTTTGTTGGTGCACTTTACAAAATTCCGCTAACAAACATTTTGGGAACTAATGGAATGGGATTATATTATTTAGTTTTTCCATTTTATAGTTTGCTTTTGGTGTTAATAAGTTCTGGTGTTAGTTTGGCAGTTAGTAGATTAGTTAGTTTAGAGCGTATAAATAAAAATAAAAGAAACGAAATCATAATTTTTAAAACGTCATTACTATATGTTTTTTGTTTAAGTTTAGTTTTTGCATTCAGTTTGGTTTTTTTAAGTGGTAATTTGGCAACTTTGCAGGGCAATGTTAATGCAAAACTTGGCTATGTTGCAATTGCACCATCAATAATTTTTGCTTCCTTAATTGCCGCAATTCGTGGCTATTTTCAAGGGCAAGAAAACATGGTTCCAACACTTGTTAACAACATTTTGGAACAAATTGTTAAACTTGTTGCAGGCTTAATTTTGGCAAATTTATTTTTAAAAAAGGGAATAATGTTTGCTGTTTTTGGAGCAATTTTAGGTGTTACAATTTCCGAGTTTTTTGCTTTAATTTTAATTGTTGCAAACTACTTAATTTACAAACATAAATTCATTTATAAAATTGAAACACCCAAAAGCCCCAATTTAACATATGGGCAAGCCTTAAAAAAAATTGTGTGTTATGCATATCCTGTCACACTTAGTGCCATAATTGTGCCAATAACAAGTTTTTTAGATAGTTTTTTAATAATTAACATTTTAACCAATGCAGGATTTTCAAGTTTGCAAGCCACAAATTTGTATGGCATAAGCAATGGTATTGTTAACACATTAATAAATTTGCCAGTTTTGCTGTGTGCATCGCTTGCAACAGCAATTGTGCCAAATTTGAGTGGATTATATGCTAAAAACAATTTTAATGAAGTAAGGTTTAAAACATCATTTTTTATAAAAATAACATGGATTATTGCATTGCCTTGTTTTTTGGTTTTTTTAATTTTTTCAGTTGATATAATAAACATTTTATATTCTAAGGGTTTAAGCGACTTAGTTATTGATGAATTCACGTTTTCATATAAATTGTTAATGATCAGTTCGGTTAGCATTTTATATTATGCTTTTTTGCAAACTTTCACATCAATTTTGCAAAGCGTTAACAAACCAATAGTTCCATTTGTTAGCATGTTTGTTGCATTACTGTTTAGAACGGCAGGAATTTTTGTGTTTGTTTGCATTCCTAGCATAAACATTTTTGGTGTGGCAATTAGCAATTTAATTTTTTTAAGTGTTGCAACAATAATAAATTTAATTTACATAAAAAAATATGTGGCATTAAAGTTTGATTTTGTTAAAATTTTAATTTCGCCAACTGCAAGTGCGTTAATTAGTGGAGTTGTTATGTACTTTTTAAGAATGTCGCTAATAAATCTTAATGTTTGGGTTTACTTGATAATTTCGGCAGGTGTGGGACTAATTTGTTATTTAACATTAATTTTTGTGTTTAAAACCTTTAATTCAAACGAAATGAAGGTATTTAATAAAAAGAACATTATTGGCAACAAAACAAAGCAAGTATAAAAAACTTCTTATGAGTTAATAATTAACAAAAAAGGAGATAAGTTATGAATAAACAAGAATTTGTTAAAGAAATTTCTAAAAAATCTAAATTAACACAAAAGGACTGCAATAATTGCTTAAATGCAATAACTCAAATAATTCAGTCGACCTTAAAGCATGGCGACAACATTAACTTGGTTGGGTTTGGCAAATTTGAAGTTAAACACAGAATGGCAAGAAGAAGTTTTAATCCGCAAACAAAAAAAATCAATTTAATTCCAGCAAGTGTTGTTCCAAGTTTTAAGCCAGGCAAAACATTAAAAAGTGTGGTTAACTAAGCATAAAAAAACTTTAAAAAAGTGCTAAATAAAGTCAGTTTTAAAAGTTAAAAATTGCTTAAAATGTTTTGCATATTGTTTTAATTATGCTATAATTAGCATAGAAAACATAAAGGAGAAAATGTTTATGAATAAAATTGATTTAGTAAAAGTTGTTGCAGACAAAACAGGTTTAACACAAAAAGAAGTTAATTCTGTTGTTGACGAAATGTTAACTGCAATTGTTGCTGACCTAGCAAGAGGCAACGAAGTTGCTTTGGCTGGTTTTGGTAAATTTGTTGTAAAAACCAGAGCAGCAAGAGAAAGCATCAACCCAAGAACAAAGGAAGTTATCAAAGTTCCTGCTTGCCGTGCGGTTGCATACAAACCTGCAAAAGCTATTAAAGAAGCTGTTAACAAAAAGAAATAGTCTTCAAACTAATAGAATAAACATTTTTAAGTTCCGAAAATTTTCGGAACTTTTTTGTTGAAACTAATATATTTAAAACTTTTAATATGTTTTACAAAGATTTGTTATTATATTAAAATACTAATATGCAAATTGGTAACATTAAATTAAAAAACAACTTAATACTTGCCCCAATGGCAGGAGTAACCGATGTTGGTTTTAGAAGTTTGGCGGTTTCATATGGGGCAGATTATGCGGTTTGCGAAATGGTTAGTGCAAAGGCTTTAAAGTATAAAAACAAGAAAACAGAGGACCTTTTAATAACTGCACCAAACGAGCAAATTAAGGTTGCTCAAATTTTTGGTTCCGACCCCAAAATTATGGCAAGCATTGTTAAAAGTAAATATTTAAGTAAGTTTGACATCATCGACATAAACATGGGCTGCCCAGCACCAAAAATTGTTAAAAACGGTGAAGGTTGTGCATTAATGAAAAATATGGAATTAGCAAAAAGCATAATTTCAGAGTGTGTTAAAGCTACAAACAAGCCCATAACAGTTAAGTTTAGGGCAGGAATTGAAAACAATGTTAATGCTTGTGAATTTGCCAAAATGTGTGAGCAAGCAGGTGCAAGTGCCATAACAATTCATGCCAGAACTCGTGAACAATTTTACAGTGGGAAAGCCGACTTAAAACTTATTGAAAAAGTAAAAAAATCAGTTAAAATTCCTGTTATTGGCAATGGCGATGTAATAGACGAACAATCATACTTACAAATGTTAAAAACAGGTGTTGATGCTGTTATGATTGGCAGAGGTGCACTTGGCAAACCTGAAATTTTCAGTGAAATTTTAAACTTAAACAAACCAGTTAACAAACTTGAAGACATAAAGTTTCACATTAACACTTTAAGGCAATATTATCCCGAAACTTTGGTTGTTAAGGAAATGAGAAAACACATTTTGTGGTATTTAAAAGGCTACCGAAATTCAACGCAATTAAAAACTCAAATTGTTAAAGAAAAAAGTTTGGATAAAGTTATTGATATGCTAGAAACATTTTTTAACGAAACAAAATAAAAAAAGAGAAAGTAAGTTTAAATTAAAAGTACCATTTAAACAAACTTTCTCATATTTTTAAGTAAAGGGTTTAAAAATGATAAATAATTTCATATAACCTCTTTACTGTTAGTATGTTGTGTAGTTAAAAATAAATTATTCATAAAATTTAAAAAAATTAACTTAAATTTAATTTAGCATTAAAAAGTTAATTAATCCCCAAACTTTAAACAAATTTTAAGCAAAAACTAAAAATAATAATTGTGCAAAAATTAAAAAACCAAACATTAACAAAATAAAAAACGTGAAGTGTTAAAAAATAAACATAAAACAAAACAAAAAAACGTGAAAAAAAAGAACTGAAATTTTCAGTTCTTTTTTTATTTTATTTATCTTCACTAAGTTTTTTAATTGTTTCGCGGTTTAATGCAGCATCTTGTTTTGATTTTTCAAACAAATTTTTTGCAACTTCTGGATTTTTCTTCATAAGCGAAAAATATCTGCTTTCACCATTTAAAAACTCCAAGTAGTCTTTTGTTGGGTCGCCACTGTCAACAATAAATGGGTTTTTGCCTTCCTTAATTAGTTCTGGGTTATAACGCCATAGTGTCCAATATCCGCATTCAACAGCTTTTTTCATTTCAAGTTGACTTTCACTCATGTTAATTCCGTGATTTATGCATGGAGCATATGCAATTATCAAACTAACGCCATCATATGCTTCGGCTTCTTTAACTGCTTTCAAAAATTGATTCATGTCGGCACCCATGCTAACTTTTGCAACATAAACATCTTTGTAAACTGTGGCAATAAGTCCAAGGTCCTTTTTAGGACGGTGTTTTCCACCACTTGCAAATTTGGCAACTGCACCTGTTGGTGTGGCTTTGCTTGCTTGTCCGCCAGTGTTGCTGTAAACTTCGGTATCCAAAACCAAAATGTTAACATTTTCGCCACTTGCAAGCACATGGTCTAGTCCGCCATAACCAATGTCATATGCCCAGCCATCGCCACCAATAATCCAAACACTTTCAGTAATAAAAGCATTTTTTAAACTGATAATGTTGTTAACAAGCTCTTCGTTGGTGCCTTTTTCGGCTTCCAAATTTTCTAAAATTTTATCACGTAATTCACGCTGTGTTTCAGCATCGGTTGCAACTAAATATTTTTCAACAAGTTGTTTTGTGGTGCCTGAAAACTTTTTGTTTTTAACTTCATTTAAAAATGTTTTTAATTGTTCTTGCTTAATTTTTAATCCAAGTTTTATTCCATATCCAAATTCAGCATTGTCTTCAAACAAACTGTTTGCCCATGCAGGTCCGCCTTTTTCATCAAATGTGTATGGACAGGTTGGGGCAGAGCCACCATAAATGCTTGAACAACCTGTTGCATTTGCAATAACCATGTGGTCGCCAAACAATTGTGAAATAACTTTAATATATGGTGTTTCACCGCAACCGGCACACGCACCACTAAATTCAAAATATGGTTTTTCAAAGCCAACGCCCTTAACAGTGTTATTTTTAAACAACGCACTTTTAACTGTTTTAACAGTTTCTAAGTAACCATAGTTTTTTGTTTCTTTTTCTAAAATTTGTTCGGTGTTAACCATGGTTAATGCTTTTTCTTTTGTAGGGCAAACATTAGCACAAACTCCGCAACCAGTGCAGTCCATTGGGCTAACTTGCATAACAAATTTTTTGCCGGGCTCTGCAATTGCATTCAAAGTTTTTAATGTGACAGGTGTGTTTGTTAAATCTTTTTCTTCAACCAAATGTGGTCTTATTGCTGCATGCGGGCAAACAAATGCACACATGTTGCACTGAATGCATTTTTCACTATTCCAGCAAGGAAGCATTGTTGCAATTCCACGTTTTTCATATTGTGTTGTGCCTGTTGGAACAAAACCTGTTGCATTAAATGCACTAACAGGCAATTTGTCGCCTTCCAACTTTTCAATTGGACTAATAAATTCTTCGTAATACTTACTGCAATTTTTGTTTTCGCATGTTGCACAATTTTTTTTTGCAGTTTTCCAACTTGCAGGGTAGTTAACTTTAATTAAACTGTTTTCAGCACTTTCAATTGCATCAAAGTTTGCTTTTAAAATCTTTTCGCCTTTACTTCCATAATTTTTTTCTGCCATTTTTTTCATTTCTGCTTTTGCAACATCAAACGGAAGTATGTTAATTAATTTAAAGAATGCACTTTGCATAATCAAATTAATTTTTGTGTTAAGCCCCAATTTTTGGGCAATGGTGTAAGCATCAATGGTGTAAAAATTAATGTGTTTGTTTGCAATGTCACGCTTCAAACTTGCAGGCATTAAAGTGTTAAGTTCATCGAAAGTGTAGTTGGTGTTAAGTAGCAGTGTTCCACCATCTTTCAAGTTTTTTAGTATGTTATATTTTTTAATGTATGTTTGGTTGTGAACCGAAACAAAGTCAATGTGGTCAAGCAAATAACTTTCATCAATTTTATCTTTTCCAAAACGTAAGTGCGAAATTGTTGCGTTACCACTTTTTTTGCTGTCGTATTCAAAGTATGCTTGTCCGTTAAGTCCAGTTTTGTCACCAATAATTTTAATACTGCTTTTGTTTGCACTAACAGTGCCATCGCCACCATAACCAAAAAATTTGCATGAAGTAACAGAGTTTTGACTTGGGTGAATTTGTTTTGTAATTTTTAAACTTGTGTTTGTAACATCATCATCAATTCCAACAGTGAAGTGATTTTTTGGTTTGCTACTTTGCAAGTTTTCAAACACTGCATTAACCATGCTAGGAGTAAATTCCTTGCTGCCCAAACCATATCTGCCACCAACAACTTTAATTTGTTTGCCCATTTCGTTAAGGGCAGTTACAACATCTAAGTAAAGTGGTTCTCCAACCGAACCAGATTCTTTGGTTCTATCTAGCACAGCAATTCTTTCCACTGTTTTTGGAAGTGCATTTACCATGGCTTTAACATCAAATGGTCTAAACAATCTAACCTTTAAAACACCATATTTTGTGCCATAGTTTTTGTTTAAGTATTTAACTGTGGTTTCAGCAGTGCTTGTTCCACTCCCCATTAAAACAATAACATCTGTTGCATTTTTATCTCCGTAATAGTCAAAAAGCCCATACTTTCTGCCAGTAAGTTCATAAAATTGCTTCATAACCATTTTAACAACTTGTGGAACATTGTTGTAATAGGTATTGCATGCTTCTCGGTTTTGGAAAAATATGTCGGGGTTTTGTGCTGTGCCTTGCTGATGTGGTGTTGTTGAATTTAAAGCACGCTTTTTAAATTCTGAAACTTTATCAAAAGGATATATTGCTTTAATTTTTTCCAAATCAATTTTTTCAATAGTGTTAATTTCGTGGCTGGTTCTAAACCCATCAAAAAAGTGTAAAAAAGGAACTTGTGCTCTAAGTGTGCTTAAATGAGCAATTAATGCCATGTCGTGTGCTTCCTGAACAGAGCCTGATGCAAGAAGGGCAAACCCTGTTTGTCGGCATGCCATAACATCGGAATGGTCTCCAAAAATTGAAAGGGCATGTGTTGCAATTGTTCTTGCACTAACATGCATAACGCAAGGCAAAAGTTCGCCTGCAATTTTATACATGTTTGGAATCATTAACAAAAGCCCTTGGCTTGCAGTGAATGTGGTTGTTAATGCACCAGCACTAAGTGCACCATGAAGTGCTCCAGCAGCACCGCCTTCCGATTGCATTTCAACAACCTTAACAGTGTTTCCAAAAATGTTTTTAACGCCATCGTTTGCCATGGAATCGGCAAGTTCCGCCATTGTGCTTGATGGTGTTATTGGATAAATTGTTGCAGACTCACTTAAATGATATGCAACAAGGGTTGTGGCTGTGTTGCCATCAACAGTAATTTTGCTCATTTTTTTCTCCTTAAACTGTTTTATTTAGTTTTTTTAGTTCAATAATTTTATGCTGTTTTAAACTAATTTTAGTATATTACTAATTGTTTTTTTAGTCAAACCATAGGAAATACAAAAAAATTAATGTATAATAAATATTGTTATTAAGAAAATTTTAATAATCAAATTTATTATGGAGAATTTTTAATTGAACTATTTATTAACATTAAGTTATAACGGAAAAAATTATAATGGGTGGCAAGTTCAACCAAATTTAATAACTGTGCAAGGTGTGTTGGAAGATGCGTTAAAACAAGTTTTTAAAACAGACATAAAAACTTTTGCCAGTGGCAGAACCGACACTGGTGTTTGTGCAATTGGGCAAACTGTTAATTTTTTTGCTGAAAAAAAATTTAAGGAATATAGTTTGCTTGGATACCTTAACACAATTTTGCCTAGTGACATTAGAGTTTTAAAAGTTGAGTATGTTAATGAAAATTTTAACGCAAGGTTTAGTGCAAAAGAAAAAACTTATGCATACAATTTTTATTTGTCACGCATTAGTAACCCATATTACGATATGTTTGCAACCAGAGTGGGCTACAAAATTGATTTGGGGTTGTTTGAAAAAGAATTAAAAAGTTTAAAGGGTGTTCACGATTTTACTTCACTTAGTTCAGTAGACACTCAAACACAAAACAAAGTGCGAGAAATTTATGATGTTTCATTAGTTAAAAATGGCGACATTTACACCGTGTATTTTAAAGGTTCTGGTTTTTTGAAAAATATGATTAGAATAATTATGGGAACATTAATTGACATTTCTAGGGGCAAAATTAAAGAAAATATAATTGAAATAATTAACAAAAAAAACAGACAATATGGTGGAAAAACTTTAAGTGCAACAGGACTTGTGCTGGTTTCGGTTAAATACTGTTAAACTTAAATTTGTATTGACACTTTAACTTAAAATGTTATATTATTAAATTAATAATATAATTAGTATTATGCTAAAAAAACCATTTGGCTTTAAAAGGGGGAAAAATGAGTAGCAACACTAAAATAATTTTAAGAATTGTTGTAACACTTGCAATTGTTGGACTAATTGTGCTTGGTGTTTGGCTTATTTGGTTTAAGCCAACAAACGAGTTGGAAGTTTTTAATAATTTAACAAGGCTTCAATCACAGGATCAAGACGATTTTGAGACATCTTTAAAAGAGGCTAAAAACAGAACATATATGGGAAAAAGTAAAGGTGGTAGATTAAATTACACTTTTACAGGTGGTGATGCACCAGCAAGCACTCGACCTGTGTTTGTTCAAATTAAATATTATAGATCATATATGTTTGGTGGGTTTGAAAATAATGATGAAGCATATGCACCATACCAAGACGTTTTTAACAAAACAACAAATAAAAATGTTTTAGGACGGGTTTTTAGTTTATATGAAACTTACAACACAATTGATGATGCTTTTGAATATTATTATTCTTATTCGCAATTAATTGAAGAAATTTCAAACAAAGAAGTTAAAAACATTAATTCCTTAATTTCAAGTTTAAAATCAAGTTATAATATTTTTAATGATACATTTGAAAAGAAAAATGAAAAAACAGGTGAACCCGAAGAAGGAATTGTTGCTTTGGAAACAAAAAGTTTAACCGATTTCAATCAAATAACAATTGTTTCTGAAATTGAGGCATTATATGAAAAGCTTTACAACACCTTTTTTGACATTATTAAAAAATATAACAATTTAACAATTGCTGTTAAAGATTTGGTTACTGAAAAGGTTTTTGAAAACAATTTGGCTTACGACAAAAAAACTGTAACTTATGAAATGGCATTAAAGTCAATAACCGAATTAACAGCGCAAAAAATAGAATTAACATTTAATGATAATGACAATACATGCACAGCCGATGAAAATTACATTTCATATTTGTACGATGTTGCAATGATTAACTGGGCAAATTTAAGTAATTCAAACAAAATTAATCCAAAAATTACAATTTCCGATGCCGAAGTGCAAGCTTTTGCTTTCATTAATGAAAATTATGGTGAAGCATTCAACGGTGAAAAAAGCGTGTTCAAACTAACACGTTACAACAAAAACCAACTTGCAAATTCAAAGCTAGATGAAGGTTTAACAGAAATTGCATCACAATACAACTTAACCTATGTTCCACAAATTCAATTAATACTTAGAACTTTCTACGATTTAGGCAATGTTCCAATTGACCCCGTAACAAGTGGTGGAACAAGTGTGGTAGGAGGTTAATATGAAAAAGTTTTATTCTTTACTAATTTTACCACTTATTGCAGTGTTTTGCTTGTTTGGTTGTGGAACCGATAGAACAACAACCGAAATTAAAGCAGTTTACTCACAAATGGTGGACACATATGTAATAAATAGCGAAAGCAACTGGTATTTTGAAAAACCAGTTAATTCAACAGAATACACAAAAATGTATGTTACTTACGATAATGAATATGGCTTTAATGATGCTGTTTTAGGCAAATTTGAAAGCTTAGTAAGTGACGACCTTGAATTGAGATATGAGCAACTAACAAGTGTTTATGCAAGAACATTAATAATGGCTTACAATTATTACACAAACTGGAATGAACTATTTTTTGCAAACATAGATTCCAAAAATCCAGATGCAGATGATTTAACTGAACTTTACGATAGATTGGTAGATTTTAGGCGTCAACTTGAAAAGTTTAACACAAGCAAATTAAACATTGAAAGGGAAGTTAAATTGCTTGGCATTAACAGCGAACTTGTTGCTGCAAAAATTGATGCATTTAACAACGCATACAACAACTTAATTTCAAAAGTTTTAAATTTTGTTAACTATTTTAAAGATTTGCATGTTAAATATTTCTATTCCGACACAGATGTTGTTGATGGTTCATATGCAAAACGTGCATACGATGAAGCAATTTTAAGTCTTGCAAACTTTATTTATAAGGACTACTTGCAAGCACTAAGCAAAAATGGAACAGTTCAACTTATTAGCATAGATAATGCAATAAGTTCAAGTTATAACATTTTCAACGATACTAGTTTTTTAACAACAAAAATTTCACAAGTTCAAACTGATGGAAAGGTGGGACTTTCAAAATTATCTAGTACAGTTATTAATGCATTAAATGATCCAAACAATGCAAACAATCAAAGGGCAGTTAGTGCAGTTAATCAATTTGTTGTTAGCCTAAACACATTTAATCAATACTTTAATTTATATAACAAAGTTTATGACAAAGTTTCAATGGAAAGTTTTAACAACTACCGTTTTGAAATAAATGGTGGATTTGATGGCAAAGATGCAACTGAGAAACACGAAAATTACATTGAAACACTTTCTCCAGTTGATGCTGCAAATGTTAATGTTTTAATTGATTTTGAAGAAAACAAAGTTTCAGCATTCTTAAATTCAATTTATGCACTTTTGGATAAAAAGTTTAATTAGTTGTAAAAATATGCAAAAATAAAAGGCGACCATTGTTTTATGGTTGCTTTTTTACGGCTTAAAATGTAAAATATTTAAGGTAAATATTTTTTTATTAAATTAACAAAAAACAAATTTTAAGGTGAATTATGAACGATTACGAAAAAATTGCAGAATTAATTTTTCCAAACATAAAAAAAGATGTTTCATATTGGGAAAACAAGTATAAACCAAGAAATTTAGATGCAAATGCAGAAGTTACAAGATTTGCACCAAGCCCAACAGGATATATGCACATTGGGCACTTTTTTGGCGCAAATTTGGATTATAGACTTGCAAAAAGCACTGGCGGAATTTTTATGTTTAGGCTTGAAGACACCGATAAAAAACGTGAAATTGCAGGCAGTGATATTGTTGCATTAAAAACCTTAAAATATTATGATATTGTGCCAGATGAAGGTTTCACAATTGATAGAACAAACAAAGGTGATTATGGTCCATATAGGCAAAGTGACAGGGTGGAAATTTATCAAACTTATGCAAAAAAACTTGTGGCTTTGGGGAAGGCTTTCCCTTGTTTTTGTGAAAAACCAGAAGGAAAACAAGATGTTGTTGAAAAAAGAGAACAAGTGTTAAACGATATTGGACAAGTTGAAGAAAAAGACCCTTGCAGAAATTTAACTTTAAAAGAAGTTGAAAATCTTTTAAAAGCAGGCAAAAAGTTTTGCATAAGGTTAAAATCAAATGGTAAAGTTGGCGACAAAATTAAAGTTTTTGATGTTGTTAGGGGCGAACGTGAAATTGGTGCAAACTTAAAAGATGTTGTGCTAATTAAAGATAACGGAATTCCACCATATGCTTTTGCACATCCAGTTGACGACCATTTAATGCGTGTAACCACCGTGATTAGGGGTGAAGAATGGATTTCAACATGGCCACAACATGTGGAAATTTTTAATGCACTAAACTTTGAACCAGTAAAATATATTCACACGCCCGTGCTTTGCAAAATTGGCGAAAACGGAAACAAACGCAAAATTTCAAAGTCAAAAGACCCAGAGGCCGACATGAGATTTTACATTCAAGCAGGCATTCCAAAGCAAGCAGTAACGGAATATTTGTTAAACATTATGAACAGCAATTTTGAAGATTGGCGTGCAAAAAATCCAAATGCCGATGTTGCAGAGTTTCCATTTTCAGCAAAAAAAATTGGAACATCAAGTCCGTTTTTTGACATTGTTAAATTAGAAGATGTTTCAAAAAACATAATTTCAAAAATGACAGCCGAACAAGTTTATGAAAACACACTTGATTGGGCACTTAACTACGATGAAGAATTTGAAAATGAAACAAAACAAAAATTGGGCGAAAACTATAACGGACTAAATGTTGATTTGAAACAGCTTGCAAAATTTTTGCAAGAAAACAAACAATTTGCAATTGACACTTTTGCAATTGACCGTTACACACAAAAGCCAAGAAAAGACATTGCAAAATGGAGCGACATTCCAACATATTTCAACTATATGTTTGGTTTGTTTAATCCAAGCAGTTTAAGCGATTATAATTGTGGCGACATAAACCTTAAATACAATCAACATGCGCTTTCTCTTGTAAAAGAATATAAGCATGTTTTCAGTGATGCCGACGATAAGGAAACTTGGTTTAACAAAATTAAGGAAGTTGCAAAAAATTGTAATTTTGCAATTGATAACAAGGAATTTAAACTTAATCCGGAATGTTATGTTGGCAATTTGGCACAGGCCTGCACTTATATAAGAATTGCAATAACAGGAAAAACCAATTCGCCAGATTTATATTCCATTTGCAAAGTTTTAAAAGACGATGTTGTTAAACAAAGGTTGCAACAGTTTATAGAAATTATAAAATAATTTTTAATTTAAAATTTTGAATAATGTAAACTTTGTGATGTTGTTTTGCTTACGATGCTTACAAACCAATTTGCTAAACGCAAATCCACTTAAAAGTGGCATCACAGTTTGAATAACCATCAGTTGCTGTCAAATATCCCTGCGGGCTGCTTGACGACAACTTCCGGTGATATTAATTTTGAACCACATTTTTGCGGTTCAAAATTGTTTTAAAGCATGTGTACACAAAAAAAATTAGTAGGAGAAAACTCATGAGTATTATTGAAATTAATAATTTTTCTCAAAATTTTGGGGATAAATTATTGTTTGAAAACACTTCATTTGTTTTAAATCCACACGAAAAAATTGGGTTAACTGGTGTTAACGGAGCAGGCAAAAGCACCCTTTTAAAAATTATTATGGGTGAAGTTTTATTAGACAAGGGAACATTTTATAAAAATCCAAAATATCGTGTGGAATATTTAGACCAGCACGCAGAAATTAAGGGTGAACAAACAATTAAGGAATATTTGTGCGGTGCATTTAAACATTTGTTTGATGTGGAAGAAAAACTTAACAAAATAAATGACCAACTTGCCACAACCACAAACGAACAAGCACTTGAAAAACTTTTAAATTTGAGTGGTGATTTGTTCGAGTATTTAACGGCAAACAATTTTTATGCCATAAACAGTGAAATAGAAAAAACTAGTGCAGGGCTTGGCATAACTGCTTTTGGACTTGACACAAAAGTTAAAACATTAAGTGGTGGGCAACGTGCAAAAGTTATGCTTGCAAAGTTGTTGCTTGAAAGCCCAGATGTTATGGTGCTTGATGAGCCAACAAACTTTTTGGATGTTAACCACATTGAGTGGTTGACCAAGTTTATTAATTCAAGCGATAGAGCATTTATTATTGTAAGCCACGACACGCATTTTTTAAACAATGTTGTAACACATATTTGTGACGTTGATAACAACAAAATTAACAAATATGTTGGATCGTATGATAAGTGCATGGAAATTAAAGAAGCAAAGCGTGTTCAGCATGAAAAAAATTATGAACAGCAACAACGTGAAATTAAAAAGATGGAAGATTACATTGCCAGAAACAAAGCACGTGCAGCAACTGCTGGCATGGCACACAGCCGTGAAAAAATGTTAAACCGCTTAGACATTTTAAATCCGCCAAGCGAACAAATTAAACCAACATTTTCTTTTTCATATAAACCATTTGCAGGAAACTTGGTTTTAAAAGTTGAAAATTTGGTTGTGGGCTATAATGATAAACCACTGCTAAGCCCAATAAGTTTTGAAGTTGAAAATGGCGATCGTGTTGCAATAACAGGTTTTAACGGAATTGGAAAAAGTACACTACTAAAAACCATAATTGGTTTAATTCCAAAAATTTCAGGAACAGCAACAATTTCAAGAAATATTGTTGTGGGTTACTATGAACAGGAAAACGATTTTCACTTGTTTGAAGGAACACCATTAAATTATGTTTCAAACATGTTTCCAAAGTTAAATGAAAAAGATGTTAGAGCAGCACTGTTTAGGTGCGGACTAAATGCAGTTCATTGCCGAAAACAAATAAAACAATTAAGTGGTGGGGAACAAAGCAAAATTAAAATTTGCACTTTAATTTTAAAGCCTTGCAATTTGTTAATATTAGATGAACCAACAAACCACCTAGATGTTTTTGCAATTGATCGTTTGCAGGAAGCCATTAAAGAATTTGATGGAACAGTTATTTTTGTTAGCCACAGCAAGCAATTTGTTAAAGATGTTGCAACAAAAGTTATTAATCTAGAAAAGTTGTCATAGTTTAAACTATGACAACTTTTTTGTTTGTTTTAGTGCGTTAATTGTAACGTTATGTTTAGTTTTTGACATATTATTATAACTTATTGACAATAACTAATCAAAAAAACGCATTGCTGCGTTTTTAAAATCCACGTGCTTTAAGTGTTGTTTCTAGCATATCAACACGTTTTAAAATGTTTGCAAAAAATATTGTAAAAATAATATGTGTTTTTGTGAACAATGTTTTTAGGTTAAAATTAATGTTTCTTGCTTTTAAAGTTGTTTTCAAACTTAATGCTTCACGTTTAATTATTGAAATAAAGTTTAATGCAATAACAATCATTAAAGTTATTTCGTTAACATCAACTTTAAACAATTTTAGCGGATACAAAAGTGTGCTAATTCCTTCGGCAATTTCGTTAACATTAAAAGTTTTACTAATTATAAAACTAAAATTGCAAACAATAATAATTTTTGCACACACAATTAGGCTGTTAATAACACTGTCAAAAATTATGTTAAACAAAAACACAACTATTGTGAAAACCAAAATTGAACACAAGTTTTTAATAACATCTACAAACTTAATTTTTAAAACAATAATTAATAATATGTTAAAAATTGTTGCACCAATTAGTACCCATAGGTTTGAAATTAAGAACAACGCAACCGAATATATAATAAAAAACAGCATAACAAAAAAACTTATCATTAGCACATCTCACTAATTGTTTTTAATAATTCAACTTCCGATAATGTGTCAATTTTGTTTGATAACAATAATTTGTTAAAAATTTTTAACTTTGTTGGAACTTGCATTTTTATTGTTTCAAATATGTCCAAATTTTTAACAGTTTCGGTTGCACTTAAACTGCTAACAATTTCGCCATGGTCCATAATCAACACTTGGTCGGCGTAAATAATTTCATCTAAAATGTTTGTTGTAAAAATTATTGTTATTCCTTGTTGTTTCAGTTTAATAAACAAATCATACAAATCTTGTTTGCTTGATGGGTCTAGCAAACTTGTGCATTCATCAAACAACAAAACATCTGGCTTCAAACTTAACATTCCGGCAATGGCGATTCTTTGTTTTTGCCCCGATGACAAATTAAATGTTTCTGCAAACTTAAACTCCAACATGTTAACGCATTTTAGGGCATAGGTTATTCGGTCATCAAACTCATTTTTGTTAATGTTGTAGTTTTTAAGTGTGAAAGCAATATCATCATAAACATTGTTAAAAATAATTTGGTTGTCGGGGTTGGAAAAAACAATTCCAATTTTAACCAAGTTTTGTTTTTTAACATCTTTAATTGTGATATCGTTTATTTTAACTTCGCCTTTGTTTGGTTTAATAATTCCACTAATAATTTGCATTAGTGTGCTTTTTCCGCTTCCATTGTTTCCAATGATTGCATAAATTTTGTTATTTTCAAAAATATAATTTATGTTAGATAATTTAAATTTTGTTGTTTTATATTTAAAATTTATGTTAGATAAGGTAATCATAAACTAATCCTCCTTATTAACACTTTGTTTGTTTTTGCTTTTTCTTTTATCATTTTCTTTTTTGTTTTCTATTTTTTCCACATTTTGTTGTGTGGTTTTTTCTAATAAATTTGAACTAGATTCATTGTTTGTTGTTAATTCTTTTTTAACTTTATTTTTATTAGTTTTGTTTTTTGTTGAATTGTTTTGTTTAATCAAATTGTTTTCTAATTTTTGTTCATTTTCATTAACATTTTTATCATTTTGAGTTTGTTCGTCTTCTTCATCATTTTCTCGTTCAAAAAAGTTTGGATAAATTTTCTTTAATCCCAAATCAACAAAGAAAACGCTAACAACTTGAATTGGCAACATAATTAATTGTTTTAAAAGCCTTGTTGGCAAAATGGCAACAAGTGCTTTTTTGGTTGTTATGTAAATCCATAAAGTGTTTAAAAGAGTGTTGCAAACAACAATAACTAAAAGTGTGCTAACAATTAGCCTTATAATAAAATTTTTGTTTGAAAATTCTTTTTTGCCTTTGTAAAGTAGTAATCCATAAATAAGCCCAGCAAATGCAGAACTTAAAGTGTAGCCAAAAAAGTATGCACCAAACGGAAACAAAAGTGCACCAATCAAATCGGATAGGGCAGCAATTAATGTTGAATAAAATGGTCCTAACAAAATTGCTGAAAGCATTATTGGTAAGTATGAAAAACTTATAACAATAATGGGTGTTTTAATAGATAAAAAACGTGATAAAACCACGGTTGTTGCAAGTAGTAATGCAGCAAGTATTACTTTTTTTAATTTTGACATGAAAAAATACCTCCTAAATTTTTTTTTAATTTAGGATATTGTTTTCAAATTTTAATTTCCTTAAAACTAAACATAAATATTTTCTCATAGGCGTAATCCTGCCTTTTAATATCTTTTAAATAGTATCACAAAAAAATTAAAGTTACAATGCTTTTAATAAAAATTTAATTACAAGTTAACTTTAAGTGTATTAAAGATTAATTACTAATATTATTTGCTTAAAATATGTTGAATATGATATATTAAAAAAAGGAGGGGGAAGAGATTTATGAAAAAATTTTTATCAAAGTTACCAGTGATGATTGTTTGTTTGTCATTGGTAGTTGTTGGGTTGGCAGTATACATTTACATGCTTGCTCGACCAGTAAGTTATGGCATGACTTACACATATTCACATGTTGTTGCTGAAAATGAAACTGAAATTTATGGTGAACCAGCAGGCACAAAACTTGAAATGAATATAAAAGTTTTAAGTGATGAAAAACTTGTAACAGATGTTTTGTCTGGTGGTGAAGATGGCGAAAGTGTTGAAGCATGGATTATTCGCAACAAAAATAAATTCATATTAATTCCAGTAACAATGGAACAAGAAGAATATGATGCTTTAATCACACAATTAAAAGAAGATCCAGATGAATGGAATGCAATTTGGAACGGTGAAGGCGAAGGAATGCCATTATTTGATGTTAATGCATTCACTATTAAAGCAAATTTTGGTGAAGTTAACATGGATATGAAATGCGGTGGAGCAATAATTTTTGCTTCTGTGTTTGGGGCTTTTGAACTTGTTCTTATTGCATTTGCAGTAGTAACTATTGTGTTCTATGTTAATTCAAAAAAGAATAATAAATCAGTAGAAACAGTTAAAACCGAAAATGAATAATAAATATAAAAAATAAAAAAGTGAATAATTTTGTTCACTTTTTTTGTTGAAAATATAACTTTATATTAACTATTTAATTAAAGAACATAAAAAACATATTTTTAAAATTTTAATAGGTGGAAAAATAAAAAGTTTTTTATATATAACAAAATAATGGAAATGAGTTGACTTTAAACTACCAACAAAAAATCCTTAAATTTGCTTCGCTCATATTTAGGTGAGAATAAGAAAAAAAGAGTGGTTTTCCACTCATTTTACTTGGTAGGAATGAGTGGACTTTGGAGCCCGACCCCCACCTTATATCAATTCTGCCGAATTGATGCGTACGCTTTGCTACCTAACAGGAACACCCTGATGCAAAACGTAAAGTTTTGCGGTGTTATTTCATAACACAAGGTGGGTATCAAGAGAACAAAAAAAGAGAGTTGTTAAACTCTCAACTTAGTGGTAGGAATGAGTGGACTCGAACCACCGACCCCCACCTTATCAGGGTGGTGCTCTAACCGACTGAGCTACATTCCTATAATTAAAAAATATATGTAAACAAGTTTTTAAGCTTGATTGTTTTCGTAAGAATAAATCTTATCGGAAATAATAGTGGTGGAGATAGTCGGATTCGAACCGACGACCCCCTGCTTGCAAGGCAGGTGCTCTAGCCAACTGAGCTATACCCCCAAAAATGCATTTACTAGTTAAGTTATGTGGGCAATGGTGGTGGCCGGCGCACATAACCATTATCAAGTAAATGCTTTATTATAATATCATTGAATAAGGGTTATGTCAATAAAATTTTTAAACTTTTTAAACTAAAATTTTTCAATTTAAAAATGCATAAACAAACTAAATTATCATTACTTTTTAAGTGAAAAAACTTTATCATTTTTATGGTTTTTATTTGTAAATATATCATAGTTGTTTATATAATTAATTAGGAGAGTTTTATGAAACTAGAAGAGTATATATCAATTTTAAAACCAGAAGTTGAAAAAATGTTTGAATTCGACAAAAGTGGACACGACACATCGCATTTAAAGCGTACAATGCATAATGCTTTGCTTTTGCAAAAACATGTTGGCGGAGATGAAATTATTGTTGGAATTGCAGCATATTTGCACGATGTTCACAGAATTATGCAACAACATTTGGGCAGATATGTTTCACCAAAAGAGTCGCTTCCAACAATTGAAAAAATGCTTGCAAAAACAAATTTAACAAAAGAGCAAACAAACCAAATTTTGCATTGCATTGAAATGCATGAAGTTTATAATTGGCACGACCAAACAAACAAAGAAGAAAACATTGAAACTTTAATTTTGCAAGACGCCGACAATTTGGATGCAATTGGGGCAGTTGGTGTTATTAGGGCATTTAACTATGGTGCAGCAAACAACATTCCATTTTTTGATGAAAAAATACCAATTAAAACAGCAGATGATTATCAAGAAAAACATGGAAATGAAGAATCAACAATTCATCATTTTTATCACAAGCTTTTTAAACTTGGCAAAAATATGAACACAAAGTATGCAAAACATATTGCAAAAAAACGCATTAAATTCATGAAAAAATTTGTTAAACAATTGTTAAATGAATTGTATTAAAAAAAGTCCACTTTAAGTGAACTTTTTTTTGTACAAGAAAACCCCCAGATAGTCTGGGGGTTCAGTGAAGGCTTTTGCCGTTGAGTGAAAAATCTCCTTT
>CALWGY010000005.1 GCA_944380265.1 uncultured Clostridia bacterium | reverse complement strand
TCCACCATGACCTGCATCTAACACAATGGTGTAATTAATTTTTTCGGTGGTGGTTGCAAAAACGTTTTTTGAAATGGTTAAAATGGAGAACGCCAAAACAAAAGTTAATAAAACGATTAAAATGTTTTTTATGGTTTGCTTTTTTATAACTAAAAATTTCATAATATATTTTATTACTTAGCCAAATTAAATATACATTTTGACACATATAATTGAAAATGAAAATTTTTTATGATACACCTTTTTTAATAATTAAAGTTTTTTATTTTAGGGAGTTATGATAAAATATGAGTATATTTGAAAACGTTATTAAAATTGATAGCAATGATAATATTATTTTCAACAACTGGATTGAATGGGAACATTTTGGCATACCTAACAAACCAGATTTTCTAAGGCAAATTTTACGATTTTTAATTGCACTATCTGGACACTGTTTAATGTGCACAGCCTTAGATGGTTGCTTTTTTGTTGAAAGAATTATGCCCAAACAACCCATACATGAAAAATGCGACTGCAAAAAGAAACCAGTAAGTTTTTATAAGATAAATAATTTAGCACAGGCAAATATGCCAATTGAAAAATTAAGTAAATATATTTTCTCAAATGACCAAAATTCAAAAGGTAAAAAAAGTTTATTTGAGAAAATGGGTTACACAAAAGATGACATTTACAATTTGCAATCTCAATTTAAATCGCAAGCATTAAATCGATATTTGTCTGGAAACTATATTCTTAAAAATTTGGACAATTATGGACAAAGAGTAGCAATAAAAATAACACTTAACAACCATTCTTTTTATTCTGGCTGGATGCTTGAACCAGAAGGAACAATAAGAAACACAACGCCATTTGGAGGTTGGGTAAATGAAAAAATATGATATCGTAAAATTAAAAGACAATTATGAAAATTTTAATAATATAGAAGCAAATAATATTGGAATAGTATTAAAATCAAACAATAATAATAAATCTACAATACTTTTCTTAAATCCAAAAATTACTGGTGATTATCTTGTTTTAGATGTAGATAATTCTTTTTTAGAACAACAAAAAGAAAATTTACCACCACAAATTATTAAAACGATAGATGGCTTAATATCTAATAATAAAATTAGTTTGAAAAAACAGCAGTTCAAAAATATGAAATTTGAAGAATATGATATAGTACGTTTAACCGTTGAAAAAGAAAAATATGCTAAACATGGCATTCATAAAGGCGAAACAGGCATTGTCGCAGAAAATTACATGATAAAAAATGACATACTTGTGGATTTTTCTGGCATAGATGAAAAAGGCAATTATTATGGAGATTGTGTTACAGTGAATGTTGATGACTTAGAACTTGTTAAAAAACACGACTAATCAATTTCTTAAATAAAAAAAGAACATTACTTTTAATTTTTGTAATGTTCTTTTTTTATTGCGTATGTTAAATATTCTTTTAATTTTTAATTATTAATTTTTAAGTTTAAATTGGGTTTATTAATTAATTTTTTTAACACAAAGCAAAAAACTAAATTTTAAAATATGTCAGTTATGTCGCTATCGTCAAGTGGAACAATTTCTGGCAAACTTTCATCAACACCTGTTTCGCTGTTGTTTGGAATTGGTGGTGGAGCAAGTTCATCAAGGCTTTGTTCGTTTGCATCACGTTCTAGGTTTACAAAGGTTGTAATGTTTCCAATCCATTTAACTTTTATGTTGCCAAGAGCACCATTACGATGTTTTGCAATCATAATTTCGCAAATTGGATTTTGTTTTAATTCTTCTGGTGCATCGGCAGGAATGTCTGGTTTGTGAATGAACATAACAATGTCGGCATCTTGTTCAATTGCACCAGATTCCCTTAAATCGCTAAGCACAGGAACTTTTCCTGTTCTGCTTTCAACGGCACGGCTTAATTGGCTTAACACAATAACTGGAACATTTAATTCTCTTGCCATAATTTTTAAGGAACGAGAAATTTCGGAAATTTCTTGTTGTCTGTTATCTTTTGCTTTGCCACCAGCGTTCATAAGTTGCAAATAGTCAATCATAACAAGGTCTAGCCCATGTTCTGCTTTGAGCCTTCTGCACTTACTTAAAAGTTCAACTGGGGTGTTCAAACTTGAATCATCAACAAATATGTTTGCTTTGCTAAGTTTGTCGTTTGCTGTCCACAAAGCACGCCATTCTTGCGTGGTTAATTCGCCTTTTAATGCCTTTTCCATGCTAACATATGCAACGCTGCAAAGCGCACGTTGTGCAAGTTGAACGCGTGGCATTTCCAAACTGAAAACTGCAACACTTGCTTTTTTGTTTATGGCAGCATAGTTAACAATGTTCATGGCAAGTGATGTTTTTCCCACACCTGGGCGGGCAGCAATTAAAATTAAGTCAGATTTTTGCAATCCATTTGTAATTTTATCAAGCCCATAAATACCAGTTGCCAACCCCTTTAAACTGTCACGGTCCTTTTGAATTTTTTCAAATTTATCTAGCACTTCGCCTGTGGAACTTTTAAGTGGTAACAAACTGCTTTTATCTTCGTTTTGTGAAATGTCAAAAACGCTTTTTTCAGCAAAAGTTAATGCTTCTTCCATGCTTTGTGCTTCAAAGCAGTTGTTTATTATGTTATTGCTTGCATTAATCAACTTTCTAAGCACGCTGTTGCGTTTAACAATGCTAACATAGTGTTTAAAGTTGCTTGAAGATGGAACAATGTTTGTTAGAGTTGCAATATATTCTGCACCACCAACACTTTCAAGCATATTAGTTTTTTCAAGTTCATCGGTTAGTGTTACAAAGTCTACTGGTGAATTTGATGAATAAACATTATACATTGCTTCAAAAATAAGCCTGTGTGCTTCAACATAAAAATCATCACCTTTAAGGTCGCTTAACACATTCATGCTTGCATCTTGGTCAATTAACACACAACCAAGCACACTTTGTTCAGCTTCAATGCTGTGTGGTAAAATTCTTTCTTTAACTTTTGTTGCCATAGTTTTTCCTTTTATAACAAACCTTGTTTGTTAATTTTTTATCTTTTCTTTTTGTTTTTTTGTTTTAACTTGTTTTGTTTTGATCCACCAACATTTGTTTTATTGTTGGTGGAAAAGTTTGCGTTTGCATTATCACTTTCGGTGTTAAAAGTTTTAGCGTTGTTTGGTTCGGTTTCAGTTTTTAAACTTTCCGATTGATTATTACCTTCCAAACTTTCAAGTTTTGTGCTTTTAAGGTTTTCAGTTTTAACATTCTGTTTTTGGTTTGATGTTTTTTCTAAACTTGCCGCATTTATGTTTTGTTTGCGTCTTTTAATTTCTTCTGCTTTTTTTATAATACGATCATCTTTAATTTGTTCTTCATTTTCCTTTTTTTGCTTAATTTTGTTTAGTATTAGTTCAACAACAAACACAACTAGCAAAATTAGTGTAACATCAATTATTATTGTAACCCAAAAATCTAGCACTTGGTTCAAAAAATAGTTAACCACAATTAAAACTGGAAACAAGCACAAAAACATGATTCCATATTTTATTAACAATTTTTTCATTACGCGTTTATCAAAAAAATATCTATCTTCCAAAATTTTGTTCCTTTGTTTTGAAAATTGTAATTTAAAGTTATTGGTTTTAACAACTTTTAAACATAATTAAAGCCATGTTGTTAATTAAGTTTATCACATTAAAAGCAGTGTGTTCAAACTAAATTAAATTTAACTTTGCATTTTTTTGCGGTTAATAAATCCCCAAACAACAAATGTTACAATCAAACTTATAAATAATGCTAAAATATACCAACTAGATGTGTTTGGCGAAACTGTGTAAAATTCAATTTCAAAATCTAAATTGTCGGCACTAATATCCCATTGATGCATTTTAATGCCCTGGGTTGTTTCGGTTGCATTGGCATTAGAAT
Organism: uncultured Clostridia bacterium; assembly: GCA_944380265.1. GTDB lineage: Bacteria > Bacillota > Clostridia > Christensenellales > UBA1242 > UBA6345. Next base: position 93,748 of record CALWGY010000005.1, on the reverse strand, counting down.
AAATTTCAGTGTTTGGGCTTGCATAAACTTGTGTTAGTTTAACATCTTTTAGTGCATAGTGGTTGCTAAAAAGTGCAGCATATTTGTTAATGAAAGCCTTTAAATAATCGGTTTGCAAAACAGCAAAAGCATTTTGACTTGCCTGAACATATTTGTTAACAAATGTTCCTTCCCTAAATTCAATTCCACTTTCATCATTTTCGTTTTCTTGACCATCACCATCACTTTCGCCTGTTCCATAATACAAATTAAAAACTGCAACGTTCTTAAAAGTTACATCACAAACAATGCGGTTGTTAACATGTGTTATGTTTGTGTGAATTCCATTTTTAACAAGTTCAATTTCTTCTAGTGTGTGGTCGCCAGATGAAACAAATTCGGCACAAAAATCTTCAATTGGCTGAATGTAATAGTTTTCTAGGTCATCAATAATTGAAGCATACAAAACTTGTTTTGGAACTGTGCAATAGTCAAAAGCCTTTTCATCAATTTCAAAAACAATTCTGTCATTAATTTCGCCCGATGGATAAATGAAGCGTGAATAATCAATTGAAGCACAGCCACCAAGCAAAACAAAGCAAAACATAACAGCTATTAAACTAAAAAACTTCTTAATTTTTGTCATATTTTTCCCTTTTTTTATTTTAATATGGATTGGTTAATTAGTCAACAATAACTAAACACCACAAAATTAGTTTGGTTATTTTTTTAATAACTAAAAACATTTAAAAAAAATAAAATTAATAATGTTTATGTTTTGTTGTTTTATAATTATTATTAAAACATTAAATTAATTGTTTTTTTACCATTTTTTAACTTAATATAATATTATCGGAAGTTTTGTCTGCAAGCGCCGTTAGGCATTTGCAAGCAAAACTGATGTTTATTCAAACTGTGATGCCACTTTTAAGTGGATTTGCGTTTAGCAAATTGGTTTGCGAACATCGTGAGCAAATCAACATCACATAGTTTATATTATTTTTAAGTTAAAAACACACAAAACTTGAAAACTATGTATTATTGTTTTATTGCAAAAATATTATTTATAATGTAAAATATAGTGTATGGCAGCAATAAACGAAATGGGCAGACGTGAAAATTACGTCGGAGACAAATTCTTAATAGAAAACTATAAGGACATTCAAAAAAACATTTTGCACACAAGCAATGTTCTAAAAAACTTTGGTGTTAGTTCTCCACTTAAAGATGTTGTGGAAAAAAAATATTACGACACCAACGATTTGTTTTTTAGAAAAGTGGGCATTAACATTAGCATTAATGTTTATAAAAGCCGTCCTTATGCAGACTTGGTTGTTAGATACGACAGCGATCAAAAGCGTATCCAATTTATTTCCAACATCCCCGACACTTTTATTAAAAAGGTTGGCAAAAAAGACACAATTGACAAACACTTTGAATACATTGCTTCCACAATTTTGGAATTAATTCCAAACGGCATTAGTGTTGAACCTTTGGAAAAAGTTAGACAAGTTAAATTAAAACTAACTGTTAAGAAAAAACGTGAACGTTACAGAGTTATTCACAGCAATGGCTTAAAAGTTATTTTAAGTTTTGAACAAAGCGTTTATATGAATTCAAAACGCAACAAAGTTAAACTTAACATTTTAGAACTAAGGCTTGACAGCCCAAAAGAAACTGCTCCACTTTTTGATAAGTTTGTGCATGATTTGCAACTTGCAGAATATAGACTTATTAAAACAAAACACAGCGATTTGTTTATTGGACAAGATTATTTGGACATTTAAAACAAAATTTAAAATAAAATTGGGTCACATTTTTTGTGACCCATTTTGAACGGCAAATTTTTTTAAAATTAATTTTTGTGTTCACATTGTTTTGCAAATTTATTAATTAATTTTAATTGTGCAAAATTAACATTGCAATTTGTTTTGTTAACCGTTAAACTAAAATAGCAAAATATTAAAACTAAAAATGTTTATGAAAAAGAAAAACGATAAAATACCATAGTGAACAAATTTATTTTAAACAAAATTAATTACTAATTTAAAAATATATCAGCACAAAGGTGCAAAAGGATTTTTTATTATATGACGCAAAAGAAAAAACTTGTTTTACGTTATTTTGTTAATGTGTTAACAATTTTGCTTGGCACATTTTTAATGGGTTTGGCATTTAGTGTTTTCCTTTCGCCAAACAACATCTCTCCCACCGGATTTTCCGGAATTGCATCGTTAATTTCAAACTTTGCAGCCCGCTATGGCGTTAACATTAATCCATCAATTATATATTTGGTTGTGAATGCAATTTTGTTTGCAATTGCATTTAAGTCTATGGGCAAAGAATTTATTTTGCTTTCCATAACCGGTGTTTTGGGCTATTCACTTTGCATGGTTGTTACCGAACTAATTAAAATTGATGTTGGCAACGACTTGTTGCTTTGTGCCCTATATGGAGGATTGCTTATGGGATTGGGCTCGGGCCTTGTTATTAGAAGTGGCGGTTCAACCGGCGGTGGCGACACAATTGCTTGCATGTTAAAAAACAGCAATGTTAAAATAACAACTGGTCAAATTATTATTGCCATTGATTTTGTTATTATTGTTTGCAGTTGCTTTGCATATGGCATAAACTACGGCATGTATGCTTTGGTTACTTGCTTTATTATGGGAAATGCTTGTGACATTGTTATTAATGGTGTTAAAGCTGCTCGCGCTTTTTACATTATTACCGACAAAGGAAGCGAACTAAGCGAAGCAATTTTTAAAAATGTTCAACGTGGCGTTACCGAACTTAATGTTACTGGAATGTATAAACACCAAAACCACCAAATGCTTTTGTGTGTTGTAACACGTTCACAAATAACCGCATTAAAACGCACCATTAAAAGTGTTGACCCAAAAGCATTTATGTATTCCGTTAATGTTTCGGAAGCTCTTGGCGTTGGTTTTGAACCATTAGATAAAAAAACTTACACCCTAAAACCAAAAAAGAATGGCGACGCAACAAAAACTGAAAACACAAATGAAGTTTTTGTTAACGAAACAAAAACTGATGAAACAAAACAAAATTTAACAGAACAAAAAAACAATTTGCAAAGTGGCTTTATTAATTCTAATGCTTCGGTTGTTAATCCAAGTTCCAAAACAACCAGCGAAAACACCAAAACTGAAAAACCAAAAAGAAAACGAAAAAACGTTAAAGATAATATTCCTGCAAATGATAACAACGAAACAAAATAACAATTAATTTAATAAACATCAACATAACTTGAATTATTTAATTAATATAAAAACAAAAAAAGTGGCTTTGCCACTTTTTTTGTTAACTAATTTTATTTTTAGCACTTATTTTTTTGCTAATTGCTTTTTTAATTTATAAAATTTTTAACTTAAAACAAATCAATTAATTTGTTTAACTATTCATTAACATAGGTCTCTAAGTTTTTTGTGCGATATGCGTTTGTTGGCATTTTTTCGGTTGTGTAATATCCGCTTGGAGCATTTAGAACATCTGGAATACGATTTATAACTGTTGCACAAGTTAACTCAACTGTTTGTGGGCGGTTGATTGTAACTTGTGTGGTTGGCTCGCCAAAAATGGTCCAATCGTTTTGGTCGAACTCTGTTTTTGAATAAACCTTGCCAACACACTCGGTAACAATTTCAATTCCTTCCTTTGTTTTTGTGGTTACAATTGCACTCATGCCCGTGCAGTAACCTTTTGGAATGTCCATGTTAAGTGTTGTGCTTTTTAATTTTGCATGAGCAATTTGTGGAACACATTTTTGTGTTTGACTTACAATTGTTAAACCTAACTGGCTTGCAAGCCAACCATTAACGTTCCACATAAAACTTGGTGCAAACTCACCTTTTTGAATTAATGCTTCACGAGTTTGTGCCGAAACATTATCTGCCGCAGCAACCTCCTTTTCAAAGGTTTTGGTGTCTAACCCTGCGCCATGAACACGTGCCAAAGCAATGCCATAATCTTCAACGTTATAGGAACTTCTGCCTTGAATTTTGGTTATTTTGTGTGTTGCACCTGCAAGTGTTGTTATTAAATTACCCCAAAAAACATCTTGATAACCGCTTCCGCAAATTGTGCATTTGTTTTGTTTTGCAATTCTATCAATTTGAGCTGTTAATTTTGGATTTGAGTTTTGTGGGAAAATTGCTTCTTCACAAGTTGTTATTGCATTAACGCCATGTTTTGCGCATGTTAACAAAACATCTTTAATGTCACTTAACAAACTCATGGTTGTAACAACAACAATGTCAACTTGATGAGAGTTTAAAAAATCGGAAAAGTTTTTTGCATCTAAAATTTTAACTCCTTGAAGTTTTCCGCCCAACAAAGAATTAATATCTTTGCCAATTTTGCTTTCATCAACATCGAATGCTCCAACAATTTTAATTCCTTTTTCTAAGGCATAGCGCATTGTGTAAACACTCATTTTACCGCAACCATATTGCACCATTGTAATTTTTCTTCTCATATTAGCACCTCAAAAAAAATTATTTGTTACTATTAGTTTACCCATAATGGAAAATTTTAGCAATCAAAACAAACGCATATTGCTTTAATTGCAACTTTTATTAGTTAAACATAATTGTGCTTTTTATTATTTGAATTTTTTTAATTGATGCCATTACGCTTTTTTTATTGAAATTTTAAATAACATTTTTGTTAACACACTCAAATTAGTGAAAGATTTGGCGGTTATGCTAAAAAATGTTTTATTAACTTTTATTTTAAACACAACATAACATTAAAAACATAAATTTTGTTTAAAAAGCAAAAAAAAGAGTGCATAACTGCACTCTTTTATCTTTTGTAAAATTGTTTTAATACTTTTGGCTTAAACTAGATTTTAGCCACCAGCTTCTCCGCCACCACCAATTGTAATAGTTGCTTTTCCGTTTGGTTGAACGCCCAAAGAACTTGCATATCCTATCTTATAATCAGCGGTTCCGTCGTCATAATTCAAAATATCTTTTCCACTTTCAGGATCTTTAGTTGAAGCGTATCCTTTATTTGGGAAACTAGATAAATTTGTAGCATGAGTTAATTGGCCAGGATTTGTATTATAATATGTTCCTGTTGCCTCTAATGCTGAATCTCCCGCAGCTCTTGATGCTGGGAATGCATTATTAAACACTAAAATTGCATTTGCTAAATTGTTAGGAATTCTTTCTGCGTTACCTAGCGCTTCTTGTGTTGGATCAATTAAATAATCTTGAACAGCTTCAACAGTAAATGTGAATGTAATTCTTGCTTTTGCATAATTATTATCAATGAATGTTGGTAGTGAAAATTCTTTAACTAAAAAGTCTATGGAAACATTTGCCTTTTCATTTGCATCTTCAGTTCCACCATTTGCAGAAAGGTCAATTGATGCAATGCTTGCTTGACTTAAAACTGCGGTTTCATTATTTTCTGCTGTAACTTTTCCAGTTGTTCCATCAGGTGTACCTAAATAATTTCGTGATTTATCATATTTTGTGTCATCATGAGCAGTTCCTTCATCATTTTCTCCAGCTTTTGTTAATGCGGCATATGTTGGAACATAAACTGAAGTTCCAGCAGCAGGCGTTTCTAATGTATATGCAGTAATATCTTTTGCTGCAACAGTTGTTGTAACTTCTTCGTTTGTGCCAGTTTGATTTTGAAGTGTAAATCCATTTGTTGCACTTCCTAAATAATACCATGCTTTATCTGATTGACGATAAGCCCAACCATCAGCAACACGACGTTCATATTTTTGTACTCCATCAACAATAGCACCTGTTGTTGGGTCAATTCTTTTACCCAATTCACCATTTAAAACTGCATTTATTGCTTCTGTTAAATCATAACCACGTTGGCGAATTTCCATAACTGCCGCATTTTCAGGTGTTATAACTGTGTTTGGAACACCTGCAATTGTCAATTTATTATTATCAGGACCGCCATGTGCTGCTGCATGAATTTCATCTCTTACTTTTACACGAGTTAGTTGAATTGATACAGAGTGGTTTGTTCCAGCAGGGTCATAAACTCCTTTTTGGATTCTTGCACCATTTTTGTCTAATGCGTATTTACCATCGTTAGATACTTCACCATGATCTGCTGCATCACCTTTTAGGTAGTATTCAATTAACCTGCCTTGATAATCGTAATAGTCATAATTAATAACACCAGCATAAATATGATCATCTGGGAATACCGCTGGGTCTAAAACTTCCCCTGCTGAGTTAGCAGTATAACCACTTTTATCAGGATATTTTACTTTATCTGAATATGCAGCATCAACATATTGATCTGGATATTCAACAGTTGTTATGAATCTTGCACGTAAAAGTGCGTTTGTGTTACTTCCTTGAAGTTGCACTTTAATGTTTGGTTGAACTTTCATGCCTGGTAGCAAACCATTTGTTTCTTCGTTAACTGGCAACGCCATTGCAAGTTGACCATCACCTTGACGATATGATTGATTGTCATTTGCATCACTAATTGTTACAACAACTGCTTCACCCATAACAAGTGTTCTAGAACCACTATCCCTGCTAGAAAACCATGCAAGTGTTGCTGTCATTGTTATGCTCATGATTAGCAAAACGCTTAGCACAATTGCTGCAATCATACTCCCATTCAATTTTTTAATTCTGTCCATTTTCACAATCTCCTATAAATTTTTATTTGGATTTTTGTTTATATTTACACTTGAATTATAACTAATTTTTAAATTTGTGTAAACTAAAATTAGGCAATATTAAACAATATTCTACAATTAGTTTAAATAATTAATAACAAGTTATTAGTGGAAAATATTTACATTTTTTTAATTTTTTTAAAAATTTTTGATTTAAGTTTTTTAAAAATCTCGCTTTTTTGTGTAAATTTTTTAAAAATTTTTGTTACAAAAGCACAATTTTGTTTTTTTTATTAAGCACCAAAAAACAAAAAAACTTACAAAAAAAGGCTTTTGTAAGTTTTTTTTGTTTAACAGAATTTGCTAAAACCTGAAAGTGTTGAAATTATGTTTTGCATGGTTAAAATTAAAATTGTAAGTTGGCGCGAAATGTTTGGAATATTAACCATTCGTTTTAGTTTTATCATGCCCTTAATGGCAGCATCTGCGTGTTCGTTGGAATGCGCCAGTTGAACGCAAAAGTTTCGGTTTTGGTTTGGTTGATTTTGAAGTTGCACGCTTGCATTTTGGTTGTTTGAAAGTTGCCTTATTATGTTTTGCATAACACCAGTCATAACAAAAACTTGGGTGTTTAGGTTTGAAATGGTGTTTTTAACGTTTCCGGTTGGTGCACTGTTTTTAAGTTTTAACAAACTTTCGTTTAGTTCCCTTAAATGAAAAAGTGTGAATCTGGCAGTTAAAACACTTAACTTTCTAAGTTCAAAAGTGTTGTTTGGTTGGGCTGAAAATCCCCTTGGAGTTTGTGGATTTTTAACATCTTGTTTTTTTGAAATTGGAATTTGTGAAATTGGATTTTGTGAAATTGGACTTTTAATTAGTGGTTTGTTATAAAACGGAATAAGCCTATCAGGCACACTTAAAGTGTTTGTGGAAAACGTTCCAACATCTTGCATAAGCACACTTTCGCCACTAAGTTCATCTAAAAACGCCTCAAAACTATCATCTGGCAAAACATCGTTTGCACTAAAACCAGTTAAATCTAAGTTAAAATTGTAATCATAATTTTGGGCTTGTGAATTTTTACCAAAAAAATTTATGCTCATTTTGCTCTCCCTAAAAAAATTAAACTAATTATTTTTTATGTTTTGTAATAATTTTTTGTTAATATTTTTTTACATTGCAATTTTTGTTTTATGGTTTTATGGATAGTTTTTAAATTGTTAGAGTTTTATTTTTGTTTTAAGTTAAAAACAACCACTTAAAATTTTAATTGCAACATCAAAAAAAAACGGCAATTTTGCCGTTTTTTTTTGATGTTATTTTTCTACTTTAAATTTTAATATTGTTCAAGTGTTGCAAGCCCAACAGCACCAATGCCAATGTGGCTGCCAATTACTGGACCAATTTTTTTAGCTTCAACAATGTTAAGTTTTAACGCTTCGTTAACTTTTTGAATTAATGTGTTTAAAATTTCAGATTCATGTATGTAGCAAACATAAATCTTTTTAAATTTTTGTGGAATAGCCTTAACCATTTCGCTTAATGCTTTGCCCATTCCCAAACATTTTTTTGCACAAGTTAGCACTCCGTTTTTAAATGCCAAAATTGGTTTTATGCTAAGCACACTTGCAATTGTTGCACTAAGCAAACCAATTCTGCCACCACGCCTTAAATATTCCATTGTGCTTGGAACAAACTGAATGCATGTTTTTGTTACAATTGTTTGTGCAATATCATAAATTTCTTTTCCAGACTTTCCTTGTTTTATTAGGTCAACAACTTCTTCAACAAGCAATAGTTCGCTTTGAGCACATTGACCACTGTCAATAACAAAAACTCTTTCTGGTGCTTTAAACATGTCACGAGCAACGCATGCTGAATTGTATGTTCCGCTTAAACTTTTTGAAATTGTTATAACAACAATATCATCGTTTTCGCCTGCTTGCTCATATGCCTTCAAAAATTCTTCTGGGCTTGGCAAACTGGTTTTTGGAAAATCTTTGGTGGTTTTTAGGTTTTCAAAAAACTCTGCCCAACTTTCCTCGTAACCTTCCTGTTTTGTAACACCATTTAGGGTGTAACTTAAACTTACAACTTGAATGTTGTTTTCGCTAACATAATTTTTAGAAGCATATGCTGGCGAGTCAATAATTAATTTTACCATTTTAACTCCTTAAATTGGGCGTTCTTCGTTTGAAACAAATCCATATGCCAAAGAATTTGGCCCAACGTGAGAACCAATAACTGGTCCCATAATTCTAATTTCTACTTCAACATTGTATTTTTCTTTTAAAGATTTTTCCAAAAGTTGTGCCATTGGCAAATTGTCGGTGTGAACAATGCAAATTTTTGAATAATCTTTGTTTAAGGTATATTTTGGAAACTCGTCAACAATTGTTTTAATGGCTGTTTTCATGCCACTTGCTTGTTTATATTTTTCAAGTTTTCCTTCTTTTGTGAACACCAAAATTGGTTTTATGTTTAGCATTGTTCCAACAATGGCTTTTGCACTTCCAACCCTGCCACCACGGCGAAGATACATTAAACTGTCGGCAATAATGAAGTGTTGAATTTTGCCTTTAACATTTTCAACATAGTCATATGTTTCCTGCAAAGTTTTGCCTTTATCACGCATATCCACAGCAATTTTAACAAGCATTCCTTGGCCAATTGTTGTTGTGTGACTTTCAACACACAAACAATTAAAATCAGGGTATGTTTCCTGCACTGTTTTAACTGCTTGCCTTGCAACATCAACAGTTGGGCTTAATGCATAACTAATTGTGAAGTGAATTGCTTCTTTAATGCCTGCTTGTGCCATTTTTGTGAAGTGTTCAATGTGTGAAGCCAAGTTTAACATGCTGGTTTTTGAAATTCCACCAGCTCTTAAATCGTTGTAGTAGTTAACATATTGGTCGTAGTTTTGAAAATTATCTAAACATTCTTCCAATTTTCCATTTTTTTCCATTGTGTAAGTTAATGGAACAAAATACACATTTAATTCCTTAATTTCATTTGCATATAAATCGCAAGTTGAATCTGACGAAACTTCAAATTTATTCATTTTAATTTTTTCCTTTTTTATGTGTTTTATAGTTATCATTTTAACACACAAAACATTTTGGTTGCAATTAAATTAACACTCAAAAAACTTTAAAAAAAATTAAAAATACAAAATCTTACACATTTAATTTATATGTTAATTGTTTAACAAAAAAACACCACAAATTATTGGTGTTTTTTTATTAATTTAACTTTTTTGCTTTTTGGCTTTTCCCTTTTTTGGTTTTTTACGTTTTTTAACATCAATAACATCTTCTTCTAGGTCGTCTTCCAAATAATGCACAAGTGTTTTTCTGGAATGCTCTTCACTTGCGTTTAGTAGCCCACCAGCAGCAACAAGCCCCGAGCCCATAACAATAAATGCAGGAATAAGTGTGCCAAAAAGTCCAAAAATTAACACGAATGCCTTACCCATGGCAGAAGCATTTTCCCTAATGAAAATTGCTCTGTTGCTAACACCCAGAATTCGCGTTTTTGCAAGCATGCGTTCGATAAGGAATAACGAATAAAATGGATAGCAAAAACCAATTATTCCAAACAAAACATAAACAACAATTAGGTTGTTAAAGAACGGAACAATTGCTGAACATATGCCGTTTATAATAAAACAAATTGAACTTAAAATGGTTGTGTCAATTTTGGCACTAACATAGCCCACAAGATAGCTGCTAACAGCAAAAGTTGCATTGTAAACAGCATTAAAATATCCAGCGGCAGCAAACTGACCAAGTTTAACATAAATAAAAATGTTATAAAGCGAACAGAAAACGTCTAAAAACGCAACCAAAAAGTACATAACTCCATATTGGAACAAAATCTTTTTGGCAACTTGTTTTCCTTGTTTTGAGCGGTCTTCAATTTGCGAAAATTGCATGAATGCATTTGAAACAAGTTCCTTGTTAAAGCCCTTGTTTTTTCTGGAACGAATGTAAAAAATTAAAAGTGGAATTGTGCTAATTATGTAAATACTCATGGCAACAATAATTAAAACATAGGTTTCCAAATAGTCCAAAAACAAACCGCCAGCAACCACCGCAATAATTGAACCAAGTTGTTCAAAAACACGTGTCATTCCAAAACTTTTTGAGTTTGTGTTTTGCGAAACAGAATAGTTTAAAATAACTTCGGTGGAATTTCCTTTAAAACTTAAATTTGCAGCATAGAAAATTGTTACCAAAATTATGCCCCAAACAAAGTTTACATCAATTAAAAGCACCGAAAGTGAATATGCCAAAATTGGAATTGCCCTAATTAACAAAAAAAGTTGTGGATGTTTTTGAAATTTATTTTTAAAAATTAAATTTATTATTATGTTAACTAAATACATGCAAAACAAATAGCCAACCGACAAAAACAAACTTTGTGTTTGCCTGTAAATTATTAACGGAATAAATCCACCAACCAAACTTGTTGAAAAGTTGGCAAGCATTTTGTGAAAATTTAATAGTTTTAATTGCATCTTTTGTCCCTTAAAAATTTTTTTTAAAAAAATTGCTTCATTTAACTTTAACATGAAACAATTTTTTTAACAATTAATTTTTAATTTATTCAGCAATTTCGTTGTTTTCTAGATAATCAACAAGTGCTTGCCTTGTTTTTTCTTCGGTTATTGGCACCATAGTTCCGCCACCCACAGCCATAACAAGTGCCGCAATGGCAACCGCTGGAATGGAAATGAAGCCAAAAGTATATGCCACAGAGTTTCCTGTTAATGCGCCAATATACTTATAAAATGCAGAATCGTTGTTAATGCCCAAAATTCGCGTTTTCATAATTAACCGCTGATGCACAAAAATAACTGGGAATGGCCACAAAACAGCAAACAACTCGTAGCAAATGTAACTTAAAATGCTTCCTGCCGTAAACGACATAACAACACCGCAAATTCCCATTAAAATAACTGCACCTGTTGCCCAAAAGGTTAAATCGAACTTATCATCAAGTTTTGCAATTACCATAGATGAAATTCCATATAAGGAATCAAAAATTCCACCTAACAATCCCGACAACAAAAACGACCCTGAATTTAAGTAAACCATAAAGCCGAACAATGCATAAATTGAGTCTATGCCCGAATTTAAAGCATATTCAACAAAGTATATTCCCAAAATTTTTTTGGATAGTTTTTTGCCCCTGCCATCTTTAACTTTGTGTTCGTAATGAACAAAAGCATTTGAAACTTGTTCGGTGTTAAAGTTTTTAACTTTTCTGTTTTTAATGTAAAAAATTACAAGTGGCAACGAACTTATTACATATAACCCCAAACTTATAATAATTACTATGGTGTAATCAATATAATCTAAAAACAAGCCACCCAAAACGCCTGCCAAAACATAGCCCACTTCTTCACTTAATCTGGAAATGCCTAGCCATTTAGAGTTTGCATTTGGTGGAGTTGTGTACGTAAAAATTATGTCTGACGGAATGTACTTTAAAGTATAATTCAAGCCCGTAAAAACTCCGCACCCAACAACTGAAAGCACTGGCGCTTTTGCTAAAAACACAAGTATTACCTGCATTAAAATTATTGGAATTGTTCGTAGCATTAAGCAAAGTTGTGGCTTTTCATATAACCATTTTTTAAATATATAACAAAACGCAATGTTACTTGTTGTTTGAATTAACAAACATAAAACCGACAAATAAATTTTGCCTGTTTCTTGATATATTAAAAGTGGCACAAAGGCACTTATTAAACTGGTTGAAAAGTTTGATAAAACTTTGTAAAATTGTAACAACTTAAATTGCATAACAATTAATTTTAGCATGTAAATTAAAAATATAAAATAAAATTAAACAATTTTTTATTTTTTAAAAAATTAATGGCAAGTTTAAACAAAAAAAATAATTAATTAAAAAGTTAAAAAAAATAAAAAATCAATCAAAAAAACAAAAAGCACGCTGTGGAGATGCGTGCTTTTTGTTACCTAAATATACATAGGTAGAATGAAAAATGGAAAAACATTTTAATTTCTTAAAATGCAACTTAATTATACACCACGCCATGTGTGTTGTCAATACCGAAAATTTGTGGTTTTGCCATATTTTTTTTAAATTCTAAACATAAAAATTAATTTTAATTTAAAACACAAAAAATTAAATTTTAAAATTAATATGTAAACGCTGTTTTTTTATGTTGTTAGGGTTGTTAATGTTTTGGTTAGACCATAACTTTGCGTTATTATAACTTTGTCGGCATTGCTTAGCACAACAATTTTTGCATTTTGTGTTTGGCTTAAACTAAATGGTGTTGTGTTTTTTATTTTTATTAAAATTTTGTTTTTATCCCAATAAATTATTTGATAATTTAAACTTTTATCGTTTTTAAGTTTTATTAAAACTGTTGGATTATAAAACCCTTCGCCCAAAATTTTTAGTGTGTTTTTAAATTTGGGAACAACACCATAAATAATTAATTTTTGGCTTGGCAGGCTGTTAATACGTTTTGTAAGTTGCAACTGGTTAACAACACTAACTTGTGTGTTATCTGGCACATCATCCAAAACAACTGCGTGCGGACAAATGAAGCAGTTGTTGCCCACAGTTATGTTTCCTAGCACCCTAGCACCCGCACAAATTGTTACATCATCTTTTATGGTTGGATGCCGTTTTTCTGGTTTTGCTGTTTTAACATTTTTACTGCCAAGCACCACATCATTAAACAAATTGCAACGCTCGCCAATTATGCAAGTTGAACCAATAACAATGTTTGCACCGTGGTCAATAAAAAATTGTTTTCCAATTTTTGCTGCTGGATGAATGTCTATGGAAGTTTGGCTTGCAACAATTTCCATAAACTCGCGTGTTAGTTTTTCCTTGTTTGAAAGAACATTTGAATAATACAAATAATTTGCAATTCTAAAACACATGGTTGCAACCAAACTTTTGCTTTTTAGGTTTTTAACAATTTCCACATTGTTTTGTGATGGATCCAAACTGGCAATAAACTTTATGTCTTCTTCCAGCGTTTCCCAAACTGCGCAACTTACACTTGAAACATCGCAAACAGCAAGGTGTTCACCAAAAAATTTTTTTATTATTTTAAAAATTCCCTTTTCGCTTATGTCATAATTAAAAACATCAATATTACTCATATTAAATTTTATGCAAAAGCAATAATAATGTTTAAAAAAACAAGCAGACTAATTCTGCTTATTATTTTCTTGTTCGGTTGTATGTATTTCAGGTTTTTCTTTGTTTTGTTTTTTTGCTAACTTTTCTTGTTTTTTATTTAATTTTATTTGTTTTTTGTTTTCCTTGTTCTCTTTTTTTATTTTTTTGCTTTCGCTGTTTCGTGGAAACAATGGTCGCATTGCAAAGTGTTCCTTTTCATCGGCAGAGCCTTTGTCAATTACCTTAAACCAATGGTTCATGCGTTGCATGTTGTGATTTGCACGTTTCATAAGATCGGTTACCGCATCATTAAACTCCAATTCATTATTTGCATAAATTGGTTTACCAATGTGAACAGTTACAAGTTTTGCACGAATTTTTAGTTTTTTATAAAGTCCCCTTCTTCGCCTAAAATTTATGCAGATTGGCACAATGGGAACATTGTTTTTAACAGCAAAATGAAATGCTCCGCTTTTAAATGGTCTAATTTTTTCGTAATATGGCCAAAGTGCCGCCTCAGGATAAACACAAACAAACTTTTTTTCCTTTAAAATTTGGTTGGTTTCCGCAATGAAACTTTTTTTAGCACTAACCTTTGTGGGAATTGGCATTGCCCCAAGAGCCTTCATTAAAACATTTAAGCCTTTAACTTTCATGCTTTGTTCTAAAACATGAAAATAAAGTTTTTTTGGATACACACATTGTGCTGCAATCATACAATCTAAATAAAGCACATGATTTGGAACAACAACTGCACCAGTGTTTTTTAAATTGCGTAAGTTTCTTTTCCCTTTAATTCTGGTTCCGTGCCAAACAAGAAGAATAAATGGCACAAGCAAGGCAACCAACCCCCAAAAAATTGAAGCAAAAAATTTACCAATTGGGTTTTTGATGCGGAACTTATATTTTGCATCAATTTCCATATCGGTTTCCAAATTTTTTATTACTTCACCATCAATGTGAGCATCGGTTTTGCCTTCTGCTTCCAATTTTTCGTAATCGTATTTTTTTGCCATAAATAATTTTCGCTTTTAACATAAAAATTGTATCATAACACAAAGTTAAACAAAACAATTTTAACCAAATAAATCATTTAAACCTAACAAGTGAAAGTTTAATAAATTTGCTTTGATTTTATTTTTAATAATAAAATATATGTTCCTAAAAATTATGTATGTTAAATATCTAATATTTTTATAGAATTTGCAAAAAATAAGATATGTTTTTTTGTTGCTCTTCCCATGTTGAATTTTTGCCATGACCACTAAAACACTGCTCAAATTTTATGTTTTTAATTTTGTTTAAACTGTTTTTCATTTCCAAACTGTTACCCAAAAACAAATCGGTTCTGCCAATTGAATTTAAAAAAATGGTGTCGCCAGCAAAAAAGCAATTTTCAATTTTAAAACACATGCTATCGGCACTGTGCCCTGGTGTGTGAAAACACTCAACGGAAAAGTTGTTAAGGTTAACAAGTTTTGTGTTTTCTAAACTTTCATAGCAATTTTTTGGAAGAAGCAAATTTAATGGAATAAAATTTTCAAGTGTGTAATTTTTGTTTGTAACAAACCTTTTATTAAACAAAAAAACCTTGCAGCCAAATGTGTTAACATAATCCATTAAATAAAAAACATGGTCATAGTGCAAGTGCGTTAAAAAAATTGCTTCAACTTTTGCATTGCCAACTGCGGTTTTAACAAACTCCACTTGGCAACCAGCATCAAAAATTACAGCACTTTGCCCACATAATACAACATGCACATTTGAAAAGTTTGAAAAAATGGTTTTAACTTGTAAATTTTTTAAAATTTGTTTCATATTAAAATTATATCAAAACTTTAAAATTTAAAATATAATAATTTAGCAAAATTAAATAAAAATTTTCAAGAAAATTTAAAATTCGCCAAATTTATTTAACTTAAAATTTATTTTAGGTTGATATATTATTAATAAGAAAAAAGGAGAGGATTTTATGGCAAAAAGATCAGATTATTTTGGTTTAGGTTACATTGTTAGTTTAATTTTGGCAATCATACCTGTAACTTCTTGGATTTTGGGTGCTGTAACCAGATTCGGTGAAGGAAAAATTGTTGCAGGACTACTTAGATTATTACTTGGCTGGAACATCATTTGGATTGTTGACTTAATTCTAATGATTGTAAGCAAACACATTTTACGTTTACTAAACGTTTAATAAAAAAGAAAAGGCTTTGTTCCTTTTCTTTTTTTTGTTTTAATTTTAGTTGTTAATTGATTTTTGTTTTAAACCAAAATTAGATTAAATTCATTTTTGTTTGCAAATTAATTTAAGTTTGAAAATATAAAATTGCCTTTTATAACAACCAAAAATTCTATTTTTTAAATTTATTTAATAACTTAAAACCAACAACAAAAAAACAACCAAATTTGGTTGTTTTTGTTTTTTTATTAATTAGTCTCCAACGTAAGGAATTAATGCCATAAAACGAGCACGTTTTATTGCTGTTGTTAATTCACGTTGATGTTTTGCACATGTGCCAGTTTGTCTTCTAGGAATGATTTTGCCTTTTTCTGTAATGTATCTACGAAGTTTATTAACGTCTTTATAATCAATGTATTCGGTTTTTTCAACACAAAAATTGCAAACTTTTTTTCTAGAAGTTTTCTTGAAGCGTTTTGGTGCAACGGCTTTGTCTTCTGCCATAACATTTTCTAATTTTTCTTCGCTCATTATAAAACTCCTTTTAAATTATTAGAATGGAAGATCGTTATCATCAATTGGTTCTAATTTTGTAACTTCTTCATCATCTTTTTTGGTTTCAACGCCATCAGTGTTTCTGGTGCTAATGAATTCAACTTCATCTGCAACAACTTCTGTTACATAACGTTTTGTTCCATCTGTTGCATCATAAGCACGGCTTTGAAGTGTTCCAACAACTGCGGCCTTACTACCTTTTCTTAAAAACTTATGGCAATTTTCTGCTAATGCACGCCAAACAACAATGTTAATAAAATCTGCTTCACGTTCGCCACTAGAATTTGTGTAACGACGAGTTACTGCTAGTGAAAAACGGCAAACTGAAACGCCATTTGTTGTTGTTGAAATTTCTGGGTCCTTAGTTAAATTACCAATTAAAATTACTTTATTCATAACTTTTATCCTTAAATTTTATTTGTTATGCTTCTTTTTTTAAACACAAGCTACGCATAACAGCTTCATCAATGTTCATAAGTTCACTGATTTTTTGTGGTAATGTTGGTTCTGCATCAAATTCAAAAAGAACATAGTAACCATCTTTTTTGTAGTTGATTGGGTATGCTAATTTTTTAACGCCCCATTTGTTGATACCAACAAGTTTACCCTTGTTTGTTTCTATTAAGTCTGTGTACTTTTTAACAACAGCGTCTTTTTCTTCATCTGTTAAAGTTGCAGAAAAAATAGTTAACAATTCGTATCTGTTCATAAATTACCTCCTTATGGTCTTAATCGGCTTATTTAAAAGCAAGTTGGCAATTAATATATAATTATTAATTACGCATGTATTATATCAAATATATTTTATATAATCAAGTATAAATTTGACTATTATGTGTCAAATATTTAACAAAATTTGGTTTATAACTTTTATTTTTTAGGGTTTAAACAATAAAATTTGTGTTTAAAATTTATATTTTTGTTGCAATTGTTTTTTTAAAATTTTTACAAAACAAAAAGGCAGGCACAAAAAGCCTGCTTTTTATTAACTTAGTTTTTTATAAAGTTTTTTGCCGTAACACCTCATTAAAACAATGGCAACAACCAGCCACAAAACAAACCAAGCAATTAGCATTAGCACAAAATATGCAACTGGAAGAGAAGCAAAAAATGTTACAAACAACGAACCGAAAATTGCAAGAGGAATTGCTCCAATAAACATGTCGGAAAACAAACTTACAAACACACTAACACTTTGTTTAACCGCTTCCGCTTCGCTGTTCCAATCAAGTTTTGGATATTTTAAATTTATTAAAAGCCCCAAAATGCTAAATGCCATAACCGAAACAATTGGACAAACAAAAATTAACAATGCATATGCCCAGTTAAATGGAATAAAGCACAAAAATATTATGTTTGCCACATAAACAAATGGAAGTTCTATTAAACAACTAAACAAAATTTTACTAAACGCAACTTGTGAAAAACTTATTGGCAACTGTTTTAAAATTTGAATTTTTTGACCTTCCATTGAAATTGATACACAGGTTGTAACATTCAACCCTGAAAACATTGAAATGAAAGCAATATACATTCCCATAAACATTTTTAAGGACACATTAAAATCGGCACTTGAAATGTTTGGGTCGTTTTTTAAATTTAAAACAACGATTCCAAAAATTATGCTAAACACCACCACCATAATTGGCCCAATTAATGCATTAATGCTCCAAACAGTGCTACCAAAAAAGCTTTTGCTTTCTTTTTTAAGCAGTGTTTTTGGCACTGATTCGGTGTTAAAGGAAATTGGTTTTTTAGAAATTTTAACTTTTGAAATTAACATGTTTGAATTAATTTTTTTGTAAGTTAGTGTAACCACAAAAATTGCTAGAACCAAATATGCTAAATTAACTAAAACAAAAAACACAAAATATAAAAAACTGTTTAAGTAAATTGCGTTAAAAATAAAATAAATGTAAGGTGTTAAAATTTTTATGGTTAGTGGAACTTGACCGTTTGAAAACATTAACGCACCATCGCCACTTCCGCCTGAAAATGATAATGCAAAAATTCCAGCCAAAAACAAAAACATGAAAATTGTGTTAACAACTGTTTTGTTTTTCATTTTTGATGTTATTATGTTAATTATAAAGCCAATTACGCAACTAACAAACATAACAAACATTGGAATGAAAATTAAAGATAAAATTGCATAAACAACTCCACCAAAAGTTATGCTGTTAAACACAAAGTATATAACAAATGTTGGAAGTGTGAACAACAAACTATACAAAAGTGCTGTTAAAAATCCGCTTAAAAACTTTGCACTAACAACCACCCAAGTGTTAATTGGCAAACTTGCCAAGTTTTCATAATCCTTTGCGTTGTAAAAATGTGCTGGCATTTCATATGCCATAATAAAAATGCTAAACAGTGCCGACACAATTAAGCCATAAACAATAATAAATTGCGAAAGATTAACTTTGTTTAGTTGTTCCGCAGTGGTGTAAATCATTGTAGAAATTGAATACTCAATAACTGCAACAATAAAAATTAACAATAAAATAGTTTTTAAAAGTCCCCTGCGTTTTGCCTTTTCGCCATATAAGTATCTTGAAAAAATTTGTTTTAAATAAATTTTTGTTAAGTCGAATAAATTACTCATTTTCTAACTCCAAAAACAAACTTTCAAGGCTTTTTAGTCCTCTAACCTTTTTCATTTCGCCATGAGTTATTAGTTTGCCTTGTTTAATAATTGCAACATGAGTGCAAATTTTTTCTGCAACTTCCAAAACATGAGTGGAATAAAAAATTGCCGAACCATTTTTAACAAACTCATTCATAATTTCCTTAAACTCGTGGCTACTAATTGGGTCTAACCCAACAAATGGCTCATCTAAAAGCAACAATTTTGGCTTGTGAATTAGTGCCGACACTAGCGCCAATTTTTGCTTCATGCCATGTGAATAACTGGAAATTGGTGCTTTTAAATTGTTGTAAATTTCAAGCCTTTTTGCATATTCTTCAATGCTTTTTTGTCGATCTTCTTTTCCAACTTTGTAAACATTGGCAATAAAATTTAAGTAATCAATTCCTTTTAAATGTTCATACAAATCTGGATTATCGGGCAAATATGCCATTTTTTGTTTTGCTTCAATTGGACTGCTTGCAATGTTTATTCCATCAACCAAAATTTCGCCTTCATCAAATTCAATTATGCCAGCAATTGCTTTAAGTGTTGTGGTTTTTCCTGCTCCGTTATGACCAATAAACGCACAAATTTGCCCTGCTTCAACTTTTAATGACAAATTGTCAACCGCAACTTTACTATCATATTTTTTTGTTAAGTTTTTAATTTCTAACATATAGTTAACCTTTTTTGTTTTTTTATTTTACATTCTATATATTAAAATAAATGCTTAAAAATAGCAAATAATTAATATATCATTAATTTTACAACATTTAATTTTATTCCATTAACACTATACCCCCCCCCCGCACCAAATTTGTCAACAAAAAAAAACTCCGTAATCGGAGTTTTTTAAATTTTTTCTTATTTTGCTTACGATGTTTTTAAATTTTTCCTTGTGACTTAATGTCGCATGTGAAAGTTACATAATTTAAGTAATCATCTTTGTCTTCAAGCGACTTAATAAAATTAAGCCATTCTGTGTTGTGATACTTATAAAAGTAGTCATAAACTTTAAAAGTGTCGGTTTTGTTTTTCTTTGATGAATTAATTAATTCAGAAATGCTTTTTTGAACTGACTCATTAATTTTTTCCTTAATTTCACCCGTAACAAAATTATGAGCAATTTTCATAGCTTCAATGTTAAAATTGTTCATTGAAACTTCTTCCAGTTTTAAAACAAGATTAAATTTAAAATTAAAAATTGGAAAACCATTAATAAAATATCCCATGGTTTTAACATCTTTGTTAAAAATTTCAAAATTTAATGTTGCATTTTCAAAAAAGTCATTTGTAACATCTTCAATTTTAATATGTCCTTTTTTTGTGGTACTGCTAATTAAGTTTAATCCCTGAACTTCCACCCCTGGCAAATCATAAACAATTTTTCCATTTTTAACAACCACCGCCTTGCCTTCATTTTTAACAATTTTTTGAGGCGCTCCACTTCCGCTTTCGCTTTGTGTTTGCGAACTTTGTGTTGATGGTTCGCTGCCACCAGAACTTGAATCTGAACCAGAACTGGAACTTGAATTTGAACCAGAACTGGAACTTGAATTTAAACCACCTTCACTTCCGCCACCTGCTCCGCTTTTTGGGGTGCTAGAACTTTGCAAGTTGCTTTCTTCACTATTTTGCAAGTTTTCAGTTTTTGAACTTTGTGCACTAGTGTTTTGCGAATTTTCTTTTGTTTGTCCGCTTGGTTTGTTGCTTTCCCCTGCTGTTAACACTGGAAGCACGCACGCCCCTGCCGCAGAAAAATAATTTGTGTAAAACGAATCAACATTTGAATTGCTTGCTATGGAATATTCATCACTTAAAGTTAAAACTTCGCTAAGCGAAACTGCACGCAAATCTTTTTGTGCAGCACTTGTTTCAATTATTTCACTTGCTTTGTTTTCAGCCACAATAACTGTTGCATTTGATGTTAAGTTGTTGGTTCTAACAAAGTAGTCTAAATATTTTGTAACATTTTCTTCAAATAAATTTTTGTTTAAAACAATGGAATCACAATGCGATAGCCCCGGCATTTTACCCAAAATTAATGTTAAATTAGAAAATGCCGATGTAATATCATTTCCTTTGGCACTAACTGTTTTAACAGTTCCATCTCCGCCACCACCACTTCCACCAGAAGCACCACTGTTTGGAACAATAACGTTTGCACTAAGTTCAATTTCTTCATTGTTCTTATCAATTCCAATGCTGGTTATAACCGCAACTTTTTCTGTTTCGGCAGGTTTATAAAGTGAAAAAGGAATTATTCCAATTGTTATCAAACTAAAAATTATAAT
Source organism: uncultured Clostridia bacterium (assembly GCA_944380265.1). Lineage (GTDB taxonomy): Bacteria > Bacillota > Clostridia > Christensenellales > UBA1242 > UBA6345. Next base: position 72,302 of record CALWGY010000005.1, on the reverse strand, counting down.
AATTTTAAATTTTTTTAAAATATTAAGCATTTTGCACCTCGCTTTTGTTTGCGAGTTTTTTTGCACTGCTATTTAATTTTTTTGTTTTTGCAGATTTTGTGGTTTTAGTTTTAAAATGTTTAACAAACCTTTTTTCGCTAACAAAAATTTTGCTTGTTGTTGTGCCGCTTATGTTTGTTAACTGATACTTAACAACTTTTGTGTTATACACTTGCGACAAAGTTACTTTGTTTTTTCCGCTTAATTTTTTTGATGCAACAAAACAAGCAAGTGGCATTAGCACCTGCAAAACAATTGTAAAAATGCAAAACGGAAAACTTGTTACAATGCTTATGGTTTTAATTAAACTTAAATATAAATACACAACTGCAAGCAAAAGCAAACTTAATGTTATAAGCATTGGAACATATCGACTTTTAAATTTAAACACTTGGGTTAAAATGTTTGAAGAACACAAAAACATAACACCCATTTCAAAAAACAAAATGAAAAGCCAAATCATAATGTTAATCCAGTTTATTGATCCAGTTGATGTGCTAACCATTGTGTGCATAATAATTTCACTAAGTGCAAGTGAATGGTTTAAACCCAAGTTTCCAAAAATGCCAGCAAACACAACATAAAAAGCAAACACCAAAACATCGGCACAAACAACATACCACATAATTGTTTTTTTTGAATTTGGCTTAATGTTAATTCTGCCCATAAACAAAAATAACACAAAGTAATCTCCAAAAGTGAACGAGCAAAAAAACACAGCCTTAAAAATTCCACTGGCACCATTTTCAAACATTGGAAGTAGGTTTGAAAAATCTGCTTCGCTTAACGGAATTAAAATTGTAAACAACAATGCCAAAAGCATTAATGGTCCCAAAAATTGAAGCGACCTGCCAATTGCCCTAAAATTTTTTAGCATCATAAAGCCCATCAAAAAAAACAATGGAATAATAAACAAAAACCAATTAATGCTTTCAAAAAGTGTTTCATTAAAATAGTTGTGCGTTTCCTTAACAATAACCACTCCCTTAACAAAAAAGTAAACAAACAAAAACATTAAAGCAATTTTTGCAAAAGCTTTACCAAATGCTCGTGTTAAAAGTTCCTTAAATGTTAAATGTGGATTTTTTATTATTATGTTAACAACAACAATCGTAAAAAACAGGTCAATTATTAGTCCAATTAAAACTGGAAAATATAAATCACGGTAAGCATATTGTGAAAAGATTGATGGAAAAACCAAAAACTTTAAACTTATAATTGATAAGAACAAAAACAGTCCGCATTGCATTGCACTAATTTTTTTAATCATTTTTTAAGCCTCCTAAAATTTTTAATAGGAAAACTTTTTGGTCGCATAACCATGTCCGGCAAAGGTCGTTTAATAATGCTATCTTTTAAGTCACTTTTAATAAATGGAGAACTTGGACTTAAATAAGGTGTTTTGTAATTGTCAAAATCATTAAGGTATATGACAAAAAACATACTTAAAATAATAATTCCATAAAAACCCAGCATGCTTCCTGCAAGTGTGAACATAAACCTTAGCAAACTTAACTGGCTTGCTTGGTCAGGAATTGTGTAAAGCGTTATTCCACTAAGTGCAACAATCATAACAGCAGGTGGCGAAATTAAACCTGCTTTAACTGCTGTGTCACCCAAAATTAAAGCACCAACAACAGAAAGCGCAATTCCCAAATATTCTGGCATTCTTAAACTTGCTTCATACAAAATTTCAAACAAAATTAAAACAAACAAAATTTCGGTTACTGGTGTTAGTGGCAACCCTTGCGTTGAATTTGTTATGGTTATTAAAAACTTTAATGGAATTGCCTTGTAATGAAACATCTGCATAGCAATATATAGGCCTGGCAACAACACAGTTATTAAACAACTAACAATTCGTAAAATTCTAACAAACGTTGCATGACTAGAAATGTTATAGTAGTCATCGGCTGCCTGAAAGTCTTCTAGCAAAATGTATGGCAAAGTTATGGCAAGTGGCGAGCCATCAACCAAAATAACAATTTTTCCTTCCAACATTTTTGCACATGCAATGTCGGGTTTTTCTGTGTTGCCAAGTTGTTTGAACATGCTTCGTTTGTGTGGTGTTAAAAACTCGGCAACATAATAACTATCAATAATGCCATCAATGTCAATTGTGTTAAGTTTGTTAACAATTTGCCTAACCAATGTTTTGTCGGCAATGTCTTTTAAGTACATAACACAAATTTGTGTTGTTGTAACTCTGCCAACAGTTAACATTTCGGTTTTTAGTTTGTTGGTTGAAAAAATTTTTCTAATAACAGCCAAGTTTGTTTTAATATTTTCATTAAAACCTTCACGTGGTCCTTTTAACACCGCACTTGTTGGCGGCTCGGTTAATGACCTTTCGCGTGGCTTATCAAGTTCCAATAAATATGCTGTGCTGTTGCTTTCAAACAACAAAACAACTTTGCCTTTTGTTATTTGTGTTATAACTTCCTTAAAATCAGTTTCTTCTGTTATTTCCGGAAAACTTATAACATTGTTTAAAATGTGATTTACCACATTTTGTTTTGGTAATGTTTTAATGTTTTGCATTGGTCTAATAACAAAGTCGGTTAAAAACAAAACATCTGTCATGCCCTTTAAATAAAGTGTTGCACAATTTAAGCCTGCAACCTTAAATTGCTTAACAATAATATCTTGGCTATTGTCAAACTTCAATTTAATATTGGAAATGTTGGTTTTTAATGTTTTTGTTAATAACATATGTTTTTCCTAATTGTTTTAATTAATTTATTTTGTGGTAAAATTTGTGTTTTATTCAGCGGATAATTTAAGTTTGATTGGCAAAAAATTTTATTACTTTTTAACTTTCCACGTTTTAAATTAACATGTTACAAAACTTAATTAGAAAACAAAAAACAGCACCCATTAAAATGAGTGTTGTTTTTTTGTTTTATTGTTTTTAAAAAACTTGTTTTGTTAATTGTTTTACAATATAAAAATTAATTAATTTATTAATTAAGCAACATTTTCTAGTGCATCATTTAAGTTTATTATGCTAACAGAATAAATTGTTCCCCATTGTGATGCTGAAACTTGTTTGTACCCATGATACAAATCTGTTACGTACAAAATGTTTGCATCAGTTATGCCACATGCTTCCTTAACTGTTGCCGAAACTTCATCAAGATCATTGTTGTGCAAAATTCCACCACTATAACTTGGAGATGTAACATAACTATCAGCAAAAGCAATTTCAATTGTGTATTGCTTTGTTTCAAGCATGTAGTTAATTAAATCTTCATATTCTTCATCAGATGAAATTATAAAATTGTTAACTCCATCATATGTTGCATTTTGATAATAATAATAGTCTGATGTTGCAGGCAAACTGTTGTTTAATGTTTTGTTGGCTGCACTGTGAGTTCTTGCAATAAAACTGTCGGAAACCAAGAAATATTTGTAACTTAAAAATTCTTTTGAATTAAAGTTAACTGCTTCGCCACCGCTTGCATCAAAACTGTTTTCACTTGTTTCAGTAACTGTCCAGGTTATGTCAACAACATACCAATTTCCATCAAGTTTAACTTTGTTCCATGCATGCAAGCCACCACTAACCGAACCAGTTATTCTAACAGCATCAATTCCTTCCATGTTGCAAAGAAGTGAAAATGCTTTTGAAAATCCATCACAAACGCAAAGCCCATCATCAAACACGCCTTCCAAAAAGAAACTTGTGTAGGTTATAAAACTTGGTTCGCTATCTTCTGGCATTGCAACAATTTCATCATCATAAACTGTGTTGTAACTAATATAATCAAAAATACTTAATATTTTTTCATAATCAGTCATTTCATCGCTAATAATTTCTCTTAGCACTTGCTTTGCTTCGTTATAAATTCTGTATGCCGCACTATCGGTGCTTGCAAACAAAGGTGTTGCACCGCTTTCAACAACATGATAAAGTTCTTCGCTGCTTTCAACATATTCAACAATTAGTTTTTTGTCGCTTACAAAATTATCATAATCTGCGGCACGTTTTTCATAATCAACTTTTTCATAATATGGGGTGTCTAACTCGTTTTGTGTTCTTAATTTTTCAAGTGTGTTAACAGGAGTTTCGGCGCCCGCATAAACAAAGTCTATTGTGAATGTTCGTTGGTAATAATTAGAACTTGTAACATCACTAAGTCTGGTGTCGTAATGGCAACTTTCTGTGTAACTTGAAGTTGCAACATTTATTGCATTTATTAAATGATTCCATCCGTTTGCTGTTCCATATTTTGAAACCAAACTGTTTAAGTAGTCTTGCGAAATGCAAAGTGGAAGTGAATCAAGTTTGTAAATGAATGCGTAATAAACAATATCGTTTAGTTCTTCTTGGCTTGTGATGTAATAGTCGTTAACATTACCATGAAAATAATAGAACTTGTTGTTGTATGTTGGTTCAACTGAATTTGTGTTGTAATAAAGAGTGTTCGACATCACATATTCATCATCACCATTTTTAATTCCTACCCTAAACAAAACAACTTCATCATCGCTAACATATTCGCTAAAATTAAAGCCTGTGACGGTTGTTTTAAACAACTGCTCACCCAAACTGTTTGTGTACATGAAAACATAATATTCCGTAGCATCGGTAACTGCGTCCCACAACAACACACAGTTGTTTACACTTAGGTTTTTAACAATGCCCAAATTTTTGTTGTTAACATAAGATATGTTTGAAACTTCGGTGTTGTTTGAATTTGCTAAATATGTTACAACATTGCTTTTCCCACTGGAATTATATCCATCAGCAGTTGCAATTAAATAAAATTTGTAAACACTAATGTTATCGGTTATTTTTTCATTAAAATTATATGTGTTTGTTCCGCTAACACCAACCACAGTGTCAATTTTGTTATCGTTTAAATAAATTTCATAATTATCGGCATTTGTAACATTTTGCCAACTAATTGTTTTTTGCACGGAATTTATTGTTAATGTTGGTGCGTCCAAATCTGGTTTGAACCACTTTCCAAAATCACACGCAGAAAGTGTTAAGGAGGTAATAATTAAAACGACAACAGCAATTATTGAAATGGTTTTTTTCTTTGTCACAAATTTCCTCCTTAAATTAATTTTTTAATTAAAAACCCCATGCGGGGTTTTTAAAAATGTTCACAAATAAAAACAATTAAAAATCAGTTTTTATTTGTTAAATATTTTTCACTTTTTAAGCACTAATATGCAAATTGTTTTAAATTTTTAACGTAAAATTTATTCTCGTCTATTAAGCCTTCTGCTTAAATCGTCCATTTTCTTTTTGCCTGTTTTCTTTCTAGTTGAAATAAACACAATTGTTACAGTTAAAATAACCGCAAGTGAAATAAACAATATTATCCACCAAACATTAACATCGCTGTTAGGTTTTGGAGCATCTTCACCAGTGCCTGGGTGCGTTTCTGGGTCGGTCATGTATAAAACCCAGTGTTGTGGAGCATTAACCCAAATTTCACGGTTTTTTAGAATGTTTGGAATTGCTTCCAATGCTTCAATGTCAACTTGCAAAACAGCATCACTTCCGCCCACCAATTCGGTTATGTAAACTTCACTAAACCTTAACCAGTCAATAACTGTTACTTGTTGATTTGGTTCCAAAATTAATCTGCAATAATAATAACCATCATCTTCCTTAACAACAGGGGTTGGGTCAGTTTCACTGTTTAAGTATCCATCTTCAATTTCTTTGTTATATCGCTCCCACACTTCTGGGTTTGGCTCAACATAAATAAAGTCATCGTAACTAACACCATTAATTATAAGTGTTATTTTAAACCTAACATAAATATCTGTCCAATCTTCGCCATCATTATCACCCAAAATGTTGTTGCTGTTTCTGGCAATTATGTTAAGGTTAAATTTGTCGCCTGGACTAACACTTTTTGGAATTAAATCTCCCGTAACCTCGGTTTCATAAAATATATCTTTGTTGGTCATGCTAACACTAACACGAATATAATCTTCATCATAGGACGTTATTTTTTGCAAATATAAGTAAATGCCCAGTGCCAAAACTGCAATTAACAACAAAAACAAAATTACAATTAAAACAACGTTTAATGTTTCTTGTTTTCTAACAGAAATGTCTTTTGTTTTTTGCCTGTTATATCTGTAAACTTCTTCTAATAATTGTTCGTTCTTTTTTGCAATTCTTTCTGAACGAGAAATCAGTTTTCCATCTTTTGTTCGGTATTCATCTTTTGGCAAATTTTCATTTTCTTCAATTTGACTTTCTTGTGCTGCCTGATTAATTTTTTCTAATGTTTCTTCATCATCAGCAAAAAGTTCACGTTTAATGCGCTCAATTTTTTTCTTGTCAATTTTTTGCTTAGGTATTTTTTTTGAAGATTTATTGTTTTTTGTTAAGTCTTCATCGGTTTCTGCAAACTCAACTTCAACTTTGTCATCTTTTTTTTCTTGTTTATCTTTAACAGGTTCTGCCTTTTCATTTGAACCTTTTAAATTGTTTTTATTTTCATCATTTTCATTTTTTTGAGCAGAAGAAACTTGTGTCGATTGCTCGGCACCCAACTTTTCCTTTTTTTCTTCGTTTTTATCTTCTGCCATAGTTTGTTTTCCTTTTAAATGTTACTATCGCTTCCAGCAAACGCTTCGTTAAACACACGTTCAACATTTCTAATGGTTGTTATAAGATAAGTTCCTGATGGATCATTATCATCTGCAGGAATTAATGCTTGAACTGCCTGAACCGCAAACCAGAATGTTACTTTTGCAGTTGAAAACTTATTATCAATATTGGTTGGCATTTGTAAATGTTGATTTTTTGTGTATGGATTTAAAAACTCAATAATTGGTCCGGTTTCGCAATTAATGTTTTCTACTAATGAGTTTTTTACATTTTGATAATCATTGTTTCCATTTGTGTAATACCACCACCCAGTTTCAGTGTCGTAGCACCATGATCCATCAAATCCAGCCCTATCACTTATTTGCTGATTTAATGCTTTTACTAGTTCGGTTATTTCCGCTTGGCTTGCCGACCCACCCTCAACTGAAACATTAAGTTTAACCCTTAAAAGTGCCGGAGTCATGCTTGGCTGAAATTTTGCAGCAGCATAAGTGTTAATTCTCATGCCTGGAAGCAAATGTTCGTTATTTATAACAAATGGTAATTCTGCACCATCAGCAAGAATTGTTCCATCATCTTTTTCAACAATGTTAACAACAACTGGGTCGCCCAAATTTATGGTTGTAACAGCTCTATCGGTGCTAGCAAACCATGCAAAAGTTGCACCTGCAACCAAGGAAATGGCCAGAAGCACACTTAAAACTATTATTAAGCTTGTGTATTTATTAATTTCCTTAGATAATTTCATTTTTCTCCCGCCAAAATTTTTTGGGCATAGTTACACATCTTACTTACTTAATAGTATATTAAATTTTTTCCTTTTAGTAAAATGAAATTTCCTAAATAGATTTTATTTAATATATAATATTATCATTTAGTAAATTTGAAGTTGGCAGTTAATTAGTAAAAAATTTAGCAAATATAATTTAAAATTTTTAAATGTTGTTCACACACATAAATAACCATAAACCACCTAATTTTATTTAATTAACAACAAATAATGTTAAAAATTTTTTAAACGATAATTACAAAAAACGCTTATTTGGGTCAAATTGTTTTTGCATTCTTAAAAAAGCGTGCAAGACTTATGCTTGCACAACTTCGCCGCTGCCAAACTCCAACAACCATTGCTCAGGTGCTGTTTGCCAAACATGTGAAGCATAAGCATCAAAATAGTTTAATGCTTCAACCGTTACAATTATTGCGTGTGAACCATTTGAATTTTCATGTGTTGAAAAATCTCCTGGCAAAGTTAGTCCGTTTGAAACAATAAATGTGTTTGAACTTTCTATTACCCCATTAAAATATAAATATCCATCTTCGCCTTGCACCCAGTTGTTTGTTCCTTCCAGTTTAACTTCATGTGTTTTATTTTGGTTATTTAGTGTTGCTTTAACCCTAACAACTTGCGGATTTTCTAAAACATCGCTTTTAATCTTTATTAATTGTGGATATGAAACATTGCCAATAATGTTGTTTAGCAAAATTATGGATGATGCACTGCTGCCATTTTCCTTAACAGTTATGGTTGTTGGACTTAAAAGCGTGTGTTTTCCACTTTCTAAAAGTTCGTTGTAACTTATTTTTTGAAAAACATTAACAACCACACTAACAACAAGCAAAATAACAAGTAAAATCAAACTTATCATCATAACCACAAATTTGTTTTTTGATAAGCAAACAGCATTGTTTGTTTGGCTAGTGTTGTTTTTAGATTTTAAATTTTTTGATTCATTATTTTTTTTTGTTGTTTTTGTGGATGATTTTGATTTATCCGCACTTGTCTGCTTTTTTGCTTGCATTTTAACTCCTTTAACCATTACGTTTTAATTTTTTTGATGTTAAAAAATAATCATAATTTCAAATTGATTTTTTAATATTGGTTTTAAAAACCTAATGCCACCATTAAATTTATTTTTTATTAATATTTTTTTCATTTTAAACTCAATTATGCAAAAACATAAAAAGCATAATACCTACCAAAAAAATAAAATCACTAAATTTTGTAGTGATTTTTTTTACTTAAAATTTTATAATTAATCATTTTTATTTTTTGTGGCTTTTATTTTAGTGTGTGTTGTTTTTGGTAACTTTTTAAATTTATGTTCTAGCATTTGTTTTAGTGGTTTTGCTGTTAATTATCATTGCATTATTACATCTTATTTAATTAAAAAAACACGCAAATTGCGTGTTTAATCTTCAATTAATTTACCCCAAGTTGGATTACTATAATTTAAAAGCGGATTTTCAACATTCATTGTTTGAATTGCACTAACAACATAATCAATTGTTATGTTTTTGTTTGCAAAAATGTTTGTTAAAGCGGTGCTAATTCTAATTTGTCCATCAATGAATGTGTGATTTTCGCCATTAACCGCTTCTTTTGCTAAAATTTGTCCATCAACGTTTTCACTGAAAACCCACCATTTTCCGCCATCTTCTTCACCAAAATCAACTTCCACCCAATCGGAAGAAACTGGGTTTGGAGAAGACTGTCCGTCGCCAAAATCAACAAGTCCATCTTCAATAATGTCGCCACCTTCTTCGGTTAGTGCATCTGATGTAACTTTAAGTTTTACTCTAACATAAGCAGGCGATGATGGCTTGCCTTCCATACCCATAACAAACCCCAACTTTAAGTTGATTTTTGTGCCTGGCAAAATTTGTGCTTCATCAATAGGCAACGTAACTGAACCACCTTGTGGAACATTCATTTCATCGGTAATATAAATTTCAACTGGATTTGAAAGTGTTATTCCTAACATTTCGGAAACAATACGGGTGTACCAAGCAAAAGTAACGCCACCAACAAGTGTCATAAGCAAAAGCACACTTAAAATTATTATGGCAATTCGTTGTGAATTAAGTAAGTTGTTGTTTTTACCTTGCTTTTCCATACTATCTCCTTTTTTATTTTACTACTTTTTTAACTTTTTTTCCAACATTTAACACAAGTTTACAACTTGGCATTGCAGTTTGGACAATATTCCTGATTATATTCCACCTTGTAACCACAATTTGGGCAATCTGTAACATCATAATAAGCAATTTCTGCTTTCCACTCTTCTGGTGCAAATGTCCATTCTTGTTCATACTTGTATGCTTCGTAATAGCGTTGAATTGCATAAACCGTAATTTTTATGTTAACCGGCTTGCTTTTGTCAATGTTATTAATGTCGTTTGTAACAACAAACCCTGTGTTGAACTGTGCAGTAATTTCAGGTGAAATGTATCCAACATAATAATAGCAGTCATCTTGTTCACAATAAATCCAAGTTTGTTTTCCGTTTGCTTCATGCTCCGGATTTACATACAGCACTGGAAAAATTACATGATGATTTAAAACTTGATAATCGGTTTCAACCTTAACTTTAATGTAAGCATCATCTGTGCCTTCTGCACAAGTTATGGTTGTTGGCATGTTGTTGTAAAGTTTGTTTGGTTCTAACAAATCATCAGGAAATTCCAAGTTGGTTTCAACTTCTAGGTCAATATCTCCAACAACAAAAACTTTGCCTGCAACTTCATCTTCTCCAAACCAAGCAGAAGTTATGAAATAAAAAATTAAAAAACACAAAACAACAATAATAAGCAAAGAAACAATTTTATTAAATCTGTTTCCTAAATGATTATAGTCATAAATACTATCTTCCATTTTTGCCTCCTATTGTTATTTTTTTATTTTATTTCCAAGCAGTCCATTGTTCCAAAAATTCTGGTGTTAAAACACCAAATGGTTTATCAATGTCGGCAACTGGATTTTCGGCTGTATCAACCTGATACGCATTTCCAGAATAAGCCACAATCATTGCCCTAAGCCTAATAAACACCGATGTGTTTTCTAGACCAGATGCAATTGGTGTTAAACTTGCAATAACATTTTTTGTTGCACCTGCTGGCAACTGTTCATTTAAAAATGAATTAAAGAAATATTGATCGGAAATTATTGGGTCGTCATACAAATTAACCCAACCATTTTGCACAATTGATGCCTGATTTGTTTTTAGCATGAAAAGCGCACCATCTAGGTCGGTATGGTGGTCGTGCGGACCTTCGTTTGTTGAAATGGTTACCAAGCACTTAACAATGCCTGGAATTGTTCCTGTGTTTTTAATTTGTAAATTTAAGTTTATGGGTGTGTTAAGTTCACCAAACACAATTTCTAGCGGTTTTCCAATTGCATAACTTCCATCTTCCAACTTAACACCATTTAAGCGTGTTTCTCCATCATAAATTTCAATGCCAACTTCACCAATTGTTGCATTTCCTTCTTTTTCAACAATGTCAGTAAGCCATGCAAAAGTAACTCCAATTGCAACAACCAAACACAGCGCAATTGCAGTCATAATGATACAAAAACTATTATTTTTTAATACATTATTGTTTTTCTTTTTCATTTTTTTAGCACACTTTTCCTTATTGTAATTTTACGTTTTTTTTGTTTTTTTGTAAAGCAATTATATTTAAAGCAAAATTAAAAAAAGAGAGTATATAGTAATTAAACCATAAACCCTCTAATATTATTTGCAAAATTATGTTTAACTATAAGTTATTATAAACAAAGCAAGCACAATGCACACAGTTATTATTATTATGTTGTCTTTAATAAGGTTTAATAGCACACCCAAATATGGTATGTGAAAAATAACCACTCCAACAAATTTATTTTGTGCAGGATTTACTGGGTTTTCCACAGTAACATTTTGGTCATTTCCATCTGCAGCATCGCCTCGAGTAACTAATGCAATATGATTACCATTACCCTTAATATCCACCACTCGGTGTGTAACGTTACTATCTCCCATTTTGAATGTTATAACATCACCAATTTCAACTTGACTTATTGGGATTTTTTTAATAATGATAACTGTATCTTTTGGCATTGTTGGTGTCATGGAACCAGTTAAAATGTTTAAAAATTTAAAACCAGTTGCAAAAGCAAAAACCAATGTTATAAGCAGTGCTAAACAAATGTTTTTAATAACTATTAACGTGATTTTTAGTGCCTTGTTTTTTCTTTTGTAAATATCTTTTTCCATTTTTCACTTTTTCCAAAAAATTTTAAAACTTAATTTAAAACGTGGAGTTTTGTCCACGTTTTAATTCTAAGTTTTTTAACATTATTATTATATGCTTTTAAACACTATTTAACAAATATTTTAATTAATTTTGTACTTGCCAAGCAAATATTGGGAAGCCATTATTAATGTTTTGAGTGTCGTAAACATAAATTTCGCCAAAGTTTGCAGTTAAGGTTGTAACCAAATCGTTTTTGTTTGACGCTTTGGTTGCAATTTCTGTTCCGCTGGTTCCCAAACTTCCTAGTGTTCCACTTGCCAAATAATAATAGTTATCTGTGTAATATGTTGCAAAGTTGCCTCTGTTATCCATACCAACCAAAGCACCAACTCTTGTTCCACTTGAAGTGGTAATTGCATTTGTTATTGCAACATAGCAATTAGACATAACTTGTGAACCATTGTTTGCAACAATTCCACCTGCAATTGGTGCATTTGTTGATCCTGAAACACCAGTTACAACAAAGCTGCTTAAAATTGCATAACATTTTTCAATCTTTCCGGAATATGAACCCTGTGTTAGGTTGGAAAGAGCAATTCCTGCACCTTGTGCTTGAACATTTGTGTTAACCGACACAGCACTAATTGCGCCCACATTGTAACATTCAGAAATTGTTCCAAAGTTTCCTTGAACAAGTCCGCCAACAAGTGTTCCTTTCAAACTTGCTGTGTTTGCACTTTGTGTTATTTGACCGTAGTTTCTTGCAACCAAACCTGCAACAATTGTGTTCATTCCTTGGCTACCACTTCCTTGGTAACCCAAAATCATGTTGTTAACTGCTCTGGTTATTGTTCCATAGTTTTCATCTACAAAACCTGAAACTCTTTGGTTGTTTGTTGGTGAGTAAACAACTTCACCATCGCCATTATGTTCAGTTAATTTTGTGGTTGTTACATTAGAAATTGTTCCACGGTTTGTAAGGGCAATGCCTGCAAATGTGGTTGCCAAATATCTGTTTGTGCCAGTTTTTATGCCAACTTCTAAGTTTTTAACAACACCGCTTTGTCCAATTTCCTTAATCATTGCAATTTGGCTTGCATTGTAAGCAAATTGTAAGTTTTTAATTGCAAAGCCTTTTCCATCAATTGTTCCATTAAATGTTCCGCCAGATTTGCCAATTAAGAATCCATCAATGTTTTCAAGGTTGGAATCTTTTAATGTGATTGTGTTTCCAAGTTCATAGTAACTATCTGGATAGTAGTCAATGTTTAGTAAGTGTTCAGATTCAGTAAGAATGTATGGATCTTCCTGTTTTCCGCTACCACTGTTAAATATTGCAAATGTTCCAGTTACTGGTTCGGTGTAGCTTGAAGAAATTTCAATTCCGTTAGATGCTGTTATGTAACTTAAAACGCTAACGTTAAATGAGCCAATTGTTTCAAGTTTGAATGTGTTAACACCTTCATTAACAGTGTAAATTGTTGGTATTTCGCTGTTGTTATAGTAAATTCTAATTCTTGTTTTTGTGTTGTTTGAACTGTTTGTCCAAGAAATTAAACCACTAACAGAGTTTACAACCAAGTTTGTTGGAGTTATTGGAACTTCAACTGCAACATAATTAGATTCGTTGCTTATTGCATAAATTGTTTCCAAATCATAATCGTATGTTCTGTCAATACCAAACACTTGAACATAAATTGAGAATTGTTGTCCAAATGGATTTGGTTGGTCTGGAATTAATGCATCTAAATCTGCAACAGCTTGCAAATTAAACAATATGTAAGTTTTATCTTCTATTATTTGAGTTTCAAAATAATCTTGTGTTGAATTAATTTGATATTTTTCAAATGTGTGAGTTTTAACAATTGACCCGCCATCTTCTGAATATTTTACAGCTGTGAAACTATAATACCTTGCATTTTCAACTGCTTCAACAGAAATGTAGTTTGCTGGGTTTTCATCGCTGTTGTTAATATATAACTCAGCTTTTGGTGTTGGAAGTTTGTAAACAACCATTGAAACTGAATCTGAACTAAACCAACAATAATAAATTGGTTCTGGTTCAGGCTCTGGTTCTGGCTCAGGTTCTGGTTCTGGCTCTGGTTCGGTTGTTTCATCGCCTTCTGCAAGTGTTACAACTTCGCCACCTTCTTCACCACCTTCTTCACCACCTTCTTCACCTTCACCACCAGAAGGTTCATTATCCCCACTGCCCGGAATGGTTACATATCCGTTTGAACCAACATAACTAACTTCAACTTTGTACCAACCTGAACCAAGTTCGGAATCTAGACCGGTTAGGTCATAACCTGCATCTGTGTTCATTGGGTCGGAAATGTCAACTAATGAACTTTCAAAAATAACTGTTCCTGTTTCGCTATCTTTGTTGTCTAGTTTTGTAATTTTAACTGTTGTTCCTGTTGCAATTGCATAATTTAAGTCGGTGTTGTTCCATTTAATAACACCATCAACAACTCTTAAATTTGGAACTTCCAATTTTTTTGCTAAAACTTCTGGGCTAAATTCACCATTTAAGAATTCTTCGGTTAAACTTCCAGGAATTGCTCTAATTCTTAAATTCATTACGGCATTTGATGCAAACTGACTTCCATTAAATGTTAATTGTCGATAGTTTCCATCAGTAATAATTCCGTAACTTCCAAGTTCTTGTCCGTTTTCATCAAGTTCGGAATCTAGCAAGTAAACTTCATATTTGCTTGCTCCATCAACTTGCAACCAAGTTAAAATTCCGTTAACCATTTTAACATCTTGTGGTGCTAACAATCGTCTGTAATATTGTGATGTTTGAGTGTCGCCACTAACAACCAATCTGGAACTATATGTGTTGTTATCTTCCGAAGAAAGTGTTCCGCATGCAGAAACTTCAATTGAATATTCTAGCCTATCACCATTTTCGTTGGTTGCTGGAAATTCTAGTGAAGATAAGTCATAATAACATGCAATTCCATCATCGGAAATAACATCTTCTTTGTTAACATAAATTGTTTGTGTTAAGTAAGTGTCTTTTGATTCATATAGCCTTGCGGTTATTATTAACATATAGTGGTTTGCAGTAAACTGAACGCCATTATTGTTGTATGTTACAGCATCCCATTTGAATTTTCCACCCGACAAACCTAAACCATTAATTTTGTTTAGTTTGTAAACCGTCTTGTTTGATGATTCGCCAGAGGAAATTTTGTTAACCCCATTTCCAACTGCTTCACATGTAACATAATATGAATCTGCTGCTGGGAACAATGGGTTGTTAATTAATGAATATTGGAACAAACCATCTGTATTAATTGTTATGAATGGATTTTCACCAATTGTGTTTCTGTCAATAACAATTTCTTCTGCGTAAATGCCTTCGGCTTCATTTGCCAAGTTTTCGTTGAATGTTGAACCAATGCTTGTGCTCCAAATTCTTAAAACTTGGTTTATTGATGTTGCAATGTCGGAGAATGTTATTAAGCCATCTCTAATTAAAACAGATGGTGTTGCTAACATTTCCACTTCTGCACTGTGGTCGTAATAGCTTGTTAAATAACTGTTACCTGTGCTTAATGCAGAATCTGGTGTGCCAAGTGCTCTAACTGTTAGTGTGTAAATTTGACCAGTTTCAATCCCTAAATCGGCAACTGGAACTTTATAAACTGAATTGCTTGAACCGCCAACAGCATCTGAAACAGTTGCTTCATATTTGCTTTTGTTGCTTTCATCAACTCTAAATTTTATTGTTGGCCTTGATGTGTCGGCACATTGTGCTGTTATTAAATAGTTAACATCAAAACCTTCAACATAAACTTTTGAAAAATACAAATTATCGTTATAAACCATTGTTCCCACACTTGTTAGTGGAGACTCTGGTGCTGCCAATTTGTAACCTGTAACTGAAACTGAATAGTTACCATTTAACACATTATAGTATTCAATTTGTGGTGGTTCTGGCTCTGTTCCCGGTTCTTCATTTTCATCTGCCAAAACCATAGCCAATTGTGTTTCTGGTTCGGTTGGTTTTTCTGGGTCGATTGGTTCTTCTGGTTCTTCACTTCCAGCAGTTGTTCCGCCAATAAATCTAACCGAAACAGAATATGGATTTGCAATTTGTGTGAAATTGAAATCATATGAGTAAATTAGGTTTTCATAAGTTCTATCAAATTCAATTGAATATGGAACTTGGTCTTTATAAACCTTGTTGTTAATTGTTACTTCTAGTGTTCTAAAATGTGCCAAATTGCTGCTCATTGCCATGTCGGCATCAGGGCTGCCTTGTGCAGCAAGTAACAATCCTCCCCTTGTTTCGCTGTTGTATTCTGTGCCACCATTTAACATTAACAAATATGGGTCATCAAGTGGAATTGCCCAACTAATAAAACCATCTCTAATTTTAAAGTCGTTTGGTTTTGGTGCTTTGTAAACCTTTATTTCGGCAATTTCACTTAAACTTGCATTAAGTGTTGTTTGTCCGTCGCCTTGTGCCCAAATTCTAACAACATAAAATCCGCTTGCATAAGTGTCGGCTTCCAAACTTGCTTGGTTTGTGTTAACATAAAAACTTTGTGAAGAACTTTCTTCTGTAACGGTTTCGCCTTCAAACACTTCAACCTTATAATTTTTTGCATTTATTGCAGCATCCCAAACAATAATGCCACTTCTGGTTCCAACATTTGTAACGTTGCTAATAATTGTTATTGGTGCAGTGTTTCCATTTCCACCAGTTAAATATCGTGCATTTGTGTTATCGCCAGTTGAACCAATTGCCACAACATAAAAACCGTAACTTCCGCTAGGAATGCCAAGTGGCAATGTTAATCCGCCTTGACCACCATTTACTCCATTAACATAAATTCCATTATATTCAGCATTATAACTATCACCAAATATTGTGCTCATGTCCGCGTTTGCACAACGAACAACATAACCTTGCGCGTTTGGAATGCTGGACCAATATAGTTTGTAATCATTAAATCTGGCATCTGTTGTGCTTGCAAGTTTATAAGCCGAAAGTTGTTCGCTTGCTTTGCTATCAATTGCACCATCTTTTATGGTTTTAATTGTTATTCTGTGAAGATCTGTGTCGGTTATTAAGTCGTTAACAACGCGTGCTTCTTCCGCATTTGCAAATTTGTTAACAACTTGCTCTTCCATTGTTTCTGGGTCATCAACGCTTGGAACTTGTGTGGTGTAAGAAACCAAATTTCCATCAATATAAATTTGATAATAAATTCCTTCGCCACCATCATGAGTCCAATTTATGTAACCCTTTTCCATTCTAACATTGGTTGGCGCTGAAAGTAGTTCAATGGTATGTTTAACAATATTAGAACTCATTAAAATTCCATTTTTATAATCGCCTAATGCATTAAAGTAAACATTATAAATTCCAGGAGTTAATGTGTCTGGATAATCCAAAACAAAACTTGTTTCGCCACCACTAATTAATGCTGTGTGAACAAACTCGTTAGGTTCATCATTTTCGCCAACTTTTTCATATGCAATTTTAATGCCTGATGCATTTAGGTTTGCATTTTCAAATGTTATGCTGTTTGTTTCACGATTATATGCTGTGAACACTAGCGGTTTTAAAATTGTAACATTTAATGGATTTTCAAGTGTATCGCCATTCAAATATCCAAATCCTGTTTGTTCGCCAAGTCCTTTTGCCCTAATGTTGAATGAATAGTTTCCGCTAATGTTTGTGCCATAATTAAATGCTTTAACATTTGCTAAACCATTTTCGGTGCTGCCATCAAAAGGTTCAATTGGTGTTACTGCAACAACTTCGTATGCAAATTTATCTGAATTTTCACTTGTATATTCAGAGCCAAAAGTTGTCCATGTAAACAAATACTCGGTTTCGCTTGTGTGTTCATTTTTTAACGATTCACTAATTGAAAAGTTTTGAACATCTGGTAGTTTGTGAACTGTTAAATTTGGGCTTTTTGCACTGTTTATTTTTCCATCTTGTTTTGCAACAATGTTAATAGTGTAATCTCTGCCTTTTTCAATGTTGTTAAGCACAACACTGTTTGTTGCAAGGTTTTGTTCAGTTAAAACACCATCAACATAAACATCAAATTTTTTGTTTGCATCATAGTTCCATGTTATAACACCATTAACAACCATAAGCCCCAAATTGGTTTCATCAATTTTTTCAACACCTGAAAGTTTTAGTGGTGTTGGGCTGGTTATTAAGTTTAGGTTGTTACCAAGTGAATAAATGCTAATTTCATAAGTGCCAGCACCATATGAAAGATTTACATTATTTAAATCAATAACCAAATTTTCGGTTTCTAAAACAACAACTTCGCCTTCGCCCTTTGAAAATTCTATTCTGTATTTTTCAGGTTTTTTGGCGTTTGTGTTGGTTATTGTTAAAATGTTATTTGCAATAACTGCACTGTTTGGTGCAGATAAAATTGTAACAGTTACGGTGTTTGTTGTTTTTGAACCATTAACAAATCCGTCTGCACTTTCATCGGCACTTCCAACTGCATAAACAGTGAACACATAATCGCCACTAATTGTTTTGTTAAATAGTTCAAAACTTAATGAAGTGCCTGTTGTTTCTTGCTTGTTTCCTAAACTATCTTCAACAACATATTTTGTTGCGTTTGCAACTTGTTGCCAACTAAATGTTCCATTTGCAATGGCAAAATTGCTAATTATTGGAAGTTTTGTTATTTTTAGCACGCTTGATGGTGCAGAATAAAGTAATCCATCAATAACTGCAACAACTTTAACACCATATTTAACTCCACTTTCCAAACTTGGAATTACGCACATAACTTGTGTGTCGTTTTGTGTTATGGTTGCCGAAACTTGATTAAAACTGTTTTCATCATCTGGTGTTGCACTAACAAAAACTTGATAGGTTGCACCAGCAGTTGAGTGAACATCCCAAGTAATAACACCATTGGTTATTTTTAAGTTTGTTACACTTGAAATTCTGTTTATAACCTTTGCATCGGAATAAACACCAGTAACCAAATTTGTTTCGTTTCCTAAACTTCTAACTTTAACCGAAATATCTTGTAACTGATATTTTGTTAAATCAAAACTATAACCA
Organism: uncultured Clostridia bacterium; assembly: GCA_944380265.1. Classification (GTDB taxonomy): domain Bacteria; phylum Bacillota; class Clostridia; order Christensenellales; family UBA1242; genus UBA6345. Next base: position 53,586 of record CALWGY010000005.1, on the reverse strand, counting down.
ATTTCTGGACCAATTGTAACATATTCTTTTTCTTCATTATATGTTATTTCTAACATGTATCCATTTGGATTATCGTTTGCCGGAATGCTCCAAACAAGTTTGTTGTTTGAAACTTTTAGTTCGCTAGGTTTGCCAAGTTTTCTAAAATTAAATGTGCTTTGCTCTGAGTTAACATAACCCACACCATCAGTGTTTTGTGTGTCACCCACAGCGGTTATTTTAACAATATAATTGTCTGCCGCATAATTTTCTGGAATTAAAAATTCAGTGCCTGAAATGTTGTTATAATTCAAAATTTCATCGGGGTTGCTTTCGCCATAAATTTGCAAATTGTATGCGGTTGCACCACTTACAACACCCCACGAAAGTTTGTAGTTTGATAGTTCAAAGTTTTCGCCAGCACTTTGAGTTTTTATTGTTTCTGTGTTAACAGAATTTAATTTTATTATGTTCTTTGATGCAAAATTACTGCTAATGTAACTTCCTTCTTTTGGGAACGCTTTAACTTTAACAACTTGTTGTTCGCCAACTTTTTCAAAGTTTGCAAATGTGTTTCCGTCCACCAAAACGCCTTCGGTGTTGTCGCCAACATAAACTTTATATTGAACATTTTCAACTTGGTCCCAAGTTAAAACACCGCCTTCAACTCTTAAATTTGTTGGAGCATTTAATCTTGAAACCGAAAATATTGCTGGGTTTGATGAAATGTTTTTAACATCGTCACCATCTGCAATTATGTATATTTGGTTAACACCATCAACAATTTCACTAAGTCCACTTAAAGAATATTGTTGATTTTCTGGGTTGTTACCAATTAATTTGTATTCACCAGAATTAACTTTAACACGATAATTAATTGCACCGCTAACACCTGTGAAAGTTAGAATGTCGTTTGTAACAGTGGCATTTGTTACCATTCCAAGTTTGTTAAATGTGTAAGCCGTTGCGCTGCTTAATCCGCTTGAAATTGTTTGAACACCATCGCCAACTGCAACAACTTTAACTGTGTTGCTTCCTTCTTTTAATTCTTCAAAATTAAGTCCATAACTTGTTCCAGTTGCATTTGAAACATAGTTGTTGTTCAAATAAACAGCATATGTGGTTGTGCCATCAACTGCGTTCCAACTAACAACTCCGCTGTTACTTACACCTGTTACCACAACGTCTGCAAGTTTTGTTATGGTTTTTGTGGTGTCAACTAGCACACCATTTGCAATGTTAATCGCATCGGTTACAAGCCCCAATGCTCTAACAGAAATTGCATATGTGCCACTAACTGTTAGGTTTTCTGCCAAGTCAACTGTTGTTTGGGTGGTGGTTATGGTTTGTGTTCCATTTACACCTGTTAAAACAACTTCATATTTGCTTGCACTTAAAATTCCATTAAAGGTTAGTTTGTTGTTAGCAATAACAAAATTATCAGTAACACCCAATTTTTTTACGATTATGCTTGAACTTTCACCCATAATTGTGTTTGCTGGGTCGCCCATTGCTTCAACTTCAATGGTGTAGTTTGTGTCCACCAAAAATTTATCATCAATTTCAAATTCGTTGGTTAAAACTTCAAATTCGCTTTGGCCACCCACCATTGGGCTAACTTTAATTTTATAACCTGTTGCTCCGCTAACTTGTGGAAATGTTATAACGCTGTTGCCAATTTTTCCGTCCACCATTTTTTCGTTGTTCAAACTTAACACTGGTGTTTCAAGTTTTGTAACAACATATGGAGTGGAGTAGGTTGAATTGTAAATTTTAAAACCTTGCAAGTCGTAAAGTTCGGTGTTGCATGCGGCAATTTCAATGCTATATTCTTTTGCTTCATCTGCATTAATTGTGTAGGAATTAGTTAACACAAACCCAACCTGAGGTTGTCCGTTAACCTTAATTGCATATCTGTTTGCAAGGCTGTGTGCGTCCCAACTAACAACACCGTTGTTTGCTGTAATGTTTTCAACTGGTGCATATTTAATAAACTTAAATTCGGTGCTATATTCACCATCGGAATATGAAATTCCATCGCCAACTGCTTTAACCTTAACAATGTGCCCTTCGTTTAAAGCAAGTGGAACTTGGTCGTTAAAAATTGGAAAAGTTACAAAGTGTTCACTGCTTAAATCGCTTGGGTCGGTAACACTGTAATCGATACCATCAATGTTAACAACATAGTTTTTTGTGTTTGCAACATTTTTAAAACTTATTTGATTAGAGTCACCGCTAAAATCAACGCCAGAAACTGTGTTTAATTTAACAGGGTCTGGATAAACCTTAACAAGTGTGGAAGTTTGAAGGTTTGTTCCGTTAATTGTGAAAGTTATGTTAACCCCTTCCGTGTCAACCAAAAGTGCTGTTACGGTTAATGTTCCTTCCGCAGCGTCAAAACTTGTTGCACTAAGCGAAACAACATCTGGTTTGCTAACAGTAACATCAACCTTGCAGTTTGATGAATTTACTGGGCTAATGTTATACTTAATGTCTAATGTGTCTCCAACAAACATAATTTTTTCGGTAACATTTGCCGAAATTTGTGTTGGATTAACTTTTTTAGGTGAACAAGAACAGCCAACCATGAACATGGTTGCCACAAACCCTAAAAATAAAACTGATAGAATTTTCCAATTTTTCACTTTTTTCATATACCCACCAACTTTAACTTTTGTTGTTTAATGTTTTTTTAAAATCAATTTATTTTAGCAAAAAAAATTTAAACAGCAAAACAAAAACATAGCCTTAATAATTTATTTTATATAATATATTAATTATAGTGTTGCTAGATTTATTGGATTTTATGTGCAATTTCAAGTTTTTGAGCACTAATTTTTATTGTAAAAAATGGAAACCAAAACTTATAAAAACAACAAAAAAACTCTTAAAAAAGCCAAATTTTAAGAGTTTTTTTAACTTTAAATTTTAAGTTCAATTCCGTTTTGTTTAAAGTGTTCAATTAAGGAATTAGAAAACTTTTCAATGTCTTTTGTTTCAAGTGTTCTATCCATGGAACCAATAACAAAATTGAATGTGTAACTTTTTTCGTTTTTCATGCTTTCATTATGGTAAACATCTTTTAACGAATATGTCATGTTTAGTTTTGTTTTGAATGTTTCAATAATGTTTTCTAGTTTTGCGTAGTTAATTGTGTTTGGCACCATAAACGAAAAGTCTAGTGCAACACTTTGATATTTGCTAACTTTATCCCTAACAGTTTTAACTTCTTCGGCAGCACAAAGTTTTTCGAAATCAAGTTCCAAACTAACAAGGTTGTGTTTTGGGCAAACACCTTCCTTAACTTTTGGGTGGTTAACACCCATTTCGCCAATAACTGTGCCATTTTTTAGTGCAATTAAGTTGCTGTTAATTGGGTGATAATAATTTGAAGTTTTACCTTCAACATAGTCAACTTTGGTTGCAAGCAACGATTCGCAAATGTTGTTTAACATTGTTTTTAGTTCAAAATAAAGTTCTTTTTCGGTTTTTGTGGTGCTTGCAAGGCAAATTGCAAGCATATGGTTTTCAATTGCCAAATTGTTTTTGTCTAGCCCACTAACAACTCTGCCAATTTCACACATTCTAACATCGTTAAAGTTGTTTTTGTTTTCACTAACAAACCTTAAAAGAGTTGGAACAAGTTTGCTTCTAATGCCAGATTGTCCGCTGTTGGAACTGTCTAATAGTGAAACATAACTAACTTCATCAATGTGGTTTGCTTTGTTAAAATCAACATAGTTCCAAATGTGTGAATGAACTTCCGACACACCATATTTTTCGGCAAGTAATCTTTTAACAGCATATTCGTTAACATGCTCTTTTTCTTGTTCAACAGGCATCAAATTAAAGTTCATGCTTTGTGGCACAATGTTGTCGTAGCCATACATTCTAAGCACTTCTTCCACCAAATCTTCTTTAATAGAAACATCTTTTGTTCCACGCCAAGAAGGAACCAAAACACTCAAACTTTCGCCATTTTGCTTAATTTCAAAACCCAAACTGGTTAAAATTTTGTTAACTTTTTCTTTTTCAAGTTTAACACCACTGCGTTTGTTTAAAAATTCGTAATCAACATCAATTTTGTGTGTTGGATATTTAAAGTTATAAACATCGGTAAGTGATGAAGAAACCCTAATTCCGCCATCAATTTGTTTTAAAATTTTAAGAAGCCTTGCAATGGCAACAGTTGTTAGTTCTGGGTCTAACGATTTTTCGTATCTAACAGAAGCATCGGTTGTAAGCCCAATTTTTTTAACTGCTTTTCTTATTGCAACAGCATTGAATGTTGCACTTTCCAAAAGTAACGAATTTGTTTGGTCTGTTATGCCCGATTTTAGTCCGCCCTTAATTCCGGCAATGGCAACTGGCACACGTTTTTCATCACAAATAACCACACTGTGTGGTGCAACTTTGTGCACACCACCTTCAAGTGTTAACATGTCAATTTCTTTTTCTGGTTCGGTTACAACAATGCCACCAACAATGCTGTGGTCAAACGCATGCATTGGTTGGCCAAGTTCAAGCATTAAATAGTTTGTCATGTCGGCAAGCAAGTTAATATCACGCATTCCGCAGTAATTAAGCCTAATTTTCATTTCCATTGGACTGCGTTTTTCTGTTACGTTATCAACTGCAATTCCGCTGTAACGATAACAATTTTCACTTTCAACCTTAATGCTTAATTTGCTTAATTTTTCATATTGTTTTAGGTCATCAACTTCCAAAGGTTTTAGTTTTCTATCAAAAATTGCTGCAAACTCACGTGCAATGCCATAGTGCCCCCACAAATCTGGGCGGTTTGTTAGCGACTTGTTGTCAATTTCAAACACAACATCGTTAATTGGAAAAACTTCACTTAACTCTGTGCCCATTTTTTTGTTTGTTTTTATGTCCATAATTCCGCTGTTGTCGCTTCCAATGCCAAGTTCTTCTTCACTGCAACACATTCCAAAACTTTCAACACCAACAAGTTTTGCTTTGCTAATTTTGTAACCATTAACACTTGCACCAACTTGGGCAAAAGCAGTAACCATGCCCACCCTAACATTTGGCGCACCGCACACAACTTGCACAGGTTCACTTGAACCATCGTCAACCTTTAAAATGTGCAAATGGTCGCTTTTTGGATGATTTTCTACACTCAAAATTTTTGCAAGCACAACATGCTTTGTGTTTTGTCCCATATAAAAAACATCTTCAATTTCGGCTGTTGCCAAATTAAAACGTTTAATAAGTTCTTCTGTTTCAATTCCGTCAAGATCAACGAAATCCTTAATCCAATTAATAGAAATTCTCATAACTTACTCCTTAAATGTTTAGTTTGAAAGGTTTTAAAATTTTCAAGTTTCCGCTGTTAAGCACCCTAATGTCGTTTAACCCAGACTTAATCATAACCAACCTATCAAACCCCAAACCAAATGCGCAACCACTATATTTGTTGGAATCAATTCCTGCCATTTTTAGCACATTTGGATGAATCATTCCGCATGGGCAAAGTTCAATCCAACCGCTTCCGCCACAAGTTGGGCAACCTTTTCCACCACAGAATGGGCACTTAACGTCCATTTCAAAACTTGGCTCGGTAAATGGGAAAAATCCTGGACGAAGCCTTACTTCAACTTCTTTTTTGAACACTTTTGAAAGCATTTCCTTCATAAAGTAAATCAAATTTGCAACACTAACATTTTCGTTAACAATAACGCCTTCAATTTGAAAGAAAGTGTTTTCGTGCCCTGCATCAACTGCTTCGTTTCTAAAACAACGACCTGGGAAAATTACACGTGCATTTGTGCCATACTTTTTCAAAATTCGGTTTTGTGCTGCCGAAGTGTGAGTTTTTAGCACTTCACCATTTGTTAGCCAAAAAGTGTCCTGCACATCACGTGCTGGGTGCGAAGATGGAACATTTACCGCATCAAAGTTGTTAAACTCGGTTTCAACTTCGTTGCCAGTGTCAACAACAAAACCCATTGAAATGAACACATCTTCCACTTCCTTTTGAATTATTGTTCGTGGGTGAAGTGAGCCAACGCCCAAATTAACTGGCATGGTTATGTCAATTTTTTCGGCAGAATTAATTTGATTTTCAATTTCTTGTTCGTTTAGTTGTTTAATTTTTTCATCTAAACTGTTTTGAACATGGTTTTTAACTTCATTTAAAAGCATGCCCATTTCACGTTTTTGTTCAGCTGGAACATCTCTTAGCATTGGCATAACCGCAGTTATTGCACCTTTTTTACCCAAAAACTTAACTCTCAAATTTTCGGCATCTGAAAGTGTTTTAACATTGCCAAGTTCTAAATTGAAATCTTTTTTAATTTGTTCAAGTGTTTGTTTCATGTTTTTTCTCCTTAAATTTTAAAAACAAAAAACGCCCCAAGTTTTAGGACGTTTGTTTTAACGTGGTACCACCTAAATTTATTAAAAAACACAAGTTTGTTTTTTAATCTTGATTTTTGTTTTTACGGTTTTCTCCGGCCAAACTTAGTTTCTCGTAAGGCAACTCCTGTGCTGAAATTCACAAATAATTTTGAACATTGTTGGCTCTCAGCCGCCGACCAACATTTTCTGTAATGAAAAATTATTGCTACTTACACACATTCACAGTTTTTATTCAACTTTTAATGTTATATCATTTTAAAATTTATAAGTCAATGCAAAAGTTTATTTTTTTATATTTGATTTTTATTTTAAGTTTGCAATTAATTGCTTTGTGTTTGCAATCAGTTTTGAAATAAGCAAACCATCAATTATGCGATGGTTAACTTCAATTGAAACATTTAAAAATTTTTTGCCGTTTTCGGTTTTAATTTTGTCCCACACAATGCGTGGAATAAAATCGTTTTTTGATTTTGACCTTGGGTTTGTCATGGCGCTAAATTCAAACCATGGTGTGCAACTAAAAAACACACCATATTTTGGATTTTTCAAATTACCAAAAAGTCCTGTTTGATTTTGCTCAACTTTTCTTGCATTTTCACAAAATTTAACAATGTCCGCATCATATTCAACATCAACAAACTTAAACATTGTTTCGTTTGGTTTAATGCACGTAAACGAAAGCACATTGTTTTCCATAACAACCAATTTGCGTTTTACAACCCTAATGTTAAATTCTTCCACATCTTTTAATGCTGAATAAAAAATGTGACCTAATGCAAAGTAAAACGAAATGCCGTTTTGTTTTGCAAAATTGTAAACATTTGTAACATCAAACTTTGTTGTTATGCCATACATTGGCACTAAATCTTTTTTAAAGCAATTATAAAAATCTTTTCGTTCCCAAGTTTTTAAATTTATAACTTTCATACGTTTTCTCCTAAGCATATGTTAGCACCTTTAAATGTTAAAAAACAAACAAAATTTTACTATTTATCTTTTAAAAAATTACTTTAAAAAAATTATTAATATATTAAATATTAATAAACAATTGACTAAACAAATTTTATATGTTAAACTAACACCGCTAATTTTTGTGCTGAAAATGTCAAAAAAATCGGTTATTTTGGTGTTTTTAGCACTTTTTTAGTCCTAAAATTTAATAGTAGAGAGGTGGAAATGGATAGTAACCAAGTTAAACAAGAAAAACTAGTGCTAGATGAAACCTTGCAAGCAGTGCAAAACAAAATTGGAATTTTGCAAAACGAAAAAGAATACTACTTACAAAAAGGACTTAAAAACCGAGCCGAATTCTGGGATTCCATCACCGATATGGACGACGTGGAAAAGGCTTTAAACAACACCATATACAACGAAACAATTGAAGACTATATGGTTGTGTTTAAAATGTTACGAAACCTTCAAAAAATGCTAGACAGTCCATACTATGGCAAAATTAAAATTAAAGAAAACGAAAAAGAACAAACGCTTTACATTGGGCTTATGGGTTTTAACGACCCACCTGCACCATTCATTTTGGACTGGCGTGCACCAATTTCAAGCCTGTTTTACGACTACGAAATTGGAAAAGCATCATACTTTGTTGAAAATGAAGAACATAAAGTTCAATTACTAGCAAAAAATCAAATTAAAATTGAACACGGAAAGTTACAATATGTTATTGATAGTTCCTTAAAAATTGATGATGAAATTTTGCAGGAAGCACTTTCACACAACACAAGTGAAAAAATGAAAAACGTGGTTTCCACAATTCAAAAGGAACAAAACAACATAATTAGAATGCCATACAAAACAAATGTTATTGTTCAAGGGGTGGCAGGAAGCGGAAAAACCAGCATTGCCCTTCACCGCATTGCATTTTTACTTTATAGGCAACGAAACATTTTAAATTCAAACAACATTCAAATTTTGTCACCCAACACGGTTTTTGAAGATTACATTTCCAACGTGCTTCCAGAAATGGGTGAAGACAACATTAAAAGCATTAACTTCGACAAAATTGTTAACGACTACTTTTACGAACGCAAAACACAAGTTGAAACCAAAGCCGAACAATATGAACGATTGCTACATTTAAGAAAACTTCCACCCGATGTTGCATACAAAAACTCAATTGGTATTGTGCGTGACCTTGAAAATTTTTTAACAGATAACATTTTTAAATATTTGTTGTTTTCCGATTTTGTTAAAGAAAATTTTAGAATGGAAAAAGAAAGCATAATTGAAGTTTTTAAAACATACTATAACCTTCCATTTTGGCAAATTAAAAACAAAATTAAAGGTCAACTTGCAGTTAAAAGTGCTTTGTGGGATTTTGATTATAACGAAAGAAAAACCAATGTTGCGGTTGAAAGATATGTTAAGTATTTAACTCCAAAAAACCTTAACATAATGCTATATAAAGATTTTTTAAAGCAAAACAATTTCACATTTTCAAAGGTTAACAACAAACTAAAATATGAAGATGCTTTTCCAATAATGCTAATTGACAACTATTTGGAAGGGCTTTCAAGTTTTACATCTATTCAACACTTGGTGGTTGATGAAATGCAGGACTATTCCCCAATGCAATTTAAAATTTTAAACATTTTGTATCCATGTTCAAAAACAATTTTGGGCGACTATGGTCAAAGCATTAGCCCACGCGAAAGCAAAAAAGCAATTTTGCAACTGCACAGTTTGTTTGATAACTCGGTGTTTTTAACAATTAACAAATGTTACCGAACAAGCGAAGAAATTGGAGAACTTTGCAACCTTATTGGTGGGCGCGAAGATGTTACAATGATCCGCCGTGGCGGAAACAAACCAAAAATTATAAAGACTGAAAACAACCAGCAATTTGTTGAACAAATTAAAAACATACTAGAAGAAATAAAGGACAAAAACTACAAAAACATTGCAATAATAACCAAAGACCAAACCGAATGTGACCACTACTTAAACATTTTAAGAAAGGTTATGCCAGTTGAAACAATTAATGCAAAATCGGTAACGCTGCCAAACGGATTAATTGTTGTTCCATCGTTTCAAAGCAAGGGGCTAGAATTTGATTGCGTTATAATACCAAATGCAAGTGCAAAAAATTATTGTTCCGAATTTGAATATCAAAACTTGTATATTTCAACATCACGTGCCCTTCATCATTTATATTTGCTTTACAGTTTAGAGCCTTGCAAACCAGTTAAGGAATATTTGGAAAAACATAAAAATTAAACAACTTTTAAACATTAAAAAACGAACCAGTGGTTTTAACTGGTTCGTTTTTTACATCAATTTTTTGATTTTAAATTTTAATATTAATTTCAAATTTTAATCTAACAAATTTTTAATTAAGTTTTTAACTGCATTTTTGTTTTTGGTGTTTAATTTTTTATACATGCTAAGCACATATTGTTCATTAGCATCAACACCTTCATCTTCATTAAAAAACTGAGATAATGTTAAACCAAAAGCATCACAAATTTGTGAAAGTGTTGAAATGCTTGGGGTGGTTTTTCTGGAAAACATATTTGAAACTGTGGATTGTGTTAAACCAGCTTCATCGGCAAGTTTGTAAATCGACCAGCCACGCTCTAACCTAAGTTTTGTAATTTTTTCTAAAATATCCATATTAAAAATCCTAAATTTTTTTATATGTATAGTTTATTACACATTTGTAAACAAAATATAACCCAAATGTGTTGACACGTGTTTCGCATTTGGGTATTATAATGATATACATTTGTTTTAGGAGTAAGTATTGTAACTAGGAAACAAAATGTTAGGGGAAACAAAAAGAGGGGTGACCCTCTTTTTGTTTTTTATCCTAAATTTTATGTTCGTGATGCAACAACTTGTGGTTTAACTTGTTTGGCAACAAAAACTTATCGTAAATTTCGGTTACAAATGTGTTTTTGTGGCTTTTGCGGTCGGTTAGTTTTGCATCAAATTCATAAAGTCCTTTTGCACGCATTTTTGCAATTTGGTAATAGTCATATTTTGTATAGTCAACAAAAGGTTGTCCGCCACCATTAACACAACCACCTGGGCATGCCATAACTTCAACAAAATGAAAGTGCTTTTTTCCGCTTGCAATTTGTTCCATAACAGTTTGAGCATTTTTTAGTCCACTAACCACGCAAAGTTTAAGGGTTATTCCATCAACATTAAGTTCGGTTTCCTTAATGCCATCGCCTTGTCTTACAATTTTAAAATCCACATTTGAATTGTCTTTGTTTGTTAGTTTGTCAACCGCGGTTCTAAGCACCGCTTCCGTAACACCGCCAGTTGCTCCAAAAATTAAACCTGCACCTGAATAGTGCCCAAGTGGATTATCAAACTGCGTTTCTAGCAAATGAGTAAAACTTAAATTTTTATATTTAATAAATGTTGCAAGTTCGCGTGTTGTTAAAACTGCATCAACATCTTCATCATCTTCAATTTCCATTTTTTTTGCAGTGCATGGCATAATTGCCACAACTTTTATGTTTTCAAGTGGAATGTTGTTTTGTTTTGCGTAATAATTTTTAATAACAGCACCAAGCATTTCGTTTGGGCTTTTGCAAGTTGACAAATTTTTAACATAGTTTGGGTAATGAAGTTTTACGTATTTAACCCATGCTGGGCAACAACTGCTAAATTGCGGAATTAAAGTGTTGGTTTTAATTCTTTCAATTAATTCTTCGCTTTCTTCAATAACAGTGAAATCGGCACCAACGTTAACATCAAACACTTTGTTAAACCCAATACGTTTTAATGCTGTAACCAATTTACCTTCGTTAAAGGTGCCAATTGGATAACCAAATTCTTCATTTATTGCAACCCTAACAGATGGTGCAACTTGTGCAATAACAACATTTTTTGGATTACTTAAAAATTCCATAACTTTTTTAATGTTGCTTTTTTCAAGAAGTGCACCAGTTGGGCAAACCAAAACACACTGACCACAACCAACACAATTAGATTCGTTAATTGGTTTGTCAAACGCACAGTCAATCATTGTGTTAAACCCGCGTTTTTGTTTTTGGATTGCGCTTGTTGCCTGAATGTTTTTGCAAACTTGAACACACCTTCCGCACAAAATACATTTGTTATTATCTCTAACAATGCATGGCGAACTAAGGTCTAGTTCATAGTTGTTTTTAACACCATTAATTTTTCCTTCTTCACAACCAAACTCATAACTGTATTGTTGCAACTTGCAATTTAGGTTTTTGCCACAGGTTAAACAATTTTTGTTGTGATTTGAAAGTAATAACTCAATGTTGGTTTTTCTTGCTTCCAAAACTTTTGGGTTGCAAGTTTCAATTTCCATTCCATCACTTACTGGTGTGTTGCACGCGGTTATCAAATTCTTTTTGCCTTTGCATTCAACAACGCAAACCCTGCATGCACCATCACAGTTAATATCTTTCAAGTAACACAAAGTTGGAATTATTATTCCTGCTTTTTTTGCAGCAGACAAAATTGTGTCGGACGAATCGGCTTCAACATTAACACCATCAATAATTAAATTAACTTTTGCCATTTTTTCCTCCTACACTTTTTCAATTGCGTTAAACTTGCAAATTTTTTGACAGTTCCCGCAACCAATGCATTTTTCCTGATTTATTTCAAACGGCTTTTTAATTTCGCCACTAATGCACTTAACTGGGCATGCCCTTGAACATGCCGAACAGCCAATGCACTTATCTTTGTTTATAACATATTTGTCAGCAAGTTTATGTTTTTTGTCAATAAGTGCTTCATATTCGTTTCTAAAATACTTCAACGTGGACAAAACTGGGTTTGGTGAAGATTGCCCCAGCCCACACAAACTGTTTTCTTTAATGAAATAAGATAGGGTTTCAAGTTCGTCAATATCTTCCATGCTTCCATTTCCTGCAAGCAGTTTGTTTAAAATTTCCAAAAGCCTGCGGTTTCCAATTCGGCATGGTGTGCACTTACCGCAACTTTCATCACAAATAAATTCCAAAAAGAATTTTGCAACTTCCACCATGGAACTGTCTTCATCTAAAACAATAAGTCCGCCAGAGCCCATCATGGCTCCGTTTTCCGCTAGGTCATCGTATGTAACAGGAAGGTCGAGTTTATCTTCTGGCAAACATGCTCCGCTTGGCCCACCAATTTGAACAGCCTTAAACTTTTTGCCATTAGGAATGCCTCCACCAATATCAAAAATAATTTCCCTAAGAGTGCTTCCCATTGGCAACTCAATTAATCCTGTGTGTTTAACTTTTCCAGAAAGCGCAAACACTTTTGTTCCGGTACTTTTGCCTTTTCCAATTTTTGAATACCACAGCCCACCATTATTAATAATTTCTGGAATGTTTGCATAGGTTTCAACATTGTTTAGCACTGTTGGGCAACCAAACACTCCACTTTGTGCTGGATATGGTGGCCTTGTTCTTGGCTCGCCACGTTTGCCTTCAAGCGAATGCATTAATGCAGTTTCTTCGCCACAAACAAATGCGCCCGCGCCATACTTAATTTTTAAGTCAAAACAAAAATTTGTTCCAAAAATGTTTTTTCCAATTAAACCATATTTTTTTGCTTCAACAATTGCTCGTTCCAACCTTTCGCCTGCTAGTGGATATTCGGCACGCAAATAAACAAACCCTTGTGTTGCACCAACCGCATAACCCGCAATTGCCATTGCTTCAATAATTTTGTGTGGGTCGCTTTCAATTATGCTTCGGTCCATAAAAGCACCTGGGTCGCCTTCATCGGCATTGCAAACAACATATTTTTGTTTTGCAACTTCCTTTGCCGTTAGTTCCCACTTTGTTCCTGTTGGAAAGCCTGCACCACCACGACCACGAAGTCCGCTTAACTTAACTTCTTCAATAACTTGGCTTGGTGTTAAAGTGGTTAATGCCTTGTATAGTGCAGTATAACCAAACAGTGCAATGTAATCCAAAATGTTATCGGGATTAATAAATTCAGAGCCCTTTCTGGCAATAAACATTTGTTTTTTGTAAAATTCAACATCGTTTTTTGTTGTTTGCTCTGGTTTTGTTGTGTCATACAAAAAGTTTGTTGCAACTTTTCCTTTAACCAAATGCTCATTAACAATTTGTTTTGCTCCATCAGGTGTAACTCTGCAATAGAATGTTCCTTCCGGATAAACAATAACAATTGGTCCCAAAGCACAAAGCCCAAAACAGCCAGTGTGTTCAACACTAATATTTTTTAAATTATTTTTTTCAATTTCCAACTTAAAAACCTTAATTAGTTCATCGCTGTTGTTGCTTTTGCAACCCGTGCTTGAACAAACCATAATTTCTTTTTTGTTCGAATTTTTATTAAATCTTGCATCAATTTCTTTAAGTCGGTGTTCCCTTAATGTTTCAAGTTCCTTTAATGTCATACATTCCCCCAATGGTTTTAGTTAAACCAATTCCTTCAAAATTTCTTCCACTTTGTCTTCTGTGGTTTTGCCATAAATTTTCCCGTTAACAGAAACAACAGGGGCAAGTCCGCAACAACCCAGACACCTAGATTTGCTAAGTTCAAACTTGTGGTCAGCCGTTTGTTCACCAACTTTAATGCCTAATTTTTCTTCAAATTTTTGCAAAGTTTTGTTTGCTCCCAAAACATAGCATGCTGTTCCCAAACAAACCTGAATTTCATATTTTGCTTTTGGTTTTAAACTGAATTGTGAATAAAATGTTACAACCGAAAAAATGTCACTTTCCGAAATTTTTAGTTTTTTAGAAATTGCTTTAACTGCATATTCCGAAATGTAACCCAATTTGCTTTGAATTATTTGCAAGCAATGAATCAACTCACTTGGGTCGGAATTAATTTTTTCAACAATTTGGTCAATTTCATTTTGCTCACTAAGTTTGTTTTCATCAATTTTACCTTTCATGTTTTCCCCTTTCCTTTAAATATATTTTATCAAACAAAGTCCGAATTTTAAAAGTGTTTGCACTGTAATTGTGTTTTAACAACAATAAATATGTTCCGTTTTGTTTTTTTAACATTAAAACTAACACTAAAAATTTTTAGGCTTATATATTTCTAAAAACGTTTTTGTTCTAGCAAAACAAACAAATTAACATTCCACAACTTCAACCGTCAAACTTTTTTCTAGATTAAAAATTTTTGATTGTTTTGTTTTTGATTTAACATCTTGCAAAAACTGCAAAACATCGCCACGGTCAATTAACAAAACATTTTGAATTTTTGCCATTGTTTTTGCTTGATTAGTAAATTTCCAGTTTGTTATAACAACACCAAATGCCGCCCCATAATATTTTATTGCAGAAGTAACTTCCTGCACTGCATGGTTGCCCACCCCGTGTTTGTAATACAGTTTTGCCTGAACAACAATTTTAAGTTTTTTGGTTAATATTAAATCAGCACCGTAGTCGTTTGATGCAGCAGTTTTTTGGACGTTATAACCTGCATAACAAAACATGAGTTTGCAAACATCTTCAAATTGTTCGCCTGTTAACGCATCAATTTTTGATATGGTTAAGTTTTTAAAAAAATTACCAATATGCTTTTTTTGAATGCTTTTTATTAAATTTTTTATAAGCATAACAACAAGTGTTATTGGAAAAAATATAATTTTTAATAGTTTCATAATTAAATTATATAATATTACTAAATTTTTTTAAATTAAATTTGTGGCGTTTTGCCATTTGCATGAGTTTTTAAAAATTTTTATTATTTAATGTTTTAGTTCTTAACTACAAAACACATAAAAACAAACCTAAATCAAACATCCATTATTTGGTTAAACTTTTATGTGGCAGGACCATAAACTAAAAAAACATATAAATTAAAAATATAAAAAATTTTATTTTTTAAACAAAAAAAGGAACATAGCTGTTCCTTTTTGTTTTGTTATTTATTCTATTATTGTCTGTTAATCCAGCCAACAATTTCTGGTGCATTTGCTGTGAAAAGTTTAACCAAAATTAACAATAGCAATGTTACAACAACACCAATAATTGCGTTTATCATACGTTTTTTAGCTTCTTCACGTTTATCAGCACTTTCTGCTTTACTGAATTGAACACCCAAGACTATAACAAAAATTGTTCCTGCTGTTCCCAAAATTAAAATGATTGGCAACAAAAATCCATCAATAACATCAACAATTTGCATCATGTTTGTATACCAAGTTTGTTTTGTTATGTCTAATGGGCAAACATAACCAGTTTGGCCTTTGCCTGGACATATGTTAGTATATGTTACAACACCATCTTTTATATTTTGAGTATCAGTAGGTTTTCCATTTGTCACTACTCTATCTGTCCAGCATTTAGAACATCCATAAACTGTACAATGACAATGTGGACATTCTGCTGGATCTGTTGTTGGATCTGAAGACAACACTGCACTTTCATTTTCACCAACAGCAACTGATTCATGAGCACAAGCTTCGGTGTGAACATGTGTGTTTAAACTTTCAGCATAAACATTTGCTTGGTTAATTACAACTGTTAGTAAAAAACTTGTAATCATTAAAATGAAAGCAATAATTCCAATAACTTTGTTAAATTTTTTAACCGAATTCATAAATAACCCCTTTGTTTTTAATATCGCTATTGTAATTTTACTAAATAACAAAAAGATTGTAAAGCAAAATGTTTTACAATATTTGTTAAAATGTTGTATTATTGCCTTAAATTTTACAAATTTAACTTTATTAAACAAATTTTTAAACCCTGTAATAAAATGAAATGTATAAAATTAAAAAAAGGTTAAAAAATAGGGTTTACAATTTAAATTTTTTTTGTTAAACTTTGGTTGCTTTAAAAATTTTTAAAAAAGGAAAATTTAATTTTATGGACACAGTTCCGAGAAACAAAAATTTAATAAAGCACGAATAAAAAGAACCTTCATTGATTTAAAAAATCAATTTTAATTTCATGCTCTTTTTGTTTGTGCAAAGGAAAAGAGTATGGAAGATATTAAACTAGAACTTGAAAACAAAAATTTTCAAGAATTAAAAGAGCAATTAAAAAATTTAAACATTGCAGATATTGCCACACTTTTTGAAAGTTTGGAAGAACCACAACAAATAATAATTCTGTTTAAGTTGCTAAGCAAAGATGTGGCAGCCGATGTTTTTTCATTTTTAAATTCCGACATGCAGGAAACCATTATAAACGCACTAAAAGATAAGGAAATTGAACATATCATGGCGGACCTATATATGGATGATGCTGCCGATTTTGTTCAGGAGATGCCTGCAAATGTTGTTAAACGTGTGCTAAAAAACACCACAAAGGAAAACCGCGACATAATTAACAAACTGCTTTCCTACCCAGAAAACAGTGCCGGAAGCATTATGACCACCGAGTTTATTGACATTAAACAAGAATTAACAGTTGATGAAGCTTTTAAAAAAATTAAAAAGAAAGCCACCGATGCTGAAACTGTTGGAACAATTTTTGTTACCGATTCTAAACGCAAAATTCAAGGTGTGCTTAGCATTAAGGACTTAATTTTGGCAAACAGTGATGACAAAATTGAAAACATCATGAACCCAAATGTTGTTTACTCCACCACTCACACCGACCAAGAAGAAGTTTCTAAACTTTTTGATAAATACGATTTTTACGCTTTACCAATAATAGACACCGAAAATCGTCTTGTTGGAATTGTTACGGTTGACGACATTATGGACGTTGTTAAAGAAGAAGCAACAGAAGATATGGAAATTATGGCTGCAATTTCGCCAACTGACGACCCATACCTTAAAACATCAGCATTCACTCATGCTAAAAAAAGAATTTTTTGGTTGTTGTTTTTAACACTTTCTGCATCCATAACCGGTGCAATTATGTCGTTTTTTGAAGATGCATTTGTTGCAATTCCTGCACTTGTAACATTCATACCAATGCTTATGGGAACTGGCGGAAACTGCGGTTCACAATCCGCAACCCTAGTTATTCGTGGGCTAGCACTTAACGAAATAACTTTGAAAGATTACTTTAAAGTTGCTTTTAAGGAATTTAAAGTTTCGTTACTTGTTAGTTCAGTTTTAAGCATTGTTAATTTTGTTATTGTTTGGATTAGATATGGCGACCCACTTTTGGGGCTTGTTATTGCACTTAGTTTGGTTATTGTTGTTATTATTGCCGAATTTATTGGTGGCGGACTTCCAATTTTGGCAAAAAAATGTAAACTTGACCCTGCAATTATGGCTGCACCAATAATTTCCACATTGGTTGACTGCATTGCAATTGTTAGTTACTTTTTAATTGCATCTGCAATTTTGGGACTTTAAACAAGTTAAAATTTAAGTTAATTTTTAAATAAAATAACAAAAATAAAATTCAATTTGGTTTGATACAGAAAGATGTTATTTTTATAAACAGTAATTATGTTAAAAAAAGGACTAAGTTAGTCCTTTTTTGTTTTTTCATAAGCCAAAATGCTTTTAACAATTTCTGTTAAAGAATCAACTAGGTTGTTAATTCCATCTTCCGTTTTGCAAATTCCACTGTTAATTTCAATTTGCAAACTAAAAACTCTGTAATTTTTTGAAAAAAAACCTGCAATTGTGTTTTGTGGAGCAACAAATGGAAAATCTTTTGTTACAATAAAACCATTATTTTCAAAAATTTGAACAATTCTGTTAAGAAGTGTAAAATTCCCCACAACATTAAACCCATAGTTTGTGCCCAAGTTGATTTGTTGACTTCGCTTAAAATTTAAGTTGTGCAAATCTAAAACATATTTAATTTTACCCTGTTCAATTAAACTAGCAATTTTGTTGCGATAGTTGGAATTTTCGTAATAGTTTGCATCATCTTTTTGATTTTCGGTTTTAATTATAACACTGCACCCTGTTTTTTCCTGCAAAATTTGAGCAAGTTTGAATGTTTGTGGTTCCGAAAATTTTGTTTTTCCGTTTCTGGTTTGCGAAACTGCATGCGGTGCAGAAATTAGCACCACATTGCCTTCTTTAACATAATATCCAAGGGGGTCGCCTATTGGAAGTTCAATTTTACTAAAATCATAAGTTGTTATCATATTTTTAGAATATTACATAATATTTTTTTTGTAAAGCAAAGTTAATATTATAGCCCCAAAACTTAAAATTTGGGTATTTACAATTTGTGCTAAAAATGGTAAAGTAATGGTATGAAAAAAAATGATTCAGTTGAAATTTTTAAAGTTTTATTCACACCAGAAAATGACAACTTAATAAGTAGAATTTACAATGTTTTTAACTCGGGCGAAACCTTAACACACTCTTTAAAATTACTGCTTGGTGTTGCCACAAAAAACGTAACAAGAGAAAAACTTAAAAACATTGCACCAAACACCGATGGCAACCACTTAATTTACGTTGCAGTTTCAAACAATAAAATTGTTTGCACATTTACTCACATTTACGACCATATTTCAAATGAAATGTATTTAAACGAATCAATTGCAAAAAACACCGGACTTGGTTACGGCACAAAAGCATATGAAAAAATTATGCCCGACATTTTTGAAACATTTAAAGTTGAAGATATTTGTGCCGATGCAACCACTGATGCAGGCAGAAAGTTTTTGCAAAAAATGGGATTTTACCCAAATGTTAACCCATATAGTTATGGCGGAAACTCAATTTTATATTCACCAACAACAAAACTAAAATTTTCTAAATTTAAAATAAGGCTTGAAAAACTTTTGGAACTAAGTCCACTTAGAAATTTAGCAAATGCTCCAAATGTTGATGCTTACAATGATGAAATGCACAAATTAATTTTAAGTGGAGATTATGATGAAGAAAGTGCTGTTAAGTTTTTTAATAAAGTTCAAAAAGCATATAGGCGCAAACGAATAACTCCACAGCTTAAAAATCCAAAACAACAAACAATGAAATTAAAAAAACCAAATCTTGAAAACCCACACTTGCAAGAACTTAACACTTTGTTCACAGTGCAAAAAACACCAATTGAAGAGTATGACCCAAACGAAAGCGAAATTAACTATAACCTAAAAATTTTGCAAACTGCTCAAAACAAAGATAAAGGGAAAGAATAATTAATAAATATTTATTAAAAAAAATAAAAGATAAAAGAAAAAATCTTGGGTTTTCCAAGATTTTTTTATGCTATAAATTAATTTAATATCTTAATTAATTGATTTTTAAAAATTAATAATCAAAATCAAAACATTGTTCATATTTTATGTTTTCTAGCAACAAATTTTTTGTTTTATTCAAACAACTAATTTATTTGTTAAGATTCATTTTAATTTGAATTGTTATCTTCCAAAGAAATATTTTCTTCTTTTGATGAATGCTCACTAAATGCTTTTGCGTCTTCCAAATTTGAATCAGTTTTTTCTTTGCTTCTTTTACTTTTTGTTTTTTTGCTGTTTTGTTTAAAATCTTCCGCAGTGTTAACTTCCACTTCCGATTCACCCAAATTTTCTTTATCAATTAAAACAACATCGTTTCTGGCAATTTGTTTCCATTTTGGTTTTGAAAAAACTCCACAGCAAATGCTAACAGCATAAATTATCATAAATGTTGGAAACATCAAAATTGTTGGAATTAGTCGTTTGCAATTTTCCCTGCCAATTTTTTTGCGTTCCAAAAATGCAACTAATGCCGCTTGCAAAATAAACGGAATAATAAATGCAAACACCAGTGCTAAACAAATAACCCTTAACACCATATAAACATGTGCCATGTTGCCCACAACCCAATTATAAACAATATCATAAATGTAATATGCTGGAAGCCATGTGCACATAATAACCGCCATTGGAATGAACAAAAGTGTTAAAAACACATCTAAATATGTATAGTTAAATGTTGTGAAAAACTTTCCAAAACACTTAATTCCATCTGTCCAAAACAATTTGTGAACGCCATGACCAATTCTAACATGGCGATTAAAATTATCTTTTATTGTGGTTGGTTGGTCATCATAAACAACTGCATCTTCAACATAATCGGCTTTGTAACCTTTGTAAAGTTGTTTTATTGCAAACTCTTGGTCTTCAACCAAACTTAAACATTGCCAGCCACCATCTTCCCTAATTAAATCCATGGAAGCCATCATGCCACTGCCAACAAGCAATTGACCGCAACCAATAAGTTTTCTGCCGTGAGCACTAAATCTGCAATCACGAATATACCAAAGTCCACTAACACCACTAACCAAATTTTGTGTTAAGTTTTTTGAACCATTATATCCCCTTGCAAGTTTAACACCACTATCTAATGCGTCATTCATTTTTAGCAAATAATCGGCATGGCACAAGTTGTCGGCATCGAACCTAACAAAGGCATCATAATTATCGTATTCTTTCAAAATTTTTTCAAATGCAAATTGCAACGCGTATCCCACACGTTTGTGGCTTGGTTCATCATCAAAATGTTCAAAAACAATTGCTCCTGCCTCGCGTGCAAGTTCGGCGGTGTTATCGGTGCAGTTGTCGGCAACAACAAAAATATCATAAAGTTCACGTGGATAATTTAGTTTTTGCATGTGCATTACTGTTTGCTTAATTATTTTTGATTCGTTTCTGGCAGGAATTATAATGCAAAACTTGTGTTTCACTTTTGCTTCTGGAAATTTTTTGTTTTTAATAAAAAACAAAAGCACATAAAAAACTTGTATGCCAAAAGCAATTCCTATAAGTGTTATTAAAATGTTGTTTATTATAGATAATATGTAATTAAAAAGTTCCATTAATGAAAAATTAGAATGTTTTAAGTTTTTCGTAAAACATTAAATTTATTGTTAGTTTTAAGTGTAAATTATTAAATAACTTATGTCAAATAATTTGCCACAATATTGATTTTATAACATTACAGGCAACTTACCAATTTGTTTTTTAAACTGCAATTATTACTTTTTTAGTTTAATTTTGTGTTAATAAATTTAAACTCCTTAATAGTAGTATAACCCTAAGCGGCGTTAAAAGTAACTAACAAATTTTGGTTAAATTTTAGCATCACATTATTAATTAAAGTATATTCCAACCACAGTTAAAATTGTTAACAAAAAATAGTGTTTTTTTGTGGTGTATGATATAATTAACATAATAAAATTTAAGGAGATTTTTTATGAATAAACTTGTTGTTATAACTGGTGGAACAAGTGGTTTGGGTTTTGAAATTGCCAAGCAACTTTCCAACTGGGGCGAATTTGATGTTTGCTTGATTGGAAAAAGCAAAGAAAAACTTAACACCGCACTTTCTCATCTTCCAAAAAGTGTTTTTGGTTTTAATGGTGATGTTTCAAACGAAGAGTTTGTTAAAAACGTGTTTAACACACTAGCAGAAAAAGGCTACAACATTGAATATTTGTTTAATTGTGCTGGCATTGGTTTGTTTGGCGACCCTGATAACAACGACGCAACAAAAACCGAAAGCATTATTAAAACAAATTTAATTGGAACAATTTTAACAACTAACTATGCAATTCCTTTAATGGAAAAACATGGCGGAAAAATTGTTAACATTTTAAGCACTGCCGCTTTAAAAGGAAATCCACTTGAAAGTGTTTATTGTGCTTCAAAATGGGGTGTTAGGGGTTTCACTGAAAGTTTGAAAGAATACTTTAAACAATCAAAAATTAAAGTTGTTGGGGTTTATCCTGGCGGAATGAACACAGATTTTTGGAATAATTCACGCGACTATGTTTCACTTGAAAGGTCAAGTAAATTCATGAATCCAGCCGATGTTGCAAACATAATTATTAACAATGTAACTGAAAACTCTGTTTCTGTTGCCGACATTGTTATTGAAAGACCATAACAACAAATTGAGATTTTTAAATAAAAAACAACCAAAATTTTGGTTGTTTTTTTTGTAGGAGTTTTTATTTGTATTATTTTTTAACTGCTTTATAAAACATTTCGCCATCGTGGCTTTGAAAGTAAACACCAATAATACGTTTTCTTCTGGAATTTATAACTGTGTATGCAGCACGTTTTCTTGCACCACCAACAACATTTATGTTCCTTGTGTTACTTTCAACAAAAACGTTATATGCCCTAATTCTGCCAGTGTTGTCAACAATGGTTATGCCATCGTAATCTAGCATATCCATAAACAATTCACAAAAAGCGGTTAGTTTGCTTTCGTTGTAAGTTTTGGTTCTTAAAAACAACTTACTAAAACTGATTGGTTCTTTAAGCCAAACACCATCACTAAAAAATCCGTTGTCTTCATAGTCCTTATCAACAATAACGCAAAGTGCACCATGAATGTTTTTAAACACCGAATCAAAAACGTTTTCGTACATTGTTTTAATTTCGTTCAATTTTTTTTCGGTTGTTCTAAGTTTTGAAAAACTTGCGTCAACAAATTCCTTAATTTCAGTTTCCCAGTCGGTAACTTTGGTGTCGTCCAAAGTGTTGTTTATGCTAAGTTTTTCGCCCTTCAAACTTTTTAAGTTAATTGTGTAGTTGCTAATTGGTTCAACATGCACAATAGAAATTTTGTCGCTACGTTCTTTTAACACAGAACTTGAAAAAATTAGTTTACTTAAATTTTGTTCCTTAATGCTGTTTAACACACGACATATGCCATATGTTATGTCGTTTTCTTTAATGTTAACAAAAATTATCCAATTGTGTTTGCAAAATGGTGCTAGTTTTTTTATGTGGTAGTTAAATTTAACTTCGGTAACGGTGTCGGAAAACAAAGAAATTCTATAACAATTAGGAATTGTTTTTGCCACAAAGTCTATGTTATTTGTAAATAAAATGTTGGGACGTAATTTTACTCCTTCTTCCTCATATGTAGATAGTTCCGAAAAAAAGTTTAAAAACTGCAAGTGCAATTTTTTAGGAAAATTTTCAAATTCCCTATCCATAAATTCACTAACTGCAACTTTTGCTGTTGAATATGTTACCGTATCTTGCATAATAGCCACCCCTAAAAAACCAAAAAAACACCGTTTTTTACACTTCTTATTATTAATAATAACAAATAAAATTTTAATTGTGAAACAAATTTTTGTTATTTTTTTATAATTATTCATAATTATGCATATTATCTAGTCAAAATGCTAAAATTTTTAAAATACATTGTGCATAATTGTTTTTTTGATTTGTTTATAAATATTGCCACAATAACATTACGCAAGCAGGCAAAATGTTTGCATGTTTTTTGTTAACTTTAACTGCATAAAAAAACAAACAACAGTTTGGTTGTTTGTTTTTTTTATTATTTAAAACTAAATTTATTTTAAGAAAATTTTAATGCCAACAAAACCACTGCCCCAATTGCAAGCAAAATTCCAAAAACTAAACCAAAAATTTT
Organism: uncultured Clostridia bacterium; assembly: GCA_944380265.1. GTDB lineage: Bacteria > Bacillota > Clostridia > Christensenellales > UBA1242 > UBA6345. The sequence continues at coordinate 29,978 of CALWGY010000005.1, read as the reverse complement.
CCAACCAGACCTTGGCACTTTGCCTGTAACATAGCCAGAATATCCATTAACCAAAAACCTATATTGTTTTTTCTGATAATTAAAGTTGCATATCCAAACTGGCAAATAAATGTAACGCCACATAACAGAATTGAATACAGATCTTACTGAAAATTTTTCATAACTATCATAACTATGTTCACGTTTTACTCTAGAAACAATTTCCATCTTAACATCTTCTTTTGCCATGTCAAACCCTTCTTGCAAACCAGTGTTAAACCCCGAACTTAAAAATCCTAGCAAAAATTCGGGACTATAAACTTTTAGGTTTTGCAAACCAAAGTTTCCAAGTGCGGTTAGTTCGTTTTGACTAATTTGCGAATTTGCTGACACTAAATAATCATTAAAAACATCAAACCTATTACCAGAAAATGGATGGCGAGTTTCATATGTTTCGCTGTGCGGAACATGCTGCCCATTAACATTTCTATAAACTGTTTTTGTGTGAGTATTAACACCAACACCATGGTATGCACTTTGAACATTAAAATCATAGTTCCAACAAGGGAAATAGCAACCTTCCATTTTGTTAATTTTTGCGGAACTTTTTAGTTTGTTTGGAACAAACTTCCTGGTTTTTAACCACTCTTTATATTTTTCGCGTGCCTTTTGTTTTGAAATTTGAAAAGGAACAATTGCATCTGGTTCAAATTTTATGTTGTCGGCAAGCGAATGCAAGTTTGTTGAACCACAATATGGGCAAACACCAGAAACACTGTTTTCGTTAACATTGGTTTTTGCGCCACAATTTTCACATTCATAAACAGGCGTTGCATCTTCGTTTTGTTTAACAAAACTTTGTGGTGTTAATTCTTTTTTTTGCGGTGCCAAAGAAACATTTATTGAACTCATGCCTCCGCATTGCGGACAAACCAATGTTTGAGTTTCAGGATTAAAAACATAAGAATATCCACACGATGAACACTTACTTGAAAATTTTTCCATATTAAACCCCTCAAAAATTTTTAAAAAAGCCCTAAAAATTAGGGCTTTAAATTAGTTAAATATTGTAACACTAACTTAGTGCCACCAAAACTGTTATAGTTTTTCTCCGCAATTAGAGCAAAACTTTCCGCCACCTTTGTTTTCAGTTCCGCATTTTTTGCAAACACGTTTTGTTTCTTGGCTTTTTCCGCACTCTGGGCAGAATTTTGCTTTTGCGTTAATTTCTGCTCCGCAATTTATACATTGCTTTTTGTTTGGAGCAACAAATTCATGACCACATTCTGGGCAGAATTTTGCTTTTAATCTAACTTCTGCACCACATTCTGGGCATTCCTTTTTTTGCGTTGTTGGTTTTAAACTTTCACTTAAAACCTGTCCCATTGCAACGCCAGAGCCCAAACCAACACCCATGCCAGCCATGTTGTTTCCGTTTGGATTGTTTGCACTTTCCCTTAATGCATGTGCTGCTTGATATTTAACAAAAGTATCCATTTTGTCTGCCATAACACCCATTGAACTTCTGGTGTCAATTGCTTTTTCAACTTCTTCTGGGAAGGATATGTTTTCAATAACCAAATTTGTTAGTGTTAAACCAAGTTTGTTAAATTCAGAATTAACCATTCCTTGTGCAACTTTGTTAAATTCCAACAAATTGCAAGCAAGGTCTAGGGCTGAAACCTTAGATTCAGCAATAGTGTCGGAAATGGAAGCAATTAACATGCTTTTTAAGTAACTTGTTATGTCTTCTGTTTTAAAGGTGGAGTTTGTTCCAAACAATTCCTTTAAAAACACTGTTGGGTCGGAAACTTTAAAAGCATATGTTCCATAACTTCTAATTCTTATTGTTCCAAATTCCTTATCACGCATGGTAATTGGGTTGCTTGTTCCCCATTTAATGTTTGTGAATTGTTTTGTGTTAATAAAATAAACTTCAGCATAAAATGGTGAATTAAACCCATATGGTAAACTTAAAAGTTTTGTTAAAAATGGCAAGTTTGATGTTGTTAATTTGTGATATCCTGGTTCAAAAACATCGGCAATTTGACCCTTGTTAACAAAAACAGCAACTTGACTTTCTCTAACTGTTAGTTTGCTACCCATCATAATTTGACGGCCATCCATTGGATATTTGTAAACAATTGTGTTTTTTGTGTTGTCAGTCCATTCCAAAGATTTTAATAACTGACTTTTTGTGAAACTAAATAATCCCATTTTAACTCCTTAAATTATCTTAAAATTACTGGGCAAGAAACAGCACAAATTGTGTCGCCTTCGGCAAGAACTATTTCCTGATTATGCTTATATTCCCTAACATAAATGCCAACTCTAACATTAAAAGATTCTTGATTTTCACTGCTAGAAAGCATGATGTATTTCCCTGGTTTAAGTTCGCCATCCTGCGAAACTGTTACTGGTGTGTTTTGTGGTAAAATGAAATCATTTTGTTGATATGTTGCATTAACTGCACCTGTTTCAGGATTTACTGGATTTTGTTCCATTGTGTATCTAACATCATCAACCACATCCAAATTTTTTTCCACTTTTTCTTGATGTAATTGCTCTTCTTTGTTTTTACGCTTTTTGTTTCTAACAATTTTCCATGAAAGCATTCCAACATAAGCAAGCAAAGCAACCCCTAATCCAATATATAAATAATAAATTGGGTTCATAGCCACATTCTCCTAATTAGTTTTTACGCTTTTATTTTAGCATAATATTTATATAACTTAAAAGTAAAATTATAAAATATTTCCCTATAATTTTACATATTACAACTTTTTAATTTCTTTTAAATTTAAAATTACACTGGGCACATTTTATTTTTTAAACATATTTGTTTTTATTTAGTTTTTGCAAAATTAGCAGTTTTACCAAATTTAAAACAAAACTTAAAAAATATATATGCACAAACACAATGTTTAATTAACAAACAAAAAAATAAATATACCCCCATTTGTGTAATTTATTTGTTACTAACAAAAAAACAGATGACCAAACATCTGTTTTTTTATTTTTTTAAGCATAAATAATTTTCACATTACTTTTATTTGCTTGAAGGGAACCTAATTTTGTTGCATAGGTTAACAATGTTTGCATAAAGTGGATAACTAAATTGAACCACAACCAACATATACAAAACATTTTGCAAATTTAAACGGGTGTAATCGAAGAAACTCCATGGCATGAACGCAAGCACCAAAACCGAAACAACAACCATTCCTGCAAACAAACAAGACCTGTAAATGTCAAATGGCTTGCAAAGTTTGAATAGCACCAAAAATCCTGCCATTGTAACAACCAAACTTCCCATGGTTTCAAATTGTCCACTTGTGCCAACAATGCTATCAAACACAAACATTGCAATAACGTTTAATGTGAATATTATTGCGCCCGGCAAGGCACTTGTAATAAGGTTTGGCAAAAACCTTCCTTGAATTGGCTCTTTGTTTGGTTGCAAAGATAGGAAGAATGCCGGAATTCCAATAACACAAGTTTCAAGCAACAACACTTGGTTTGTGTTGAAAGGATATTGTGTGTGCAAAATTAAGCAGAACACAGATAGGAACATGGTAAACAATGTTTTCATTAAAAACAACGAACTACTTTTTTGAATGTTGTTAATAACTCTTCGGCCTTCTGCAACAACACTTGGCATGCTTGCAAAGTTTGAATCCATTAGCACCAAATGGCTAACATTTCTTGTTGCTTCACTTCCGCTTGCCATTGCAATTGAGCAATCGGCTTCCTTTAAGGCAAGAATGTCGTTAACACCATCGCCAGTCATGGCAACTTTGTGTCCTTTGTTTTTAAGTGCTTTAACAAGTATCATTTTTTGTTCTGGCGAAACCCTGCCAAAAACAGTGTATTTGTCGGCTGCATCAATAACTTGCTGTTCATTAAGCCCTTCCAAACTTATAAACTTTTCTGCGTTTTCAACACCAACACGTTTGCTAACTTCGCTAACGGTTATTGGGTTGTCACCGCTAATAATTTTAATTTGAACTGCATTATCTTTAAACCACTGAATTGTTTCTGCTGCATCTTCACGAATGTGGTCTTCAATAACAATAATTGCAATTGGGGTGCGTTTTAGTGGAACTTTGTCGCCTTCAATTGCCCCCTGACAACTTGCAAGCAAAATAACCCTAAACCCTTTACTTGCATATTGTTTAACAAGTTTTTCAACTTCGGCATTTTTTTCTTTTAAAACAAATTCTGGCGCACCAAAAACATAAGTTTCGTTGTTTTTAAATGTTACACCACTTAGTTTTCTGGCACTGCTAAATGGCAAAACCACACTTTTTGTAAATTCTTTTGAATAACCAAAATGAGTGGCAAGTGCACGTGATGTTTGGTTGTTATCTTCAAGTGCTGTTAACATGCTACCCATAATGTCGTTTATGGTGTGGTTAACATCCTTTAACTGAATAACTGAATTAACTTTCATGCTTCCATCGGTTATTGTTCCTGTTTTGTCTAGGCACAAAACATCAGCACGAGCAAGCATTTCAATGCTATAAAGGTCTTGCACCAACGTGTGTTTTTTTGCAAGTTTAATAACACCAACAGCAAGTGCCACACTTGTTAATAAAAACATTCCTGATGGAATCATTCCAATAATTGAACCGGCAGTTTTCTTAATTGTGTCGGAAATAACACCAAGTTCATTAAAGTTGTTGTAATACATTAAAATTGCAAGTGGGATTATTATAACACCAATGCAACGAATAACAATGTTCAAACTTTTTAACAGTTCGCTTTTTGGTTTTTTATATTCCTTTGCTTTTGCTGAAAGTTTTGCTGTGTAGTTAAATTCGCCCACACGCTCAACACGTGCTGTGCATTTTCCACTTGCAATAAAACTTCCAGAATACAAAATGTCACCCTTTTTCTTTTTAACCGCAACACTTTCGCCTGTTAGCAAACTTTCATTTGCTTCACATTCCCCTTCAACAAGTTTGCAGTCGGCACAAATTTGTTTTCCTGTTGAAAAATATATAATATCATCAAGCACAACTTCATCAACAGAAATTTCGTGTTTATAGCCATCACGCAAAACTGTTGCTGTTGGAGCACTTACCAAACTTATTTTTTCAATGGTTTTCTTTGCCCTAATTTCCTGCACAATTCCAATTACAATGTTGCAGGTTATAATTACTAAAAACAACAGGTTTGTCCATGCTTCAACTGCAATTAACGCTGCTGCAACTGCAAAACATAGTAAGTTAAAAAACGTGAAAATGTTTGTAAAAAATATGCTTCTATATGTTTTAACGTTTTTGTTTTCAACTTTGTTTGTTAGGTTTTCGTTAATCCTTTGTTCAACTTGTTCTTTTGATAGTCCATGTTTTGTGTCGGAATTAAAACGAGCAACTTGTTCAAGGTCAATTTTTTTCTTTTTTCGTTTTGCCTTTTCTTTTTTCTCTTTTTCTTTTTTTAATTTTGGATTAACTTCTTCCGGTGTTAAAATTCTTGGTTTTCTAATTTCTTCTTGTTCATTTTTAGTTTTGTTTTTGTTTTTCTTTTGAGCCTTACTTTTGTTTTCAATATCCAAGTTTTCAATTTTTTCTGTTGCAGTTTCGGGTTGAAAGTTTTCTTGTTCTTTTTCATTTACAACATTTTTGGTTTTTTCAACCGATTTTTTTGTTGCGGTTTTTGCCGCCTTAGTTTTTTTATTTTCAACCCCTTCTGCTGGCTTTTCGGCTTTTTCTTCATCTTTATTTACAGCCACAAAATCAGCAGTGTTTTTGCTTTTCTTCAAATCTTTTTTGGTGTTAGATTTTTTTGCCACACTGCTGGTTGCAGACTTTTTGGTTTCATTAGAACCATCTTTTGAAACATTATTTTCAGTGGTTGTACTTTCCAAATTAAGTTCAATTTGGTCACTTGCAACTGTTCTTTTCTTTTTTGCCATGTTACCCCTACTTTTGTTTAATATTTTATAACTTAGTAATGTTTGCTTGGTTTAAAAATTTCAAACTTAAAACATTTTTTATTTTTGAAACTTTTTTGTTTTTATTATTTTTTAACACTATTTTGTTTGTAAGTTTTAAAAACAACTAACTTTATTAAGTTTTAAAAACAACTAACTTTATGTATTGAATTAAAACTAACAATATTATATTAACATAAAATTAGCATTATTTAATAGTGATTAGCAAAAGTTTTAAAATTTTTGTTTAAATTAGTATAAATATTGAACAAAGTTAATTGAAATAAATTACGTATTTTGCTACAATATTAAAGCATTTTTAAGTTAAGTAACTTTAAAACAAATAAAATATAACAAAAAAATTTATAAGGATAAAAAAATGGCAGAAATAAAACTTAAAGCAACAATGGATAAAATTGTTAACCTTTGCAAAAACAGAGGAATAATTTTTCAAGGTAGCGAAATTTATGGCGGAATGGGAAACACCTGGGATTATGGCCCAGTTGGTGTGGAAATTAAAAACAACATTAAACGTGCTTGGTGGAAACGTTTTGTGCAAGAAAACACAAACAGTTTTGGTGTTGATGCCGCAATTTTAATGAACAGCCGTGTTTGGGATGCAAGCGGACACACTGCAAGTTTTTCCGACCCAAAAATGGATTGCAAGGAATGCAAAACACGTGAACGGGCCGACAATTTGATTGAAGCATATGCAAAAAAACACAACTTAACTGTTAACCCCGACACAATGACCAATGAAGAAATGGAAAAGTTTATTGCCGACAACAAAATTACTTGCCCAAAATGTGGAAAACACAACTGGACACCAATTAGGCAATTTAACTTAATGTTTGAAACAAGCCGTGGCGTTACCGACGAAAACCAAAACAAAATTTATTTGCGTCCAGAAACTGCACAAGGCGAATTTGTTAACTTTTTAAATGTTCAACGCACAATGCGTGCAAAAGTTCCTTTTGGAATTGCCCAAGTTGGAAAAGCATTCAGAAACGAAGTAACACCAGGAAATTTTATTTTTAGAACCATTGAATTTGAACAAATGGAACACCAACTTTTTTGCAAAGAAGGAACCGACCACGAGTTTTATGAACTTTACAAACAAAAAGCTTTCAACTTTTTAATTGACCTTGGCTTTAACAAAGACCATTTGCGTTTTAAAGACCACGACAAACTTGCACACTACGCAAAAGCCGCATGCGACATTCAGTTTTATTACCCAATGGGTTGGCAAGAATTAAATGGCATTCACAACCGAACCAACTACGACCTTTCAAGGCACCAAGAATACAGCGGAAAAACCATGCAATATTTGGACCCAATAACAAACGAAAAATATGTTCCTTATGTTGTTGAATATTCCATTGGAGCCGATAGACTAATGCTTGCAGTTTTGTGTGAAGCATATGACGAAGAACAACTTGAAAACGAAACCCGAGTTGTTATGCACTTCCACCCAGCAATTGCTGCATACAAAGTTGCAGTTTTGCCACTTCAAAAGCAACAAAGCGAAAAAGCAAGAGAAGTTTACAACAAACTTTCAAAACACTTTATGTGCACTTTTGATGAAGCTGGTTCAATTGGAAAACGTTATCGCCGTCAAGACGAAATTGGAACTCCAATTTGCTTAACTGTTGACTTTGACACTTTGGAAGACAACACCGTAACACTTAGGGACCGTGACACCATGGAACAAATTAGGCTTAATATTAACGAAGTTGTTCCATATGTTCTAAATAAAATTAAGTTTTAGTTGATAAGTTAACTTTGTTTAAATTTTAAAATAAGCATTAAAAATTTTGTTTAATCACACAAAAAAAATAATAAATTTGAAAAACAAACCTAACAAAAACAAACACAAAAAAACACCAACATTGGTGTTTTTTTTGTTTTTCTAATTTTAATTATTTCTTTCTTTGTGCTCCGCAGTTTGGGCAACGATTTTCTTCTGGTTTTAGTTTGCTTCCACAATATTCGCAAATGTCTTTGGTTTTTTGTTCTTCAATTTTTTCCACCATTTTATCTTTTATGTTTTTAATGTAGCCACTGGTTTTGTTTTTTGCTTTAATTGCACTAACAATAACCATAACAATAATAAGCACTGTAATAACTGCAAAAACTATTCCAATTATTTGACCAATTTTCATTGAATCTTCAAAAAAATCGTCAAAATCTATATCCATTGAAAACAACAAATTTGAAATAAACAATAAAAAACTGTTAGCCATAAACTTTCCCTTTTAATTTTTTATATCTAAAATTTTGTTTTATTAAAGTTTAGATTTGCAATTTGGGCAAGTGTCATCTTCTGGTTTAATTCGGCAACCACAATATGGGCACTTTGTTAAATTTGCACGTTCTTCCTGTTTTTTTGCTTCTTCCAATTTTTCTTGTTTTTTGTCTCTTGCATCAATGTTAATTTCTTGTTTTGCAATTTGTAAAAAATACATTCCAAACAAAACTCCAACAATGAACACTGCACCACAAATCAAGCAGTTTTTAAGTTCAAAATTTGTAACACAAGAATAAATCATAAAGGCAAGTGAAACGCCTGCAAAAGCAAAAAGCACAAGTCCGCAAACAAAATTAAATGTTTTTCGGTTAAACATTTTTGGTGGATTTAAAACAAGAGCAATTAACAAAAACATTACTGCACCAACACCAAGCCCAATAATTAGCCCCAAGTTTTCTGCATACTCGCCTTTTAATGTTACCATTTCATAAATGAAAAAGCCTAGTGCAGTAAGGCCAATTAGGTAACAAAGCACACTAAAAAATTTGATCCCTTTACTATTTTTTAACATATTAACTCCTTAACTGTTGAATTTTTACAAATAACAACATTTTGTTTAATACTTATATATTATCAAAAAAAATATTAATTGAAAAGTTAAAATAAAAAAGATGTTGCTTTTAGCATTAAATTCATATATACTTTAATTGCAATTTTTTAAAGCAAGTTTAAGTTTGGCCCTATGGTCAAGAGGTTAAGACGCCACCCTCTCACGGTGGAATCTGGGGTTCGATTCCCCATAGGGCTACCATAACAAATTTTAGTTCCTAATTTGGAACTTTTTTTTGTTTGTTTATGGTAATATTAAATTTGTTTGTGATATAATGTGTTTAGCGTTAAACAGCGATGTTAAAATTTTACGAAGGTAAAATTTTAAAAAATTCTGCCGAATTTTTGTGCTTTTGCACAACATCGCTGTGCAAACAACCACCAGTTGCTGAAATTTGATGTTTTAAACCACATTTAATTTTTAAGCAACACAAATTTTGAGGTGCAACCATGAAAAAAGTTGAAAAATTTGATGATGTTAGGGTTAGTAAGTTTACAGATGGTTATGACTTAAATCAGGTTCAAGACACAATTGAAACCCCATCACTTGAAATTTTAAAAACATTATCTTTTAATGAAAACACAATTTTTTCTAACCCAGAACCTGCAACAAAAATTTTGCAGGAGGCAAAAACACCGCCACTGGGCATTAAGGAAATTCACAAAATGGGCATTACTGGAAAAAACGTTAATGTTGCAATTATTGACCAACCATTGGCGCTTGACCACCCAGAATATAAAGGAAAAATTGCAAGTTACACAAATCTTGTAAAAAATTCCAACATCAGCAGTATGCATGGTCCTGCTGTTGTAAGTTTGTTGGTTGGCGAAAATTTGGGAACCGCACCAGGTGCAAAAGTTTATTATTGGGCAACACCAAGTTGGGAAAAAGATGCAAGATATGATGTTAAAGCATTAGAGCAAATTTTGGAAGTTAACAAAACTTTGCCAGAAAACAAAAAAATAAAATTTGTTTCGGTTTCTGCCGCACCTGGCAGAGCCGAAATGAGAAATTATAACAATCTTTGGAACGAAGCCGTTAAAAAAGCACAAGCAAGTGGACTTTGTGTTGTGGAATGCACCGAAGGTAACCGCTTTGTTTCTGCTGGCTGGATTGATAACAACAAATTTTATTACGGATTTCCACACCTTCCAATGAAAAGAATGCAACAAGGACAAGTTCATGTTCCAAACTCGCACCGCACAATTGCCGAAAGTTACGATAATAAACATTTTTCATACATATATAGTGGTGTGGGCGGTTTAAGTTGGGGAATTCCGTATGCTGTTGGAATTTTGTGTTTGGGTCAACAACTAAACCCAAGTTTGAGTGCAAACGAACTAAAACAAATTTTAATTGACACAGCACAAGAAAACAACTGCATAATTAATCCACAAAAATTTTTGGAACAAGTTAAATTAAAAAACAAAGAATTATGATTTTAAAAAATAAAATTTTTATTTAAATATTAATTTTCATAAATAAAAAAGCAGTGAAAATTCACTGCTTTTTTATTCAGTAGCCATGGTTTTATTTTGTTTTTCTTTGTTTCCCACTTTATGACAAATCCACAAAACTCCCCTATAAACACAAAGTCCCAATGCAAAAATTGCCATATAAAATAAATATAAAATAAACAAATATAGCGGAGCAAAAGTCATTCCAAAAATAGTAAATTTCCCAATTTCTGCAATTGGACCTAATGGAATTGGGCTAAATGAAACATAAGAATAATTAGGATCAAACCCGTTAAGTATGCAAACATTGTTCAAAATTGAAACAACTGCCAAATAAATTGCTAAAATGTAGAACAAATGCAATAAATTTTTAAATTTATATTCTGCATTACAAAATCTTGGCAACAAACTTGCAACAACAAATAATAGTAGATGATTAAAAACAAAATAGGTAACATTATAATGCAAAATTGAAACCCCTGCACCCGGATCTAAGTAAACAAACACAACAAATGCTCCTGGCATGTTTGCTAAAAACAATATTGTTTGAAACATTTTATTTTTGCTTGCAATTGCAAAAGGTAAAATCAAAATTCCGAAAGAACACAAATAAAGTGGTAATGCTGCAAATATGTTTGAAAGAGAATGATAGGAACCAGTTGAAACAACAGAAAAACGTGTTAACAATTGATACACCATTACCACCGACAAAACAAACATCACATTTTGAGCATCTTCTTCACTTTTTCTTTTTAAAACAAAGTAAAGCAAAAACACACATGCAACTGCCAAAAGAACAAAAAACAAATGCCAACCACCAAAAATTTTATATTGCAAAAATGCAGAATTCATAAGAGTGTTGTTTTGCATAAAAATATTTAAAGGAATTAAGCCTAAAATTAACAATGGCAATGTTTTTAAAAATGTGTTAAGCCAAAAACTTTTATCTTCCTTATTAATTATCATATCTAAAAAGATATAAACACCCAAAACTATTCCCAAAACATTAAACAAAAAGTGTGTTACAACATAAAATGTTGAAATTTCAAATAAATTTAAATATTGATATGAAGAACACAAACTTATTATTAGCATTGGTGTTGCAACAAACACTGATAAAAATTGATAGGTTTTTCTTTTATAAATAATGGCAACAACACTTGTTACAACCATTAAATAAGAAAGCCACCTAGCAATTGAAAAAAACACATTTTCAAAACTGTTCCACACCGTAAACTGATACATTATGGTTGGTGAACACATATTAAAAACAGTAACAACTAAAAACAAACCTAATAAAACATAACTAGCAATTTTAACAGATTTTAACTTTGTGAAATTTAAATTCATATTTTCTCCTTTTCTTGATTTTTAACTTTTAGCAGTATAGCATTTGTAGAAAAGTTAAACAACAAAATTTCTTATAATAAAGCAAATTACTAACACTTTTAAAGTATTTGTTTTTTTATTGATAAATAATTTTATATTTATGCTATAATATCAAGGAATTTATTTAAAGTAACACTAGGAGAACGCAATGAGTAAACTTTACACCGAAATTTACAAACTAAAAACAATTTTACGAAAAGGCTGGTTAATGAGGAATGTTGGAGACTATGCTCGTGTTGAAAGTGATGCTGAACACACTTTTTCCATGGCAATTTTAGCACTTGAAATTATCACAAAAGAAAGCCTTAAACTAAACCAAGAAAAAGTTTTAAAAATGATACTTTTTCATGAACTTGGTGAAATTGACTATGGTGACCACACCCCACACGAACACATTCCAAGCGTTGTTAAACACGAAAACGAACAAAAATGTGTTGAACGGCTGGCAAAAGAATGTGGCATGCCAGAAATTTTAAGCATTTGGCAAGAATATGAAGAAGGAAAAACTATGGAAGCCCAATTTGTTAAAAAAATTGACAAATTAGATGCCGTTATGCAAAGTAAAGTTTATTCAAACATTAGTGGTAATCAGGATTTGTTTGATGAATTTAAAACCAACAGTTTAAAAATTGCAGATGAATTTAAAAAATATGTTGAAGATTAACAATAATTTTATAATTGAAAATTTGTTTTTGGAGAAACCGTTATGTTAGATGATGCATTTAAGTTTTATTACACAGCAACAAAATTAAAAGATATGTTGCGTCAAGGTGCCGTGCAATGGAATGTTAACAAACCAAGACTAGAAAGCATTGCAGAACACACATATGGTTGTTTAATTTTGGCAATTGCTTTGCACTCAGAACTAAAACTTGACATAAACCTAGAAAAAACCTTAGAAATGCTAACAATTCATGAATTAGAAGAAATAAAAATTGGAGATGTTACCCCACTTGATTCTGTTAACAAATCTGATTTGAAAAACGAAGCCCGCTCCTTTGTTTGTGAAATTGTTAAAGGCTTAAAACTAAAAAATTCAATTGTAAGTTTAACCGATGAATTTAACAATCAAACCACAAAAGAGGCACGTTTTGCAAAAGCAATTGACAAGTTGGAATGTGTGCTGGAATTTAAAAAATATCAGGACTTAGGGCAAGTTTCGGTTAAAAATTGCACACAAGAAATGTTAAAAAACAAAAAATTAAAAGAACTTGTTGATTTGGGTTATGACCTTGCAGATATATTTTTTATTTTTCATATGCCTGCTTTTTGTGAGTTTGGCATTGATGAAAACTATTGGAAAAACAACTTAAAAAATTTAAAAATCAACTAACACAACATGTACTAAACAAATTAATTAAATGTTTTAAAATAAAAAAATAAATAATTTAGTATTGATTAAATGATTAAAGTTATATATACTATTATTAGAAATTAAACATAAACACAAGTAACCCAAAGTATTTTCACATTTAACTTTTGGTTACTTTAATAAAATTTTAGTGTTATTAAAAGGAAAACAAAATGAACACACAAAGCACACAACAATATCTTTTAAAAAGAAGAGAGTTAATAAAAAAATTAAGGCGTAATGCATTGTTATATCAACTTTTTGCACTACTTTTTTTGGGTGCAGGTTTGGGGTTGGATATTTGGTTCAACATTGAAAAAATTGAAAACCTTATTTTAACTGTTATTATTGTTGCATTGTTGTTTATTGGAGTGGTTTTGCAAGTGGTTGCACTTGTTTACTTTAACAAAGCAAAAAAGCATTTGTCTGGGCAAATTACAAAAGCATCAACAAATCCAAAATATTGGAACTAAAAAAACACCAAACGGTGTTTTTTTATAATATTAAAACAAGCAAAGTTAGAATTTCTTTACAACAACACAATCAAAGTTTATGTTTTTTGTTAATAACAGCACAAACAAAGGAACATTTCTAAACATACAATAATAACACAAACAAAACGGTTGTTTTTAAATTTTGTTGCCATTAAAATTTTTGTTTGATAAACTTACTAAAAACTTTTAAAGGATAAAACTTATGATTAACGGCATTGTTTTTTGCGACTTAGATGGAACACTTTTAACATCAAACTTAAAAATTACAAAACAAACGAAGCAAACAGTTAAAAAGTTAAAAGATAAAAATGTTGAATTTGTTTTAACTTCAGGCAGAAGTTTTAGGTTTGTAAAAAACATTTCCAACCAGTTATCTGACAGCGATTTTGTTATTTCTTCCAATGGAGCATTAATTAAAAATCAAAAAACAAACGAAATACTGTTTTTAAAAAGCATACCAAACAAACTTGTGTTAAAAATTTTTAAACTTGCAAACAAACTTGAATGTGATGCTTTTATTGAAAGTGCCGATGTAACCTTTAAAAACCGCGAATTTGAAACCGAAGTTTTAAGCGAAATTATTAACACAAAACAACTAAAACAAATTTTAAAAACCTTGCCAATAATTAAGTTTTGCATTGAAAGTTATAATAAACAAAAGCTTCAAACTTTAATTAAAAAAATTCAAAAATTTAAAGAAATTAAAATAGCCCACATGTCAAACGTGTTGTATGACCCACTTGCTCCATGTTCCCCCAACGAAAAATTTTTTATTGACATAAACAACAAAGATGTTTCAAAAGGAAATGCACTAAATTTTTTTGTTGATTACTTAAACGTTGACAAAAAAAATGTTGTATCAATTGGCGATAGTTGCAACGATTTTAGCATGTTTAAAATTTCTGGCACAGATGTTGCTATGGAAAACAGTTTAAACGACCTTAAAAAATCTGCCGATTTTGTTACAAAAACAAACGATGAAAGTGGTGTTGCTGTGTTTTTAGAAAAGTTTTTTAAACTTTGATTTATTATTTTATTTTTTAATTTAAAATTTTTAGTTATAATTTTAATTTTCTAAAATTTAATGGGTATATTTTTTAATATACCAAAAACAAAAAAAGACCAAAACTGGTCTTTTTTTTATTTTGATTTTTTACATTAATGGTGCAAAGAACTTTAAGAATTGTGCCGAAAGTTTTTCGTACCATTTGCGTTGTTTAACATCTCTAAGTGTTATTTGATGACTGCTTCCCATAATTCCATCAACATCTTGTTTTATGGTTGAAACTGTTTTTGAATTGTGCACTATAACGCCTGCTTCAAAGTGCAAATATAAACTTCTAAAATCAAAATTTGTACTTCCAACAATTGCCGTTGTGTCATCTGTAACAATCATTTTTGCATGAACAAAACCCGGACTGTATTCAAAAATTTTAACGCCAGATTTAATTAGTTCAGCATAATATGACCTGCTTAAATAGAACACCCATTTTTTGTCTGGAATGCCCGGCATGATAAGTCTAACATCAACACCACTTAGTGCTGCAAGTTTTAATGTTTGCATCATTTCGTGGTCAATAATGAAATATGGTGTTGTTAAATAAATATATTTTCTAGCCCCGCTAATAACTTTCATAAAAGTATTTCTGGCAATTGGCGATTTTGTTATTGGGCCTGTGCCATAAGGTTGAACAAACTCTTTAATCTTAACACTTTTTTCTGTTTCAACTTTATATTTTGAAATGTCAATTGCTTTTTTGGTTGATGCTTGCCAGTTGTTTAAAAACATAACAGTAAAGCTCCAAGTTGCAGCCCCTGTAATTTTTACTGCGGTATCTTTCCAATGTCCATACTTTTTCTTAACATTTGCATATTCATCACCAACATTAATTCCGCCAGTGAATGCAACCTTTCCATCAATAACCACAATTTTGCGGTGGTCACGATATTGCGAAAAAGTGTTTAATGTTGGAATTATTCTGTTAAATGAAACGGCATCAATGCCATGGTTAATTAATTTTTTAAAAAACTTTTTGTCATCAAATCGGTCAACACAGCCAAAGTCATCATAGATAAGTTTTATTTCAACACCTTCACGGGCTTTAAACCTTAAAATATTAAACATTTCTTCCCAAACTTTGCCTGGTTCAATTATGAAATATTCTAAAAATATGAATTTTTTTGCGTTTTTAAGTTCTTCAAAAAGTGCGTTAAAATATGCTTCACCATCTTTTAAAAATGTGGTTGTTGTGTCGGAATAAACTGGCCATTTTTCGGTGTTAGTTAAATATTTTGATAAGTTTGCAGCCCCACCATCAAACTTGTTTAAAACTTCCATTGTGTCTGGGTTTTGTTCCAAATATTTATATGATGTGTAATATATGTTTTGGAAACGCTTTCGTTGGCGTTTTGAACCACGAGTTGTTTTTAATTGTATGTAAAGTGCAACACCAAACAGTGGCATTATAACAATAATTACTATCCACATAATTTTGTATGATGGACTTTCGTTATCTCTGTTTAAAAAGCCAATTAAAATTAAAAGTGCTAAAATGGAAAACAAGGTGTAAACATAAGAACCAATAAAAATTGTTATAAGTGCAAAAATAGCAACGTTTATTAAAAACGTTAGCGCAAGTAAAAATTTTGATGACGTGAAAAATTTAATAACCTTTTTCATTTTTGCCTTTTAATTGTTGTTACATTAATATGCAACAATGCCCATTTTTATTATTTTTTGTTTTCCAAATTTACCACATTTTAACTTTAAAGCCCTAAAAAAATTAGGTTTTTTATGTTTAAAATTTAAAAACTTAATTTAAAACACATTACTT
Source organism: uncultured Clostridia bacterium (assembly GCA_944380265.1). Classification (GTDB taxonomy): domain Bacteria; phylum Bacillota; class Clostridia; order Christensenellales; family UBA1242; genus UBA6345. Next base: position 13,678 of record CALWGY010000005.1, on the reverse strand, counting down.
AAAGTTATATGTATAATATATATTATCACATTACCACATTTTTTACAATTATTTTATGTAAAACAACATTAAATAAACAATTACACAATGTAAAATATTAAAATAAATTGTAGAAATACTATTCAATTTATTTAATTATTTTTTTTATAAATAAAAACACATTTTAATACCTTTTTTAAGTGGTAAAAAATAACTTACAAGCAGGCAAATTGTAAGTTATTTTTTTTATTTAATTAAAACTTAAATTAATTAATGCCGTTTTCATTTTTAGTTTCGGCATTGGTTGTTTGTTTTACATCATCTTCTTCAAAAGCAACTTCCACTTGTTCAGCATGGTTTTTATTGGTTGAACCTTCATTTTTAACAAACCCTAAATTTTCAGTAGTTTTTTGTTTGGAATTTTTTTGTGATTTTTGCATTCCACCCCTTGGCAAAACTGTTTTTAAGTTTTCTTTCATTTCCTTGCTTGAACTGAACAACCTTGCCATTTGGCTGAAGTTTGCACAAATAAACATTTCAATTGAAACAATTAAATATCCAACGCAAACCCTGCACGCAGAAGAACACGCAAAAATAAGCAACACAACAAAATTCATTAAAAACCCAACAAGAGCCGCCATTTCCATAATTTTTACAAAGGTGTAATTATCCTTAAACAAATTTATTATGGAAAAAACAATTAATAGCACCAGCATTAGCACCATAATTGAACTAAACAAATAAAACATAACATTAATAAATGTGTGTTCCTGCCCCACAAACTCAAACTTTTTAATTGGCAAAATGAAAGTTATTAGTGTTATTAACCCAAAAGTTAACAAACAAATGTTTAGTATTTTTTTATTTTTCATAAAACTTAAACTCCCTTAATTTAATTATTTCCAAGTTTTTGAAAATTTATCTACTAAACTTATATATTTTATTTAATTTTTATTTGTTACTTTTTAATTGAAAATTTCGCTTAATTTAAAGTTTGGTTTAATTAAAGGTTTCGCATAACTTTGATTATTTTTTTGTTACTTTTTTATTAAATTTAATCACATAAAACAGTTATTGTGTTGTTAACTGTTTCCGCGTTTAAAACAGATTGTAAAATTTTTATTTGATTAAAAAAAGTAAATTTCATAAAAAAAGAGTTTTTAAAACTCTTTAAATTTCTCCTTCCACGCGTTTTTGTTTGTAGAACTCAATTGCTTGTTTAATTTTTTCAATTGCTTCATCTCTGTTTCCCAAACTTTTAACATCAACCTTCTTTTCTTCAAGTTCCTTGTAAACACTTAAAAAGTGCATAAGTTCATCAAAAATGTGTTGTGGAAGTTCAGAGATGTCGGTGTAGGAATTATATTGTGGGTCACCAAACGGAATTGCAATAATTTTTTCATCGTTATCGTTTCCATCAGTCATAGTTATAACCCCAATTGGATAACATGTTACCAAACACAAATGTGTTATTGGTTGACTGCATAGCACAAACACATCAAGTGGGTCGTGGTCACCACAATATGTTAATGGAATAAAACCATAGTTCATTGGGTAGTGTGTGCTGGTGTATAGCACCCTATCCATTTTAAGTAGTCCAGTTTCTTTGTCTAGTTCATATTTCATTTTGCTACCCTGTTCAATTTCAATAACCGCTTCAAACTTTGTTGGTGTTATGCGTTTAGGGTGAATATCTTTCCAAATGTTCATACCAATTTTCTCCTTCTAACGTTTTGCAGAAATCATTTTAACACATAATTAGCATTTTTAAAAGTATTATTTTTTTATTAGCCAAATTTTAAAACATTTGATTTTTAATTTGGCAAAATAAAAACCATTTTAAAAAAAGTGATAATAAAAAATTAATAAACAATTTTTAATAGTTTAACAGTTACTTTTTAAGCAGAACATCATAGCCGAATAGTTTTTTGTTTTTTAACATAAAATATTGTATAGCAATTATTTTTTAATATCTAATAAAATATTAAAAAAATTAAAATTATGTTTTTTGACAAAAAGTGTGGTTAACATGGCAGAAACAATAAAAGAATTTATAATTAATATGTTTAACGACAACGCAATGCTTGCAACCTTTGTTTTGGCGCTATTACCAATTTTTGAACTTAGGGGTGCAATTCCATTTGGCATGAGCACCGAAATTTGGGGTGCAAATGCTTTAAGCCCAATAAGCAGTTTTTTAACTTCTTTTATTGCAACAAGTTTGGTTGTTCCTGTTGTTGCAATAATATTCATACCAATTTTGAATGCCTTCAAAAAAACCAAGTTGTTTAAAAACTTGGCAATAAAATTTGAAAACCGAATTAAAACAAAAAGCACAAAAATAGAAAACAAAAACAGCACAAGAATAAAAAAAATGATTGGTGTTTTGTTGTTTGTTGCAATTCCGCTTCCACTAACTGGTGTTTACACCGGCACATGCGTTGCAGTTATGCTTGGCTTAAATTTTTATGAAACATTAATTTCCTGTGTTTCTGGAAATCTTATTGCAGGACTTATTATGCTTTTGGTTTCAACAATTTTTAAAAACAACACGTTAATTGTTTTGTATGCTTTTTTAATTATTTTTGCAGTGCTAATTGTTAGCGGAATTATTGCTAAGTTAATTAAAAAACATAAATCAGTTAAAAATGTTCAATAAAAAAACTAACAATGTAATGTTAGTTTTTTTTATATTATTTTTTAACTTTTAAATTTTATTAATTTTAATTTTAAAATATAGCCTAAACAATTTTTTGAAAATAAGAAATTTTAAAACATAATTTATTTACTCAATCGTTCCTCCACCCATATATTTGTTTGTTATTTTTAACACCCAACTAATTGGCAAAAGTTTGATTCCCGCATAAATAAGCTTAAATGGAGCTCCAACAATGGTGAATGGTTTGCTTTTTTTGCGATAAGTTTGTTTTAAAACGGCTTTTGCAACTTTTTCTGGTCCCATGCGTTTTCCACCATCGTGTTTGTCTAAAAACGCAAACGCACGCTCAACTTGTTTGCCATAGCGAATGTTTGTGTCGGTTACTCTAACTCGTTTTTTCATAAAACCAGTTTGAACTTCGCCTGGGCAAATTGCGCACACATCAATGCCTGCCCTTTCAAGTTCCATGCGTTGCGACAAACTTAACATTAAAAGTGCCGATTTAGAAAAACAATACACACTTCTAAACGGTGCAGGAAACACCCCCGAAATGCTGGACATGTTAATAATTTTTGAGCCTTTACCCATAAATGGCAAACAGTGTTTTGTTACTATTATTGCACCCAAAATGTTAACATTCATAATGCTTGTTACTGTTTCGGTTGGAATTAGTTCAAGCGCGCCATTAACACCAAAACCCGCATTGTTAACAAGCACATCAATTCTTCCAAATTTTTCACCAATTTCAGTTACCACATTTTTAACTTCTTCTTCGTTTGAAACATCACACTTAAAACTAAACTCGGGGTAGTCTTTGTCAATATCCTTTGAAACACTTAAAACTGTTTCGCCCTTTTTTCTAAACATTTCGGCAGTGCATTTTCCAATGCCGCTGTTACCACCTGTTATAACAACAATCTTATTCATTTTTATCAACCTTTTAATTTGTATTTTGTTTTTATGTAACAAATGCGGGTTTAAAAAACACCACATTTACAATTAAAAATTAACATATTAATTTTACATTAGTTTATTTTTTTTTCCAAATAATTAACAAAGTAAAGTCTTTAATATTACTTTTGTTTTTACAAAATCTTTAATTATTTACAAAATTTTTAATTATGCATAAACTTATATGTAACACATTAAAAATATTACACATAGTATGAAGTGTATATGAAATTTCTTTGTTATGCAAAACCATTCACCCCAATTTGGTTTTTTGTGCATAACTTAACGAAAAGAGATTGAAATATACCCCTCCCTTTCCAGCATTTGGCTGTTAATAATATTAAAAATGCTCAAACTTAATTGTTTGAGCATTTTTAATGTGCACGTAATAAAGCCATTTTTTTAATTAAATTAATTTTTATACACTAACAACCTTAAATTTTATACGCAATTAATCAATTTTTATAAGTTATCCACATATGCACAGCGTAATTATTATAAATTTTTATGAATATTTATAAAAATGTGCATAAATAAACACGAAAATGTATAAAAATTGTCGATTTTTTAATAAGTTATCCACTTATCCACACAAAAGTGCCAAGTTATCCACAATTAATTTTCGATTTTTGTTTCAATTTTGCTCATTTTTAGCAAATTTTATTGTTTTTGTGGAAAGTTGTGCACAATTGTATGGTTAATCTAACCAAAAAACACTAAATTATTATGGGCAAAACATTGTTGGAATAAAATTATCTTCCGCAGCATTATTCAAACTTGTTTGGCTGGCGTTGTCGTTAACTGTTTCAACTTTGCCATCAATAATGTTCATTCCAGCAGGCACATCTTCCACTCCTTCCACAACAATTCCATTTTGTGGTTTGTAAATTTCGTGCCTAATTTCTTTTTCTTCAACTTTTTTGCCATCCACATAATATTCAACATATGCTTTTGCTTCATAGCCATTTCTTGGATACGTTAATCTATATTGCTCGCCTTTAAACAAAACTTTGTCGCTATATTCTTTGTTTGTGTCAGGCACAATTTTGTCGCCAGTGTGCTTAATTGTTTCTAGTGTTTCGCTTCTGGTTTTTATTTCTTTATCAAGTTTTTTTCCATATATGTTAACCCTAACACTTTCTGAATCGCAAACAGTTTGAATGTAAAGTGGTTCATCACTCACATTTTTAAATTTTAAGTCGGCAACATAATCCGACACCATTGCATCCATTGCAAGTGGAACATATTTAACAGGCAATGTGTGCTTGTGAACTTCCAAAATTTCCGCATCTGCAAGCAAAAGTGCATTATACAGTGTGGTGCTTGCTTGGCAAATTCCACCACCAACACCATCAACATATCGGCCATTATAAATTATTGTTGCAATTTTATATCCATTATCTAATGTGTGTGGGCCAGTTACTTTGTTAAAACTAACAGTTTCGTTTGGCTCAACAACAAAACCATTAAAGCAATCTAGTGCTTTTTTAACGTTGCTTTTTCTGCCACCAGTGCTATCGGAAACATATGTTACAAAGGTGGAAATTTGAGTTGTGTTTTCCAAGTTTTCTTGTTTTGTTACATCGGCAACTTGCTCGAATGTTTTAATTTCAACTTCCACATTATTGGTTTTGTTGAATTGTTCATTAATATCAAAATATAGTTGTTCCTTGTTAACTCTTAACCCATTTTTGTGTTCAGTAACTTCAAAAGGATTGCTGTTTTGTGCATTAAACTTAATTTCGCTGTTAACAGGTTCAATTTCAATTTCCTTAATAATTTCATCAATTTTTTCATCTAGCCCAACAAAAATATAGTTGAACGCAACATTAACGCTTGCACCATCATTTTGCAAATCTTTTAATGTTTCGGTTTGTTTTTCGTAACTTTCAACAATTTCGTTTCGTTTTTGTGCTTCTTCAATTATGGTGTGTATTTCACTGTTAACTTTAAAATCGTCTTTATCAAATGTCCAGGTTTTATCTTTATATTTTAATGTTAAACTAAAATTTTCACTTTTTTCCTTAAAAACATCATATATCAACTTTTCTGCATCGTAATAATCCATGCCACCAACATTAACACCATTAATCATTGTGCCGTTTTCAATAACATTTGATGGGTCTTCGCTTTCCATAATAAAAAACTGCCCCATAACAACCATAACAAGCACCAAGCTTATGGCACTTAAACCAAGCAATAGCCTGTTTGCGTTGTCACGTTTTAAAACCTTGCTTTTTTTGCCCTGCAAACCAGAATCGCTAAAAACCTGTTTCGAGTTTTTTAGGGTTGCCGTTAGTTTTTGTGATGTTTTGTTATTAACACTTTTTGTGTTAGTTGATGATTGTTTTTTGTTTGTATTTTTACTTTTTAAAGTTTCTTTTTTTCCATTATTTTCCATATTCAGTTTTTTCCTTATTTGTTATTTATCTTATTTTTTAACAAATAAAAAAAATTATGTATTAAAGTGGTGTTCAAACCAAAAAAAATCAGCCAAAATTTTGGCTGATTTTTGTTTTTTAATTTTTGTTTTACTTATTATCTTTTTGCTTTGAACCATGCAACAATTTTAAAAGTTTTTCATTTAAAAATTTTGCTTGTTCAAGTAAAATTTCGTGGTCGTTAATAATTAAACCTTTAACACACATTTCAAACAAACTTGATTTAATTTTGGAAACGTGCTCTGGCTTAATTTTTAAATCGTTAATAAGTTCAGTGTTTAAAACATTAAGTTCATCTTCTTCAAACGGAACTTTTGATTTTTTAAGATGCATAATTGTAAGTTTTAGTTTGTTAGATTTGTTTTCGTCTAATACTGTTAAATAGTTTTTAATTTCAAAAGGCAATGTTTCAAATTCAATGCAACTGTAACTATCTAGCAAATCATTTTCATTATAATACAAAAACTTTTGAACAAACAAATACGCATTCAAAACATCTTGCATGTTTTTGTTTGATTCCTTTAACCCATTAACCCCAAGCAACTGGTTAACAGAATAGAACGCATTGCTTTTTGAGGTTTTTCCTTTAATGTAGTTGTTAAGAAGCAAACACATAAAGGCAATATATCTAAAACTTCCATCACTTTTAATGTATGCCCTGTAAAGTTTGCCGCTAGGTTTAATTTTAAAATCTTTAAAATTTGAACCAAATATGTATTGCCACAAATTAAGGTTGTTATAGTACTTAACAAGCAAACCATGAGTGGTGTTTTTTAAGTGATATTTAAGACCACCATTAACACTAATTTTAATTTCCCTTAAAATTCTTTCCTTGCTAATTCCAGCAACTTTAAACGCATATTTTTTTGCAGTTTTAATTGTGTTACTTTCTGGTTTAAAGCCAAGTTCACAAACAAACCTAATAAGTCTTAAAATTCTAAGCCCATCATCGGTAAAAACAGTTTCTGGTTTAACAACTGTTTTTAAAAGTTTTTTCTTTAAATCTTTTTCACCATTAAAAAAGTCGTAAACCTTGTTTTCCATTATGTCAAAGTAAAACGCATTAATTGTGAAATCTCGCCTTTTAGCATCAATTTTAGGATCGGCCACAAACTCAACTTCTTCTGGTTTATGCGTTCCCGCATCATCATACACTTCTTGCCTAAAAGTTGTGTATTCATATTGCTCGTCATCTTTTGTTATTAAAACAGTTCCAAGTTTTTTGTTAACAATGTTTGCACCATAACCATTCTTTTTTGCAAGTTCCATAACATCTAGCGCAAGCATTGAACCTGCCAAATCAACATCGTTGATGTGAAGCCCAAGCAAACTGTTTCTAACAAAGCCACCAACAACATAAACTTTGTGCCCAGCATTTGTAATTATTGATGCAAGATTTTTTAAATTCTCACTAACTTCAATCATCAAAATCCCTCACAAAAATTTTTACGAAAACCTTACAGCATTAATTCCCCAAGCAGTTTTTGTTTCTTCATCAACTTTAACCTTGTTGCTAATTTCAACGCCTGCAACAACCAAAATTTCGTTGCCACTTGCCAAAACTGGCAAATATGTTCTTAACCTTGCAGGAATTTTTTCATCAATTAAAAAGTCACTCAAACTTTTTGTGCCGCCACCAAATTTTTCAAAAACATCGCCATCTTTTCTGTAACGCCAAACAGCATTTTTTGGAACTTTGTTGTAATCAATTAAGTGGCTAAATTCTCCAATATCAAGTTTTCTGGTAACCTGCATTTCAATAACACCAAAGTTTGGAATGTCAATTTTTCCACGTTCAAGTTTCCATGTTCGTGGCTCTGGTGTGAAGTTTTTGTTTGTCATGGTTACATAATTATATTCTTTAATAACCGAAATTCGGTTTGGAAGTGTTATTCTGCTTCCGTTTTCGGCTTCTAGGGCAAGTTGATTAATAATTTTTAGGTGCTTTCTTTCAATGTCGGCAACAACACCAATGCCCTTAAACGCCTTTCTTAAAATTCGGTTTATAACCGCAACTGGATAACTGAAATAGTTAACAGGAATTTTAACAACACCATCGGTTTCATACACAACAGCATCATCGTTTATGGTGCTGTAAATGTATTCATCATCTAATTTGCAAAGTTCGCCAAATGTGCAAATTGCATTGTCGGCACCATTCCATTTGTTTCTGATAAGTGGCATAATCATGTTTCTAATGTAATTTCTGGAATAATCGTTGCTTTCATTAGTTTCATCTTCCACATAAGGAATGTCGTTTGCATTAATATATGCCATAATTTCGGTTTTGGAAGTGTTAAGCAGTGGTCTTAAATAAATTCCATCACGCACAACATCCATGCCGCTTGCACCTGTAATTCCACTGCCCCTAAAAATGTTTAGCAAAATGGTTTCTGCCTGGTCTTGCATGTGGTGCCCAAGAGCAATTTTGTTTATAACTTTTTTGTTTATTAATGCTTTAAAAATTCTAAATCGGCATTCGCGTGCAGCGGCTTCAATGGTTAAGCCTTTGTCTTTGCTTAGTCTTTCAGCATTAACTTTGTACATATAAACCTTAATGCCATTTTTGTTACAATAGTTAACAACAAACTGAGCATCTTTTGCACTGTTTTCCCTTAAACTGTGGTCAATGGTTATGGCTATGCATTCAAAATTTTTTTCCTTTGAAATTGAATGCAAATAGTGTAGCAAACACATGCTATCTTTTCCGCCACTAACAGCAACTCCAATTTTGTCGTGTTCATTAATTAAATTGTATTTTTCTATTGTTTTTTCTATGCTTTTCATACTTTTTACCTTTGTGAAAAAATTAAATATTACAAAAAAATTATTAACTATTTAATTTATTGTATCACAATTTGCGCAATATTAAAATACATAAAATTAATTTTTTAGCATATTAATTTTATTTTATGCAAAAAATAATGATAAAAAGGTGCAAAACATGAAAAAGAAGGTTGCAATTTTAACTTTAATTTTTAGTTTAATATTTTGCTTTGGCTGTTCAAACGGTTCTAATTTATCAACTAAAAACCAACTTAATTTAGATGTTACAGCCGAATGTGTTAATTGTTACTATTTGCTTTGTGGCAATTATGGAAAACGGTTGCTCGACAGAAACGCACTTTTAACAAACACTCTTTACCATTTAACAAATGCCGACATTGATTCCTTAAACGCAGTGTTACCCATTGTTAAATTTAACGAAAATAAAATTTCATACACAGAAAACACAAACACAAATGTTAATTTTCCAAAACTAAGTTTGGCACACAACATAAAGTTTTTTAACCTTAACAAAACTGAAAACTTAAATTTGTTTTTTAACAAAACATTTCTGTTTGAAGACAATAATTTAAGTTACGAGTTAACTGGTGTTATGTTAAAACCCAAAATCAACAAAACTGTGGTATTACCAGACAAAACGGAACTAGAACAACTAACCGAATCTGTTAAAAGTAGTTCCACCACCACACAACTAGAAAACGATACTGGCGACAACAATTCTAATGATGAAAATCAGTTGTCGGTTTTTAGCGATGAAAAATTGTTTTCAGTTAATGCAAGAGTTTTAAATAATGAAAACAGCACCAGTTTGGAAATTGAAATATTTGAAACAAAAACCCCAGAAAACAATGTTAAATTAAAATTTTCAAACCAAGACCAACAAAAGGTTTTTGTTGTTAACAAAAACGGAGAAAAATATGAAATTAGTTTAAGTGTTAACACACCACAACCAACAGTTTTAATTAAAACCTTTAACTCCGAAACAACATATGTTTTTACTCCAAACAACAACTTTATTGATTTTAAGTTTTCTAAAATTAATTCAAATGTTAACACACAAAAAACTGGTTTTGGCAGAATTAGTGTTAATCAAGATGATGTAACATATGTTTTAAGTTCTGATGTGAAATTTGTTAAAAACCAAAATTCAATTGGGTAACATCAAAATTTTAAAAACAGAATTTTACAAACAACAAAAAAACTATGAGCGGTCATAGTTTTTTTGTTTTATTTTTGCTTAGTTTTATTTAAGTTTGTTTAGTTTAACGGATAAACCCTAACAGCAACCACGGTAAAATCGTCTTCGCAATTTCCATTAACAAGGTCAACTGCGTGGTCCAAAATTTCGTCGGCAATGGTTTGTGGATTAATGCTTGTTAAATTGTTAATGAAGGTTTTAAGTTCTTCTCCGCCACCATAGGCATCACTAACCCCATCGGAAACCAAAACCACAATGTCAAAATCCGTAAACATCTTTTTTGTTATGTGTGGTTTCATTTCATCAAGCACGCCAATTGGCAAACCGCTTGAAGCAATAAATTCTGTTTCAAACTTGTGTTTAACAAACCCAAAAGGCGAACCAAGTTTAATAAAATCCATAATGTTTTTTCTTAAATCAAAAACACAAATGTCTAGTGCTGAAAAACTTTCATCGCTGTTAATGCTTAACAATTTGTTAACACTGTTTAAAATTATGTCGTTTTCAAAACCCGCCTTATAAAAGTTTTCAATTAATGTTATGGTTAGGTCGCTAATTTTGTGTGCATCTTCTCCGCTTCCCATTCCATCGCAAAGTGCAACCATATATTTTCCATCATCAATTTTAATTAATGAATGTGTGTCACCACTAAGCACTTTGCCTGTTTTGGTTTGGCTTGCACTTCCAAACACAATGTCGTAATTTGCTCTGGTTTTTAACACAACTTCGGTTGCCCCAGTTATGGAACTTGGAAAACTTTCGCAAACACACAATTTGCTGCCAACAATTTTGGAAACAATTTTTTCAAGTTTTTGTTTGTCAATTTGCTTTTCCGCAATAATTAGCGAAACATATTTAAGTGTTGTGCTTTGTTCATAAACAATGGCTTCCAAACAACAAATGTTTTTGTATGCCAATTCTTCTTTAATTCGATTTTCTTTTGCAACATCATAAACAATGTTTAAATTAACTTCATCTGCCAAAGTTTTAATAAGTGAACTAACACCTTTTAGTTGGTCGGCAATCAAAATTTTTGATGCGTCCATGTTGTTAACCATGCAAGCATAGTGTTTGTAACTTTTAAGTAGTGCGTTCATGGTGCTTAAAATGTAATTAACTCTTCCGCACTTTGTTGTTAAATATTGTGGCAAATCAATTAACGTTATTTTTCCTTTTTCAAAACCAACATTAACAATATCGTTAAAAACTTCGGTGGAAAACTTTCCATCAACTCGTGTGCATTTGTTTTTGTTAACACAATCTTTGCAACACTTTTCAAACAATTCTTGTTTCAACATTTGTTTTGCATCTGGCTCTGGGAGCACTCCTTGCACCATTTGTTTGTAAACCATGTCCATTTCCAAAAACACATTGCTAATTTCTGTCATTCGTTTGGTTAAAGTTTCGCGGCTCCTATTAATAATTCCCCTAACAGCAATGTTTTCAGTTGCACTTTTAACTTTGTCGCCCACAGCATTTAACAGTTTTGTTGGCAAAACCAAAAACACAACTTCGCCAATAATAACACTAACAACACTAAAAACACTAAATGTTTCGTAACCTAAAAAATATAATCCAAAAATTACTTCACACAAAATTATTGCCACGCAAGGAATAATTTTGTAACTAGACTTAAAGCCAATTGCACAAAGTGAAAATGCAACAAAGGCAGCAACATAGGTTAAGTTTGTGTAATACAAACTTGCACCAATGCCAAACAAACTTGCAAAAATTAAGTTTGTTTTTGCATCTAAAATGTAAGATAAAAACAAAATTATGCACACGCCAACAATTTTTAGCATTTCAACTTGATAAAAAGTTAATGCACTAAGCCCCATTGCGCAAGCAGCAATAATAACACCCAAACACATAACTTCATCGGTGGAAAGTTTTGTTTTTATGTTTCGGTTTTTAAGCCCAAACAAGTGCAAGCAACAATATAAAAACAAAATTCCCAAAAACAAGGTGATTAGTGTTGTAACAATTTCTTTGCCCGAACCACTGTTTAAAACAATATATGCTGCATTTCCAATTAACGCGTAAAGGCAAACAAGCAAGTTGTGTGCTTGCTTTTTAACTAGCACATGCAACCAATAAAAAAGTATTGCAGCACCAACCAAATTTAGCGAAACATATAAAGCGTTCAAACTTAAAAAACTTAAATTGTATGCAACAAAAAATGTTAAACCAACACCCCAAACATCTTTTTGTTTAAAAATTAAGGCATAATAAAGCCCAAAACAAAATGGCGCCAAATACCCCATGTTTATGCTTGCCTTGTTACAAACAAAAAACAAAACAAGCAGTGTAACATATTTTAAAACACACTTTAACTTTAATTTTAAAACTTCTTGTTTAGTCACAACTTTTTCCATGCACTTTCTCCTTAACAATAACATTTTAAAATTTATTAAATTTTTTTTGAATTGTTTTTAAAAACGGAATTTAAACTAAACTGACTAAAACACACGAAATTTGTTATATTTTAAATTTTAAAAAATTGAAACAAAAAAACTAACCAAACAACCCCTGCTTGATTAGTTTTTTTTAATATATATCAAATTAACATTTTTCAACCATTTCTTTTAAAAAGGTTATAAGTTCGCCCCTAATGCTTTCATCTTGCAAACCATAAAAAACATTTGCCTTAACAAAACCCAATTTGTTGCCCGCATCAAAACGTTCGCCTTCAATGTGCTTAATTTCAACTTTGTTATGTTTTGCAAACGCATTAATCGCGTCCACAATGTGTGTTTCACCTTTTTCTTTAATTTTTATGTAATCAAAAATTTGTGGTGTGAAAATGCTGTTTCCCAAATAGCAAACATCGCTTGGTGCATTTTCTGGCTTTGGTTTTTCAATAATTTGCTCAAAAGTGTTGTTTTTTAATTTTATCATTCCATACTTTTCACAGTCGGCAATGTTACACTTTTTAACCGAAATAACGCTGTTATGTGTTTCGTTGAATTTTTCTAGCAACTGCGTTGTTAATCCTTTTTGTGGATTATACAAAAGTTCATCGCCAAACAAGAAAATAAAGTTATCGTTTCCAACAAAACTTTTTGCACGCATTAATGCATGACCTGTTCCAAGTGGGTGTATTTGCCTTAAAAACATAATGTTGCATTTTTCGCTTATGCGTTTTAGTGTTTCAAGCATTTCGGTTTTTCCTGTTTGACTAAGTCTTTGCTCAATTTCCACATTACAATCAAAATAGTTTTCAATGCTTTCTTTTCCCCTGGTTGTAACAATTAAAACATCTTTAATTCCATTTAAAACCAAGTCATCAATTAAATATTCCAAAAGTGGCTTATTTAAAATTGGCATCATTTCCTTTGGCACACACTTTGAAATTGGCAACATTCTGGTTGCCAGCCCTCCACACAAAATTACTGCTTTCATTTTTACTCCTTACAATTTTTATTTATTATATGTTTTATATTATCGGAAGTTTTGTCTGCAAGCGCCGTTAGGCATTTGCAAGCAAAACTGATGTTTATTCAAACTGCGGTGGCACAAGTTATTGTGCGGGTTGCGTTAGCAAACATTAAAATTTATCTTGTTTAAATTTTAACACCGCAAGTTAATATTAACGGAAGTTTTGTCTGCAAGCGCCGTTAGGCATTTGCAAGCAAAACTGATGTTAATTCAATCTGTGGCGTT
>CALWGY010000004.1 GCA_944380265.1 uncultured Clostridia bacterium | reverse complement strand
AAGGAGATTTTTCACTCAACGGCAAAAGCCTTCACTGAACCCCCAGACTATCTGGGGGTTTTCTTGTACAAAAAAAGCACCAAATTTGGTGCTTTTTTTGATAATAACAATATTAGCAAATTGTGTGTTATTTTTTGTTTCCGCCCTTATTATCGTTTTCATCATACCAAGCAATTGCTGCTTTAACATTTTCAATGTCTGATAACAAGCGATTGTATGTTTTTGTAAGTAATTTGTTTGATTTTTCCAAAACAGGATAACGGTCTTTGTTTTGTTTTAAAACTTGATCGCAGTGGAAAACGCTTTCTTTAAGTTCGTTTAGCACTTTAACTTCTTCATCAAGTTTTTCTTTACGTTTAGGGTCAATGTTTGCAGAACTTTTAACACCATAAATTGCAACTTTTTGTTTTGCAACAATAGCTTCTTTTCTGCGTAGTTTTTCTTGGTCACGGTCGTAAGATTTTTTAATACGTTGCAAAGGAATAAATTCACGTTTGTTTGCTCTAAGTTCTTTTTCAACTTCTTTAAGTTCAGCATTCAAACTTTCAAGTTTGTTTAAGTAGTATTCTTTTGTGTAGTATGGTTTTTTGCTTGTTTCTTGAAGTTGTTTTAATTCTTCAATTTCACGTTCTAGTTTTTCTTTTTCTTGTGCAATACGTTCAACTTCGCTTTCTTTGTCTAATGCAACTTTTTTGTATTTTTTAAGTTCTTCTTTTTCTGCATCTAAGCGGTCTTTATCAAGTTTAAGTTCATCAAGTTCTTTAAGTTTTTCTTTAATTTGACGATTATATTCGCTTTTTGTTTTCTTAATTTTATTTTTTTCGTTGGTTTCCTTAACTTCTTGCAAATCCATGAATGCTGAACGGCGAAGTGAAAAAATGTCTTCCCTAAGTTTTTTAAGTTCCTTAACATTTTCATCTTCTTTGTTTTCTGGTGCTTGAACATAAACAATTTGTGGTTCAACTTTTTCAACCACTTTGGTTTGTTTTTCAATCTTTTTAGATTTTTTAAGTTCTTCTTCTTGTTTTTTAACTTCTTCTTCTAATGCAATTTGTTCAAGTGCAATTTTTGTTGTTTCTTTAATTGCATCGCTAAGTTCAGAATCATCATCTTCATCTTCAACTTCGGCAAACATTGGTTCTTCAACAACTTTTTTAACTGGGTCCTTAATAATTCCCCTGCTTTGCAAAAGTTTTTGTTCTTCTGCTGCCTTTTGAAAATCTACTGAACTAACAACTTCTTCCTTTTTTTCTTCCTTAACAGGTTCTTGTTCCTGAATAGTTTGATAATATGGCACAATTGTTGGTTCGTTTTTTTGTGGTTCAGGTTGAACATATGGTTGTTGTTGAACAACGTCTTGTTTTGGTTTTTTAGATTTATGGAAAAACACACCTTCATGACCATCGAAGGTTGACAAAATTAAATCTGCTATTAAAACAACAACAAATGCCCCTAAACAAATTATTGCTAAAATTCCTAGCACATCTAAAATTACATTTAATACTTCCATGTTATCCTCCATGTTTTTTATTACTTACATAATTTTTAATTGGTGGAAGCGGCGGGAGTTGAACCCGCGTCCGAAAAAGAAATTTTAAACCCTTCTACATGCTTAGTTAATTTGAAAATTTCGTTAAATTTAAAAAAATTAACAAATATAAATTTAACAAGCCCATTTTTTAACCAATTAAAACCAGTGGGCAAAGTTTTAATTTGTTCCCTACAACTCTAATGCCCTAAATAAATCCGTAGGAAAATTTACAAGGACAAGCCGTAACGCTAACTTAAGCAGCGGCTAAAACAGTTTTGTTTTCTGCATTTAAATTTTAATTTTCCGTTTTAACGCAGACGAGCCTGCGACATGCTTAGCTTAACCTTCACAATTTCGTCGAAACCATTACGCCCCCATGTTTAATTTGGGTTTTAATGGTTTTTAGTTTTTATAGTTTTTAATTGCACGTTCCATATCACGCTTAATGTCTTTTTCTTTTAATGCATCTTTTTTGTCAAAATTTTGCTTACCTTTGCACAACCCAACTTCCACTTTTACCAAACTGTTTTTAAAATAAAGTTTTGTTGGAACCAAGGTGTAACCTTTTTGTTTAACTTTTGAAAGTAATTTTTTAATTTCTGATTTGTGCATTAACAGTTTATGGTCACGGCGTTCGTTTGGTGTGAAAACCGAAGATTTTTCATATGGCTTAACATACATGTTTTTTAAAATTACTTCTTCATTTTTGTTAATTAAAATGAAACAGTCTTTCAAATTGCAGTTGCCAGCCCTAATGCTTTTAACTTCGCTGCCTTCCAAACAAATTCCGGCTTCATATGTTGCTTCAACAAAATAGTTGTGATATGCTTGCCTGTTGGTTGAAACAATTTTCATAACAAAATCTCCTTAAATTATCAACTTTTTGTGGTAAAAATTTTAAGTTTAAACAAAAAACCGCCACCCCAAAAACTAACAAAAGAAGATTTTTACATCATTATTATAGCACAAACAAAAAATAATACAATACCCCTTTTAAAACTTTTTGATTCAAAAATTATAAAAGGGGCTAATAAAATATTATTTTTCTATTGTATTTTGTTAGTTTTTAATGCTTTTGTTAACTTTTGTGGTTTAACACTGTTTAATTTGTTGTTAAAATTAACATTAAAATTTAACAACCATCAAATTAACCAAATTAAACCAAAACAAAATCAACTTCTCTTGCCAAAATGTCGGCTCTAACACATTTAACTTTAACAGGGTTTCCAATAACAAATTTTTCTTTTGCACCTTTAAGCACAAACTCGTTTTCATCATACTCATAACTGTCACGTGGCAAATCTGCAATTCTAACCATGCCTTCAACAGTGTTTTCAAGTTCAACAAAAACTCCAAAATTTGTAACGCCACTAATTTTTCCTTCAAACTCTTCGCCAACATGATGAGTCATGTAGAACACACGATACAAATCGTCAACATCACGTTCAACTTTTTCTGCCGCTTGTTCTCTGTCAGATGAATGCATTGAACTTGCCAACACAAACTGCCGTTGTTCTGTTAAAAACTTGCCTGTAAGTTCTCCACGCAAATCCGCTTTAATAATTCGGTGAATTGTTAAATCTGGATACCTTCTAATTGGTGAAGTAAAATGACAATATTTAACGCTTGCAAGCCCAAAGTGACCAATGCAATCAGGGCTGTATTTTGCTTTTTTCATGCTACGCAAGCAAATTTTGTTTAGCATATATTTGCAATCCATTTCACTAACTTGCTTCAAAATTTTTTGCAAATCTAGTGGTGCAACATTTTCTGGATTAACAGTTGTTTTAACTCCCATTTTTGTTGCCAATCTAACAAAATTTGCCATTTTTTCGCCATCTGGTGTTTCGTGAATACGATAAACAAATGGAGCTTTAATTTTGTTGTAATGCGTTGCAATGGTTTCGTTTGCTGCAACCATAAAACTTTCAATTAAGCGGTGGCTATCATCTCGTGGTGCTTTTTCAACATTTAAAACATCACCCAAGTCGTTTAATGTTATTTTAACTTCTGGAATGTCAAAATCAATTGCCCCACGTTTTTCACGCATTTTAATTAAAATTTTGTTTAGTTCGTTCATGGTTAGCAAATCATTAACAAATGGTTTGTTTTCCTTAATTGCTTGTTCATCGCCTTCCAAAATTTTTGTTACAGTTGTGTAAGTGAAGCGTTTTTTGCTTTGAATAATGCTTTCGCAAATGTCGTAGTTTTTAACAACGCCCGCATCATTAATGTCCATAAACACACTAAGTGCAAGCCTGTTTTCGTTTTCATTCAAACTGCAAATTCCATTGCTTAAATTGCGTGGCAACATTGGCAAAACCAAACTTGGAAAATAAACACTTGTGCCACGTTTGAATGCTTCCTTATCTAGCACCGAGCCATATGTTACATATTCTCCAACATCGGCAATGTGAACACCCAATTTGTAAGTGCCATCAGCATTTTTAGAAATTGAAATTGCATCATCCAAATCACGGCTGTCTTCGCCATCAATGGTGAAGCAATTTAGTTTTGTTAAATCACGGCGATTAACATATTTTTTCTTGTCAACTTCATCTGGCATGGTGTTTGCATAGTCAACAACCTTTTTTGGAAATTCTTCATACAAATCGTAACTTCTAATTATTGCCTTAACTTCGGTTTCAATTTTGTTTGGTGCACCCAGCACTTCAACAACCTGCCCAACTGGGTTTTTCTTGTTGGAATAGTTATCTATTTTAACAACAACCTTATCGCCGTTTTGAGCATTTAAAATTTTTGAAATTGGCACAACAATATCTTTTCCAAACTTAACATCGTCTGGCATAACCATTGCACTGTTTTTAGATAAAAATATTTTTCCAACAACATGCTCGTTTCCACGTTCCAAAATTTGAATAACTTTGCCTTCTAGCCTGTTACCATTTCTTTCACGGCCAACTTCACAAACAACAGTGTCGTTGTTAATGGCTCCTTTTAAGTCTTTGCCAGCAATGAAAACATCATCATACGACTTATCAAACGGAATTAAAAAAGCAAAATCGCTTTTTGTTCCTTGAATTTTACCTTGAAGTTTAAACTTTTTGTTTCTTGCTTTTTGTTTTTTGTCTTTCCTGTTTAACATTTCTTCGGCATCTAAAAGCATATTTTCATCAACTTTTGACTTATATGGAAATGGTGGTTCGTTTTTAGATTTAATTTTAAATTCGCCACTTAAAATTAATTCATCTAATGCACTTTTCATTTCGTCGAATGGTTTGTTGTTTAAAACACAAAGTTGAGCAATAATAAAGTCGTAATCAAAATTTTCTAGTTTGTTGGCTTCAATTTGATTTAAAATTTTGTTTTTATCCATTAATTTTTCCTTTTAATTTTATCATTCTAAATTACTAAAATTTTAAAAAAGGCTCTAAAAAAACATAATTTTTTTAAGAGCCATAATTTTTTTATTAAACGTTAAAACCAGTGTAAATTCCAAACGAGATAAAGTATAGTAAGGTTAAAACAAAAATTACAATGGCACAAATAATAATTATTTTTTTAAGTCTGCCTTCCTTACTTCCACCTTTATGTTGCATATAATAACTATCATTAGTTCCAGTTATTGCATTATTTCCACCATCTGGGTTTGAAGTTGTCATTAAAACTGAAACAATAACAATAATTGCTGCAATGGCAATTAACACAATTAAAATTGTTTGAATTATTGGAAATGACTTACTAATCCAATCTGGAATGGGTTTTGCAACATCATCTAATAGCAAGTTAATTAGGTTCATAATGCCTCCAAAAATCATAAAAAAATCATACTTAAACAAGTATTGCATGTAAATT
Organism: uncultured Clostridia bacterium; assembly: GCA_944380265.1. GTDB lineage: Bacteria > Bacillota > Clostridia > Christensenellales > UBA1242 > UBA6345. The sequence goes on along the minus strand of CALWGY010000004.1, from coordinate 112,637 downwards.
ATATCATAGCAGTGTTTTTTAAGCAACTTAAAACATAAAAAAAACACATGTTATCCATGTGTTTTTAATTTGTTTTTACATAATAAAACAAAAAACCACTCCAATAATTGCCAAAATTATGCTAACAAAAAACAAAAACCAATTTTTAATTAATTTTTCTTTTTTGCTGCCTTTAACGGCAAATATAAAGCACACAAGCGCACCCATAACAATGCAAAAAATAATTAAACCTTTTGCATACATTGGAAGCCCCCTAAGTGAATTGTAAAACTTGCTCCACATTGCACTAAACATGTTACACATTAAACTAAACATATTTTTGTTTCCTTTTAAACCAATTATTAACTAATTGTAACTTAAAACAGCACCATAAGTCAATATTTTTGGAAATAATCCTTAATTTTAAAACTAATTATTAATTTTTAAAATTTATTAGTTTTTCAAATTCCTGCACTTTCAAACTTGCCCCACCAATTAATCCGCCATCAATTTCTGGTTCGCTTAAAATTTCATTAACGTTTTTTGCATTCAAGCTTCCACCATACAACACAACCAAGTTTTCATCAGTTAAGCCATAAAGTTTTAAAATGGTTTGTTTAATAAACACAATTGCCTTTTTTGCAATTTCGCAAGTTGCACTTTTGCCTGTTCCAATTGCCCAAACAGGTTCGTAGGCAAAAAACATTTTTGTTAAATCTTCTTTTTTAACACCATTAAGTGCCGAAACAATTTGTTTTTTTAGCACCTTGTTTGTTTGTTTTTGTTCCCTTTGTTCAAGTGTTTCGCCCACACACAAAATTGGAGTTAATCCATTTTCTAGTGCGCACAAAACTTTTTTGTTAACCATTTCGTCGGTTTCAAAAAACAAATTTCTTCTTTCGCTGTGGCCAAGCACAACAAGTTCGCAATTATAGTCTTTTAACATGTTTGCACTAACTTCGCCAGTGAAAGCCCCTTGTTTTTCATAATGCATGTTTTGAACACCATAATGAATTTTTGAACATTTGCACATTTTGTTTGCAAGTGGCAAATAAACAAATGGAACGCAAACACCAACATAATTGCTAGCATTTTTTGCAACTTTTTTTAAATCCTTAAAATAAACTTTAAGTTCCTTTTCACTTAAATTCATTTTATGATTGCCAATTAAATATTTCATTAGTTCCCCCAAAACACAAACTTAATAAGTTTTAACAATTACCACAAAAACTGTTTGTTTGCGTTTAAAACTTTTTTTAATTATTTGTTTGCAATAACATCAACAGCAGGCAAAACTTTTCCTTCAAACAATTTTAGGCTTGCTCCGCCACCTGTTGAAATGTGTGTGATTTTTTTAGCATAACCAAACTTTATTACTGCCGCAGCACTGTCGCCACCGCCAACAATGGTTGTTGCTTTTGTTTTTGCAAGTGCTTTTGCAATTTGTTTTGTTCCGTTTTCAAAATTCTTGTTTTCAAAAACACCCATAGGTCCGTTCCAAATAACGGTTTTTGCGTGTTTGATTGCTTTTTTGTAAACTTTTATGGTCAATTTTCCAATATCCATGCCCAAAAAGTCGTTTGGAATGCTTGGGTTTAGTGTGTTTTTAATTATTGTTGGGTTTTCAAAGTTGTTTGCAATAACGTGGTCAACTGGCAACAAAAGTTGAACATTTTTTTCTTGCGCCAAATTAATTAATCTTTGTGCTTCCCCAATCATTTCAGTTTCAACTTTGCTGTTTCCCATGTTAAAGTTCATGGCAGACAAAAAAGTGTAAGCCATTGCTCCGCCAATTATTAACACATCAACTTTGTTTAACAAACTTTCAACAATTGTAATTTTATCGCTAACTTTTGCACCACCCAAAATGCCAACAAATGGACGTTTTGGATTTGCAATTGTGTCGGAAATCATGCTTAGTTCCTTTTCAATTAAAAAGCCAACGGCATTTGGTAAAAGTTTTGCAACGCCATAGGTTGATGCGTGCTTGCGGTGTGCTGTTCCAAAAGCATCGTTAACATAAACATCGGCCAAAGATGCAAGTTTTTCACAAAAACCTTTTTCGTTTTCTTCTTCCTCAGCATGAAAACGCAAATTTTCAAGCATTAAAACATCGCCAGCATTTAGGCTGTTTGCTTTTTCTTTTGCTTCTTTCCCAATGCAATCATCGGCAAACATAATTTCTTTACCCAAATATTCGCCAAGCCTTACTGATGTTGGTTTTAAAGAATATTTTAAGTTAACTTCGCCTTCTGGTCTTCCCAAATGGCTCATAATAATTAATTTTGCACCATTATCTAAAAGATATTTTATTGTTGGCAACTCTTCCTTAATGCGGTTGTCATCGGTTATAACACCATCTTTAATTGGTACATTAAAATCAACTCTTAACAAAACTTTTTTGTTGTAAACATCAATGTCTTTAATTGTTTTTTTATCCATTTTCCCCTCATAAAAATTAAACTTTTATTATTTATTAATTTATATACTAAATTAATTTATTCATATACTAAAAGTATATATTAAAAACAATTTTGTTGCAAACAGTTTAAAGTTTTTTTGAAACTAACACAAAATTTAATAAAAAAATTAAGGGCTTTTAAACCCTTAATAATTCTTTAATGTTTTTAACAATTTCAGCATTTCCTGAAATGTGCAAGCATAGTTTTTTGTTTTCGTAAGTTGTTCCGCCAGCTTTTTCAACCAAAAATTGTCCTGGTGCCAAATCCCAAATGGTGTTTCCAAAAATTACAACAGCATCCATTTTTCCGGTTGCACAAAGTGAATAGTTAAACGCTGCACTTCCAAAAATTCTAATGCTTTTAAAGTTGTTCATAAGTTTAAATTGAATTTCTGTTTGTTTTTCAATGTCAACATAACTTGCAAAGTTACCCATCAAAACAACCGACTTGTTAAGCTCAAAGTTGTTTGCAACCATAATTGGTTTTCCGTTTAATGTTGCACCTTTTTCATTTGCTACATATAGTTCGTTGTAACAAGGTAAATAAATAACACTAAAAATTGTTTTTCTGTTTAATTGAAGCGCAAGTTGTGTGCCATAAAGTGGAACTGACTTTTTATAGTTTTGAGTGCCATCAATTGGGTCTAAAATCCAAACATATTTGTTATCGTTAATTTCGCTGCCTTCTTCACCAATAAAACAACTTCCTTCAATTAACTTTAAAAGTTTTTCTTTAATAAAGTTTTGGGTTGCAATGTCGTTGTTGGTAACATCATCATTTTCGTATTTATGTTTTTCTTCTACTTCAAAAAATTCTTGTTTATAATAAATTTTGCTTGCTTGTTTAATAATTTTTACTACTTGTTTTTCAATTTTTTCCAGATTCATTTTTCATCCCTTTCAATTATTTTTTTCTTTCGACTTTAATGTTGTATAACTCTAACACATCTAAAAAACCCTGTTCAATTTCCGCTTTGCTAAAATTGTTTTCCGTTAAAACTTTTTCGGGTTTTTTTGCCAGTGTTTCATAAAAACTAAGTGCAATTTGCAAATAAACAGGATTTTTTCCATCAATGTGTTCAAACAACAAGTTTTCTGCTTCATTAATTTCGTTGTTTTCAAGCATTGAATTAAGTTTTAAAAACAAATTGTCAAACTCGGAATAGTTTCCGTTTTCAGGCAAAACATAGTCAAAACTTTCGCGGTGGAACAAAATTTGACCAATAACTTTTGCCACACCTTTAATTTGCCTTAATAAATAATCTTGTTCAATAGCCATAAAAAAATCCTTTTGTTTATTACATTAAATATTATCATATTAAAAAAAAATTTGCATTTATTTTAACACATCAAAATAAAAATTATTTTTAATTTAACACATTTATTATTGCCCCATAATAAAACAAAAAAAACTAAAAAATAAAATTTTTAGTTTTCTGCTTCTTTTTTTAATTTTAAAAATATTTCTCTATTATTTTTTAAACGTTGTTCATCACTAAGCGAAATTGCAAGGTCAACCATTTGCACCGCTTTTTTATAGTTTTTTAATTCGTAATAACACATTGACAAATAATCATATGGTAAACTCCCCCAACAAATTGGCGAAGACATATAGTTTAAATAACGTTCCTTAATTTTTAACATTTCTTCAAAAATGAACGCACTTTTTAAATATTTTTTTTCTTCAAAATATAAAACACCAAGGTCAAAATATGCTTCCCTAATTAAGTTGCTTTCCAAAATTGCTCTAATTAAATATTCTTCTTGGTTTTCCTTGTCGCCTTTTCCGCCATAACACGAAGCAATGTATCTTAAACTTGCCGCACGCTCATCAGCCCAAGTTGCACTTTTTAGGGCTAGATGTTTGTTTAAAGTTTCAATGGCTTTGTCATATTCGCCATAATACATATATTCCCTTCCCAAATAGTGCATGTTTCTGTCATTTAATGGGTCTTCCTTAACCGAAAGTTCCAAAAGTGGCAAATAACTTGAACGCGATTTTGTGTTGTCGGCATGATGGTTTAATTGCAATTTTGGAATGTCAACAAAACTACATAGCTGGTTGTTGATTGGCGTTAAAATTTCATGAACAGGACAAGTCCACTTAAACATTTTGTTTTTATGAATTTTATCCGACATAAAAACAATTCCTTCGCTTCCATCTGGATTAAAGTTCCAGGTGTAACGATATCTTGCCCTGCAAGTGTCATCTTTCCATGCATTTTTTAAAAGTTTGTTCCAGCCTTTTTCAAAAATTTCATCAAGGTCAACACAAACACAAATTTCGGCATCGTCTGGCACAAGAGTAAGGCTGTCGTTTCTGGCAACATCAAACCTAAAATTTTCGTATGTTTTTTGCTTTGTTATAACACCCAATTCTTTTAATCTTTCAAAAGTGCCATCGGTGCTACCGGTGTCTAGCACACAAACATAATCGGCAACTTTAACCGACTTAAACCATCTATCAACAAATTTTATTTCATTTTTTGCAATTGCATAAACACAAATCTTTTTTTCCATATTTTTTTATATGTTAAAAAATTTTTATGTGTTAAACTTTTTTTTAAAAAAATTAAAATTTTATTTTGTTTAAAATGGATAAATAATTAAAATTTAACAAATTTTATTGACAACACCGCATTAATATTATAATATATTAAAGCATTAACTTATGCGGGCGTGGCGGAACTGGCAGACGCGCTAGACTTAGGCTCTAGTTGGAAACAGTGGGGGTTCAAGTCCCTTCGCCCGCACCAAAAAAAGTCCGAACCAATTAGGTTACGGATTTTTTTTATTTTTTATTTTATCGTTTTAAATTTTTATTTTTACACTTTAATTGAAATTTTTGTTTACACTTTGTTTTTTTGCTTTTATCTTTTATTTTAATTTTTTGTTTTATTATTTTTTTCAAATTATTTTTATTATTATTTTTCAAATTATTTTTATTATTATTTTTCAATTTTTTATGGTTGTATTTATTTTTGCTATTTTACTTTGTTATTTAAAATATCTTCAATCAAACTGTTAAGTTCTGGAATTTTATAAATTCTGTGATAGCCATCAAAATGATTATACCCTTTCAAATACATTTCTTTTGCATTAAAATCTTTACCAAATCTAGTGAATTTTTCAACATTTTTGTCATCTTCATCGGAATACAACAAATAAACATTTTTAAAATTTTGGGCGTAATTAAAATCTTCTTGTTTTAATTGTGCTTGCTTTCTCACTTCCACAGTGTAATCGGTTCTAGTTGATGGGTAATTATAAACCATACCCGGTGCAACAGCAACATAATTGTTTGGAACAAAACCATGTTCCCTACAAAATCTGATAAAATATGGGTTACCAATGCTGTGGCATATTACAATTGAGTTTTTGTTTAACTGATTACTTTTTAAAAACTCAGTTAAAATTTTATCAAAATTTTCGTAACTGCTTTTTTCTCTTATAGAAAATTGTGGCATAAAAACATTCATCATTGGTTCAAAACAATTTTTAACATCTTCGCCCCAAAACTTTAAGGTGTCGCCATTCAAACTGTGAATAATAAACAAGTTTTTATTATTTTCCATTATGTTGTTAATTTGCTTTGCTTTTGTTAATGACAACTTATAAAAATCTTCAACTGACCGCTTTAAGTAGTCATACCTATAACAACTTTCTAATGTTATTGGACCGTTATAATTTGCATTTTTTAAGTTTCTAACAAGTTGATACCAGTTTATTGTGCCATCAAAAGGCAACAGATGCAAATCATCACTTTTATCATTATCATGCAAATGAACTGCAAAAATCTTATTTTTAAACATGTCCCAACTAAACTTGTCATTAAAATGGCAGTGGCAGTGCCCAGCATCATAGCAGATTCCCGCATTAGAATTTTTAATATGGCTAAACACATATTCCAAATATCCAAAAATTTTTGTGTTTTCAAAAGCTACTTTAATGTTTAGTTGTTCGGCATAGTCAACAATTTTTTGTAATCTTTCAACACCAATCAAATTTGGCTCTGGGGCAACCGATTTCGATGTTAAATGCATAACAACCATGTTAATGTTATTGCTTTTGCAAGCATCTAAATCCTTTAAATAATTTTTAACAAGTTCATCGCCTTCTTCGCCGTCTAGCCAAATGTTGTTAATTCCTTTATAACCTAAGTGGGCAAATAAAACTTCAAGCCCAAGTTTTCTACACAGCGTTAATTGTTCTTCTTGTGAAAGATACCCCTCAGCAGGTTTGTTATACCACTGAATAAACACGCCATCAAACCCAGCGTTTTTTATGGCAAAAATTGTTTCTTGCGTTGTAACATTTTGATTGTCTTTTTGCACGCATTGATAATATTTCATAATAACATTTCTCCTAGCAAATTAAGTTTTTATTAATTTAATGATATCACAGAACAAATACAAATTAATATATTTTTGAATGTTTTTATTTTTTAACACCAAAATATTTTTTGTAATTTATTGTTTGTGTTAAAATTAAAACAAATTTAAGGAGAATATTTTTATGGGAAAAACTGACGTAACAATTCAAACTTTTGAAACATTGCCTGTTGTTGACTATAAGCTAGTTGAACAAGGTTTTAAAAAAGTTGCTTTCTTTTTAAGTGAAAGCCACTACTTTACCACTTTTAATAAAAAAGATATTAAAGAAAAAAGATATAACGACTTAATTAATAATACTTTAATTGTTAAGACTTTCTATGATGATATAACTAAAACACAATCTTCATATATGCTCCACAAACACAAATATTTTAATATGTTCAATAATGTTGTTGAAGAAGAAAGACTAACCTCAAAAATTGATAGCGCAAACGAAATTATTTACATGTTACAAACTGCGGGTTTATTTAATTGGGTTAATTTACAACAAACAAAATATATTTACACTAAAAAGAATGTAACATTAATACTATCAAAAGTTGAAGGACTAAATGGACTATTTATAAAACTTGAAGAACCAAGCGAACTTATGGGTATGCCTCGTAGCAAAAAATTTAAAATTCTTAGTAAATATATTGACAATTTAAACATTAGTCACACACCAGATTATTCTTGTGTTAAATCACTTTTGTTTTATAATAGCATTAAAAAAAGGAAACTAGTTTAATGAAAAAAGCAATTTTATTTGACCTTGATGGAACATTGCTTCCAATAGATGAAAAACAATTCATTAACGAATATTTTTCAAAGTTGGGAACATACACAAAACAATTTGGCTACAACCCAAACGATGTTATTAATGCTGTTGTGGGCGGACTTAAAAAAATGTATGAAAACAATGGAAGTCAAACCAACGAAGATGCTTTTTGGAATTATTTTTGTGATTGTTTTGGTGCAGAAAAAGTTAATGACAAACCAAAATTTAACAAGTTTTATGAAACTGAATTTGACACATTAAAAACCACAACAACCCCAAACCCATATGCCAAACCATTAATTGAAGTTGCAAAACAAAATTTTGACCTTGTTATTATTTCAACAAATCCACTTTTCCCAAAACCAGGCACTTTAACAAGGCTAAAATGGCTTGGTTTTAAGGAAGATGACTTTAACTTGGTTACAACCTACGAAAATTCACACTTCTCAAAACCAAACCCAAACTATTTTAAGGAAATTTTGGAAAAATTTGATTTGAAACCAAGCGATTGCATTTTGGTTGGTAACGATGAATTTGAGGACTATTTTGCAGCAACAAGCATTGGCATTGAAACATATTTGGTGGGCAACCACATAATTGAAAGTGACAAAGTTAAAAACAAACCAAAACATTACACATTTGAAGAAATTATTGAAATTTTAAAAAATGTTAAATAATTAAAAAACAACATTTATTTTTTGTTTTTAACTAAAAAATATTATTTTTAAAAGTGAAGAAAACTATTTAATATTAATTATTAAATATTAAATAAAAGCACAAAAAAATCCGAGAATAATTTACTCGGATTTTTTGTTTGGTGACCCATCCGCGATTCGAACGCGGGACACCATGATTAAAAGTCATGTGCTCTACCTACTGAGCTAATGGGCCATATAAAATTGGCTGGGGTGGCAGGATTTGAACCTACGCATGCGAGAGTCAAAGTCTCGTGCCTTACCGCTTGGCTACACCCCAACGGTATATATTTAAAAATAATGGGGTGAATAGTGGGACTTGAACCCACGACCTCTAGAGCCACAATCTAGCGTTCTAGCCAACTGAACTATATCCACCATAGTTATTGGTACGCCAGAAGGGATTCGAACCCCTGACCCTCGCCTTAGAAGGGCGATGCTCTATCCAACTGAGCTACTGGCGCATAATCAGGCGGAAGTTAAGCAATTTACCCTTTTAAATAATGGAGCGGGTGATGGGAATCGAACCCACGTAGCTAGCTTGGAAGGCTAGAGCTCTACCATTGAGCTACACCCGCATTATTCCCGCCCCGCTTCTTGCAAAAGCATTAATATAATACCATTAAAGTGTAACACTGTCAACAAATTATTTTAAATTATTTTGCATATTTACATAAATTTTTCCATTATCAATTGTAACAACGGCATAAGTAAATTTACCTTTTTTAAAATTTGATAATGCACCCGGGTTTAAAAAATAAATGCCATCAACTTCCAAAAAATTTTGAACATGTGTGTGGCCATAACAAACAAGTTTGCAATTTTCCTTTTTTGCTTCGTTAATAAGTGCACCAAGCCCATTTTTAACGCCATATTTGTGCCCATGTGTTAGCATTATTTTAACATTTTCAATCTCCAAAAATTCGGTTAACTTAACCTTAAAATCATAGTCCCAATTTCCCCTAACCTTAACCAAATTTTTTATTTCAAGTTCTTCAACATCTTTAAGTAAATCGCCTAAAAAGAACACATGCTCACATTTGCATGTTTTAACCACTTCCATTAAGCCGTCTTTGTTGCCATGAGTGTCGGACACAACCAAAATTTTTGTCATGTTAAGCCTTTTATTTTTATCAGTTTAAATTTGTTTATTGAATATATAATACCACAACAAAACATGTTTAACCAACAAAAAAAATAAAAGTGCGTTAAAACACTTTTATTTTATGCTGTTTCCAACTTTTTGTTGGATTTTTTATTTTCCGTAACCTTTTTTGTTCTAATAATTTCAGGCTTTGCCCCATTTGAAATTGTATCTTCCGAAATAACAATTTTCTTAATTTCTTTGTCGCTTGGTGTTAAAAACATTAAGTCTAGCATGCAATTTTCCAAAATTGTTCTAAGCCCACGAGCACCAGTTTTTAACTTAATTGCCTTTTTAGCAACCGCTCTAATTGCGTTTGGTGCAAATTCTAGTTCAACGCCATCAATTTTAAACATTTCCTTATATTGTTTTGTTATGGCATTTTTTGGTTTTTGCATAATTTCAACCAAAGCATCTTCCGTTAAATCATCAAGCCCAACAACAATTGGAAGTCTGCCCACAAACTCTGGAATTAGTCCAAATTTAATTAAGTCTTGTGGTTGAATTTTCTTTAACACTTCGCCCGTGCTTTCATCTTTAACACTGCTTATGTTTGAATCAAAGCCAAGTGAAGAAGATGATGTTCGTTTTTCAATTATGTTTTTAAGCCCAACAAATGCTCCGCCACAAATAAACAAAATGTTTGATGTGTCAATTTGCAAAAGTTCCTGATGTGGGTGTTTTCTGCCACCTTGTGGTGGAACAGAAGCCAATGTGCTTTCAATAATTTTTAAAAGCGCTTGTTGAACACCTTCACCCGAAACATCTCTGGTTATGCTTCGGTTTTCGCTTTTTTTGGTAATTTTGTCAATTTCGTCAATATAAATTATGCCACGCTCTGCACGCTTTATGTCATAATTTGCATTTTGAATTAATTTAAGCAAAATGTTTTCAACATCTTCGCCAACATATCCTGCCTCGGTTAAGGTGGTTGCATCTGCTTGTGCAAAAGGCACTTTCAAAATTTTTGCAAGTGTTTTTGCAAGCAAGGTTTTACCACTTCCAGTTGGACCAATCAACAAAACATTGCTTTTATCAATGTCAATTAAATCAATACCATCTTTTTTGTTTTTTGCATCAATGTTGTAATTAATTCTTTTATAGTGATTATAAACTGCAACCGACAAAACCCGTTTTGCATCATCTTGCCCAATAACATAGTCATCCAAAATTTTTTTGATAACTTCTGGTGTTGGCAAGTCAATTTTATCCGAACTTTTTTCGCGGTCTTCTTCCTTTAAAATTTCGTTACAAGCCGAAATGCATTCATCACAAATAAAACTTAAACCATCTGGGCTTGAAATTAAGCGTTTTGTTTCTAATCGGTTTTTCCCGCAAAAGGAACAAAACATGTTGTTAATATCTTTTTTCATAATTCTCCTAAAAAACTATTGGAATAAAACTAAAAACAAATTAAATTATTTTCTTTTGCGGAAATCAAATTTATCTTTTTTCAATAACTTTGTCAACCAAACCATATTCTTTTGCTTCAACTGCACTCATCCAATTGTCACGTTCAACATCGGCTGCAACTTTTTCAATTGGTTGACCGCAATTTTTTGCAAGCATTTCTGTCATTTTTTGTTTGATTTTTAAAATATGTTTTGCTGTTATTTCAATGTCGGTTGCTTGGCCTTGAACACCACTTAGTGGTTGATGAATCATAACCTCGCTGTTTGGCAAACACATTCTTTTACCTTTTGTTCCGGCAGACAACAAGAATGCACCCATGCTTGCAGCAAGACCAATGCAAATTGTTTGAACATCACATTTAATGTACTGAATTGTGTCGTAAATTGCCATTCCTGCTGTTATGCTTCCGCCTGGACTGTTAATGTAAAGTGAAATGTCTTTGTCGGCATTTTTTCCTTCCAAATAAATTAATTGTGCCACAACAGTGTTTGCAACATTATCATCAATTTCACCAGTAATAAAAATTATTCTATCTTCAAGCAAACGAGAATAAATATCGTAACTTCTTTCCCCTGTGCTTGTTTGGTCAATAACATAAGGTACTAACATTTTTTGCCTCCATTTTAATTAAAATTAAAATAATAACAAACAATTTAATTTTTATATTTGATTATTTTAGCATTTTTTAATTATTTAGATTTTTTAACGTTCTTATCAAGCAAGAAGGTTAAAAGTTTATTCATAAGTATATCATTTTTTAAGTAGTTTATTCTATCTTCACTTAATGTTTGTTTATACTCTTTAATTGTTTTTTTGGCAGATTTTGCCATTTCTTTAATTTTTTCATTAACTTCATCATCGGTAACATTAATTTTTTCTTTATCCAAAATGTAAGTTAATGCTAAACGAATTTTAACAGATTTTAATGCTTCATCACGTCTGCTTTCACGCAATTTTTCAACAGTTGTGTTCATATAGTTTGCATATGCTTCCAAGTTTAGTCCTTGATACATAAGCCTATATTCCATGTCTTTTAACAAATTGTCAAGTTCGTTTTCAACCATTTGAGTAGGAACTTCAACTTCGGTGTTTTCAACAATTTTGTCAATAATTTTGTTTTCAGCATCAATTTTTGCATGTTCATCTGCATGATGTTGCAAATGTTCTTCCAAATCTTTTTTGTATTCTTCAAAAGTTTCAAATTCGGAAACATTTGATGCAAACTCATCGTTAAGTTCAGGATATTGTTTTTCTTTAACTGCATTAACACGGCAAGCAAACACAGCAGGTTTTCCTGCAAGTTCTTTTGCGTGGTATTTTGCAGGGAAAGTTACATTAACATCTTTTTCTTCTCCTGCTTTTAATCCAATTAATTGTTCTTCAAAACCTTCAATAAAGCTTTTGCTTCCAATTTCTAGGTCATAGTTTTCGCTTGTGCCACCTTCAAACTTAACACCATCAACACTGCCTGAAAAATTGATGTTTGCAACATCGCCATTTTTAATTGCACGGTCAACTTCAACAAGCCTTGCATTTTGTTCTTTAACGCGATTAATTTCTGCATCAAGTTCTTTTTTGGTTATTTTTTTGTTTTCAATTTCAACATCAAAACCTTTATATTTTGTAACTTTAACATCTGGTTTAACAACAACTTTTGCTTCTAGCACTGCACCATTGTCATCAATTTGTTTAACGCTCAAATTTGGAGCATCAACAGGTTCAAGTGTTGCCTCTTTACTTAAAATTTGCATATATGCTTTATAAAATCCTTCGCTTAAAGCATCTTCATAAAACACATTTTCACCATACATTTTTTCAATAACTTTTCTTGGTGCTTTGCCCTTTCTGAACCCTTCAACATTATATTTGCTTCTTGTTTTTGTGTATGCTTCTTCAAGTTCTTTTTGCCATTCATCTTTATTTAAAGTGATGTCAATTTGCACCATGCTTTTTTCTAATTTTTTAATTTTGTAATCCATACTTTCTCCTTAAAATTTTAACTACCAGTAATTTTAACACTTTTATGTGTGTTTGGCAATTTAATATGATACTTAAATTGCTTTAAAATGAACAAAACACTCACTTTGCTTGCACAATTTTTGCATGTTTTAAACTTTAATGTTTGTCTTCTTACCTTACAAAATAATGGCAAAAAAGTTTTTTATGTTGTTCCTGTGCATTTAAAAAGTATTGCTAATTATTTTTAAACACATAAAAAAACACCAACATTTTTTTGGTGTTTTTTAAATAATATTTTCCAGTTCAATTTTTTACTAAAAAGCCAAAACAAAAAACAAAATTGCAAAACAATAAAACACAATAATTCTAATAATTAAATTTGCTTTTTCAAATTTTTTGTTTTTGTTAACCTTTTCTTTTTGCTCTTCTGTTAGTGGCAACAAACTTGAAGTTTCATCTTTTTTAAGTTTTACAACATCAAAAACAAATTTTGTTCCAACAACAATGCAAAGTGCACACGCCAAAAAGCACGTTATCATAAAAAAAACAGAACTAACTCGTGTTAAACTGGCACTAACAATAATTAACACCAATAAACATATTGAAATTATGAAAAACTTATTTTTTAACAGATTTTTAAAATTCATTTTAACCAACTTTTGTTTAATAATTTTATGTTAGCATTAATAAAAAAAATTGGCAACTTTATTTTTGTTGCCAACTTAATTTAAATGATATATGAAACCACAATTAACACAACTGCAATTAACCAAATTATAATAAACACAACATTTCGTCTGCTTTTTGCATATGAAAAACTTGAAATTGCAAGCATAACATATGCAATAACATCAGCAACCATTTTAAATGCTGCTGCAATTTGATTGCCGGACAAAAGCGACTGAATTAAAAGTGCCGCACCAACAAGCACAACTGCAATGTATGCCATTAAATTTGCAAAAGAACGAAATCCGAATTTAGACATTATATTTCTCCTTAAAACTTCAAAAATTAATTAACCTATTTATTATCTTAGCAAAACAGCAAAATTTAGTAAATAGTTATAAATTAAAAAGTTTGTAAATTTTTTAATATTTTTAAAAAATATTCTGGCAAGCCAACTTCAAACTGCATAAGCTTATGCGAGCGTGGATGAACAAATTCTAGTTTGTATGCGTGCAGCATTTGACCATTTGTTTTAAATTTGCATTTTCCGCCATAAAGGTCATCGCCTGCAATTGGATGATTTAAGTATTTTGCATGCACCCTAATTTGATGAGTTCTGCCTGTTTTTAACTCAAATTCAACCAAACAAAAATCTTTGTAAGTTTGCAAAACCTTATAGTGTGTTTCAGCAAATTTTCCGCCGTTTTCAACAACCGTAAATCGAAGCCTGTTTTTTGGGTCTCTGCCAATTAAAGTTTTAATAACACCTTCACTCTGTTTAAGATTTCCCAAAAGAAGTGCTAAATAAACACGTTTGCAAGTTTTATTTGCAATTTGTTTTGAAAGTTCAACATGTGCAAAATCGTTTTTTGCAACAACCATAAGTCCGCTTGTGTCCTTATCTAGCCTGTGAACAATTCCGGGTCTAATAACCCCATTAATGCCACTCAAATTTTTAATGTTATACAGTAGTGCATTAACAAGTGTGCCCTCCCAATTTCCGTTTGCTGGGTGAACAACCATGCCCTTATCTTTGTTAATAACTGCCAAATCATCATCTTCATAAACAATGTTTATTGGAATGTTTTCAGGTTTTGTTTCAAGTGGTTTTGGTGGCAACATTTCCACTTCAACTTTGTCGTTTGTTTTAAGTGTGTACCCTGCCTTAACGCAATTTCCATTAACCAAAACATGTCCGTTTGTTATTAAATTTTTATAGTGTGAACGAGTAAAAGAAGAATCCATTTGAAATAAAAATGAATCTAGCCTAGTTTTATTAAATTGCTCCGAAACTATAAATTCTTTCAAACTATTCCTCATTTGTTATGTCGGTTTTTTCGTGCTTAGTTTTTTTGAATTCATAAAAAATTAAATAAACCAAGTAACAAATCACACCGCAAGTTAAAAACACGTCGGCAAAATTAAAAATTGGAAATTCAATAAATTTTAGTTCAATAAAATCTCTAACTCCGCCCAAACAAATTCTGTCAATAAAATTTCCAAGTGCTCCGCCCACAATTAAGGAAAATCCTGCAATGTACCAACCATTTTCGCTTTTATAATAAAAATCAATGAACGCAAAAATAATCAAAAACAAAACTGTGAAAATAATTAGTAGAACAGTGTTGTCATCAAAAATTCCAAATGCAGCACCAGTGTTTATTGTGTAAGTTATTCCCAAAACATTGTTAATTAAAGTTATGTCTTCTCCGCCAGACTCAAAATAGTTTTGAAAATAAACTTTTGTAAGCAAATCAATTCCAATTATTAATGCTATGCAAACAATTTTAATTATTAATCCAACATAATATTTTTTCATAATTAAATATTACTATATTTTTATTTTTTTTTAAACTAAAATAAGTCCAAAACCACAAATCACACAAATTTTTATACTTTTTTTTACAAAGAATTAATTGATTTATACAAATTATATTTAATAACCGCCACAGCAGTTGTTAAATATTTTAAGTCTTTGTTAACACTGCTTCCATCAATAACCTTTAAAACACTTGCATCAAGCTCGCTGTTTATGGAAACATATGCGTTTTTTAACAAAATTGTTTCGTTTGTTGCAACAACAGAATTTATTGCATCAAGTTTTCCTGCCCAAACCGTTGTGTCACCTTTTAATGTGTTAAGTTCACTTGAAACAACAGTTGCAACAACTTCGCTTTTGTCAAACTTAATGGAATAGTTGTAACATTTTTTAAACACTTCATCAACAAACTTAATACTTTCTAAAATAACTTTTTTTTGGTCAGTTGTGTAGTTTTCATTATCAAACGCAATTTTGTTAAATTTCATTTCCAAAATTCCAACATCATAATTGTTTCCGCTAACATTTTTTAAAACAGTTTCGGCATCGGTTAAATTGTCGTAAACATTTCCAATAACATAATATTTATTTCCATTCAGCCAAACATATGCTCCTGCACCCATAATGCTAACACCACTTGCAACACTTTGAGCTTCACTTTCCGAATCATACTGCCCCATGGTTACGGCATAATAACTGTGAGTATCCACACTAATTTTGTTTTTATCAAACAAAAAAGAAAAGTTGTTAACTTTTAAAACCCTTGAAAACGCACCCGAAACAAACATGACTGTTAAAAAAATTGACAAACAAAAAATAAAAATAAAAAAACTTTTAAAACCATTGTTTTTTTTAAGTTTTATTAACTTTGTGTCGCTATATCTTAAAACTTTTTTTGACATATAAAATTGAAATCCTTAAAAACTCATGATTTACTTTTATATGTATATTACAAGTTTTTCGCATTAATTAATATTTCAACAAAATTTTTCAAAATTAATCAATTTAAAAACATTTTCGTTTGCGTGTTAAATATTAAAAAATAGAAAAAAATTGTAAAATTAAATATAACATAATTTGGAGGAAAAAATGAAAATTAAACCACTGTTTGACAAGGTTTTACTTATTGAAACCCAAACAAAAAACGAAACCGGAATTGTTTTGCCCGACATTGCAAAAGACAAACCGAACATGGCAAAAGTTGTGGAACTTGGCTGTGGTGGCAAAATTGATGGCGACATTGTTGAATTCAAGGTTAAAAAAGGCGACACCGTGCTATTTAACAAATATGCAACAAACGAATTTAAAATTGATAAAACAACTTACTTACTAATTAAACAAGCCGACATTTTGGCAGTTTTGGAGGATTAAAAAATGGCAAAAAATATTTTAGAAGGCTTTGATGCAATAAAAAAATTGGAAACAGGTGTTAAAAAACTTTCATCGGTTGTAAAAGCCACACTTGGCCCAAAAGGCAAAAACGTTGTGCTAGACAGAAAGTTTGCAACACCACTTATAACCAACGATGGTGTTACAATTGCAAAAGAAATTGTTTTAAGCGACAAATTTGAAAACATGGGCGCAAGCCTTTTGAAAGAAGTTAGCATAAAAACAAACGATGTTGCAGGCGATGGAACAACAACCGCTTGTGTTTTGGCTGAAAGCATTGTGCGTGAAGGCATTAAAAACTACACCGCTGGCGCAAACCCAATTGTGCTAAAAAAAGGTATTTTAAAGGCATGTGAAAATGTTACGGAAGAACTTAAAAAAATTAGCACACCAATAAAAAACAGCACCGAGATTTACCAAATTGCATCAATCAGTGCTGGCGACACCGAAATTGGCGAACTTATTTCGGAAGCATTTAAAAAAGTTGGAACAAACGGAGTTATTACAGTTGAAGATGGAAAAACATTTAAAACAGAATTAAAAATTGTGGAAGGCATGCAGTTTGACCGCGGATTTTTGTCGCCATACATGGTAACAAATTCCGAAACACTGGAAGCAAACTTGCAAAATGCTTACATACTTTTGTGTGAAAATAAAATTAACAATGTTAACGAACTTGTGCCAATTTTGGAACAAGTTAGTTCAAAAAATGTGCCACTTTTAATTATTGCCGATGAAATTGAAAACGAAGTGCTGGCAACCCTTGTTTTAAACAAGTTAAGGGGCAACTTAAATTGTGTGGCAGTAAAATCCCCTGCATATGGCGACAAACGCAAAGGTTTTATGCAAGATATTGCAATTTTAACTGGTGCAACCCTAATTTCCGATGAACTTGGTTATAATTTAAACAATTTAACATTTGACATGTTAGGTTTTGCAAAAAATGTTAAAGTAACAAAAGATAGTTGCTTAATTTCTGGCGGAAATGGAACAAAAGAAGCAATTGAAAACCAAGTTTCAAAAATAAAAGCCCAAATTTCACTTTGCGAAAACGAATTTGACCGTGAAAAATTAACCGAACGACTTGCAAAACTAACAGGTGGAATTGCCGTTATTTGCGTGGGTTCAACCACCGAACCTGAAATGCAGGAAAAGAAACTTAGAATTGAAGATGCAATTTCTGCAACAAAAAGTGCAACACAAGAAGGAATTGTTGCTGGCGGTGGTGTTGCATTAATTAGGTGCATGCCCGCACTAAAACAACAAATCAATTTGCTTAGTGGTGACGAAAAAACAGGTGCAGAAATTGTTTATTTAGCGCTTTCTGCTCCAATTATGCAAATTGCAGAAAATGCTGGCATTAATGGCGGAGTTGTTATTAACAAAATTTTGGAAAGTGACAACAAAAACTTTGGTTATGACGCACTTAACAACCAGTATGTTGACCTAATTGAAGCAGGAATTATTGACCCAACAAAAGTAACCCGAACCGCACTTCAAAACGCATGCAGTGTGGCTTCAATTATGTTAACAACAACTTGTTTGGTTACCGACATTGAAGAAACACCAAACCCAAACAAACTTGCAAATGACCACGGAATTTATTAAACTTAATAAACTCATATTAAAACTTTACTAACACTCATTAACTTTTTATTAAATCTCTATTAATCCCTTGATAAATTTTTATTAACCCCCCCCTTATTGTAACTTTATTAAATTTTTATTAACATAAACAAAAAAAGACTTAAAATTAAGTCTTTTTTTTTGTTATCTAAAAACATTTTAAACTAAACATGTTATTGTTAAGTATTTAATAAAACTTAAACTAAGTAAGTGTTTTAAAAATTCCAATAACAACACAATGCGTGCGTTAACATCACAAACAAAACATTGTTGTTTATGCCAATGTGTTAATAGCGTTTTCGTAAACTTTCCAAGCCCCAACGCAATCTGGCAAAACTTTAAAAGTCATTTTTTGTTTTGTTGTTGGGTGAACAAGTTTTAGTTCATATGCCCAAAGCATCAAGTTTCCTTTTGTTTTTGAGCCATATTTAACATCGTTAACAATTGGGTTTCCTAGATTACTTAGTTGTGCTCTAATTTGGTGGCTTCTGCCTGTTACAAGATTAATTTTTAACAAACTTGTGTTTTTTTGTTCGCTTATCACGGTGTAATCTAGTTCAGCATATTTTGCCCCACTAACAGCCTGCCCAACAACTGTAACTGTGTTGGTTTTTTCGTTTTTCTTTAAGTAATTAACAAGTTTTTGTTTCTTTTCTTTTAATGTGCCCAAAACAATTGCTAAATAATTTTTTTTAAGTTCGTTTTCTTTAATGCTTTCGCTTAACCTTGCAGCCGCTTTGGAAGTTTTTGCAAAAACCATAACACCGCCTGTTGGCCTGTCTAGCCTGTGAACAAGTCCAACAAAAACATTGCCCGGTTTGTTATATTTTTCTTTAATATAGTTTTTAACTAGTGTTAACATGTCGGCATCTTTTGAACTATCTTCTTGTGTTGGAATGTTTTGTGGTTTTATTACAACAATAATTTGATTATCTTCATAAATTACATTTAACATACTTAACTCCTAGCATTAGTTTAGTAGAATTTTGTGCATTAGTCAAATTTTAAAAAATTAAATTTTAAAACAAATTTAAAAAAATGCTACGAATTATCGTAGCATTTTTTTATCTTCTAATTGAAACTTTTAAAATTTCATCGTTCAAGTTAAAGTTTTCAGTAAATTCACCTTTGTCACCTTTTTTAATGCTTAAAGCCAAAACATCTTGTTTAACTTGATTTGCAAATTTTAAAATTATGTTTTCAAGTTTTTCGTTTCCAGAAATTTCAATGTGAATTCTGTCGGTTACAACATAGTTTGATGATTTTCTTAAATTTTGAACTTTTGAAACAAATTCTCTGTAAATTCCTTCTTCAATTAGTTCTTCTGTTAAGTGTGTGTCCAAAATTACAGCAATGTTTCCATCTGTTTGAGAAGCATAACCTTCTTTTTGGCTAACAGAAATTAGCAAATCATCTTTTGTAAATTCAACTTCTTCGCCACCCAAAACGGTTTTAAACACTTCGCCATTTTCAACTGTGTTAACAACTTTTAATGCATCGCAAGTGCTTAAAAATTCCCTTATTTCGTTAATCTTTTTGCCATATTTTGGCCCTAATGTTTTAAGTTGTGGTTTTAGGGTGTAGTTAACAAATTTACTTAAATCTTCGTGTTGTTTAACATCTTTAACATTTAGTTCATCTTTCAAAATTTGAACCAAATTTGGTTTTAGGGTTGTTTTGCTGTTTGCATTTGTTAAATATAGTTCGTTAAGTGGTTGTCGGTTTTTAATGCCAGACAAATTTCTTGCACTTCTGCCAAGTTCAGTGTAAGCATAAACAAGTTCCATTTGTTCACTCAATGTTTTGTCAATAAGTTTTTTGTTAACAGTTGGATAGTTGCACAAATGCACACTAACTGGTTTGGTTTTGTCAAAGTTACGTTCCAAATTTTGATATATTGTTTCACTTATGAACGGAGTGAATGGTGCAGAAAGTTTTGCGTATGTTGAAAGCACTGTGTAAAGTGTTACATATGCTGCTTTTTTATCTTCCGTGAACTCTTCGCCCCAATAACGTTTTCTGCCCAAACGAACATACCAGTTTGAAAGTTTGTCAACAAAGTTTTCCATTGCCCTAGAACTTTCGGTTACGTGGAACTTATCAAGTTCGGAGCAAACGTAATCAATTAATTTGTTAAGTTCGCTTAAAATCCACTTATCCATAACACTTAGTTTGCAATCTTCAAGTTTGTGTTCTGTTGGATTAAATTTGTCAATTTCAGCATACAAAACATAAAACGCATAAGTGTTCCAAAGTGTGCCAAAATATTTTTTCTGGCTTTCACTAACTGTGTTTTCAGTTAAAATTATGTTATTCCAAGGCTGAGCACCTGTGTAAAATGTCCACCTAACTGGGTCAGCACCCATTTTTGAAAGCATTTCCATTGGTGGAATGTAGTTACCCAAACTTTTACTTAATTTTCTGCCCTTTTCATCAACAACCATGCCGTTTGCAATGCAGGTTTCATATGGGCTTTTGTTAAATAATGCAGTAGAAATTGCTTGAAGTGAATAGAACCAACCACGTGTTTGATCAATTCCTTCACTAATAAATTGAGCAGGAAAACTTTCCTTAAACAATTCTTGATTTTCAAAAGGATAGTGGTGTTGTGCAAAAGGCATTGAGCCAGAATCAAACCAACAATCAATAACTTCTGGTTCACGTTTCATTTGTTTACCACATTTTTCGCAAGTTATTGTAACTGCATCAACATATGGTTTGTGAAGTTCAATGTCACCTTCAATTTTTCCAAGTTCTTTAAGTTCTTGTTTGCTTCCAACAACATGATAATGACCACATTCGCACATCCAAACAGGAAGTGGTGTTCCCCAATAACGATCACGGCTTAGGCACCAATCAATGTTGTTTTCCAAAAAGTTGCCCATTCTGCCATTTTTAACATTTTCTGGAAGCCAGTTAACAGTGTTATTGTTTTTAACCATATTTTGCCTTAGTTCGGTTGTTTTAACAAACCAACTGGAACGTGCAAAATAAATTAGTGGGCTGTGGCAACGCCAGCAATGTGGATAACTGTGAACATGTTTTTGACTTTTGAAAACTTTGTTTTCTTTTTCCAAATCAAAAACAATTTCATCATTTTTACTAAACACATCTTGATAAGCATATTTTCCACATTCGCTTGTAAATTTTCCAAATTTGTCAACCAACTGAACAAATGGTAAGTTATATTTTTTTCCAACAAGCGAGTCATCTTCACCAAAAGCAGGTGCAATGTGAACAATTCCTGTTCCATCGGTTAATGTTACATAGTCATCACAAGTAACATAGTAGCCTTTTTCTGCGGTTTTTGCATCAACAAAACCAAACAAAGGTTCATATTTTTTAAATTCTAGTGTTTTGCCTTTAAAGGTTTCAACAAGTTCAAACTCGCCTTCCTTAAAATAATTTTTAATTAGTGCTTCCGCCAAAATGTAATATTCATCATTTTGTTTAACTTTTGCGTAATCTTCGTTTGCATTAACACAAAGTGCAATGTTGGAAGGAAGTGTCCAAGGGGTGGTTGTCCATGCTAAAAAGTATGTGTTGTCTTCTCCAACAACCTTAAATTTTGCAACAACAGTTGTATCTTTTCTGTCTTCATAGCCTTGTGCAAGTTCATGCGAACTAAGTGCTGTTCCGCATCGTGGGCAACTAGGCAAAATTTTGTAACCTTTGTAAAGTAGCCCTTTTTTGTCCATTTCTTTTAGTGCCCACCAAACACTTTCAATGTAACTATCGTAATATGTAACATAATAGTCATCTTCCATGTTAACAAAATAACCAACACGGTCGGAAAACTCTTTCCAAATGTCAACATATTTCCAAACGTTTGCTTTGCACTTTTTTATGAATGCTTCAACCCCATATTCTTCAATTTGCTGTTTTCCAGAAATTCCAAGTTCTTTTTCAACTGAAAGTTCAACAGGCAAACCATGGGTGTCCCAACCGCCCTTTCTTGGAACAAAATATCCTTGCATGGATTTGTAACGTGTGAAAACATCTTTTAAAACACGTGTTAAAACGTGCCCTGAATGTGGCACACCATTTGCTGTTGGTGGACCTTCATAAAAGTTAAACCTTTTTGCGCCAGCATTGTGGTTCATGCATTGTTTTTTAACATCATTTTCACGCCAAAATTTTAAAACTTCTTTTTCTTCGTTTGGAAAATTTAAGTTTGCATCAACTTTTTTATACATTTTAAACTCCTTAAAAATTGTTAAATTTTTAAAAACATTTAATAAAAATTTGCGTTTAAAAAAACTTGTGAACATTGTTATAAAAACAATGCCACAAGCATTATTACCATTTATAACAAATGTGCAATCACACACCTCTCACTAACGTAGAGATAACGTATCAACTTACTAAACAAAACATTTTTCAGAAGATAAGCTATAAAGGTGATATTTGTTTTGTTTTGCAACCAATTTCTCAGCAAAATAATTGGTTCTCTGTAATGCAACTTAATTAAAAAAACAAACTTGTCCTTTTTTAAAACGCTTTTAATTTTAATTTATTAAACTGACTTAATAATACAACATACATCACAAATTGTCAACAACAAAAAATTGTGTTTTTTAATTTGAAAAAATATTTTAATATCAACTTTGATATGGTATAATGTTTTTATGAGGGAAAAAATGAATAAATACAAAGTGTATGTTTACGCTTTATTAAATTAAAAACCAAAATCTCATTTCATATAAAAGAAATTATTAATATAAAGCAAAAAATCACTGAGTAAAATCAGTGATTTTTTTAAGCCTAATTAAATTTAATTATTACATTGTTCTGTGAGAAGAAGGGGTTATTGGAGTATTTCTTTTTTTAATTTCTTCAGCTTCATTTGCGTCCCCAGCAATTTCTGTTTTTGCTGCAATATCTTCACTTCTGTTTTTGAAATATTTAGAAACAACCGCAGTTTTTCCTGAATATCCACCCATAGCATCTCTGCCGTTATGAATGATACGTTCAATTTCTTCTGCTTTTCTTTTACCCTTTCTTTTTTCTTCTGAATCTGGTTCAAAATGTGTTGATGTTGTGTCATGCAAAACTAAATCTTTTGCAGGTTCACCAAGATGTGCTCCGTCTGGATTTACATCTCTAACTCTTTGTTGAGTTTCCGCAACCTTTGCTTTATGGCTTGCAAAGGCTTTTGCTAAAGCATTTTGTCCATCTGCTGTTGCCTTCACTTCACGATCAGCAGCACTTGCTTCTCTTTTCTTAGCATCCTCAATATATCTACGACGGAACATATGCCAACGGAACATTTCATCAGTTAAGTTTCCATCAAGCCTATTATCTTTAAATTTTGACTTATTGGTTTTATCTGCCAAAATATCCATATGTTTGTTGTGCCTGTCAACATAATATGCCATTGGAGCATGTCCAACAAAAATTTTTAATGCACGTTTTACTTTTCCGTAAGGTTTTTTTGCATCTTTATCTTCAAGTTCACGACCAATAAATTTAGAATCTTTGCCAATTTTTTTGTCCAATTTAGCTTGTTGCTTTTGCAAACGTTTAATTGCTTTTTTGTAACGTTTTAAACCATTTGTTTTTCCTAAACTCATGTATGATTCAATTTTTTGATCTAATGTGTTAATTTTTTGTCTATATCTTTCAAGTCTTCTTAATTTTCTTTGAATTTTTGCTTCTCTTCTTAACAAATGACCTTGGTCAGTTGCTGCTTGTCTGTGACGACGGAAGAATAAATATTTAAACACATTAGCACCAACAGCAATACTACCTAAAGTTACAACATTATATAAAGCAAATCTGCCAACAGCTGTTGCTGCAAACATACCTGCTGGTCCTAAAAATGCTGCTGCGGTAAGTCCTGCTGCTGCAACAAGTGTGCCAAGTAACAACCAGTGTTTTCCAAGCCAGTTTACAAACCTTCTGCCCTTGCTTACATGCAATGTTTTATATTTAAAATCTGGAGTAGTTGGGCTAGGGTTAGGATTTGGGTTTGGGTTAGGATTAGGGTTTGGATTAGGGTTTGGATTAGGATTAGGGTTTGGATTAGGATTAGGGTTTGGGTTAGGATTAGGGTTTGGGTTTGGATTAGGGTTTGGATTAGGATTTGGATTAGGATTAGGGTTTGGATTAGGGTTTGGATTAGGATTAGGGTTTGGATTAGGATTAGGGTTTGGATTAGGGTTTGGATTAGGATTAGGGTTTGGATTAGGATTTGGGTTTGGGTTTGGGTTAGGATTAGGGTTTGGATTTGGATTTGGGTTTGGATTTGGATTTGGGTTTGGGTTTGGGTTAGGATTTGGGTTTGGGTTTGGATTTGGGTTAGGGTTTGGGTTAGGGTTTGGATTTGGATTTGGATTAGGATTTGGGTTTGGATTAGGATTTGGGTTTGGTGAAACAAATCCACGACCAGCAACTCTGCCAAGTTCATTAATTAATTTGTGTGCCTGGTTTCCTGTTGGTAAAGAAGATTTATCTGGTGCTGCATGAAAATCATCTAATGCACGATTTAGTTGTTTGCCTTTTTCATTTTTTATTCCAGATTTTACAAACAACCAATTATAAACATCTTCAAGCACACTACCCTTTTTAGCTTCCAACAAAACACCATAAACTTTTGTACTTGCTTTAATACGTTTTGTAATTGCTGCTTTTTGGTCTTGTAAGTTACGTTTATCAGCAGGATTTGTTGCAAGTTTTTGCTTTGTTTCAATTTCTGCACGCAATGTTTCTAATTCATTAATATATGTTTTTAATTTACCAATGGTTGTAACAACCGCCATTTGTTCAGCACCAGTTAAATATTTCCTTGGAGCAGCGGAAGCAAGTTCTTTTGCCTCTTGAACAGCTGCATAAATTTGCGCAACTTTTTCAACAGTTACAACTGTGGTTTTTGCCACAGCAGGAATATCTTCCAATTTTGGAACTTTATATATATTTAAAAGTGCCTGAGAAACAACATCAGGCATTAAACCAGATGATAAATAACCATTAAGTTCATTGATAGAAATATGAGTTTGTGTACTAATTCTTCTAATTGCTTGTTTAATTGCAATTACTTGAACTGGTGTTAAAGTTACATTTGCCATATTTAACCCTCCTTTATGTGCCACCAACATAAAGTAAAACATTTTTTAATTTTTTTTTAGAAATATTAACCATAATATTTCTTACTAAATTATACCAAAATTGTTGTGCATAGTCAATAGTGAATTTTTCTAATTTAAACACTAAAATTGAAGGTAATTATTTACCATTTACCTTCAATTTTATTTTGTTGTTATTTATTTTTGCCTTCATCTTTAATTGGAGTTGTTTCAGTTAATCTTTCTTCCAAATTTTTGCCTTGTTCAACTAGTTGTTGTTCAATTTGTTCTTGTTTTCTAACTGCTTTTTTAATGTTACCTTTTAAAGCAAAAAATTTACGTCTTGATTTTGCATGCGTGCTTGCAGCATCAAGTGGAGTTGTTTTTGTTTTTACGTAAGATTCAAATTGCTTTGCCAAAGTGCTTGCTTTTTCTCTAATTTTGTCATCATCTTTTTTAAGTAACACTTTTGCATCTTTATATGCTTGAAGTTCTTCAAACCAAGAAACATGCATTCTGTCAGCCCAATTTTCTGTTGGGTTTTGATTGTCAATTCTGTGTTCAATGTTTGCTTTAATTAAGGTTGCCCATGCTCTTTCCAAAGCTCTTAACGCTTGCCAAGTTTGTTCGTTTGGTTTAACAAGTTCATCTTTATCGGTTAAAGTGAAAACTCTTGGTTCTTTAAGTTTTGATTGATTAATATTCTTTTTAACAGGGTCTTTCTTTTTAACAGTTGCTTTTGGAAGTTGTGTTGGATTTTCAAGATATTGTTTAATGTTATCTTTCAAAATTTCAACTGCACCCCTGTCTTGCCTGCTGTTTTTGTTTCCGCCACGTTTAAAACTTTTATATTGCACAAGTTGTGTTATCATATTTTTAACTTGTGGATTTTCACTTAAAAATGAATCTTGTGCAAAAGCAATAATTTTGTCTATTGTTGGTTGCATAACCGGATATGCATATTCATTAATCCTGTCAACTTCGGAAGCGTATTTAAATTTCCTTAATTCTTTTTCAGTAAACAAATGACCCAATCCGTTTTCATATGCAACTGAGTCTAGTTGTTTTAAAGTTTCATGAGCATTTTTGAAATATTCTTTATATTCATTTGTTACAAATTCCATAATATACCACCTTTTTGATACTAAATTGTAACACCAAACAAATCAAATTGCAATACCCAATTTTTAATAAAGTTGCATTTGTCAAATGTTTTAATAAAGTTTTTTTGTTTTTTTCTTGTTGTGATTTTTTAAAAAAGTATGGTTTTATTATTTTTAAATTTTATTATTTAAAACAATAATTACGTGTTATTATAAAGTTATTGTAAATTTAAGGTTTCCGCCCTGCTCTGGCACAACCCCTTGTGCCATTTTGCGAAAGCAAAAGTTAAAATTTACCCGATGTTAAATTTTAACATCGCAGGGCTTACCCCACTAAAAGTTTTTACTCACCTTTTCCACATACAACACAATTTGCCAACCACAAATTAAGGCTTGTTCAATTCCAATTTTTAAAACAAAAAAAGCAATCCAATTAAGATTGCCTTTTAGTTAAACCCCAAACTTATTAACAAAGCACTGTCAACCATTTTCATTTTTTTTATGTCCAATTCTCCAATTTTTTCCTTTAACCTGCGTTTGTCAAGAGTTCGTAATTGTTCAAGTAGCACCACCGAGTCTTTGGGCAACCCAACATCACTAGCCTTAACTTCAATGTGTGTTGGAATTTTTGCTTTGTTAATTTGACTTGTTATTGCCGCTGCAATAACGGTTGGACTAAACTTGTTTCCAACATCGTTCTGCACAATTAACACAGGTCTAACTCCCCCTTGTTCACTTCCAACAACAGGGCTTAAATCAGCATAATATAATTCTCCTCGTTTAATTTCATTATTTACCATATTTAATCCAGTTAACATAATTATTTAGGTCAACAATAGTATTAATGTTTTCTTCTGCCAGTTCAACCATGAAATTTTTATGTTCTGCATAAAAACTTTTTAGCAAACTGCAATAACTATTGTTATTTATTGTATGCTCTAAATTTTTTTTAAAGTTACAATCAACCCTTTTATCTTTTAAATTATTAACCAAATTTTCAAAATTAAAACCATTTTTATCTTCCATAAATTTCCCAACCAAAATTTTTAAAAACTTAATAACTTTATTGTGTGCAAAAAAACAAAATAATATTTAATTTTCCAAATTTTGGATTTTTTAAATTAAAATTGCTTTTATATTTGCAGCATTCAATATTTAAAAAAATTACTTAGAATAAAATTCAAGTTTATTTTTAGCACTAAAAAATATGAAACCAAAAAATAAAAATCAAAAAAAAACAAACAAGAAATTTGTTTGTTTTTTTAATTTTCTTCCGTTCCACCAAATCTTTTTTGTTCTCTAATATCGCTTAATCTGTTAACAAAACTTTCTTCCATTAATGCATCACCATTTCCAGTTTCGTAAAAAGTTTTAATCATGTTTCCAACAATTGGAACAAAATAACTTTTTTGTCCGTTACTAACAACATAGGTTTGTCCTGTTGGATTTTGCGGTGTTATTGCATACTTAAAACCTGTGCCACCACACTCATCTAAATTGTGAGAAGTTGCATAATCATGCAAAAGTTTTGTGTCGTTAACCGAATTTAAATGATAATTAACTTCCAAACCATCATATGGAAAAGCCAAATCTGTTTTTAAACTTAAAAGTGTGTCTAAATAATCTGTTGTGTTAAACTTTGCATTCATGTAGCAAGGGTGCGAAATATAAATTCTTGCATCAATGCTTTTTGCAAATTCTAACACATCTGTTAAATACGGAATGGCTGCACTTTTAAAAAACAGTTTGCTAGTTGGATCCAAAAACAAATTGTTAAAATCCACTGAATTTTCAAAAACACCAAGTTTTAATTGATACTTTTGTTTTCTATCCAAATTTTCATTCATAAAATTAAAAACTTGCGTTCCAACTTTTGTGCCATACTTAAAATACCTTTTTTTAGGTGCTTCAAGTTTTAACTTTTTTAAAATTTTTATAATTGCCTTAACATCTTTTAAAAAACACTTTTCCAAAAACTTTGTGTCAAACCATTTAAAAGTTTCCATTTTCTCGCAATCAAAATCAAGCAATGTTAAATGCATGTTATAGTTGTTATAATTAAATTTAAGTTTTGAAATTGGCACATCATTAATTATGCAATTAAGTTCAATTCCAGAAACAATTTTTCCTGTGTAATAATTGTTTATTTCGCCAGTTTGTATTAAGTTATATAGCACACCATTAGCTTTATATAAATTAAGTGCATCATGTTCCATAAGACTTATTGCTTTAACTTTGTGTTTTTCCGCCATCATTAAAACATTTTTAACTGCTTCATAATTAACAAAGTTGTCTAGATGCACATTAAAATCACATTTTATTTTTCCCATATGTTTTCTCCAATTATTATTATATCATAAAAAAATATTAAACATAAACTTAAAACAAAAAAAATAAATGCATAAAACTCATTTGTTTTTTATTGTTATGTTTTTTTATTATCAAAAAAATTAAAACAAGAAAAATTCTTGTTTTAATTTAAAACACAAACTGCTGTGCTAACTGTGTGGGTGTGGGTTATGTTAATTTGCCAATCTTCAAAACCCATAATGTTAACAAGCCTTTTTGCTGCATCACTTAGTTTTATAAAAGGTTTTCCATTTTTATCATGATTAACTTCAATTTCGTTTAGTGGAATTCCGCCACCAATGCCAATTCCCAAAGCCTTTAAAAATGCCTCTTTTGCACAATACAGCCCAGCCAAACGCATTGTTTTGTTAACTGTTAAGTTGCAATATTTAATTTCATAGTCCGTAAAAAATTTTGTTAAAAACCTTTGATTATCAACAAACTTTTGCATTCTAACAATATCAACTGAATCAACACCAACCGCCAACATAACTAACTCTCCTTAAACTTGTTAACAACACTTAAAACCAAATCATATTCAAAACCTTTGCTTATTAAAAACCTGTAAAGTTTTGAAAGTGTTTCAAAATTTATTTCTTTGTTTTTTAAATATTTTTCTGCCAAATTAAAAACAACTTCTTCTTCCGTTTCAAAACTGTCCATAACAGCATTTATGTCACTTTCTTTTACACCTTTTGCTTTTAATTCGTTAATAATTTTAAGTTTGCCATATTTGTTTTTTACACTTCTAACATATATTTTAGCATAATTTTCATCATTAATATAATTATATTCACAAAGTTTTTCTAAAACATAATCAACAATTTGTGGCAAATAACCTTTATCTTTTAAGTACTTTTTCATTTGTGATTTTGTTTTTAGGTTTTTACCAAGCAACTCAACAGCTTTTTTTAATGCTAAACTTTTTTCGTTTTCAAAAACAAGTTGTTCAAGTTCATGCTCAGATATTTCTTTGTTCTCCTTCAAATTAAACTTAACCATAAGTTCAACCGAACAACCCAAACAAAACTCACCATCCAAAAAAATGTTAACCCTATCTTTGTTTTTTGATTGTTTTTCAATTTTTGTTATTTGTGACATTTTAATTCCTAATTAATAAATTTTCTTGCTTTGTTAAATTATACTTCTCAAAATTTTTTAAATCAATTAATTCGGTTGCATAAAAACTAACATCAATTTTTTGATTATATTTAACATCTAAATAAAAAATATTTGCTAATTTTTTAAGGTCGTTTAAAACACTTTCTTGTGTGTATTCAAGTTTTAATGTGTAATGTGTGGCATTAATAAGGTTGCAAATTTCACACTTTTCAATAACATTTTTGGCACTTTCGCCATATGCCCTAATAAGTCCGCCTGCACCAAGTTTTATTCCACCAAAATATCTAACAACACAAATTAAAACATTTTCCAAATTTTGTTTTTTAATAACTTCCAAAATTGGAACACCTGCCGTTCCTTGTGGTTCGCCATTGTCACTTGCCTTAACAAAACCATTAACAACATATGCAAAACAAATATGCGTTGCTTTTTTGTGTTCCAACTTTAAACCATCCAAAAAGTTTTTAACTTCTTCCAAAGTTTCACAATAAAACGCATATGAAAAAAATTTTGATTTTTTTATTTCTGTTAAAGCAGTTTCGTTTGTTTTAATTGTTTTTACCATATAAACATTATACCATAACAATTTTAGTTTAAAAAATTTTTTAATAAGTTAACACTGATTTTTTAATAATTTCAAAACTTTATTTAAAGTTTAAATTTAAACAATTAGTTCACAAAAATTTATTTGTTATTTATAATATTAAAAATAACTAAGGAAAAATTATGAGAAAAATTAATAAAATAACAAATATATTTTTTGTTTGTTTAACATTAATATTAACCTTATTCACATTTTCTGGTTGCGTAAAAAATATTAAGGACCCCACAATTATCACCAACAATAACATAAAAAATGTTGTACTAATTATTGGTGACGGAATGGGACAAAACCACATAAACAATGCAAAAATACACTTTGACATTAATAATTTAATTTTTGAAAATGACTATTTAACCACAGTGAACACTTCATCAAAATCAATTGGCACAACCGACAGCGCTGCCGCAGCAACAGCAATGGCAACAGGTGTTAATGTTGCTAACAGAAAAATTGGTATGGACGGAAACAGTATTTTAGAAAACATTATGGAAATTGCAATAAAATATGGCAAAAAAACAGGCATTGTTACAACCGACAACTTAACTGGTGCAACACCTGCCGCATTTTCTAGCCACACAACTGACAGGGGCAACTCGGAAGATATTGTGCTTGATCAAGTAACAAGCAACATTAATTTGTTGGTTGGTGAAACACACAATTTGTATGAAAAATACAGATCTCAATTTTTGTTGGAAAACTATGTTATGTGCAATTCATTATCCGAATTAAATAATAATGCAAATGCACAAAAAATTGTGGCAAACATTGAAAATTTAAAATCAATTTACAACATAGAAGAAACTAATCAAACAAACCTTAGTTCAGTTGTTGATTTTGCTCTTGAATTTTTAGATAATGAAGAAGGTTTTGTTTTAATGATTGAGTGTGCACACATTGATAAGTTTAGCCACAAGAAAAACTTACTGCCCGCACTTTGTGAAGTTAGAACACTTTTTGATGTTGCAAACACTGTTTACAATTTTGCCCTAAACAGAGATGACACAGCAGTTTTAATTACTGCCGACCATGAAACAGGTGGATTAAAACTGGCAAATAATAAAACTGAAATTTCTAACAACTTATATTCAAAAAAGTCACACACTTCAAAAAATGTTCCATTATATGCAAAAAACTGCACATTTGAAAATGTTAAAAATGAAGTTAAAAACACATTTATTTTTGACATATGCAAAAATATTGTTTTAAATTAGTTAAACTAAAAATAATCAATAAAAAACAACAAAACCAAAAAGTTTTGTTGTTTTTTTTAAATGTTTAACTTTTTAATTTTTTCCCATTCAAAATCTCTGCCAAAATGGCCATAGCACGCAGTTTTTGCAAAAACCGGTTTGTTTAATTTAAGTTCCTGCATCATTTTTTGAGGTTTAAAATTAAAATTGTTTTTAACAATTTCATAAATTTTACTTAGTTCAACTTTTTCTGTTCCAAACGTTTCAATGTTAAAACTTATTGGTTCGTTTAACCCAAAACCATAACTAATTTGGAGTTCCACTTTTTCAGCCAAATGGTTTGCAACCA
This sequence comes from uncultured Clostridia bacterium, assembly GCA_944380265.1. Lineage (GTDB taxonomy): Bacteria > Bacillota > Clostridia > Christensenellales > UBA1242 > UBA6345. The sequence goes on along the minus strand of CALWGY010000004.1, from coordinate 80,554 downwards.
AATTTTTTGCAACATATCTTAAATAATATGCCGCACTTCTATCAACTTTGCTTGCATTTTTTGAACTGAAACAGCCACCACCAACACGGCTAAATCCACCATAACTGTCAACAACAATTTTTCTGCCCACACAACCACTGTCAGCAAAACTACCCCACACTGTAAATTTGCCACCAGCATTAATTAAAATTTTAGGGTTGTCGTTTTCGGCATTAAACTGCTTTAAAACAGGTTTAACAACATTTGTTAAAATTTGATTTCTAACATCAATCAAAGTTAGTTTTTCGCTATGAGAAACCGACAACAAAATTGTGTTAACACGCACAGGCTTATCGTTTTCATACTCCACACTAACTTGGCTTTTTGCATCAGCAAAAAAGTTTTTGTTGTTAAGCCTAAAATTTTCATATTCCATCATAAGTTTGTTTGCAATTTCAAATGGTTTTGGCATGTAGTTTTCGGTTTCGGAACAAGCATAACCAAAAATTATGCCTTGGTCGTTTGCAGTAATTTCTGTGTTTTTTACAACTGCCGAATTAATGTCGGGCGATTGATGCGAAAGTTCCTTGATAATTTCAAAATTTTCTGCATCGTAACCAACATACTTTAAAACCTTTTTTGCAATTTCATCATAGTTAATTTTTGCTTTTGTTGTTGCTTCACCATAAATGAAAAGTTTGTTGTTTTTAATGGCACATTCCACCGCCATTTGCGAATTTTCATCTTCTTTTAGTGCTGCATCTAAAAAACAATCGGCAATAACATCACATGTTTTGTCTGGGTGCCCAATGTTAACACTTTCACTGGTTAAAATTTTCATTTTTTCTCCTTTTTAAACTTATTCCATAAAGATTAAAAAATCCCATCTTTCGATGGGATTTAAATGTTAATATTTTTTCCATCGAACAGCCATTAGCACCTTAAAACATTACGTTCCAGGTTGCTGTGTGGTCAACGGGGCTGTCCCTCGCACACTCTTTATGGTACATTAATTTTAATGATTAAAAACAAATTTGTCAATCATAATTAATTATTAACTTAACATAGTTTATTCAATTATTAACAATTTTGTTAAATTTAAAATGTTATGTTTTACTTAATAACTTCTTCAATAATTCCGCCACCCAAACAAGCTTTGTCATCATAGAACACAACAAACTGCCCCGGTGTTACGGCACGCTGTGGTTTAACAAACGAAACCAAAACCTTGTTACTTTCAATTTTAACATTAACTTCTTGTTCTGGTTGCCTATATCTAAATTTTGCGTAGCACTTAAACTCGGTTTTTTCAGGCATTTTTGGAATCCAATTAATGCTGTAACTTATAAGTGCTTTTGAATAAAGCGGACTTTCATCTTTTTGGCTAACAATTAACAAGTTGTTTTTAACATCTTTATCAACAACAAACCATCTGCCACCTTCGGTTCCACTTTTTCCGCCAATGTTAAGCCCTCTTCGTTGCCCAAGTGTGTAATACATAACGCCATCGTGCTCGCCAACAACATTGCCAGACAAATCAACAATTTTGCCTTTTTTTGCAGGAATAAAGTTTTTCAAAAATTCTCTAAATTTGCGTTCGCCAATAAAACAAATTCCTGTGCTATCTTTTTTTTCAGCAGTGTTTAAGCCATATTTTTCTGCAATTTTTCTAACTTCTGGCTTTGTTAATTTGCCAAGCGGAAACAAAACGCGTTCAAGTTGTTTTTGGCTTAACTGATTTAAAAAATATGTTTGGTCTTTATTTTGGTCAACTGCCTTTAACAAATAATGATATCCATCTTTGTGCTCAATGTCGCAATAATGTCCTGTTGCAATGTAATCTGCACCCAATGAAAGTGCATATTCCAAAAATGGGCCAAACTTAATTTCCCTGTTGCACAAAACATCTGGGTTTGGAGTTCTGCCAGCAGCATATTCCCTTAAAAAGTAAGAAAAAACCCTATCCATATATTCTTTTGCAAAATTAACAGAATAATATGGAATGTTTAATTTGTTGCAAACACGCCTAACATCTTCAAAATCTTGTGCGGCTGTGCAACAACCATCTTCATCATCTTCTTCCCAGTTATGCATAAACAAGCCAATAACATTATATCCTTGTTCCTTTAAAAGTGCGGCAGCAACAGAAGAATCAACGCCACCACTCATTCCAACAACAACTGTTTTCATTTTAACCTCTAACTATTTTTTTATGCTGTGATGTTTAATTTTTACTTCCGATTCTGGTAGTATCACTGGAACTTTGTAGGTTTTAAAAATAAAGCCAACAATGTCTGCTGCCCAAAACAGCAAGTTAACCACCATCAAATATGATGTTATGCTCATAAAAACATTAATAACTTCTTTTCCGCCCAGTCCATGATAAGTTGCCAAATAATTAAAAATGGCTGCAATTATGGCAAGTCCAAAACTTACAGCACAGTAACTGCCCTTAATGTTTTTTCCAACATAAAAATCACCAACGCCAAACCAACCCAAAAACACAGTTAGCAAAACAAGTTTTGTTTTGTTAACATCGCTTGGCATGTTTGTTGTGTAGCAAACATCTTTATGTCGTTTTTCTTTAAAAGCTTTTTTTGCTTCTTTATTGCTAGCCTGCAAAACTTGGTCGGAAGTAACACTGCAATATTTGCAAACTTTTCCGTCCACCATTTTTGCACCACATATAGGACACTTCATACTTATCATACTCCTTAAAACTTTTTAATTATAACATAAAATTAACAAATATTAAACACCATAATAACAAATATTAATAACTTTTATTAGTTCAGCAAAATTATTAATGCTAATAATTTAAAGTTTTGTTATAAATTATTTTTAATTATAATTTTTATGTGATATATTGATTTTAGTTAACAAAGGAGCAATTATGGAAATTAAAGTGGTTACAATTTGCGGAAGCATGAAATTTGAAAAACAAATGATAAAAATTGCAAGCGATTTGGAAAAACAATATGGTTGGTGTGTTATTCAATGCGTTTATGATATAGCCCCAGAAACAACAACCGAAAAAGAAATGAATAACATTGTTAACGCTCACTTTAAAAAAATTGACATAAGTGACGCAATTTATGTGGTTAACATTGGTGGCTATGTTGGAAACTCCACAAAAAATGAAATTAATTATGCATTAAAAAAAGGCAAAGAAGTTATTTATCACGAAAACTAGAATTATAACAATTAATGTTTAATAATTAAAATTTAAAATACTAAAAAAACACTACATTAAAAATTTGTAGTGTTTTTTTAAGTTTTATAAAATCTGTTTTTAATTTTTATTTATGGTCAACTTCTGCCATGTGGCTAATTAAACGAAGCACTTGTGTTGAATATCCAAGTTCGTTATCATACCAAGCACAAACTTTAACAAATGTTGGGCTTATCATAATGCCTGCGTTTGCATCAAAAATTGTGCCATGAGTGTCGCCAATAATGTCGCTTGAAACAACAGCATCTTCTGTGTAACCAACAACATCTTTAAGTTTGCCTTGTGAGCATTTTTTGAATAGTGCCTTAATTTCGTCATATGTGGTTGGCTTTTTAAGCAACACTGTTAAGTCAACAATTGAAGCATCAACTGTTGGAACTCTAAAACTCATACCTGTTAATTTTCCATTAAGTTCTGGAATAACAACACCAACAGCTTTTGCAGCACCAGTTGAACTTGGAATAATGTTTTGACTTGCAGCTCTTCCACCACGCCAGTCTTTTTTGCTGCTTCCATCAACTGTTAGTTGTGTTGCTGTTATGGAGTGAACAGTTGTCATAAGACCATATTCAATTCCATAATTATCATTTAAAATTTTTGCAATTGGAGCCAAGCAGTTTGTTGTGCAACTTGCATTGGAAACAACGTCCATACTTTTTTCATATTTATCTTCATTAACGCCATAAACAAACATTGGGCATTCTTTTCCTGGTGCAGTTATAATAACTTTTTTTGCACCACCTGCCAAGTGCTTTCTTGCATCATCGGCTTTTGTAAATTTTCCTGTTGCTTCGCAAATATATTCTGCCCCGCAACTAGCCCAATCAATGTTTGCTGGGTCCATTTCGGCAAAAAACTTAATTGGGTTTCCATCAACCACAAGTGCACCGTCCTTAACTTCAACTGTGCCATCATATCTGCCATGAACAGTGTCATATTCAAGCATATATTTTGCATAATTAATGTCGGTGAAAGGGTCGTTAATTCCAACCACTTTAATGTTTGGGAACCTTTTTGTAAGTCTTAAAATAATTCTGCCAATTCTGCCAAAACCATTAATGCCAATTCTAATTTCGTTGTTTTTCATTTTTTCCTCCAAAATATTATTAAATATAAAAAGTTTTTGGTTTAATTTTTGTTTTTTAAACCATTTTAATTATATCAAGTTTTCAGGATTTAGTGCAACTAATTCAGGTAATATAAACAGTCCATTTTCTCTAATTTTAACCCCATCAAACCAAATTTCGCCACCACCAAAACTAGAAAATTGGTTTAAAATTAAATCCCAATGAAGTGCACTTGTGTTACCATTAAAGCAATCGTCATATGCATTGCCAAGTGCCATATGCAAACTTCCGCACATTTTTTCATCAAACAAAATGTCGTTAATAAAGGTTTTAACATGTGGATTAATGCCAAATGCAAATTCCCCCACATAACGGCTTCCATCATCTAAATTTAAAATTGTTTTTAATAGGTTATTATTGTTGCAATTAAAATCCACCACTTTTCCGTTTTCAAATTTTAACCAGATTTTTTTAAATTTAAAGCCATTTTGCATTGATGGAATGTTAAACATAATTTCGCCATTAATGCTGTTTTTTATTGGTGCTGTGTAAACTTCGCCATCTGGCAAGTTACACTGCCCACTGCAAATTATTGCAGGCATGCCTTTAATTGAAAAAGTTAGGTTTGTGTTTGGTGCAACAATTTTAACTTTGTCGGTTTTTTCAATTAATTTTTTAAGTTTTTCGCTTGCTTTGTGCAATTTTTCATAGTTTAAATTGCAAACATTAAAAAAGTATTCTTCAAACTCTTTTGTTCCCATTTTTGAAAGTTGTGCAAAACTTGCAGTTGGCCACCTTAAAAGCACCCAACGTTTTTTAAGCCTTATGTCAATTTGAATTTGTTTTGTGTAAACACTTTCAAAAAGTGCCTTGTTTTTTGCATTAACATTCGAAAATTCAAAAATGTTGTTACTACCCAAAATAAGCACAACACAGTCCATGTTTCCGTACAAAATTTTGTCGTGTTTAACCATATTTTCAAAAAATTCTTCCGACCCAAATTCCAGTTCGTTTTTTCTAAAAGTTCTGTTAATTTCTTTAAAAAACGGATATGCTTTTGCTTTAAAAATTTCTAGTTGTAACAAATTTAAAAAATCAGTTTCACAATCGCTGTATTCAACCAAAACTTTTTCGTTAGGTTTTACATTTAATGAATATTTAACAATTCTTTCCGCCAATTTTTGTTTTTCTGTCATGTTTAACTCCTTAAAAAATTAATAAAATTTTAACCTAAATTTTTTGTTTTATAACCAATCATCAAATTTATATATGCTTAAAAAATAAAAATCCACTAGTTTTACTGGTGATTTTTCATTTTGGAGTAACCCCAGACTATCTGGGGGGCTTAGACAACAAAAATGAACTTGCTAGCAAGTTCATTTAACTGTTTTGATTGTCAAACTCTGTTACACTAATAAACATGTTAACAAACGGAGCATCGGCATATGTTGTTAAATAATTTTCAAGTTGATCATCTTTAACCACAATGTTTTTAACAATCAACCAATTTTCAATTGTGTTGTTTGAAATTGTAATAACTCCACTAACATTTCTTAAATCAATTGTTTCTAGGCTAATGTTTCCAAATAACATGTTTGTGGTAAGTTCTGAAACGTTAGAAGGCATAACAATTGTTTTTAATTCTTCCATAAGGCTTAGTGCACCAGATGAAAGTGTTGCAGTGCTTTCAAATTTTAATGATGTTAAACCACTAAATGCAAAAGCATTTTCCAAAATTGTTTTTCCACTCGGAATTGTTAGTTCTCCACTGTAAAATGGTGCAGCCACAATTTCCGATTCATCATAGGAATAAATTATGTTGTTAACAACTTTAAAATGTGTGTTGTTGTTAAAATTAATTGTGTAAGTATTGCTTGAATTTGTTGATTTTAATGCAAGTGGTTGAATTGAAAAAGTGTTGCTTCCAATTTCTATGGTTTTAATGTAGTTTAACTTGTTAAAAGCATAACTACAAATTTCATCTGGGTTAACACTAACAATTCTTTCACCTTCATTAAGGGTTTTTCCATACCCATCTGGACACTTAACAAGTTGTGTTAGTGTTTGTGTTTGTCTTTCACCTTCCGCATAACTAACAACTTCTGCTTTTAAATATAGTAATCCATTTTCAGTGTAATAACCATCATTAACAGTCGAATTTTCGCTAATGGTTATTTTTTGTAAATCGTTAAAGTAATTATAATTAATTGGGTTTAACAAACTTCCATATGGCAAAATTATTTCTTCCACATTAGGATAATAGTTTAACCCAACAAAGTTATATTCTAACTCTTCATCGTTATATTCACTTGGCAACACCAAAACCTTTGATTTTAAGCCCATTTCGGTTAATCCTGTTATGGTGTAAGTTGTTGTGTCTTCAACTGTTTCTTCTTCAATTTTAAAATATTCATATGGGCTATGGTCTTTTAAAGTTATGTTTTGGTCATTATCAAATTTAACTTCAAAAACACCAAATTCGTTTGGAGTTAATAATGTGTTATTGCTATAAACCGCAATATAAGGTTGTTTAACAATGTTACTATTTTTATCTAACACTTTAAAACTTAATGTGTTTCCAAAAAAGTTTGTTTTGGTTTGTCCGTTCAACAAATCCACCACACCACTTTCTGCGTTAGCATAATAATTGTAACCATTTCCATTGTCAAAAGTGATGCTATAATCGTTTTCAACAACACCCATAATTCTTAAATCTGCCGGATTTCCAAAACATTTAATTGTGTAGTATCCATCTTTGTTTGGTTCAAGTTTTTTGTTATTGTACCAAACTTCAACATTTGAGTTTGAATAATTTTTGTTAATAACAATTTTAAAAGAAATTTCTTCGTTTAATCTTAACGAAATTTCGTTAATTTCCTTGTTTTTTGAATCAACCAAAGTTATTCCTTGCCTGTTTCCACAAACAATGTTAATTTTGTGTTCCGACAAAAAATAAACACAACAAAAAACAACCGCTGCAATTAACACAAGTGCAACCGAAAAACTAATAATTGTTATTATTGATTTTTTACTAAGCTTTTTTTTGTTGCTATGATATGTTCCACCTTTAACAACAAACGCAGGTTCGCCTGTTGCACCACTGTTTACTGGTGCATGCTTAAAATCACGGTCATCATTTTTTGAATTATCTTCTTCCAGTTTAGGGTCACGTTCAAATGGATTTGAAACTTTCCCTGTTCTTTTGTTAAGTAAATAACCTTTGTTTATGTTATGTTTCTTTTCCCTACGTTTATGCTCTTCCATTATTATATCAAGCAATTGTTCATTACGTTTTGAATTATCTTGCTCATTATTAAAAAAATCCATAACCTAATCCTTAAACACTATGCACCACTTAAAAAAGTGGTGCGTTTGGTTTTTACATATTGTAGTATTCAATTTTATCTTTTAGCGAAACAAATTCACTTGGTTCAACATATGTGCCAGCTCTGTATGTTAATGTTTTTCTGGTGTTAAACACCAAAAACAACACCATACCCACCAAAAACAATAACCACAAACCAACATGGATTAAATAGTGCCATCTAATTTTAACACTTAAAATAACAATACTTAAAATAGCAGAAATTAAACCCACACCCAAACTTGAATATGCAACAACTGCATTTTTAACATAAGATTTGTCTTTAACGGTGTAATTTGGATTAATAACTTCTTTTGAATCAACTTCCAAATGAATTATGTCAGTTGTGTAATATAAAAGCGAATCTAGGGTTCTAAGTTGTCGGTTTTTGCCTGGCAACTGATTAATTGTTTTAACAACATCAGCATCTAAAAGCTGAATGTCGGTTTCGGCATTAATATCTTTAAACACACCTAAAAGTTTAACGCCAAGTTTGTAAAACATTGCCTTAAATCCTGCAACAATTTTCTTAAAGCCTCTGTAAACCTTTTTAAGATAAACAATTTTGTTGCCTGCTTCATAACTGGTAATAAAAGCTTTAATAACATCGGCATTAATTTCTTCTTTTCCAGAATAAATTATTGTTGCATCATATTCTTCACATTTTTCCATTGCAAGAGTTATTAGCTTATAGTGGTCGCAAGGTCTGTCAACCATAAATGCTTTAACAGCTTTGGTTTCAACAAAAACATTTCTAATTTTTGTGAAAACTGCACTTAATTTAGAGTTTAGTGCAAAAATAACATCAAAATCAACACTGCAATCGGAACAAGCCTTTGCAATTGTGTTGTAACCTTTTTCAATGTCATATTCGTCAAGCAATGGAATAATAAAACCAATTTTCATGTTTAACCCCTTTAAATGAACAAAATGGTTTGTTCATTTGTTGAATTTTAACTTTTAACCATATTTCTAGTTTACTAATTTATTATAGTATATATAATTTTTATCATTTTAGCAATCATAAATTATTTTTTTTACATTTTTGCTTTATTTGTTTGCGTATAAAAATTTAATAAATTAAAATATTTAAACAAGGAGATTTTTTATGGGATTACAAAACAGCAAAAAACTTTTTTTAGATGCAATTAAAAACAACTATGCAATTGGTGCTTTTAACTTTGTTAACCTTGAAACTTTGTCGGCAATTTTAGATGCTGCAAACGAACTTAAAAGCCCAGTTATTGTGCAATGCAGCACAAGTGCAATAAAATATGCAGGAATTAAAGAAATTTATGCAATGGTTAAGGCAAAAATGAATGATTTGCCAGTTATTTTAAACCTAGACCACGGAAAAACTTTTGAAGATTGCAAAAATGCAATTGATAATGGTTTTACAAATGTTATGATAGATGCAAGTTCCCTTCCTTTTGAAGAAAACATAAAACTTACAAAACAAGTGGTTGATTATGCTCACAAGCATGGTGTTACTGTTGAGGCAGAACTTGGTGTGCTTGCCGGCGTTGAAGATGAAGTTAGTGCTTCAAACGATGATGCACGCTACACAAACCCAAATCAAGCAAAAGAATTTGTGGAAAGAACAGGCGTTGACAGTTTAGCAATTGCAATTGGAACAAGCCACGGAATTTACAAATTTAGCGGAGAAGCAAAGTTACGTTTTGACATTTTGTCAAAAATTGAACAACTTCTTCCATCTTTTCCATTTGTTTTGCATGGAGCAAGTTCAATTCCTGCCGACATGGTTAGCCTTGCAACAAAATATGGTGCAAAACTTAAAGGAGCAAATGGCATTCCAGAAGCAATGTTAAACGAAGCAGTTACAAAACACAATGTTGTTAAAGTTAACGTTGACTCCGACCTTAGAATTTCATTCACTGCCGGAGTTAGAGAAGTTTTAACACTAAACCCAGAAGTGGTTGACATGCGTGAATACTTAAAAAATGGCAAAAAATATGTAACACAAGTTGTTAAAAACAAAATGCAAAATGTGTTTAACAGTGCAAACAAAGCAAAATAGAAAATGTTAAACTAACTTTAAAACAAACACTAAAATATAAACTTTAAAACATATGTTAAAACACAAAAAAACACTACAAACAAATAAATATTACAAAATTAAAATTTTAAAATACTAAATAAATGGAATTACGTTTTAAAAGTAGTAATTCCTTTTATTATTAATTGCATATAAAAATTTAACAAAAAACACTGCAAAATGCAGTGTTTTTTGTTTATTAATCAAGCATGTTTTTAATTTCGTAAAGATTTTCAAGTGTTAAATCTTCTGCACTAAGTTCAGCATATGCTTCCTTAAAGGCTTTTTTAACAGCAGCAGAATATTTTGGATTACTGTTTGCAGCGTCCATCATCTTTTTTGCAAGATTAACAACTTCTTCTTTGGTTTTGAAGTCAATAGCCTTAATAATGCCTTCAATAACTTCAAATTTATACATATTAACATTACTTGCCATGTTTTTTCTCCTTTTAAAATTGTTAATTAATTATTAACCAAGTTCGGTTTCTTTTTGAGGAACATTCTCTTTAATTTGACCAGTAATTTTATCTTTAATCACAGAAACATCAATATTTTTTGGTGTTTCTCCTTCTGCTGTTCTTTGTGGAAGTGTGCCTGCAACTAGTGCTTTTATGTTGTCTTCTGTAACTTCATATCCGTTAGTTTGTAATAACTCACCTAGTTCACGTGCTTGATTCCTAACTGTTTCTTGATCAATTAGTCCTTTACCCAAAGCATGAATAATCAAATTTCTAACAATATATTTCCTTTTCGCTGGCGATTTTGTATCCAAAATTGTTTTAACAGCTTCATCAGGGTTTCCTGCTTCAAATCTTTCATAAAGTTTTTCTTCAACAGAAACACCTCTTGCGTTAACAACTTTACCTTCTTCATTAACTTTTCCAGTTTTTACTGTTGAAACTTGTGCTGTAACTGCTCGCTTTTGATCAGCAACTTCAATTCCTAATTTTTCTTTTATCATTTTAGGAACATTTAATTTTCCATCTTTATCAATATATTCTGCAAAATTTTCGTCGCTAATTTCAACATCCATTTTAGCAAACAATGCAGCAGTTTGTTCAGGAGTCATACCTCCCACTTCTTTGAATAATTGATCATAAACCATTCCAAGATATGCTTGCCTTAAATATGCATTATCAGCATGATCAATTGTTTCAACATCTGCTTCTTCAACAACTTCTTCAGCAGGTGTTACAGGTGGTTCTTCTACTGGTGTTTCTGTGGCAGCTTCTGCTTGTTTTTGTGCTTTAATTTCTTTTTCAAGTTCTTCAATTAACTTATTAATTGATTTAAGTGCAAGTTCGCAACCTTTGGCTGTATATTCAATTTTTACAGGTTTTTTGTTTTTATCATTTTCTGGTTGACCTTCTTCTAATTCAGGTTTTTTTGGATTTACACCACTTTCTGCTTCTTCTGTTTGTTCTGCTGTTCTAGCATTGTGTTGACTTCTAACCAAAACTTCTTCCATGTTGTTTCTAGTTTCACGTCTTTCTTCGTCAGTTAATTCAGCTCCATCTTGGCTTTCTTCACGTTGAGTTTGTGCGTAGTGTTCAACACTTTGATCTAAGAACTGATTAAATTGTGGAGTTCCAACTTGATACTTCATGGCAACACCTTGGTTTAATTGCTCATAACCCGATCTAACCTTAGCCAATCCATCACTTGCCTCTGGTTTTAATTGTCCATTTTCATCAATTAACTCTCTAAATCTTTCCCAACCATTTTGGTTAACAAGTTGCAATCTTTCTTCATTTGATGCTTCTTGTATTTGTTCAATTTTGCGTAATATTGAATAGTTTTCAACAAAATTTTCTACATCAGCACTATAATCAGTTCTTGTTCCGAATGTTGTTTCTTGTGTTTCTTCTGGTTGAATTGGTTCAACTTCTTCACCCAACTCATCAACAACAACCTCTTCTTGTTCAGTTTGTGCTTCTGGTTGTTTTGCACGCTCACTTAATAAACTATCAACCCTTGCTAGTTCTGGGTTAAGTGTTTCATCAACTTTGTCAGCATCAATATAATTTTCACTTGCATAATGATCATATCTAGCATAACCTTGTTGAAATTCTTGTTTTTGTTCATCAGTCATTGCTGCATATTGTGCTCTAATAGGTTCTGTTTGTTGCAACTCAGATTGAATTGTTTCATTTAAAAATTCAGTTCTTGCTTGTTCATCTTCTGGCAAATTTTCTCTAACCTCTTCTGGTAAGTTTGCAATAATTCCAGAAATGTCTTCCCCCCTACCTGTTAATTCAATAATTTCGCGACATGTGTTAATTGTTTTTTGACTTTCGTAAAGTTCAACAACATCATCACTTAAATCACCTTTAACTCTTGTTGGGTTATCGATATGTCTATATTGCATGTTTCCACTTGCATCAAATTTTGGTTGTCCTTGTTCATCAAGAACAATTACCAAATCAAAATCCTCTTTTGCCATTTTAACAATTCTTTCAAGTTTATCATTCCAACTTGTTGTTAGTCTTTCGGAATCTGAATTATAGTTTTCGAACCCGCTGGTAAATGCTGCTAAAATTTCTGGAGATTCGCTTTCTAAAAGCGCTCTTGTTTCTTCATTAATGTTAAATTGTAGCACGCCTTGATCATTTCTAACTAGAACACCTTTTGTAATTAATTCTTGTTCTGTTTCTTGATGAATACCTTTAACTTCATTAATGGTTTTAATAACTTGTTCAAATTCTTTAACTTTTACACGAGCAAGGTTTTCACGTTCGCGTTTTTGAGCTTCAATAAGTGCTTTTGTAGGAATACTTTCAATGTTTTTAATTTCAGTTTCTATGCTATCAATTCTTTGTTCTTGGGCACTAATTTGTTCTTCTTTTTGCTCAATTTCAGTTTCGTTTTCTTTAAGTGCATTATCAACATTTTCAATTGCTTTAATTTTTAATTTTAAATCTCTTTTTGTGGATAAAATGGTTTTATCGCTTTCTAAAAGTTCTCTAACATTTTTTAAACATAAATCCACAAAAGGTTTAACTCTTGCTTCACTTAACTTTTCATTTTTTGTACCACTAGCAAAATTATAATTTGCAGTTGCAATACTTAAAAACTCTCTTCCTAAAACACTTTCAATTGTTTCAAAATTAATTTCACCATTTTCATTTAACACAACCGATGGGTCTAACTTTGAAAGCGCTCTTTCAACAATTTTGCCAAATTCCTTTGATTTTACATTAAATGCTCTTCTTTTTCCGTTTTGTGAAGTAGAAACAATGTATGCGGAAACATCTTCTTTAAATTGTTCACCAACAGCCTCAATAACTTTTGTTTGATGAGTAGAAGTTAAAGTTTCCAATTCTTTTTTGTTTGTTTTTTGTGTGTTACGTAATTCACGTTTTTGTTGTAAAAGTGCAATTCTTTCGTTTTCTAATCTTTCAAGAGCTGCTTTTGCAGGTTCTAATTGTTCGGTTCGCATTTGTTGTCTTAATGCTTCTTGTTGAACTTTAACCTTTTCTTTTGCAATAGCATAAACATCTGCAACAATACCCAAGTTGTTAAATTTAAATTGACCAATAACTTGCTCACAAACACGCAAGTCTTCTTTTAAATCTACTAATTGAACAACGCTTTCATTAAAATCTTTAATACCATCAACTTGTTGCTTTGTTTGCAATTTAACAGCAAGTTTTAAATATTCCTTATCAATTTGTGCTGGAAGTTTAACATCATATTTTTTTGCAAGGTCTTGCAATGCTTTTTCATCCAAATTAATTCCATATGTTGAAGCATATTCTCTAATTGCTTCTTCTGTTTCCATTGGATAACGATCAATAACATCAATTTGTGGAGCAAGATTAAGTTCAATATTATTAATTAATAAAGCATTATTTTTTATAATTCCAAATTCTGATGCATATGTTAATTCAACATCAACATCTTTTGGCTGTTTAAATTTTGGATATTTTTTGCTATTAATAAATCTTTTTTCATCTTCTGAATATGCACTAAAATCAATTTCACCATTTAGTTTTTCATAAATTCCTTTATATTTTGGAATGGTTGTTTGTGTGGTTTGTTTTTCAATTTCTTCGCCGACATTTCTAAAAGCTGTTCTTAACAAGCTTCTTTCACGTCTAGTAATAAACCTATTCATTGTTCCGCTTGTGTTTTCTGAACCATTTATAACAGTTTGAGCAAACTCTGTTGCACTTTCACTTAATCTTGCTGAAACATCAGAAGACCCAACTTTAGTTTCTCTAACAAATCTATCACAATCTGAATCTAACTTGGTTGTGGCAACCCTAACATCTCTTTTTGTTACAATATGTTCAATATCAAGTTTAAATTCTCTGTTTACTTTACTTTGAACAGAAGATGCAAGTGGTAGCATGTGTTCAAACAAACCTTGTCTTGCTTCACCAGTTTCAGTTGTTAATTCAACAGGTTTGCCATCCGCTCCAATTGTGTATCCGCAAAGTTCATCTAAAAATCCAACAAGTGGATCTTCACCTAACGCTTCACGTATTCTTTTATAAGATGGTTTTGTAACTTTTTTTGGTTCTGATTTTGTGAACTCTAATGTTGCAAAATCACCTTTTCTTTCTCCTGATTTATATTGGGCTTTTGTTGATAAAACAGCATGAAGAGCAAGCACAGAAACAGGAATGTTTGCATACTTAGAATAAGAGTTTAACAAACTACCTTTTTCTCCACCATAAGTTTCAGCAATATGGTAATCATCAAGAGAATCTAAAACAAACTCAGAGTATGGTTCAGCTTGGTCATTATTTCGTGCAGTTTTAGCAAAACCTTTTGCTGCATCATAGAATGGGGTTAATAATTCCTTGTTTTCAGTGGCAGCTTGTTCATTATTTCTTAAAATATCAACTTGCCATTGTCTAAATGTGGAAACAAGCATTCTTGGTCTGCCATTGGAATCACGTTCAATTTCGTATGTTTCACTTAATTCTTGTATTTCTTCTTCTGAAAAATCTGCTGGAAATATACTTGCTGGAACATAAACAAACTTTGCAAGATGCGAATTTTTATATTCATCTTCCAATGTTGTTTTTAGGTCATGTGTTAAAGCATCTGAAAAATATATTCCACTTAAACCATTTTTTCTAACAAATTCTGTTGACTCTGCACGAACATAATCTGGTTCAGTAATTTGTGTTTGTGGAACACCTGTATCAGTTCTTTTAGGGGTTACAAATTCATCAGCATAAATATCTGCTGTTGTTCCTAAATCATGTTTGTTAACCTGTGCTTTTGCTTTACGCACAACTGCCGCATTTTTTACTTTATTTTTAATCCTATCAAAAAGATCTTTAAGTGCCATATTCAAACTCCTTAAAATTATTAATAAAATTATATCACACAAATTTTACAAATTCAATATAA
Organism: uncultured Clostridia bacterium; assembly: GCA_944380265.1. Taxonomy (GTDB): domain Bacteria; phylum Bacillota; class Clostridia; order Christensenellales; family UBA1242; genus UBA6345. The sequence continues at coordinate 65,489 of CALWGY010000004.1, read as the reverse complement.
AATAAAAAAATAATATATATATACCCCCAAAAAACATTGAAATTATCGTGAAAATGTGGGGTTTTTAACATATGAAAAACAAAACATATGTGTTTAAATCATTGGAAGTTGTAGGCAAGCAGCCCAAAAAGGACAAAAGCATACAACTGTTGGTTGGCACTGCGGTGGCACAACAAAGTTGTGCCGTTTTGTGCTAACAAAACTTAAAATTTAAACTTGTTTAAATTTTAACACCGCAGTGCCCTTTATGTAATCTCCGCTTCATTTAACACATTTTTGCATATTAGTCTAAACAAGCCTTCCCCTTGTATGTGGGCTTTTTTATATAAAATTTTTTGTTTGTTCCCATATATTTTGTGTTAAATTTCATAAAAAAACACATGCACTTTTATGCATGTGAATTTTTTGAATTTTTTAACCACTTTGTCGTTGTTCAAAAATGTTTTTAACAACTGGCAATGCTTCAATTTGAACAGTTGTTCTTTTCATAGCACTTGTAATTAGGAATGCCTGACCACGTTTTGCTGTTACAATTGTGTCTTTTTCCTCATCATTAATTCCGCCTGCATTTCTATAAAGTTCAATTAGGTCGGTCATATCATTTGGCGCAAGCGCAAATATCATTGAATATTGGCTGGCATTTATGATGGCGGTTGATTGTTGGGCAATTTCTGGTGTTCCAACAAAGTCTTTAATGTTTTGTGTAATAATTATTTGCATTCCATAATATTTACGAATACGTTTTGCCATTTGAACCATGAAATCTAGCGCAACTGGGAACTTTTTGTTAATGAAAACGTGCGCTTCATCAACGCAAACAATAACACGACGGTGTTCTTCTTCGGCAAGTGTTGGATCATTGAAATATTTTAAGTTAAAGTCACGATTTTTAATAATTTCGTTGTTTAAATACTTAAATACCAAAAGCATTTGTGCGTTTGCAATAAGTTCGTTGTTGTTTGCAAGCAATGTTCTAAAATTAAAGCAAATAAAGTTTTCGTTTGTGGAAATACTTGTTGGACCATTCCACAAGTTACTGTTTCTGCCCCCAGTGGCAAATTTTTCAATGTAGGTTTTAACAGTTTGCAAGTTTCTAATAACATATGGTTCTTTTTCGGTTTGCAACCTTCCATTAACTAGTTTTAGTAGGTCATCAAAAATTGGGAAATCTTCCGGTTTTAAGCTTGCAATTTCGGTTTGTGGACCAATATTTTTTTGCGCATACAAATCAACAATAATTGAGTTTAATGTTTCAAAAGCATCGGTGTTAATACCTGTTAAAATAACTTTGAAAAAGTTTTCCAAAAACTGCAAGTGTCCGTTAAACGAGTCGTCCACTCCGCCCTCTTCGGCTTCCAGTGATGGATAGATGTGGAATGGATTGAAAATACCCATTTGAGAAGATGCAACGTCAATCATTTTTCCGTTTAAGTTGCCACACAAAATTTCATATTCGTTTTCTGGGTCCAAAATGAAAACACGTGTGTTATCAGCAGCAAAGTTTGTAAGCAGTGTTTTTGTTGCGAAACTTTTTCCGCCACCACTTTTTCCAATAATAACCATGTTAGAGTTAACACGTTCGTTGTTACGTTGGAAGAAGTTAACAAACACTGGATATTGATTGTATCCCAAATAGAATCCGTTTTTATCTTTTAATTCACTTGAAATGAATGGGAACATTGCACACAAACTTGTGGTGTGAATTCCACGATTGTATTCTGTTAATGTGTCTAACCTTGAAATGTTTGCACTAACAAAAGCATTAATTTGTCGACCAAAGTTTTCAGCATATTTAAAGCCATATTGCTTTAACACTGCCCTAACTTCCTTTTTAACGCCTTCTTCGGCTGTTATGTGAATGTTAGTGTCGTAAATGTTTTCGTTGTTGGTTTTAAGACTTGTTAACAACTCTCTTAAAGAATCGTAGTGTGTTTGGTTTTCAATTTGCATACTTGCTCTGTTAGCTTTTGAAAGTTTAACTTCCATTTCCATTAAGGATTTATCAAGCATTTTTTCCGCTTTATATTTGTCAACTGGTGTAATATTAACAACAACACGGCAATTGTCAAGTTGAAAAATTGGATATAACCAAGCATTTGCAACTTCCAAAGGATAGTCGGTAATTGTGAATGTTCTGTATGCTTTATCATCAATGTTTGTGGTGTTAATTTTAAACTTAACTTTGTTTGGGCTTGCCCATTTAATTTTGTCTTCGTTGTTTAAAACATCAAGTTCACGTTCATCAAAATTATCTGTGAATGTGCTTTTTAGGAAAACAAGCAAACTGTTACCTGTTAAAATGTCACACGCAATTGGTGTTTGTGAACTAAGCATTCCGGCAACAATACCATTAACTGTGCTCTCTAAAGCTTCACGGTCAGTGTCGTAAATTACAATATAGTAAAAATTCATTAAAACTTTTTGGTCGTTGTTTAAAAGGTTTATTGCTCTAAGCCTTTCTTCAAAAACTGGGCTTCTTGCTTCCAGTTCGCTTTCACCATAAAGTCCACGCTCACTCATGTCCATAAGTGTGTTGTATTTTTGATCTTCAAAATTAACCAAATCGTCTAGAACTAGGGGTTTTTTGGTTTTAACAATACTCATTTTTTGAGTCCTTGCCAAACGTTGAAAACATTGCGCAAAAGTGCTAAGTGTCATTTCTTGTTTTTCAGAATCGAAAGTTCCAAATTCAACTGGGTGCACTTCTAGCACCATGCCATAATATTCACCAAAACTGATAAATTTATCGGTTGATAGTCCCATAAATGGAATAATTCTTTTAATATCATCATTTTTGTTTTTTGGGTCTTTAAAATATTCTTTTTTGTATGCCAAAAATTTAAACATTAACACAACGGAATAATAAAGTTTAATTCCATCAGAAACTGGCACAAAAAGCATGCACCAAAAGGATACAAAACTTAACCCAATATACCATTTATATGGCAAGTTACTAATAAAAATGAAAATTGCTGCTATAACGCCAACAATTGCAAGTAAAACATCGAGGATGGAAACGTTCCTGTAAACCTCGGTTTTAACCTTGTTCTTTCTTGGAATAAATTTCATAACTTTTCCTCTTTTAAAACCACGTAATTTAAATTTGCGGAAAACCCCGCACTTATATATTTTAGTATATAATAAATATTAAATATTGAAAAGAAAATTTAACAATAATTTACTAATAGTTTTTGTGAAAACTCAATTAAAAATGCAATAAAAATTACCAATTAACCACCGAATTAACAATTTCTTGTTGTTCTAAAGATGTTCTTCTCAAATAAATTCGTGTGGTTTCAATGCTTTCGTGACTACACAACAAAAAATAAAAAAACTATAATAAAAAATATCTAGATGCTACACAATTTTATTTTTAATTATGTATTAATTATTATATTTTTTTAATATTAATAAATTTTAAAGATCTTAACGATTTCAAATAAAATAGCGGTCTTTTTAATTAGTATAAAAAACATCTTAACAAAACAATATCTATTGCCAGTAATTATTGTTGTTTTTCATTTAAAAAAATAAATTTTGAACTTAATCTTAATTATTTTTAATTAAAGTATAATCATAAAAAAGGTTCGGAAATACCGAACCTTTTTATATGCTTTAAAAATTATTTTTTCTTCTTTTCTAAAGCTTCTTTTAATTTTTTTTCTGTTGCTTCTGCAAGCTCTTTTTTCATTTTTGTAATTTCTTCAGGTGAAAGTTTTACGCCTTTCTTGGTTACAGCATTAGCAACTTTTTCATAAACTTTTTCAAGTGCATCTCCAGATAAATCAACTTTTCCAGTTGGATTACCACTAGCATCAAGTTTTAGTTCTCCACTAATTGCAGCACGAATACTTGTTGCATTATCATTAGCTTCGTTAATAATTTTGTCTGAATCAGCTCTTAATGATGCAACATCCATATTTGCAATATGTGTTTGTTTTTCTGCTGCAGTCATACCATTCAAGCTTTGTTGGAATGCAAGCATCCTTTGAAGGATGGATTCAATATCCTTAATATCGCCACCTTGTGAAGAAAGTGCATTAATTGCAGCATTAACACCATCAATATCATTTTTGCCTTGAGCAGCAGTAAAATCTTTAATAAACTTTCCAAGAATTTCTGCAGTTTTCTTATTTGCACCTTCAAGATCACCTAACACAGCAGATGCTGCTAAACGATTAACACTAGATTCCGTTCTGGCAGTAGCAAGCTTAGAACCACCATCGCTATATGAGCTATAAACTGCAGATCCAATTTCCGCTCCGCTTGATATACCTGCACCAATTTTTTCAGCTGTTTTAGCAGTCCATTTTCCAAATCCTGAATTTTTAATAGCATCTCCAGTGTCATGTAGCCAATCTGAAGCGGCTTGTACAGGTTTAGAATTTTTAATTTTACCACCAACATTTTTTAGTCCACGGCCAGCAGCTTTTAATCCCTTACTTGGTAAGTGACCCAACATTGCATCTGCACCACCTAAGACACCACCAACAATTTTACCTGCATCTAGATTAATATAATCGCCAATTCCTGCCTCTCCATTTTTAATTCTATTTGCTTTCGCTTCAGCCTTATCAGCTTTTGCTTTTTTCGCTCTATCATAATCTGTTTCGCCACTAAATGGACCTTTTGAAACTCCACCAGTTGCGGTTGAAGCAACTTTGTTTAATGCAGAACCAGCAGTTCCTTTTGCTTTTTGTAAGCTTTTATTACCAAATCCGCCAACAGTGTTAGAAATTGCACCAAATGCTGCACCAGCCTTTGAATCACCCAATTTTTTAGAAATTCCACCAGCCATTGCGCCAACACCTTTAGCTCCAAGTCCAAGAGCTCCACCAACAGCAACTGTTCCAACTTTTGTGGCTGCTCCTAAAACTTTTTGAGCAGCTCCAGCACCTGTTGAACTTGCATCTTCTGCACCAACCATGTTTGCAATCATCAATGAAATGTCTTTAAACATTAATAGTCCACTAAGGGTGAATAACATTTGAACAAATGCGTTTGCATTTCCGCCACTGCTTGTTGAAGGATCAAATAGGTTTATATTTGCTAACACAGGAAGCAATAAAAATAATAGATTTAAGCCAATAATTGAACCATATGCAGCAAGAACTTGTTTTAAAAAGTTTTCACGCCATCTTTTAAATGCACTGCCTCCATCTAATGGCATTAAAGCAACCATTGGTGGTGATACCATAAACAACACAACACCTTTAATAAGTCTAATAATAATACCAAAAGCTGCCATAAGCATAATATATGCCGCCAAAACTCCGCCACCAATAAATAAAATAAAGTTAATATCATTTATATTATAAAATTTTCTTGCGGTATCATTGTTTTCATATAAAACCGAATTACCTCTAAATGCGTTATCAATTAAATTTGCAACTTCCATACGTGTTGTATCGTTTAATTGCACATTAATTCCAATCGATTCCAAGTCGGCTTGAGAAACATTTTCTCCATTTCTAACCAAATTTGTTCCATAAACAGCAGCAACATAAATTGATGCTCCTATGGTTGATGCTCCACTGCTACTTTGTGGAGTTGTTGCTGCATCAACTGTTTTTAAAAGTGCATTAGACAAACCAATACCGCCAATACAACAAACTGGGACTAAGAAAAACATTAACAAACTTTTTAATGCTTGACCAAAAATTTGACCTTTGCTGTTTTTACTGCCTTCAGTTGAAAACTCGGTTCTAATTATTTGAATGATTGCAGCAACAACAACCATAACAACTGCAACCAAGCTTAATGCAATTAAAATTTGCACAACAGTTTGATCAGTTATCAAACTTAGCAGTGGATCAGTGCCTTCTGTGGCAACATTACCAACCCAATAAACATCCATACCACAAAGTTTTCTAAATATTTGCTGAATTGTATCAATTAAATTTAAAAAACTTATCGCCACGCCATAAAAAATGTTTGCAATAAGTATTCCAATCAAATCGAACACCAAGCCAACAAGCCAAAGTAAAAACTCTGTTAGCCAGTCGATTAAAAAGTCGAAAATACCTAATGACATTGATGCAAAATGCATAAATCCTTCCTCCAAAAAGCAATTTTTTTGTTGTCTTTTTTACTCACTTCCCATAAGGAACATTATGCGAAGTAAAAATTAAATTAATTTTTCAAAATTTAAAACAACAAATTGTAAATCATTTTTTCTGCCTAAAACTTTTATCCTTGTTTCAATTTTACTACATAAAACGGCAAAAATCAATAAAATGTTATAAATATCTATCATTTTATATATATTTTCGTTAATATAGCATGTGCAATTTATTAATAATAATTAAAAATTTCATTTCAATTTTGCTTTTATATCAATTTTTAACAATAAAACTGCCATCATTTTAAATTATCTTTTTTGTTAATCATTTTAAAAATTAAATTTTTATGGAATTACTAAATTTTTTGTTAATCTAATTTTGGGTAATTTAAACTTTAAAATAAATTACAATATTAACTAAATTTTTGTTTATTTTACATACGCCACTAAAAGATCATATAGTCAAACATTGAAAATATTAAAAATTTAATTTTAAAAAAACTTTAATTTTAAACTAAAATTTTAATTGTTTATTTAAACAAATTTTTAAATTTTAATTAAACAATTTTTTAATCAATTATTAAAAAATTAACTATTAAAACACAATTAATGCAAATATTTTATTAAAAATGATTAATTAAAAACCACCAATTAAAGCCATTTTTCTTACTTATTTTAAAAAACAAAAAAGCACGCAAAAACTGCATGCTTTTTATGTTAAAATATTACTTATTTTTAACTTTATTCGGCAGGATTAAATGAATTAATCCAATTTGCAATAGCTTGTGCGTTTGCAGTGAATAGTTTTAACAAGATTAACAATAAAATGGTTACAACTAAACCAATAATTGCATTAATCATACGTTTTTTAGCTTCTTCACGCTTATCTGCACTTTCTGCTTTACTGAAATTAACACCTAAAACAATTGCATAAATTGAACCAGCAGTTCCAACCAAAATTAAAATTGGAACAAGCATTGCATCTAGGATGTCAACAACTGGTTTAAAAACTCTATTATAAAAATCATTTACTTCTTCTTCAGGTGTATCACCTAACATACTCAATCCTGCAAATAATCCCATAACTGATTGAGCAATTTGCATAAGTAACATTTGCATATAAAAACCCCTCCAACATTTTGTCGTATTGTCATATCTTGTGCTAATTTTAGCACATAAATTTAATTAAAACAAATGTTTTGCATAAGTTTTAAAAAATATATTTAACTAAACAAAACCAATACTTAACAAATTTGACGTTTTAACTAGTAAAAATCAAACCATAATTTTGCTAATTTTATTGACTACATTATTTTTTTATTTTTTAGTTTTAAACTTTCTTGTTGTATTATTTATTAACAATTTAAGATTTATTAATCAAATTTACTAAAAGTTTTTAAAATAATTTGTAAAAAGTTGAACTAATATATATACTATTATTAGTTGATATTGCTGTTTTAAGCAAAAAAATACATTTAATTTAAGGTGAAATATGGGAAAAGACGATAAAGAAAAAAAACCACTGGCAGAAAAAATTGTTAAGCACATGCTAATTGCCTTTGGTATTATTATTGGACTTGTTATAGTGTCGTATATTGTTGCTTCGGTTGCAGAAAACAATTCAATTGTGTTTGACCCTAATTTGCTGTTTAATGGCACATTTTTAATAACTTTGGTAATTGGCATATTGCTTCTTGCACTTTACTACTTATCAAAACTTATGAAAGGTTCAAACGATTCATCAAGCGGAGCAAAAATTAAAACCAAGGGTGGACTTAAAAAATATTACGATTCACATTGGGTAACATCGGAAGAGTTAAGAACAAACAAAGCATTTATGTTTTGCTATTACAGCGATCTTCCAAGAACAGATAACATTGGCGTTTTAATTAGAGCCGAAGTTGTTGGTGGAAGAATGCTTGTTAACATGTATAAAAACATTCACACGCTTGTAATTGGAACAACCGGAACTGGTAAAACAACACAATTTGTTAACCCAACCATTCAGGTTTATAGCGAATCACACGCAAAACCATGCATGGTTATAACTGACCCAAAAGGTGAACTTTACGATTTTCATAGTGCAAAATTAAGAAAAAAAGGTTACAGAGTGTTGGTTTTTGACCTAAAAGACCCATTTAAAAGCACTTGTTGGAACCCAATGACAAGACCATATGAGTTTTACACTCGTGCAAACAATTTGGAAAAAGAAATTTTGGTGCACCGTGGAGATGACCCACGCAACTACCCTAATTTGAGGCTTGCAAGCAGCGTTTACTATTCGGAATGGTATGAATTTAATGGAGTTGCTTTTGCCGATATGAACACAGTTAAATCACAAATTGGTGGATTAAGGCAACAACTAAAATCGGAAGCAATGGAAGACCTTAAAGACATTGCCATGACACTTTGCCCAGTGCTAAGCAAATCCGACCCAACATGGGAAAGTGGTGCAAAAGACTTTATTTTGGCAATTATGCTTGCCATGCTTGAAGACAGTGAAAAACCAGAACTTGGCATGACAAAAGAAAAATTTAACTTTTATAACGTTGCAAAAATTGCAAACTTTAAAGATAACGACCCATTTAATCCAATGAAAACCATTAGTGATTACTTTGCTGGACGTGACCATTTAAGTCAAGCAACACAACTTGCAAACCAAGTTATCACCAATGCCGATAACACCAAAAAATCTTATATGGGTATTGTTTCGGAAAGATTAAACTTGTTTAGTGACATGGGTGTGTGCTACGCAACCCACACAAACGAAATGGACTTAAAAACATTTACCGACCAACCAACTGCTCTGTTTATTAAAATTCCTGATGAAAAAGTAACACGTCACGCAATTGCCAGCATGTTTATTAGCCAACTTTACAAAATTTTGGTTGACACTGCAAACAAACGCGGTGGTGCACTTCCTAGAACTGTTTATTACATTCTGGATGAATTTGCAAACATGCCAGCAATTCAAAACTTCGAAACAATGATAACTGTTGCTCGTTCCAGAAACATTTTTTTCTATTTAATGCTTCAATCATATCAACAACTTGCAATTAAATATGATGAAAAAGTTGCAGCAACCATAAAAGATAACTGTAACATTCACGTTTACATTGGTTCAAACGACCCAGCAACACAAGAAGATTTTAGCAAACGTTGTGGAAACATCACTGTTGAAACAGAAAGCACAACAACTTCAAAAGGCAAAAAAGATGAACAAAGCACAACAACCACAAGTGTTAATATTGATTCTCGTCCATTAATTTATCCTGCCGAACTTGGAAGTTTGAAAGATGAACTTATTGTTTCAATTTTAAAACAAAACCCAATTAAAGTTAAAACAACCCCAAGTTACTTACCACAAGCACAAAAGTTTTATGATATGCAACCTCCACAAGATGATTACATCATTCCAAAAATGCTTGATGAAAGCAAGGTTTACTACGACATAAGGGAAAGAAACAAAAAAGTTTTAAATGTTAATGCACAAAGCAGTTCAAACTCGTTTAGTGATTTTGGTGACTTTGATATTTAAAAACAACTAAATTTGATATTTAAAAACAATAAAAACAGCATTAATTTGCTGTTTTTTGTTGTTTTGCACATAATTATTTGATTATTACTAATCCTAATAATTAGAAAAGTTTAACTTAATTTATATTAAATTATAATATATATTATTTGGCAAAAAATTTTTGGTATGCTAAAATTTAATAAGTAATTGTCGGATTATGATTATTTTTGTTTTGTTAAATTAAATCCGCAACACACGCAATGAAAAATGGAAAATTGTTAGGAGCAAAACATATGAAAAAATTTAGTTGGAATAAATTTTTAAACATATCATTAATAGTTGCCACCGTTTTGGTTTTAGGTTGCATTTTGGTTACGGCATATTTTTATAAACCACCAAAAACAACTTATGCGGAACCACTTGTTGAAGGTGTGCCATTTAAAGTTGGAATTATGGACAGAACTTCAACATCAATGAGTGATGGCAAATTTGTTTATTCATCTGAAAACTTTTATAACGGATCATTTAAAAACACAGTTAACGATGGCGAATATGTTATGCTTTATAACTACAATGCAGAGCGTGACGTTGCCACCGGAACAGTTAATGTTGAAAACCTTTACATAAGTTTTGGTGAACAAGATGTTGAAAAATATTTAACATACTTGCGTGTTTTCGTTAAAGTTAACGGACAAACAATTGAAGTTAACAACGTAACAGAATACAAAAGCGAACTTTTGCCAAACAACATTGAAAATGGATATTATTGGTTTGACTATTTTGATGCAAAAAACTTTGGTGAAGGATTATATGAATTTCAATTTGACTATTCATATGTTGAAAATGGAACAGTTTACACAGGAAAAACATACAATTTTTCATTTTACTTGTTAGACCAAGGAAATTATGACAAGTTCCCTACCATTAACAATTCCACCGAAGGAAGAATGGATTCAACAAACATTAAACAATTTTACTATAACTACACAAACGAAAACTTGGCAGAATTTAGCTTTGATGCTTCAAGATATAACATAACTTACAGCCGCGAAAAAAACAAAGACACTGAAAATGTTACAACTTCATTTAGTGTTGACCCAAACACCAAACTTGGAACTTTAACATTAACAAAAACAGTGTTAAGTAGCACCACGGTTGAAACAATTGATAACATTAATCCAGTTAAAAACGAAGAAAGTTTGGATACCTACCCTGTAACACTTTATCTTGACGACCTTGGAACTTACAATTTTGAAATTAAATATTTGTTAAAAGTTGGAACAGAAGCCATTCCTGAATATGTTGTGGTAGATAACATTTTAGCATCTGATGTTAATGAAGATTACGACACAACCAATGCACAAAAAGGAAAATTAAAACTTCACATTTTTGGTATGAAAGCATATTTTACCAAAGATGGCGGAACAGAACTTAAACAAAAAGATGGTGGAACAATTATTAGCCAAGCAGATGTTACAAGCAAAATTTATAACAGCACAGATGGATACTCCAAATTTACACATGGCTTTAAAAAAGATCATTTGTCGGATTACAACACCTATCCTGTAACAAACTTGGCGCCAATATATTTTGACTATTACAGTGCATTTAAGTTTAATGGCAATCAACCATTGTCAACATACAGAATTTACACTGATAGCACATTTGAAACAGTTAAAGAAAGTGGATACATAACAAAAGACACCACCCTAGACGCTGCTGGATATTATGAAATTATTATAAACTACACTTTTGACCGTTACACAACACCAGACCTAAACGAAACAAGCGGTTCACAAGTTCAACACTCACAAGCATTTGTTTTCCAAATTGACAACTCAACTCCAACTGTTACCCTTTACAAAGGAACAGACCAACTTCAAGCAAACATTATTAAAAACAACAGTTTTGTTAACACAGGAGTTTCTGCAACTTGGAGTAACACAAGCTTTTATCAAGCACCAATTAGAGCACAATATTTGCAATATAATTTTGATGGCTCATTAATTGCTTCTGGAACCTACACAAAATCGGAAACAACCTCAAATGCAAACATTATTGGCAATGGACAAAATGGAAAATATTTGTTAAGGCTATACTTTACTAACAGTGATGATGTTTATGTTGAATATAGTTTCACAGTTGACACCACCCCTATTAGCGACATTATGATTAGGCCAATTTATAGAAGTAATGTTTCAAGTTCTGGAAGTTACAACTATGTTATTGTAACCGACCCAAATCAAGTTAACTTTAACAACTCATCAATTATTAACCAGCCATTCACATTAACCTACTCACAAAAAGCAAGTGGTGCAGCAATTAGAACTATTTATTACAAAATTCCATATTCATCAAACAACAGTGCTGGCACAATTAAAAATTTAAACTCAGAACTTGTTATTGAAAACGAGTTTCAAATTGACTCTAAAAATATGAGCAGTGGCAACATTTACAACCTAAATTATGCTTCCATTGCTTCAAACAATGTTTCGGGTGATAATGCATTTTTAGATGAAAAATCTTATATTTACATTTTCAACATGGCAGATGAAGCTGGAAACACAGCAACAAAATATATTATTTATGATTTAAGCAAACCTTATGTTGTTGTTGATTCTGATGCACAAACACCAGAAGTTGACCCAATTGACAACCCTTATGGCATTGTAACAAAAGAAGCCAAACTAACATGGGGCGATTACAAAGGAATTAAGGTTGATGCCCTTGTTCAAAACGAAATTATTGACAACGCAGAACTTCAAAAAATTATTGATAACGAACCAGATTTGTTCAAACTTATTGATAATGTTTATTACTTATGTGTTCCAATTAACAAATTTAATGTTACTTACACCGACACAACAAACGGTGCAACAAAAACAGAAACTTTAGTTTTAGAAAATTCATCATTTAGAAACAGTGTTAACATCTACCCTGTTGCACCAGAAAATGCAACTCAAATTCAAACATTCTTTTCTGGCGACAACAAAATTTACACTTATTCCATAACCGATGCTTCCCACATAACAAGTGCAACAAACATTGCAAAAAGCAACATTAGAAGCAGTTTTATTAGAATGTTCCTAGATAATGCCCAAGGCATTGCATATGGAACTTTCCCTGAGGATCCCGAACTTGTTTCATTAATTGAAGGAACAAGTTCTGCCACACAATTAAGGTTTACCTATTTGCCGGGCGACCCAGATTCTGATTATTATGTTAAAAGTGTAACCTACACTTATTACGATTATGACCCATCTAGTTACATAACAATTAACACAAACACAGGTTCGGAAGATAACACATACATTGGCGATTACACACAATCAATACAAAATGGTGTTCCATATCCAAAATATCCATTTGCAAAAACTCCTTCAATTGAAAACAGAAGTCTTGCAGTTTCAAACTTAACAGTTTCCGAAAATGGTGAACCTCAATTAGACAGAGCAGTAACAGAAGTAATTAACCCTGTTAGTGATGGCAGTTCAATTGTAACAAGGCCTGGAATGTATGTTATTAAACGTGAATATGAAGCAAAAGAAGGTGGCGATTATCAATATGATAGCGTTATTAGATATTACGTTTATTATGTTGACAGGAATGGCATTATTGAAATTGACCCATCAGTTGAAGATGCAAACATTTATCAAACCACCCGTTCAAATATGCTTTATGAAACAGGTTCTGGATTAATTTTCAACTTTTCAAATCCTAACACACTTGGAAATTATGAAACCTACTACACTGCTTTGCAAATTCAACAATACATTGCTTTTGCATCAGACACAATTTTTAACAGTAACAAACTACCAATTAATTTCTATGTGCCATTTGATAAATATAATTCACGCGTAACACTAACTCAATCAACAGATGTTACAAGCAGTGGTGATATTTCAAATTATGTTTCAACAATCAGCACAGAAAACAGCACAAACTTTAATTTGAAATATAAAATAACCACATCCGACAACAACATTGTTATTGACAATACAGGCGACGAAACAATTATAAATTCATCATATGTAACAATAACCCAAAACAACGGATATAACAGTTTAAGATTTGTTAATGAATCTACATATAACGTAACAATTTATGATAATTCAGATAACAGAACATCACAATTAGATAGTGAAACAAAAGAAGACCCTGTAAACAATAGTTTCACATTTAGTTTCCAAATAACACATGAAAGTCCAACTGGTGAATATTACAGTAAATATAATGATGAAGACAGAAGCGACATGCTTTTAACTGCAAAATCCACCACAACAAACAATATAACATTTAACAGCTTAAACAACGATTCATTAAGGTTTAGATTTAGAAAAAATGATGATCAATATCGTGCCGAAGTTGACCCAACAACAATTTTGGTTGAACGAAAAGTTAATGGTTCAACCACCACAATATTTAATGGAACAAGTTCAAGTTCAGATGACATTTTAACATTTGTTCCTGACAGCATTGACACTGAAACTGGTGAACAATCTGAAACAGGATATTACATTTTAACAATTTTTGATGAACAAGAATACTTGCAAAATGGCAAAGCATATTTGGGTGGAACTGGCGACAACAGAGATTATTTGCTTTCAAAAACACAAAACATTGAATATATTGTTACTTTGCAATATGTTGGAAACGAAAGCGATTATGTTGTTAACATTCCAGGACAAGAAACCAAAAATTACTTTAAACGCACATTTAACATTATTCTAGACAGAATTAAACCACAATATAATTATCAAAGTTTAATTAACTTAGATAATCAAAAATTTGCTGCAAGCGAAAGTTTGGATAGTGCAAGAATGGATCAATACTTCTTTGCAGTTAACGAAAATTTTGAATTTATACAAAACGAAAATCTTGGCGGTGTTTTAGATTCAACTCAACTTTATGTTAGAAGATTAAGTGCTAAAAATGAAGATGTTGACTTCCCTGAATATTACAAAACCTACACACCAGATGATGAAAACTATTATGAAGAAGGAAACACAAACCACATAAGGTTTTCGGAATCCAACCCAAGTTTTTCAGTTAGAACTTACGACTTGGATGGAAAATTGCCAGCATCATTAGTGTTCACCGAAGGCAGAGGTTATTATGAAGTTGTTGAACGTGATGAAGCTGGAAACTACAAGGTTTATGCAATTTACTATAATCCAGACTCCACTTCAAACGTTATTAACTATTCCTTTGAACCAGCACTAAAAACCGACAGCGATTCTGGTCAAATTCCATACATTGAAGATAATGAAGAAAAAACAACAGTTGAAATTTTGGGTAATCAATTAAAATTTGTTTCAATTAATGATTTGGGACAATATAATAACGACTACTTCTACAAATGCATTATTGAATATGGCACAACCAGAAGAGTTATTACAAACAACCCTAACGATAGGCAAAACTCTAACAGCTGGACAGAATTTTTAACACTAATTAACAACGAACTTGCATTTACTGATGTTACAACCAAAGATGGTTACAAAATAACAATAACTTTTGTTAACCGTTTATCTAATAACTATGTAATAACATATCGTGTTCCGGGTGATAGGCTAGAACCAATTTTCACCGACATTTCACAAACAGAATTCACAATAACCATTCCAAACGATAACGATAGCACATATATTAAGGAATTCCATGTTTGGAAATTCACAAACGGTGCTTGGGTTGAACAATCTCAAGACATTCGTGGAAACACAATTGTTAAATCATACTCAACTGGCGCAAGCTTGCAAGGCAGAACATACACATTTGGGCTTGGCGAATTTAAGTTCCAATTAATTGACGTGTTTGAACGTGGACGCGACCAAGAAGAATACCCTCCATATTACAAAGGCATGGGTGTTAACGATGTTAGAACCATAAACTATGGCACAAGCATTGAATATGAAGGCGTTAACCACACTGCAAGTTCTGTAACATTAAACTATCAAACAAACTTATATTTACTATCAATTTTCCCATATGATTTTGAAACAGGAACATATGGCAATGCAATTTCAGAAAATGATTTTTCAACATACGGCATAACTGAACAAGGTGTGTCAGATGGTGTTAGAACTTTAATTTTTGAAAATAAAGAGAAAAACACAATAAAACAATTCCGCGTTGAATTGGTTGTTGAAAAAACAAACACAAAATATACATACTATTTTGCAATAAACAAAACACTACCTGAAATTGAACTTAGAAACTTATCAGGTGGAAAACTTATAACTTCTAAAAACCCAAATGAGCCAACAATTCACACCGAAAACTTTGTTATAACTTGGGATTCTAATGATGCATTTAATTCACAAGTAAGTTTGAAACGTGACTATGTTGATGCCGCAGGCAGACAACAAACCGAATACATAAACAACATTGCAAATGGTTATGAAGTTGGTTTAAGTGGCACATACACCGCAAGCATAACAAACGCACTTGGCTACACCGACACATCATATAACATTTACTTTAAGTTGGTTTCTGGCGAAATTGTTGTTTACGATGTTGTTACAATTGATAACGGACTTGAACAAATATTACGCCCTTCTCCAAAAACATCAACCATTGTTATTGATGGAGTTACAAAAGTTTTATATAGATACTATGCCCTATCTTCATTCAACAACCCAACAGGTTCCGAAAAATATATTGAACTTAGAGCAAACAAAAACAAAGGTATTGAATATGAACAAGTTGTTTTGCCTGGTGAAGGCGGAGGCGAAGAAGGCAATGAGGGCGAAGAACCAACTGGCGGACTTGTTAAAAAAGTTTACAGAATTTATGGTGCAAGCAACTATGGTTATGAAAGATACATTGAAATAATTTTTGTTGATGAAGTAACATCCGACCAAGGCTTGGGCTTTACTGGAATTACTGCAACATATCCAATTGACAACGCAGGTTCCATTGGCACACTTGACTTAACCAGTGGCGAAATTAAAACCAATGTTGAAAGCATAACACTAACATGGGACGCATACAACAATGGAACTGGAAACTATGAAGATTTAAGGGGCAACTTAATTTATCTTGACTATTACTACAACGGAAACTTTATTAGAACAATTTATAGTGACATTAATGAAGTTAACACCCTAACAATAACAAATGCCGGCATTCACAGATTTAAACTTTATGACCTTGCAGGAAATGAGCAAACATTTGGACTAAGCAACGAACTTGTTATAAATTTGGTTAATAATGTGTTGTTCACAATTAACAACGAAGACCCAATTAACAACCGCGTGTTTAATGGTGAAGTTATTTTGGAAGTAACCAACCGCTACTTATATTATTCCGACCCAGTTATTTCCGCAACACTTAACGGACAAGCCATAACACCAGAAAATGTTGGAACAAGCTTCTATCAATACAGGTTCTATGAACATGGATACTATGAAGTTACAATTGAGGCCAGAATTAATCAAAACGAAACCGTAACAACAACATATTGTTTCACAATAATTAACAAAAACATTGCACTTCCATGTTTCAGCATTCCACAAAATTCAAACTTCACAGTTACAAAATTGTTAAAACAAAACTCCGACATAACACACACACTAACTTCAACAAGCGAACTATGGTTAAGTCCTGCAAGTTTTGGAACTGGCAATTACACAATAACATTAAGTCAATTTAACAACGCATTAAACCGCAATGTTGAATTCACTTTTGAAGTTTGGATTAACAACGAAGTTCCTTACATTTACAGTTCAACAACATTTGGAACTTCAACAACAAGTTCAATAACATTAACTTATAACCCAAAAATTATTTATGACCAAATTGGCGAAAGCTACATTGCAATTACAGGTCAACCATCAATTATTATTAATGCAAACAGCCCTAACGCAATTTCTTCCTACACATTAACTGAAAATCGTGAATATTGGATTCAAATTTTTAGTGCCGACGACAAACTTATAACATCATACAAAGTAACTAAAAACGAACCATTAAACACAACCTCAATTATAATTATTGTTGTTGTTTCAGTTATTGTTGTTGCATTAACAATTGTGTTTATTGTAATTAGACGTCATTTGAAATTTAGATAATAATAATTTAGGTTTGGTTAAAAACAAAAAAGTTCTCTTAAATTTAAGAGAACTTTTTTTATTAATCATTTTTATTTAAATTAAGTTTTTGTATTTTTTTTGTTAATTAAAATGTTTCAATTAATTTAATTAAACACAACATCATCAACAACTTTTGTTAGCTCAAATTCTAAAAAGTCTTTAATTTTTGGTTCTTGCTTTAAGGTGTCAACAATAACAACTTTAACACCATTTTGCTTTGCAATTTTTAACTTATTTAAAATTTCTTCTTTTGTTAAAGATGAAAGTTTTATCTCACTATCAACTTTGCCAGAAAACAATGTTTCAACTGCTCTAAAATATGCACTTATTTGATTTACAACCATTGTTACACTTGTGCTTTCTGATAAAACATTTGCTCTGTTAAAAGCCATGTTGTAACAGCAATAAATATCATTAAATCCTGCAAACTGATTAACATATGCATAAATTTGATTATCATTTTTGCTTTCAAGTTTGTTTTTTTCATATGCAGAAACAAACATTTTAACACCATCATTAATTTTGTTAAACAAATTAGTGGCTTGCTCGCTTGTGTTTAGTTCCGAATTTAACACAAGCAAACTATCTCCTGCCAAAAGTGTTTTTTCGTTATAAACATTAACAGAAGTGTTTTTGTTTCCTTTAACAATGTTTTTGTTAACACTAATAATTTTGGTTACTGTGCGTGGTTTGTTTGGCATAACTGTTTTAACATATGCTTCAACAAAATCGCCTGATTTTAAATTGTTGTTCACAACAAACAACTCATGCACAAAAACATCATTATTAGAACACACAAAGTTGTTAACTCTAATTACGCCATAGTTGTTTTTAATTAATTCAAACAATCCACAAACTTTTTCATTATCTTCTGCATTATATTCAATTTGTGGTGCATTAACGCAAAATTCAAAATCCGCATCTTCTTTTGGTGATAAATCTGCAACCAAACTGTTTTCATCTGGCAAAAACAAATCCATAATTGTGTCAAGTTGCTTTCCACTTTTTGTTGGTCTGCCCTTTTTATTTGTTGCTTTGTATGGTTCAGCCTCGCCATTTAAAATTTGAATTACATTATTAATAATATCTTCTTTTTTTAATGCTGTTGGACATTTAACACCAATTTTACGTGCCAAATCACGCAACTCATGAATACGAAGTTGCGAAAGTGCGTTTTCGTCCCAATCCTTGTTCATAACTTACTCCTTATCGTAAATTATACCTAATTTTCGTTAATTTGGCAACGAATACAAAACACAAAAACTTTGTTTAATATGCTTTTTAAATTATTAAATCGCCAGATGTGGTTTTAATTATTCTTAAAATGTTAACTTCTTCACCTGTTTCAACATCAATATAAACATAATATGTGTAGTCTTTCCATGTGCAAATAAATTCATATGTTAAAGTTTCGCCAACAAATTTGTTTGGTATTAATGTCAAATTTCTCTCTTTCACACTCAGGGCTTTGCTAAGTTTGCTTTGTGCATCATCAAATGATATTTTAGGCGAATTTAAACTTCGTTCAACATGATTATAGCAATAATTTTTGCCTTCTAATGCAATAACCTGCCCCATGGTTTTATCAACCTTAACTTTAACCAAATCTGGATAATATATAACACCTTGGACAATTGGTGCAAGGTTAACATACATAATGTTTTTGTTTTCAGCATACCAAACTTGGTGCATGTTTTCATAGCCTAAATTTGTTGCAAATGTTTCTGCCAATGTTATTGCTTGGTTACTACTTAAATTTTCAGTTCCACCAGTGCCATAACCAGTAATATCCAAAAGCACACCACCTTGCTTTGTTACTTGCACAAACAGTTTTGAATTTTGGGTTTCAACATTAAAATTATATGTGTAAAACTCACCATCACTTTCGCCTGCAAGTGAGATGTTTTTAACTTCTAAAAATGCAAGTTTTTCTTTAACAATTTGTTCGGCATCTTCTTTTGAAACTTCATAGTTTGGAAGTCCTTTAACTTCCTTGTTTAAAACTGAATCAGAAAATGGTCCATCATAAATAAGTGTTGGAACTTTTGAATTTTCCAAGTTAACAAAACCCGCATTAAAACTTGAATTATCACCGCTAGAAAAATCAACATCGTTAATAATATTATAATCAAATTTTAGTGTTGAAATGTATGAATTATATTCCGCTTTCAAATTTAAACTTGCAGTGTGTAGTTCCTCAATTTTTTCATAGTCATAGTCACTAAAATCAACGTTGTCGTTAACTTTTGTTAACAAACTATATGTGTAACCACCCAAAGTGTTAATAAAAGCATTAACTTTTTCAATTTTGTTGTTGGAAATTGGCAAATTTGAAATGTTGTTGTTTGCCATAGTGCAACTGTTATATATGTTAGTTAAAACTTCACGCTTTGTGGTTGTGTCGTTAACAGCAACAAGCTTACTCATGTCAACTTCCAAATCATTAATGTTTGAACTAAGTTCATAAAAACTTCGTTTATACAAATTTTCAAGTTGTGTTTGATATGTGTTTGTTGTAACAATAAACACAACAAGTGCCGCAAGTGTTGCCAAAAATGTTATGCCAACCGTTATCCACAAACCAATAATTAAACCTTTATTTTTCATTCATTCCTCCTAAATTGCAAAAACATGTTTACCAATTGTTGTAACAACTTGTCTAGACCAAATCCAACTTGAAGTTGCAACATCTGGATTGTAATAATACAAACTTCCATAAGTTGGGTCCCAACCACTAAGGGCATCTTGTGCTGCCTGATATGCTTCGCTGTCGGGTTCTAGATTAATTTGTCCATCATGAACAGCCGTAAAAGCCCATGGCTGATAAATAACGCCATAAATTGTGTTAGGAAAATCCGGGCTTGCAACTCGGTTTAAAATAACTGCACCAACAGCCACTTTTCCAACATAAATTTCGCCACGTGCTTCGGCATGAATGCATTTTGCAAGCAAATATAAGTCGTTGGAATTTTGCGAATTTAAACTAACACCAATAGCATTTGCGGTTTCATAATCTATTTCGCCTGTTTCTGCAATTCCATGTGTACGTTGAAAATACATAATTGCCTGTTGGGTTTCCCAATCGTTAACACCAGTTATTTCTCCATCGTAATATCCCCAATCTTTAAGCCTACGTTGAATTTCGGCAATATCGGCAGCAAATGCTTCAACCAAAAATGGTTTGTTTGAAACATTAAAAAACGAAACCACAAAGTGTGAAACCGCAAGCAAAATTAACAAACAAATTGCAATAATTGGAATACAAACAAATTTTAACGTTTTCATATTTCCTCCAAAAAACTATTTTTTAAGTGTTGCCACAAATTTTGTGGTTTAATCAAAAAATGTTTAGTTAATTAAAGAATTTGTTTATTAGTTCATAAATTTTGCTTTTATACACAATGTTTGTGGTGTTTAAGTCTTTTGAATTTAAAAAACATAATGGCGGATAAACAACGCACCACCAATTATCACCGCTAGCATTTCCCAATTCAATAATTAAAGCATCATAAAAATCGGCTTCTAAAACATATTCGCCATATACCCTTGTTGGAAAAAACTCGTTTTGAATTTTAACATTTGCCACATAGTTAAATCCGTTTTTGCTTAAAATGCTGTCACAAACACTTTTAATGCTTTCTTTGTTTGAATTAAGTGCATTTTTAACTTCATCAATGCTAGAACAATTTGCAATTATGGGTGTTAAAAAACTTACAACTTCATCCTTTATTTCATATTTAACATTTTGGTCAACATTTAAGTTGCTGTTTGCTCTAATATGTATTCTTAAATAACTTTGTTCACTTTCAAAACTGCACCCAAACAAAATTGGACTAAAACACACAACTAACAAAATAATTTTTAAAAACTTTTTCATAACTCACCTTCCATTACAATTATTAGTTTTATGCCAAGATTGTAAACATGAGCATTTTGTAGAAAAAAGTTTTAATTTAAAGTTTTATAAAATCTTAGAAATTGAATTTTTAATAAAAATATAAAAATTAAACAACAGAATTATTTTTTATCATTAAATTAATTTCTTATTATTAAATCAAACAATTATTAATCACAAAAAAAGATGTTTCAATTTGAAACATCTTAAAAATTAAATGGGTTAAGGCAATTTACAACTAAAACATAATTTCTTTTTGTCTGTAAACAATCAATTTTTCACCACCAACAAGTGGTAGCATAACTTGCGGATTTTGTTCCAACAAACTGTCTGGATTAACATTTAGTTGTTTTGCAATGTCCCAAATGGTTTCGTTTGGTTTAACAACATAAATGGTTAAAACACTCATGTTTTCAGGTTTTTCTTCTTGTTCGCTAATGTCGGAAATAACTGCTTCTGGTGTTGTTGTGTAAAAATCAGCATAAACAAACAGTGTTGCACTAACTTCAATTTCCTTACCACGTTTAACTTTTGCACTAACTTCCCCTAGCGAAACATTAACAATTGGAATGTAACTATCATCTAAGTCATTAACATTTTCGCTAATTGAAAATGGCATTTCAACCATCATTGAATATGTGTTGTTGCTTTCTTTGTTAAAGTATAGCACTGTTGTGCTTGCAACGCCTTCCAAAACCAAGTTATTGTTTTCAACAAATGTTGTTGCAACTGTAATTGTGTTGCAGCATGTTCCCAACACTTCATCAACAACTCTGTCTTCACTTTCAACATTGCCACTAACTTTACATTCGGCATTAACATGCCCACCACAAATTAAAGTGTTAAAACTTTCGGTGCAAACTTTTAAATAGTTTTCCGTTGAAAAAATGTCATCAACCACTTCAAATTCTGATGTGTTAAACGCATAACCACAATATTCATATGGCAAATTTAAGTTAACAATGGCATAATCGGTATCAATATTTGTTGTAATTTTGATTAATGAATTGTTAATGTCTAACATGCTTTGAACACAACTTTGTTCAGTTAAGGCATCAAGTGCAACTTCTTGCTCAAAGTTAACTTTTTCTTGTTTTGTTCTAAGCAAGTTTTGGTCGCCACTTGTTACATAACAAATGTCAATGTTTGCTCCGCCCACAACTTTAACATATTTTTCAAAAGGTGTAACACTTTCAATGAAAGGTGAACAACTAACTTCCAAAACTTTTTCAACATTATCTTTAATTTCAATGTCGTATGTAGAATCAAATTTGTCGTTTAACATTCCAACAAAATTAGAAACTTTTAATTGTGCCATATCTAAAAACACATTGTCGCCTATAGCACCAGTTAAAGCATTAACTTCTTGCGTTTTGATTATTTCAACGCTTATTTCAACAATTGCAACAACTTTAACATCATTACCATTTATGGTTGTGTTAACATCAACAACAACACTTTGCACAATTGGAACCGATTGTGGTGTTATTGCATTATTTGAAAATTTGTCCTTAAAATCGGCTGTGTAATCAAGCCCATTTGCCACACCATCGGCATTTTCATAAATAACCTGAAAATTAACATTTCCTAAAAATTCAACTTCGTTTTCTTTTGCTTCGGTGTTAACAATAAAACTTTTTGCATTTGCACACAAAATTTTAGCAATTTCACTTGAATCGCTTGCTGGAAGTCTGCACTCAATAACTGCTTGTGTTGTGCCAAGTTTAACTCGTTCAGAACTAACCACGTTTTCATATTTTGGTTCTATTGCCATTTCAAATCCCCCATTTTTTAATTTACGTTACTATTGTACTTTTAAAATTTTTGAAATATGACAACTTTTTAAATTAAAAATTAAGAATTTAAAATTTTTGTGTTAAACAAAAAAGCAACCAACTTTTAATTGGTTGCAAGCATTTTAAATTTGTTATGTTAAATAACATTAAAAGTTATATCACCACACAACACATCATTATATGAATAACTGGTTCTATCTAAATCAACACATTCTGTTGGCTTTATTATGAACATGCTTGGATACACACTTTCAATAACACCATTAAATTTTATAATTTTTTTTCTACCTTTGTTAACAGTTAGATATAAGTCTTTCCCAAGCAAATTAAAAACTTCATCTTTAACATTTTGCAATTTTTCAGCATTTGTCATTTCACACCTCAACCTTTTACCACATAATTATTAATTTTATTATTAACAATTTTTACCTTTTTTATTCACAAAAAAAAGAGTGCAAATGCACTCCCTAAAATTTTAATAAGTTTTAATCATCATCTTCGTCATCATCGTCGTCGTCGTCATCATCATCGTCGTCGTCGTCATCGTCGTCATCGTCTTCATCATCGTCGTCGTCATCATCGTCATCAATGTCAAGGTCTAAATCAACATCATCAAGCATTTCATCGTCCAAGTCTTCAACATCATCAAAATCATCTTTAAAATCAGCATCAAGATCTTTTGCAAAAGTTGAATCAAGTTCTTCATCAATTTCATCTGAATCTGATGTTGGAAGAAGGTCTAAATCATCATCTTCATCTTCTTTATCAACAAAATCTCTCCAATCTGGGTCTTCATCATCTTTGTTAATTGCCAAACTTTCTTCTAAGCAAGAAGCACACATTGTTTCGCCTTCGTTAATATAGTTAACTCTGCAAACTGGGCAAAGTTCAAGTTCATCATAAAGTTCTAGTTCATCATCATCAATTGCCCCAGCCTTCATTTCTTGCTTGCAAACTTCACAATATTTATCCTTTTTCAAAATATAATTAAGTTCGCATCTTGGACATTTAATATAAGTTTGTTTTTTAGCCATATTCATGCTTTCTCCTAACTTAAAAATTAGTGTTAAATTAATGTATGAAGCATACTTCCTTTAACGTTAATATATTATAGTTAGATATTATATTCTTGTAAATTAAATTTATACATAATTTTTATTAATATTAAACATAAATTTTGTGTTTTAAGCACCTTCAATAAGCATTTTATCAGCAACCAAAGCAATAAATTCCCCATTGGTTGGTTTTTCGTTGTTAGAATACACCCTAATACCAAACAATGCATTAATGTTTTCAATTTTTCCTCTGTTCCAAGCAACTTCAATTGCATGCCTAATTGCTCGTTCCACTTTTGATGCTGAGGTTTCAAAACGCTCGGCAATACTTGGATAAAGTTTTTTGGTTATGCTGTTAATAATTTCTGGGTTATCAATTGCCATTTTAATTGCTTCTCTTAAAAACTGATATCCTTTTATGTGTGCTGGAATGCCAACGGTTATGAATATGTTTGTAATTTTTTCTTCTAATTGTTTGTTTCTTGGTTTAACAGTTTTAATTTCGGACACTGCTTTGTTTTTGTAACTGCTACCATTTTTTAATTCAGTAATTCTTTCTTTTAAAACGTTAATATCACATGGCTTAACCATATAATAATCTGCGCCATGACTTAATGCTTTATTAATAAAGTTATCATTACTAAGTGCAGACAATATTAAAACCTTAGGGCGATAAGACAAACCTTGTTTGTTTAATGCATCTAAAAATTCGTAACCATCAATGTTTGGAAGCACAATGTCGGTTACAATAACATCAACTTCGTTTTCTTTAATATAGTTTAAAGCGGTTATTGCATCAGAAAAATTTGCAACCACTTCCAATTTTTCATTTGTTAATTGCGCTTTTAAAGTTTCACGCATTTGCTCGTTGTTATCAACTAAAATAATTTTTATTTTGCTTAACTCATTTTCCATTTAAAATAATCTCCAATAATTTTATAATTTCTAGTTTTAATTTTTCATTTAATTCTTAATTTGTTAATGTCCCCCATATTAACCAAATTGATTTATTTTTTCTGCCACTTCAATAAATCAACAAAACAATTATATCATCGCAAGCATTTTTGTGCTGGCTAAAAATCATTAATAATTTGTTACATAATAAATTAAAAAAATGATTTTAATATTAAATTGTCGAAAATGTTTAATTTTTAATTTTAAATCCAAATAAACATAAAAAATATGCTGTTTATAAATTAAAAAAACATTTTTTATTTTAATTAATCAAATTCTAATTTTTATAAACTTTTTTTAAAACTTATTTAATTTTTTATGTTTTTTACAAAGTATTTTAAAAAAATAGAAAGATTAAAACCATTTTTTCTTCGACACAATTATGCAAATTTAATCAAATTTGTGAACACTTTATTAAACTTTTACATTTAATTTTAATATAAAATATAAATATTAAAATGTTACTTAATCGGAGGGAAAATGACAACCTACAAAAAAACCATTGTGTTAAACAATTCCACAGTTAAAAATTATAATGGAAGTGCAATTTTAACTTTAACCAAAACAAACGATAACAGCGTTTATGGCACACTAAAATGTTTTAACATATCAAACAAACCAAACTTAATTTTGGGCATTGCACAAAACAAAAAAGAAGTTTTTAAGCAAAATGTTAATTTGTTTAACAACAACACATATAATTTTAAAATTTCCAACCTTGACCTAAACTTGCCAACAAGTTCGGTTCTTATGGAAGATGAACCAACAAAAGTTATTCCCTTAATTTGGGGAAGCGACTCAAAACAAGAGTTGAAAGATGAAATTATTGAAAATTTGGCAATTTTAAAAAATCAAGTTAACGTTAAGGAAAAACACGAACCCGAAAAAAAATTGGATTTAAACGAAATGTTTGACATTTCAAACGATGAAGTTGAACAGTTAATTAACTTAGGTTTAACCCAAGATGTTTTTAATGCTTCTAATTCTGAACTTGAAAATTTAAACCAAAACAGCAATTTTGAAAATTTAAACACACCAAACTACACAGAAGACTTTACGCCTTTTAAACAAAAAAATGAAGGAATTTCGAAGGTTTTATCTAACAAAAACATAATTGAAGAAGAAATGGAAAACCTTGAACTTAGCGATAATGAAACATTTTATGAAGCAATGAGCGACCAAATTGAAGATTTGTTTAACAAATATCCAGCCGAAACAAATTTGGAACAACTAATTCCTAACAGCAAATGGGTTAAAATAGATTACGAAAACGATGGCAATTTTTATGTTTTGGGGCTAATTTATGAAGATATAACTTTAAAATACATATGTTATGGCGTGCCAGGCACATACAGCACCACTGCCCCAAACGGGCTTGATAGTTACAGCCAATGGTTGCCAACAAACATTAATGCACCAACCGAAAATGGCTATTGGGTTATGTATCAAGATGCAATTAGTGGCGAAAGTGTTTTAATTGACGCAATGTAAACAAACATTAAAAAAAACAATCACTAGTTATGCAAGTTTGCACTTTATGGACTACAAACCTTATAAACCACCAATAATAGAAATTTTAAAAAAGAGCAAATAAAGTTTGCTCTTTTTTTGTTTGATTTATGTTTATTAAAAACCAAAAGTGAAATAATTAAAAAAATAACAAAATAGTTCCTAAATTTGTTAATTATTTAACATAATAAACTAATGTTATTTAATTATATAATTGACTATATATTTTAATTTTGATAATATTTAATGTAGCGAATTCTAAATTTTTTAGGGAGATAAAATGAAAAAATTTTTATTATTGGTTGTAGCCATTTTTATTTCTTCAACCCTTATATTAACTGGTTGTGGCGATAAAGGTTTAAAAGATAATCCTGCAACAAACGCCCCTGTTGTTTCAAACGGCGGAATGGCAGTTTTAAAAGGCGATTATTTATATTATGTTAACGGCTTTAAGTCTTATGAAGGATTGGAAAAAGACAAAGACAATGTTTGGGGCAAACAAGTTATTGGTTCAATTTACAGAGTTAAAGTTGACGCAAACAACACAATTTCACACGATGAAGATGGTTTTTTAACAAAATCGGAAGTTGTTGTTCCTCAAATTGTTGGAACAGAAAATGTTTGTTTCTACATTTTTGGTGATTACATTTATTACGCAACACCAAACATGCAAAACGATAAAAATGGTAACTTGTTAAATGCTAGAAGCAACATGTGCCGTGTTAACATTGATGGAACAGACAACAAAGTTCTATACACAACTGACACCACCCTAACAAGTGCTAACTGGACAATGTTTGAACTTGATGGAACTATTTACATGGTTGTTTATGACGGAACAAAAATTGTTAGCATAAACGCAAATGCTAAAAAACCAAGTGCAACCACAATGGCATCAAACATAACTTCGGTTGGACTTATTAAAACCGACAAATATTTGCCAACAGATGCAATTAACAACCAAACCATTGAAGGTGTTAACAACTATGTTTACTACACCCGTGACATAAAAGAAGATGACAGTTTTTATGGCATGAGCGGAAATGTTTTGGCAAGAGTTAAACTTGGAACAACCGAAGAAGAAGTTGTTTGCGCTAATGGTTCAACATTTGCAATTATTGAAGCTAAAAACGATTGCTTATATTACACAAAAACAAACGCAAGCACACAAAATTCAATGCTTTGCAAATACACTTTAAATGCAAGCAAAGCATACAACGAAGTTAACGAAACTGTTATTAGTTATGCAACATATTCAAACACATACATCTTAAACAAAAACAACGAAAATTATGTTGGAACCGACATTGTTGCAGTTGATAGTTCAAACAATATTATTTTAATTTCCACCGTTAATGGAAAAACAACAACCAAAACTGTTTACTCAGCAACCACAACAATAACACCAATTGGTTTGTATGGAAGCACATTGTTCTTCATTGAAAACTCAAAAATAAGTTATGTTGATGTAACAAGCGCTGTGCCAACTATTAACATTGTTGAAACAAACGATAAAACAATTAAAACCGATGTTGCAACATTCTTTGATTTTGATGGAAGAAATGTTTACTTCTATTCAGCTTACACACCAGAAGGTGGAACTGATGCAAACTACTACTTAAACCGCACTGATTTGCATGCAAGCGATTCTAAATCGGAATTTGTTGGTGTTTTTGCAGAAGGACACGTTCCAGCAGAACCAGATGAAGATTCAGATGAAATTTGGATTCAATAATTGAACAATTTTAAAAATTAAATATCAAAACAAAAAAGAGAATTGTTAAAATTCTCTTTTTTTATTTCAAAATTATTAGTAAACAACTGCTAATTTATTTTTTTTATTACGTTTAACAAATTTTTTGTTTTTTTAATTAATTAAAAATTTGTTTAATTAGTCAAACATCAAGTTGCTAAGTTCAGCAAATTGTTTGGAACTTAGTGCCTCGCCCCTAACATTTGGGTTAAGGTTTAAAGTGTTAAACGCTTCTTCAATTTTTTCTTTACTAACATTTAACATTTTTAAATTGTTAATTAATGTTTTTCTTCTCATATGAAAAGCACATTTAATAAGTTTGCTTAAATTTTCAAAACTGTTAATTTGATATTTGTTTTTATCAAAATCAATTTTAACAATTGCACTGTCCACATTTGGTGCAGGAACAAACATGTTGCGTTTAACAATGCGTGTTATTTTTGTGTTAGCAATTGCGTTAATAACCGCTGTTATTGCTCCATAATCAGCCGTGTTTTCTTTTGCACAAATACGCAAAGCAACTTCCTTTTGAACCATAATAACCATTGTTTTAAGTTTTGTTGCGTTTTCTATGAACTTAAAAATTATTGGAGTTGTTATGTAATATGGCAAATTTGCCACCATAACATAGTTGCCATCAAAACTATTTTCAATTGTTTGCATATCTTCTTTTAAAATATCTTTAAAAACAACTGTGGCATTTTTAATATCTTCCAAATTGTTTTCAATGGTTGGTTTTAAGTTTGTGTCAATTTCATAACTTATAACTTTGTTTGCTTTAAGTGCAAGTTCCTTTGTTAATGTTCCAGCACCTGTGCCAATTTCCAAAACATCGGTTGTGCCACTTACCTCTGCATCATTAACAATGGCTTTTAAAAGATTGGTGTCGAAAATAAAGTTTTGCCCAAAACTTTTATTAAATTTAATGTTTAATTTTTCCTTCATATTATCCTTTAAATTTTTTAAAAACATCACAAACATTTTGGTTTGTTATTTTAATTAAATCTTGCACATCAATGTTTTTTATTTCAGCAATTTTCTTAGCAACATAACAAACATATTTTGGTTGATTTTTTTCCTTTCCACGCATTGGCTCTGGTGTTAAATATGGGCTGTCGGTTTCCAACAAAACGTCATTAATATCAACTTCACTTAAAAGTTTTGGTGCATTTTTCGAGTTTTTAAAAGTTATTGCACCGCCAAAAGAAAACTTGAAACCAAATTGTTTTAAAATTTTGTATGTTTCCACACTTTCATTAAAGCAATGCACAACTCCGCCATTATTTAACAAGTGTTTGTTTTCCTTTAAAATTTCAATTAAGTCGCCCGTTGCATCTCTAACATGAATAACAATTGGCAAATTTAATTTGTTTGCAATTTCTAATTGCTTAACAAAAACTTCCTTTTGTTTTTGTTTGTTTGTGTTTTCGTAATGATAATCCAAACCAATTTCGCCAACTGCAAGCACTTTTTTGTTTTTTAAGTTTTCAACCAAAAAGTTTTCAAACTTTAAATTCCATGTTTCGCAGTCTGATGGATGCATGCCAATTATTGCGTAAATTTTTTCATATTTGTTTGCTAATTCCACAGCTTTTAAACATGAATCAAAGTCATACCCCACAACAAAAGCATTTTTTAAATTATCAAATTCGAAATTGTTAACAATTTCTTCAACTTTACCTTCAAAAAACTCGTCGTTTAGGTGGCAATGTGTGTCAATTAATTTTTCCATTAACTTACTTCACAACCATCTTTAAATTCTGTAATTGGGCTAACAAGTGCCAAATTGTTTGTTTCTTCATCAAACGCACACAAAATCATTCCTTCACTTAAAATTCCTTTAAGTTTGCGTGGTGCAAGGTTTGTTACAACAACAACTTGCTTGCCAATTATGTCTTGTGGGTTGTATGTTTTTGCAATACCACTAACAATTGTTCTAACTTCATCCCCTAATTTAACTGTGTTTTTTAAAAGTTTTTCACTGCCTTCAACTTTTTCGCTGTTAACAATTGTTCCAACTTTTAGTTCAGCTTTGCTAAATGTGTCAAAGTCAATAATTGCTTTTGCTTGGTTTTCGGTTTTGTTAGAAACTTCTGTTTTAGCATTTTTATTAGGTTCGGTTTTAGATTCCTGCATATATTCTTTAATTTGTTTTTCCTTAATTATTTCTGCTTTTTCCATAACATCTTTCAAATTTAACCTTGGAAACAAAACTTCTGGTGAGTTTGTAACGTTAAACTGTTTTTCTAGCCCAAACTTTTGAACATTATCGAGTGTTCTTAATTTTGTGTTGAGCATTTTTGCCACTTTGTTTGCAGTTTCTGGCATGAAAGGAGCAAGCAATGTTGTTCCAACTGTTATTGCTTCACATAAGTTATAAAGCACTGTTTTAAGCCTGTTTAAATTGCTTTCATCTTTTGCAAGAATCCATGGGCATGTTTCATCAATATATTTGTTTGCACGCTTAAAAATTGCCATAACTTCGCTTATTGCATCGGAAATTTTTAGTTCGTTAAACTTGCTTTCAACCTTTTTGTATGCACCTTCAACCACTTCAATTAAACTTTGGTCAACAGCATCACTTTCAAATGTATTTTCAACTGTGCCATTAAAATATTTGTTTGTCATGGCAATGGTTCTGCTTACCAAATTTCCATAAACATTGGCAAGATCGGAATTAATTTTTTCGGTCATCAATTCCCAACCAACAAGTCCATCGTTTTCAAAGCCCATTTCGCTTAAAACGTAATATCTAACAGCATCACAGCCAAACACTTCTGCCAAATCATCAAAATACAACACATTACCTTTTGATTTACTCATTTTTTCGCCATCTTGAAGTAACCAACCATGGCCATAAACTTGCTTTGGAAGTGGCAAATTAAGTGCCATTAAGAAAATTGGCCAATAAATTATGTGGAAACGCACAATATCTTTGCCAATAACGTGCAAATCTGCTGGCCAAAACTTTTTAAAGTTTTCTTGATTGTTTCCGGCAACATCATAGCCCAAACCAGTTATGTAGTTTGTTAAGGCATCAAGCCAAACATAAACCACATGCTTACTATCAAAATCAACTGGAACGCCCCATTTAAAACTTGTACGTGAAACACACAAATCTTGAAGCCCTTTGTTAATAAAGTTATTTAGCATTTCATTTTTTCTGGAAACTGGCAAAACAAAATTTGGGTGATTGTTGTAATATTCTTTTAATCTATCCGCATATTTGCTCATTTTGAAAAAATATGCTTCTTCTTTTGCCTTTTTAACTTCTCTGCCACAATCTGGGCATTTGCCATCAACCAGTTGTGATTCTGTCCAAAACGACTCGCATGGAGTGCAATACCAACCCTCATAATATCCTTTGTAAATATCGCCTTGATCATAAAGTTTTTTAAATATTTTTTGAACCTGTTTTTCATGATAATCATCGGTGGTTCTAATAAATTTATCGTAGGAAATGTTTGCCTTATCCCACAAGCCTTTTATAATTTGGGCAACATCATCAACGAATTGTTTTGGAGTTTGATTTTTGTTTGTTGCCTTTTCTTCAATTTTTTGACCATGTTCATCTGTGCCAGTTTGAAAAAAAACGTTATACCCTTGAAAACGTTTAAATCTGGCAATACTATCGCTTAAAATAATTTCATAAATGTTGCCAATGTGTGGCTTACCAGATGTGTATGCAATTGCTGTTGTTATGTAATAATTCTTCATATTTACGCCTTTATTTTTAATTTAATAACTAATTTTATCACACATTAATGCTTATGTAAATTCAATTTAATTATTGTTCTTTTTTAAAAAGTTAAAAAGCATAAATAACAAAATTTTCTCATAAAATTATGTAAAAATATAGGTTTTTGGTGATTTATGAATTTTGTTTGGATAAGTTTTATTGTTGTTGGGCTTGGCATTATGCTTTTTAAAAATGTTGACATTGCTTTTTCCACCATTTTAACAGGTTCCGAAAAAGCAATTGCGTTAACATTAAAACTTTGGGCAATTTATGCCGTTTGGTTGGGCATTTTAAAAATTGTGGAAGACACAGGCTTAAACCAAAAAATTGGCAAATTGTTAAACCCAATAATTAACAAACTGTTTGGCAAAACCGACCCCGAAACACACAACCAAATTGCCATTAACATAACTTCCAATTTGCTTGGAATGGGCAATGCTTGCACCCCTAGCGGAATTAAGGCAATGAACGGCCTAAGTAAAGGACAAGATGTTATAACAAGCGGAATGATTATGCTAATGATTTTAAACACTTCAAGTTTGCAAATTTTGCCAACCACTGTAATTGGCCTTAGGGTTGCTGCCGGGAGTGTTAACCCAAACGACATAATTTTTCCAACACTGTTTGCAACCTTTGTTAGCACATTTTCTGGCATCATGCTTTGCAAATTGTGTGAAAAATTTAAAAATAAACGCAAAAAAAATGGCAAATCGAAATCCGCTTTACCACAACCAGATGCAAATTTGGAAGCAAAACACATCTATAAATGATAGGAACAACATATGCAGTTTAGTTCATATTTAATACCAATTTTAATAATATTATTGGTTGTTTACTCCATATTCAAAAAAAACAATGCCTACAACAGTTTTGTTTATGGTGCAAAAACCAGTTTTGATTTGGTTTTAACCAGTTTTCCATATTTGGTGGCAATTTTTATTGCCGTTGAACTTTTTAGTGTTAGTGGACTTAGCAAAATTTTGGGTATGGCACTAAGCCCACTGTTTAAGGTTTTAGGCATTCCAATTGAACTTAGCGAACTGATTTTGTTAAAGCCTTTCACGGGCTGTGGAAGTTTGGCGGTGTTAGAAAACATTTTTGCAACTTATGGTGTTGATAGTTACATTGCTCGTGCTGGATGTGCCATTGCTGGAAGCAGTGAAGCAATTTTTTACATAACCGCAGTTTACTTTTCACAAACCAAAGTTAAAAAGTTTTCGTATGGCATTCCTGTTGCATTAATTAGCAACTTACTTGGTGTTGTTGCTGCATGTTTAATTTGCAAAATAATTTGAAATATCAAACTTTGGGTATTCCATTTTCTAACTTTTTATGCTAAAATTAAAGCATGAAAATTGCAATTGACATTGATAACACACTTTTCACATGCAACTCAATAATATACAAAATATTAAATAAAGTTCAACGCATTGGCAAACCAGATGATAACAAATTAACTTTTAAAACTATTTCATCTGATGGAAAAATTAGCAAAAGTTTTTTGAACTTTGTTTTTCCGTTTTTAAATCCTAAAAAATATGTTGCTTTTGAACATGCACTTCAAACTTTGGAAAGTTGGCACAAAGCAGGACACGAAATAATTTTGCTTTCAAACCGCCCTGCAAATTTAAAATTTATTAGAAATTCAACACTTAAATTACTAAAAAAACATGATGTTAAATATTCCGAACTTGTTATTGGTTGCAAAAACAAAAATTTGTTTTGCGAAAAATATAATGTTGACATTTTAATTGATGACCAACCACTAAACTGTTTAAAATCAGCAAAAAGTGGAATTAAATCCATATTTTTAACACAAAACTTTGAACAGTCTGAAACCATTAATAATTTGTTTCATGCAAAAAACTGGAATGCAATTTCAACTTTGGTTAAATTAATTGACCTTAGCGAACACAGAAAAAGAAAAACAATTTTAGAAAAACCAAGCATAACCCTTGAAGAAGCAATGCAACAAGGTTTAATTGAAAACTTTGTTCCGTTTGAAACAAATCATTTTAAATATTTCCAAAATAATTACAAGCCAAAACAAAACACTCTTCCAAAATTCAAACTTCCAATTTCGCTTGATGAAAACGGAAATTTGATTAAAAATGACTTAAATACCCCACAAAACTCTAATAAACAAAACAACGATAAACATAAGTAAAACAAAAATTATAAAATTAAAAAAAATAAGGCATAACAAAATTCTGCTTTATTTTTTTTATTAAAACTTTTTTACCATCAAATTAAGTTTTGTTTTATAAATCAATGCTTTCCTTATAAACCACTTGTTTTTTTTCGTTTCGTTCCGCACACACAAACTTAATTGCATCTTGCTTTGAAAACCCTAAATTTAGGTAATGTTTAAGGTGTTCTTTTATGCTTAAATTTTTTAGTTCACTTTCGTTTTTAGTGTTGTTAACAACCAAAACAAACTCACCTTTTTTAACACCATCATAACCTTGTTTTAAGGTTGTGAAAACCTTTTCTTCATAAAGTTTTGTAAGTTCTCTAACAACACACACAGGTTTATCACCCAAAATTTCCAAAATTGAATTAAAGTCTTTTTCAATGTTGTGGCAAGAAACATAAAAAATTAAACTGCCCTCAACATTTTTAAATTGCATTAACAAATTTTTTCTGTCCACATTTTTTTCTGGCAAAAAACCAATAAAACAAAATGGTGCATTAAATCCGCTTAAAATAAACGCATTAATAAGTGCACAAGGTCCCGAAACAACAGTGTAATCAACCCCATTTTTAATTGCAAAGTTAACAAGCACATTGCCAGGGTCGGAAATAACAGGCATTCCAGCATCAGAAATTAAGGCAATGTTTTTGCCACCAATTAAGTCGTTCCCAATTTTTTCAACCATTTCCTTTTCGTTGAACTTATGGTAACTTTTTAATGGTTTTTTTATGTTGTAATGGTTAAGTAACACTGCACTGGTTCTGGTATCTTCACACAAAATGTAATCCATTTTGTTCAAAATTTCCACAGCATAATTATTAAATTCTTTCAAATTTCCAATTGGAGTTCCTACTAAATAAAGCATGTTAACACTGGATTTCTAATCCGCTTTTTCCTCCTTTTTTGCCTTCCACACAAATTATGTTTGCACCTTTTGAATGCTTAATTTTTAAAACCTTTGGCTCAATGCCATATTTCCGCATTAAGCAAAACAAATCACACAAACGCTCTTCTTTGTTAACGGTGTAAAACCTGCCACCAAATTTTAATAACTTTGCACTTTCACAAACAATTTCTTCCAAATTAACCGTTATTTCATGTTTGCAAATTGCAATTTCTGGCTTTTGTGAAAGTTTTCCACCGCAACTAAGTTTATATGGCGGATTGCAAACCACAACTTCAAACCCTGTTCCAATTTGTTTGTGTATGTTTTGAAGCGGTGCATTAACAACTTCCACAACGTTTTGTAATTTATTAAATTCCACACTGCGTTTGCTCATGTCGGCAAGTTCGGGTTGAATTTCAACAAGCACAACATGTTTTGCCTTTGTTTTTGCTTGTGCCAAAATTCCAATAACACCACTGCCACTGCATAAATCAACAATTCTATCTTTGCTTCCTGCCCTAA
Organism: uncultured Clostridia bacterium; assembly: GCA_944380265.1. Taxonomy (GTDB): domain Bacteria; phylum Bacillota; class Clostridia; order Christensenellales; family UBA1242; genus UBA6345. The sequence continues at coordinate 29,515 of CALWGY010000004.1, read as the reverse complement.
CAAAATTACAAAGTTCTATGGCATCAGATGTAAAGCAATATAACTTTGGATTTTGAATTATAAATAAATTATTAAATTGTAAGTCATCTAGTCGTTCATTATTTTTTAACATTTTTCTTAAAGAATTTTTTCTTCTTTTTATCTTTTTTGTTTTTAAAATTTTCGTTATTATTTTTATCTAAATTTTTATATTTATTTTCTTTTTTCAAATTTTCATTTTTGTTGTTATTAATTTGTTCAATTTTGTTTGAAGATTCATCATTTTTATTTTGTTCCATTTCCATAACAAAATTAGCATCATCTTCCAAAACTTCTTCTTCAACTTTTCCTTCAAAACTTAAATCTTTTAATGCATATTGCTTAACAACAGCATCATCTCCATCAAGTTTAACATCGGAAACTTTTTTAAGTAAATTGTTGTAAACAACTGTGCCAACACCATCGGGTGTTTTAACTTTGCTGTTAACTTTTGGCATCTTTTTTAGTGCATCGGCATAAACTTCGTTTTCGTAACTTAAACAGCACATAAGTCTGCCACAAACACCACTTATTTTTGTTGGGTTTAAAGAAAGGTTTTGGGTTTTTGCCATTTTAATGCTAACTTTATCAAAATTGTTTAAATATCTTGCACAACAACAAACTTCACCACAAGCACCAATGCCACCAATAATTTTTGCTTGGTCCCTAATGCCAATTTGTTTAAGTTCAATTCGGCTTTTTAATTTTCCTGCCAAATCCTTAACAAGTTCCCTAAAATCAACCCTATCTTCACAAACATATGTTATAACAATTTTTTGACCATCAAGCGGAAATTCACAACCAACAAGTTTCATGTCTAGCCCATGTTTTTCAATCAAACTTTTTGTTGTGTTTAAAACTTCTTCTTTTCTGCTTTCCAACTTTTCCATTGTTTTTAGGTCTTGTTCGGTTGCCTTTCTTACAACATTAGAAAGTGGTGCGACCAATTTTTCTGGGTCAATTTGCTTGTTTTTTTCGCACACATAAGCAATTGTGTTTCCGTTTGGAGTTTCAACCACCACCGTGTCGGAAACATTCAAACTTAGTTTGTTGGGCGAAAAATAATATGTTTTATTGTTGTTTTTAAATTTAATTCCAACTACTTCCATTTATGTTTAACCTCCAACATGGTTATTAAAAAATTATCAACAACCACATTAACATTACAATTGTTTTTTAATTTGTATTGCGAATTTAAAAGTTCTTCATACACAAGTTTTAATGCCTTAACACTAAAATTTGAACTTAAAAATTCGTTAATATTTTGATTGTTTGAAACCCGCTCTAACAAATTTAGTTTGCAATATAAACAATCCAAAAGCACAAGTGAAAGTTCATCAAAAACTTCTGTCACTCTGCCCTTAAAACTTAAAATTTTACTGCTATATTTTAAAATGTCACCACTTTTGTTAAGTTCCAAAACAATTTGCAAACAAAGTTGCTTAATTTTAACAAAGTCGGGGTCGTCAACAATTTTTTTTGCCTTTGTTAAGTTGCCTTGTGATGAAGCAACAAAAGGTGCAACTTCCCTTAACTTTAAAGTGCTGTTGTTCAAAATAAATGTTTCAATTTGTTTGTCTTCCAAAAGTGGAACCGAAACTTGCTTTGTTCGGCTTTTTATTGTGTTTAAAATGTTTGATGGATTTGTTGAAGTTAAAACAAACATGCTTGTTTTTGGTGGTTCTTCCAGAGTTTTTAAAAGTTTGTTTTGCGCTTGAACGGTTGCCAAATCAAAATTGTTTAAAATAAAAATTTTCTTGCTTTCTTCCATTGGATAAACATAGGCCTTTTCAACAATTTCGTTAACATCTTCCACCACAATGTTTTTGTCATCAGTTTTTGGATAACACAAAACATCGGTATGCACACCTTTTTCAATTTTTTTGCATGTTGGACAAACACCACAAATATTGTTTTTACACAAAACATGCTTAGCAAACTGTTTTGCTAAAAAATTTAAATATATTTCATCTTGACCAAAAAGCAAATATGCGTGATTTAACATGTTCGACTTTAAATCGGCATCTGCAATGGTTTTTAATTTGCTAGTTAAATATAAATTACCAAATTCCATCTTAATTATTTTATCACATTAAATAATATTCGCCAAATAAGTAAGTTATTTAAAAGCAATTAACTTTTTTTAAATATAACAAAAAACAAAAAATATAACAAATTTTAATATTTAAAATTTTTCTTTTTTAATTAGTTTAAAATTTTTATGTTATTTGTTAAAATTGGTATGTAAGAATTTTTTGGAGAAAACATTATGTTAAAACTAAACAAAAAAAGAACATACTTAATTGGGTTTGCCTTTTTTACAATTTTAATGCTTTGGCAAGTTTATAACTACTATTGCCCAATGTTTTTAGAAGAACTGCTTATTTCAAATTTTGGTGCTGGCGATTATAATTACTTAATTGGAATTATTATGGCACTTGATAACATTTTGGCACTGTTTATGTTACCACTTTTTGGTGCATTATCAGACAGAACCAAAACCAAACTTGGAAAACGAATGCCCTACATAATTGCAGGCACATGTGTTGCCCTAATTGCTTTTCCGTTCATTCCATTTTTATACATAAAAAACAGTTTGGTTGGTGTTGCACTTTTAATGGCATTAATTTTGATTGCAATGAACATTTACCGCAGCCCAAGTGTGGCACTTATGCCAGATGTTACTCCAAAGCCACTTAGAGCACAAGCAAATGCAATTATTAACTTTGTAGGTTACATTGGTGCAATTATTGGTGCACTTTTAACCATGGTTTTCACAAAAAAACAAGCTGATGGTGTAAGTTTGGTTAGAGAATTAACAATTTGGCCATTTTTAATTGTTAGTTTGTTAATGATTGTTGCACTTGTTGTTTTGGTTTTAAAAGTTAGAGAAAACAAAATTGTTGAACAAATGAAAACCGAAATGGAAGAAGGCGAAAAACTTAGCGAAACCGAAGAAAAAATTATTGACAACAAACCACTAAGCAAAACCGACAAAACCAACCTATGGCTATTAATTTTTAGTGTGTTTTTGTGGTATTTTGCGTTTAATGCCGTTGAAACTTTTGGAAGTTTGTATGCCAAAAACGTGTTAAAAACAAACAACTGGGGGCTTGCAACAAGCGTGCTTGCAGTTGCAAGTTTAATTGCATTTTTACCTTCTGGTTGGTTATCACAAAAAATTGGCAGAAAATATAGCATAATTTTGGGTTTGGGCTTAATGATTATAAGTTTGGGTTGTGCTATATTTGTTAAATCGTTTGGAATTGGTTTAATTATTTTATTTGCCATTGCTGGTGTTGGCTGGGCAATTATTAATGTTAACTCATACCCTATGTTTGTTGAACTTAGCACAAACAAAAATCTTGGAAAATTTACTGGTTACTATTACACAGCAAGCCAAATTGCACAAAGCATAACACCAATTATTATTGGTTTTGTTATGGACTGGCTTGGATACAACGCATATTTCCCATATGCAACAGTGTTTATGGCTGTGGCACTTATTGTGTTTGCATGTGTTAAAACTCCACACAAAAAAGTATTGGAAACTTCAAGCACAAATGAACAACAAGTTGAAGTTGAACCTAATAAAACAGAACCAACTGAATTAAACAAAAACACAAACAAAACCACAAAAAACAGTGCTAAAATTAAACAAACAAAATCTGAAAATAAAAACATATCAAATTCTAAAACAGAAAGCAAAAACACAAACAACAAAACAGAAAATTAAAACAAATAAAAATATTAATTAAATAAAAACTCAAATTTTAAAATACTTATAAAACAAAAAACACTTGAAAATCCAAGTGTTTTTTTTGTGTTTTAATTGCTTAATTTTTTTTATTTAACGTTTTGCTTTGTTTTTGTTATGCTTTAATTGCTTTAACTTTATATTTTGTTACAGCAGTTGGTGTTACAACTTCAACAGTGTCACCTTTTTTTGCACCAAGCAAAGCTTTGCCAAGTGGGCTTTCGTTTGAAATTAAGCCTTTTGTTGGGTCTGCTTCAAAACTACCCATAATTTTAAAGGTTAACTCATCTTTATATTCCAAATCTTCCACAACAACAGTTGTTCCAATGCTTACTTTGGTTGTGTCAACCTTTGCTTTATTAATAATTTTGGCATTACGCAAAGTATTTTGAATTTGCTGAATTTCTTGTTCAACCAATGCTTCTTCTTCACGTGCTGCATCATATTCAGAGTTTTCACTAATATCACCAAAACTGCGGGCAACTTCAATTTTGTTTGCAACTTCCACTCTTGCCTGAGTTTTTAGATATTCAAGCCTTTGTTCTAGTTCCTTGTAACCATCTTTTGTTAAAAATACTTCGTTTGCCATAATTTTTCCCTCCTATTATTTATTAAAAATTAAGCCTTAAATTTTTAGTTTTTTGCATAATGAATAAAAAAAACATATTAACATAATTACTATGAAATTTATTAATTATTTATGCACAAATTTTAAGTATTTTTGAAAAAATTAAAAAGGTTAGAACCCAATTTGGTTCCACCCTCTTCCATTTTTCCGCATAATTATAGTAAATTTAGTGTTGTTTGTCAAACAGTTGATTAATATTTTTTTTTGATGTATATTTTAATTATTCAACTTGTAAAAGGATTAATTATGATTAGAATTTGGGCAAAACTTGTTGTTAACTCTAAAACAATTAAAAGCACTGAAATAAGTGTTAATTACGATTACCATAACTTTGAAGAATATGTTAGAGAAATTGCTGAAAAACTAGACATTCCAACCCCTGTTATTTTAGATAAACACATAATTGACTTCACTGTTTACCACAGAACCAGATTTTTTAAAGAAGACTTTGTGGAATCCATAAATTTTGACAAACTAATTTTGGAAGATATTGGATAATGTTTTAAACCATACATAATTTTATGTGTGGTTTTTTTGTTTTGTGCATAAATTTTAGCAATTTATTGATACTAATAAAAAAGGAAAAATTATGATTTCGTTAATTTGTTTTTTGTTAACTTTGTTAGGCTCAATAAATTGGTTTTGCATTGGTGTTTTGCAATATGACTTTATTGCAGGCTTGTTTGGTTCGCAAGCAAATGTTTTTTCCAGAATTATTTATGCTTTAATTGGTTTAAGTTCAATTTGGTTGGTGTTTGCACTTATTAAAGGAAAAGGAAAAATTAAAATTGATGGAAAACGCTCAACCGACAAATCTTTAATTGGAAAAAACAAAAAACAAAGTGCAAACACTGAGGCATCAATGCAATATAATCCAAACAGATTTAATGGTTTTAATGGTGCAACAAATTACTATCCACCACAAAACCCAAACGGACAATATTATAATAATAATATTCCCCCAAACCAAATGCCAAACAACTTTAACCCAAACGCACAACCTCAAAACTGGCAATATTTGCCACCACAGCAAAACAACAATAATGATGATGACAACAATTTTTAAATAAAAATTCTAAACAAAATTTTATAAAAAATGCAAACATAGTGTTTGCATTTTTTTAATCTTATTTTTTGTTTTTATTTAACAATTATTTTAAATTATGCAAGTTTCTTAGTTGTCTATAAAGTAGTTTATTAAACTCATCATCTAAATTATAAACATCTTCAAGTTTCATGTAAAAAATGTTGTTGTTTCTAACACCAAGTGCAACATTATAAACCGATTTTGTTATAAGTTCAATGGCATTAATTCCAAACTGAATGGCAAACAAACGATCCAAAACACTTGGTTCGCCACCACGTTGCAAATATCCAATAACTGTTGACCTGCATTCAATTCCGCATTTTTCTTCCACGGCTTTTTTAACTTCGTCAATTGAATAATCAACTGCTTCACTAACAACAACAATTGGACTTAAAATTCCTTTTTGCAAGCATTGTTTAACATCGGAAACAATGTCTTCAATTGTTGTGTTAACTTCCCTTACAGCCAACGAATGTGCACCAACAATAACACCCACATTAAGTGCAATATGTCCACAATTTCTGCCCATAACTTCAACAATTAAGCCCCTGTTGTTTGCTTCCATTGTTTGGCGAATGTTGTCAATTGCCCTAACTGCGTTGTTAACTGCTGTATCAAACCCAAGTGACCTATCGGTGTAAAATAAGTCGTTATCAATTGTTCCCGGAATGGTTAAAACCTTTGCACCCAATTCACTAAGTTCAATTGCTCCACGGTAACTGCCATCACCACCAATAACAATTAAGTAATCAATGCGGTTTTTAAGAAGAACATCATAACCCTTTTTAACGCCTTCTGGGGTTTTAAATTCTGGGCAACGCGAAACTTTTAAAAAGCAACCGCCCAAATTTCCAATATGTTCAACACTTTCTCTGGTTAGTTCCACCAAATCATCTTCAATTAATCCTTGAAAACCACGTCTAACTCCCATAACCATAATGCCATGAACAGATGCCATGTTAACAATTGTTTGAACACAGGTGTTCATGCCTTGACTATCTCCGCCACTACATAAAACTGCAATTTTAATCATTTTTAAATCCTTGTTTTTTAATATTTAATTAATTTTTATATTTTAAAATTTATCATATTTGTTTAATTAAAACAAACAAATTATTTTAATTTTATAAACTCATCAGGCAAATATGCGTGAAGTTCGTTAAGTAAAAAACTGCTTGGGTTAACTTTTATGTTAAGTTTAAATGGCTTGTTGTTTAAGTCCACAACCACAACTGGGCTAACACCTACATAATTTTTTAATGTTTTATAAATGTCATCATGAAGTGCAATGTTGCTAACATCATATTTTAAATATAATGTTGAAATTTTGTTTTCTTCTCCGCCATTTTGGTTTAAATCCCAAGGAATAACATTATCAACCATAACAACAGGTTTTTCGCCACTTCTAATGCTTAATTTGCCATGAATTGTAACAAGTGAATCGTAGGTTAATTTGCTTTTAAACTTTGTGTAGGCTTGTGGGAAAAACATAAGTTCAATAACTCCATACAAGTCTTCCACCTTAGCAAAAGCCATTTCTTTTTTATCACGCTTTGATAGCAACTTTTTAATTTCCACAACAATTCCGCCACAAGTAACTTCCATGCCATCGGTTAAGCCTTCATAAACAACATCTTCTTGTTCGTTATCATCAGGTTGTTCTTCTTCATTTTCGTCAACTTCCAACATGTCGGCAGTTAGGTTGAATTCCTTAAATTTGTGTGTATAGTTGCTAAGTGGATGACCAGAAATGTAAACCCCAACAACTTCTTTTTCAAGTTTTAATTTGGTTTGTTCATCAAATTCTGGAATGTTTGGATAAGTTATGTTGTTAACAACATCTGTTTTTAAAACAGAATCAAACAAACTAAACTGTCCAAGTGCTCGGTTTTTTCTATCGTTGTTTGCCCTGTCTAAAAGTGTTGCATAAACTTGCATTAGTTGCGAACGTTTAACTTTAAAGCAATCAAATGCACCACTTAAAATTAAACTTTCAAGGCAACGTTTATTAAGCACAGTGCTGTCAAATCTGTTAACAAAATCAACAATGCTTTTAAATTCGCCATTTGCATTTCTTTCAGCAATTATGGTGTCAATAACATTAATGCCAACACCTTTAAGTGCCGCCAAACCAAACCTTATTTCGCCGTTTTTGTTGCAACTAAACATTGTTTCCGATTTGTTTATGTCGGGTGGCAAAATGTTAATTTTTTCCGATTTTGCATAGGTTACATAGTTTTTAATTTCGTCAATGTTTGTAATGCGGTTGTTTAAAACGCTGGTTAAAAACTCTGGTTCGTAATATGTTTTTAAATATGCTGTTTGATATGTTACGTGAGCATAAGCTGCTGCGTGTGATTTGTTAAACGCGTAGGAACCAAACTTTTCCATTTCATCCCAAAGTTTGTTTGCAACATCTTTGTCAAGTCCACGTTTTAAAACACCATCAACCGCCGGCTTTCCGTTAATTGATGGGCAACCATTCAAAAACACTTCACGTTCTGCTTGTAAGTCTTTAAGTTTTTTCTTACCCATCATTTTTCTAACGCTGTCTGCTCTGCCCAGTGTGTAGCCCGCCAGTTCCTGAACAATTTTCATAACTTGTTCCTGATAAACAATACAGCCATATGTAACGTTCAAAATTGGTTCCATAACAGGGCTGACATAAGAAATCTTATCTGGATAATGTTTATTTCTAACAAATGTTGGAATGCTATCCATTGGACCTGGTCTGTAAAGTGACACACCCGCAATAATATCTTCTAGGCAGGTTGGTTGAAGTTCGCGCATAAACTTTTGAAAGCCACTACTTTCAATTTGGAAAATGGCTTTTGTGTTTCCGGTTGAAATTAATTTATAAACATTTTCATCATCTGTTCCAAGTTCATCAAAATTAATGTCAACACCATGGTTTTGTTTAATAAGTTCAATTGCTTGCTTAATATCGGATAAGTTTCTAAGCCCCAAAAAGTCCATTTTTAGTAGCCCTAAATGTTCAAGTTCACCACCCACATATTGGCTGGTTATAATATCACCGTTTTTTGCAAGTGGAATGTGCTTGTCCAAAACATCGCCACCAATAATAACCCCGCAAGCATGAATACCAGTTTGTCGTGGGTTGTCTTCAACTTTGTAAGCAATGTCAACAACCTTTTTAATGTCTGGATTGGTGTTATACATTTCAACAAGTTCAGGCACAGTTTCATCTGGTTCATCAGGTTTTCTGTTAATTCCAAAACATTTTTGAATTATGTTTGGTCTTTTAACACTGTTTGGAATTGCTTTTGTAACTCGGTCAATTTCAGCATATGGAACACGCAAAACTCTGGCAACATCTTTTAATGCGTTTTTTGCAGCCATTGTTCCAAAGGTTATAATTTTGCAAACTCGGTCTTCGCCATATTTTTCTTTAACATAATCAAAAACTTCGCTTCGGCGTGAATCTTCAAAGTCAATATCAAAGTCGGGTGCACTAACCCTTTCTGGGTTTAAAAACCTTTCAAAGAACAGACCATATCTAATTGGGTCAACATCGGTTATACCCATTAAATATGCAACAATACTTCCAACACCACTTCCCCTGCCTGGACCAACCGAAATGCCTTTTTGTCGGGCAGCATTAATATAGTCCCAAACAATTAAATAATATTCAACATACCCAAGCCTTGAAATGGTTTCAACTTCGTAATTAATTCGTTCCCTAATTTCTGGGGTTTCTTGCTTATATTTTTTCTTTAATCCTGCCTCAATTAAATCTTTAAAATAATCAATTGGTTGTTGCCCCGTAACTGGTGTGTATTTTGGATACATATAGTGTCCATATGTTAATTTAAAATTGCACTTATCTGCAATTTCAAGAGTTGTTTCAATTGCTTCGTGGTCGTTAGGGAATGCTTGTTCCATTTCTTCTGCGGTTTTAAAATAAAACTCATCGTTAGGAAATTTCATTCTGTCGGGGTCGTCCAATGTTTTTTGCATTGCAACACACATCAAAACATCTTGCATTTCTGCGTCATCACGATAAATGTAATGCACATCATTTGTTGCAACAGTTTTAATGCCATGCTTTTTTGAAAATTCTCTAAGTTTTTCGTTAATAATAAGTTGTTCTTCAAGCCCATGGTTTTGAAGTTCAAGATAATAATCATCTTTAAAAACTTCCTTAAACCACAAAACAAGTTGTTTGGCTTCATCAAACCTGCGTTGCAAAATAAGTTGTGGAACTTCGCCGGCAACACATGCACTTAAACAAATTAATCCTTCGCTGTGTTCCTTTAATGCCTTTAAGTCAATTCTTGGTTTGTAATAATATCCTTTTTCAAAAGCAATTGTGTTAAGTTTGCACAAGTTGTGGTAACCCACTTCGTTTTTTGCAAGCAAAATTAAATGGTTAAGTTTTGTTTTGCCCTGCTTAACACTTAAATCATCACAACAATAAAACTCACAACCAAAAATTGCTTTAATTCCATTATCTTCGCAAGCATCAAAAAAAGCAACTGCACCATACATGTTTCCGTGGTCAGTTATTGCCACAGCAGGCATACCATATTCCTTGCAAACTTTTGCAAGTTTTTTAATGCGTGCTGCGCCATCTAACAAACTATATTCTGTGTGAACATGCAAATGTACAAAGTTGCTCATTGTTACCCTCACTTTTTATTTTTAATTTCTTCTGCAATTTTTAAAATTTTATTAAACCTGTGGTTAATTCCACTTTTAGAAACTGGTTGTGAATATAACAACCTTAATTTTTCTAGTGGCTCATCTGGATTTGCCATTCTAATTAAACAAAGTTCTTGCAAACTTTCATCTAAACTTTCAATTCCAATTGTGTCCTTAATTAAGTTAATTGCATTTAATTGCTTAACACTTGCCTGAACCATTTTGTTTAGGTTTGCGTTCAAACAATTTGTTTGCCTGTTAACATTGTTTCTAAGGTCCCTAATTGCTGCTTCGTTTTGAAGTTCTAGCACTGCCTTGTTTGCCCCAACCAATGCAAGTAAATCACAAATAACTTGATATTCCTTAATGTACACAAGCGGATTATTTTTTCTAATTGTGGTTTTTGCATGAATGTTAAAATAACTTAACAAATTGCAAAAATCTTGTGCGGTTTCTTCAAAATTAAACACAAACTCAAAATGATAACCGCTGTTGTTTTTTGTTTCGTTATCGTAGTTTTTAATAACAATATTGCTTGTTGCACAACTTAAAAATGCTCCCCTAATGTAACTAATTTTGCAACAATCTTCCTGAATTATAAATGGACTTATGCCAGTGGTTAGCCTAATGCTGTTTGTTTCATCTCTTTCCAAAATTCCGCAGTCGAACAAAATTTGTTCGGAAACTGTGCTTGGAATGGTAATTTTATATTTTATAATTTTAAAACCCAAATTTTCTTCTGCCAAACAAAGCGAACATTCTTCGCCATAATATTGTTTAACAATTCTGTTAACAACATCAAAAAGTTCTGGTGTGTCGGTGTGAATGGAAATAACATTTTTTCCATTTGATAATGATAGTTGTCCAGCCCCTTTAATAACCGCACTTAAATAAGCAATTGCACAGCAATCACTTTTAATTTCAACTTTTAAAACTTCTTTTTTAGCATCAAGTGCAAATGACATAACTTTACTCCCTAATACTTTTTGTCCTTATTGTAATTTTTAAATTTTGGAAAATCGTTTAAGTTAACAACTTGGGTTTTAGGAATATTTAACCTTTCAATGGCAGCAAATGCCATGTTGTTTTTTGCAATGTTTTCGCAATAATGCGCATCGGAATCAATAATAAATTTAACACCTGTTTCCACCATTTCAAGCAGTTGTTTGTCGGAAAAACCCAAATGCTTTGCATTAAGTTCAATGTAAACTTCCTTTTCTTTTGCAACCTTTGCAATTTGAACAGGGTCAACCTTAATTCCATAATTTAAGTGTGCCAAAATGTCAATATCATTTTTTTGCATTGCATTAATGTATGCCATTGTGTTTTTTTGAACTCGTTTTTTTGTTGTTATGTGCAAAACACTTGGCAACCAAAAATTAAAAAAGTTTTTAAAACTTAATGGCTTATATGTGTAATGATATCCTACAACCAAAATGTCAAAATTTTCTCGCTCATTTTGCTTAACATCAATATCGCCTTCAAGGCTCATTAAATTGCTTTCAACACCATGCAAAATTTGAATGTTTGAATATTTGCTTTTTAGTTCATTAATTTCTTTTTTTTGTTCTTCAAATTTTTCTCTAGTTATTCCATGAGCCATGTGTGAAAACGAATGGTCGGTTATGGCAAGTTGCAAAATGCCTTTGTTAACAGCACTTTTAACATTATCTTCCAACAAACTGTGGCCATCAGACAAAGTTGTGTGAGTGTGATAATCTCCTAATAACTTCATAAAATTTCCTTTTAAGTGTTAAAACACAAAAAACTATTACATTTTAAAATGTAATTATTCTTAAAAATAATTATATCACAATAAACCTTTTTTCAAAATAGTTTTAATGTTCAAAAAACAAATTTACAATTATTGTTAAAACTAAACAAATTAAAAAAATTTTATTTCTTCTTCCAAAATTATACCCTTAGTTTTATAAACTTCTGCCTTAATTTCGGCAATTAATTTTTTAACATCATGCTCTGTTGCATTATTAAAATTAACAATAAAACCAGCATGTTTTTCGCTAACCTTTGCCCCACCCACACTTTTTCCTTTATAGCCAAGCTCATCAAGCATTTTGCTAACAGGCACACCATCTACCCTTTTAAACACACTGCCCGCACTTGGCAAATTTAGGGGTTGAAAGGTTTTTCGCAAAGCAATAACTTCTTCCATTCGTTTTGCATTGCAACCTTTTGTTATAGCAAAGTCAACGCTTAAAATTATTGCATTTTTAAATGCACTTTTCCTATAACCAAAATCACATTCATCATGGTTTAAGTATTTAACAGTGCCATCAATAATTGCAAGAACACCCAAAACAAGTTTTCCAGTTTCAAAATTGTATGCACTGGCATTCATTTTAACTGCACCACCAATTGTTCCAGGAATGCCAAAAGCATCTTCAAAACCACCCAAATCGTGCTGCTTTAAAAACAAGCACACAGCACTTAAACTTGCGCCACAAAAAACTTGCAAATAGGTTTTGTAAAGCCTAATTTGGTTTAACAGTGTTAGTTTTATTACAACACCCTTAAACCCATTATCGCTTGCCAAAACATTTGTGCCATTTCCTAAAACATAATACTTCACATTTTTTTTGTTTAAGTACATAAGCAAATTAATAAGTTCTTCAAAACTACTTGGCATAACAACAAACTTTGCCTTTCCGCCAATGCGAAAACTTGTGTGATTTTTTAGCGGTTCATTTTTTAGAACCTTGCCATTTTTAACAATTTTCTTTAATTTAAAAAACATAAAAAAATCCTCTAAATTTAATTATTCAAAGGATTTTATTTTTGTTAATAATTTAAAATTTAACTTTCAGGTTTATGAAAATATTCATAAATGTTTGTTGCAAGTTTTTGGCTTATGCCATTTACTTCCATAAGTTCTTCCACGCTTGCATTTTTAATTTTGTTAATATCTCTAAAATGGTTAAGAAGTGCCATTTCCTTGTTTTTGCCAATAAGTTTTATTTTGCTTAGTTCGCTTACTAACGCATTTTTATTACGCAAATTTCTGTGGAAAGTTATGGCATATCGGTGGCTTTCATCTCTAACACGTTGCAAAAGTTTTAAGGCATAGTCATCTTTACTAAGCAAAATTGGTTCGCTTTTGTGTGGAACAAAAATTTCTTCTTCTTTTTTTGCAAGCGACACCATTGGAATGTTAACATTGCTTTCCGTTAACACAGAATATGCAAAACTAAGTTGACCTTTTCCGCCATCAATTAAAATTAAGTTTGGTTTAACACTAAAACTAACATCGTCGCCTTTAAGTTCGTTAATTCTTCTGGTTAAAACTTCCTTCATGCTTTCAAAGTCGTTGTTTTTACCAACCACAGTTTTAATTTTAAACTTTCTGTAATGAGCATAGTTTGGGTTTCCGTTAGTAAACACCACCATGCTTGCCACCATGTTTGTTCCGCTTATGTTTGAAATATCATAACCTTCAATTCTAACTGGCAGTTCTGGCAAATTTAATCTTTGTTGCAAAAGTTTGCAAGCACCAATGGTTTTTAGTTCGTTTAATTTTTCTTTTTCAATGTTCTTTTCCAAATAGTCTTGTGCATTAACTTCCGCCATGGTTAACAACTTTTTCCTAATTCCAATTTTAGGAACCACAACCTTAACTTTTGTTTTTGAAAATTGATTTAAGTAATTTTCAACAACTTCGCCAAGTTCACACGGAAACACAACTTCTTGTGGCACTGTGGAAGAATTTGGATAGTACTGCGAAACAAAGTTTGCAAGCACTTCTTCTTTTGCATTGCTTAGGTCCACCACATAAAAGTTGTTAAGCCCCATAATTTTGCCTGCCCTAACTACCAAAACAGAAATAACACTTGCCACACCATTTGTGAAAAATCCAAACACATCAATATCGTTAAAGTGATTAAGTTCGGTTATTAATTTTGCATTTAGTGCATCAATGGTTTTTAAGTTGTTTCTGTAAACAATGGCTTTTTCAAAATTTTGCGTTTCGGCACAACTTTCCATTTTTTGCTGCAATATCTTTTTTGCGTAACTAACATCGCCTTTTAAAAATGCAATAACCTTATCAATTTCCTTGCGGTAATCTTCCTTGCTAATTTTTCCAACGCACGGAGCATAACACAAGCCCAAATGATAATTTAAGCATTCGCGTTTTGCTTGTTTTCCGTTGTTTAAATTAAGATGACAAGTTCTAAGTGAAAAAGTTGTGTTAATAAGTTGCATTAGTTCCCTTGCATTAACACTTCCAAAATATGGGCCAAAATATTTTGCTCCATCATTTTTTAACTTTCTGGTTATTTCAACAGTTGGAAAATCTTGCTTTAAATCAATTCTAAAAAATGGATTTGCCTTTCCGTCTTTTAACAAGATGTTGTAAAATGGCTGATGTTTTTTAATTAAGTTTGCTTCCAAATTTAATGCTTCAAGTTCGGAATTGCAAATTATGTAGTCAAAAGTTTTAACACTGTCGGCCATAAGTTGAACTTTTTGTTGCTTAACAGTGTTCAAAAAATATTGGCTAACTCTGTTTTTTAAATGTTTAGCCTTTCCAATGTAAATTATTGTGCCATTTTCATCACGCATAATGTAAACGCCAGGTGACATTGGCAAATTTTTAACACGTTGTTTTATGCTTTCAATATATTTGTTCATAAAATAATTATAGCACAAAATTTGTTAATTTCAATTTTTCTTTACGCTTGTAGCAAATAATTAACCCCATTTAGCATAACATCGTTTATGGTGTCGTTTTTAATTGAGTAGTAAATAATTTTTCCATCACGTTCACTGGAAACTGCGCCATATGTTTTTAAAAACTTTAATTGATGGCTAACCGTTGTTTGATTAATGTTTAATGTAACCGACAAATCGTTAACACACATTTTGCCCAAGCACAAAGCAGTTATAATTTTAACCCTTGTTGAATCGGAAAACATGCTAAAAAAATCGGCAAGTTTTTTTAAAGTTGCATCGTTGGGCATATATTCACTTAAAACATCTTTTTGTTTGTTTTCAAGCACAATTAAGTTTTTCATTTTAGTTTTCTCCTAACAAAAAATTTTGAACAATAAAATTTTATAATAAATTTGCCAAGTTTAACAAAAAAAATGCTTGCAACATATTAGTTAATAATATCAAATTTTGTAAAATGGAGGGAAATAATGAATTTTTCAAATAATGTGTTACTTGTTTTGTTGCTTTCAATTTTTGCTTCTGCCACCAACACCGACTTAAACAATAACACAAACTTTTTGTTGTTACTGCTTTTAACTTTGTCTAATGGAAACAATTCAAGTTGCTCATCATGCGGTTGCGGCAGTTCAAGATGTGGCTGTTCCCGCTGTGGCAGTTTTAACTAAAACAAAAAAAGCACGCACAAATTTTGTTGTGGTGCTTTTTTGTTTTTTTATTTTTAATTTTTAATTTTATTTTTTCACTAAAATATCTCTATAATTAATGCCCATTGCTTTTTTAACTTTTTGCAAAGTTTCTTGCGCTTTAACTCTGGCTTTGTCGCTTCCTGCAAACAAAATGTTATACACTTCATCTTTATGGTTTTCGTAGTAGTGTCGTTTTTCTCTGATTGGCGCCAAAATTTCGTTTAAAATGTTCATAAGCAATTTTTTAACCTTAACATCGCCAAGTCCACCGCGTTTGTAGTGCTGTTTAATTTCTTCTAAACTATTATATTCTGGCGCATATTTTTTAATTTGTTCTGGTGTTGAAAACGCATCTAAATAAGTAAACACAACGTTTCCTTCAACTCGTCCTGGGTCAGAAACTTTTATGTGATTTGGGTCGGTGTACATTCCCATAACTTTGGTGTTAACTGTTTTTTCATCATCAGCAAGATATATGCAGTTACCCAAACTTTTTCCCATTTTTGCGTTTCCATCTGTTCCTGGCAAGCGTTTGCAAATTTCGTTTTCTGGAAGCACTGCTTTTGGTTCAACCAAAGTTTCGCCATAAAGCGAATTAAATGCTCTAACAATTTCTCTGGTTTGTTCAATCATTGGAAGTTGGTCTTCTCCAACTGGCACCAAATTTGCACCAAACGCAGTTATGTCTGCTGCCTGGCTAATTGGATATGTTACAAAGCCAACTGGCAAACTTTTTTCAAAATTTCTAAGTTTAATTTCTTCCTTAACAGTTGGGTTTCGGGTAAGTCGGCTTAAAGTTACCAAATTCATGTAATAAAATGTTAGTTCAGTAAGTTCCGAAACTTCACTTTGAATAAACAATGTTACTTTGTTTGGGTCTAGCCCACAAGATAAATAATCAATTGCAACTTCAATTATGTTATCTCTAATTTTTTGAATGTTATCGTGGTTATCGCCCAAAGCCTGAGCATCGGCAATCATAACATACATTGTGTCAAAATTTCCTTCATTTTGCATTTTAACTCTGTTTTTTAAACTGCCAACATAATGCCCAATGTGCAACCTTCCTGTTGGGCGGTCACCTGTTAAAATTATGTTTTTCATATTATTCTCCTAATTGTTTCATTTTAATGTCATAAAGTAATACGCTGGTTGCAACACCCACATTTAAACTGTCGCATTGACCAAGCATTTTAAGTTTTAAAAGAGTGTGAGGGGTTTCATACCAATCCTTACTAATACCATATCGTTCACTGCCCATAACAAGTGCAGTTTTTTGTGCGTAGTTAAACTTAAAATAATCTGTTTCGGCACGAGTATCAGCAAGATAAATGGTGTAACCAAAATTGTTTAACTCTCGCCAACAATCCTTAACACTGGCATATTGCTTAATTGGAACATTAAAAATTCCGCCCATACTGCCCTTAACACAAAGTGTGTTTGTTACTTTTGCCCTTTTGTTAACAATCATAACCATGTCTATTTGTGTGGCATCGCAAGTTCGCAAAATTGTTCCAATGTTTCCTGGTTTTTCAATGCCATCTAAAACACAAACAATGCTGTTTGTTTTGCTTAAAATTTTTTTGTAGTTGTAAGTTGGTAATTTAACAATGCAATAAATGCCATTATCATCGTTGCGTTTTGTTAATCTGTTTAAAACTTTGTCCGAAATCACAAAAACATTGGTTTTTCCAACAAAATGCTTAACTGCATTCAGTCCGCTTTCGCTTTTAATGCAATTTGGATTAAAAATGAAAGCAACAACTTCACATTTGTTAAATATTATTTTTGGAATTGCCCACATGCCTTCGGTTATGAAAAGTTCTGGGTTTGAACACTTATCATTAAGCAAATTGTGAGCAAGCACAATTGTTTCATCGGAAAAAGAAGCAAACTTAATTTTTGCCTTATTTTTTTCAATTAAATTTGTTAACTGTTCCTTAATTTCCATTTTGTTTACCTAGTTTTAATTTTATATTAATTATTTTGTTTTTGCAAGTTTATGGGCTTAAAATAAGTAACTCACTCACAATTGTTTTTTAGTTTAAAACAAAAAAAACCACAACAAAATTTTAGTTAACTGTTGTGGTGGTTTTTTTAAATGTTTGATTGCTCTAATTTTGCTTTTTGATCTGCCAAAATTAAATTATCAATTAAATCTTCAATGTCACCGTCTAAAAATGCATCTAGGTTGTAAACGGTGTAGTTAATTCTGTGGTCAGTAAGCCTTCCTTGTGGATAGTTATATGTTCTAATGCGTTCGCTTCTGTCGCCCGTGCCAACCTGAGTGCGCCTGTTTTGTGCATATTCTTCATCTGCTTGTGTTCTATAAAAATCATATAACTTGCTTTTTAAAATGCTCATTGCACGGTCTTTATTTTTAATTTGGCTTCTTTCATCTTGGCAAGAAACAACAATTCCTGTTGGCAAGTGCGTAATTCTTATTGCACTTTCTGTTTTGTTAACATGTTGTCCGCCAGCGCCAGAACTGCGGTATGTGTCAATTTTCAAATCTTTTTCATCAATTTCAATGTCAACATCTTCTTGTTCTGGAAGCACTGCAACTGTGGCTGTTGATGTGTGAATTCTGCCCTGACTTTCTGTTTCTGGAACACGTTGAACACGATGAACGCCGCTTTCAAATTTTAACTTTTTGTATGCGCCATTTCCTTTAATTAAAAAACTTACTTCCTTAATTCCACCAAGTTCAGTTTCGTTTAAGTCAATAACTTCCACACGCCAACGATTACGTTCGGCATAACGAGTGTACATTCTAAAAAGCACCATGCCAAACAAACTTGCTTCTTCTCCGCCAGCGCCTGCTCTAATTTCCATAATAACGTTTTTATCATCATTTTCATCAACAGGCAACAACAAAATTTTTGCTTGTTCTGTTAATTTTTCAAGTTTATCTTTGTTTTCATAAATTTCTTCATGCAAAAGCTTAACCATTTCGGCATCAGTTTCAGATTTAACAAGTTCTTCTGCAAGCTTAATGTCGTTAATGGTTTTACTGTAATCTTCATATAGTTCCACAATTGGAGTTATTTGCGTATATTCTTGGCTTAACTTTTTATATTTTTTGTTGTCAGAAATAACTTCTGGTTTAACAATTTCTTTTTGTAGTTCATCATATCTAACTTTGTAAGCCCTTAATTTATCTAACATACCTTTTCCTTTAATTTTGCATAAATAAATCTATTTTTGTTGTAATAATCTTTAATTATTTTAATACAGTCAAAATGTTTTGACAATAGTTTTGTAATTGTTTTGTCTTGTCCCAAACCAATTTCAAAGTAAATTTCACCAAAATCATTCAAAAACTTTTGTGCTTCATCAATAATTTTTTTGTAAAAAAACAAACCATCATCATGCCCATCAAGTGCAAGCACTGGCTCAAAACCAACCTCAACTTGCAAATTTTTTAAGTCATCAGTTTTAATGTATGGTGGGTTTGAAACAATAATGTCAAACTTCCCTGAAATGTTTTCAAACAAATTGCTTTTAACAAATTTAACTTCCAAACCATTAAGTTTGGCGTTCTTTTTTGCAACCCTAAGTGCTTTGTTTGAAACATCACTAAGTGTTACATCTGCATTTGCATTTCGTTTTATTCCAAGCCCCAAACAACCACTGCCACAGCACAAATCTAGCACTGTTTTGTTTTCTGCGGTTTTAAAAACCATTTCGCAAAGTTGCTCGGTTTCGTTTCTGGGAATTAACACATTTTTGTTCACAAAAATTGTGTTACCACAAAACTGAACCTGTTTTAACAAATATTGAAGCGGAAAATGCTTTGCTCGCTTTAACACAAGTTTTTTTGCTTTTTTAAAATTTTTAGAACTAATATAATTTGTTATTAACAATGTTGCTTTGTTAATGTTTAAAACATGCATTAAAATTTTGTTAACATTGTTTTCCGCATCACAAACACCACTATTTTTTAGAATTTCATTAAATTGTTTTTTTACTGTTTTTAATTCCATTTAAGCATAAAAAATATAGGCAAAGTGCCTATACTTTTTCTCCTTACAAATTAGTTTAAGTTGTAACGTTTCTTGAATTTTTCAACTCTACCAGCGGTGTCAACTACTTTTGATTTTCCTGTGTAATATGGATGGCATTTGCTGCAAATATCAATTTTAACAACATTACCATTGTAAGTAGATCTAGTTTTAAATTTTTCACCGCAAGCACAAACAACTTCTACTTCATGATAATTTGGATGAATGTTTTCTTTCATGACTTTCTTACCTCTAAATTTATTCGCTCTACTATTATATATATAAATATTAATTGTGTCAACATAAATTTTTAAATTTTAAATAATAAAATGCCAATAAATTTAGTGAAAATTTAATCAAATTTTAAATTGCTTTTAGCAATATCGTACATATCTCCTGCACCCAAAATTAATATGCAATCAAAATTTTGTGCTTGATTTTTTATTTCCGAAATCAAATTGTTTTCATCCAAAATTAGTTGCTTATTTTTGTGTTTAACCCTTTTAAACAGTTCCGTTTCGCTTCCTTCTAAAACATATTCTTCACGTGCAGCATATGTTTTAAAAATAATCAGTTTTTTAGTTTTTTTAAACGCCACAACAAAATCATTTATAAGAGTTTTTGTTCTTGAATATGTGTGTGGCTGAAAAACACACAAAATTTTTTTATAAATTTTAGAAAAATTTTCAATTGAATCCACAATTTCTGTTGGGTGGTGGCAATAATCGGCAAAAACAACTGTTCCATTAACTTTTCCTAAATTCTCATTTCGCCTTTTAACACCATTAAATCCAATTAATGCATCATAAATAACGTTTGTTGAAATGCCAAAAATTTTTGCCACACCAATTGCTATTAATGCATTTTGCACATTATATTTTCCCATAACATTAAGTTTAAAATTTGCTAAATAATCGTTATTAAAATAGCAATCAAAACTGTAACAACCATTTTTGTTTTTTAAATTTTCCGCCCTAAAATTACCGTTTTTTCCAAACGTGAAAATTTTTTTTGTTTTAATGTTACTAATCACATCACAAGAATTGTTAACTAAACAACACTTGGCTTGATTTAAAAATTTTGCAAACGAATTTTTTAAATCTTCAATGTTAAAATAGCAATCCATATGGTCGCATTCAATGTTTGTAACCACACCCAAAGTGCTGAAAATTTGCTCAAAACTTTTTTTGTATTCACACGCTTCCGTAATAAAAAAATCTGTGCCACCCAGCACCAAATTGCCATCCAAGTTTTTAACTTCTCCACCAATGTGTGCTGTTGGGTTTAGTCCTGATTTCAAAAAAATTTCGGTTATCATGGCTGTTGTTGTGGTTTTTCCATGCGTGCCTGAAATTGCAATAACATTTTTATAATTTTTGCACATAAATCCCAAAAACTTGGACCTTTCCATGGTTGGAATGTTATGTTCAATTGCATATTTAAGTTCAACATTGTTTGTGTTTATTGCACCACTGTAAACCACCAAGTTTGGTTTAAATGCTTTTATGTTTTTCTCGTTATGACCAACAAAAACTTTAAACTGTGTTTTCAAACTTTCAACTATGTGGCTGTTTTGAGCATCACTTCCTGCAACAACATTTCCACCATGTTTTGTAAGTTTTGCCAAAGCACTCATGCTAATTCCGCCAACACCAATAAAAAACACTCTGTTTCCATTATTTTTTTTACTTTTTCTCATAAAATTATATATGAAAACATTATAAAAAAAGTTGTGTTAATTAATAATTATTGATAAAATAGTAACAATAACATAAAGGATGGTACACAAAATTGAAAATTAATGACATTCGTATTCGCTTAATTAACAAAAGTGAAAGTAAACTAAAAGCAGTTGCTTCAATTGTTATTGATGATTGCTTTGTTATTCACGACATCAAAGTTTTAGAAGGTAATCAAGGAAATTTTGTTGCAATGCCTAGCCGCAAAACTCCTGATGGACAATACAAAGATGTTGCTCATCCACTAAATACTCCAACTCGTGAAGCATTAAACAAAGCCGTTTTAGAAGAATATGAAAAAGTTCTAAAAGAAGGCAACCAAGCAGTTCAAGAATAGTTTTATATATATTACAATTTAAAAACTTAATTCTTCAGAGTGTTTATAACTAGTTGTTAATTTTGTTATAAACAAAGTGTTTTAGGCAATAAAAAGCAGTTTTAATTAACTGCTTTTTTTATGCCCGCAAAACTAACACGAATGGAATAGGTTTTTCTTGGTTTTATATATTTTTTAAATTATTTCTTTTATTTTTTTTAATTACTTTTTCATTTAAGCTGGTTTTAATTTTTAATGGTTTTTTCGTTTTTATTTTTTCTTTTTTTACATCACTTTTAACATCAAAAAAAGACTAACATTTCGTTAGTCTTTTTTTGTTTGGTAATTTTTTTATTATCACTTATTCTGTTAGTTCAGGTTCGGTTGGTAATTCTTCTTCATTTAAAACAATTACAACATCTTCTTTTCCAACAGTAAAAGTTCCACCATTTTCAATTGGATATCCGTTAACAGTAACTGATGTTACTGTGTAACCATCGCTTGCAGTGAAGGTTATGGTTAAAACATTGCCTTCAACAACTCTGTCTTCACTTGTTAATGTTTTATCTCCAAGTTTAATAGTAACATTTTTAGGAATTGTTAATGCATAAGTTTGTTTGTAAGTTACATTAATTGTAACATCTTCATTAGGCATAACAAATTCATTGTTTGTAACTGTTACAGATTGTCCAGATGTTGTGCTAACTGAAATTAGGTCAACAACATAGTTTGTTTCTGGTGTTATTTCAAGTTTAACAGTGTCACCTTCCAAAACCTTTTGGTCTTCGGTAACTTCTACATTGTTAACAAATGCTTTAATGTTTGATGCTTTTGCGATTGTTCCATAACGTTTGAATGTTACCAAAATTTGAACATCTTCACTAGGCATAACAAATTTGTTTCCTTCCAAAAGTTCAACTGTTTGTCCACTAAGTGTTTTAACTTCTAAACTAGATAGAATATGATCTTGTGGAGGAGTAACATTAATTGTTAGTTCATCACCAGCCACAACTCTTTCACCTGAATTTAATGGAGTATCGTTTTTGGAAATTGTAACATTTTCAGGAATGTTTAGTGCATAAGTTTGTTTGAATGTTACTTCAATTTTAACTTTGCAACTTGGCATTATAAATTTGTAGCCTTCCAAAACTTCAACTTCTTCGCCATTTTCTTTTATTACTTTAACTGTGTCAACAACAAAATTAGGATTTGGTGTTATTTGAATTGTTACTTCTTCGTTTTCTTTAATATAGCCAGCACCAACACTAACTGTTCCGTTTTCGCTTCCAACAATTTCAACATCGTAATGGGTTAATTTTTCTGTGTAAACAATGTTAACATTTTCATCGCCAACAGTAAATTTTGCACCACTTTCAATTGCTAAGCCATTAACTGTGAACACGTCAACTGAATATTTTTCAGTTGTTTCACAAGTAATAACTAACACATCTCCCTTTGTTACTTTTGAACCACTTGCAATTTCTATGCCATTTCTTGTTACTCTAACATTTGATGGGAACGAAATTGTGTGAACTCTATCAAAAATATCTTGTAAGCTGTTTTTTAATGTATCAGTGCTCTTTAATGTTGGAAGTGCTCCATCATTAAATTTCCAATAATCGGTGCTAAATCCTCTATCGGTTAAGTGTTGTGGGCTGGTTCCCATCAAGTTTTCAATACTTGTTCCAGATTTGTCTTTATCAAAGAAGTTTACAAGCCAATCTTTGTTTGTTGGATTTGTAACTCCATCTTGATTGTTAATGTATGCATAGTTAAAGCAATAACCAGCGTTTCGTTTTAATGCATCTACATTAAAGTCAAAAATTGGGTCTTGCAAAATTTCTTTTGAGGAAACAGAGTAGTTTTTACCATTTCCTTTTTCAAAAGAACATGTGTTGTAGCAGTTAATAATAATTGCAACATCTTTTGTGTTTTTATTTAAGTTTAGGTCAACAACAAAACCTGCTTTAATGCTGTTTTTGTCAATTCCACTTAAATTTGCACGAGTATAGCTGTTTCTAATAATACCATTATCCATAACTGCTGCAAAGCCACCAGCATATTTTCCTTCGATGTTTGTTTTATCATCAATTGCAATAATGCTTGCGGTGTCAACATCTTTATCAGTTAATGTGTAATTATAATTTTTATCAACTGTTAAATTATATTTGTATCCATCAGGTGTTGAATAGTTAATATAACCAGCAATTCCACCTGCATAATAACCTTTAACTGATGTTTCTGTTACTAAAACATTTGTAATTTTAGATTTTTCAACAACCGAACCAGCAATTCCACCTGCATAAGTTTGGTCGTTTGAAGTAGGACTATTAATTGCAGTTGAAACAATAGAATTTGAAATTTCAGATCTGTTTGAACCAGCAATTCCGCCTGCATAACCTTTCAATCCTTGAATTGAAACACCTTGGTTGCTTGTTACTGCACAATTTGTTATTGTTCCATCGTTAACACCAGCAATTCCACCAACGTAAACATTAAAGTTCATTCCTGTGCCAGATGAAGCAACAACAGTTGAATTTTCTGCAAATCTGCTTCCTGTTACAACACCTTTGTTGTGGTTGTAACCAACAATTCCACCTGCATAACCTTCTGAGCCGCCATAAAGCATAACATTAACACGGCTAACTTCATTATAATCATCATCTCTTTGATCAACAGCAGCACTTGTTTTAACTGTTCCTAAGTTGTCACCAACAATTGAACCAACTTTGTGTGTTGCACGAAGTGTTCCACCAACAATTTGGCAATTTTCAACTGTTAAACCAGTAAATGTTGTTGCAACTCCTTTAACTGCTGTAACATAACCGTTTGTTGCAACAATTCCACCAACAATTTTACCATTTGCAAACAATGGGTTAACAAGTGTTATGTTTTCAATAAATCCACTAGCACTTCCATTTGTTACACCAAATAGTCCTGCATATTCTAGTTCTTCACGGTCAATTTCTTCTAAATTTCTAGATAATGATGTTTTAATATCATAAATTTTGTAATATTGTTTAACGCCACCTTGAATGTATGCACCTGCTTTTAAACTTCCAATAAATGGTTTGTTAATTGTTCCAATTGGGGTCCAAACATCATTTTCACCAAAATGAATGTCGCTTGTAATGATGTAATGTCCATCAAGTTTCATTTCTGCCAAATCTTTAACAGTGTCAATTGTTGTGCCATCTGAAATATCAAAAATGTCATCTGAAACTTCCAAATTTGCAAAACTTAAAGTTGGATATCCATCGTTTAAGTTTTCACTGAAATACCAAATTGAATCAAACTTCCAAGGAACAACAACGGTTATTGTGTCATATTCGCCTGTATCTTCGTTTTTAACTTTATCAACTTCTTCATGAGATTGATAAGTGTATTGCATTTTTAATTCATTAGAATTTTTGCCTTGAATGATATATTGTGTGTCTGGATATGGTTGAACTTTGTTGTCATTTTCATATTTTCCACAACCAATATATGTTTTTTGTTCTACGATTTCTTCTTCATCTGGGTTAACAACAGAACCTTGCTCAACATAATTCAAGTTTTCTGTTAAATAATAGTTACCAATAACTTTGTTAACAAAACCAGCGCTTTCAACACCTTCAATGCCATTTGCATCAAGGTCTAGTGCAACTCTATCTTGGTTGAATCCAATAACACCACCAATGTTTGTGCCATCGTTAATTGCATTAACTTTTCTTAATTTCATTAAAGTATAGCAATCTTTAACATGTGCACCACTGTATTCATACAAATAACTATCATTTTTTGTTAAAAAGTTAACATATGCGTTGTAACCAACAATTCCACCATAATTTGATGCTTCAGAATTTAAGTGAGCTTCACCTTTTGAATATGAATAAATAATTGTGCCACCATGGTTTGTTCCAACAAGACCACCAACATTTTTAGTTGCACCAGTTATTGTGCCAGTTGTGTAATCTTTACTAATTCCTAATTGAACATTAGCAATTGTTCTATCAACTCTTGCTGTGAATCTAACATATTCGTGTGTAACACCTGTGCCAGATTCATTTGGAATTGTGATTGTTGCTTCTGAGCTAACATTTGTTCCGGTAATTCCGCCAACATTGTTTGTTCCAACAACATCAACATAACCAGAAACAACTTCAACACGTTCAATTGTTCCATAGTTTTCGCCTGCAACAACACCAACATTTCCAAGTATTGAAGCATTACTATAATCACCAGAAATGTTAATGTTTTCTAGTTTTAAGTTAACAACTCTGCCATTTGGTCCAATTTTTCCAAAAACACCAGCATTTGTGTATGTTCTAATTTCAGCAAATGGTTCGTTGTAACCTTCAATTTGGTCAATTGCTTCAATGAATGCTTGTTTGTTAACATTAACGTTGCTAATTGTGTAACCGTTTCCATCAAAGCTTCCTGTGAATCCATCGCCTGAACCTGTTCCAATTGGAACCCAATAACCTGTTGAAGAATATCCATCAGCAAGGTTAATGTTGTTTACAAGTTTATAGCATTTATCCAAGCCAAACTGTGTTTCGGTTCCATCTGCATTTTTAGCACCAATTTCTCTTAGATCATCTGCGGTTTGAATGTAATATGGGCTTGTTATGCTTCCATCACCAACATAAACTTGACAAGAAAGGTTTCTAAACTTAACATTATCAGTTCTAAAAGTTATTGTTGCAATACCACCAGAAACTGCTGTTAAAGTTCCTTTTTCTTTGTCGTATGTAGCAATTCCATCGTTACTTGAAAAAACTTCGTAGTCTGAGAATGTTTTTCTGTTTTCATAAACAATTCCCAAATCGTCAATAACATCACCTTCACGCATATAAATGCTAGAAGTTGTTATGGAAATTGTTTCGTCATCTTTCACTAGATAAAAAACTGTAAATCCAACACTTACAGCAACCAAAATAACTACTAAATAAATTAAAAACTTTTTCATACTTTTTTCTCCCTAATTTTTAGGTAACATTTTAAAGCACATATTTTTATTATACAAATTATAGCATTTTCACGCATTTTTGTCAATATATGGCAAAAGCCGCAAAACTTACCATAATTTGTTGGTTTTTTTATATGTTTAGTATATACTAAATAAAGAACAATATCAATAGTGATTTTAAAAAAAATTATAAAACAAAACTAACTAACACTTAATTTAAACCACATATTATAACCACATCCTAAAAATGACTGCATTTTAAGTTTTTCAGCATAAAAAACTGCATCTAAAACAAAAAAACAAAGGTAAATTACACCTTTGTTTTTTCAACAACAAATTTTATTGGGCAAACTCTTTTAAATTTTGCATTTTCATTAATTTGTTTTATTAATGCCCCGCTTGAATTAATAAGTTTATAATCAGGATTTTCTCCATAAAGTTTTTTAATTATATCATAATCAACAGCAACAACATTTGTTCCATATGAAAATAATCTGTTTTGACAATAATCTAAAAGCAAGTTTCCAACAAGTTTTTCATCTTTTGTTGTTAAACATTTAAAGTTAAAAATTCTATTTTCAACTTGCGGGTCACCACTTCCTTTAAAATATGATATTCCAGCAATTTTTTGCATATGAGGGGAAGAATTTGGTTTTGTGTAATCTTTATAGCATGTAACAACATGCTCACCTTGTCTTTCTCCTTTTTGCTCAACTAAAACATATGTTTTGTTTTCTTCTGGCGTTAACATTACTAAATTAACAACATTTTCTTTTTCAAATTTATGCAAAATGTATCTGGACATTAAGCTTAGTTTGTCTGATTTTTCACTTCCATACATCATATCTCTAACATCAATAATGTTCTTTCCATAACAAATATGTTTTATGTATGGTTCCAAACCCCCATTTATTTTGTGTTTATTATTATCATTAAATTGATATCCATGTTTATGATAAAAATGGAAATTCTGATTTTTTGTTGTTCTAACATCTTCAACTTCTAAATCATAGGTTTGCCTATACAAAATAACACTATTAAATTTTGCTCCATTATGAATAATGTTTTCGGCAAAATTTAATAAAAAAGAACCTATATGCAAATTTTCGCCAGTGTTTTTTGATGATGGCATTTTACTGTTTCTAAATTCTTTTTTAACATAAAGATAATCCACTTCACCATTTTCATCCCAGTCATCATCATACAAATTTTCAACTAAACCAAGTGTTACATGTCCACTTTCAACAAGATGTTCATTTTGTTCAACAAAGGCATATATTTCATAAATTGAGCCAGTTCGTGTTCTTTCATAAATTGCAACACCAACATTTTTGCCTTCAACATTAAAAATTCCCAAATCAATTAATTTTGCCGTTGGTTTGGATTGTAATCTATTTTGAGCTAAACTATTAAGTTCATTTAAAAAATCAATATTCTTCATAACAATTTAATATTAACATTTAATTTTGTGGTTTTCAATGTTAAAAACAACCAATTTTTTTTAATTTAATATATTTTTTCAAACCTAATAAAAAACAAAGAAATATATACCTATTTCTTTGCTTTATCTTCCGCAACAAATTTTATTGGACAAACTCGTTTAATTTGTGAATTTGAATTATTATAATTAAATACAAAATCGCCACTTAACAAACATTTATAATTGTTGTTATTTTCTAAAATTGAGTTTGCAACATCATAATCAATGCCAACCGCATTCACACCAAAAGCAAACAACCTATCTTGACAATAATTTAAAAGAATTTCGCCAATTGTTTTTTTGCTTTTTAAACTTGAAAATGTTGCACTAATAATTCTATTATCGTCTTTATAATTTTGGGTTCCTTTTGTAAAGGTCATTTTCCCAACACATTTTAATGATAAAACTTTTGATAAAATGGTTTTTGCTTCATAACATAAAACATCATAATTGCCTTTTTTATTGCCTTTTTGTTCAACCAAAACAAAAATTTTACCATTCTGCGACTTTAATTGTAATATATTAATTACATTATGTTTAAATAATTCTTGCTCAAATTTTAATTTTGAAAATTGTGCAACTAATGTTTCTTTTTTATTCTCAAATTGTTCATTTTGAATTTCTCGTGCATCATAAACACCGTTTGTTTTTAAAAAATATTTAATGTAAGGTTCAATATGCTTATCACCAATATACCTTTCATCAGACCTATAAACATAACCTTGCTTTTCATAAAAATATTTGTTTTTATTTAAAACTTTTTTCTCTGTTTCAACTTCATAATCATAAAGTTTTCTATTTAAAATCACAGTATTAAATTTAGCACCATTCGTAATCATATTTTCTGCGTAAGACAACAAAAATGTTCCAATGTGTGGATTTATTTGCTCTTGTGTTCGCTTAGAAGATGGCATTTTGTTGTTTCTAAAATGAGGAAAAACATAAAGTGTTTCAAGTTCGCCATTATCATCCCAATCATTTTTGTTTATTTTTTTTGACAAACTAAAATTAACCATTCCACATTCTGCAATTCCACCGTTATATTCAGCATAAGCTCTGGCTTCATAATTATTATGTTTTTTATTTTGATAAACTATAAGTCCAACCTTTGCTCCTTCAACATCATAAATTCCCATATCAACAACAACAAAGTCTGAATGATATTTTTTTTCAACATCTCTTCTAGCAATCATATTAAGTTGGTTTAAAAATTCAATGTTTTTCATAACAAATTAATTGTAACACTTTTTACATGAATTTTCAATATTCAACATTTAAACATTAAACAAAACCATTAAAAAAGCCTTAATAAAGGCAATTTGTTAAATTTTATTATACAATTTATTTTGATTAGTTAAACAAAAAAATGTTTAAACAACAAAAGAAGATTAGTAAAAAACGAAGTAAAGAGATGAAGGAAGAAAAAAAATCTGTAACCTATCAGTTACAGATTTTTTGTTAATGGAAAACTGGCAGCTACCTCTATTTCCAGTTCGTT
>CALWGY010000003.1 GCA_944380265.1 uncultured Clostridia bacterium | reverse complement strand
ATATTAACGGAAGTTTTGTCTGCAAGCGCCGTTAGGCATTTGCAAGCAAAACTGATGTTAATTCAATCTGTGGCGTTTGTGCGAAAGCACAAAAAAATTCGGAAGAATTTATTAAAATTTTATGTTAGTATGAAAAATGGCAACACATAGATTATATTAACGGAAGTTTTGTCTGCAAGCGCCGTTAGGCATTTGCAAGCAAAACTGATGTTAATCCAATCTGTGGCGTTTGTGCGAAAGCACAAAAAAATTCGGAAGAATTTATTAAAATTTTATGTTAGTAAAATTTTAACGCCACATAGATTATAATATCACAATAAATTTTGAAAACAAACAAAAAACTGAGCACAAAAAGCACTCAGTTTTTGTTAGTTGTGTAATTTTTTATTTCCCTTGGCCTTGTCCTTCAATTTTAGAAACAAAAGTTCCTTTTCCTTCCATTAAGTGAGGCATTGAATTTTCTATTACTGCGGCTGTTTTAATATCTAATTTAGAATATTCAACAGGAACTTCCTTTGTGTTGTAATCTGATTCGCTTTTATATCCTTTTTCAGCTTTGGATTCTTGAAAAATGCCAGACTTAATATCTTTATAAACTGCACGGCATTTCAAAATTCCTTGCAAACCAAAATATCCTGATGGGTGTGCGTCAAAAGTTCTAACAGCTTTTCTAACTTCCACCATAATTTGTTCAAGTTTAACTTCTTCTGGTTTAACACCGTTAGACTCACTTAATGCTTTTCTTGTAAAATGTGCAAGTAACATCATTCTGTCAACATCATGGGTTGTATCCAAAATAAAGAACAAAACATCTTTAACGCCATAATTTGCATCAATTTGTGCATTAGGTGAAAACCTTTTTGCCATTTGTTCTAAGGTGTTATACATTAATGTGTTTGAATAATTCATAATCTTTCCCCTTCTTCTTTCTATTACCATTTTACCACAATAAAAAATATTTACAATGAGCAAAATAACCAAATATTTGATTTTTTTGTTGTTACACCATAAAATTAATTAAACGTTGACAGTTTTTGTTTTTATGATATACTAATTAATAATAGATTTAAACCTATTTGGAGGTTTTTTATGGATTTAAAAAACAGAATGAAACTTGAAAAAATGGCGTATGCTACTGAACAAACAACACTTAAAGCAACAAAGTTTTTGCAAACTGTTGATAAATATGCAAGTGCTGTTGACAATCTTCATGCATACACAATTATTTTAAAAGAAATTTGCAAGAACAAAAAAGCAATGGAAATTTGGCAACAAATTGAAAGTCAACATGATATTTACACTTCTCTTCTTGAAGAAAGAGAAACTAAAAATATTGATGAAAAAATTATTACAGAAGCATGGCAAGATGTGTTGTGTTCAATTAAAGAATTACGTGAAACTGTTGGAGAACAATGTGAAGAAAAATTGGGTAGTAAAATTTCGAAACTAAGCCACGATGAACAAGAAGCAATTGCAAAGAAAATAAACACAACATCTGCCGATGCTTTGGACACTCTTATGGAATTTGGCTTTACTGAACCACAAATTCAATTTATTGTTAATGATATTGCAAAAAACGTTAACACCGATGTTTTACATCCAACAAAACAACAAATTGAAAAAGAAGATGAAGAATTTAGAACCGTTGAAAATTTTATTAAAAACATTAAAACTGTTCAAGGCCACGATGATGAAGAGGTTAGAAGCATGTACACAATTTTGCTTTCTTATGTTGGAAGAAGCGATAGTTTATTAAACCAAATTGAAAGAAAAACTGGAATTATGCAAGTTGCTTCAAGTCATAAAGGAACAAATTATAACCTAAACACAAATAGCAGCACCCCAAGGTCGGACTCCTATGTTAATTTGTTAACAGCATCAATCTTCTCACAGGACCCAGTTGCTAACGAAAAAAATCGCGCAATAATTATGCAATATGCCGTGCAAAATGGTGTTGATTTAAACAAAGCATATTTTAACTTTGTAAATAGCGAACAAAACTCTGGCGGAAAAAAATAATAAAACAATAAAAAAGCCACTTAATTGTGGCTTTTTTGTTTTGCAATCAAATTTTATGTTTTAAATTTTTATGTTTAACTAATTTATGTTGTTAAATTTTTAAACTACACCAAAACAAATGTGATTTTGCAAAATTTCATAATTATTCTTCTTTAACACCTTCACTGATTATTTCATCTAGCAATTTGTTATATTCCGCTTCGGTTATGCTACCTTCTTGTTTTAGGTGTTTAATAAGTTCAATTTTTTCTGCCATGTTTCTAATTTTTAATTGTTCTTTAAGTTCTTCCGAATTTGAACTTAACCCCACTTGTGTGTTTTGTGGTGTTATGGTTTCAAACTCAAAAGATTGTTGAGATTTAACTGTTAAAATAACAATTAAAACCAAAATTAAACTAATAAGCCCCATTCCTAAAAACACATTAATAATTGCTGTAACTGTTAACCAAATTTTGTTTTTGAAAAAAGTTTTTTCTCTCATTAATGCAAACCACAAATAAATACCCCCAAACACTGCATTAACAACTGCTGAAATAATAAAATATTGCCCACACATATTTAAATATTCAATGGCTAAATTTGTGTCGCCATACATTTCAATTAACATTTGTTTCATTTGGTCGGCAAAACCATCAACATTATTAATTAAAATTACAGCACTATAAATAAAAAATAATGTTGCAACAAAGTTTATAACACTTGCCCAAATTAACAATGTTTTTCTTCTTTTCATACATATCTCCTGCAAATAATATGTTTGGATTAAAATAAAAAGCAAGTTTTTTGTTACTTGCTTTTTTCTTCAAGTGGAGTACCTTTCAAAATGTCATGTTTTAACTTTTCAAACTCTTCATCATTAATCAAATTTTGTTT
The DNA here is from genome assembly GCA_944380265.1 of uncultured Clostridia bacterium. Classification (GTDB taxonomy): domain Bacteria; phylum Bacillota; class Clostridia; order Christensenellales; family UBA1242; genus UBA6345. The sequence continues at coordinate 141,139 of CALWGY010000003.1, read as the reverse complement.
TTTCATTTCATTAAGTTTTTCAAGTTTTTCCATTAGTTTGTCAACATTAACTTCTTTTTTGTTTTCGACATCATCTTCAAACTTTAAGTTTTCATCTGGCCACGTTGTAGCCAAAATATATAATGCACCAACAATTACATTAACAACAATTGTGCAAATTATTGCAACTGTTAAAACAACACTTTTCTTTTGATAAAATTCAATTGGAGAATATAGGCAAAACTTAATGCTAATTCCTCCAAACACAATTCCAACCACACTGCCAGCCGTTACAAAAGAAACAATGATTTGAACAATTTTTTGAACTTGATCATAGTTGCTAGCATCTGCGTTTGAAAGTTTTAAAACAAGTTTTTCAAAATTTGCAGCAGAAAAAATTAACAAGCAACACAAAACACCGGTAACAATTCCGGAAACAATCATTAATATTGCACTTGTAAACATTAAGGTTTTTTTAGTTTTACTCATTAAAATTTTAACCTTGAAAATTAATTTTTTCTAATCTTATAGATAAAATAATATAATAATTTTATTAATGCTAATTGTATTATATCAAATAAAAGTTATAAATGCAAAACTTTTTATTGCTTTTTTATTTTTGAATTTAATAAAATTTAACTTAAAAAAATGATTTTTTAAGTGATTTTTTTGAAAACGATTTTTTAATTAAAAATTTTAATTTATAAATTATTTTAACACAAATCATTTCAAATATACCTTTGTCACACTTGCCACATTAACTTTTGTTTTTTAAAAAAAGTGATAAAACTAACAAAACATTTTTAATTTTGTTAAACTATAAACAAATTTTATGATAGAATTATTTTATATTATCGGAAGTTGTAGGCAAGCAGCACTGAAAGTGATATTTGCATACAACTGATGTTTATTCAAACTGTGGTGGCACAATTTATTGTGTGGTTTGCATAAGCAAACATTAAAATTTAACTTGTTTAAATTTTAACATCACTTAGTTTATATTATCGGAAGTTGTAGGCAAGCAGCACTGAAAGTGATATTTGCATACAACTGATGTTTATTCAAACTGTGGTGGCACAATTTATTGTGTGGTTTGCATAAGCAAACATTAAAATTTAACTTGTTTAAATTTTAACATCACTTAGTTTATAATATAATTTTTTTCAAATTTAACATAACAAAGCAAGTTTTTAAGGAGTAACAAATGGAACAACAACTATCAGATTATTTTTTTAATTGTAACGAAATTGCTTTATACGTTAATGGTGTTCCAAAAATTGTGGACAAACAAATTTTGGAAGAACCTTTAAAGCAATTAACCGACAAATCATATTTTTCGCCAGCCTTTGGTGTTTCAATTCACAAACTAACTATTGAATCCATGAAAAAAGGTTACTGGATTGAGTTTAGGTTTAACGAAGAGCAATCTTTTGCTGAAATGCCATTTTCAAAACTTTTAATTCAAATTTTGCCAGATATGTATGGTTTTAACGTTGTTAGATTTTATAACAACGAATACACTGGCAGATGTTTTTACTTAAACCTTAACACCACGTCAACAAAATTTTATGATTTTTTAACAACATTATAAAAAATCAACTTATAAAAATTGTTTTAAATTCTTTGTTTATTAAAAACCACAATCATGTGGTTTTTTTAATTTTTTAAACAAAACAAATAAAATTTATTAAATTTGTTTAAAACCGTTTTAATTTTTATAAAATTGAAATTTTAAAAAGTTGAAATTCTAAAAATAAAGCCATAATTTTAAGTTTTTTAAAAAATTGCATATTGACAACAAACTTGCAATATAGTAAAATTTAAGCACGGAGAAAATTATGAGTTTTGTTGATAAATTTAAAGAATATAGTTTTAAAAAACAAGGATTTATTGTTGAGATTAAAACACAAAAAATTGGCAACTCCAAAAGCGCAAAAGTTTTGGTTTTAAAACAAATTTTACCACAAGTAATTAATGGTGGTGTGTTAAATTTGCCAGAAGTTGATGAAATAAGTTTTGGTGCAATTGCAAACTTAGCAAACCAAACAATAAATGTAATTAACATTCCGGCAAGTGTTAAGGTTATTGAAAAACAAGGGTATATATATCCATTTGCAAAACTAAACAGCCTTTACAAAATAACAACCGAAAACACAAAACCTGAAAACTTTTTTATGGTTAATCAGGACCTTTATTATAAACCTAGCATTCCACAAAACAAAAACTCACGAGCATTAAAAACACATTTGCAACCAAAAGCCATTGAACTTGTTAACACATTTTCGCCTAAATATTTTATTCCACAAACTCCACCATTTGTAACCACTAAAACAATTATAATTAACAATGGGGCATTTGCATTTACAAACAAACAATCACAAATTAACACCGAACTAAACAACGGACAAACTTTGCAGTTAAATCCTGCAAAAGATGAGCACTTAAAACACAACTATCCAGATGAAATAATCATTAATGGCAAAACATTAACACAATCAGAGTTTTTGTTTAATGGTGGAAGGATGCTGGTTGAAATTAAAAACAGCAACAATAATTTAAGTGTTTCACACATTGATTGCACCGATTATGTTGAAAAGTTTGCTAATTTCGATTTGGTGGAAGAACCACTTAGCGCATGGAAAAATAAAACTATGGGAAAATAGTTGTGAAATGTTAAATTAAAAAAACAAAAAAACACCAAAAAATTTGGTGTTTTTTTAAACTCCTTCCAAATTAAATGGTGGAATAAAATTTTCATCTGCACTATCCAAACTTTGCATAAATCCATTTTTTAAGCCAAGTTTGTTAAAATGATTAATAACCAACTTATATTCCACAGGTTTTAACTTTCGGTTTATTTCAGGAAATTTTGACGCATTAAAATATGGAGTGTATTGCCCCATAACACTAACAATAACATCTTCACCCAAATTGTTTTTTATCCATTCCAAAACTTTAAAACTATCATCTATGCAATTTGGCAAAACCATATGCCTAATAATAACACCTTTTTTAATTAGTCCATTTTCCATAACATTTTTTGGTTGTTGCCTAATCATTTCCTTAATTGCCAAACTGCACATTTCAAAATAGTTTTTTGCACTGGAATATTTTTGTGAAAGTTCGCTGGAATAATACTTTAAATCGGTTAAGAAAACATCAACATAACCTTCAAGCATTTTTAACTCTTCAACACTATCATACCCACTTGTGTTATAAACCACAGGAATTTTGGGTTTATAAATGTTTAATGCTTCCACAATTTGTTTAACATAGTGGCTGGGTGTTACCAGGTTTATGTTGTGTGCACCTGCATTTTCTAGTTCCTTAAAAATTTCTGCCAGCCTTTGGGTTGTAATATCTTTGCCAAAATTTTCCTTTGAAATGTTATAATTTTGACAATAAACGCATTTTAAGTTGCAACCAGAAAAAAATATGGTTCCGCTACCATTAGTTCCCGAAATGATGGGTTCTTCCCAAAAGTGAAGTTGTGCGCGTGCAACTTTTAAAGTGTTAGAAACTCCGCAAAATCCACTTTTTAAATCTCTATTAACATTGCATTTTCTTGGACACAAATTACAAATCATATTTTTATTTTAAAACAAATTTAACTTTGCTTTTTTCCAAGTTTTAACTTTGTTTACTCCTAAATTTTTTAAAATTTATTTTTTATTGTTTTAATTCCACAAGGACAAATTATCAATAAACATAACTAATCATGCAATAAAAGTATAATAAACACACTCAAAAAAAACAACTTAAAATTAATTGAAGTTGTTTTTTTTATTATATATTATCTTGTAGTTTCTTTATTTTTTATTTGCGGTTTTTTATTTTTTGTTTGGCAAATAAATTACTAGCGCATTTAAAACAGAACTTATCACAACACACGCGGTTGCCAAAATTATTCCAATGGAAACTGAATAGTTGTTAAGAGTATATTCACCACGAGTTACTGCCAAGTTTCCAACCAAAAACAAAACACAAATAAACAGCGTTATCCAAACAGCAAAGTTTGTTCCAATTGCAAAAATGTTGTTTAGGTTTGGCTTATAAATAGCCACAAATGTTAACACAAACATAACAACGGAACTAACAAAACAAATTGGGCCAAGCACTGCCATAATGTATGCAACGGTTTTTGTTTTTTCCATTTCAAAAAATGCTTGTGTTGCAAAAAACTTTGAAGTTGCACTTTCTTCAATTAACACCTTAGTGAAATCAAATCCACTAAAATATGTTTTTGTTTGTGTGTATGGTTCGGTGTGAGTAACAAACGGAACAAAATATGCAACCGCACTAACCAAAATTAAAAATGCTGAAACATATAGCATAATTGTTTTATTATTAAACTTGCTTGCCTTAACTTTGTCCAACTTCATTTTCCTTTATTAGTTTTAATTTTTTAGTGTGATAAATTAACAAAATAATTATATCAAATTAACAAACAAAACAAAATTTATATTTGCAAATTTGCGTTTTATTTAAGTTCAACAAACCATTTTTCAACTTCCTTTTCGTAAAACAAAAAAGTTTCTGTTTTGTTAATTCTAACCTTAAACCTTTCACCAATTCCGCCCACCTTTAAACTGGCCACATTTTTAATTTCTAAAACCTTGTTAATCTCATAACAAACATCTTCCAAAAAAATTTGTTTTGGAGTTTTGTTTCCAAGTTCATCAAACAACACCAAAACAGAAACATACTTTTTTGTCATAAACCCCATGTTTTTTGTTTAAAACATTGTTGTTTTATGGTTTAAAGTAACTAGTTGGATGAATTGAATGAACAACATGTTCTGGGTTTAATTCCGCCAATTCCTTTGAAGCACACACGCTTCCACGCTTTAAAATATTATATCCAAACCTGCCACGCAAACCATCAACAACGGTTTCAAACTTTTCCTTTTTTTGCATAGTTTGTTCATTATTAAAAAAATTATACTGCGCAGGTTTTTCACAAAGTCCGCAAACTCTAACTCCAATTGCTCTAATAGTTTTGTTCCAATCAAACTTAAAAAGTTTGTATGCTTCACTGGAAATGGTGCTAGCCAAATTTGTTGGATAATCAATTTTGTGCATAACTTCAAAACTTTTTAAGTCGTCTGTTTTAACCCACAAGCAAACAGTTGAACACCACAAGTTTTTTTCTCGCAATCGCCTTGCAACACTTTCCGACAAAATACAAATTACCGCTCTAACTTCTTCGTTTGTTTTTAAGTCTTTTGGGCAGGTTGTTGAATTTCCAACTGATTTAATTTCTTCTTTCTCATCAAATTTTTTAACTGGCGTTGTGTCGGCACCATTTGCAAAAGTGTGCAATGTTTCACCATTTTTGCCAAGCATACTTTTTAAAATACGGCATGGTGTTTGTGCCAGTTGCCCAATTGTTGTAATTCCCGCCTTTGTTAGTTTTTCATTTGTTGCCTTTCCAACATAAAGCAAATCACTTACAGGAAGTTTCCACACCAACTCCTTATAGTTTTGTGGAGTTATTAATGTTGTTGCATTTGGTTTTTTAAGGTCACTGCCAAGTTTGGCAAAAATTTTGTTGTAACTAACTCCAATGCTAACAGTTAATCCAAACTGACTAATTATGCGTTTCCTAATTTTTTCAGCAAGTTCAAATGCTTCGGAAAAACTTTTAACGTTTTCTGTTATGTCTAGCCATGCTTCATCAATGCCAAAACTTTCCACATAGTTTGTGTATTCCCTATAAACTTTTTTAACAAGTTTTGAAATATAGTAATATCTATCAAAGTTTGCAGTAACAAGCACCAACTCTTCTTTGCATTTTTGTTTTGCTTCCCAAATTGTGTCGCCAGTTTTTACTCCATATTTTTTTGCAATATAGTTTTTTGCTAGCACAATGCCGTGTCTTTTTTCTTGATCGCCAACAACAGCCACCGCTTTGTTTCTTATTTTTGGATTATATAAACATTCAACACTTGCATAAAAGTTATTTAAATCAGAATGTAAAATAAACCTAGACATAACAAAACACATCCCCCCAAAACATATGGAACATTTGTTCTATTATAAAACAAATTTTAGTTTTTGTAAAGTAACAAAAAAACCAAACAATAATTTTTGTTTGGTTTTTAATTTTTTTGCTTTATTCACAAAACTTGCAACACATATTGTTAATTAAAAATTAAACCATATTGCAACTTGTGCATTTTTAATTTTGTTTTTATTTTTTTTGCTTAATCATCAACTTCTTCGCCCGGTTTGTCAATAAATTCCCACATAAGCGAAGTTTCTGGAAGTAAACGTTTATCTAGGCTAACGCTTTCTTCAAAAATTGGCAAAAAGTTTAGTTGGTTTGTAACTTGCCTGTGTTTCATAACAATTTCAAAAAATTCATTTTTGTAAAGTGCAAGTTCAAACTCATGAGTTGTATTGATGTAAAAATCGGCATCGTTTTTATATGGTGAAATGTAAATATCTTCGGAATCGCAAACATTTTGCCATGTTTGCATTGTGTATTCCGGGCTTTTTCCGCGACGTCTAACATCTCTAATCATGCGTCTAATAAGCCTTAGTTGTCTTGTTCCAATTTTAGAAAATTCGCTGCTCTTAAACCCTTTTAAGGTGCTAACATAAACTTTAAAACAAGTTGCACTACCCAAATGCTTAATAAGTTCAGGGTTTAAAACATGCAAACCTTCAAAAATTATAATTGTGTCTTTATCATATTTTAAATGATATTCGTTTTCCAAGTTTAAACCAGTAATGAAATCAAATCTTGGAAAATCTGCTTTTCCTTCCTTAAACAGTTCAGAAAAGCATCTATCCATTTGTTCCAAATTAACAGCTCCCAAGCCGTCAAAATCTTTCATACCATTTGGCAAAAGTGGAGTTTCTTCACGGTTAACAAAAAAGTCGTCCATGCTAACAATTATTGCTTTTTTTCTTCGGTTTTCAAAAATTTCTTTAAGCAAATGTGCTGTGGTGGTTTTTCCTGCACAACTAGGGCCTGCAAGCAAAACAACTTTTTGTTTTGCCTTAATTTTTAAAACTTTTTGTGCAAGCCTAAAAAGTTGACCCCTATACAAACTTTCGGCATCAAGCATAACTTTAACATCGTTATATTTCAACTTTTCATTAACTTCGTTAATATCAATAAATTCTCTAACTAAGCCTTTTTCTAACTTACTATTTTTTTCTGCTTTCAAAATTTCACTTTATCCTTTTATTTTTTTACTTCAATTTTAGTTTTTCCACCCATATATGGCTGCAAAACTTTTGGAATTAAAATGCTACCATCTTTTTGAATGTTGTTTTCTAAAAACGCAATTAATGCTCTTGGTGTTGCAAGCACTGTGTTGTTTAGTGTGTGCAAATAATATGTTTGTTTATCATTTTTTGCCTTAATGCCAAGCCTTCTTGCCTGAGCATCGCCAAGTGTTGAACAAGAACAAACTTCAAAATATTTTTTCTGCCTTGGGCTCCATGCTTCAATATCACAACTTTTAACCTTCAAATCAGCAAGGTCGCCACTGCAACATTCAAGTGCTCTAACAGGAATGTTTAGGTTCCTAAAAATTTCCACTGAATAATGCCACATTTTGTTGTACCATTCCATGCTGTCTTCTGGCTTACACAAAACAATCATTTCTTGTTTTTCAAATTGGTGCACTCTGTAAAGCCCACGTTCTTCCAAACCATGAGAACCAATTTCCTTTCTAAAACAAGGAGAATATGATGTCATGGTTATTGGCAAATTTTGTTCGTTTATAATTTGACCTTTAAATTTGCCAATCATGCTGTGCTCACTTGTTCCAATTAAAAACAAGTCTTCCCCTTCAATTTTATACATCATGGCTTCCATTTCTGCAAAACTCATAACACCATTAACAACATCACTTCTAATCATGAATGGCGGAATTGCATAAGTAAAGCCTTTGTCAATCATAAAATCTCTGCCATAAGCAAGCATTGCTTCGTGTAGTCTTGCAGCATCGCCTAGCAAATAATAAAATCCTGTTCCGCTTGTTCTGCCTGCGCTTTCCTTGTCTAGCCCGTTAATACTGTCTAAAATGTCGGCATGATAAGGCACTTCAAAATCTGGCACAGCAGGATTTCCAAATTTTTCAATTTCAACATTTTCGGTGTCATCTTTTCCAATTGGAACACTTTTGTCAATGATGTTTGGAATTAACATCATCAAACTTCTAATTTGTTCTGTTAGGCTTTCTTCTTCTTTTTCAATTTCGGCAATGCGTTCATTGTTCTTTTTAACTTGTTCTTTAATTTTGTTTGCTTCTTCAAGTTTTTTATCTTTCATTAAAAGCCCAATTTGAGAACTTAGTTTGTTCCTGCTTGCTCTAAGGTCGTCCCCTTCTTTTTTAAGTTCACGGTTTTTACCATCTAGTTCCAAAATTTTATCAACATATGCAAGTTTTTCGTTTTGAAACTTCTTTTTTATGTTTTCCTTAACCATTTCTGGATTGGTTCTAATTAAATTAATATCAATCATGTTTTTCTCCTAAAATTTTAATTGTTAACAAAAAAGTTTGGTTAGTTTTAATTAACCTTTAAAAGTTTTTATCCCTTACGGGAAATATTAACAATTTTAAAATTAAACTTAATTTGAATAAACATACTTAAATTTCCTTGTTTTAAGGCACTAATAAAGTATAACCCATAACACCAAAAATAACAACGAAAATTTAAAAAACAAAATTACCAAATTAAAAATTTAAAAACAAAATATTTATTTTTTTGTAAATTTTTAATTGTTACAAAAAATGCAACTTGATTTTTAATTTAAAAAAAAATATGCAAAAAGGTAAAACCGTGCTTTTAACTTTTTAATTGTATTTTTAATTACACCTATCTTAAAATTTAAAAGTTATTGGTTTGCTTTAAAATCATTCACAAAATAACAACATAAAAACGCTAGTTAAAAAACTAGCGTTTTTATGTTTTGGCTAAAAGGGATTTATGGATGCAAGTAATTTAATCTTGCAACACTAATATAACAAATCCACTACTTATTTTATTTGAAAAATTTAAAATATTTTTTTAAAATTTTTATAAATTTTTTTATGCTTTAAAAACTAACATATGAAGCAAAATTATTTTCCCAATCAGTTTTTGTTTCTTCCCAGTTTTTTTCTAAATTTTCAACTTCTGGTGCAACATCATAAAGCCAATTTGTGTAGTTGTTGTAAAACTCATTATAGTCGCCCAAATTGTTTAAATGATCTGCAAACAACCCTGAAAAACTATTTAAAATATCTTCTTTTTTCTGTTTTACTTGGTCATCAAATTTTTCAAAAGTGTTTTTTGCTTGGGTTAATTTATCTTCCATTTTTTGTTCATATTCTGCTTGTTTTTGATCTAGTTTTTCTTTACAATTGTTAATTTCTTTAATTAAAAATTGTTTAGCAGCATTAAACAGTTCTGAACCTGTTTTGCGTTGTTCTAGTTCTTTTTGTTCACTTAACAAAAATAGTTGTTTTTGTTCTAGTTCGCGGTTTAATTTTGCAAGAATTATTGGGTCAGTTTCGGCACTAATTTGTTCTTCAAGTTCAGCAATTTCAAGTTTATATTTTTCAATTTTTAATTTGCAAACTTCAATATCTTCTTGCCAAGAAATTTCAAAGTTGTCAAATTTTTGTTGAACGTTGCTTAATTCCAAAGTGATTTGATTTTTAACTTTTTCATATTCTTCACACACAGGTGCAACATATTTGCTAAGTTCTTCAATAACAAAATCGGAACGGAAACGACGTTTTAGTTGTGTGTAGCAATCGTTTAAAATTTGGTTTAGTTGTTTAACACTGCAATTGTTTAAATTGTTTGATTCTTCTTCTGTTAAATCATATTGCATTGCACTAATTAAATCAACAAGTTCCTGCTTTGAAGCAAACTCGGTTAACACCACACCATAAATTTGATTGTTTAAAAAGAAATTTTTAACTTCTGTTTGTGCAGTTGCAAGCAAAGACTCTTGCTTATCTTCATCTTCCGAAACCGCTGTTATCATAACAGCATTTTCAATGTTATTAGAATAATCGGTTGAAATGTATCCTGCTTTTGTTGCAAGAGTTATAATTTGTTTTGTAACTTCTTGTGCTGGTTTTCCAACAAAGTTTTCGCCATTAATTAAAAGTTCTGCATGTGTATTTTTTGCCAAGCACAAAACAACATTATCGTTTTTGTCAAGCATCAAATCAATGCTTGGGTTAATATCAATGCCAAGTTTACTAACAATTATTGCTTTTTGGTTTATTGTTCTGTTAATTAGTGGCACAACAAACATTAAAAGCATAAACATTAAAATTGCAAGCCCCATAAAACCTGTTATGAATTTCACATTGCTTTTTAAGGCAACAGCCCCCCTAGAATTTATTTCTTCATAAACAGGTGTTAAATCTTTTTTAACTTCAATTTTTTTAACATTTTCCAAAACATCTTTTGGCATGTTATCTTCAAATTCAAGTTTTAATTGATTCAAAATGTTTTTACGCTTCATCTTTTTCCTCTTTTTTTATTACTTTTTGTAATTTTTTTATGGCATTGTTATAAGTCCACAAAATGCTTCCTAGGGGCTTGTTTAAAATTTCAGCAATTTCTCGGTGTTTATAGCCGTAAACTGCATACAAAACAACAACTTGCAACTCAAAATTGTTCAAATTCTCTTTTGCAATTTTGAAAATTGGCATGTCATCTTTAACAAAGTTTTTATCTGTAACAGGGTTTAAATACTCGTGCTCTGATGTGTCTAAAACATCAATTTTTTTGTTTTTGTTTAAATAATTTAAACTCAAATTTCTAGCAATAGTTAAAATCCAAGCATATCCATTTGTTCCATCTTTGTAGTACAAAATTTTTTCTTTAATTTTAAGGTATGTATCTTGCATAATATCTTCTGCTGCATACGGATTTTTTACAATACTTAAAACCAGAGAAAAAACACCACGCTTTGTTAAGTGATATATTGCATCTAGGGCATCGTTGTCTCCCTTTTTTAATTTAATTAAGTATTCATCTAGTAATTTTTTATCCATCATGTTCCCGTTTAACCATCAGTTAAATAACAAAAATTCGTTTAATTTTATTGGCTAATTTACACATTTTTTTATAAAAACACACAAAAATTTGTTGGTTAAATTTCCATATATTAATTTATTGGTTTGTTTTTTTGTTTTTAGTATTGTAACATAACAATAAAAAATTTTAAAAAAGTTTTTATAACTATTTGGGTATTGACATAATAATAATTTAAAGGTACAATTATATTGTAAAAATATCGCAAACAATTTTAAAAGTGAGATTTGGTTATGACTAGCAAAACCTTAAACATAATTATGCTTGTGTGCTTAATTTTGTTTTCTGTAATATTTGGTGTTGCCGCAACTTTGAAAGCAGAAGAGTTTAGAAGACTTGATGAAGCCTATGAAGATGAAGTGCAAGACAATTTAGAAAAAGAAAACGAAAGCATTTTAGATGACTTAAACACACAAAACAAAAACGAACAAATTAATAACGGCTCAAACTCAACCACGAACTCAGATGACAACAACACAAATGGGGGCGTGGTTAATTTTTCGGATTTTATAACAATGTTTAACTATGCTGAAAACAAGTTGAACAACTCCACAAACATTCATTCTGTTGCAAATGGTTCTTGCGTGCTTAATGGTTCAACAAACAAAGGTGGATACACCCTTAACAACGACAAAGTTGATGTTAGTTTTGTTAGAGCACAAAACAGCGGGCAAAAATATTTTACATACAACGTTAATGGAAGAGTTATGAACAACTTTTACAGTTTAAATTTAAAAACTTCCATTTATTCCGAAGGTGCAATTTATTACATTTACTCCAACCAAGATGGAGCAAAATGGAAAAGCATTTCAAAATCGGCAGTTGACGAAAAATTTAATTGGAACACAAACCAAACTTTTCAAGAAATTAATGAAAGCAGTGTTAAAAGCAGCACCTTTTATTATGATAAGTATTCAAGAACATACATTGCAACAGCCGAACTTAACCCACAAATTAGTGGTGTTAGATTTAAAAACACATTAATGGGCGTTTTAAATGCAACAAATCCTGCTAACATAACATCATCAAAAATTAGCGTTACTGTTGATAGTTACGGAAACTTTAAAAGCATTAGATATGAAGACACTTTTTCGGTTTCAATTTATGATAGTGACAAAAAAATGACAATTAACGTAACAATTAAATCCGACATTGTGGAAACCTTTAAAGTTGCAGGAAATGGAACAGTTATAATAAACCGACCAAATATTTAATTTAAACAATTTTTATTGTAATTGCATTAAAACAAAAATCTTGCAACTAAAAAATTGCGAAATTGAGACAATATAAAAAAAGAAAAACACAGGAAATTCCTGTGTTTTTTAATTATTTATTTTGGCAAACACGAGCACGAGTTGCAAACATCCAAATTGTTTTGTTGTTCGGTGGTGGTTAATTGCTTCCCGCAATTTTTGCAGTATGCTCCACTCAAAGTTTTTTCGTTAGTTAAATTTTGACTTAAAATCATTTTACATTATCTCCCAATTCATTTATACTTTAATTAGATATTGAATGTTTTTAGTATAATATGGAAAACACTAAAATATATTCACAATTTAGGAGGAATTTATGGAAGAAAAGGATAAGAAAGTTTTAAAAGAAGAACAACCAAAAACCAAACCTGAAAAAACCGAAACAGTTAAAGTTAATTCAAACGTTCAAAAAATTGCAACAGAAGAAAATGTTGAAAATAAGCCTGCTGGCTCGCAAACCAAAGTTAGGTTAACACCTAAATTTGTTCCAAGTGAAGATGCAAAACAAACAAAAAATTATGCTTGGCTTGCATACATCTTATTCTTCATTCCACTACTTATAAATTCAAAAAGTGCATTTGTAAGACACCATGCAAACGAAGGTTTGGAAATTAACATTTTTGACCTTATTGGCACTGTTTTGTTGCTTGTTGGCGCTTTGGTTGAAACAACAAACAACGCTGTTAATGCTTTGTTATTAATTTGTGTTTTAGTTGGTTCCGGACTACTTGTTTTAACAATTATCACAAAAATTTATATGATTGTTACAACTTTACAAGGAAAAGAAAGCAACACCCCTTGGATGTGGAATTTAAGAATTATTAAATAATTTAATTTTTAATATTAAATGTTAAAAAATACATAACCACAATTAATTAAAACTTAAAATATAATAAAAATAAAAAAGCACAAAACTTGTGCTTTTTTTTGTTTTTTTATTTATTTTTTTCATTAAACAAAATTTTTAAAATGTCGTTCCAACCATTAACTCTAATAACATTTTTTTCTTTTAATTCTTGGTCAGAAAGCATTTTGTTGTGGTAAGATGTGTAAAGCAATTTTAGTGGCACATCATTTTCCAGATGCGACAACTTATCATCAATTTGAATGTCGGCTTTAAATATGTTTTTTGCACCAGTGAAAATGAATTTATTAATGTTTAAGTATGGAAAATTTTCAATTAAAAAATCATATTTGTTTTTAAAAAACAAACCGCTGTGTTCTTTTAAAACAGGAATGTCAATTGCACAAGAAGAACAAATGTAAACATCAAAATTTTCGTTAATTTTTTTTATTGCTTCTTTTGCCCCATCATGAATTTTTGCATTAACATATGGGTTTTTATCTTTTATGTAATCATAAAAAGCAGCAATTTCTTCTTCTGTGTCCATAACATCTTCTTCAATATAGTAACTAGTAAAATCGTTAAGAGTGTAATTTGTTTGTAAATATTCATTAAGCATATTTAAAAATCCACTATCACAAATAACCTCATCAACATCAATCAAAATTTTTTTCATGTTTTTTTATGCCTTTTTAATTTTACATTTTTGAAATTGCAGGAATGTTAACAATTTTAAAACCATTTTCAAAAATAATTTTAACGGCATTAACCACACTTAAATATTTAATGTTAACCACGCCATTATCAATTATTCTGTTGTTTGTGTAAAATTTGTTAAACTCGCTTGCAATGTCCATAAGCAACCTAACAATTAAGCAAGGTTCTTGTTTTTCATACGCATCCAAAATTGTTTGTGGAAATTTGTTTAAAAGTTTTATTAGGTCAAAACCTTCCGCACTTGTTATGTTTTTAAAATCAACTTCTTTTAAATTTATGTTAGTATTTGCTTTTTCAATTATGCTGCAACAACGTGCATATGTGTATTGCATATATGGCGATGTTTCACCATCAAAGTTAAGTGATGCTTCCATGTCGTAAACGGTGTCCTTAACCTTTTCATACTTTAATGCTTCAAACGAAATTGCACCAACTGCCACTTGTTTTGAAACCAAGTTTGCATCACTAACTTTTGTTCCACGTTCCTTCATAATTTCTTTGCTTTTGTTAATGCCTGCTTCCAGCAAATCTTTAAGCAACGCTTGTTTTCCCATTCTGCTTGCAATTTTGCCTGTTGGCAAACTATATCTACCATAAGCCAAATGTTCCAACTTTCCAGCATAAGGTTTTTTAAGCAGTTCCACAATTTTAAACAACTGTTTAAAGTGCAATTTTTGAGCAATGTCGGTAACATAAATTGCCTTGTCAAACTTATAGTTTTTGTATCTGTCTTCAACTGCTGCAAGGTCACGTGTTAAATACAAACTTGTGCCATCACTTTTTTGTATTAGTGCAACACCCAAGCCATATTCTTCTAGGTCAACCACAGTTGCCCCTTCACTAACTTTTGTTAAGCCTGCTGCTTTTAACTCATCAATTACTGGTTGCATTTTATCGGAATAATATCTTTCTCCTCGCCAACTATCAAACTTTGCACCAAGTTCGTTACAAAGCCTTTCAACTTCGCCCCTGCAAAGTTCAATAATCCAATTTGAAAGTTCAACTGCTTCTTTGTCGCCTTCTTCAATTTTTTTAAACCATAACCTTGCTTCATCGTTCAAACTTTCATCGGTTTCTGCAACTTGGTTAAATTTAACATACAAATCTTGCACAGCATCAACACCGCGTTTTTCAACATCTTCTTTGTTTCCCCAATGTTTATAAGCCGTAATCATTTTCCCAAAAGGTGTGCCATAGTCACCAACATAGTTAATTGAAATTGTTTTGTAGCCAACTTGCTTGCAAATGTTTTTCATAACCAAACCAATAATTGTGGTTTTTAAGTGCCCTATGTGCATATATTTTGCAAGGTTAACACTTGAATAATCTAGAACAACGGTTTTGCCTTTGTATAAATCAAACTTTCCAAAGTTTTGTTTTTCAGTTAAAATTTCAGTAACAATTTTTTTTGCAACCATTTCCTTGTTTGCAAAAATGTTTAAGTAACCATTAACCGCTTCCACTTTTTCTATTAGTCCATTTTTTGAAACCTGCTTTGCAATTTCATCACACAAATTTTGAGCAATTATGTTTGGCGCGGTTTTAAACTGTTTTGCAAGCATAAAACATGGCAAACAAACATCACCATTTTTTGCATCAACACTAAGCACAAACAAGTTTTCAAAATCAGATAAATTATATGTTAAATCAAATTTTTTTAGTTCTTGTAAAACTTCATTTTTTAAATTCATAAATTCTTCCTTACAATTAAATATTTAAAAATACATTATCTGTTAAATAATATCACACAAATTAAATTTTTAAAAATAAAAAGTGCAATTTAAAAAGCACTTTAAATCACACTTTAAAACAAATGGAAAACAAACTTGTTTAACACCAAAAACAAAGACAGCAAAACCAAATAAAAACTGAACAAAGTTAACTTTTGTTTTTTTACAAATTTTAGCATTAAGTTTATGCATAACAAACCACTTAAAAAACTAAACAAAAAGCCCACACCCAAACTTAAAAAGTTAATGTTTAGTTCTGCATTTCCCATGCAAACTTCCAACACTTCAAACAAAAGTCCTCCAATAATAATTGGTATGCTCAATAAAAATGAAAAGTCTGCCGCAACACGTTTTTTAACACCTGCAATTAAACTTGTTGCAATGGTTGAACCACTTCTGGAAATGCCCGGAAAAATTGCAATGCCTTGTGCTGTGCCAATTAACAATGCCTGTTTATAGGAAACATTTAAGTTTGTTATATTATATGGTTCTGTCAAAAACACGTTACCATCTGCCACAAAGTTATTATTTTGTTGTTTGTTTGACTTGTTATCCATCATTTGTGAAATTAGCAAAACAATTGCAGTTATTATAAATCCAACAATAATAAAATCGCCACTAAATGTTTGTTCAACCAAGTTTTTTAATATTATCACAATTATAACTGTGGGAATTGTTGCCACAATCAACTTTTTGTTAGTTTCGCAAAAGGGGTGTTTTATAAGTTCAAAAATTTGTTTTCTATAACAAACCAACACAGCCAAAAGTGTGGCAACATGCAAAATAACACTTAGCAAAATTGTGTTATCTTCAACTTTAAAAATGTTGTAAAACAGCACAAGATGTCCGCTTGAACTAATAGGCAAAAATTCGCTTGCCCCTTGCACCAGCCCTAAAATTATAATTACCCAAATTGACATAATTCAACTTCTCTTTTTAATTTATTATTAACTAAAAAATATTTTTTAAAAGTTTCATAAAACAAAAATTGTTAAACTTAAAGTATTAAATCTTTTTGTTTAATTAATTCTGCCAAAATCTATTTTTATAAAATCTGTTTTTCCTAAAAATATTTTTATTTTAAAATATTATATTTCAAATTAGTTCCATTAATTCTAGTTTTTCACTTTTAATTATTTATTTTTTAATATATACTATTAAAGCAAAATAATTTTTTACGGAGATAACCATGAAACTAGGAGTTGTTGGATTGCCAAACGTTGGCAAAAGCACACTTTTTAATGCAATAACAAAAAACAGTATTCCAAGCGAAAACTATCCTTTTTGCACCATTGAACCAAACGTTGGTGTGGTTGCGGTTCCTGACAATCGTTTGGAAGTTTTGGGCGAAATGTATAACACAAAAAAAATAACACCTGCAATTATTGAATTTGTTGACATTGCTGGTCTTGTTAAAGGTGCAAGCAAAGGCGAAGGTTTGGGAAACAAATTTTTAAGCCACATTAGAGAAGTTGATGCAATTGTTCATGTTGTTAGATGTTTCGACAACCCAAACATAACCCATGTTGATGGAAGTGTTAATCCAATTAGAGATATTGAAGAAATTAATTTGGAACTAATTTTGTCGGACCTAGAAGCGGTTAACAAAAGGCTAGAAAAATCACAAAAACTTTACAAAACTGGAAACAAAGAAATTATTGATGAAGTTAATTTGCTTCAAAAACTACAAAACTTGTTAGAAAACGAAAAGCCTGTTAGAAGTTACAATGCAACTGATGAAGAAAAAGAACTAATTAAAAGTTTCTTTTTAATAACATCTAAACCAGTTATTTATTGTGCAAACATTTCCGATGACCAAATTGCACAAGATGAAGACAGCATTGAATATGTTAAACAAGTTAAAGATTTTGCAAAAAAAGAAAACGCAAAAGTTGTGGTTGTTTGTGCAAAATTTGAAGAAGAACTTTGTTCACTTTCCGATGAAGAAGCTGAACTTTTTAAAACTGAACTTGGACTAAAAGAAACCGGACTTAGCAAATTAATTGTTGCAAGTTACGACTTGTTGGGGCTTATTAGCTACTTAACTGCTGGCGAAAAAGAAGTTAGAGCATGGACAATAACAAAAGGAACAAAAGCACCAAAAGCGGCTGGAAAAATCCACACCGATTTTGAACGTGGCTTTATTAAAGCAGAAATTGTTAGTTATGAAGACTTGGTTGAAGCCGGAAACTTTTTAAAAGCAAAAGAAAAAGGCAAAGTTAGAATGGAAGGCAAAGACTATGTTGTTAAAGATGGAGATGTTATTTTGTTTAAATTTAATGTTTAAAAACAAAATTTAAACATAAATAAAATTTGTGTTTTTAAAGGAAGATTGTGTTATGGAAAAATATAAAACCTTAAACGAACTTAATATTAAAATAACAAAAAACAAAGAAGTTTTGGTGGAAGAAGATGTTTGCACTGCATTAACAATTTCGTTAAACAACAACGGCGATGTTTTTACTTCCTTTGTTGGAGCATATAATCCAGAAATTATTAAGTTGTTAAAAAAGGTGCAAAAAACCTACTATAAAGGAATAATTAAAAAACTAAAACAACAAAATGCAGAAAGTGTTAACAACATAACAAAAAATGCAAAAATTAATGAAGAACACAAAACCGAAGAACCTTCACCTACATCACAAAACACAAAAAAATCAAAGAAAAAACAACACAACAAAAACACCAGCAATGAAAATTTAAACGATAAAAACTCTGACAGTAAAAATTTAAAAAACGAAAAAACAAATAACGAAGAACAAAACTAAACACACATAAAAATTGTTAAATAAAACCAAACATAAAACAATTATAAAAAATTAAGTAACAAAAAAAAGAACGAATTCATTTTCGTTCTTTTTTATTTATTTTTCAAGTTGTTTTAAGCAAAACTTTTTTGTTTTTTTTAAAGTATTTTAACTTTAATTTAAAAAACCAATAAGTAAATTATTAACATTTATAATTTTTCAATTTTTTGGTTCTTCAATTTTTAAATTACAGAATTTTCTTGTAAAGTTTTTTAATGTCGGCAACACTTGTTTCACGTGGGTTTCCACCTGTGCAAACATCGTTGTATGCATCAACCGACAAAACGTCCAAATCTTTTTCGGTGATTCCTAGTTCACTCAATTTTTCTGGAATGCCAACTTCTTTTTTCAATTTTTCAACACAAGCAATTGCTTTTTTAGCACATTGTTCATCAGTCAATCCTTCTGTTTTAACTCCAAAAATTTGTGCCATCAATCTATATTTTGGAAGTGATGGGCTTTCCATGTTATATTTTAAAACTGTTGGCAAAATCATTGCATTTGCAAGACCGTGCGCAATGTTAAATCTGCCACCTAATGGGTGTGCCATTGAGTGAACAATACCTAATCCAACATTACTAAATCCCATTCCTGCAACATATTGTGCATAAGCCATTTTTTCGCGTGCTTCACGGTTTTTGCCATCTTTAACAGCAATTGGAAGATATTTATAAATGGTTTTTGCCGCTTCCAAAGCAAACATGTCGCTTAGTTGTGTTGCACCTTTTGTTATTAAGCATTCAAGTGCATGAGTTAATGCGTCCATGCCGGTGCTTGCGGTTATGCCCTTTGGCATTGTTTCCATAAGTGAAGCATCAACAATTGCAACACTTGGTATGTCGTGTGGGTCAACGCAAACCATTTTTTTACCACGAGTTGTGTCAGTTATAACATAGTTAATTGTAACTTCGGCAGCAGTCCCAGCAGTTGTTGGGCAGGCAATTAATGGCATGCCTTTGTGTTTTGTGTTTGCTGTTCCATCAAGGCTAACAACATCGTTAAAATCTGGGTTTGTTGCAATAACAGAAACTGCTTTTGCTGTGTCAATAACACTTCCGCCACCAACAGCAACCAAAACATCTGCTTTGCTTTTCTTTAATGCTTTTAATGCATTTTTAACATTTTCAACAGTTGGGTTTGCTTGAATTTCTGAAAACACCATATATTTTACTTTTGCAACTTTTAAAACATTTTCAACTTTTTCAAAAACTCCAAACTTAATTAGTTCAGCATCGGTTAATGCCAAAACTTTTTTGTAGCCCCTAGAATTTAAAATGTTTTTAAGTTCACTAATTGAACCATAGCCAAAATAACTAGTTTCGTTTAAAATAACTCTTTCCATTTTTTTTCTCCTCACATTAATAAAATTTTAATAATTTAATAATTTTTACTAACAATATTATTATATAGTTTTTGCCTAAATTAGTAAAATATTAATTTACAAAATTTGCCAAGTTATTACAAAATGTTTGTTAAAAAAAATTTATAATGTTACACTTTTAATATGGAAATTCATTTAAAAGGGGGAAATAAAAAAATGAATGCTTACAATGGTTTTAGTACAAACCAAAACGCACTTCAAGCAGGAATTGAAGCTGCAAAAATGGCAGGACACAGTTCAACTGCCAAAATAATTTTTGCTTACGTTAGTTGCGACTACAATGTTAAAAAAGTTATTGAAGGATTAAAACAGGTTTACGACTGCCCAATTATTGGAAACACGTCGTTTACCGGAGTGATTTTGCCAAACGGATATGTTGGCGGAAACACACCATTTGTTGGAATTTTAACAGTTTGTGGCAACGACTTGGAAGTTGGTGTTGCATGTGTTAAAAAATCATCACCAGATGAATGTGCTGTTGCAATGGGTGAAGCTGTTGCTAAAAAAGCACTTAAAGATGCTGGATTTAACTATGCTCCACAAGTTATGTACATGGCTGCAAGCCCAACCGAAGAAGAATATTTCCTAAAAGGAATTTCAAAAGTTGTTGGCCGTGTTCCTTTCTTTGGTGGTTCTGCTGCCGACAACACAATTGAAGGAAATTGGAGTTTGTTTGCAAACACAACAGTTTTCCCAGAAGGTGTTGCTGTTGCATTTATTTACACTAACAAAGATTTTGCAAACGTGTTTACTGGTGCATATCGTGAAACCACAGATATGGGCATTATAACAAAAGTTGATGGGCACCGCACTTTGGTTGAAATCAACGGAAAGCCAGCCCTTAAAGAATATGCAAAATGGCGTGGCATGAATCCAAAACAATTAATGGGTGGAAACTTGCTTTCTGCAACAATAACAAGCCCACTTGGAGTTAAGGACCCACTTGGCGATTTGATTGCAATTCGTCACCCAATGGCAGGCAATGCTGATTTTAGCATGAACATTGGTAACAAACTTGCAACTGGCACTTGCGTTATTAGAATGGAAGCAAGCGTTGATGAATTAATTAAAAGCGTTGAAACCACTTTGGTTGAACTAAACAAACGTTTGGGCAAACCTGCTGCATTCTATCATTTGGTTCACTGCGGTGGCAGACGTGCAGGCATTGATGCAAGAATTAATGAAGTTTATGACGCAATTAAACGTGTTGTTCCAAACACACCATTTATAACAGAATTCACTTTTGGTGAATATGGCTATGAAAAAGATGGACGTAACACTTGCGGTGGATTAATGCTATCATTTACAGCATTTGCAAAATAAGGAGAACACAATATGAAAATGATTATTAACGGAAAATATCTTGATTCTTCCGACAAACAAACATTAAACATTGTTAATCCTTACACCGGAAAAGTTTACGACACAGTTCCAAACGCTTCAAAAAAAGATGTTGATTTGGCTGTTAAAACTGCACACAAAGGATATTTAACTTGGAAAGATGTTCCATTAACCAAAAAAGTTGAAATTTTAAAGAAATTTTTAGATTTGGTTGATGAAAACGAAAAAGACTTGGCATTAACTTTGTCAATCGAAACAGGAAAACCATTAAGCCAAGCACATGCCGAAATTGGCAATGTTAGAATTGGATTTGAAGGCTTTATTGAAAAAGCAAAACACCTTTACGGAAACGTTATTCCTTTTGGAACAGAAGCAGGACAAGAAAAAACTTTGCAACTAACACTTAGAGAACCAGTTGGCGTGGTTGCATGCATAATTCCTTTCAACTTCCCTTGCGACTTGTTCGACCAAAAAGTTGCACCTGCATTGCTTGCAGGAAATGCTGTTGTTGTTAAACCACCACACCAAAACCCACTAACACTTATTAAACTTGTGGAACTGTTGTTAAAAGCAGGCATTCCAAAAGAAGTTGTTAGTGTTGTAACTGGTGATGGTCCTAAAACAGGAAACGCCCTTGCAACACACCCACTTGTTAACAACATAACTTTCACAGGTAGCACCGCTGTTGGAATTTTAACTTACTTAAACGCAGCACAAAACCTTGCACACACCGCCCTTGAACTTGGCGGAAACGATGCATTCATTGTGCTTGAAGATGCCGACATCGATCTTGCTGTGGAAGAAATGATTTGGGGCAGAATGTACAACAACGGACAAGTTTGTTGTGCTTCAAAAAGATTTTTGGTTCAGGAAACTGTTTTGGATGAATTTGTTGAAAAAGCAGTTGCAAGGCTTAACAAACTAAAAGTTGGTGACCCACTTAAAAACGGAACCGACATTAGTTGCCTAGTAACCGAAGCCGCAGCAATTAAAGTTGAAAATCAAATTAAAAAAGTTGTTGAACAAGGCGGAAAACTTGTTTTGGGCGGACAAAGAAAACGTGCAACAATTTATCCAACATTAATAACAAACATTCCTGCAACTGCCGATGTTGCAACCGATGAAGAAATTTTTGGACCAGTTGTTTCGGTTATCCCATTCAAAACTGTGAGCGAAGCAATAAAAATTGCAAACTCTTCAAAATTTGGTTTGAGTGGTTGCGTTTTCACAAAAAACATAACAACCGCTTTCAATGTTGTTAAACAACTTGAATGTGGCGGAACTGTTATTAATGGTGCAAGTTTCCACCGCAGTTTTGAAATGCCTTTTGGCGGTTACAAATTTTCCGGAATTGGAACAGAAGGTGTTATGAGCACATTTGATGCTGTAACAAAAGTTAAAACCATAACACTAAAAAACATTTTAAACCCAATAAAATAACAAATTAATGTTATAAATATTAAATGTAAAAATGTTTCAACATAAAAAGTTTTAAGTTAAACAAAAAAAAGAACGAATTAATTTTCGTTCTTTTTTGTTACTAAATTAAATTATTAACCAGGAAAATCTAGGTCAGAAATATAGTCGAATAATTCACTGTGGTGTGCAACAAAATCAACTTGTGTGTAACTGTAATTAATGCTGGTTTCAGAAATGATGTAGCATCTAATTTTTGTTAATGCAGTGTTATTTTCAATGTTAACATAAACAGTGTTGTAGTAAATTGATTTGTCTGAACCATATTTTGAACTGTCTTCAACAACTTCGCCATTAACTTTTAGTTGTTGTGTGTCCTTTAAACTAAACTTTAAAACATAAGTTCCACTTGCAGGATTTTTTAATGTGTCAACACTAACAGTGCTTGTTATAACTTCTGCTTTTGCTCTTTTTGAATAAGCTCCTTGGAAAAGTGCACTAATAACACTTTCTTCTGTTCCTTTGTTATAAAGTTTTTTAAGTTGTTCAAAAACTTCTTTGTTTGTGTCTTCTGAATAATAGTTGTCTTTTGAATCGGTGTAAACAGTTATGCCTTCCACCTTTGACATATCAATAACTTGATTAAAATTTGATTTAACAAGTGCTAATGTAATTGCTGAAACAGCAATTAAACCAACTAAAACAATTGCTACAATGGTTAATACTTTTGTTAATGTGTTTTTCATGTTTAATACCTTTTGTTTAATTTTCTAAATTCAATTTTATTATATTAGCGTTTAATTGTCAAAACAAAATTAATCCTTTTTGTTTTCTAGGTTTTAATCTTTATTTTGTTTTTCCGTTTTCTTTTTTGTGCTTGATGCGGATTTTTTTGTTCCTTGTTTTTTTGTGGTTTCACCGCTTGTTTCTTTTTTTGCTGATGCATTAGTTTTTTGTTTTTTGGTTTCAACTTTCTTTTTAGCATCATCTTCCACTTCAACCACAATTTCGTCTGTTAAAGTTTTTTCTGTTTTGTTTTCTTCTTGCGTTTTTTGTTCAGTTTGTTCGTTTTTAATTACTTCACTTAGTTCTTTTTTTGCTTCAAGTTCTGCACGCTTTTCAGCTTCGGTTTTTTCTTCTTCCGGTTTTTGTTGTGCTTCCCCTGTTTGCATTAAAGCTTCGTTTTTAATCATTTCATAATCTTGTTTTGAAATTACACCAGCGTTTGTTAATGCTTCGGCAGCTTTAAGTTTTAACTCTTGCATTCTTTTCATGTTTTCTTCTTCTGCCTTTTTCTTGCGTTCTTCGTTGCGCTTTTTAGCTTCGGCCTCTTTTGCTTCAAGAGTTTTAACAACTTCTTTGTAATCTGCACCGTTTATTATTGCATCAACTTCTTCGGCATAAATTGTTTCTTTTTCAATTAACAAGTTTGCCATGTTATCCAAAATTTTTCTGTTTTCGGTTAAAACCTTTTTACCTTTTGCATAACAAGAATCCATAATTGCTTTAATTTCGGAATCGATAATTGCTGCGGTTTCATCGGAATATTGAACTTGTGTTTGATAATCTCTGCCAATGAACACTTCGCTCGATTTTCCTAAATTAATAAATCCAAGTTTTTTACTCATTCCCCATTCAGTAACCATGCGTCTTGCAATGTCGGTTGCATGAGAAATGTCGGAACTTGCACCTGCTGTTATGTCACCAAAAACAATTTCTTCTGCAATTCTGCCACCCATTGTCATGCTAATTTTGTCGCATAATTTTTTGTAGAATAGGTGGTCATTATCATTTTCTGGTCTTGTTGAAGTAAATCCGCCAGCCATTCCACGAGGAATGATTGAAACTTCATGAACTGCATCACCATAATTTAAAAGTTTTGCCAAAATTGCATGACCAGATTCATGATATGCAGTTAATTTTTTGTCTTCATCAGTAATAATTTTAGATTTTTTCTGAGGGCCAACCAAAACTTTGTTAATGCCTTCGGTTATGTCTTCCATTGTTATGGTTAATCTGCCATCACGTGCAGCCAAAATTGCTGCTTCGTTTAAAAAGTTTTCAATGTCGGCACCAGTGAATCCGCTTGTTAACCTTGCAATTTCTTTAAAGTCAACACCATCTTCAATTGGTTTGTTTTTAGCGTGAATTTTAATAATGCCTTCTCTGCCCTTAACATCTGGAACATTAACATAAATTTGTCTGTCAAATCTGCCCGGACGCAAAAGTGCTGGATCCAAAACATCGGCACGGTTTGTTGCTGCAAGCACAATTATGCCTTCATAACTTTCAAAACCATCCATTTCAACCAAAAGTTGGTTTAATGTTTGTTCTCTTTCATCGTTTCCACCACCAAGGCCTGCACCACGTTGACGACCAACAGCATCAATTTCGTCAATGAACACAATGCATGGTGCACTGCGTTTTGCTGTTTCAAACAAATCTCTAACACGGCCTGCACCAACACCAACATAAAGTTCAACAAAGTCGGAACCACTAATTGAGAAGAATGGAACATTGCTTTCGCCTGCAACAGCTTTTGCAAGCAAAGTTTTACCAGTTCCTGGTGGGCCAACAAGCAACACTCCTTTTGGAATTCTTGCTCCTAATGCTTTAAACTTTGATGGGTTCTTTAAAAACTCAACAATTTCTTTTGTTTCTTCTTTTTCTTCTTCTGCACCAGCAATGTCGGAAAATTTGATGTTGGTTTTTTCATTTAATCTTGCTTTGCTTTTTGCAAATCCGCCACCAGCACCTTGACCTTTTCCGCTTAGCATTCTAAACATTAAAATGCCAATAATCAAAACAATAATAATGCTTGTATAAGGCAAAATTGTTGCAAGAAAACTTTGTTTTACGGTTGCTGTTTCAATTGTTATTTTTTGAAAATCTTTGTATCTTGCAAAATCTTCTGCACTTTCACCATTTTCAAGCCCTATGCCATTTGCCTTGTCAATTTTTTTGTTGAAATTGTTAATTTCATCAAACTGTGAAGAAAACACAAACTCAAAATAGCAGTCCGAAGATTTTGGCCATTCTCTATCTGAAATTTCGCTATCAACCTTTCTAATTTGAGCAGTTCCACCATTGTTTAAATAAACATCGGCAACTTGCCCACTTTCCATCATGTTTTGAAACGCTGTCCAATCAATTTTTTCGCCAGGATTTCCTTTTCCTGCCAAGTAAAATACTAAAATAACCGCAAGAACCATAATTATTACAGTTATAATTCCTGACCAACTACTTTTTTTCTTATTTTCCAAAAATAATTCCTCCGCTAAAATTTTTAATGCTTAGTAATTTTACCATAAAATGTTTTAGTTGTACACTAATATAACAATTCTTATTTTATTTAATATTAATATATAACAATATAAAACAAAAAAATTGTCGGTTTTTTTATAAAACCTTTAAAACCACAAAAATAAAAAGTGGTTAACCTAATTCAAAAATTTTTAGTTAGGTTGTGAAATTTTAAGTTTACAATACTAATAACCAAAACTAATGGCTAAATTATTGGAAGAATTTTGATAATTTTTTAAATATTCAAAACTTTTTTTAATTGCCAAACAAACAAAATTGCACATTTTTTGAACCATTTCAAACTTAACGGTTTTTAAAAACATTAAACCATTAATTCCCAAAACATTAACATTTCCTAAAAAACAACAATCCCCCATAATGGTGTTGTTGTTTTCATGTGCGGGCAAACAACCATATGGCAAAAATTTAACATTTCCCACCTCATAAATTTCACTTAACGCTGAATCTATTACAACAAGCGGGTTAAATGGGTGTTTTTGTTTAATTTCCAAAAACGTTTGTTTCAAATTTTTGCTTGTTATGTTGTTAGACAAATTTCCATACACATTTTTAATTTTAAAATTTTTACTTAAAATTTCGCCACACATTGGTCCAAACAAATCGCCCACAACATTAGAATTTCCTAAACACAAAAAAACAGGTTCGTTTCCACCCTTGTTAACAATCAAATTTGCAAACTCAAACGCAACCATGTTAATGTTTTCTTTATAATAAATTCCATATTCACCCATATTAAACTCCTAAACTTCCAACTTTTTTAGTTTAATTATTAACTAAAATTTGTCTTTAAAACATCAAATTTATTTTTATGTTTTCAACTTTTTTTTAAACAATTAGTGACAAGCAACAAATTATGTGATATATTATTATTAAGAATTACAACTAGGAAAATATATAAAAGGGGTATTTTATGGGTTGGGTTGATATTGTTTTTATTGTAATAATTGTGTTATGTGCAATAATTGGCTTGGCTAAGGGGTTGTTTGAATCCATTTTATCAATTTTCAGTTCCGTTTTGTCGGTTGTTGTTGCAATTTTGGTTTCAAAACACGTTGCAGCATTCATAAACAAAATGGTTGATGCAAACAAATTCTTTTCCGACTTATTAATTAAATGGGGTTGGATTAGCGAAGAAGGTGCAACAATTTTTGGAAAGGTTTACACACCAGAACAAATTGGTAACACCTGCACAATAATAATTTCTATTATTGCTGTTTGGATTTTAATTAAACTTGCAATTTTGTTACTTTCAAAATTGTTCGACAGCGCAACAACAAGCAATTCAGCAATCAGCGGACTAAACAGAGTTTTAGGTTTGATTTTTGGTGCTGCAAAAGGTTTCTTAATTGGCTGCATTGGTTTAGGCCTTGCTGCAATTTTAAGTTTGTGCGGTGTTAACGGCGTTAAAGATTTGATGGAAAAAAATAAAATGAGCAATTTCTTTTATGGCTACATAAGCGAATGGGTTGGCACAACATTAGAAGATAGAATTGACGATTTTCTAGGAAAAGGCGAAACACCTTCAACAGAAGAACCTGGAAATCCTGACCAAGGAGCAGATGGTGAAACAGGCACAGACGACCAAACTCCAACTGATGGCACAGAAACTGGTCAAGAAGAAAATGCTGCACAAGTTGCTGGCTACTTAACCTTAACACTTCCAAACAATCAAACAGTTAGGGTTGCTTGTTAATTAAACAAAAAAGCAACAATAATATAGATAGTTAAAAATTAAAAAAGCACGTTAATTACGTGCTTTTTTTGTTGTATTAAATTTGTATTAAATATAGTTTTATTAAATAAAAGTTACTTAAAATAAATGTTATTTATTTAAAAAATCTAAAATTCTGTCTAGGTCTTCTTTTGAATAATAGTCAATATAAATTCTTCCCTTTTTGTCGTTACCCATAAAACTTACTTTGGTTGCAAATTTATGTTGCATTATTTCAATTAATTCTTTAAGTTCAACACTTGGTTCAATGTTAATCTTTTTTGGCTTTGGGTTTGAAAGTTGTTTAACTGTTTTTTCTAAATCCCTAACAGTAACCTTTTTTGAAACAGCAAGTTTTGCAAGTTTAACTTGGGTTTCAGGGTCGGAAACAACAACCAAACTTCTTGCATGTCCTGCACTTAATTTTCCGCTTTCAATTAATGCAATAACTTCTGGTTGCAATGTTAAAAGCCTTAATGTGTTTGCAATTGCAGGTCTGCTTTTTCCTAGTCTATCTGCCAAAACATCTTGTGTCCAACCATAAATTTCCAAAAGCTCTTTCATTGCATTTGCAACTTCAATAGGGTTAAGGTCTTCACGTTGAATGTTTTCAAGCAAAGATATTTCCTTAATTTGTTGTTCGGTATAGTTTTTAACAATTGCTGGAATGGTTTTTAACCCAGCAAGTTTGCTTGCTCTAAACCTTCTTTCGCCCGCAACAATAATATATCTATCGCCAGTTTTATTAACAATTATTGGCTGAATAACGCCATGAACCTTAATTGAATCTGCAAGTTCTTTTAGGGCAGTTGGTTCAAAATTTTTACGTGGTTGGTTTGGGTTAACATCAATAAGTTTAATATCAATTTCCGAAACCTTTTCCCCATTAATTTCTTCAATTTTGCCTTTTGCATCTTTTTTTACTTCAACTGGTTCATCATCATCAAACATTCCAAGTAAGCTTCCTAAACCTCTTCCTAAACCTTTTTTATTTTCCATAACAATTTATCCTTCCTTAAAATTAATTTTTTTAAATTTTATTGCAACATAAACATTAATTTATTAATTAGAACAACTCATACGTTGCAACTTTTTAATTAAACAAGTTTAAAACTATTTAATCAGTTTTATTTCAATTCCAACAACACCATATTTTTGTTGTTCACTTTGTGGGTAATACTTTAACATATCGGAACTTTTTGCAACTTCCCACTCTTTATAGCCAAGTTTTATTTTGTCAAAATTTTTATATAACTCTTCAAAACTTTTAAATTTATGTAAATTAACAATTTGCGTTAAAAGTTCTTCACCTGTTTTGTCATTAATAAATTTTATGTTTTCACCAATTTTTAATTGTTGTCTTTTTTCATCAAACAAACGCATCTCAATGGTTTTTGTTCCATTTTTAATGCTGTTAAACGGTTCTTCCTTTAAATGCATTATAGCCATTACAATAATCCCTTGATTTATGCTGATTTTATTTAAATTTTGCATTTTTGACAAAAAGTGCATATTTATTGTCAAAAACTAATTCTATAATGTTTTAAACCAAATTATTTGTTTCTTTTTAAAAATTCTTCGGTTAACATCTTATATGCAAAAGCTCCACTACATTTTGGGTCATATAAGCAAATTGGTTCACCATAACTTGGTGCTTCTGCAAGCCTTATATTTCTTGGAATTATTGTGTCGTAAACCTTATTATTAAAATATTTAGTAATGTCGGCAGCGACAGAGTTTCCAAGATTGCTTCTGGAATCTTTCATGGTTAAAACAACACCTTCAACCGTAATTTCTGGATTTAAGTGCTTTTTAACCAATTTGATTGTGTACATTAATTGGGTTAATCCTTCCAAAGCAAAATATTCGCACTGAATTGGAATAATAATCGAATCGCTTGCAGTTAGGGCATTAACAGTTAAAAGGCCTAAACTTGGAGGGCAGTCAATGCAAATAAAGTCATAACTGTTTCTAACGGTTTGCAAAATCTTTTTAACCACTTTTTCTCTATTATTCATCTGCACTAATTCAATTTCTGCTCCTGCAAGGTCAACATTGCTTGGAACAATGTCTAAATTGTCAACCTTACTTTTGATTATAACTTCATCTAAAAGGTTATCATCAACAATAACATTATAAATTGTTTTAAGGTTGTTATCCTTATCAATTCCCAAACTGCTGCTTGCATTTCCTTGTGGGTCTAAATCAACAAGCAAAACCCTTTTTCCCATAACAGCCAAATAACTTGCCATGTTAACACATGTGGTGGTTTTTCCAACGCCACCTTTTTGGTTAATAAAACTTACAATTTTACCCATAAACAAAACTTCCTTAAATTTAATTAACATTTGTTATTTAACATTGTTAATAAAATTATATCAAAACAAAATAAAAATTAAAACTTAATTATAGCTGTTTTAAAATTATTTATGCGAATTTAACAAAAAATTATAGGGTATATGATGGACGCATACAATATCCAAATTTATTTTTAAAAACAAGTCAACAAAAATGTTTCACGTGAAACATTTTATAACCATGTGATGTTGTTTTGCTCGTAATGTTCGCAAACCAATTTGCTAAACACAAATCCGCTTAAAAGTGACATCACGGTTTGAATAACTACTTAATAATAATTAAAAAAATATAAAATATAAAAACAAAAAAATATATATGTTGTAAAAAAGGAAAGTTAGAAAACAATCCAAATAAAACACTGGCACACATAATAATAATGTTATAAAAAAAACAAAAAATGTTTCACGTGAAACATTTTTTATAATGGACTAAGTTTTGGTTTGTTTTGACCCCTAGGGTATTTTGTTGGGGTTTTAAACTTCTTTTGAATAAAAATTAGATTGCGTTCAGCATCAATTTCCTTTAATTTGTAGTTTTTTACGTCTGTTAGTTTTCCACCCAAAACTTCAATTGCTGATTTTGCTTTTTCAAGTTCTTCGTTTGCACTTCTAGATTTGTAAGCAACCATATAACCAAACAACTTAACAAACGGCAAACAATACTCTGACAAAACGTTAGTTTCAGCAACTGCACGTGCCACACAATAATCAAACTTTTCCCTAAACTCTGGCTTGTGAGCCAAAAGTTCGCAGCGTTCGTGTATTGCAGTTGCGTTTTTAAGACCCAACTTAGTAATAACTTCATTTAAAAATGTTATTCTTTTATTTAAGCCATCAACCATAACAATTTCAATATCTGGTCTTAAAATTTTAATTGGCACACTTGGAAATCCAGCACCAGCACCAATATCAATTAGTTTTGCATTTTCTTTTAAATGTTCACATATTAAAACACTATCTAAAAAATGTTTAATAATAACATCGTGTTGTTCCAGAATTGATGTTAAATTAAATTTTTCATTCCATTCCAAAACTAGTTTATAATACAATTCAAACTGTTTAACTTGGGTATCGGTAATTGTTATTCCATATTCAGCAAACACTTTTAACAAATCTTCTTTAAACTCCACAAAACACCTCTCAAAATGTTTCACGTGAAACATTTTTCATAAATTATTTTAAGAAAAATGCTAGACGCATAATAAAAATTTTTTAATTCTAGTTAAATTTCCATTTTTTACTAAAAATATTATATCACAAAACAAAATAAAAAACAGCATTTATTTTAAACAAAATTAACAACTTTTTCATTTAATCTTTTTTATTTTTTCTTTATTCTTTTTTAGTTCCTTTTAATTTTTTAAAAAAAATTTAATTTAAAATGTAATATATAACAAAATTATTAAAATGAGAAAAAGTTTAATATAAATAATTAATTTACGAATATACCGCCACACAAAACAATATAACTATAATATTGTAAAAAGCTAAAAATTGCTAACTATTGCTTTTCTTAACAACAATTTTATAAAAACAATAGGAAATATATATATAATTATGGTATTATAAACTAGGTGGTATTAAAATTTAAACAAATTAAATTTTAAAGTTTACTAACGCAAACCGCACAATAAATTGTGCCACCGCAATTTGAATAAACATCAGTTGTATGCAAATATCCCTTTCAGTGCTGTTTGCCTACAACTTTCGATAATTCCGATAATATGATTGTGTTAAGTTAATACAACTTAAATATAAGGAGATTTTTATATGAAAGAATTTGAAAATAAAAAAATTAGTTTAGTAAAAGGCTTTGTTTTGTTAGCGGTTTTTTTGATTACAGCAATAGTTTTGTTTGCAATATCACTGATATTTGAAAATTTAGCATTTTTATCACCAATATCAGTAGTTTTATTTTTATGCGCATTGTTTGTTTGCGTTGGATTTTTCACAAATCAACCAAACGAAGCAAAAGTTTTCACTTTGTTTGGAAAGTATAAAGGTACTTGCCGTGCACAAGGATTAAATTGGTGTAATCCTTTTTACTTCAAAAGAAAAATGAGTTTAAGAAAAAGAAACTTTAATGTTGATAAAATTAAAGTAAATGATGCATTAGGCAACCCAATTGAAATTAGCGCAGTTGTGGTTTGGGCAGTTGAAGACACATACCAAGCATGTTTTGATGTTGAAAACTACGAAACATATGTTGAAACTCAAAGTGAAAGTGCACTTAGGGAACTAGCAGGAATGTATCCTTACGATTTGTTTGATGACACAAGTGAAAATGTTGTAACCTTGCGAGATAACAACGAAGAAGTTAACAAAAATTTGCAAGCTTCTGTTCAAAAAAGACTTGATAAAGTTGGTGTGGAAGTTTTGGAAGCAAGAATAAACCACATTGCATATGCACAAGAAATAGCGGCTGCAATGTTGCAACGACAACAAGCAAGTGCAATCATTGCTGCTAGAAAAATTATTGTTGAAGGTGCAGTTAGTATGGTTGAAATGGCTTTGAACGATTTAAAAAAGAAAAACATTGTAACTTTAACAGATAAAAGCAAAGCAGAAATTGTTGGAAATTTATTAATTGTTTTGTGCGGAGATAAAAATGCACAACCAGTAATTACAACCAACAAAGATTTAAGTTAAAAACATTAAGTTAACAACATAATAAATTAATAATCAAACATAAAAAAAATGGCTAAATTAAGCCATTTTTATTTTTTTTTAGTTAATCAATTTTTAAAATTAACATTAACAAATAAAACAATATTTATAAAATTAAACAGTTATAATTTAATAACAATTTTTATTAATTTATTATTTAATTTATTCACTTGTTTTTAACTTAGTTTCTATTGATATTATTCTTATTTTTGTGTAATGCTTTTACTTTGCATAAAATAACAATCATTTTTTATTTTATTAACTAAAAACAACTCACTATTTTACCAAAGTTTTTAAGTAAACAGTTAAAACCGTTATGTCCGCCGGGCTAACACCACTAATTCTGCTTGCTTGACCCAAAGTTAATGGTTTAATTTGATTTAGTTTTTGTTGTGCTTCCAATCTTAAACCTTTAATTTTTTTGTAATCAATGTCATCTGGCAGTTCAGTGTTTTCTTGTTTTTTAGATTGTTCAATTTGAATGTTTTGTTTTGCCAAATAACCTTCATATTTAACATCAATTTCAATTTCTTTTAAAACGTTATATGGGTACTTTTTAAATTCTGGAAAACATTCAACCAAATCTTCAACCGTAATATTGCTTCGTTTTAATATATCTTTAATTGAAATTCCAACTTTTGGCACTGTTTCGCTTTTCTCATTAAACATTTTTTCAATTTTTTTAGGCGAAACAACAGTTTTTAATTGTTCTTTAAACTCATTAATTTGTTTTATTTTTTTTAAAAACACCTTATATCTTTCTTTTGAAACAAGTCCAATGTCGTAACCTTTTTGTGTTAATCTTAAATCTGCATTGTCTTGCCTTAGCTGCAATCTATATTCCGCTCTGCTTGTCATCATTCTGTAAGGTTCGTTTGTTCCTTTGGTGGTTAAATCATCAATCAAAACCCCAATATATGCTTCATTGCGTTTTAAAACAAATGGTTCTTTGTTTTGTAAAAACAATGCAGCATTAATACCAGCAATAATTCCTTGTGCGGCTGCTTCTTCATAACCACTTGTTCCATTAACTTGTCCAGCAAAATATAAACCCTCAATGTTTTTGTATTGTAATGTTGGATATAGTTGCAAACTATCAATGCAATCATATTCAATTGCATATGCATCACGCATTATGTGTGCGTTTTCTAAGCCCTTAACACTTTTAACCATTTCATGTTGCAAATATGTTGGCATACTTGTTGAAAAACCTTGAACATAAACTTCTTTTGTGGAAAGCGCTTCTGGTTCCAAAAACAACTGGTGTTGTGATTTGTCGGAGAACCTAACAATCTTGCTTTCAATGCTAGGGCAATATCTTGGTCCTTCGCTTTTAATTTCACCATTATACATTGGTGCTTTGTCTAGGTTGTTTAATATAATTTCATGAGTATGTGGATTTGTGTAAGTTAAATAACACTTTATGACATTTTTAGGTGGGGTTTTTGTCATAAAACTAAATGTTTGAATATCATCTTCGCCACATTGTTCAGTTAATTCAGAATAATCAATTGTGTCGGAATGAACTCTAACTGGGGTTCCTGTTTTAAAACGCCTAATGGTTAAACCCAATTTTTTTAATGATGCTGTTAAATGGTTTGCTGGTGCAAAACCATTTGGTCCACTGTTTGTTCTAACCTTTCCAATAATAACATCACTTTTTAAATAAACCCCTGTACAAACAACAACAGCCTTTGCTTTAAATGTGTCACCTTGCAAAGTTTTAACACCTTGAACTTTTCCGTTTTTAACAATTATGTTTTTTGCTTCACCTTGTTTAACAAAAAGATTTTTTGTGTTTTCCAAAACCTTTTTCATTTCGGTGTGATACATAATTTTGTCGGTTTGTGTTCTTAGTGATTGAACTGCTGGTCCTTTCGAACTGTTTAGCATTCGGCGTTGAATGGTTGCTTTGTCGGCAATAATTCCCATTTCGCCACCCAAAGCATCAATTTCACAAACCAAATGTCCTTTTGCTGTTCCACCAATGCTAGGGTTGCATGCCAAAAAAGCAATGCTATCCAAATTTAAGGTTAATAGCAAAGTTTGTTGTCCCATTCTGGCAAGAGCAAGTGCGGCTTCGCAACCAGCATGACCAGAACCTATTACAATTGCATCAAAATTATTAATCATATTTTCCTTTTGTTTTTTTGTTTTATTAAAATTCTTCTTAACTTTTTTCACTTTGTGTTTTTTACATTGTTTTTATTTTATAAAAATTGTTATGAAAACTTTACTAAAATTATTTTTTCACCAAAACACATTGCAGTTTTAATTTTAATTATTTTTTTATGTTTAGTAAATAACTTTTTTGTTTTAATTTAAAGTTTTTTCGTAATGAATGTTTTTGCCTTTCTTTAATTTTTTGTTTAATTTTTTATCAAGCTCAAATCCGGCATTAACATGCATCTTGTTGCTTGCAACATTATCTTTATCAACATACGACTTTATAACCCTTGGTTTAAATCCAAAAATTTGTTCACAATTTTTAACAATGTCAAACATCATTGCACACCCATACCCCTTGTTTTGCAATTCTGGATTAACAACAATGTTGTAAAGCGTTAATGTGTTTCTTGATTTTTTTGTTGCCTTGTTAATAATAACCACGCAAACACCAACCAAAACATCATTATCATAAACACTTCTAACTCTAAAAACACCAGAATCATAACCAATGTTTTCAACCATTTCCAAAATTTTGTTGCCTAAATTTTTACCATCAACAAATTTTTGAATTTTTAAATCTTTTTTACCCCAATTATTAAATTGTTCCAAATCTTGTTCTGTTGTTTGCTTCCATTCAAAATTCATATAAAACTTCTTTCCTTTTTATTTTTAATTTTAAAATTAAAACTTATTTTCCAACACAGAAGCCACTAAAAATTTCGTTAATAATTTCTTCGTTGTTGTTGTTTCCAGTAATTTCGCCAAGAGCCATCCACAAATTTTTTAAATCTATTGAAACAACATCAAGCGTTATTCCTGCGTTCAAACCTTTCAAACACTCATCTAAAAATTTTAATGCTTTTTTAATTGCTTCCACATGGCGCATGTTTGTTAACATTAAGTTTGAATTAATAATGTTTTCATCAATAACCAAATTGTAAATTAAATTTTTAAGGTCTTCAACACCTTGCCCATTTAATGCACTAATTTCAACAATATGTTTAAAGTTATATTTGTTTAGGTTAACAACATTTTTTAGATCAGTTTTGTTTTTAACAACAATTGTTTTTTTGTTTTTAACAAGTTCCAAAATTTCTTCATCTTCTTGTGTTAATGGCTCGCTTGCATCAATAACAAGCAAAATAACATCTGCAAAATTCACTGCTTTTTTGGCTTTTTCAATTCCAATTTTTTCAACAACATCATTTGCTTCATGAAGTCCCGCTGTGTCGGTTAAAACAAACTTAACACCTTTATATGTGTAGGTTTCTTCCAAAATATCTCTAGTTGTTCCTTTAATGGAAGTAACAATTGCTCTTTCAAAATTTAAAATTGCATTTAACAAACTGCTTTTTCCAACATTAGGTTTTCCTAAAATTAAAATTTTGCTTCCGTTTTTAACAATTTGACCAGTTTGCGAAGTTTTTAAAATATGTTCAAGTTTTTCTTTTATGTGTTGCAGTCCATCAATTGTTTCAGATGCTGTTTGTTCTTCATAATCATTTTCAGGGTAGTCGAGTGTAACTTCAATTTTAGCAATCATTTTTGTAAGTTCGTTTTGCAAGTTGTTAATTTCTTTGCTCAAACTTCCTTGCATTAAATTATATCCAGCTCTAACTTCGCTTTCACTTTCGGCATTAATCATGTCCATAACACCTTCGGCTTCATCGAGTGTTAGTTTTCCATTAACAAATGCTTGCTTTGTAAATTCACCCGGCCCAGCAAGAACAGCACCATTTTCAATTAAAGTTTCCAAAATTCCGTTTGCAATAACTGTTCCACCATGGCACTGAAACTCCACAACATCTTCGCCTGTGTATGAATTTGGTGCTTTAAACCAAACCATCATGCATTTTTCTTTAAAACTTTGTGCAATAAAATTACCAAGATACATTTTTCTTGGTTCAATTTTTTCTATTTTTAAAGTTGTGTTAAAAACTTTGTTTGCAATTTTAAGCGCATTTTTTCCGCTTAGTCTAATAACACTAATGCCACCAACCCCAATTGGTGTTGAAATGGCTGCAATTGTTCTTTCTTCTTCCATAACATTCTCTTTTTTTTAAGTTATAAAATATTTTACCCCAAATTATGCACATTTTCAAGTGTTAAGCATAATTAAAAAAACAGATTGTTAAAATCTGTTTTTATTTTTTTAGTTATAATTTTTAATTTTCTGTGTATTCAATAATTAAAAATCTGTTTGGTTCAACACCTTCGCTGTGTGTTAAAATGTGAGGTGTTTTGCTAAGCTCTTCATGAATAATTCTTCTTTCAAAACTGTTCATTGGGTCAAGTTTGTAACTACGTTTGTTTTCTAGAACTTTGTTTGCAATTTTGTTTGCTAGTTCTTTTAAATCTGCTTGGCGTTTGCTTCTGTAACCAGCAACATCAATGAACACACGTTTTGCTCCTTTAAGTTTGTTGTATAGATATGTGTTTAATAAATGTTGAATTGCTTCCATTGCTTCGCCATGATATCCAATTAAAACACCCAAATTTTCGCCAACAATGTTTGCATAAACATCGTTTTCTCTTGGTTCAATTTCGCAAGATGCATTAATGTTGTAGGTGTAAATTAAACCATCTAACCATTGTTTTGCAAGTTCCATTGTTTTGTTAATTAATTCATGTTTTCTTGCTTGTTTTTCTTCATCGGATAATGTGTCAACAATGTTTTCACTAACTTTAACAATTTCTTCTAAAACTTTTTTTGGTTCAATTTGTTCTTCGGTAACTTCTGTTTCAATTACAACAGCATTTTCATTTGTTTTTGTTTCAGAATTAATTTCTTCTAAATTTTCAAAGTTTTCGTTATTTTCATTTTCGTTTTGTTTAACAAAATTTTGAATATTTTTCATTTTGTTTTGTTCAACACTTTTTGTTTCTACATTGTTGTTTGATTCTTGTGTTTGGCTTGCACCGTTTTCAGAAAGATCATTTTCACCTGTTTCATCGTTAAATTCCATTTCAATTTTTGCTTTTTTGAAAAGTCCACCTTCCGAAATAACTTTAACATCAACATTTTCAAGTGTTGTGTTTAGTTGTTTTAAACCTTCTTCAATTGCTTTTTCAATTGTTTTTGCACTAACTTCAATTTTCATTTTTACCCCCAAAAAAATGTTACTTTCTTGAATAAGAAACTTTAACTTTTTCTTCTTCCTTTTTAACTGATTTATCATACATTTTGTCAACTAACAATGTAATTAATGGGCTTGTTACTAATCCAAACAATGCACCTGTAACAATGTATATTGCAAACATAGCATTATAGAATAGCGTGAACAGTGCCATGATAATTGGCATTAAGTAAATTAAAATTTTGTTTTGTGCCATTGCGTCAACAAATGGTTTTCCACTCTTTTTAGCTTTTGCTTTTCCAATCCAAATGCTAATTTGTGATGATAAATATGTTATTATTGCCGACATAATAATTAAAATGAAATATCCGTTCCAGCCACTGTTTTCTGCTTTTATTGGATTCATTATTTGATTATAAACACTTTCACTTAACTCAGACTTATCAATTTTTGCATTAGAAACAAAGTCATCATAACTTAAAATTATGCTTGCATTTGTGTCTGGTCGCCAAATGTTTTTAATCCACAAAAAGTCTTCTTTAATTTCATCATGTTTTTTAACAACTGCTGCATTTGCTTTGTTAATTAAATTTTCTGTTAAATCAAATCTGTCAACTTCTTGTCCTTCTTTATTATAAACCACAACTTGAAGTTTTGTTTGTGCTTCTTCGCCTTCACCTTCAATTTTAACTTCTTCTAGTTTTCCACCAATTTGGGTTTCATATTCTGTTTGAAGTGTTATATATTCCGAATAAATTTTGTATGCTGCAATTTTGTTAAGTCCAGTAAACAATGTAAAGAATATTGTCATGGTTACTGCCATGTTAATAATCATTCCTAAGCAACTTCCCATAATGTTGTAATTATGTTTTTTATAAAGTTCCATAGTTTTTTGATTTAACAATTCTTTGTTTGAACCATATCTGCTTTGAATTTTATCAAGTTCTGGTTTTATTACTGCCATTTTTAACGAGTTCTTTTTGTTTATGTATCTGTTAAAAAAATCAAATGGTAGCATAATAAGTTTAATTGCAAGGGTAATTAATATAATTGTTAAGCCATAGTTTTTAACCAAACTTTCCAAACCAAAAATAAAATATTCCCACATACCCGTTGGTTTAGAAACTTCTAAAAGCATTGAGCCAATATTTAAAAAATCCATTT
Organism: uncultured Clostridia bacterium; assembly: GCA_944380265.1. Taxonomy (GTDB): domain Bacteria; phylum Bacillota; class Clostridia; order Christensenellales; family UBA1242; genus UBA6345. The sequence continues at coordinate 102,142 of CALWGY010000003.1, read as the reverse complement.
TTTATCTCCTTTAATGTTTAATGGAACCAAATCAATTCCACCCTGATGCTTTGGTGTGCACCTAAAAATACGTTTAATTCCCAACCACACACCCTTAAACACACCATGTTCTTTAATGCTTAAAAGCATGTAAGTGGAACAAGTGGGGTAGTAAATGCATGTGTTTGGAAGTAATGGTGATATAACAAATTTATAAAAATAAATTAAACCATAACAAACTATTGTAATTGGAAAAAATATTATTTTTAAAATCATTTAATCATTTGTGCTTTATTCAAAACGTCAATTAAAGCATTCCTTATTTCGTCATAAGTTAGTGTTGTAATTTTTGGTTTGGTTACAAAAACATAATTAAAGTTTGGATTAATGCTTTCAATTAAGTTTCTAACAATTTCCCTAAGTTGTCTTTTAATTTTGTTTCTTAACCATGCTTTTCCAGTTTTTTTACTAACCGAAAAACCAATGCGTGGAGTTTTTAATTTTGTTGGAACAAACATTAAAGTTAAAAAATCGTTAAAAACATATTTTCCATGTTTGTAAACATAACCAAATTCTTTTCTTTTTGTTAATCTATTGTTTTCTTTAAGCATAATTTCTCTCTAAAAATTTTAATTACCCAACAAAATTAGTATAACATAAATAAATTTTTTTTTAAATTAAATTGCTGGTTGTTAACAAATATTTGCAAAATTAATAAATAAAATGCCTTTAAACAACGTTAAAGGCATTTATTTTTTTATTTAATTTCTTTTCACGCCACAACAAAAGTAAAATTATGCAGAAAGTTGTTTTCTGCCACGATTTCTACGGCGTGCTAAAACACGTTTTCCACCTTTTGTTTTCATTCTTGCACGGAATCCGTGAACTTTGCTGCGTTGTCTTTTTTTAGGTTGATAAGTTCTTTTCATTATACGTTTCCTTCCTTAAATTATTTTTAAAACAAAAGCGAGTTTAACTCGCTAATCATTTTCACTTTGCTGTTTAATTATACTTTTTTGATTTGGTTGTGTCAACAATAAAATTTCATTTTTATTAATATAATTGCTTAATTATTTGTTTATTCCACCCAAAATGTAATCATTAATAAATTTGTTTTTAACTTCTTCAAATGTTTGGTTAACAAAATTAACTTGTTTTAAAGAATATTCATCTGTTAAATAATTTTGTAAAATTGAGTTTCCTATGTTTTCCATGTTTGGTTTTTTGTAAACAGGAATTTCGCTATCTTTTTTAATTTTTAAACATCTTTTAATTTGATTGTTTGCATCAAGCACACAATTTCCTTCATCTAAAACAGATTTTATTGCATTATCAAACAAATCAAATTGTTTTAAATTAACAATTTTTTTAAACCTTGCTGGTGTTAATCCATAAATTTTTGAAATGGTTGGTGGAACATATCCTTCCACAAGTTTTTGTTTGTATTCTTCATAATTAAAAAAATTTGTTTCATAAGCATCCAAAATTGTGGCATACAAAATTTTTGCAAACTGCCTAACAGGTTTTTCAACACTTGCTCTAAACAACAAAAAAATTGGATTATACTGATTTTGAATTGCAATTCTGTTAAAATCATTTTTATCATAAACATTTGCTTTTTTAGAATTTTTTAATGGACACATTAAGTCAATATATGAATAATTGTTATTTTTGCAATATTCATAAACACTGTTAATAAGACTAGATCCAATTTTTTGATGAGTATATTTTTTATCAACAAACAAAAAATCTAGTTGCATTGTTTTGCCTGGTAACGCTTTAATTTCTTCTTCATAACCTTCCAAAACAATTTTTTTATCTAAAACCAAACATGCACCAACAAGAGCATTAGTTCTTTTATCAAATGCTCCAAACATTGCTTTGTAACTTTTATTTTTTAAATATAAATTTAATCCAACCAAATATTCAGGCATTTCTTGTTTTGCAAGAACCATAAGTTTTAAAATGTCAGCACTATCATAGTTTAATTCTCTAATTTCAATTTGTGGATTACCACTTGGTTTATTTGAAAGAATTATCATTTTTAACCTTTTTTTTATTTTTTTATTTTATACTTTTCTATAAATTAAAATTTTAAAATTTAACGTTAAAAATTTTATCACACAAAAAGCATGTTTTCAATATGCTTTTAATTTTTTTACAATATTTTTTTATGCAAAAACTAACTCTTATTTTTTTTATAAAATTAAATACAATAAAAAAAGAGAAACAAATTTCTCTTTTTTAGTTTTTTAACAAATAAATTAAATAACTCTAACAGGCAAAATTAAATAAACATACTCATCAGTTTCGCTGCTTTTAATAATGCAAGGAGCACTTGGTGTTGTGAAACTTAATTTTATAAATTCATCATTAATAACACGTAATGCTTCATTAAAATATCTAACATTAAACGCAATGGTTAAATCCTTTCCGTTTAGGGCAATTGTTATGTTTTCCTTAATGTCGCCAATGTCGCTTTTACTGCTTAACATCATAAGTTTTTCGGTTATATCAAACTTAACTAAATTGTTTTTGTCAATTCGGCTTAACAAACTTGCTCTGTCCAATCCATCTTCAAGTTGCGCTTTGTTAATGGTTATTTCTGTTGTGAATTGGGTTGGAATTATTTGTTTGTAGTTAATAAAGTCACCATCTAACAGCCTTGTTATAATTTTTGTGTCGTCAATTTCCGCCATCAAATAATTTTTTTGAACATAAACTTTAATTAGTTCATCGCTGTCATCCAAAAGTTTGCTAATTTCACTTAAACTTCTTGCAGGAATTATGCAACTAAATTCTGCTGTGTTGTTTTTAAGTTCTTTGTTAACCATTGCAAGCCTATAACCATCAAGGGCAACAGCCTTAATTTTTTTATCTGAAATTTCAAATAAAACACCTTTCAAAATTGGTCTGCTATCATCAACAGCAACGCAGAAAACCGATTTTGTTATTAATGCTTTTAAATCTTTTGAAGTAATTTCAAAATATTCTGCATTTTCAAGTGTTTTAATTGCAGGAAATTCTTCTGCACTAAGGGCTTGAATGTTTCCAGAACTGTCGGTGTATTTTATGGTTAGCATATTTTTTTCGTTTGAACTAAGTTCAATTTGTTCGTTTGTTAATTTTTTTATGTATTCTGCAAAAAACTTACCAGGAACAACTGTTTCTCCTTCAACAAAAATTTCTGCTTTAATTTTCTTTTCCATTGAAAGTTCAAGGTCGGTTGCACTAAGCGTTAAAAAATCATCTTCTGCAACAAGTTTAATGCCTTCCAAAATTGGATTGGTTGTTTTTTGGCTTATTGCTTTAATAACTTTCATAACTGCATCGCTAAGGTCTAGTCCATCACAAATTAGTTTCATTTTTTCATCCTCCAAATTATTTAATTTATTTTGTTTTTAATAACAATAATTATTATTAGCAGTGTGAAAATGTGGACAACTTTTATTTAGCACACCATATAGTGTTAAGCTTAACGAAATTTCGTTTTTTTAAACACAACATATTGTTTTTTTGATGTGCACAACTTGGTGCACAACTTAGTTAAGTTATAAACATTTTCACATTTTAATGTGTTTAAGTTCTGTTTGCCATGCTTTTTAAATCGTTAACGGTAACTTTTATGCGGTTGTTTTCTTTAATTAGTTCCGAAACTTTTTCTCGTGCATGAATAACTGTTGTGTGGTCACGTCCACCAAAAAGTTGTCCAACAGAAACAAGTGGTAAGTCTAACATTTCGCAAATTAAATACATGCAAATTTGACGTGGCTCAACAATTTCTTTGTTTTTCTTTTTTCCAATCAAGTCATCTTTTGAAATGCTGAAATATTTGCAAACACAATCAATAATGCGGTCGGCAGTTAGGTTTTGTTTTGTTGTTGAAATTTGGTCTTTTAATGCTTCATTAACATCTTCTAAGGTTGCACTTGGTTTTCCAAGCAAACTTGCATAAAAACAAACTTTGCTAAGCATTCCTTCAAGTTCTCTAATGTTTGTGTCACATTTTTCAGCAATAAAATTAATAACTTCATAATCAACACTGTAATGTTCTTGCTGTGCCTTTTTTTGCAAAATTGCAAGCCTTGTTTCAAAGTCTGGAATTTGAATGTCTTGCATAAGACCCATGCTAAACCTGCTTCTTAAACGTTCTTCCAAACTTGCAATTTCTTTTGGGTGGCGGTCGGAAGCAATAATAATTTGTTTTTGATTTTGATATAGGTCATTAAAAGTGTGGAAAAATTCTTCTTGTGTGCCGGTTTTGTTTGAAATAAATTGAATGTCATCAACCATCAAAACATCAACACTTCTATATTTTTCACGATATTCGCTGTTTGCTTGTGCTTTTGAACTTTTCAAACTTTCAACATAATCGTGTGTAAACTTTTCGCAAGTAACATACAAAACTTTAAGTTCTGGATTGTTTTTTGTTAAGTAGTTTCCAATTGCATGCAACAAATGAGTTTTTCCAAGACCAACACCACCATAAATGAACAATGGATTAATTTTGTTAAAAGGGTGTTCAGCAACACCACGTGCTGCCGCATAAACATATTTATTACTGTTTCCAACAACAAAATTATCAAAAGTGTATTTTGGATTAAAATTGCAAAGTGGAGTGAATTTGTTAACTTCTTGTTTTGTTTCAATTGGTTTGTTTAAATAATTTTCTTTTTCATCAGGATCCAAAACAACAAAGTTTTTAATTTCTGGTTCAACTTCTGTTAATGCATTTTTAATTTGTTGTTCATGAAGTTTTAAAACACGTTGTTTTGCGGTTTCGCTTGAAGTGGACAAATATAAAACGCCATCGGTGTAATCTAGTGGTTCAAGGCTTTTTATCCACAAATCATATGAAACAGCAGTTACTTCGTGTTGAAGAATGTTACAAGTTTTTTGCCAAATTTCATCAATTTTTAACATTAAAATTTTCCTTTTTAAATATTTATCTTTATTTAGTATATAAGCACAAATTTTATTTGTAAAGTAAAAGTGTTAACGCACATGTGTTAATTTTTAACAATGCTTCCGCTTTTAACTTTTAAAACATTTGCTGGAATGTTTAGGTTATATTCCGTGCAAGTTAGCAAAGTTTGAAAGTTGTTTATTATGGTTAAAAGTTTTTCTCGTCTGGTTTTATCTAATTCACTTAAAACATCATCTAACAAAAGCACAGGGTATTCACCCAAATTGGTTTTAAAAATTTCAAGTTCTGCAAGTTTTAAACTTAGGGCACAGGTTCGCTGTTGTCCTTGGCTTCCAAAATGCCTAACGTCAATGTTGTTAACCACAATTTTAATATCATCTCTGTGTGGGCCAACAGTGGTGTAACCAAGGTTTAAGTCTTTTTCCAAACTTTCATCATAAAGTTTTAGCAATTTTTGTTTTAAGGTTTCTTTGTTTGTGTCGGTTAAACCAACATAACTTAAATTCATTTCTTCCGCATTGTCAGTTAAATAAAAATGCGCTTTTTTTGCAAAAACTTTTAATTGTTCAATAAGTTCAAGTCTTTTTAAAATTATAAAGCACGCTTGTTCACTTAATTGCTCGTTCCAAATTGAAATTGTTTCTTTAATGCTGTTTTCGTTTCCAGACTTTAAAAGTTTGTTGCGTTGATTTAAAATTTTGTTGTATTTGTTTAAAGCGTAAAAATAGTTTTTGTTAAACTGGCTTAGGTCAATATCCATAAAACGCCTGCGTTCATCTGGGCTATCTTTAACCAACTTTAATTCATCAGGAGAAAAATAAATTGCATTAAGTTCACCCATAAGTTCGCCAAGTTTTTTAATTGGAACGCCGTTAATTTTAACGGCTTTGTTTTGGTTTGAAAACAAATATATTTCAATTTTTTTATTGCCGGAAATTTTGTTAAATTCAATGGTAACTTTTCCTAAATTTTCGTTCCATTTAATAAGTTCTTTTTCTTTGTTGGTGCGTGGGCTTTTTCCAATTGCACACAAAAAAACTGCTTCAAGCAAATTTGTTTTTCCTTGGGCATTTTTTCCTTCCAAAACATTTAGGTTTTTATTAAAAAAAACAACTTCATTTGTGTAGTTTCTAAAATTTTTTAGTTGAACACTTTTTATTTCCATACACCTTCATTATATCAAAAACCACACAAAATTAAAATCAAAAAAAAGTTTAAAAACATAAAAACTATTATGGTGATAGTTTTTAAACAAAAAAAAACTATAACAATTTTTTGTTAGGAGTTTAATATGTGTGGAATTTATGGTTATGTTGGATATAACGCAACAAACGAAACTTTGTTAGGCATAAAAAAATTGGAATATAGGGGTTACGATTCTGCTGGAATAGCATTTTATAACAACAGTTTTAAACTAAATGACAACATTAAAAATTTTACAAATAACATAAAAACTTTTAAAAATGGTTTTAACATTATTAAAGAAGAAGGAGAAATTAACAAACTAGAAAAAATTTTTAATTGCTTAAACCCAAAAAGTGGCATTGCAATTGGTCACACGCGCTGGGCAACACATGGCAAACCAAGTGTTGAAAACGCACACCCACATTACAGCGAAAATGGAAATTGGATTGTTGTTCACAACGGAATTATTGAAAACTATTTGGAACTAAAAAACACACTAACTGGCACAAAATTTTCAAGTTGCACCGACACAGAAGTTGTTGCCATGCTTTTAAGTAAACATTTTAATGGCGATGTTATGGAAACAATAATAAAAGTTTGTTCCATGCTAATTGGAAGCTATGCACTTGCAATAATTTATGCACCCGACCCAAACAAAATTTATGTTGCAAAACTTAACAGCCCTTGTGTTGTTGGATATGGCAAAAATTTTGGAGTTGTGTGTTCCGACCTAAATGCAGTAACAAAAGCGGAAAAGTTGTTTGTTTTAAACAACCACAATTTTGCGGTGGTTGAAAAAAATTGCGTTACAATTTTTGATAAAGATAAAAATGAAATTAAATTAAAGGAAACAAAACCAACAAATTTAATTGGTGCAAACGAACTTGGAAATTACCCACATTTTATGTTAAAAGAAATTATGGAAATTCCAAACGCAATAACAAAAACGGTGGCGGAATATAACACTTTTAACAAAATTAGAAAAGAACTTCCAAAAAGTTTAATAAAACAAACAAAAAACATTTTAATAATTGCGTGCGGAACAGCATATCATGCAGGTTTAATTGGTAAAAAATTGTTTGAAGAAAACTGCGGAATTAAAACTGATGTTGAAATTGCAAGTGAGTTTAGATATAACAATTTTAAACCAAACAAAAACACATTAACAATTTTTGTTAGCCAAAGTGGCGAAACAGCCGACACAATTAAAGCAGTTAAAATGAGTAAAGCTTATGGCTTAAAAACAGTGGCAATAACAAATGTTAAATCAAGTTCCATTTGTTTTGAAGTTGACTATTGTTTGTATACCAGTGCAGGGCCAGAAATTGCAGTTGCCAGCACAAAAGCATATAATTGCCAAGTAACAATGTTTTATTTGCTTAGTGCTTACATAAACGCGGTTAAAACAGAAGTTCCAGAACTTGTTTTTGAAGAAAGCAAAAAACTAATTCAAATTGCAAATGTTATTAAAAACAACAACATTGCACCAATTTGCAAAGAAATTGCAAATAACATAAAAAACTGTTTAAGTGTTTACATGATTGGCAGGGGAATGGATTATTACACAGCACAGGAAGCAGGTTTAAAACTTAAAGAAATTTCCTACATTCATTGCGAAGCTTATCCAGCAGGAGAGTTAAAGCACGGCACAATTTCGTTAATTGATAGCGAAAAGTTTGTTTTTGCGTTTATAACACAGGAACTAACAAAAGAAAAAACATTAAGCAATGTTAACGAAGTTATTTCGCGTGGCGGAAAAGTTATTGTGTTTAGCCAGTTTAACATTAATCAACCAAACTTTTTTAAGTTTGTTAAACTGCCAAGCGTGGAAGAATTTTATATGCCACTTGTTTTGGTAACCTACATGCAACAAATTGCATACCACACAAGTTTGGCGGTTGGCAACAACCCCGACAAACCAAGAAGTTTGGCAAAAAGTGTTACGGTGGAATAATTAAAAATTTAAAAGTAAAAAATATTAAAAAGAAAATAAAAACCATTAATAAGAAAACAACAATAAAAAACTTTATCGGTTATGATAAAGTTTTTTGTTTTATATTTTTAAATTCTATAAAAATTAAACAACATAAAAAACCACATAGTGGTTTATTACGAAAACAACCATGTAATCACACCGTAAACCTCACTAATATTACAAAAAACACTTTAAAAAATTTTGAAAACACTTTTTAAGAACTTTCCCACAAACACCACATAACCGCCAAATTTCCAAATTTTGACTTAAAGCAAAAAATCTAAACAATCCTCACGTTAGTTTTAATTTTGTGTCATACAGCCTTATTTTTTAAGTTATATTATATATATTATATATTTATATATATAATTTCTAATATTTACTATACTTATAATATATTTTATGATATAATACAATCAGTTTAAAGTTTGCTTTGGTGTTAAAAAAATGCACTAAGCAAAAATTTTTTTGTTTGAGGTGAAAAAATATATGGCAGAATTAACCGAAAAAGATTTAACTAGAAGTGTTAAGTATGATGAAAACGACATTCAAATTTTGGAAGGGCTTGAACCTGTTAGAAAACGTCCGGGAATGTATATTGGCAGCACCGATATTAGGGGCCTTCATCATTTAATTACCGAAGTTGTTGACAACAGTATTGACGAAGCACTTGCTGGTTATTGTGACCATATTGAAGTTATGCTTAACAAAAACGGTAGTGTAACAGTTGTTGATAATGGCAGGGGCATTCCTTGCGGTATTATTAAAAAGGAAGGAAAAAGTGCTGTTGAAGTTGTTTTAACAAAACTTCATGCTGGCGGAAAATTTGGTGGCGAAGGCTACAAAATTAGTGGAGGACTTCATGGTGTTGGTTTAAGTTGTGTTAATGCACTTAGTGAATGGCTAGATGTAACAGTTTATCAAGGCGGAAAAATTCATAATCAACAATATAGGCGTGGCATTCCACAATTTCCATTGGAAGTTACTGGCAACACCGACAAAACCGGAACAACCGTAACCTTTATGCCAGATGCTGAAATTTTTGACACTGTTGTGTTTGATTACGATGAACTTAAAAGCAGATTTAGAGAAATTGCATTTTTAAACAAAGGGTTAAGAATTAGTGTTTCCGATTTGCGTGGTGAAACCCCACAAGAAGAAAGTTATCAATACATTGGTGGAATTGTTGAATTTGTTGATTATTTAAACAAAAACAAAGAAACTTTGTTTAAGGAACCAATTTATATTAATGTTATAAACCCAACAAACGAAGTTGAAATTGCATTTCAATATAACAACGGATATAACGAATTAATTAATTCCTATGCAAACAACATAAACACACAAGAAGGCGGACACCACCTTGAAGGGTTTAAAAATGCATTAACAAAAATTGTTAACGATTATGGCAAACAAAACAAAATTTTAAAGGATTCCGAAAAACTTAGTGGCGAAGATGTTAGGGAAGGATTAACTGCCATTGTTAGTGTTAAATTAACAAACCCACAATTTGAAGGACAAACCAAAACAAAGCTTGGAAATGCAGAAATGCGTAAAATTGTTGCAGATGCAATGCAAGAAAAATTTACAACCTTTTTGGAAGAAAACCCAAGTGTGGGAAGAGATTTGGTTTTAAAGTGTGTTACTGCAAAAAGAGCAAGAGAAGCTGCAAGGTCGGTTAGAGAAGCAACCAGAAGAAAAGGAATTTTGGAAAGCACAACACTTCCAGGAAAACTTGCCGATTGCACTTCAAAAAACCCAAAGGAAAGTGAAATTTATTTTGTTGAAGGTGATTCCGCTGGTGGAACAGCAAAACAAGGCCGTGACAGACGCTTTCAAGCAATTATGCCACTTAGGGGTAAAATTTTAAACGTTGAAAAAGCATCACTTCACAAAGTGCTTGAAAACCAAGTTATTAAAGATATGATAACAGCAATTGGTTGTGGTGTTGGAAGTGAATTTGATGAAAGCAAGTTAAGATACGATAAAATAATTTGTATGACCGATGCCGATGTTGATGGCAGCCATATTAGAATTTTGATGTTAACATTCTTCTTCCGATTCATGCAACCATTAATAACAAATGGTCACATATATTCGGCAATGCCACCACTATACAAAATTCAAGTTAACAAAGACATTTATTATGCTTATTCCGATGAAGAAAAAGATGCAAAACTAAACGAACTTGGCAACCCTAAAAATGTTCAAGTTCAACGTTACAAAGGTTTGGGTGAAATGACAGCCGACCAATTGTGGGAAACAACCATGAACCCAGAAAAACGTGTGCTTGCAAAAATAACAATGGAAGATGCTTTGGAAGCAGAAGAAACCTTTAACAAACTTATGGGTGAAGATGTTGAACTAAGGCGTGCATTCATTGAAGAAAACGCAACAAGGGTTAAAAACTTGGATATTTAATAAATCAAATTTTTAACTTTAACTTTGCAAATTTTGACAAATAAAAACAAGTTTTTGTCAAAAACCAAATAAAATTAAAAAGGAAATCTTTATGGAAAACGAAAAAGATAAACCAGAAATTGTTGATAAAACAAAAGTGTTAGATGTTAAAATTAAGGAAGAACTAGAAAATTCATTTTTGTCGTATGCAATGGCTGTTAACGTTAGTCGTGCCATTCCAGATGTTAGAGATGGTTTAAAACCTGTGCATAGAAGAATTTTGTATGCAATGGGCGAACTTAATTTGTTTAACGATAAGTCATATAAAAAATGTGCTAGAATTGTTGGTGACGTTATTGGTAAATATCACCCACATGGCGACATCGCAGTTTACGATGCGCTTGTAAGGCTTGCACAAGATTTTACAATTAATGCTCCACTTGTTGATGGACACGGAAACTTTGGTTCTGTTGATGGCGACCCACCAGCAGCAATGCGTTACACCGAAGCAAAACTAAGCAAGGTTGCATCGGAAATGCTTTCTGACATTGATAAAAACACAGTTAACTTTGTTTCAAACTTTGATGAATCGGAAGTTGAGCCTGCCGTTTTGCCATCACGTTTTCCAAACTTGCTAGTTAATGGTTCCGATGGTATTGCTGTTGGCATGGCAACAAACATTCCACCACACAACTTGGCAGAAGTTATTGATGGTTGCGTTGCATTAATTGAAAACCCAGAAATGGATGTTGATGACCTTATGAAAATTATTCCTGCACCAGATTTTCCAACCAAAGGAATAATTATGGGAAGGCAAGGAATAAGGCAAGCATACAGAACAGGAAAAGGTTCGTTTTTAATTAGAAGTAAGTGCGAAATTGAAGAGTTTAACAACGGAACAAGACACAGAATTGTTGTAACTGAAATTCCATATCAAGTTAACAAAGCAAAATTAATTATGCAAATTGCCGACATGGTTAAAAACAAACGTATTGATGGCATTAGTGATATTAAGGAAGAAAGTGACAGAAGTGGTATGCGAGTTGTTATTGATGTTAAACGTGATGCAAACCCACAAGTGGTTTTAAACACATTGTTTAAACACACACAACTTCAAATTAGTTTTGGTGTTATTATGCTTGCACTTGTTAACAATGCACCAAAAGTTTTAAATTTAAAGGAAATTTTGCAAAACTATTTGTTGTTCCAAGAAGAAGTTATAACCAGAAGAACTGAGTTCGACCTTGACAAAGCACAAGCAAAAGCACACATTTTGGAAGGTTTGGTTATTGCTCAGGCAAACATTGATGAAGTTATTAAAACAATTAAGGAAAGTGCCGACAAAGTTGAAGCGCAAGAAAAACTTATTGAAAAATTCTTGTTAACCGAAAAACAAGCAGTTGCAATTTTGGAAATGCGTTTGCAACGACTAACAGGTTTGGAAGTTGAAAAACTTAAACAAGATTTGGAAGATGTTCACAACTTAATTAAAGAACTTCAAAGCATTTTAAGTGATAAAGCAAAACTATATAACATAATTAAAACCGACCTATTAACAATTAAAGGCAAATATGGTGTTCCAAGAAAATCGGAAATTTCAACCGATTATGGCGACATTGACATTGCCGACTTAATTGAAGAAGAAGATGTTGTTATTTCATTAACACACGATGGTTACATTAAGCGTATGCCAGTTAGCGAATATAAAAGTCAACATCGTGGTGGAAAAGGTATTATTGCACACACCACAAAAGAAGAAGATTTTGTTGAAAGCATTTTCACAACATCAACACATGATGATTTGTTGTGTTTTAGCACATTTGGCAGAGTTTACAAAATTAAGGGCTACGAAGTTCCAGAAGCACCACGAACAAGCAAAGGCAGAGCAATGGTTAATTTGTTGCAATTAAGCCCGCAAGAAAGAATTACAACCATAATTCCAGTTAAAAAAGACACAATTGGATATTTGGTTATGGCAACCAAAAAAGGTTTAATTAAAAAGACCAACATAACCGAATTTGAAAGTATTAGAAAGGTTGGCAAAATTGCAATTAAACTTGTTGAAGGCGACGAACTAATTTCTGTTTACATCACAAATGGAAACAACGAAATTATCATTGCAAGTTCGGAAGGAAAATGCATAAGGTTTAACGAACGCGCAGTTAGAATTATGGGTCGTGACACACAAGGTGTTAAATCCATAAGGCTTAATGATGATGAATATGTTGTTGATATGTCGGTTATAAAACCAGATGCATACATGCTAACAGTTTCCGAATATGGTTACGGAAAACGTAGTTTGCAAGAAGATTACCGTATTCAAGGCAGAGCAGGAAAAGGTATTAAAGCAGGCGTGTTTAACGAACAAACTGGAAAACTTGTAAACTTAAAACAAGTAACCGATTCCGATGATGTTATGATGATTGCCGATGATGGAACAATAATTAGAGTTAAGGCAAGCGAAATTTCAATTATTGGCAGAAACACAAAAGGTGTTAAAGTTATGAGACTTAACGAAGATGCAAAAATTGTTTGCGTTGCAGTTACTCCAAGTGAAGAAGCAGAACAAGAACTTGCCGAAAGTTTGGAAGAATCAAAGCAAAACAACACCCCACAAAACTTAACGGAAGTTGAACTTAGCTTAGATGAAACCGAAAATTCAAACAGCACCGAAAATGTTGATGGTGATGACGAAATTTAAAAATAATTAAAAATTTTAATGTTTGTTTTAATTTAAAGATTAAAAATTAAAAACTAAATAATAAACAAATGAACAAAAGAAAATTTTTTAATAATAAATTTTGATATTAGCAAATCAACAAAGTTTATATTATCGGAAGTTGAAGGCAAGCAGCACTGAAAGTGATATTTGCATACAACTGATGTTTATTCAAACTGCGGTGGCACAAGTATTGTGCAGGTTGCGTTAGCAAACTTTAAAATTTAACTTGTTTAAATTTTAACACCGCTTAGTTTATATTATCGGAAGTTGGAGGCAAGCAGCCCGAAGGGATATTTGCAAACAACTGATGGTTATTCAAATTGCGGTGGCACAAGTATTGTGCAGGTTGCGTTAGCAAACTTTAAAATTTAACTTGTTTAAATTTTAACACCGCTTAGTTTATATTATCGGAAGTTGGAGGCAAGCAGCCCGAAGGGATATTTGCAAACAACTGATGGTTATTCAAACTGTGATGCCACAATTTATTGTGGAATTGCCATCGGCAATTTAAAATTTGCTTGTTCAAATTTTAATATCACGTAGTTTATATTAATCAAATTTGAAAAAATGATTATTAAAAAATAGGTGAAAACACAATTATGGAAGAAAAAAGAATTCGTTCAAGAGCAATAATTATTAAAGAAGGAAAACTTGTAACAATGTACCGCGAAAGACAAGGAAGAATATTTTACACATTTCCTGGTGGCGGTATGGAAGAAAATGAAACTGAAAAAGAGTGTGTTCAAAGAGAAGTTCTTGAAGAGTTTGGTATAATAATAAAACCAATAAAGAAAGTGTACACTTATGAAAACAAAAACAGCATTGAACATTTTTTCTTGGCAGAGTGGATTGATGGGGTGTTTGGTTCCGGACAGGGCGAAGAGTTTCAGGAAAACCGAAACAATGGAGTTTATATTCCAAAGTTAATTGAAATTTCCGATATTCCAAAAATTCCACTTATGCCACCCGAAGTGGCGTCGGCTTTTTACAATGATTACACAAAAAACGGAAAAAATCTTCGAAACAACGTGAAGTTTGTTTTAGGAGAAATAAAATAATATTAATTTAAACAGTTAGTTAAAAAAAATTTTTAAAGTAAATAAAAAAAATAAAAATCACTTTGTCAAAAAAAAGGCAATGTGATTTTTTTATACAAAAAAGGATATGCAAATTTATTAAATAATTGTTGTTTTAACAAAATAACAATTAAAACTCATAATATAAGTAAGTAGTAAAAAAAGTTAACAAGTTAAAAAACCTACACAAAAACTTTTTACAACATAAAAAATTATAATTTTTTACTACAAAAAAATATTAGGAGAAACTATGTGCTTTTTTAATAACTCATGTGGCTGTGGTGGTTGTGGTTGCAACAGTTGCACCTGTTCAAGTTGTCGTGGCGCAACAGGGCCTCGTGGACCACAAGGCCCAACCGGTCCAACAGGACCAACTGGCCCTGCAACCGAAACAATAACAATTGGCACAACAACCACAACAGCACCGGGCACAGATGCTGCTGTTATTGACACAACAGGTGCACCAAACCACACACTAAATTTCTTTATTCCTCGTGGTGCAACCGGACCAACTGGTCCGCAGGGAATTCAAGGACCACAAGGACCAACAGGTGCAACCGGAGCAACAGGCGCAACCGGTCCAACAGGTCCAACAGGCCCTGCTGGTGCAAATGGCTCCACTCCAACAATTTCAATTGGAATAGTTACAACTGGCGCACCAGGAAGTGCTGCTTCGGCAAGCATAACGGGTGTTAGTCCTAACTTCTTTTTAAACTTAACAATTCCACAAGGACCAACTGGCCCAAGTGGTGGTGCTGGCGTAACTGGTCCAACTGGTCCAACAGGCGCAACAGGTCCAACTGGTCCACAAGGAATTCAAGGTTTGGCAGGTATAACCGGTCCAACCGGACCTGCGGGAGCAACAGGCGCAACCGGACCAACTGGCCCACAAGGTGTTCAAGGTTTGGCAGGTGTAACCGGTCCAACCGGACCTGCGGGAGCAACAGGCGCAACCGGACCAACTGGCCCACAAGGTATTCAAGGTTTGGCTGGTGCAACTGGCCCAACAGGTCCACAAGGTTTGGCTGGCGCAACAGGTCCAACTGGTCCACAAGGTGTTCAAGGATTGCAAGGTGTAACTGGCCCAACTGGTCCAACAGGTGCAGCCGGAACAGCAGGAACAACAGGTGCTACTGGTCCTACCGGAGCAACCGGTCCAACCGGACCACAAGGCATTCAAGGTTTAGCTGGTGCAACTGGCCCAACAGGTCCAGCAGGAACAGCAGGTGTAACTGGCCCAACAGGGCCAACGGGCGCAACAGGTCCAACTGGTCCACAAGGAATTCAAGGTTTGGTTGGTGCAACAGGTCCAACTGGTCCAACAGGCCCAACCGGTGCAACCGGACCAACAGGTCCAACTGGCCCATAATAAAAACAACAAGCAAAGTTCTAGAAATAGAACTTTGCTTTTTTTTAGATGCGTAAAAAATTCTAAAAATAAAACCAACAAACCGCTTGTGTTTAATTGGAAAATTAAGAAAAGTAGTGTGAAAAATAAGTGCTTTTTTCTT
This sequence comes from uncultured Clostridia bacterium, assembly GCA_944380265.1. Classification (GTDB taxonomy): domain Bacteria; phylum Bacillota; class Clostridia; order Christensenellales; family UBA1242; genus UBA6345. Next base: position 86,367 of record CALWGY010000003.1, on the reverse strand, counting down.
TGTTTGTTTTTAATTATTATTTATGTAAATTATGTTAAAGCATAAAGCAACAAATTAAAAGTTTTAGTTTTTTAAAATTTTGTTAATAATTAAAAAAAAGGATAAACAATGAAACAAACACTTAAAAACATAATGCTGTTTTTGTCGGCATTCATACCAATGTATTTTTTAATTTGGGTTAAACTTGTTATGGAACTAATAAATGATAATTTGCATTTCAATGTGTTAAACACCATTGTTTTTGTTGCGCTAATTGTGGTTATTGCTCTTGGTTTGCTAGGTTTAAAATTGGAAATTTTTAATCAAAAGGAAAAATCACAAAAAGTAATAATAATGGAGTGGAACAACATAACAGACAGACATTTTTTAGGCTACTTTTCCTTATTTGTTTTGTTTGCAATAACTTTTGATTTGTCAAAAGTCAGCATGGTTGTTGTTTTTGTTTTAATTCTTTGCATGATTGGAGTTGTTTACGTTAAAAACAAATTGTTTTACATTAATCCGTTTTTAAACATTTTAGGTTTCAACTTTTATAAAATTTCCTATAAAGTTGAAAACGACGAACAGGTTTTGCAAACACACATCTTTTATCGTGGAAACTTAAAAGAAAACAAACTTTATTGGGTGAAAATTAAAGACGAAAATTTTAGTTTTGTTGATAAAACCAAAATGGAAAATAAAAAGAACGAAAAATAAAAAAATAAAACACCAAAACCTAAACAAATAATAGGTAAAAAAAAACAAAACAATTAAAAAATAAAAAAATTACTTAACAAAAAAAGGAAAACAAAAATAGTTTTTAACTTTTGTTTTCCAAATAAATTTGTTCTGCAACTTTAACACCATCAACAGCACTGCTAATAATTCCACCTGCATAACCAGCGCCTTCGCCACACGGGAAAATTCCTTTAATTTTTGTTTGTAACTTTTCGTTTCTAACAATGGTTATGGGTGAAGATGTTCGGCTTTCAATGGCAATAAGCAAATTTTGTGGGTGTGCAAAATTTTTTAATTTATTGTTAAGCATTGGTAATGCTTCCATCAAACTTTCCACCACAAAGTTTGGCAAGCATTTTTTTATGTCACAAATTTTAACTTTCAGGCTGGGCTCAATTTTCAACGGTGTCTTTTTTCCAGTTAAAAATTCACCCACACTTTGGGCAGGGCAATAAAAACTTTTTGTTAGGTTAAATGCCTGTTGTTCATATTTTTGCTGAAAGTAAACACCACCAAGTGGGTGGTCGGTTTTAAAGTCGCTTGGCAAAACGTTAACCAAAACTGCACTGTTTGCATTTTGTTTGTCACGTGCAAAATAACTCATTCCGTTAGTTACAATTTCTCCTTCATCACTTGCCGAGTTAACAACAACACCGCCTGGACACATGCAAAATGTAAAAACACTTCTGCCGCTACTTAAATGAACCGCAAGTTTGTAATCGGCATTTGGCAACAGTTTGTTGTTAGAGCCATATTGGCTAATGTTAATGTCGGATTGGCTTTGCTCAATTCTAACACCCATGGCAAAAGGCTTTTGTTTAATTTCCAAACCATTGTTAAAAAGAGTGTTAAAAGTTTGGCGTGCACTGTGTCCAACAGCCAAAATCAAATGATTTGTGTTTATGATTTTTGTATCATTTGTTTGCAGGTTTTTAACAATAACCCCACGCAAATTGTCAGAAACTGCGGTGTAGTTAACAAACTGTGTGTTAAACAAAACTGTTCCGCCAAGTTGAATTATTTTTTGCCTTATGTTTTTAACAACTGTTTTTAGGTTGTCACTTCCAATGTGTGGTTTGTTAACATAAGCAATTTCATTTGGTGCACCCATCAAAACAAATTCGTTAATAACTTTTTTGCAATATGTGTTGTTTAGGTTGGTGTTAAGTTTTCCATCACTAAAAGTTCCTGCACCACCTTCACCAAATTGAACATTTGAAAATGGATTAATTTTTCCAGTTTCCCAAAAGGTTAAAACATCTTTTGTTCGGTCTTCAACACTTTTGCCTTGTTCAACCACAATTGGTTTTAGTCCCATATAGGCAAGGCTTAATGCACAAAACATTCCGGCAGGTCCAAACCCAACCACAACTGGTCTTAAAAAATTTGTTGGCAACGCATTTGAAATGTTTTCATATTCTAGACCCGAAAAATTTGGCGTAATATCTTCAAACCCTGCAACATGGTTTTTGTTTTTTAATTTAACAGCCAAAGTTAAAACAATTTTAACGTCAGGCTTTTTTCTTGCATCAATAGATTTTTTTAAAACAACATAATTTTCAATATCGGCAAGTTTGCATTTTAAAGTTTTTGAAACCAAATTTAAAATATCGTTTTCAACATAGCATGGTGCAAATTTTAAATTTTCAATTTTAATCATAGGTTTTCTCCAACAATGTGTCCACTTGTCCATGCCCATTGCAAATTGTAACCGCCACACATTCCATCAACGTTCAAAATTTCACCACAGAAAAACAAGTTTTTAACAGTTTTGCATTCCAGTGTTTTTGTAATACTGCTTAGTTCAATGCCTCCGCTAAAAACCTGAAAGTTGTTTTGTGTTCCGCAAACATTAAATTCCAAACTTTGCAAAATCTTGGCAAGTTGTGCTAAATTTTCATCCGATAAAGATTTAATAATTTTGTTTGTGTTAATTTTGGTTCTAAAAAAAATCTCGTTTGCAAGTGCTGGTTGAAGCATGCCATCAAAAAATTTGTGTGTGGCATAATTACTTAAATTATTAACTCTTGTTTTTAATTTTTTAGTTAGTTCTTCAAAAGTTAGGTTTGGGAACAAGTTAACAACAACTTTTGCATTTTCTAGGTTTAACCAATTCATTTTTGCAGAAATGTTAAAAATGCAAATTCCGCTTAAACCATCTTCCTTAAACAAAACTTCGCCAACTTCGCTGTGTTCCAATTTGTTACCTTTTAAAAGCGAAACCAAAGCATTAACCCTAATTCCATTTAGTTGCTTCAAGTTTTGCGTGGTTTTAAGTCCGCACAAACTTGGCTTAAAGGTTTTGTGTGGAATGTTTAAACTTTTCAAAATTGGCAAAACACTGTTTCCGCCAGTTGCCAAAACAACTTTGTTTGCCTTAAATGTTTCTGTGCTTGTTTTAACAATAAAATGGTCGCCAATTTTTTCAATGTTTTTAACTTCGCTATTTGTAATAATTTCGCAAAGTGGGTTATTAAGTTTGTTTAAAATAACATCTAACACCGATTTTGAGTGGTTTGAAATTGGGTAGCATCTGCCTTCTTCATCAAAATATGTTTCAAGCCCCAGTGAAGAAAAAAGTTCTAATGTTTTTGCGTTATTAAAAACATTAAGTTGTTCAGGATAATTGTTATAACAATTTTTTAAAATATTTTTGTTTGTTAGGTTGCATCTGCCATTGCCACTAACCAAAATTTTTTTGCCAACCTTAAACCCGCTTTCTAGCACACAAACGCTTTTGTTGTTTAAAACGCAGGTTAGGGCACACATAAGCCCGCTTGCACCACCGCCAATTATTAGAATGTTTTTGTTTTGCATAAAATTAAACCTTAATTGTTTTTTTTATTTATTTTACTATTTTTTTATGTTTTAAAAAAGTGTTAACAAAATGTTTTTAAAAATGATTATTTTTTAATTTTGTTTAATAATTGTTGAATTTATAAAAAAAGTAACTTTTATGTGTTACTTTTTTTGCTGTACTATTTAAATTTATGAGTTTAAATTTTGGTTTTTTATTTACTTGCAAATTTATAATCCTATAAGTTTATTTTAAATTTGTTTTCCGCCAGTTATTGTTAATGCATTGTAGTTTTGTTTGCGTTTTTTTGTTTTCTTTTGTATTAACACAGATGTGCTTTTTGGTACGCGATAAACAAGTGGTTTTTTGAGTCTAAACACACTAACACTAACAACAGATGCAATTTTTGAAACTTGTGGTTTTCGTGCAACAATGCGTGTTTTAATCATTGGTTTTAAATATTCCCATTCTGGTTTTCTGCCACTTTGCAAACGGTATCCGTTTTTTAAGTAAAATAACAAATTTTTGTCAACATATTTTCCCGATTGTTTAATTTGCATAAGTTTAATTCTGTCTTCTTCATCGCCTCTAAATGCAACAGTTTGTTTTCCATTTGTGTAGGTGCACAAACTATCAAGTGTAACAGATTTTAAATTTTTTTCTTTTGCATATGTTTCAATATAGGATAAAAGTTCGCTGCCAACTCCGTGGTTTTTAAATTCATCTTCAACTTTAATAAAGGAAATGTGTAAACGCCTTTCAGGTTTTATAATTTGAATTAATGCGTGTCCAACTTTAACTGGAACAAGTTCTTGCGTAACTCCATTTTTGGTGTGTTTTTGAACATACTTAAAAGTTACTGCTTCCACATGTTTTTTATTGTTATAAATAACAAAAAGTTGACCATCTTTTGTGGTGGCATAACCATAGCATTCTTTTTGAGAATGTGAAATAGAATTTAAAAAATTCGTAATTTTTAATGCTTCATTTATATTAATTTTAACACCACCAACCAAACTCTTCATATTTTTTCACACTCCTTTTTTTATTTTTAATAAAACAAATATTATATTAACTATTTTTGTTTAATTTAAAGTTATATTAGTATAATAAAGTTTTTGTGCATTTTCAATACCCAAAACAAAATTTAAACAAATTTATTTAAAAGTGCATAAAGTTTGACAAGTTTTGTTATAAAAAAATATAATTAAATTAATGTTAAAATAATATAATGTTTGGGTTTAATTTTTTTAAAAATTAATTAAATAAAGTTTAATATAAAAAAACAAATAACTAAAATTTTGATACAAATTTATTAATAAAAATATAATGCTTTGCTGCATTAAAATTTTAAAGGAGAAAAATGTTACAACTTAAAAACATTGTTAAAAATTATGTTGCAGGTGACACCACGGTTAAAGCCCTAAAAGGTGTTAGTGTTGATTTTAGGGAATCGGAGTTTGTTTCAATTTTGGGTCCGTCCGGTTGCGGAAAAACAACTTTATTAAACATTGTTGGTGGTTTGGATCGTTACACTTCTGGCGACTTAATTATTAACGGAAAATCAACAAAAGAATTTAAAGATGCCGACTGGGACACATACCGCAACCATTCCATTGGTTTTGTGTTTCAAAGTTACAATCTAATTTCACATTTAAGTGTTTTAGGAAACGTGGAACTTGCGCTAAGTTTGTCGGGAGTGTCAAAAAAGGAACGAAAAAAACTTGCGTTAAATGCGTTAAAAGAAGTTGGACTTAAAGACCAAGCAAATAAAAAGCCAAACCAATTAAGTGGTGGGCAAATGCAACGTGTTGCCATTGCAAGAGCTCTTGTTAATGACCCCGACATAATTTTGGCAGATGAGCCAACTGGGGCACTAGATTCCAAAACAAGTGTTCAGGTTATGAACATTTTAAAAAAGATTTCAACAAACAAATTAATAATTATGGTAACCCACAACGCGGAACTTGCAAACGCATATTCCAGCCGTATAATTTCCATGACAGATGGAGAAATTATTGATGACAACAATCCTTATAAAATAGAAAACAAAAACACAGAAGAAACTTCTTTAAATGAAAATTTGGAAGAAAACAAAACAGAACTAAACAACACAAACAAGGAAGTTTCAACTGAACCTAACAAAAACGAAACAAAAAAACCAAGACGTAAAAAACTTAAAAAAAGTGCAATGGGTTATGGCACGGCACTAAGTTTGTCTGGTAAAAATTTGTTAAGCAAAAAGGGCAGAACATTCATGACATCCTTTGCCGGAAGCATTGGAATTATTGGAGTTGCGCTTGTTTTAGCAATTTCGAACGGATTTACTAATTACATAAACAAATTGCAAAGCGACACACTTTCTGGTTATCCAATTGCAATTTCAACGGTGGCGGTTGACTTAAACACCATAACAGATGGAAGTTTGGCGGACAACGAACGACCACAAGAATTTCCTGATGGCGACGAAATTATTGTTAACGAACCATCAAACAACTACATTTCTTTTTCACATTATAACTTTATTAGTCCAGAATTTATTAATTATGTTAAAGAATATGAAAAAAATGATAACAACAAAACCATAAACGACATATCTTTTTCCTATGCAAGCCCACTTAACATATTAACAAAAAAAGGTAACAGTGTTGTTAAGGTTTCAACCAACATAACAAACAGTGTTGTTTCAGGTAGCACAAGTGCTGCATTTTATGAAGGGCTTCCAAGCAAGAGTTTTATTGAATCGCAATATGATGTTTTATATGGCTCATATCCAACAAACAAATTTGAAGTTGCACTTGTAATTTCTTCCACAAACCAAATGCAAAAAAGCATGCTTGATGCTTTGGGAATTGAATACACAGCAAATGAAAGCGGATATGAAAACATTAATTTTAGTGATATTGTTGGCGAAAATGGAAAAGAATATAAAATTGTTTTAAACAACGATTATTATGGAACAGATAATTTTAGGTGGACAACACAAAATGTTCCTGACTCGCAAGACAAACCAACCAGTGCCGATTTGGAAGGACTTTATGATAATTCAAACAACATAACATTAAAAGTTTCAGGAATTTTAAGGGTTAAACCAGAAACTGCACTTTCAGTTTATTCAAGTGGCATTGTTTACAGCCCAGAACTAACATCATACATAAACAGCATTGAAAGACAAAGTGAAATTGTTAAGACACAACTTAACGAACAAACAAACCTTATTGTTCCTTATGTTATGAATGTTTCCGAACTTGGACTAAATCAAAGTTTTTCCAACATCCCATATTTTAAAGCGTTTGTTAAAAATGCATATGATGTTGAACTTTCCACCGAGCAAGTTATTGAATATGCGTTGCAAGGGCTTTGTGCAAGCACAATTCCAACATCAATAAAAATTTATCCAAAAGATTTTGATGGAAAAGACAAAATAACCACATATCTATCAAACTGGAACAACACCGAACAAGGCAAAACAAACAAAATTGTGTTTTCCGATGCAACACAAATGTTGTCTTCAACAATGGGACAAATGGTTAACATAATTTCATATGTTTTAATTGCTTTTGCAAGCATTTCACTAATTGTTAGTTCAGTTATGATTGGGGTGCTAACTTATGCAAGTGTTATTGAACGAACAAAAGAAATTGGGGTGTTAAGAAGCATTGGTGCAAGAAAAAAAGATATTTCTAGGGTATTTAATTCCGAAACATTCATAATTGGGTTTGCGGCAGGTCTTATTGGAATTATTATTTCATATGCACTATGCCCAATAATAAACTTAATAATTTTAAATCTTGCAAACGGAGTGATTAACACATCACTTGCAGTGCTAAATCCACTTCATGCGTTGTTGCTTGTTGCAATAAGCACAGTTTTAACCTTAATTTCTGGATTAATTCCTTCCAGAATTGCTGCAAAAAAAGACCCTGTTAAAGCACTTAGAAGTGAATAAAAATGTTTTGTTGTTAATGGAAAATTTTTAAATAAAAACAAAACATTTTAATGCTAAAAAAAGTAACTCATAAATTCGTGAGTTACTTTTTTGGTTTTATATAATTTTTACTTTTATAAAAAAATAATTTTTGATTTTTTAATTATTAAAAATCTATTAATAGATTTTTTATGCTATTTATTTTATAATAAAAAAATAAAGCGAGGTTTTTTGTATGGATAATTTAAGTGTTAATTGTCACAGTTCAATTTGTATTAACGGGAACATTTATGTTGATCCTTTTAAAATAAACACAAAACTAAACAATGCAAAAATTGTTTTTATAACACATTCGCATTACGACCATTTGGATATGGGTTCCATAAAAAATGTTATAAACAACCAAACAATAATTGTTTGCACCGCCGATTCTGCAAAAATTTTAGAAGAAAAGAACATAAACAACCAAATTGTTGTGGTTGAACCAAACAAAAGTTATGAAGTGCAAAGCATTAAGTTTTCCACATTTCCAGCATACAATGTTGGGCACCATCATTTTTTAAGTTTGGGCTTTGTGGGTTACACCATAGTTTTAAATGGTGTTAGTTACACAATTTGTGGCGACACCGATGCAACAGAAGAACTTAAAAAAATTAAAACCGATGTTTTGTTTGTTCCAATTGGCGGAACATACACAATGAATGCGTTGGAAGCGGCAAATTTAACAAACATAATAAAACCTAAAATGGTTGTGCCTGTGCATTATAACTGCATTGTTGGCTCAAAGGAAGATGAAAAAGTTTTTGTTCAAAATGTTGATAAACAAATAAAAGTTAAAATTTTAGTAAAATAAAAAAACGAAAGGATAAAACTTATGCAGGAAGACCACAAAGAATACTTAAAATTTGCTTTAAAGATGAGTAAATTTGCAAAAAAGATAATGTTAAAATATTTTAGGCATGATAACGGCGAAAAATACAAAGCAGACAACACAATTGTAACAAAGGCAGACACAACAATTAACTCCTATGTTATTAAGCAAGTTAAAAAACATTTCCCACTGCACAGCGTTAATGGTGAAGAAGAGTCTTTTGGAAAAAGTGATTTTGTTTGGGTGTGCGATCCTGTTGATGGAACAGCCATGTATGCAAAACACATTCCAATTGCGGTTTTTTCCATTGCACTGTTAAATAAAGGTGAACCAATTGTTGGCGTTGTTTTGGATCCGTTCACAAACAAAACCTACTATGCAGTTAAAGGTGAAGGGGCATTTTTAAATGGTAAACAAATTAAAGTTAACAGTTTAGGGTTTGAAAACATGAAAACAATGGGGCACATTGATGTTTGGCCATATTGGGGATATGATTGCAACGATGTTATAAAAGTTCTTAGCAAAAACACATATGTTTTGGGAGTTGGGTCGGTAACACATGCATCAATGTATGTTGCAACAGGCGACTTTTCGTATGTTGTGTTTGGCGGAACAAAAGGCAAAAATGTTGACATTGCCGCAGCCAAAGTTATTGTTGAAGAAGCAGGTGGAAAGGTTACAAGTTTTAAAGGAACAAACCAACCATATGACACCGATATTGATGGTGCAATTTTAACTAATGGTGTTTTGCATGATAAAATTTTGGAAATAGTTAAACAGCATGCAAAAAAAGTTGAGAGCTAATGCTTGTTTGCACACAATATTAAAAATGCCACAATAAAACAAATAATTTTTAAAAACTTACATGTTATTGACAAAAACATATAAGAAATTGACAAAATTAAAACACAAAAAAGGAAAAACACTTTATGTATTCAAAACCACAAGTTATTTTTAGTGTTAAAACGTTAGATGACCAAATTAACATTTTAACAGAATTTTTAAAAACAGATGAAGACTTAAATGCAACCGTTGCAAACTACATTTTAACCAATTTAGGAATTGAAAAAAAAGAACTGATTGGAAAAACTGAACAAGAAAGAAAAGAAATAATCAAAAATTTTGTAACACCAATTTATAACATAAAACAAAATCAAATGAAAAAAAAGGTTGAAGAATATCAAACCTTTTGGAACGAGAACGAACGCTTTGTTTGTTTGGAATTTGAAAAAATTTTTAAAATTGCTTTTAAAGGAATAAGGCGTTTTAATGCACAAGTAAACTTAAACCCTGTTAACCCACGCTATTTAAGTGAAGATGCTTTTGATGTGTTTTACATTAAAAAGAAGGAAGAGGTTTTGGAAGTTTGCATTCATGAACTTATTCATTTTTATTGGTTTCAGTTGTTTAGCGAATATTATCCTGAAATTTCAACTGATAAATTTGAATCACCGCATGTTGAATGGTTGCTTTCCGAAATTGCAGTTGACCCAATAATATATTTTTCAAAACTTAGAGAAGTTTGTTCCGTTAGACCTGCATACGATGTTTTTTATGAAACAAAAATTAATGATGAAAGTGTTATAAACTTTTTTAGAAAACTTTATAAGTCGAACAATTTTGAAAACTTTTTAATAAAATCCTTAAAGTTTTTAAACGAAAACAAACAGTTGGTTGAAAAACTTGTTAAGTAATTCAGTTAAAAAGTTTAAAAATTTTATTAAAAAAAATTGTAATTAAATTTAATAAGAGCAGTTAAAATTTACTTAAAACTTATGTTGTTAAAATGCTACAAAATTTTAAAACTATAAAAAATAAATTTGATGGTGAAAAAATGGATGATTTAAAACAAACAAAAAATGAAGACAAAAAACCTGCATCAATAAGCTTAACAGTTTATGATGATTCAAGTTTTTTGTCGCCTTATTCAAGTGATAACGAAGAAATTATTTCCGATGAAGTTGCTGGTTTTTTGGAAAACAGTGCAAAACAAATAAAACCAACAAGTTCTCTTAAAATAAACATAAAAAGCAAAACTATTGCAGAAAACGAAAAACCAATTTATTTGCGTGCAATAAAAAATTATTACGAAAACGAATCTGCTGAAATTAAAAGAAATTTAAAATTTAATTTAATTGCAACATTAATACTTTTTGCCATTTCTGTTGTGGTTTTGTTAGTTTTGTTTTTGGTTGTTGCAAAATTTAACATTCAGGTTTTAACCGAAATTGTAACAATTATGGCTTGGGTGTTTTTGTGGGAAGCGGTTGATTTGTTTTTTATTAGGCGACCACTTTTAAGGCGTGAACTTCATAGATGTGAAAACTTAAAAAATTCAGAAATAGTGTTTTTAAATTTTGATTAATTTTATTTTTTAGTTAGTTTTTGTTGTGGTATTATATTTAATATAAACTATGCGGAATTAAAATTTTACTAGCATAAAATTTTAACAAATTCTAACGAATTTTTTGTGCTTTCGCACAACACCGTAGTTTAAATAAACATCAGTTTTGCTTGCAAATGCCTAACGGCGCTTGCAGACAAAACTTCCGATAATATGAAATTAAGTTTACAAATGAGCATAACTCTGCACAGATTATTTAATAACATTGCGGACAAACTTTTTAGTTTTTTTGTTCCGGTGTTAATATACAATGCAACGCAAAATTTGTTTCTTGCATTGCTTTTTTTATTGTTTGAACAAGTTATTAGGGCAACTCTAATTTTGTTAACAAAAAAAATATGTGCAAAAAACCCGGTGCTTTTAATCAGTTTAAGGTTAATAACTCTTGTTGCTTTGCAAGTTTTGTTTGTTGTTAACATTAATTTTACTTGGTGGATTGTGTTAATTATGGCAACTTTGGTTGCAATTAACACCGCATTTTATTGGCCAGAACTAAACACAATTTTTGCTGTTACTAACAAACACCCCAACACCGCAAAAGCGGTTTCTGCATTTGAAAATGCAGGAAACTTGGGTAAAATGATTGCTCCACTTATTGGTGGTGTGTTAATTTTTAACAATTATTTGTGGGTAAACATTTTAATTTGTTTTGTGTTTTATTCGGTTTCCATTGTGTTTTTGCTTATTAATGTTAAGGAAATAAATGGCAGGGTTAAAGAAGTTGCAAACACCAAAAACACTTTGGAAGACAACATTAAAAACAATCGTTCAAACTTGCTTTGGTTTTATGCTTTAATGGGACTTCGTGATTTTGCCATCGACCAAACATTGCCACTAATTTTGGCAGTTAAAAACATTGATGTTAACATTATTGGTTTGTCCTACACAATGCTAGAACTTGGAATTATTGTTTCTAACATAATAACATCGTTTATCAGCACGGAAAAACATTGGTATGTTATAAGTTTGGTTTGCTCGGCACTGCTTGGCACACTTTTAATGGTTGTTCCATTCTTTATAAATGATGTGTTTGTGGTGGTTTACACAGTTGTAATTGGGCTACTTAATCCATTTTGTGTTAATGTTATGTTTTCCAAATTTGTTGGTGTTCCAGATGCAAGGTTGATTAATGACGTGTGCAACCGTGAAGCAGTAATAATTGGTGCAAAAATTTTGCCAGCAACAATTGCTGTTGCAACTTGCATTTTGCCAATTGGCATAATTATTGGTGGTGTTGCATATTACTTGTATGCCATACCTTACACATATGAATACAAAAAAGATAAGTTAAAGGAAGATGGCTTAACTTTGGAAGAATTAAAAATTTTGGCAAAAAACAAAGATGAAGCCAAAATGCTTGATGAACTAATTGAAAAACAAAATGAGCAAACAACCAAAAAAACCAATAAGAAAACCAACCCAATCCAAACAAACAGTGAAAACAAAAACAACTAATAATTCAAATGGGTTTTAAACAATTTGAAATTTTGTTTGTTTAACTTAAAAAGTAACATGCAAAAAATTTAAAATAAAAAACAAATTTAAAAAGTTATAAAAAAATAGTTCCGTTAAGAACTATTTTTTTATTGGTTATTAATTAGTTATTTTTTTATTTATTTATTAATAAATTCTGCATCTAAGTCTTTTTTAACATCTTCTTTTGTTGGACAATCGGTTAGGGTGCTTTCAACAATTGAGGAGTTGTAACAATTTTGTTTTCGGTCAATTGGTTTCCATTTAACTTCTTTTTTAAACAAGGCTGTTAAAAATATTGGTAAATATAACGCCATAAAAAATGGATTCATAACAACAGTTTTAATTGCATTTTTTGTGGTTATGTTAATGTGTTTTCTTTCAGCAAACAACATTGCAAGTGTGTAGAAAACAAAGAAGAAGTAACTTCCAAAAACTGTTGCGCCAAAGTTTATAAATGCCAGTTTCCATTGTGGGGTAGGCACGCCAATTGAAACACCAACAATGCCCATAACCAGTGTTATTATGGAATAAACAATTATGGTTGCAAGTGGAATTGCAATTGGAATAATGTTCAAACCAAATTCAAGTTTTCCAAGCCTGTTTTCTTTTGAAATTAAGGAACTTTCAATTAGTTTTTTGGAATATTTTTTTGTAACCTGCATGTGACCCTTAACCCATCTAATGCGTTGATTCCAACTAATTTTTAGTTTTATTGGTTGTTCATCAAAAAATTCGGTGTTTTCGTTGTATGCACCCTTAATGTTGTTTAAAACTGCATAGTTAGAAATTTCAACATCTTCTGTTAGGGTTTGAAATGGCCAACCGCCAAGTTCGTTAATAACTCGGGCTGCAATGTAAAACCCTGTTCCACTAACCAAAACATTTTGATTAAATCGGGATCTGCATTTGTTTTGAAAGGTATTTAACATGCTAAATGTTAATGCACTGCAACTTGCCACCCAGCCATCGTTCCAGTTTTTTGCATTTCGGTAACTTAACGCAATTTCGTATCCAGCATCAAATGTTTTGTTCATTTCTGTTAAAAAGTTTTGTTTTAATGTGTTGTCGGCATCAAAAATAAAATATGCTTCATACCCTTTTTGCTTAGCAATGCCGGAATTTAACAAGTGTTTTAAAATGTGGTCCAGTGCTCCGCCTTTGCTTTTAACATTAAGGTCGGGTCTAACAAAAGAATAAACATTTTCATATTTTTTGCAAATTTCCACTGTTGGGTCGGAATCGGTTTCCACCACAACATATGTGTCAAACAATTCGTGTGGATAGTCTTGTTCTCTCAAACTTTTTAGCAATCCTTCAATAACCGAACTTTCATTTCTGGCAGGAATTAAAATTGCATATTTGTGGTTTTGTTTTGCATCAGGAAATTTTTTTGCCGGCATTAAGCCATAAATGTGATAAAATATTTTATATATAAGTAACAGAACCGAAACACCCATAAGGGCAATCATGGTCCAGTTAACAATGTCTAAAACTTGTGCGTACATGTTTTGTTCCTTACATTATTATTTTATAGTAGTATATTCAATAATTTTAATCAATATTATCATAAGTTAAATGCAAACAGTTCCGCAAGGGATTTTTGCATATAACTTATCTTTTAATTATTTTTTAATTTTAATTGTTTTTTTTAAATATGTAAACCAAATTTTAAAAGAAGTGTCCCCACTGCAACAAATTTTTATATAAATTGTATAAAACTGTAAAAAAAAAAGACTAGAAAACTAGTCTTTTTAATTTATATATTTTTTTGATTGTTGTTTTAAAAATTTTATGGTGATGCTAAAAAATTTTAAGGTTTTGTGCATTACTAGCATTTTTCTATAACACAAATTTGTTATCATTTGGTTTTAATTAGGCATTAACTTCTGCTGTGAAAACAACCTTTCCATCCACATATCCGCTAACAAGCTGAACACCATCTTGTTTTAAGTAGTAAATTGAAATAACGTCATCAAGTTTACATTCGTTAATAAAGTTTATTTGAAAATGGTTAATGTTTTTGTTTTCAATAACATTCAAAACCAAATTTGCATAGTTTGTGTTGTTCATGTGTTTGTTGTGGTCAAGTTCGCAAAAATAAACTTTATGGTTATAAACTGGGGTCATTCCGCTAGTTTCAAAGTTTGGTGTTTTAGCAAATTTTTCCGTGTAATTAACTTTGTTGTAATACTCACCAACATAACTTACTTCGTCGGTTCTGGTAAGTGCTCGGGTTGTTGCATTAATAACACACCACTTGCTGGTTCCTTTAACTAAAACTTTGCCTTGTTCATCAGAAATTAAATAGTCACGGTCAAAATCAATTCTGCCTTTTTCGTGTGGCCATGTTTCAACAATAACAGTTTGATTAATTTGAGGCTCACAAATCACATCAAACTTAATTCTGCTAACCACCCAAAACAAGTTTTTTTCAAGCATTGGCAAATATCCAACGCCAAGTTCTTCTGCATGATGTGCTGCAACGTCCTGAAAAATTGCCAAAACTTTTGCTGGACTAATTTTGTTGTTATAATCAAAATAACTGTTATAAAGTGTTATTTTGGTTTGATATTTCATAACTGCCATTTTCTTACCTCTAATTGCTTAATTCAAAATAATTTAAAAACAATAAAAGCAAAATGTCAAACAAAAATTTTATTATTTTAAAAAGTAATTAACCATTGAATCAACGGGTTTTTTGTGCTATGCTAATTTATAAGGAGAAGGGGATAATGACAGCAGGCGAATTACTTATTGAAAACATAAGGCTTAACAAAATGATTCATGGGCACCTATATGCCATAAGGGGTAAGCGTGTTAAACCAAACACAAAAGGTGCGCACTCATATTGTTACTATTTTGGTGATTATGTTATTTTAAAAAATATTTCGGAAATTGACGTTGACAAGCAAGGTGTTCATTTGGAAGAAGTGTTTGAAGAACAAAAAGAGTTTTTAAACAAACTTAAAAATGAACAAAATGTTAACACGCCAGAACTTTTGTGTTGTTACAAAGGAAAACATCATTTTTATAAAATTGAAGAAAGGGCAAAAGGAAGTGTGCTTAGTGTTCACTATGCTTCCACAGCCAGGGCAATTGCCTTTAACACAACTGTTTTAGATAACAACAACACCGATGTTGAAATTGCAAACGAAAGCGAAATTAAACCTTCCGAAATGCAACAAATTGGTTATGCAATGTATAGATACAACGTTGCAATGCAAAAACAACTTAAAGAAGCCGATCAAAGGCTCTTTAATAAATTTGTTAGA
The DNA here is from genome assembly GCA_944380265.1 of uncultured Clostridia bacterium. GTDB lineage: Bacteria > Bacillota > Clostridia > Christensenellales > UBA1242 > UBA6345. Next base: position 70,902 of record CALWGY010000003.1, on the reverse strand, counting down.
GATTTTAAGGTTTTAACTTTAAATCATGTTTACATTGATGATGGCAGGTCCGAAAACTTTTTGTTTGATAAAACTGCAGGTTTTTCGTTTGTTGACTTGGAAGTTGGAACTGCAAAATATTCGTTGTCGGACTTAGATATTACACGTGATATTTTTTCTGCTTTTGCTGATTTTAAGTCTTATTTGCATTACATGACTTATCAACAACAAAAAACAATTTTGCAAAATCACGAAGTTATTATGTGTAAAGTGTTGGAAGCTTTAAAACAAAATCATTTCAATTTAACAAAAGAACAATGGCAATATTACGAAAAATTGGCAAAAAATTCTAAGGAACAAATTGCAAAAATTCCAAAAGAATTTAAAAAATAAAAAATATTATTATTTTTTTGGTTTGACTTTTAACTTTTTTAAGTGGTATTATATTTTAGCAAAAGGAATAATATGAAAAAAATTATTAAAATTGATGATTGCAATAACTTTTAATTACACATAAAAATGGGTAGGCTTTTTTAAAAGTTTCACTTACGCAATCTGAAAATTTGTAAAAAAATCGCCCTTAAATGTTTTAAGGGCTTTTTTAGTAAAAAATAGGAGAAAAAACAATGAACAGAGTTTTAATTAACGAACTAGAATTTAACAAACCATGCACAATTAAAGGTTGGATTGAAAAAATTAGAGATTCAAAATACATGATTTTTTTGGTTGTTAAAGACATAACTGGAAAAATTCAGGTAACAATTGAAAAAGAAAAAATGCCTCAAATTGTTGAAAGCCTAAAAGGTGTTATTGCTCATTCTGTTGTTAGCGTTACAGGAACAGCAGTTAAAAGCGAATATGTTAAAATGGGCGGACAAGAATTTATTCCAACAAGTTTGGAAGTTTTAAGTGTTGCCGAAGCACTTCCAATTATGGACGATGCAAACATTGATAACAAACTAGACTACCGTTGGATTGATTTAAGAAGTGACAGAAACACCTTAATTTTTAAAGTTCAAAGTTGTTTTACAAATGCAATGCGTGAATTTTTGGTTAAAAACAATTTCATTGAAATTCACACACCAAAACTTATTGGTGCGGCAAGCGAAAGTGGAGCCGATGTTTTTGAAGTTAAATATTTTGATAGAAAAGCATATTTGGCGCAAAGCCCACAATTTTACAAACAAATGGCAATGGCGGCAGGTTTTGAACGAATTTTTGAAAGTGGCCCAGTGTTTAGGGCTGAACAATCTTACACAAACCGCCATTCCACCGAGTTTTCTGGATTTGACGTGGAGTTTAGTTACATCGACAGTTTTGAAGATGTTATGAACTTAGAAGAAGATTTGTTAATTTATGCTTTGCAAAAAACAAAAAATGAATATGGCGAAATTGTTAAAGAAGTGTTTGGAACAGAAATTGTTGTTCCAAAAAAACCTTTCCCTCGCATGACGCTAAAACAAGTTTATAGCGAAATTGTTAAATATGGTTATCAAGAAACAGAAGAAGACAAACTTGATTTGTCAACCGAAGCCGAAAAACTTGTTTACAAACTTTCAATGGACAAATTTGGCCATGAATTTATGTTCATAACCGACTATCCAAAAGATAAACGTGCCTTTTATCATATGAGAAAAAATGGCGTGCCACAAGGTTACGACCTAATTTGGCGTGGTGTAGAAATAACAACAGGTGCACAACGTGAACACCGCTATGATAAGCTTAAAGCACAAGCCGATGAAAAAGGTTTGGGTGAAGATGTTAAGTTTTACTTAGACTTTTTCAAATATGGTTGCCCACCACATGGTGGTTTTGGGCTTGGGCTTGACAGAATTACAATGTTACTACTAAACATTCCAACAATTAAGGAAGTTGAATTTATCTTCCGTGGCCCAAACCGCATAACACCATAATGGAACAAAATAATAAATAAAAAAGAAACAAGTTGTTTATAAAAAAATAATATTGTTTAATTAAAAAATTAAAAATTTAAAACTATAAAAAAGATTAAGCAACCACAAAAAATTAAAAAATAAAAAACTATAAAACAAAACGTAAAAAAATAATCAAAAATAGTAAACACAAATAACAAACATAAAAATTAAAACATATTTAAGGATTAACAATGAAAAAAGTTGATATTAGTGAAATTTATAAAAACCCAAACCAATTTTTAAACACACAACTAAATTTGGGTGGTTGGGTTAAAACTGTTAGAGATTTGAAAAATTTTGGTTTCATTGAACTTACAGATGGAACTTGTTTTAAGGGAATTCAAATTGTTTTTAATTCTGATTTGAGTAACTACGATAAAGTGTCAAAGGTTGACACAGGCTCTTCACTTTTTATTGTTGGGGAACTTGTTTTAACACCAGAAAACAAACAACCATTTGAAGTTCATGCAAAAAGCATTGAAATTTTAAACGAAACAAATGAAGAATATCCTTTGCAGAAAAAACGCCATTCAGTTGAATTTTTGCGTGAAATTGCATATTTAAGACCACGAACAAATTTGTTTAATGCTGTGTTTAGGGTTAGAAGCGAATCTGCTTTTGCAATCCACAAGTTTTTTAATGAACGCGGATTTATTTACACCCACACACCAATAATAACAGGTTTCGATTGCGAAGGCGGAAGCGATGTTTTTAGGGTAACCACACACAATTTGTATGATGAAAATCCAAAAGAAAAATTCACACCAGAATCCGACTTTTTTGGTAAAAAAGTTTTCTTGTCTCCAACTGGGCAGTTGGAAGGCGAAGCACTTGCGCTTGCTTTTGGAAAAATTTACACTTTTGGGCCAACATTTAGAAGCGAAAATTCCAACACAACAAGGCATGCAAGCGAGTTTTGGATGATTGAACCAGAAGTTGCGTTTAATGAACTTGAAGAAAACATGGATTTAATTGAAGACATGGTTAAATATTTAATTAACTATTTGCTTGAACATTGCAAAACTGAACTTGAATTTTTCAACAACTTTGTTGACAAAAATTTGCTTGAAAGATTGCACAATGTTGTTAACAACCAATTTGCACGCATAACTTACACCGAAGCAGTTAAACTTTTAGAAAAGAACAATGATAAGTTTGAATTTAAAGCATATTGGGGCTGTGATATGCAAAGCGAACACGAAAAATATTTAAGTGAAGTAGTGTTTAAAAAACCTGTTTTTGTTACAGACTACCCAAAAGAAATTAAAGCATTTTATATGCGTTTAAACGACGACAACAAAACAGTTAGGGCATGCGACCTTTTGGTTCCGGGCATTGGTGAAATGGTTGGCGGAAGTGAAAGGGAAGAAAGATATGATGTTTTAAAACAACGTGTTAAAGAATGTGGACTTAAAGAAGAAGATTATTGGTGGTACTTAAATTTAAGAAAATTTGGTTCAGTTAAACACAGTGGTTTTGGGCTTGGCTTTGAAAGATTTATTATGTATGTAACAGGGGTAGCAAACATTCGTGATGTTCAACTTTTCCCTCGCACTCCAAAAAATTGCGAATTTTAAAATAAGAAAAAATTTATTATATTTTTTAATAGTAAAAACACTAAAAATAAAAAAAGAGAGAATGGTTTTCTCTCTTTTTATGTTGCTTATAGGCAATAATTATTATTTCGATTGGCCCATGTTAAGGTTTTTTGTTTGAATGTGTTGTAAATGCCTATCAATTGCACCTTTAATGTCTTTTAATGAAATTTCCATTTTTGTAAGTTCATCAGCAGTTTTGTTTTCTTGTTCTCCTGGAACAAATTCTTGAAGTTTATCACTTTGTAATTGTCCTAAAACATGAAACCCTGCTTTACCTACAAATTCATGTTTTGACACTTTACCTTCTTTGTTGCGTTCAAGCAAAAAAATTAACATTTCGCCATAAACATTTCCATCATATGAAATTGTTGCCAAAACTTTTGATCTGTCAAATTTTAATGTTGTGGTTGTTATTAAAAACTTTGGTGATAAGCTTTTATCTTGCTTGTTTGCTAGTAAAATTTTGTTTGCAACATAAGTTTGCTCTTCAATTTTTGAAATTGTTTGATCTCCCATAAAAACCTCTAATATTTAGTTTATAACATTGTAGCACATGAAATGGTAAAATGGAATAGGTAAATTAAAATTATTTATATATTTACATACAGAATTAAAGTAAATTTTCAAACGCAAAATTTTGTTATAGAAAAATTTTTATTAACGATTTAATTATAAAATAAAATATTGTTGACAAGCAATTTTAACCTGTTAAAATATATTGTGTTAAAAAAATTTTAAATAAAAATAAATTTATCAGTTGGAAAAATATGATTAAAACAAATGTTATGAGAATTATTGAAAGCAAACACATAAACTATGTTCCGCACACATATAGTGCAAACATTTTAAATGGTGAAGATGTTGCAAAAGCACTTTCCTTAAATGCAAATCAAGTTTTTAAAACTTTGGTAACTGTGGGTTCAAACCTAAACCACTATGTGTTTGTTGTTCCAGTAAACAAAACCCTAAAATTAAAACTTGCAGCAAAAGCGGTGGGGCAAAAAAGCATTGAAATGATAAAGCAAAAAGAACTGTTGCCACTAACCGGATACATTCATGGTGGCTGTTCACCCATCGGCATGAAAAAGCAATTTGAAACTGTTGTTGACGCATCAGCACTTAATTTTGAAACGATAATTTTTAGTGCTGGTCGTGTTGGCTTTCAGGTGGAAATGAGTCCGCAAGATTTAAAACAAATTGTTAATTGCTCTTTTTCAGATATTGCAATGTAAAAATAAAACTAGAAAAACAAAGATTAAAAATTAAAGTTTAACAACAAAAAAGCATCTAAAAATTTTTAGATGCTTTTTTGTAACACAACAACACAAATTAAATGTGTGTTTTTTTATTGGCTGGGGTGGTAGGATTTGAACCCACGAAATGGAAGAGTCAGAATCTTCTGCCTTAGCCACTTGGCTACACCCCAAAAATTAAGCATTGTTAGTATAGCAAAATAATTTATATTTATCAAGTTTTAAATAATTATTAAACATCGTTGCCTAATTTTTTTGTTTTGTGTATCATATAATTGTACTAGAAATTTAATAACAAATTTACGGTAATTAAAAACCAACATGAGTTTTTATAAAATTTGTATAACATTATTTTCTTATTTATTGAACTTTAAATTATAGTTTTTGTCAAAAAGGTGGTACTTTATGGCTAGAAAATCAAAAGTTGAAACCAAAATTAAAAAGGAAATTAAAAACACACACTTTTTAACAATAGTAATTGTGCTAATTGTTTTTGTTGTGGGAGCCCTTGGTGGATGGTTTGGCTACTCTTTAATTTCTAAAAACGACACGTTTGAGCTTTTGGGCGAAAAAGAAATAACTTTAAGTTTGCACGACACATATGTTGAAAGCGGTGCAAAAGTTGTTGCATTTGGAAAAGATGTTTCAAAAGATGTTAAAATTGAAGGCGATGTTAACACAAGCCAAGTTGGAACATATTACATAACTTACACAATTAACAACTTTAAATTTAACAATGTTAAAAAGGTTAGGGTTGTTAATGTTGTTTAACTTGAAAACCATTAAACCAAATAAACAAAAAGTTTTATTTGTTAGTTAACAAGTTTGCTAGTTGTTTGGCGAAATTTTAACTTTGAATTTGCTGAAAATTTGACGTGCTGTTTAGTTGTGGGTGTTAGCCCAATTAAAAATTTAAACATTTAATGGAGAAATTTGATGAGTAACAAAAAATTTTCCAAAGGTTTAACCTTTTTACTTTCAATAATATTTTTAATTGTTGGCTTTGCTTGCGGTGCTTTTGTTGGGCTTTATTATGATAGGTCAACAAACGAAATTTTTAAAAGTGATGTTGTTTATGGTGAAGGGCTAGAAATTCATTTTTTGGAACTTGGCAACAATTATTCTGGTGATAGCATTTACATTAAGTGTGGCGAAACCGACATTTTGGTTGATGCAGGTTCCAGAACTAATAGTTCCAAAACAATAACAAATTACTTAAATAATCAAATGCCAGATGATGTTTTAGAGTTTGTTATTGTAACTCATGCCGACCGTGACCATATTGCTGCTTTTGCAGGAGATGGAACAAATGCAAGTTTGTTTGATAATTTTGAAGTTGAAACCATAATTGATTTTCCAAAAACCAACAAAGTTGGAAGTAAGGAAACTGAAATTTTGAGAGACTATTATGCAAAACGAGATGCAGAAGTTGCAAGTGGAGCAGAACACTACACAGCACTTGAATGTTACAACAATCAAAATGGTGCAAAACGCAGTTACGAAATTGGTAAAAACACAACACTAAACATTTTGTATAATTACTATTATGAAAACAAATCAAGCGATGAAAACAACTATTCCGTTTGTTTTCAAATTGAAGAAGGCGACAACAAATATTTGTTCACAGGTGACTTAGAAGAAAAAGGTGAAGAATATTTGGTTGAGTATAATGAACTTAGCAAAGTAAAATTATTTAAGGCTGGGCATCATGGTTCAAAAACTTCTTCCAACGATATTTTACTTAACATAATTCAACCCGAGTATTGTGTTGTAACATGTGTGGCAGGTTCGGTTGAATATGCAAAAGTTTATTTGGAAAACACTTTTCCAACACAAGATTTTATTAACAGAATTTCTAAGTGGACAAAAAACGTGTATGTTACAACCTATGCCACAATTGAAGAAAATGGAATTGATGCCGACACAGGGCTAACAAAATATAAAGACACCGGTGAATATTTCAGTTTTAATGGCAACATTGTGTTTAAAAGTTTAAACGGAAAGTTTGAAGTTGAATGTTCTAACTCAAACACCGTGTTAAAAGATACGGCATGGTTTTTGGAAAACAGACAAATGCCTGCAAATTGGGCGTAAACCAAAAGAAAACATAAAATAAACAAAAAACGAGCAAAAAATTATGCTTGTTTTTTTTTGGTGTTACAACAAGTTTTCACTTTAAAAATTTTTAATAATATAGTAAACTAAAAACATGAAAATGTTACAATGTGCAAATTTTAATATGTGTGGCGGTTGCAGTTTGCTAAACGTAAGTTATGAAAAACAACTGGCTTTAAAACAACAGGAAGTTCAAAATGCTTTAAAGGAATTTGGACTAAATTTTAAAGTTGAAAAAACTGTGGGCATGTTTTTTCCGTTTAAGTACCGCAACAAAGTGCATTTGGCAGTTAGAGATGTTAAAGGAAAAACACAAATTGGATTTTTTGAAGAAAACAGCAACAAAATTGTTGATGTTGAAAAGTGTTTACTTCACGATTCTTGGGTTGAAAAATTAATAAAACTAACACGCGAGTATGTTAAAAAATTTAAAATTGAACCATACAACAAACGCAAACAAACTGGAACATTAAAATATGTTGTGGCAAGATGTGTTGGGCAAGAAGTTATGGTAACTTTGGTTGTTACAAACCATAAAATTGTTGGTTGCGAATGGTTTTTTGAACAACTTAAAACAGCGTTTAAAAACGTTAGTTTTTACATTAATGTTAACACTCGCACTGATAATGCTGTTTTTGAAGATAAAAAATTTATTCACAAATTTGGCTTTAAAAAGTTAAGGGGCGAAATGCTTGGTGTTAAGTTTGAACTTTCGCCAAACTCATTTTTTCAAGTTAACACCCAAATAACCGAAAAAATTTATAAACAAATTTTTGAAGATCTAAACATTTCAAAAAATTCCGTTATTTTGGATCTTTATTCGGGAATTGGAATTACCAGCTTAATTTTTGCAAAGCATGGTGCAAAAGTTGTTTCAATTGAAAGTGTTCCGGAAGCAGTTAACGATGCCAAAACATTAATTAAACTTAATGGTTGCGAAAAACAAATAACACCATATCTTGGCAAATGTGAAAATGTGTTAGAACGATTAAACTATAAAAAATTATATGTTGAAAATGGTGTTATTTCTGTGTTTTTGGATCCGCCACGCATTGGCGCACAACTAAGCGTGTTGGAAGCAATTAATGAAGTTAACCCACAAAAAATTGTGTATTTAAGTTGCAATCCAAAAACCTTAGCGCGAGATTTGAAGGTGTTAACAGGTTTTGGATTTAAAACAAAAAAAATAACTCCGTTTGATATGTTTCCACAAACAAACCATGTTGAAACTTTGGTTTGTTTGGAAAAAGAATGATAACATAACAACATGTTTGTTTTCTTGAATTTTTCTTGTTTTAAAGAGCAAAACAATATGTTTGACAAACTATTAATAATTTGATATTTATTAATTATAAAATAAAAAGGGGGAATTTATGAAAAAACTTTAAGGGTGTGTTTGCTAATTGGATTAATTTTAAGCATAATAATTTATATTTATTTGGCAGTTTCTTCATTTATTGCTGCAATAGCAATGTTTAGTCTTATTGGTGCTGGTGGTGGAGAAACTGTTACTGGTGCCATTTTAAACATGGCTGGCATTATTGCGCTTGGTGCTTTAATTATTCCTTTGGTAATTGCTGTTTTGGGTGCAATTTTTTCAGGCGTAAGTTTTAAGCGTGTTACAATGCAACCAAGCAAATTTGAAGAAAACAAAGGAAAATTAATAACAGTTATTGTTTTCAACATTATTACAGTAGCCATTTTTGTTTATGGAATAATACAAGAGTTTAATATTCTTTCACTTTTAAGTGCAATTGCTTTAGTTGCCGGTGTTGTGTTAATTGCTATTGACATGAAAAGAAATAAAAAACTATTGGCAAAGCAATTTGAACAAACAAACACAGAAAACGTTGTTACAACAGAAAACACAAATGTGGAAAATAAGGGAACAGTTGTTACCACCAATCCATCACAAACCACAACAGAAGAAACAAATAACACACAACAAAATAACGAAAAATAAAAAAAAAGGCGCTGGCAGCCCTTTTTCTGTTTTTTAAGTGTTATTGGTGCGCCTAGAAGGATTCGAACCCTCGCTAATGGTTCCGAAGACCATTGTGCTATCCATTACACCATAAGCGCAAAGTTTGGTTGTGTTTTAAATTTTAGTTTTTTGTAGTATTGCAATTGTGCGAAGTGGCAGAATTGAATAGCAGAAAATTTGAAATAATGCACAAGGTTAAAAAAGTTAATTTTAAACCTTAAATATTATACACAATTTAAACTTGTTTTTAAAATAAATTAATAAAAATTTGTACACAATTAATTAATGGTTTTAAGTTGTTATGTTTTTTTAAAATTAAATGTAACATATGCAAAAAAAGAAAATAGTTAAAATCTATTTTCTTTTTTGTTGGTTTTCATAATAATCAACTGCTTGCGTAAACAAGCTAATGTCTGGCTGCATCAACAATGCATCTGATGGTTCAAAAGATTTTAGTTTTTCGCTTTTTGGAAATAATGAAACATATTGTGCATTAAGCTTTTGTTCCAACATTTCTTGCTTTTTTAATGCCTTTTGTTCAAGTTTTTCACATCTAACTTCATATTCTCTTTCGTCAAAATCAATGCCGACTCTGGTTTTTAAAAATTCAAACTGTTCATCAAGCGAAATTAGGATATCCATTCTTTCTGCTTCTTCCACTGTAAGAAGTCCTTTGCTTTCAAAAATTTTATCAACAATTTCAATCAATTCTTCTCTTACCCTTAAAATTTCTGGTTGGGCAGTGAAAAGTTGTGAACGTTTCAAATCTTCCATAAAATCGTAGTTGTTAAACTTTGGATTATACAACAAACTTTTTGAATTTAGTTTGGAATAATCAATAAAACATTGCAATCTGTGCTTTTGTTCTTCTGTTAAGTTTGGCAAAGTTAAAAGGTTTTCGCATTCTTCTTGTGCAAAATCTCTTGCTGCAATTTCATGTGGAGAGTTGCCATAGGTGTAATAAGTGTTAACAAAATCAACAAAAGCTTTTTCAAGTAAGTCAAGCCTAAAAATGGCGGAAAGTTTGGGGTTAAGTTCTTCATCTAAGGAAATTTGTCCATCTAAAATTGCTTGTTTAATTAAAAATGACATTTTTGTGTTTAATGCAGAAATTTTATTTTGATCATTAACATTTTCAAAATTATTGTCTATCATTGCATTAATTTGTGAAACGTGACAGTTTTCGTGAACTATTGATTCAAAAACTAAATATGGAAAAAATTTATTGTTATGATGTTGCATAACATCAAAAAGTTTGTCCAATGATGTGTTAATTTTAATTTTTGGTCTAATTTGTGGGTTTGCAAAGTCAAAGAATGTTTCGGCGTAAGCGGAAAATTGTGGTAATTTTTCAAAACTTATTTCTGGTGGAAATATGCCTTTAACTTCGCAAAATTTGTTTGATAATGCCTTAATAAACTCATGAAAATACTCAATGTTTTCAACATAATCAAAAAAATTTCCTTGTGCAATTATTGCGCAAAGTTGTTTAAAACTTAATTTGTCATATCTTCCGCCGTTTTGCTTGTTTTTTCTAAATTCATCAACTAAACTCATGTTTTTTCCTTAATTTCTATTAAATAAATTTTATCATTTTAACACCAAAAGTCAATATGCAAAATTGTTTAAAAATTAAAATTTCTATTAGTCAAATAACATTAAATTGTTTTTTGTTATAAATAATAGCCTAAAACCAACATAAAGTTTAATAATTGCCTAAAATTAGATTTTAAAGTTGCTTTAAAAATTTTCAAAATTATGGTAGAATGATATTCAATGAAAAAATTTGATGTTGAAACAGAAAATTTAATATACACAAAAAAGAATTTTTTTGTGCAGTATTTGGGAAAAGCATTTGTTCTAATTTGCGGAATAATTGCTGCCTTTATTATATTATTTTCAATAATTTACGAAAACGCACCAGTTTTTGGTGTTAGCATGCAACCAACACTTAACCCATATGGCGCAAACAAAAGTGACCAAGTTTATATTAACAGGTTTGCAAACTACACATATGGTGACATTATTGTGCTTAAAAAAGATAGTGGGGTTGATTTGTCGCACATAATTAAGCGGGTTATTGGTTTGCCGGGCGACAAAATTGAAATAAAGCAAACACAAGATGGCATTTTTGTGTTTAGAAACGATGAAAAGTTGGAAGAATCTTACATTTTTGATGCAGATGGTTCAGGCGACCCACACAACTTAGGAATGCAAACCACATTGCAACAGTTTTTAGATTTCAGATTGGCTGTTAAAACAGGAGAAATTGAAAGTGATGCAGTGTTTGATGATAATGGAGCGTTAATACTTCAAAAAAATCAAGTTTTTGTGTTGGGCGACAACAGGGGAAACAGTTACGACAGTTCAAAATATGGCCCTTTTGAAGATGAAGATGTTGTTGGTTGTGTTGACTTTATAATTCCTTATGGAACAGCACCATTTTATTACTTTTTAAATTATTACACAGGAATAAACTTAATGTGATAGAAATTAAAGCGGAACAATGGAAAACCCCTTGTTCCTTTTTTACTCGACAAAATTTTTTTAAAAAAATTAATTAAAGTTTGTTAATAGTATTATTATGTAATATAATATATTTAAGAAATAATGTACGAAAAAAATAAAACATAAAAAGTTAAAGCAAGGTTTTATTGTGTTTAAGCAAAAACAAATTTAATGGTGATTAAAACTTAGAATATAAAAAGCAATTTTTGGGTTGGTTAAAGGAGGACAAAAAAATATGATATCATACATACCTTGGATTGTTGGTGGAGTGTTTTTGTTATTTGTGCTGGCTGGCATGATTTGGGGGCTTATTAGAGGCTTAAAAAAATCGGCATTCAGGGCTGGTTGGGTTATTGTTACTGCTGTAATAGTGTTTTTTTTAGCACCAGTAATAACAGTTGCACTAATGAAAATGGACATTTCGTTTTTAAACATTAACATTGATGGTGTTGCACTTACAAGTTTAAATGAACTTGCTGCACATTATTTAAAACAAATTCCAGATTTTGGCGAAATATTAACTGAGAACCCTGAAACACTTGAAATTATGATAAAACTAGTTTCACTTTTGTTAAATGCGTTTATTTATGTTATTTTGTTCTGGTTGGTAAAAATAATATTGTGGCCAATTTGGGCAATTTTAAGTGCCGTGTTAATAAAAAAGAAAAACAAAGATGGCGAAAAAAAGAAAAAGCATGCTTGGTGGGGTTTGCTTGTTGGAACTGTTCTTGGGCTTTTTGTTGGCGGAACAACATTAATGCCTGTTATGGGTGTTGTTAATTTGGCAACAGAAGTTGAAAAAACATCACAAAAAACATACTTAGCAGAAGAAACTGATGAAAATGGAAATGTTGTTGAAGTTGAAAAACAGGGCGGTTTTATTAGCCAATATGCAGGAGATGAAGTTGTTGAAATTTTGAACGCATATAACAACAGTTTTGTTAGAAATGCATTCAAATACACAGGAATTGAGTTTTTATCAAATGCTGCATTCACTGCACTTAGCACAACCAAAATTGATGGTGAAACAATTGTTTTAAAAGATGAGTTAAAAAGCGTTATTTTAACTTTTGACAGTGTTCAAACTTTGCAAAAAATGGGCTTTAAGAATTTAACACAAGACAAAGTTACTGAACTTATTAAAATGGCAAGGCGGGTGGTTAACCAAGTGTTCGACATTAAAATTTTGTCGGTTGTTGGTGATAATTTGTTGCCAGTTGTTATTAACGAAATAATTGAAAATCCAGAATTTATCATTCAAATTCCTTCCACAGGCACACCAAGCCTAGATGAAGGAATTAAGGAAGGAATTGTTGAGTTAAGAGATGTTAAATTTAAAGAACTAAGAGATGAACTTTTGTTAATTTTAAACATTGCCGACATGTTAAACGAAAAAGACATTATTTGCAAAGTTGTTAACAAGGAAATTGAAACTCCTGAACAAGTTTTAAATTTGTTAGACTCCTACACAGTTGAAAAAGTTACAGACGAAATGTTAAAAATGAAAACAGCATCGGGAATTTTGCCTGTTGCAATTAACACAGCATTTGAATATGCGGCAGAAATGTTGAAAGTTGAAAATTTTGAAATTGACAAAGAAGGTGCAACAACAGAAGAAGTTAAAACATTCTTTAAAACCTTAACAAACACAGTTTTTGCGCTTGCAAATTCAATTGATTTTGATAGTAAATTTTACGTAACTGAAACATCATTACCACTTGCAGGCAAACTTTTAAATGCAGTTAAAAATTATGGTGGATTAACTGAACAAAACTATGTTAAATTGGTTAATGCACTAGAAACAAAAATTCAAACTCAACTTTCTAGTGTAATGGAAGGGGTACCAGCAGATTTTGCCGACATAAAAGATGAAGTTATTTCTGCAATTTCAAGGTTAAGTGATGTTAACAACCTAGAAACCGAACTAACAACCATAAATGGTGCATATTCCGAAATTTTTGAAGTTATTGATGCAATGAGCAAAGAAGAACCAGAACTATTGTTGCCACAAATAGGAAAAATTTTGGATTGCTTTAAGCAAACTCAACTTTTAGGGACATCCATAACCCCAATTATGGAAAGCGGAATTGATTACTTAAAAACCAGCATCCCACAAGAGTTTGAAGATTTAACCCCAGTGTTTGACAAGGTTAAAAACAATGTTCCAGATGTTAACAATTGGCAAACTGAACTAACACTTGTTGAAAGTTTTGTTGATGTTATTCAAGAAATTTTTGCTGCGTCCGATTTAAAAACAGCATTACTTTCGGAAAATTCAACATTAATGTCAAATTTGGGGGCATCATTAAACACATTAAAACAGAGTGTTTTGTTCGGAAAAGAAATAAAACAAATTGTTACAAGCATTTTGGACCAAATTAAAAACCTTGAAATTGAAAATGCCGATATGTTAACCGAAAGTTTTAATGTTGTTAAACAAAACATTGAAAAGGCAACCGAAATAAATTGGAAAACCGAATTTGAAACATTAAAAGTTTTAATTAACAACTTAATGGAACTTGCCGACGAATCTTCTCAAACCAGCATTGAACAAATTGGTGAAACATTTGACAACATAATTGAACTTAACAGTGTGCTTATTAACAGAAAAGTTATTAACGCAATTTTAAAAACAACAATTAACCAATTTGCTGGCAGTGTTGAACCAGAAAGCGACCTTGAAAACATTATTAACAAAATAAAACAAAGCATTGATGCAAATCAAACATTAAGTTACAAACAAGAACTAACTGCCCTTAACAGTTTGTTTAACGAAATAACAAACATTGACACAAGCACCATGAATTTTGAACAGTTTGGCAGATTACTAGACAGTTACGATGCAACAAACGGAACAATGAAAAGTGTTGTTGTTAGTGCAATTAGACCAGACATTGTTTTAATGGTTATTAACAAACTAGACACATCATCATTCGACCCAGAAATGATTGAAATTGTTAATGAAATTAAAAACAATGTTCAAAACATAACAAGTTACGAAACTGAACTTAAAAAGTTAGATGAATTTGTAAGTGAAGTTGAAAACCTTAAAACCATTGACATTAACACGTTTAATTTTGAAGGCTTTGGTGAAATGCTTGATGGTTTTAATGACAGTGTGCTTTTAAGTTCAATTAGAAGCAATGTTTTAACATTTATTGTTGATAAAGTGGAAATTGAAAGCAATGAAGCCGAAATTAATAGTGCAATTTCCGACATTTTAAACAACACCAAACAACTTGGAAATCAGGCTGAACAAGGAACAATTTTGTTTAAAACAATATTTAAAGAAATTGGATCATTAAAAACTGAACTTGACAAATTTGGTAACATCACTTTCACAAAAGATAACTATAATGTTTCTAGTTTTGGAACATTAATTAAAAATTTGGATGATTTAAACATTGTTCCAACAATTGCAAGTGTTAGAATTGCAAAATGTGTTACAGGAAAAATTACCAGCCCAAATGGTTTTGTAAGTTTAATTCCTGACTATTCAAGTTCGCCATATAAAGATGCAATTGATGAAGTTTACAATCAAGCAATGGCAAAATTTGAAGAAGTTGACAATAAATATAAAGCATTCATAACAAGTTATGAAGCAAATGAAAATCCAACAACAACATTCAATTTTGTTTCGGACTTTAATGAACTAAACACAGTGATTAATTCAGTTGTTGAAGCTTTAACACAAGCGGGCTTGTGGAAGTAATTTTAATTCAAAGTTGTTAATTTTAATATTTTAAAAATTCTAAAAATTTAATTTAATAAATTAAACCTTTTAAATTATTTGTAAGTTGTAAAACCATTTAACAAGTTTAAAAAAATAAACATAAGAAGTCACCAAACATGTGTGACTTCTTATGTTTATTATGGGTTGACTAAATTAAAAATAAATCGTAAACTAAAACTATCAAAAAGTTTTGCGTAAACCTTAGGAGATAATATGAAATTTTTAAATCCATTTAGGTGGATATGGAAACTTATTGTTTTGGGAGTAATAATTTTCTTAATTTTTAGGGTGGCATTAGGATAATGTTTTTTAAAAAGAAAAATAAAACAGACACAGAAATAGAGTTACAAAAAGCAAACAAAAAAAAGGGTTGCTTAAAGTCTTTCATTATTGGAGTTGTTGCTCTTGTTTTTATTGGCATTGTTGTGGTTTTTTCTGTTAGAGATTCCTTAAAATTGTTTGGTGTTAACCTAAAAACCTTTAACGAATATGTTTCGTGGCTAAACGAAGAAGTTGATGAAAGCAAACTAACAGCAAAACCAATTAGTGGAAACAATTACTTAACTTTTAAGGAAAAAGCAGAAGCAAGCGGACTTGAAATTTTTGATAACAACGGCAATGTTTCGTTAAACTATCCAAGCATAAACATTAGTGCAAATTTAACTGTTTATGATTATGAGCTTGGTGCAATGATTAACAATGCATCAACACAGGAAGATGGCGGACAAGTTTTTTCACTTTTGGAACTAAGCATAACGCAAGTTTCCGAAAATGTTTTTTCACTTAAAACAGTTGTAAGGTTTGATTTAACCGAAATAAAAAAGGAAGTGGGAAGTTATGCAAACAAGTTGCCCGACAAAATTTATATTACCAGTGTTGGCGAATGTTTCACTGTTGGGTCACGTGTTCAGGCAAGAAACAATTCAATTTTAATTAATCAGTTATCGGAAGAAAAAAATGACAAAATTGTTAGTTTTTTAAACGAAATTGATAAGGAAGTTGAAGACGATGAAATAATGTCTATCGTTGATATTAACAATTACATTGTAACCGAAATTTTAACTTCACTTTGCCAAAAAACAAACACAACACCGGCACTTAACCAAAGCACATTTTCTATGATGCTAAAAAGTTCCACAAATTAATGCTAAAAACGCAATTAATAAAAAAATATTTTGCAGGTGTTTTTTGAAAATAGGTATTTTTTAAAAATTTAATTTCTAAACATAATAAACTTTTTTATAACTTAAAGGTTTACTAAAATTAAAACTAAAAAAATTCTAAAAAACTAAAAAATTAGAAAATTTAAAAAAAAGATTATGGATTTTTCCATAATCTTTTTTAGTTTTTTACGTTTTTATTGTTTTATTTTTTACGTAACACTTTACCAGTTATTGCACATGCAGTAACTGCAATTGTGCTAACAAGAGCAACCCAAACGCCTGCACCAACATTTAATGTTCTTGTTCCAGCAACTGCAAGTTGGTCAAGAGCAGTGTATGAAACAATCATTAAAATAACGCCAACAACTGTTGTTACAAAACTTAAAATAATTGTTCCCATTCCTGGTCCTTTTCTTAAAAGTGCAACAAGTGACACAATTGCGCCAATCAAGCCCAAAACTGAAATTCCAATGCTGAATATAATGGAAGCACCATAGCTTGCAGCATCTTCAGCTTCGCCAAGTGCCTTTGCTGTTACCATTTTTAAGCCTTTTTCTGCGTCTTCAAGTGTAAGTTTTAAAAGGTCTTCATCGCTCATAAAACTTCCTTGCAAAATTTCAACTGTGCTAAGTGTCATGGCGTTTTCTTCACCGCTAGCAGATATAACACCATATGTTGGCATAAACAAAGTTGTGAAAAGTAGTAATGATAAAACCAAACAAACAGCACTTAAAATTTTTTGAACCAAACCACTTTTTGCTTTTGCCATAAAATTTCCTCCCTTTTAATTATGATATTATTATTTTATCAAAGTTAATTAAAAAAGCAAATTAAATGCATTAATTTAATATTAATATAAAAAATTTTTTGTTAATTTAAACAAAAATAAAAAGCCTTGAAAAAATGTTAAGGCTTTTTATTTTTTTATCTTTCAAACAAAGTTTTAATAATATATTTGTTAAGTTCTTCTTGGTTTTTAACTTTTTGATAACAACTTTTTGAGTTTTTATTTTCGCTCAAAATTGTTTTTCCCCCAATTTTAGGGTCGGTATAAACCAAAACATCACAAGGCACAAAATCATAAAATTCTGGGTGTGTTAAGCCAACAACTGTGTTTGGGTCAAACAAGCAAATTGAAGTTGGGTCAAGTGGTTCATAAATGCTTTCCGCAAGTGTTTTAACCAAGTTATCCTTAATGGTTTTTGTTGGCATGTTTGCAAAAACAGTTTTCTTAATTCTGCTTTCAACACCAAGTTCCATTGGGTTAATAACAAGCGGAATTCCGCATTTAGAAACAAGGTAGAACGCTTCTGGGTCAAAGTAGGAGTTAAATTCGGAATATGGTGTAACATTTCCGTTGCCGTTAATTGAACCAATCATGGTGTAAATTTTTTCAACCTTTGTTTTAAGTTCAGGGTAGTTAATAACAAGTTTTGCAACATTTGTTAGTGGGCCAAATGCCACAATTGTAACAGGCTCTGTTGCTTTTGTTAAAACATTTTTCATTTCTTCCACAGCGTTTGGTTTAACAGGATAAATTTGTTCACCCACAAAAAAGTCACCCATGCCGCTTTTTCCATGAACATCGCTTGCATCTTTATCTTTAACTTTAACAAGTGCGTTTTTGCTACCCCTTGCAACTGTTACGCCATTAAAAAAGTTTTCTGCAAAAAACTGAATGTTTTTTGTTGTTAGTTCAATTGGGGTGTTGCCCGCACACGAACAAATTAGTTTTAGGTCAAACTTGTCCAAATTTTCTGAAAGCAACACAAGTGCTAAGGCATCATCAATTCCTGGGTCGCAGTCAACAATTAACGGTTTTTTTGTTACTTTTTCGTTTTCTAAACTTTTAATATATTTTTTTGCTTTTGTCACACTTTCCATAAAAAATTTCTCCCTTTTTTGTTTTTGATTTATTTTTTTTAAATTTGTTATTTATTTATTTTAATGTCAATATTAAAAAAAATTTGAATTTTGTTTTTTATACTAAAAATTTAAAGCATTATTTTAAAAGTTACTTTTAAAAATGTTTGTTTTGGCATTTAAAAATTTATTTGCAAATTAATTCTGTTCTTTTTAACATATTTTTTAACTTCATTTAGTGTTGGCATTGCTGTTTGAGCACCAAGTTTTGTGGTTTTAAGTCCTGCACAAATGTTTGCAAAGGTTACTGCATCAAACAAACTAAAATTGTTGTTAATTGCAACCATAAACGAACCCAAAAATGTGTCGCCAGCGCCGGTTGTGTCTAGCACCTTAACATTAATTGCAGGAACGTTAACAAGTTTTTGTCCGTTATGATAATATGCGCCACTTTTGCCTTTTGTTAAAATTAATTTGTTTGCATGTTTTTCCAAAATTTCAAAAGGCTTTTGTGGGTTGTATCCTTCCACTTCCTGAATTTCCACTTCATTAACAATAACATAACTTGCATTGTTAAAAAGTTTTTTAGGGTATTTTTTTATTGGAGATGGGTTTAACACAAACTTAATGCCGTTTTTAACACAAATGTCACTTGCCAAAACAAGTGCTTCAATTGGTGTTTCAAATTGGCAACCAACAATTGAGCATTCCTTAATGCGGTTTGCATATTTGTTTATGTAATTTTCATCAACCAACGCATTTGCACCACTAATAACAACAATTTGGTTGTTTCCGTTGTGAACGGTTATGTTTGCAATTCCACCTTGTTTGCCTTTTAGTTGTTTAACAGCAGTAATATGCACGCCTTCTTGTTGCAAATTTGCAATTGCGTTTTTTGAAAACATATCATCGCCAACACACCCCAAAAGGTTGGTGCTTGCACCAAGCCTTGCACAAGCAACTGCTTCGTTTGCACCTTTTCCGCCAAAAGAAATTAAAAATTTGTTTCCCATAACGGTTTCGCCAATTTTGGGAAGTTTGTCGGTTTCACACACAATGTCGGTGTTAATGCTTCCAATAACGCCAATTCTGTTTTTAATCATGTTTTAGTCCTTTTTGTTCTATATTTTTTAATATTAGTTTTGTGTTTTAAAAACAAATTATTTATGTTTTAAAAGTTTAGAATTAAACACATTTTAACCAATTAAAAATCATCTCTAAAATCAAATTTTTGGCTATTTCAAAAAGCCTTTAATAATAAGATTTTCGGCTTCTTCTTCGTTTAAGCCAAGTGTCATAAGTTTGGTTAGTTGTTCGCCTGCAATTTTTCCAATGGCTGCTTCGTGCACAAGTGTTGCTTCAACATTTTCACAAACAATTTTTGGGGTGGAATCAATTCGAGCATTGCCCACCAAAATTCCATCGCATGCAACATGCCCAAAGCATTCTGCTTTTCCTTTAACTGCCGAGTAAAAGTTTTGGTAGGAGTTGTCTTTTGCAACACTTCTGGAAATAACATCAACACTGCCACCTTTGCCTATTAGGTTAACATCAAATTTTGTTTTTGCAGTTTGATTTTTTGTTGTTAAAATTTTTTCTTTAATAACCAATTTTGCGTTGTCAAAAAGTTTTGCTTTTGTTGTTCGTACGGAACTTGATACTCCGCCAAGTTGAGTTGTTTCCATTGTAAATGTGCTGTTTTTTTCCATAACAATGTTTGTTACGGGGTTTAAAACTTTTTCGCCCATTCCGTTGCCAACACCAAGGTGTTTTTCAATGTAGGTTACCACGCAGTTTTTGCCCAAGTGAAAACTGTGAATGCCATTATGTTCGCTGTTAAGGTTTGTTGCATTATGAATTCCGCAACCAGCCACAATTGTTACTTCGGAATTTTCGCCAATATAAAAATCGTTGTAAACCAAATCTTTAATTCCGCCAGTTGTTATAATAACAGGAATGTGAACACTTTTGTTTTTAACGTTTGGTTTAACATAAATGTCAATTCCGCTTTTGTCTTTTTTTGGAACAATTTCAATTTCGGCAGTTGAATTGCTTTTTAAGGGTTTGCCATTTTCTCTTATGTTAAATGCGCCTTCCGGAATTTTGTGTAAGTCGGCAATTTGCAAAAGTAAGTCCTTTTCAATTTTATCCATACATTGCCTCCCCACCAAGTTTTTCACAAAACTCATTTTTAAGTGTTGGCAAAACTTTGTTTTTTGGCCCTGCCGCCACAAGTTTTGAGTTGTTAAGCACAACAATTTCATCGGCAATTTCCAAAATTTTTTGTTGATGCGTTACAATAATTGTTATGCAATTTTTCTTTTTTAGGTCCTTAAAAATGTTTGTTAAACCATCAAAACTCCAAATGTCAATTCCTGCTTCTGGCTCATCAAAAATGTTAACTTTTTTGTTTTCGGCAAGATTAATTGCAAGTTCAATTCGTTTTAGTTCGCCACCTGACAAATTTGAATCTAGTTCCCGTAGCAAATAGTCTTTTGCACAAAGACCAACTTTGCTTAAATAATCGCAACCGCACTTAACAGGGTTGTCGGTTTTTGCAATTGTTGAAATTAGGTCGGAAACAGTTAATCCTTTAAATTTTATTGGTTGTTGAAAAGTAAAACCAATTCCAAGTTTGCTGCGTTCATTAATTTTTAATTTATCAATATTTTTTCCGTCTAGCAAAATGTTGCCTTGTGTTTGGTTAATAATGCCCATAATAATTTTAACAAGAGTGCTTTTTCCACTTCCATTATGGCCAGTTATTGCAACAATTTTGCCGTAGTCAAAATTTAAACTGATGTTATCTAAAATTGTTTTGTTGCCAGCATAATAACTAATGTTTTTTAGTTCTAACATATTTTTCCTTTTAATTTTTATTATATATCTAAATGTTTTTTCGTAATTGTTGTTTTAAATAATTTCTTTCAAAAAATTTCAGCCGCAAAATTTTTTTACACAAAATTATTAATTATCATTTTAACATTTTACCCCTTAATTGTCATTAAATTAAAGTTGATTAAAAAAAATAAAAGGGCAATTTAAGCTGCATTATTAAAAAAGCATTGACAATTAAAACTTTAATAATTATAATATCATTGCATCAATTTGAAACATAAAAACACAAGTTTAAAAATTGTTTTATGGTTTAAAATGCAAAAACAAACTTGTTTTGTTATCCAAAGCCTTTGGTTCCACACACAAAGGTTGTCAAAATAAACTAAATATTAAATATGCGCCGTTAGCTCAGCTGGATAGAGCGTTGGTCTACGGAACCTGCTCGCCATTTTGTGCTAAAAACTCATTTTGCAATGCTTGCAAAATTTCGCTGGCATGCACAATGGCTGCGCTCCCCAAAATTAACTTTCAATTTTGGGGTCCCCATAAAAAACCTTTGGTTCCACACACAAAGGTTATTAAAAATAAACTGAATATTAAATATGCGCCGTTAGCTCAGCTGGATAGAGCGTTGGTCTACGGAACCAAAGGCCAGGAGTTCGAATCTCTTACGGCGCACCAAACAAAAAATCCACCACTGTTGTGATGGATTTTTTATATAAATGTTAAATAACATATTTTTATAATTTCTTATTAGCAATTTATTTGCTATAATATTTGCATGGACACAAATTTTATTTTAACTCAAATTTTGGGTGGGTTTGCTTTAATACTTGTTTGCTTTTCATATTTTGTTAAAAACAAAAAGTATTTTTTGCTAATTCAGGTTTTTGCTAACATTTTTTATGCAGGAGCTTTTTTGTTCCAAAATTTGTTTGTTGCAGGCTTTAACACCATTGTTTCAACAGTAAGAACAGCAGTTTTTTATTTATATTTTAAGTCGGATAAAAACAACATTCCAATTTATGTTCCACTAATTTTCACAGGAATTTACATTTTGAACTTTATTGTGTTTTACACTTCCATGTTAGACATAACAGCACTTTTCACAAGTATTGTTTTCACGTTTGCGTTTTATATTAAAAACATGCAAACAACAAGATGTGTTTCTTTGCTTCCAAACATTATGCTTTGTGTTTATAATTTTGTTAACAGGTGCTATTCCAGCAGTGCGCTAGATTTTATTGAAAGTGTTGTTATAATTGTTTCA
The DNA here is from genome assembly GCA_944380265.1 of uncultured Clostridia bacterium. Lineage (GTDB taxonomy): Bacteria > Bacillota > Clostridia > Christensenellales > UBA1242 > UBA6345. Next base: position 48,664 of record CALWGY010000003.1, on the reverse strand, counting down.
ATTATATACTATCATATTAAAAGTAAAAAAGTTACGGAAAGCACAAGCATAACAAAAAATGAAAACAACAGGGTTGGAAAATTATGAAAATTGTAACATACAACATAAATGGTGTTAGGTCGGCACACAAAAAAGGGCTTTTTGAATGGATTGAAAAAGTTAGTGCAAACATAATTTGCATTCAGGAAGTTAGGGCAGCAGAACAAATTGCAAAAACATTTTTTGGAACTTGGCAAAACCAAGTTTCACTTTTTGAAAACGAACTGTTTTTGGGGAAATATTATGTAACATACAATTGTGGTTTTGTTTCTGGATACGCAGGCACATTAATGCTTAGCACCGAAAAACCTGAGCGTGTGGTGTTTGGCATTCCAACCAACAATGAGGCAAATGATTTAACACAACGCTCAGTTGTTGACCCCGAAGGCAGGTGCATAACTGCATATTTTAAAAACTGCGTTGTGGTTAATTGTTATGTTCCAAATGGTGGAACAAGATTAGATTTTAAAATGGACTATTTCGAAAAGTTAACAAACTATTTGGGCATGTTAAAACAAAAACATAATGTAATTTTTTGCAGTGATTCAAACATTTCACATACTGAACTTGATTTAACACATCCAAAGGAATGTGCATCTCGCACAGGATTTTTGCCTGTTGAACGTGAAGCATTTTCAAAACTTATAAACTTGGGTTTTTGCGATGTTGCCAGATTGGTGTTTAAGGATAAAATACTTTACACATGGCGGTCATATAAAAGCCGAATTGTGGGCGGAGATTATGGCTGGAAATATAGGTTTGACTATGTTTTAGTAAGTGACAACCTAAAAAACAAAATTGAAAGTTGTGAAATTTTAGATTTGGAATATAGCGACCACATGCCAATTGTTGCAAACATTGATGTTTAATTAACATTGTAAAATTTTAAAAAAATTTAATCTTTAATAATTTTAAAAATAAAAAAAGTTGTAAAATTAATTACAACTTTTTTGCTTTTTATGAACTTTTTAAACAAAGTCTTGTTCATAAGATTTTTGAATTTTTTTAGCCAGTTTTCTATGAAAGAAATAATAACATTTTGAAGCAAATTTTTTTTGATGTTTTGCAGGGACAATGTGTTTTAGTTTTTTATATTTTGAATGTGTATATTTAACTTTGGTTTTAACAAATCTGTTTGGGCTAAAAGGACTAAAAGTTGTTTGAGTGTAGCCAAGTTTTGTGTACCATTCTTCCAAAATTTTTGTTGGTGTGCTTGCACGGCTTTTGCTTGCATAAAGTTCAATATATTTAACACCTTTAAGTTTAAATGAATTTTCAGCAAATTTCAAAAACTTTGTGCCAACACCTGTGTTTTGTATGTCCTTACTAATTTCAACGGTTACAATTTTAGCAATTTTTTTGGTGTCCAAGGTGCTAAGTTCATATCTTAGTTCACCTTTTTGCTCCAAACTTAAAGCGTCATAAACATACATTTTTTTGTTGCGTTCGTCATGAACCAAAAAAAACACACCTAAATTTTTGTTTTTAATTATTCTAACTTCGTTGCGTCCATGCTGTCTTTTAATTTTGCTTGCATTTAAAATTAACTTTTGCGTATCTTTCAAACTGGGGTTCGCAGAATCTTTTTCCATAATTTCCTCTTTTTAATAATAAATTTATTATATCACACCTAAAAACAAAATTCAAGGGGGGGGGTATTTTCTATTTTTTTACAAAAATATTTTAAACAAATTTGTTAATAATAAAGCGATTTTTAAAAGTTTTTAAAATAAAAACATTATTTTTGTACAAAAATAATTTACATTTGTACAAAAATGGTGTATTTTAATAATAGAAATTTAAAAAAGTAAGCAATACTTACTCCTAAAAACCAGTATTGCCCCTTGTTCAAACACTTTTTTAAGTTTTCTAGGTTAAATATTTTATATTTCAAAAAAGTGAAGGTGGTTTTAACCTTCACTTTTTTGTTGATTGTTTTATTGCTATGTTTATTGTTTTTTAATTGTAACTTAATTAAAATTTTGCAAAACTTAAATTTTAAATTTAATTGTTAGTTTCTTTTTCTTCTTGCTCTTTTAGTGAAAACACGCAACCGCAATAGTTTTGCCTATATAGGTTAAATTTTTTGCTTAAATCTTGGCTTAGTTTGTAGCCATCTTTCTTTTTAAAGTCGGAAACCAAAAATTTAATTCCAAGTTCTTTTTGCAAATTAAGTCCAATTTCGTTTAACCAATCGGAATGTTTATATGGGCTAACACTTAACGTTGTTCCAAAAAAATCAAAATTGTTTTGTTTTGCAAATTTGGCAGTTGCTTCCAATCTTTCTTTGTAGCAGGCATAGCAACGCATGCCACCTTCTTTCAAGTTTTCAAAGTTTTCAACCTTTTTAATTGCGTCATAAAATGTGTTGGGATTAAAAGTTGGAACAATAATTTTAATATTTCTTTTTTCTTGTTTGTTTAGTGCGTTTAAAAATTTTATTTGTTCATCACGCCTTTTTTCATATTCCGTTTCTGGGTATAAACTTGGGTTGTAATAAAAAACAGTTATGTCAAAAAAATCTTTCAATTTTGTTATAACTGCCGTTGAACATGGGCCGCAACAACTGTGCAGTAAAAGCGTTTTTTTGCCATCTAAATTTTTTATTAAGTTTTCCATTTCTTGGTTGTAATTTATTTTAATCATAATGTTTTATTTGGGTGTTTTTTATCACACAAAGTGGTTTTGTTTTAAACTTTTAAACGTTAAAATTTGTTAAGTTTTGTTTTAACGCAATATAATTGTATTAAAAAAAACATAAATTGTAAATAGTTTAAAATTAACATAAAAAAAATGTTTTTGGCAAAAAATTTCAATTTAAAATTAGTTAAAAAAAGTATAAAAATTTGTGGTACACATAAAAAACACAAAAAATGCGGCCTTTTAATTCCGCATTTTTTGTGTTAAGTTTTATCTTCCTTTTTTAACATTAGAATTTTTTAGTTCAATTAAATGTTGTCCAATGCAGAACACCACAATTGACAAAATTGTTAAAGCAACACTAAATGCAATAACAATTGCAAATCTTTCGCCCGCAAAATAAGGAATAACACCGCCAGTGTTCATACCAGCATAAACAATAACACCCATAACCAAACAAAGTAGGGCAATGCCAGCAATAATTAATCCAACAATAAATTTTAAACTATGAATTTTAAGTGTAATAATGTCTAAAACAATTGTTAAAATTAAAAGTATTGACCAAATGTAGTATACAACTTGTTGATATGTTGCAACTCCACGCATTGTCATTGTAATCATAAATAACACGCAAAAAATCATAACTAACATTTCTGTGGCGAAGTATGCAACGTTTAATAAAATTCGTTTTCCGTTTGTATCCATGTTTTCCCCCTTATAATTTTGTTTAATTTATTTTGGGGAATTTTATGGAATAATATTCTTTTGAGTGTAATATTAATTTAACAATATTTGGTTGAATAATATTCGACAAATGTAAAAATAATTATTGTTTTTTATATTGCTTAAAAAGCATAAATTGAGTATAATACTTTTTGTTATGTGGGACGTTTTATTAGATGCTTTTCTTGATTCTTTAAAAGTTTTTCCATTTTTAATAATTTTATATATTGTAATTGAACTTGTTGAAGAAAAAGTAAGCACATCAAACAAATTTTTAAAATATACAAACGGTAAGTTTGCAACTGCTGTGGGTGCTGGGCTGGGGTTAATTCCGCAGTGTGGTTTTTCCGTTGTTGCAAGCGACCTTTATTCAAAACGATACATAAAAATGGGGACTCTTTTGGCAATTTTTATTGCAACTTCCGATGAGGCAGTTCCAATCATTTTGTCAAACCCATCAAAAGCATACATAATTTTTCCTTTGCTTGGCATAAAATTTGTGTTTGCACTAATTGTGGGTTATGGTGTGGATTTTGTTGCACATTTAATTTACAAGAAAAAAACAATTGTCGAAATTGTTCCGCCAGACACCGATGTTAAACACGATGAACATTTAAGCGGTTGTTGCGGTCACCACGTGGAAGAAGAACGAAACACATTAAAAAAGTTTTTTATTCATCCACTAATTCACAGTTTAAAAATTTTTGCATACATTTTTGTTGTTAACTTTTTGCTTGGAACCATAATTTTTTATGTGGGAGAAGAAAGTGTTGTAAGCTTTATGCAAAGCGTAACGTATTTGCAACCACTAATTGTTCCACTTGTTGGATTAATTCCAAATTGTGCTAGTTCGGTTTTAATAACACAATTATTGCTTTTGGACGGCATAACTTTTGGTTCGGCAGTGGCAGGGCTTTGCGTTAATGCAGGAATTGGACTTGCTGTGTTATTTAAACAAAACAAAAACATAAAACAAAACCTAACCATTGTTGGAATTTTGTATGTGGCATCAGTGCTATTGGGTTATGCCATAACAGGAATTGAAATGTTAATTGTTTAGCACCAGTAAAAATAGTGTTGCAATTTAAAAAATAAAATGATATTATAGTGTTGTAAAAAGGAAACCATAATGATAAGAGTTATTAATAATAATAACAATAATAATTTTTTAACACATTAATTTATGGGTTTACTTTTTTTAAGCAAAAAATTTTAACACTTAAAATAAGGAAGTCCTTAATTTAAGTGTTATTTTTTTTGAAATATTAATTAATAGACAATAAAAGTGTTTGTGTGATATATTTTTTATTGTTAGTTAATGTAAAATTAAGGAGTGGTTATGATTACAGAAAAAGATGTTAAACACATTGCGTCCCTTTCAAAATTGGAGTTTAATGAAGCAGAAATTGAAGGCTTTGTTTCGGATTTGAACAACATTGTTGACTATGTTAACACACTGGCAAAAGTTAACACCGATGATGTTAAAGAAATTTCTAATTTAACACCATTAAAGGAACTTAGAAAAGATGAAATTAAACAGTCTTTATCACAAGAAGAAGCAATTATGAATGCGCCAAAACAAAAAGATGGTGGATTCAGTGTTCCAAAAGTGGTTTAAAAAAGGAGAAACTATGGATTACACAAAACTTAGCATTTTAGAAGTTTCAAAACTTTTGCACGATGGCAGCGTTACAAGCGAAGAATTAACAAAACAAGTTTTAAACAACATAAAACAAAAGCAAAATTTGCATGCACTAACTTCTGTGTGTGAAGAATATGCACTAAAAAAAGCACGTGAAGTTGATGCGCTATTTAAAAAAGGCGAAAAGTTGCCACTGCTTGCAGGCGTGCCAATAACAATTAAGGACAACATTAACATAAAAGGCTTAAAAACCACATGTTCAAGCAAGTTTTTGGAAAACTTTGTTGCTCCATACAGTGCAACAATTGTGGAAAAACTTGAACAAAACTATGCTGTTATTGTTGGAAAAAACAACCTAGATGAATTTGCCATGGGGTCTTCAACAGAAAACTCTGCATTTTTCACCACTCCAAATCCATATAATTTAGAATATGTTTCTGGCGGAAGCAGCGGTGGTTCTGCTTGTGCAGTTGCTGCAAACCTTGGTTTTGCCGGTGTTGGAACCGACACTGGTGGTTCAGTTAGGCAACCAGCATGTTTGTGCGGTGTTGTTGGATTAAAGCCAACATATGGTTTGGTTTCGCGTTATGGAATTGTTGCTTTTGCTAGTTCCTTAGATCAAGCGGGACCACTTACAAAAACTGTTAAAGACAGTGCAATTATGTTAAATGCATTAACAGGTTACGACGAAAAAGAAGAAACAAGCGTAAAACGTGAAAAGGAAGATTACTTAACTTCATTTTCTGGTTCTGTTAAAGGAATAAAAATTGGACTAATTAAAGAAATTGGCTCCGATGGAATGGACGTTGAAGTTAAAGAAAAATTGGAAAGTGTTATTGAGTTTTATAAAAACCAAGGGGCAGAATTTGTTGAACTTAGCGTGCCATTTGTTAACAACGCACTTGCTTGCTATTACATTTTAAGTTCGGCAGAAGCAGCAAGCAACTTGGCACGTTTTGATGGTGTTAAATATGGCGTTAGTGTTTTTGATGCAAAAAACATTAACGACCTTTACTTAAAAAACAGGTCTAATGGTTTTGGAAAAGAAGTTAAACGCAGAATTATGCTTGGCAACTATGTTTTGTCTAGCGGATATTATGATGCGTACTACAAAAAAGCAAAAAAGGTGCAGAAAAAACTTGTTGAACAATTTAACAAAGTGTTTGAAAGTTGTGATGTAATTTTAACACCAACCAGCCCAACACCAGCATTCAAAATTGGCGAAAAAGCAAACAACCCACTTTCAATGTATTTATCCGATGTTTACACAGTGCCTGTTAACATTGCCGAACTTCCAGCAATAAGTGTTCCTTGCGGATTTAACAAAATGGGTTTGCCAATTGGTTTTCAGTTAATTGGCAAAAAGTTCAGCGAAAAAACACTGTTTAACGTTGCTGATGTTTACGACTCTAAAAATGGGGAGGCAAAGTAATATGAAATACGACACAGTTATTGGTTTGGAAGTTCACTGCGAACTAAAAACAAAAACAAAATGTTTTTGTGGTTGCAAAAACAACTTTGGCGATGAGCCAAACTCAAACTGTTGCCCAGTTTGCTTAGGCTTTCCGGGTGCGTTGCCAGTTTTAAACAAAACTGCTGTTGAATATGCAATAATGGCAGGGCTTGCCTTTAATTGTTCCATTAACAACGAAACAGTTTTTGAACGTAAAAACTATTTTTATCCCGACCTTAGCAAAGCCTATCAAATAAGCCAACTTGAAAAACCACTTTGCGTTAACGGATATGTTGAAATTAATGTTAACGGAACCACAAAAAAAATTAGATTAAACCGCATTCATTTGGAAGAAGATGCAGGAAAATTAATTCATGATGGAATGGGTGGAACGGTTGTGGATTACAACCGTGGAGGAGTTCCATTAATTGAAATTGTTACCGAGCCGGACATTGCAAGTGCCGATGAAGCAATTGCATTTTTGGAAACACTTAAAAACACCATTGCCTACACAGGCATTTCCGATGTTAAAATGGAAGAAGGCAGTTTAAGGTGCGATGTTAACCTTTCAGTTAAACCTGCTGGAAGCAATCAACTTGGCACCAGAACTGAAATGAAAAACTTAAACAGTTTTAAGGCTGTGTTTAGAGCAATTAACTACGAACAAAAACGACAAATTGAAGAAATTGAAGATGGACACGAAATTGTTCAGGAAACCCTTAGGTGGGACGATGCTTTGGGCGAAAGCAAATCAATGCGTTCAAAAGAAGACAGCCAAGATTACAGATATTTCCCAGACCCAGACTTGTTGCCTGTTTACATATCAAATGAAGAAATTGCAGAAATTAAAAGTAAACTTCCAATTTTGCCAAACGAACTTAAAGCCAAATATGTTTCGTATGGGCTTAGTGATTACGATGCTGGCCTGCTTGTTGAAACAAAAAACATTAGTGATTACTTTAATGAAGTGCTAACTCACATTTCAAACCCAAAACTTGTTGCAAACTTTATTATTAACGAAACAATGCGAAAATTAAAAGATGACAACACAAACAAAATTGATGCAAAAAATTTGGCAGAACTTTTGTTGCTTATTGATAAAAATGAAATTAGTTCAACAGCAGGAAAACAGGTTTTTGAAAAAATGTGGGAAACAGGAAAAAGCGCAGGCGAACTTGTTGAACAGTTGGGACTAAAACAACTTAACAATGATGACGAAATTTTAAAGATGGTGCTTGAAGCAATTTCAAACTTCCCACAATCTGTTGCTGATTATAAAAATGGTAAAACTAGTGCAATAGGCTTTTTGGTGGGGCAAGTTATGAAAAACAGCAAAGGCAAAGCAAACCCACAAAAAGTGAGCCTTATGCTAAAAGAAGAACTTGAAAAATAACATAACACAAATTTAAAACAAAAAATAGCAAAGTTAATTTGCTATTTTTTATTTATTAGTTTTATTAATTAATTTATAAACCGCTTTAATCAATTTTGTTTTGTTTTTTCTTTAAACCAAATTTGTTTTTTTTAGAACAATTTTGGTTGTTTGCCATTTTAATTGTCAAATTAGGTTTGTGTGAATTTGTTTAATGTGTTATGACAAATAAACCCATGTTTTTGTCAAAAAGTTAACATACTGCATTATTATAAACATTGTTTTAAAATCTCAATAACATCGGCCCTTGAAAACAGTTTTGGATTTATTGCTGCTGCGCCATCGTTTATGGCAAACGTGGCAATTTCAGAAAAGTCCTGTTCGGTTATTCCATAATCAGATAGTTTTAAACTAAAACCAGTTATGTTGCTTGCCATTTCCACAAAGTGTTTAACTTCCTTGTAAAATGCGTTTGGTCTTTCATCTTCCAAAATGGAAACATAAAATTCTGGTCCTTTAAAATACAGCAATAGTTCTGAATATTTTTCTGCCATCACATTTAAGTTAAATTTTATGCATGCAGGCAATAATATTGCCATTGCATTTCCGTGTGGCACATTATACCTTCCAAGTGCGTGACCAATTGCATGCACAATTCCCACCATCGAATTTGAAAATGCCATGCCAGCCAGTGTTGATGCGTTTAACAAGTTCAGTTTGTAAACTTCTTGTTTTGGGTGATTTAGCGACATAAACAAATTTTGTGTTATCAGGTTTATTGCAGTTATTGCAAGCCCTGTGCTAATTGGGTTGTTTTGTTTGCAAGAATATGCTTCCACTGCATGGGTTAGTGCATCTAAAGAAGTTGTTGCAACAAGTTTTGGTGGCAATGTTTCAATAACCATTGGGTCCAAAATTGCAACATCAGGCAAAAGCGTGGAACTTATAAATTCCATTTTTTGATGAGTTACATCGTTTTTAATAACTGCAACGGTTGTGCATTCACTGCCAGTTCCGCAAGTTGTTGGAACAATAACAAATGGTATTTTTTTGCCGGCATTAATAACTTCGTTTCCAGTTAAAGTCATAATGTCATCTTTTTCTTGTGACAAAACAAGTTTAACACCTTTTGCTGTGTCAATAACACTTCCACCACCCAAGGCAATAATGCTGTCGGCGCCACAAGTTTTGTAAAACTCGGCAATTTCATTAATGGTTGAAGTGGAAGAATCTGGCGGAATTGAAAAATATGTTCTTGAAACATCAAGATTGTTTTTGTTCAAAATTTTTAACACCTTTTTAACAGTTCCTGCTTTTTTAAGTCCGGCATCACTTAAAATAAGGGGCTTAAAAGCATTTAAAAATTGAAGTTCAAAAACAATATTTACAAGTGCATTTTCGCCAGAGCAAATTTTAACGTTGTTTGTAAATTCAAAATATTTCATAACTTACCTCCAAACAAAAAGGTTAAATAAAATTTAAGTTTGCTTTCTTCCATTTTTGGTTGCGGCGTGAACAGTTTTGAGTATATAAATTTTGGAAACAAATAGCATTCAATCAAATTAACAATTCTGGTTAATGTGATGGCATCGTTAACGCTTCCATAAATTTTAATTCTGTGTTCACAAAAACTTGTGGAAAGGCTGGTTTTTCCAAGCAAAACTTCCTTTGCACTTTTTTCATCTTTAAACTCAACCATCAAATCAACATTTTCATATTGCCAATGTTTTAGTTTTGTAATTTTTCCATTTTCAAGTTTTATTGTAACAGATTTGTTTTTTGGCAAAACATTAATTTTAATCACATATTTTTTGGGCAAACACAAAACATCTTGGGCAATTTGCGTGTCAAGTTTTAAGCCAACTTTTATGGCTCTTATTAAAATGTTTAAAACAAACTTTATCATAAACCAATCCTATTATTGTTATTATATAATAAAAAAATATTTAAACAAATTAAACAAATCAGATTTTAGTAAAATTTTAATCATTAAGTGCTAAATAATACCACCAATAAAACCATTAAACATTAATAATTTGTTTCAAATAACGATTAAATAAAACTTTAAAGAAATGGTAAATATAATGATTAACAAAAATAACTTTTAAAACTTTAAAATAATTGGGTTTTTTATTTTATTGTGCTAAAATTTTAGTATAAAAATTTAAGGGGGAGGAAAATTTTTAATGGCTGTTCAAATTTCATTATGTGTGCTTGCGGTTTTAACAACAATATTGTTTATTTTTGTTAGAGTTACCAAGGGCGGAGCACAAGGTATTTTAACAAAAACACTTGCAAGTTTTTGTTTTGTGCTTTATGGGGTTTTCAGTTTCACACAAGCGGCAGTTTTTAATGTTGGAAGCATTTTCATAATTATGGGACTAGTTTGTGGGCTTATTGGCGACATTGTGCTAGATTTAAAATATGTTTATAAGGAACAAAACGACATTTATCTTAACTCTGGCATTTTAGCATTTGCCATTGGACATGCATTCTATTTTGCTGGGGCAATTTTATATTGCTATGAAACCATTAATTTGTTGTTGCCAATTTTGGTTGGTGTGGGCATTAGTGCTGTTTTAACTCCAATAATTTATTTAATAAGCAACAAAATGGGCCTTGAATTTGGAAAGTTTAAATGGCAAAGCATGTTATATGCTTTTGTGCTAGTGTTTATGAGTGCATTCACAATTTATTTGGCTTGCTTGCAAATAGAATTCATAATTATGGCTGTTGGCATAACACTTTTTTTGCTTTCCGACTTGGTTTTGTCAATGCAATATTTTGGTGGAAAAACAGAAGACAAATTTTTAACAATTGTTAACCATGGTTTGTATTATGCTGCACAAATTTTGGTTGCAACATTCTTGTTTTTAATTTAATTGAAAATTATAAAATAAATTAAGTAACAAAACAAAGTTAAAATAAAAAATATAAAAAACAAAAAGAACCCGCGGTTTTAGGTTCTTTTTTATTGTTTTATGAAAGCACTAATTTTTGTTTGCGTTATTTATTTTCGTTGTTTAATTCCATTTCTTTTAAAACAGATGCTCGTTCAATAATTTTAATTAAGTTTTCATCATTCAAACTTAAAATTAGTTTAATGGCTTCTTGTTGTTTTGGTGTGTATGTTACGGAATTATCAATCAAAACATCAATTGGGGTGTTCAAAAATTTTGAAATTTTAATAAGAGCAACAACACTTGGAGTTGTTCCTTCTTCATAACTTTTATATGTTGTGTATGGAATACCAATTTCTTGTGCAAATTGTTTACAATTTAACTTGGTATATTTTTTTCTTATTTCCTCACATTTAATCATAATTCACCTCACAAGAATAATATCTAATAAGGTATTATTTATTAAATAATATACGAATATTCGTAATTTTTATTGACAAAATACAAAATTATAAATTATTATATATAAGATTTACGAAATATCGTAACTTTAATTCCCTTATATTTCGTAAACACTTTCCCAATTAAAAGAAAAACTAAGGTTATTAAATATTAAACAAAATTTGGGAATAATAAACCCATAAATTGACCCCGCAAATTTATGGTGATATAAAAAAAGAACCAGAAATTGGTTCTTTTTTTAATTGAAAAACAATAATATCATAAACAAAACTTAGTGTTTTTGTGTTTTTATGAACTAATTGTTATTAAATATTGCTTTTTAAAATTAAATTTTATAACATAAATTTTTAACAACTGTTGTATTATCTAATTCCAAATTTTGAACAAAGTTCCAAAACCTGTTCCTTAACGCGTTTAACAGCACGTTGTTTGTTGTTAATAATGTCGGCAATAAATCCTGCAATTTTAACCATTTCTTTTTCTTTCATTCCACGGCTTGTAACGGCAGGAGTTCCAATTCTTAATCCGCTTGCAATAAACGGATTTCTTTTTTCGTTTGGCACGGTGTTTTTGTTTGTGGTTATGTGTGCTTTTTGAAGTAGTGTTTCAAGTTCTAGTCCAGTAATGTCGCGGTCCGACAAATCCAAAAGCATTAAGTGGTTGTCTGTGCCATTTGAAACAAGTTTAATTCCGCGTTTTAAAAGTTCATCAGCCAAAACTTTTGCATTTTTAACAACTTGTTCCTGATATTTTTTAAAGGAAGGAGAAAGGGCTTCTTTAAAACAAACTGCTTTTCCGGCAATAACATGTTCAAGTGGTCCACCTTGTGTGCCTGGGAAAACTGCTTTGTCAATTTTTTCCTTAAATTCGGCTTTACACAAAATTATTCCACCACGTGGTCCACGCAAAGTTTTGTGTGTTGTTGATGTTACAAAGTCGGCATATGGAACAGGGCTTGGATGAACGCCAGCAGCAACCAAACCTGCAATGTGTGCCATGTCAACCATTAAGTATGCGCCAACTTCATCAGCAATTTCTCTAAACTTTTTAAAGTCAATAACTCTTGGGTATGCACTTGCACCTGCAACAATCATTTTTGGTTTGCATTCTTTTGCAATTTTTCTAACTTCTTCATAGTTAATTTCTCCAGTGTTTTTATCAACACCATAAAGCACACTGTTAAAATATTTTCCTGAAATGTTTGCTTTGCTTCCATGTGTTAAATGTCCACCATCCGACAAATTCATGCCCAAAATTGTGTCGTGTGGTTTTAACATTGCATAATATACGGCAAGGTTTGCGTTTGCACCAGAGTGTGGCTGAACATTTGCGTGTTCACAACCATAAATTTTTTTAAGTCGGTCAATGGCAAGTTGTTCAACAACATCAATGTTTTCGCAACCACCATAGTAACGTTTTTTAGGGTATCCTTCTGCATATTTGTTTGTAAAGCAACTTCCCATTGCTTCCAAAACTGCTTGTGAAACATAGTTTTCACTTGCAATAAGTTCAAGCCCATCATGTTGTCTTACTTCTTCTTTTTTAATCGCTTTAAACACTTGTGCATCTGTTTGTTCAAGTCCTTTCATATTCTTCTCCTTTTGTTATGCATTTTAAATAGTTTAGCAAAACAAAGTTTAACTAATCAAACAAATTTGGTTGTTAAACTAACCAAACTTTGTGTTTGTTGAAACAAATGTGCAAAGTTATGTAAGGGAATTCAAAAATAAAATTCAATCAAAACTTATAACAAAAAACACAACAAAATTAGAATTATAAAACCAAAACACGAAATTAATAAATAAAAATTTGTTTGTTTAAATTTTTGTTTTTAATTATACTAAAATTATTAAAAGGAAAATTAATTTATGAAACAAAAATTTAATGTTACGGGCATGACATGTTCGGCATGCTCTGCCGCAATCGAAAAAAAAGTTGGAAAAATTAATGGTGTTAAAAACGCGACTGTTAATTTGCTTAACAACTGCTTAATTGCCGATTATGATGAAAACTTAACAAACAACACAGAAATTGTTGAGGCTGTTAAAAGTTTGGGGTATGGTGCAGAAGTTAGCGAAAATAAAGCAACACAAGAAAAATTAGAATTCAAAAGTGTTAATGCGTCAAAAGAACCAAGTTTGAAATTAAGGTTTATTTTATCATTGATTTTTTTAATTCCGTTAATGATAATTTCAATGGGGCACATGCTTGGCATGCCACTTCCAAATTTTTTAAATCCAAAAACAAATCCTTCAAATTTTGCATTAATTCAACTTGTGCTAACAACCCCAATTTTAATTATTAACTTTAAATATTTCACAAGCGGAACAAAGGCAGTTTTAAACAAGTCGCCAAACATGGACACACTTGTTATGCTAGGGTCCATTAGTGCATATCTATATAGTTTGGTGGTTTTGTTTGTAGTAAACGCAAATGTTGCAGATGGTAATTTATCTAATGCAACAAGTCTTGCCATGAATATGTTTTTTGAATCTAGTGCAATGATTTTAACACTTGTAACTTTGGGTAAGTGGTTGGAAGACATTTCAAAAGGAAAAACAAAGTCGGAAATTTCAAAGCTTATTAAGTTAAAACCAAGCACTGTGTTAATTGAACAAAATGGCGAACAAATTGAAATTAACATAAAAGATTTAAAAGTTAATGACATTGTAATAATTAAAGCGGGAAACTTTGTTCCCTGTGATGGAACAATAATTGAAGGTTATGGTTCACTAAACAAATCGGCAATAACAGGCGAAAGTTTGCCAGTTGAAGTTGTTAAAGATGATTATGTTACAAGTGCTTCAATTGCCATAAGCGGATTTTTTAAGATAAGGGCAGAAAAGGTTGGGTCTGAAACCATGCTGGAAAAAATAATTCAACTTATGGAAGATTCAGGAAACAACAAAGCACCAATTGCTCGCCTTGCCGACAAAGTTTCAGGAGTGTTTGTTCCAACTGTTGTTGCAATTTCAATAATAACATTAATTGTTTGGTTAGTAATTTCAAAAAACTTTTCGTATGCATTAAACTTGGCAATTTCTGTTTTGGTTATTTCTTGCCCATGTGCATTGGGGCTTGCAACACCTGTTGCAATAATGGTGGGTATTGGTGTTGGTTCAAAAAATGGAATTTTGTTTAAGGACTCGGAAACACTTGAAAAACTTCATAAAGTTAAAAATGTTGTTATGGACAAAACAGCAACAATAACAGAAGGCAAACTAAGCGTTGTTGACATAAAGTGCAAACAAATTGACAAAAACGAATTTTTACAAATTGTTTTAACATTAGAAAAAAATTCAACACACCCAATTAGAGATGCTTTGGTGGAATACTGCCAAAGCCAAGGTGTTATGGACAACAAACTTGAAAACTACACCTATGTTGTGGGCAAAGGAATAAAGGGCAACATTAACAAAAACACTTTCATTTTGGGTAATGCCAAGTTTTTAAAAGAAAACAAAATTAAAGTTGACGTAGTTAAATTTGAGCAAACTTGTTCACCTGTTTATGTTGCAAACTTAACCACAAAACAATTTTTGGGAGCTTTGTTTGTTGAAGACAAAATTAAACCCACAAGCAAAAGTGCAGTTTCAAAATTGCAACAAAAGCATATTGAAACATTTATGTTGTCGGGCGACAATGCAATAACTGCAAACGCAGTTGCAAAAACTGTTGGAATAAAAAATGTATTTTCCGATGTTTTGCCAGAAGACAAATTAAACATTGTTAATTCCTTGCAACAAAATGGATTAACAGCATTTGTTGGCGATGGAATTAACGATGCCCCAGCACTTAAACAGGCCGATGTTGGAATTGCAATTGGAAACGGCACCGATGTTGCAATAGAATCGGCAAATGTTGTTTTAATAAACAATAATTTGCTAGATGTTGACACAGCCATAAATTTAAGCAAAAGCACAGTAACAAACATTAAGGAAAATTTGTTTTGGGCATTTTTCTATAATGTTGTTGGAATACCAATTGCGGCAGGAGTGTTAGTTCCGGTTGGAGTGGTGTTAAACCCAATGATTGCAGCAGGTGCAATGAGTTTAAGTTCGTTGTTTGTTGTGCTTAATGCTTTACGATTAAGATTGTTTAAAAATAAAAACAAAAAGGAGAACAATATGAAAGTTTTAATTGAAGGAATGTCTTGCAATCATTGCAAACAACATGTTGAAGAAGCACTAAATTCACTTGATGGTGTTAGTGCAACAGTTGATTTAAAGAAAAAATGCGCAATGGTTGAAAACACAAAAAATGTTAGTAACCAACAAATTATTAACGCAGTTGAAAATGCAGGTTACAAAGTTAAAAAAATTGTTGAAAAATAAAAAATATCTTATTAATTTTCAAACTAACAAGGAACTTTACTTTTGTAAGGTTCTTTTTTTATTAATTTGGCCAGCATTAAAATTAACCCAACTTATTTTTTATTTAAGTTTTTTATGAATTAAATTATTAATAATTACTTTATTTTTTTTATTAACAAGTAAATCAAAATTTGCAATTTATTGTTTGTTAAATGATAAATTTGCCAAATATTGTTGGAAAAATTAAATAAATATGTACTAATTTTATTAGTTTTAAGGTTTGGTAATTTAATGCAAGAAGCAGAAAGCAAAGCAAAAGCTCAACTTAAATATAACAAGTGTAAATTTGGTATCCAAATAATTTTGTTGGGTACTATTGCTTTTTGTGTTTTAGACCACGGCATTTTAAATGAAGTTAAATATGTTTTAGATGTTTTAAATTTAAAAAACCCAGAAAGAATTATCACTCAGGTAATTTTGCCTTTAAAAACTTTTTATGATTTATCGCAAATTTATAGCGTTGGAACATTTATTTTTGATGTTATAATTTTTGCTGTTATTGTTCCGTTATTTATTATGTTTGTTTTAAACTTTTTTGAAAGATTAAACATTGTTAAAGAAAAAAAAGTTTTTAACATTCAAACAAACACAAACAAAACTTACATGCAAACATACATCGTGTTAAACAAATTTATATGTTGAGATTTTTAAGTTATGCAAATATTTTTGCATGGTTTTTTTCCATTAAAAAATTTGCATGGTTTTTTTGTGTTTTAAATTATAGATATAAATTATTAATTAAACAAAATAACAAAATAATAAAGTAAAAATTTAATAGAAAATTTAGTATTTTTAATATTAAAAATAGAGTTAGTTATGCATAACTAACTCTAACACAAACTAATAGAAAAAATAAAAATCAACATATAAGTAGCAAAATAGGAAATTAGAAATGAATAAAACATGTTATGAAATGTTGGTTGATGGTGTTGACCTAAAAAAAGGTTGTTTAATTTTTAATGATCACAAAATTGGAATGAAGCAATTTTTAAGAAATATTGATGATTTTGCAATTTCCTTAAAAAATTTAGGATTTAAAAAACGTGATGTTTTAACACTATATCTTCCAACATGTCCACAAGCATTGGTGGCCTTTTATGCTTGTTCAAAACTTGGTGTTGTTGCAAACATTGTTCACCCACTAATGCCTTTTGATAAGTTAAAAGAAAATTTGGCACAAACAAAGTCTAAGGGAATTGTTTATTATGATATTTTAATTAAAAACCCAAAAGAACTTGGGGAATTAAATCAAATTTTAATTAGTTGTTCAATTTCAAACTATGTGTTTTTTAGAAAAGCGGTTTTTTCGCTTATATCAATTTTTAAATGTAGCGGACATCATTTAAAAGGAAAACACAAATTTTCAAAATTAATAAAACACTCAAAAAATGAACAAGCGGTTAAGGTTTATGGAAAAGCAGATGATGTTGTGTGCACAATGCACAGCGGTGGAACAAGCGGACAACCAAAAATTATTGAACTAACAAACTATGCGTTCAACGATTTAAGTGTTTCGCTTGAAAAAATGTACACCAGAAAAATTAGGGGTGGCGGAAGCGAATTTTCACTTGTTGCATTGCCAATTTTTCATGCCTATGGTTTGGGTGTTTCGGTTCACACTTGCTTAACAAATCAGTATAGTTTAATTTTGGTTCCAAAGTTTAAACCAAAAACATTCAATAATTTAATTAGACGTTATAATGTAACATTTTTTGCAGGTGTGCCAGTTATGTTCAAAAAAATGATTGAACACAAAAACTTTTATGGCAAGCATTTGCAAAAATTGAAGGATTTGTGGTGTGGTGGCGATGTTTTAACCGAAAGTTTTGTTGAACACTTTGACACAATTTTGGAAAAATACAATTGTTCTGCAAGGTTGTTTAGGGGGTATGGATTAACCGAAGTTTCAAGCGTTTGTGCTGCAAACACTTTTGAAAACTACAAACCATTCAGTTGCGGAAAAGCAATTCCTAACACAAAAATTGAAATTTGGGACGAACAAAACAAACCATTAAAACCAAAAACAATTGGCGAAATTGCAGTTGCTTCACCTTCTGTTATGAAAGGATATTTGAACGAAGTTAACGGTTTTGTTTACAAAGACAAACTAAAGTGGATTAAAACTGGAGACATGGGTTACATGGATGAAGATGGTTTCTTATACATTTTAGACAGAAGAAAACGATCAATTAAAATTAATGCCATAAATGTTTTTCCATCAGAAATTGAAAATTTGGTTAAAAAAATTGATGCAATTGATGAAGCTTGTGCTGTTCCTTACCATTACAACGACAAAACATACATCAAGCTTTACGTTACAGTTAAAAGCATAAACGAAGAAACTTTTAATGAAGAAAAAATTAAAAAGGAAATTTTAAACTTGTGCAAAAACAATTTGATTAAATATTCTGTTCCGCGAATGATTGAAATAATTGATGCAATGCCACGAACAGATTTTGGAAAAATTGATTTTAAAAAGTTTGAAATTTCATAAAAGGGGTTTAATATGCAAGAAGAAGTTGTAAGTGTTGAAAACAAAACTTTGCAAAACCAAAAACAAACAGAAGGTGCTTTAAAAACCACAAACCGAATTAAAAGCATTGATAGGTTTAGGGGATTTTGCGTTTTTGCAATGTTAATTTTTCAATTTTTAAAAAATTTTCCAAGCCTTGGAATTTTGTCTAGGCTTGCAGAACATTCTTTGGAAAAAGGAATTGTTATTTTGCCAGGAATGACACTGGCCGACATAATTGCACCAGCCTTCATTTTTGCAATTGGTTTAACTTTTGCATTGTCGTTTAGCAAATGGCAAAAGTTGCATGGAACAAAAATGGCAATTATTCACTATTTAGAACGTGCACTTTCCATAATTGGACTTGGAACATTTCTAGATTTGTGTAACAAAGTTCTAGATTCGTTTGATGGCTATGTTCTAAATGCTTTCGACTGGACAGTTTTTGCATTTTCCATTGTTGCAATAATTGGTTTGGTTTTAAGGTTTTTATCATTAATTCCTGCATGGAAAAACAAACTTAGCATGCCGGCAGAACAAGTGTTTTATGTTGCACTTTCTTGCCTAGGAATTATGAACATAATAATAACCACAATGGATTTTATTAACATTCAAAACAACTTTAATGCGTTCCGCTATAATTACTGGGTAACTTTGCAAGGAATTGGGTTTGCAATTTTGGTTGCATTTCCATTTGTTAAGGCAAAACCATGGGTTAAGTTTTTAGGAGCAAGTTTAATTTTTATTGGATTTGCTGTGTTCCATCAAATTGGCAACAACCGTGAATGGTTAGATGTTATTGTTCATGGCGGAGTTGTTGGTGGCTTTGGCTGGGGAGCAATGTTAATTTTTGATATGTTTGTTGCCGACATATATTTTAAAAACAAAGCATATGCCTTTGCAACATCTGCATTCTTCTGTGCAATTGGAGTGTTTTTGGTTCAGTGGCTAGGCACAATTAATTTGGGCAGTTGCTCGCCAACCTTCATTTTGGTTAGTGTTGGTTTAAGTGGTTTAATTTTCTTTGTGTTTGACTTGTTAGATAGGTTTCACAAATCAAAATTTGACCCACTTGTTTGGTGGGGCAAAAACCCAATAATAATGTTTTTGGTTGAGTTTTTTGTGATTGGCGTTTACACAACTGTTATGCCAGAAAGTGCTTTGGGTGGTGCTAGCTTATGGTTGGCACTAATTCAAGGAGTGCTTGCAGTTGTTGTGTTAACCTTAATTGCATGGGGACTTTCAAAAAGTAAAAAATCTTTAAGTTTATAATAAAATTATAAGTTTATAAAATAAAGTTTTAGTATTCTTGAAACTAAAACAAAAATTGTTATTAAAAAACATAAAACGTTTAGGTTTACTTAAAAAAAATTAACACATTAAAATAAAAAAATTTACAAAAATTAAGGGGATAAAATGAAAAATAAAAAAGATACAACAAACTTAAATGAAAATTTAAGTGTGGAAAACAACAAAGCTGTTGTTTCTAAAAATTCAGTTGAAAAAACTGAAACAAAAAAATTAGATGGCGGAACCAAGGTTAAAGAAAGAATTTTGTCAATCGATCGTTTCCGCGGGCTTTGCATGTTTGCAATGGTTTGCTCATTTATTTTTGGTGCACTTGGTGCATTTAGCTTTTTAGAACCACTAATTGGTCATGGAGCAAAAGGTTTTCAAGTTTTGCCTGGCGTTTCGTTTGCGGACTTGTTTGCACCAATGTTCATATTTGTTATTGGTTTAACAATGGTTAGAAGTTTTAAATCTCGTGAAGCAAAATATGGCACACGCATGGCATATTTTCAACTTGCAACAAGGTTTTTAGCTTTAATTGGTATTGGAATTTTATTTAATGGTTTTGAAAATGGCTGGGGAGATGTTTTTACAGGTTCAAAAACTTTTGCTGAACTTTCAATTAAAATTCAAATTTTTGCAGTAATGTTCTGGATTGCAATTGCATTATTACTTGTTTACATTGTTTCATTATTTTTTAAAAATGAAAAATTTAAAAGTGTTTCACTTGATTTATTAAAATATTTCCTTGCGATTGCGGGCATTATGGCGGTTTACTTCATCTTAGTTAGCACAGGCGAAAAAATCACAGCTCCAGTTGATGGCGAACGTTTTGGCGGTTGGGAATGGGATACCCTTCAAAACATTGGTTTGGCAGGGCTTTTAGCATTACCATTTGTTAAATATGATAAATGGGGAAAACTAACAATTGTTGGAATAACATTTGTTGTTCTATCTGTTTTAATGCAAAATGGTTTGTTCCCACTTGCAAATAAAATTTTGGAAGGTGGAATTTTTGGTGGATTCAGTTGGGCAGGCATTATGCTTTTAGGTGCTGTTTTTGCTGAATTTAAAGATGACAAATTTTATTGGATTTTAAGTTCGATACTACTTTTAATTTCTGTTGTTTTAATTATTAGTTTCAATTTCACAGCAGCAAAAAGAGGTTGCACACCTGTTTATGCAATGTTCTGTGCAAGCATTTCTTCACTTGTTTGGGGCGGACTAAACTTCCTTAACAACTGGAAACCTAAATTTGATTTCTTTGCAATTTGGGGAAGTAATGCAATTTTAACTTACATATTAACACTAGTTTTTGTTTCTGTAGTAATGGGCGGATTGCTTAGCGAACAACTTGCAACACTAAGTGTTTGGGCTTCTGTTGGAATTTGGCTTTTAATTATGGCTCTATTCACCGTGTTAAATTGGTTATTAAATCGCAAGAACATTCATATAAGAATGTAATAAAACAACATTAAAAATTAAAAAAGTGGAAAAATTTTCCACTTTTTTGTTTTGTTTGATGTTTTTTTACTGTCCATTTTTTGGTTAAAATAACCAAACTTTAATAAGAGCTTTTGTTTGTTTATTCCAAAAAAATTTTTTTAAAAAATATAAAATATTTTGTCAAAAATCAAATTTTGGCTTTAATTGGAAACTTTGCAAAATTGTAAAAAAATGTGAGAATTTTATAAAATTTAATTTTTTTGCATATTTAACCAAAAACACAACATATTGTTGTGCAATTTCAACAAAAACGCAATATATGGGTTTTAAACTTTGACAAATTTAATATATGTGTAGTACAATTTGGCTAGATATTTTTAAAAGGAGCACACAAAATGCAAGTAGTTAAAAGGAATGGGAACATTGTTGATTTTGACCCAAACAAAATTGAAAATGCAATTTTAAAAGCAAACGAATCTGTTGGGGAAAAGGATAGAGCCACAAAAAAGGAAATTAGTGCAATTGTTGACCATATTAAAAACCTTAACAAAAAAAGGATTTTGGTTGAGGACATTCAAGACATAGTTGAAGAAAAACTTATGGCGCTAAAACACTTTGAACTGGCAAAGAACTACATAATTTATCGTTACACTCGTGCACTTGTTAGAAAAGCCAACACAACCGACCAATCCATTAAGGAATTAATTGATGGTGAAAGTGAATATTGGAACACCGAAAACTCAAACAAAAATGCAAGAATTGTAACCACTCAAAGAGATTATTTGGCAGGAATAACCAGCACCGACATAACACGTAGGTTCTTACTTCCAGAAGACATTGTTAAAGCACACGACGAAGGAATAATTCACTTCCACGATGCCGACTATTTTGCACAAAATGCTCTTCACAACTGTGACTTAATTAATTTGGAAGATATGCTTCAAAATGGCACAAACATTAATGGTGTTATGATTGAAAAGCCACACAAATTTTTAACAGCAATGACAATTGCAACACAAATTATTACTGCCGTAACTTCCAGCCAATATGGTGGTGCAACCGTAACAATGACACATCTTGCACCATTTGTTAGGGATAGTTATAACAAATACTTAAAAAAATATAAGGAAAGAGGACTAGACAAAAAACAATGTGAAACCTTTGCAAAAGAAGACACATTGCGTGAAATTAAAGATGGTGTTCAAACTTTCCAATATCAAGTTAACTCCATGACAACCACAAATGGTCAAGCACCATTTTTAAGTGTTTGCTTGTATCTTGGCGAAACAGAAGAATATAAAGATGAACTTGCCTTAATTATTGAAGAAATGTTAAATCAACGTATTGAAGGCATGAAAAACGAAAAAGGTGTTTACATAACACCAGCATTCCCAAAACTTTTGTATGTTTTGGAAGAAGACAACATTAACAAAGATAGTAAATATTACTATTTAACTGAACTTGCTGCAAAATGCACAGCAAAACGTATGGTGCCAGACTATATTTCCGAAAAAATGATGAAACAACTAAAAATTGACAAAAATGGCAATGGAAACTGTTATCCTTGCATGGGTTGTCGTTCATTTTTAACACCATATGTTGACCCAACAACAAACAAACCAAAATATTATGGTAGGTTCAACCAAGGTGTTGTAACCATAAATTTGGTTGACGTTGCACTTTCTTCTGGCAAGGACTTTGATAAGTTCTGGGAAATTTATGATGAAAGACTAGAACTTTGCCACCGTGCACTTCAATTAAGGCACGAAAGGCTTGCTCATGCAACAAGTGATGTTGCACCAATTTTGTGGCAACACGGAGCACTTGCAAGGCTTAAAAAAGGCGAAAGCATTCATCCACTTTTGCATGGTGGATATTCAACAATTTCACTTGGATATGCTGGGCTTTATGAATGTGTTAAATACATGACAGACCACAGCCACACCGACAACGGCGTTGGAAAAGAGTTTGGACTTAAAGTTATGCAACACTTAAATGATAAATGCAAAGAGTGGAAAGAAGCGGAAAACATTGATTACAGTGTTTATGGCACTCCAATTGAATCAACAACATATAAGTTTGCAAAATGCTTGAAAAAACGTTTTGGCACAGTTACAGGCATAACCGACAGGGGATACATAACAAACTCATACCATGTTCCTGTTTTTGAAGAAATTGATGCGTTCTCAAAACTAAAACTTGAAAGCGAATTTCAAAAACTTAGCCCAGGTGGTGCAGTTTCATATGTTGAAACACCAAACTTGCAAGATAATTTGGAAGTTGTTATGCAAGTTATTAGGTTTATTTACGACAACATTATGTATGCCGAACTTAACACAAAATCTGATTACTGCCAAAAATGCGGTTACACTGGCGAAATTTTGATTGATGACAATTTTGAATGGTTCTGCCCAAACTGTGGAAACCGTGACCATGCAACCCTAAATGTTGCACGACGCACTTGTGGCTACATTGGAACAAATTTTTGGAACAAAGGTAGAACACAAGAAATTAAGGAAAGAGTTTTGCATATTGACAACAAGGACGATTAATAATGAGATATAACAAAATTAGAAAAATGGACATTTCAAATGGTGAAGGCGTTAGGGTTTCAGTTTTTGTGCAAGGTTGCACCTTTAATTGCAAAAACTGCTTTAACCCAGAAACACACAATTTTGATGGTGGAAAAGAATTTACAGCCGAAACCATAAAACACATTTTGGACCTTTGCAACAACGAGAACATTGTGGGATTGTCCATTTTGGGTGGCGAGCCAATGCACCCAACCAATTTGGAAGGTGTAACGGAACTTGCAAAACAATTTAAAAAACGCTTTCCAAACAAAACTTTGTGGGCATGGACAGGTTTTTTGTTCGATAAATACTTAAAAGATAAGGAAATTGTTAAATATTTAGATGTTTTGGTTGATGGTCAATATGTTGATGAACTTCACGATTTTAGACTTAAATGGCGTGGTTCATCAAACCAACGTGTTATTGATGTTCCAAAAACATTAAAACAAGGCAAAATTGTTTTGTATTGTGAATAAACTTTTTATAAGTTAAATTTCGCTTGTTAATTAAAACAAAAAAGCATCACTAAAATGATGCTTTTTTATTTTTAAAATTAACATAATATGTTGGAAATTAAAAAATTAATAGTTAAATTTAACAAGCAAAATTGTGGTTAATTTGTTTAAAAAAATTTTTATGGGTATGATATAATGTTGTTTAGGAGAAACATATGAAAAAAATAATAATTGGCATTGATGTTGACGATTGTGTTTGCGACACAGTTGAAATGGATTATGCTTGTGCATATAACTGCTATAAAAACTTAAAACAACTTCCACCAAATATTGATAAAACATATTATGATGTAACAAAAACTTTTAACATGACGCCCGAAGAAGCTGAAGATTTTTATAAAACGGAAAAACAATACATAATGAAAAACAACAGCATGTATCCACGAGTTTTTGTTAAGGAAGTTTTAAACATTTTAAAAAAGCAGGGTGTTACAATATATTTCATAACAGCACGTGAAGGTAGGTTTTGGAACAATAACACAAAAAAATTTTTGGTTAAATGGTTAAAAAGTTTTAACATAAAATTTAGCAAAGTGTTTTGCGATGTTTTAAACAAAGCGGAATTTTGCAAAAACAACAATGTTAATTTGTTAATTGAAGACAGGGCTGAATATGTTATGCCAGCAAACAAACTTGGCATTCCATCCATATTAATTAAAAACACCTATAACAACACATACAACCACGAGCTTAACCATTTTGCTGAAAGTTGGCTAGAAGTTTATGAACTTGTTTGCAAAATTTTCAACCTGCATTTTGAACCATTAATTAATTGGTAAAAAACATTTAAGAATTTTCTTAAATGTTTTTTAATTTTAATTCATTTTTAACACTAATATTTGCTTTTGTTCCATCTCCCAAATAAACAATCAAACTGTTTTTGTTGCGTTCAACCACGTTTTTAATTTCAATTTCAAAATAAGATTTTAAAACGCTAATAACAAGTTCGCACATAAAATTCACCCCTTTTTAAATAATATCAAATGTTTAATATAAAAAAATCAATTATAGAGTTGTGAGGGTGAAAAAACACCCCTTGGGGTGTTTTTTAAATTAAAACAATAATAATGCCTGCCAAAATTATTGCAAGAAAAATAAGTTTGTTTTTAAGTTTTGGCTCCTTAAACCAAAGTCCTCCAAAAATAACTGAAACAATTATGGAAATTTGTTTAATAACCGAAACGCCAGAAACCAAAACATCAGGCTGGCTTAATGATGTAAACAAAAAGCGGTCAGCAACAATTAATATGCAAGCAATTAAATATATGTAAAAATTTTTAAAATCGCTTTTTGAAACTAACATTTTTTTGTTTTTTATGCAACTAGCAAAAAAGCAAATCCACAAAATTATTGAAACAAACATCATAAACCAAAATTGCATTTGGTTTGGTGAAACGTTAGTTAAAATAAATTTATCTAAAATGGCAGAAGCTTCGGATAATATGCACGATAGAAGAAACAATATTATCGCCGTAATTCTGTTGCGTTTTAACTGCTGTTGTTCATCCGGTGTGAGGGTGGGTGTGGCTTGCAAATTATTTTTTGCAGGTTCAAATTTAACAATATGTTTTTTGTCATACAAATTCAACATTATAAGCCCAACAAAAATAATTGCAACACCAATGCATTTCCACCAAACAAATGGTTCGCTAAAAATTATTATGCCCGCAACAAAGCCAATAACAACTTTAATGGAACTTATTGGTTGCAAGGAAGATATGTAATATTTCTTTAATGCAATAAGTTCAAAAATCCACATAAAAGCAACTATAACCGATTTTATTAACAAAAACAGAATGCTTTGTGGGCTTATTTTTAACGCATCAAAAAATGCCGTCCAAGAAAGAAGCAAAAAACCCAGCGTGCTGTGAAATGCAAGAACAAACAAAGTGTTTGTTTTTTCAGTTGCCTTTTTTTTAAGCACAGTGAAAAAGCCAATTATTGTTGCATAAATTGAAGCATATAAAATCCACATATTAAGCATATTTTATCACTGCAAAACTTTTGTGGCAAACAAAAAAATTTAACATGTTTTTTTGTCTAATTTTTTTTATTTTTGTTTTAAAATTTACTAATGAATTTTAATAAGTGTGTTAACATAAATTTTAAACACAGCATGCCATTTTTGTTTACTTATATTCAAACATTATTGGTGAACAACTTGGCACGCCCAAAAAAGGAACATTGTTGTTTGGCAAAATGCCAAAAGCTTTTAATATGAATGCTGCAATGTTAACACCACTTGTAACACACAAAACAATGTCGTTTTTGTTGTTGTGTTTTTTAACAATATCATCTATGCAACTTAAAATTCGTGTTTGAGCTTCCACCCAAGTTTCGTTTTCGGTGCTAACAAATTCATTAAGTCTTTCGTCTTCAACAATTTGCACGCCCAACTTTTCATTAATTATTTCTGCGGTTTTTTTGCATCTAAAAAATGGGGAAGTGTAAATTTTTTTTATGTTGTTTTTAATTTTTTCGTTTGATAACATTTCGGCAACCAACGCACAATCTTTGTAACCAAGTTCGGTTAAATCATCGGTTTGCTTAGGTGGATTGCTGATTGCTCTGTTTCCATGATGAACATAAATTATTTTCATAATGTTTCCTTTTTTGTGTTAGCAAAATTTTATTATCTTATAGTAAATGTTAACATATTTTAAGTTTTTTAAATAGCAAAATAAAAAAATAAAACCGACTTTAATTCGGTTTTATTTTTTTACATTGTTTTTGTTGTTAAATTATTCTTTAACAAGGTTAGAAAACACTGCTGTGTCTTTGTTTGAAGTAACATTCCAAAGTGTTCCAATACCATCAATTCTTGAAATGCCTGCTTCGGTGTTTGCAGGATTATAGTTCATTGTGAATGTAATTTTTTCTTCGCCATTAACAACAAGTTTTGTTTCAAGTTGGTCGGTGAAATCTGTTGCTGCTGAGTTAAAGTTTAGTTTGTAACCAAATGTTAAAATGTTGTCAGCGTCTTCAATTTCAACTTTGTTGCTGCTTGCCAAAATTAAATCTCTATCACCATTTCCGAAGGTTGTGTTGTTGATTTGAGCAATGGTGTAACCATTTGCGGTTTTTAAAATGCCAAACATGTTTTCTGTAACATAAACATAATCAGGGTTTTGTCTAAAACTCATTGAGAAAACTGTGTAATCGTTTTCTTCAAATGAAGTTAGGTCAAGTGTGAAACTGATTGTGGTTGTGCCATTTTCAAGTTCATAAATTTTGTCGGTGTCGCCATATGAAAGTGCAAAGTTGATTGCTGCTCCATACATTGAATTGTCGCTTGAATCAACAGTTTGTCCAAGTCTAACACCATTTTCAAGTTTTTCTAGGTTGTCTGCATAGTCACTAAACGCATCATAAACTTCGTTAGTTTTTCCAAGTGCAGTAATTGGTTTTGTTTCTTTACCTTTGTTTTGGTCTGGGCAATTTTCGTCTGTGCAGGTGCGAGATAAAATGCCATCTTCAAAAATTGTTGCTGCTTTTTCAACTTCCCAATTTTCAATGTAAGAGTGTGTGTGTTTTGGGTCGCCACATGCACTAAGTGTTAAAAGTGCAAAAACAAACAACAATCCCAAACAAAACACTTTAAATTTGCCAGATTTTAAAATTTTGTTCATGTTTTTCTCCTTGTTTTTATTTAAATAAATTTAACATTTATCTATGTTAAGTTTATATTTATTTAAAAGTTTTGTCAAAGCAAATAATACTAAAAATTTTTAACTTTAATTTGTTTATCATGTTTAACTAAAAACATAAAAAATGTTACAAAATAAGACAAAAAAAGTTACAAAATTTTGGTTTAAAATTAATTTATTTGTTAAAAACAAACGGCTAAATGTTTGTTTTTAGTTGTTTTTTAGGTTCAATTTTTTTAAATATTACCACATGAGAATGTCCGCTTAATATTTTGCTTGTTAAATTAAACCCTGCAATGTCGGGGCTTTCCAAATTTTTGTGTGTTATGTGTTTAACATAGTTTTCATATTCAGCATATGTTAGTTTTGTTTCATAGTAAGCAGTTAATTTTAAGTTAAATATTTTTGCCAAATATTCAAAAGTTTTTTTGCTTATTATGCATTGGTGATGTGGTGGCAAGTCCAAAATTCCATCACCAACAAAATTTAAAACTCCATTTGGGTTGGGTGTTGAAATTATTAAGTATCCATTTTTATCAACTTTGTTTAAGCAACTTTGCATAAATTCTTTTAGGTTGTTAACATGTTCGGCAACTTCAAAATTGCAAACAACATCAAATTTTGACTTAATGTTTTCAATTTTTTCATCGGTTACGTTCAAGTTTTTTTGTTTGCAAATTTTAATTGCTGTTTGACTATATTCACTTCCAAGTACTAATGGAACATAGTTTTGAATTTTATCCAAAAAGCCACCACCGCCGCAGCCAACTTCTAGCACAGACTTAATTTTTTTATTGTTTAAAAAATCAATAACAAATTCAAACTCTGGCCTGAATGCTGGGTAGTAGTTGTGCGTTGCCAAAAGGTTGTAAAGTTGTTCGCAATCGGTTATGGAATAATTGTAATATGTAAGGTTGCAATTTTTGCACAATCGTTGCTCCAACTTTTTGTTTAAATATGCTAATGGTATTGGGTTAAAATTCCTTGTTTTAATCCAATTTTCAATTAAATAATTAACATCAATTCTGCCAGTTACCAAAAATTGCTTTGAATTGCAAAGCGGACATGCCGATACAGTTTTTATTTCGTTAGTGTTAAAAATGTTTTTAACGTGTTGCAAGTTTGGCTCATTTTTTTGGCGTAAATCAATATAGTTGTTCACAATGCACCTTCCAAATTTTATAGTTAAAGTTTAAAGTTTAAGTTTATAATATTAATAGTTTTACTATTAAAGTATAAACAATTAAAGTTTAATTTTAAAGAAATTATAACACAATGTGGTGCAAAAATTGGTTTTTAGCAAGGCCATTTTTTTAATATTTGTTTAATAATCACGCCAAAACAGTGTTAAAAATTATTTGAAATTCACATTTTTTTGTGTTTTATTACGCTTAAAAAGGGTTATAAATGTTTTAATTTTAACACCAAAAAGTAATATATTATTGGTAAGGAGGGAAGAGCTATGAAAAAATTTAAAAACTTTTTTAATAAAAAACAAGCCAGCCTTGAAATTGTTAAATTAACACAAGAATATGATGCTTGTTAATAAAAAGAGAAAGTATTAATCTTTCTCTTTCCCTTTTTTAAGGGGTGCGGAGATTTTTTATGAAAAAATTAAGACCCAAATTTTTTAAATATCAAATTAAAAAATTAAAATTAAATTTAAAATATAAACTAACAAAAATTGATTTTCGTGGATACTATTCAGCAAATAATTTAGGAATTGCTGAAAGTGGTGCAACTGGATATGAACCATGTTATAATATTGTTAAATATTTAAAAAAATGCAAACCCACTGCAAATGATAGTTTTTTGGACCTTGGAAGTGGCAAGGGCTGTGCTCAATATTATGCCAGAAAGTTTGCATTTTCCAAAATAGATGGTGTAGAATTATCAAAACAACTTTATGATGTTTCTGTGCAAAATGCCCAAATAATTGGCGACCAAAGAATTCACATGTTCAACGAAGATTTTGTTAAGTTTGATAAATATAATGATTATAATTTCTTTTTCTTATATAATCCTTGTTTTGAAAACGCAATGCAAGCAGTGGCAAAAAAAATTAGAGCATCGTTTGATGCAACAAAAAAAAGGACTGTTGTTATTTATAACACTGCCAAATTTAAAGATTTGTTTTTAAACCTAGGATTTAAAGTTTTATATAATCACAAAAATGATTACATATTAGAATTAAAATGATAAGGAAACAAAATTATGGAACAAAAAATTTTTATTAAAGAAATTAGAGAAGAAGTTACTCAATGCAGAATAATTCAAATTGATAAAAAATTAAACAAACTAAAAAAAGAACAAAAAATTGATGCAGAAGGGGGAAAATAAATGCGTAGCCTAAAACTTGGTGAAGACAGGTTTATTATTCCTTTTAACAATAAATATTTTGTTGTTAATGAATACACAAAGGATTTAATTGAAACCCTTAATAACAGTGAAGATTTGCAAGATTTTGCAAACAAAAAAAATTTAGATGAACAAACTGCTTACAACTTAGTTAGCAAATTAGACAATGAAATTGATGATTGCGATTATTATGAAGCAAACATTTCTTTGCCTGTTCCCCTAAAAATTCAGTGGAAAATGACAATGCGTTGCAATTTGCGTTGTAAACATTGCTATTTGGGCGAACTAAGCCAAAAATGTTTAAGCCGAAATGAACTTCTAAAAATTGCAAAAGAAATTAACGATTTTGGAGTTATGGAAGTAACATTAACTGGTGGAGAAGTTTTCACAGTTGATTGCATTGATGAAATTATTAAATATTTTTATGATAACGAAATTAAAATGGTTGTGTTCACAAATGCATTGTTGGCTGCTCCTCACAAAGAATTTTTGCAATCCTTAGAAAACAAAGATTTAAT
This sequence comes from uncultured Clostridia bacterium, assembly GCA_944380265.1. Lineage (GTDB taxonomy): Bacteria > Bacillota > Clostridia > Christensenellales > UBA1242 > UBA6345. The sequence continues at coordinate 18,201 of CALWGY010000003.1, read as the reverse complement.
TAAATTTATTGTTAGTGTTGATGGCACAGAAAAAGAACATGAAAACATTAGAGGCAAAGGTACATATCAAAAAACTTTGGAATCAATAAAAATGTTAACCAGCATTGGATACAAAGTTTCGGTTAACATGGTTCTTAACAAAAACAATTATAAAACACTATTCGACCTTGTGGGTCAGTTAAACCAAGTTGGTGTTTCAAATTTGCAACTTTCCGAATTAATTCCAATGGGAAATGCAACAAAAGATTTGTGCATGAACGATGATGATTTTAAACTGTTGCAGGAAATTTTTAGAAAAATTCATAAAGAATACAAAACATCAAACATTTTTTACAGTGCCGAAGATGATGGCACAGAAAATGAAATTTTCTTGTTAACAGATGATAAACTTCAAAGTTTTGGTCAGGAAAAATGGAAATGCGGTGCAGGGCTTGGCAAAGGAACAATTCTTTATAATGGAGATGTTGTTTGTTGTCCATTTATGGAAAACTACAAACTTGGAAATGTGTTAACCACTCCGCTTAATAAAGTGTGGGATAGTGAAAACAGATATAAATTTTTAAAAATGATTGCCAAAGATAATAATGGCCATCGAAAATGTATAGTTCTTAGACGATATCAATAAATTTTTTAGAGGTGATTTATGGGCACAAGCGGAAATAAATCAATGTTTGGTCAATTATTTACGGAACTTATGGAGAGAATTGATTGCTTAGGCGATGAAAAGTTGTCGGCAATAAAAAAAGATTTTGAATCTTTTGATTTGTTGGAGGCAAATGTTAGAAACGGAATGCAATCAAAAATCGCTGTCTTTTTTGACGCCGTAAGAAACAGAATTAAACAACTAAGCCATGCTGTGCCAACAGAAAAATCACCAAACATAAATCAAAATTTTATATCAAAAGTTTTTGAAGCCATAAGCTTGTATTATTATCAAAGCGTTAAAAAAAATAGGGGCATTAATTATCCAAATGTTGGCAGTTTAGAAAACTTGATGGGGTCGTTTACTTGCAACATTCCAAAGGCAAATGAAAACTTTACTTCTTTTATGGTGCAAGACAAAAAATTATTGTTAAAAACCATAAGCGAATTGTCGGCGTTTATTGCCACTATGGCTGTTTTGTTTGATTGTGACATTATTAGGTTTGAAGAAGAAGTTGTTAATTTGCTTCGATCACATGTTAAAATTTTTTTGAATAATAAGGACTTTGTGACGGAAGTTAACAAGCAAATATGCAATTTTAAAATTTTGGTTGACCAAACGGTGTTTGACGCAACCCAAACCATGCAAATGGCAGAACAACACTTAAATTTTACCAAATCGGCTGTTTTGCTTGGCAAACTTATTTTTGTTTTATTATATTTCACAGACTATAAATCGCCAACACAGGAAGCAAAAACAGAATATATAACTTGGATAAACAACATTCAAGATTATTTTGTTAAAGTGTGTAATGGATATATTAAATATTTATGGATTAGATATAGGCGTTTGCCCGGATTTGACATGTCGCTTGACTTGTTAAATGGTTTAACCATTGACAACGTTTATGTTTTTCCAAATTTTTCAGATGATAAAAACAATGTTGAAAACTTGCTTTCCAGTTGCTTTAACAAAAACGAACAAAAGCGAACCAGAAAAGCAATTGTGGCAGGGCATGGAATGGGCAAAACTTCGCTTTTGCATTTAATTATTTCATGCATTGTAATTAACAGTAACTATGCTGTAAAAGATGAAAATATTTCCAGATATTTTATGAAATATTATAACATTTTCAACAAAAAATTATGTTTTAACAGTAGTGATGCTTTTCCTATTATTATTAATTGCGAAAAATTTGGTTCCTATGCAAAAAACAAGCAACGCGACCAACTTTCTTTAACCGATTTTGCCTACTATATAATTAAGCAATATGATGAAGACCTAAATGTTGTTGGCGAAAGAAACAAAGGTTGGTATGACAAATGGATTGTAACATTTTCAAGCGATGAATTTATGAAAATTTTAAATGGCGCAATTGAAGACGACAAACTAATGCTTTTGGTTGATTCAGTTGATAACATTGAAGATAATTATAAAATTATGTTTGAAGAAATGCTTAACAATTTCATTCACACATATGGTTGCTCATGTGAAATGATTTTCACTTCCAGCAGTAAAGAATTTTTGCCACAATCCATCATTGATGAAAAGTATGGATTTGACATTGTTAAAATTGATGATTTTAACACAGAACAAATCAAAAAAATTCTTTTAAATTATTACACATTTTTTAAAAGTGCCGATGAAGTGGTGTTAAAAAAGCAAGCCATAATTACTGAAATGGAAACAGATGAAGATAAAATTTTGATGACGGAAGTTGAGCGGAAATTAAAAGATTATGAAAGTTTGTTTAAAGCAAACCAAAAATTTGTTAACAAGTTGTATTCCGATTTAGAAAAAAATCCACAAACTTGCGCGGTGTTAAAAAATCCATATATGTTAACCAAAATTTCAAAACTTTGCATTAAAAGTGATTTTGATTTTAACAGTTTACTTAATGATTTGCTTTTTGATTCACTTTCGGTTATGAACGAAATTAGCGAAACGGTTAATGATGTGATTCAAAAAGAATTTTTCGAAGTGGCAATTGATTGCCAGTTGTTTGGAAACTATGACAACGTGTATAAGTTATATAAAAAACTAGATGGAAACAATTTAAGCAATGCCGATGCAAAAACAAAAAATTTAGTTAAAACCACAAAAAACCTTTTAAAATTGTTGTTGGAGAACAAAACCAATGATTAAAACAAAATATTTAATAATTGGAGCAGGATTAACTGGATTAACGTTAGCCAAAAATTTGGGCGAAGATTATTTAATTTTAGAAAAAACAAACGAAATTGGTGGTTTAAGCAAATCCTATTACCTTGGAGAATTTGTTTTTGATTGTGGCGGTCATTTTATGCATGGATTTGATTTAGACAAAACAAACCAAAGCATAATAAAAGTGAACAAAATTGCCAAAGTTGCTTTCAAACAAAAATTTATTAATGCTCCATTTCAAAACAATGTTCAAGAACTTAACGAAAAAGATTACAAAAAATGTGTTAAAGATTTTAATAAAAAACACAAGTTTAAACCAACAAATTTAACAAATTATCTTTATAGTATGTATGGCAAAACAACCGTTAATTTGTTTTTAAAACCATACAACGAAAAATTGTATTGCACAAAATTAAATTCATTAGACAAAAATTGTTTTGGCAGATTTTTTCCAGCACCAAACAACAAAAAAAATTATAACGATGAATTTATTTACGACAAACTTGGGTGTGCACATTTTTTTGAAAAAACTTTTAATGCAGTGGACAAGTCTAAAATAATATTCAATTGTTTTTACAGATCAATTGATGTTAAAAACAAATTGGTTCACACAAACAAAGATGTTATTAAATTTGAATATTTAATAAACACATCTCCGTTTAATCAGTTTTATAAAGCAATTAATGAAACCGATTATAATAAAAACAAAAAATATTTAAAAGCCAACAAAGTGCTTGTAATAAACATTGGGTTTAACAAAAATTCTAATGTTAATTTTCATTGGGTATATGTTGAAAACAAACACATAAATTTTTATAGGGTTGGGTTTTATAGTAACATAACAAAAGGTGACAAACTTAGCATTTATGCCGAAGTTGCATTTAAAGAAAATGCAAACATAAACACAGAAAAAGAATTTAAAAAAGTTTTGCGCGGTTTAAAACAACTTGGCATTATTGATGATTCGTTTAAGGTTGAACAGCACAACTTTGTTGTTTGCAATCCGGCGTATGTTCACATAAACAAAAAATCTAATGAACTGGTTTCCAGTTTTAAATCGAGTTTAGAAAAAAATAATGTTTACACAATTGGCAGATACGGAAACTGGGAATATTCTTCCATGATAGATAATGTTAAAGAAGCGGAAAACTTAGTTTTAAGGATAAAAGGAAATTAGTTATGATAAAAGTTGCTGTTGTTTCTTCAATTTATAATGTTGAAAATTATTTAGAAGAGTGTTTAAACTCATTAGTTAATCAAACGTTAAAAGACATTGAAATTATCTTGGTTAACGATGGAAGCCGTGATAATAGTTTAAATATTGCCAAAAACTATGCATTAAAAGACAAAAGAATTATATTAATTGACAAACCAAACACGGGCTACGGAGATTCAATGAACGTTGGAATTGCGCAAGCCATAAAAGATGGGGCGGAATATGTTGCGTTTATTGACCCAGACGATTACATTGCGTTAGATGGTTATGAAAACTTATATAACATAGCAAAAAAACACAATGTTGATGTGTTAAGGGCAAACATCACTTCCATGTTTTATAATGACAAAGGCGAAGTTGAATATTTTGAAAACAATTCTTTAAGGCAATTTCCAGAATATTACAACAAAGTGCTAACGTTAAAAGAAAACAAAAAAATTTTTACCATGAACAGCAACTGTGGTGGACTTTTTAGTTGTGAATTTCTTAAAACCAACAACATAAAACACAACACAACTCCAGGTGCATCTTTTCAAGATATTGGTTTTTGGTTTCAAAGTTATGCTTTGGCAAAAAGGTTTTACTTTTCACCAAACAGATACTATTTTTACCGCAGAGAAAGACCAGGGTCTTCCGAGGCTGGCAAAAAAGATATTGACACAATTTTTAAAGAATATGCTTTTATTGAAAACTTTGTAAATTCGCACAGCGAAGTTAAACAAAATTTTTATGATGTGTTTTTTGTTGCCATGTATAGGTCGGTTTATTGGTATTTTCACCTGCTTAATGATAGTGCAAAAGAAGCATTCATTTTAAAGGCTTCAAAAATTTTTGCTGATGCTGTTAATGAAAACAAAATAAGCATGAGCACTGTTAAGGAAACTTCTAACTATTTTGAAATGATTATTAATAATCCGTTCCAATTTTTAAAGGAGATGGAAAAAGAGAGGAAAGAAAAAACTCCGCTAGTTGTTCCAAAATAAAATATGATAAATTTAAAAAACAAAAAAGTAATACTTGTTGATTGCTTTGACACTTTAATTTACAGATGCGTTAGCACCACGCAAGTTCAGTTGCAGTGGGCAAACATGTTAAAGGTTAAGTTCTCAGAACTTAATGGTTTTTCTGCTGAGCAAATTTTAAAGGCAAGAAACGACATTAAGTTTGGCTTAAAAGATTATTATGATGAAGTTCCATATGATGTTTTAATGGAAAAAGTTTGTGAGCATTTTAAATTAAAATTAAACAAAACCGAATTTGTTTCATACAGCAAAAGTTTGGAAGAAAACATTGAACTTGGTGTTCAATTTGTAAACAGCAAAATGCTAAACTTTTTAAAAAATCAAAAAGAACAAGGAAAAAAAATTTGTTTGGTTACCGATTTTTATTTGCCTGAAAGTAGCATTAAAAAGTTTTTAGATTATCATAACATTTCCCATTTATTTTATAGCATTTTTGTGTCTGCCGAAATAAACAAAACAAAACGAAGACATGGTGCCAAACTCTTTTTGCATGCATTATCACAAATTGGTTGTGAGCTTAGCGATGCAGTTATGATTGGCGACAATTTTGACGTGGACTACAAAATGTGCAAACAATTGGGCATTGATAGCATTCATTATAAAAGAAAAAATAATAAAATTTTTAATCCTCAAAAACTATCAAATTTAAGTTTTAACAAAAAACTTGTTTGTTTTAAACTTGGTTTGTGGAAACAAAAATCCTTCATGTTTTATAGCATTATGTTTTTTATGTTCACAAAATATTTGTTTGAAAAGGCAAAATGTGATGGCGTTAAACTTTTAACCTTTTTATCAAGAGATGGTTATTTTTTAAAAATAATGTTTGATGAGTTTAATAAATTGGTTGTTCCTAACAATCACATAATAAAATCCACGTATTGTTTTAATTCAAGGAAAGTAAACGAAAGTTTGCGTAACCATAAAATTTCAAACGAATATGTAACATATCTAAAATCGTTTTTAGACAAAGGCTATTTAAACATGGTGGATTGTGGTTGGAACAATTCCACACAAGAAACCATTTCCGAAACATTAAATTTAAAAACTAGGGGATATTATGTTGGAACATTTTCTAAAAACAAACTAGATTATCCTTGCGCCAGAACTGGGCTTATTTATGACATTTCGGAAAATGGAAAAACAACCCCATACTATTGGCTTTTAAGAACAAACTTCACAGTTGTTGAACAGTTGTTGGGTGCACCAACGGGGTCACTTGTTTCATACGATAAAAAACCAGAATTTGTTTGGCAAGAGCAAGAAAAACAATTTTATTTTAAGCATGTTGAGCCTTTGCAAAAACAAATTTTGCAAGAAGTGTTAAGTTTGTCGGTTTGGCTTAAAGATGTGCCTAAAACGGAAGAGTTAAGGTTGTTTGCAAAACTAAATGTTAAACAGGGGTTGTTATCAAACAAAACAACTTTAAATTTGTTAAACGAATTTTCTAACAGTTATTACGATAATTTTAGTTCTAACAACAACAAACAAGGAAATGTTAATTTTAAAAACCAAAAACAGTCTTTACATGATAGGTTGTTTAATCCCGAAAAAAGGCTAAGCATAACAGTAAAAAAACAACGAAAAATTAAAAATGCTTTTAGCATGGTGCTTTACAAAATTTGGGCAAATTGTTTCATATTAAAACTTAATTTGCTTGGAAAATTTAAAAAGAGCAAGGAGAAAGATGATGGGCGTGTTTGTTCCGAAAAATGAAGATGAACAATGTTTAAACGAATTTTTAAATATGCCACTTTCTTCCACAAAAGAAATAATGAACAAATTTTTAACACTGCCAAACTCTAAGTTTTTTCAAGGGAAACAGGAAGGGCAAAGTTTTGTGTTTGTTCAAAAAGATGATGCATTAATAACAATTGTTGCGCATGCCGACACGGTGTTTAATAGCAACGAAAAATTAGAAATTTTAAATGAAAACGGAAAAATTTTTTCTAGCAACGCCACAGTTGGAATTGGTGCAGATGACAGGGCGGGTTGTGCAATTTGTTGGCTGTTAAAAGATGAACCAGTTAACATTTTAATAACTAGTGGAGAAGAAGTGGGAGCAGTTGGGTCTTACTACTTAAAAACCAACCACCCAAACATTTTAAAAACAATTTCCAAATCAAAGTGTGTTTTGCAATTTGATAGAAAAAATGGCAACGAATTTAGAACCTATAACATTAAAGTTACGGAAAAATTTAAGGAACAAATTAAAACATATTTCAATTTTGTTGAAGCGTTTGGTGGTAGCGGAACAGATATTGTTAATTTGTGCCAAAATGTTGATGGCGCAAATTTATCAATTGGATACTATAATCAGCACACACCAAACGAATATTTGGTTTTAAGCGAGTGGCAATCAACGCTAAACAAAACCAGAACATTTTTAGAAATGTTAAAAAAGGTTTAAACATAATGTGAAAACAAAAAATTAAAACATCACAGGTTGTGAGAAATTATGAATAAAATTATTGAAAACGAATTGGCAAACTATAATATTAACTCAAATTCTGTTGTGGAAGATGGGAAAGAAGATATTTTTCTTGCACCAAACATGCCATTTAAAGCAATGCAATATGTTGGGAAAGACATAGCCATAAAATTTAGAATATATATTCCCGAAAATTTAAACACAAAACAAAAAACTCCAGTTGTGTTTTGGTTGCATGGAGCATGCGAAAAAGGCACTGATAATGTTGAACAAGTTAAAAATAACACCGATTGGTGCAGGTCTTGGCTTGAAAAGCAACCATATTTAAAAAATTCAATAGTTATCATGCCACAATGCCCAGTTGATGATAAGTGGCTACACACAACAGCAGCAAAAGACCCAATAGGTGTGCAGTATAAATCAGATGAAGTGGCAGAATCAAAATCGCTTGGGGCTGTGCTAAAAATACTTAAATATTACAACAATAAATTTGAGTTAGATGAAAACAGAATTTTGTTTGCAGGTTTTTCAATGGGTGCATATGGTTGCTTCGATTTGTTGGTTCGACACACAAATTTAATGTCGTCAATAATAGCCATAAGCGGCGGTTGTGATACATCAAAATATGAAAAATTGTTAAACAAAAAAATATTTATGTTTCATGCCTTAGATGATTGTTATGTTAATCCAAATGGCACAATAACCATGTATAAATCAATAAAGAATGCTGGCGGAAATAATGTTCATTGCAAGTTGTTTTCCACTGGCGGACACTTTATTTGTGATCAATCAATGAACCTTGAAGGGCTTCAAGATTGGTTTTTCGGTGTTGATAACAAAAAAATTAAAGCAACCAACACTTCAAATTTGTCACGTTAGAATAAAGAAACAAAAAACAACCACACTGTCACGGTTTTATGGTTGTTTTTTTATTTGGCAGAGTAGTTTTACTGCACACAATTTTGTTTCTCGTTAAACATTATCAATTTTATTTTGTAACATAAAATGTTAGAATTGCATTGGTTTAACAGAAAAAGCATTAACACGGCAAAAATAATTTGTGATAATGTAAAACAAATAACACAAGTATATAAGAATACATGCTACAAATTTTTAATAAAACATTTTAAATTGTTTGCACAAAACATAGATTTTTCTTCTTTAAACCCTTTGTTGATATAAAAATTATAAACTTTTTCTTCTGCGGTTAACATTGCAACATTAACATTGTTTTGTTTTAAATAGTTTTCAAAAATGTCTATAAGTTTTGTGGCTATGTGTTTGTTTCTATGTTCTTTTTTCACATAAAGTTCTTCAATATAACCAAAACAATATTTAAAAAATTTTTTTGAATCATATAGTTTCACAATTCTAAACAAAATAAATCCAACAATTTTGTTTTCTATTTTGCAAACCAAACATTTTGTTCCTTGTGTTTTGCTTGAATTTTCTATTTCATCAAAAACTTTGGTATCCTTACTTAAATAAATACCTTCACCCAAATAATATTCTGTGAAAATGTTTTTAAATTCTTCTAATTTAAAATCTTCAAAATATTCAAATTTTTCCATTACTATCATTTTATTAACTGTTTAATTAAATGTCAACAACTTTAAATTTGCATTAATAATAACCAAAACCCATAAAAAACACACTATTAAATCATTTATTATTGCATTTTAATTAGCCTTAAAAAAAACAAACAACACTTTTGTGCTGTTTGTTTTTTATGCTAATAAAATTTTCAACAAGGTTTAAATTGTTTTTTAATTATAATTTGTTTATTTAAACAATTTTAATTTTATTTTTTACCATTGCGTTTTCTTTTTATAACTAAAATGATAACAACGCCAGATATTATAATAACTGCAACAATTGGAATAATTATGTAAAGTAGGGTGTTGTTATCACCATTGTTTTTATCTTCTATTAAAGCCTTAACAACGGTGTCGCCCCAAATTGTTATGCTTTCGCCGGCATTAAGTTTTTGTCCGTTAACTTCCCACCCCAAAAATGTTTTGTTGCTAGATATGTTTGGTTGAGTTAAGGTGTAGGAGTCGCCAAAATTAAAGTATTCAAAATGTTCATTGCCATCAACAATTTGCTTTAACACAAATTTGCCAATCACGTTTGCGTAAAATGTTTTGTTAGATGTAATTAAAACTTTTGTTGCTGGCAAATATTCGTTGTTTTCACAAATCCATTTTATGGTTTCGGCACCTGTTTGGCTGTTTAGTGGCAAATAGTAATATGTGTTAGGAACAACATAAACAACTTCTTTTGTTCCGTTTGAGTAAATGGTTACTTCGCATTTGTTTTCAACACTAACCTTAATGTTAACATCGTGTGTTAAATTAATTGTGTCGTTGGGGCTGTAAGTTTTTCCTTCGCATTCCCAACTTGTTACATACATGTTTTCTTCCAGTCCATCAAAAGTTGTTGGTAACTTAAATTCACCATATGGAACTTGCATAACAACGGTTTTTCCATCAATCAAAATGCTAACATTGATGGTTGCTTTGTTAACCTTAATTATATTATTGTTGGCAATTGCAACACCATTTTTAATGTTTAAAGTTTTAATCTGGTTTTCGGTTACTTCAAAATTGTTTAGCGTAAACAATGTGTCACCATCGTTAATGTTTTCCATAACAACCAAAACGTTTTCCATTGGAACCCACACATTAAAAATTGTTATGGCTGCATTGTTTGTTTTGTAAATTTCACCATCTAAAATTGTTGGGGTGCCATTGTGTGGTTTAATTTGCAAGTTTCCTTTGCTTAAATAAAGTGCATCGCCGTTGGTTGCTGTGTTGTTAAAAATGTTGCCACCCACAAGTGCAAATGTTCTTGCCGCAACATTGTTTGATACTTGCATGCAAACACCAGCACCATTGTTTGCACTGTTGTTTGTTATGGTGCAGTTTGTTAAAGTTGTGTTTCCATCAATAAATATTGCACCACCATTTGCTGATGCCGAGTTGTTTTTAAAAGTGCAATTTGTTGCTTTAACAATTCCACCGCCAGTGTTAAAAATTGCACCACCGTTGGTTCCTGCAAAGTTGTTTTCAAACGTGCAATTTTGAAGTGTGAAATTGCCAGTTGAATATATGCCGCCAGCATTTGAGGTTGCGGTGTTGTTTTTAATAACAACATTTTCTAGTGTGCTAACAAAGTTATTGCTGTAAATTGCCGCGCCATTGTTTGCTTGATTGTTTAAAATTTCACAATTTGAAAGAGTTAGTTTGCCGTTGGCATAAATTGCACCACCATTTGCGGTGCTAATGTTGTTTTTTAATGTAACATTGCCTAAAACAATCAAATTTCCTTTAACATTAATTAATGAACCGGCCTGAGCCAAGTTGTTGCCATCTAAAACAAGATTGTGGTTGTTGTTTCCAACAAGGGTTAGTGTTACGCCACTGTTAACAACAAACATATCGCCAACACCATTTCGCAAAATTGAAAGATTAGAATTTTGATTTTCAGGTAAAGTTATTGTTAAGTTTTTATCAACAACAATGTTTGTTTCGTTTATGTCTTTTAAAACATAAATTGTGTCGCCAGAACTAGCTGCTGCAATTGCTGAACTTAGGCTGTTATAGTAATTGTCCCCAATTTTGCAAACATCCAATGCAGTTTGTTCGTTGTAAACCATTTCGTTGCTGTAACTTGTGCTGTTAAACATGCGGTCGAATGCTCTAACTTTGTAGGTTGGTGGATTTGTGTATGTGTTGGTGTCTAAAAAACTGGTGGAATACGTAAAGCCAATCACTTTCCACTCATCATCAATTTTGGCGGAAATTTCGTAGCCCAAATGCGCAACTTTGTTTGTTGGTTGTGGAAGGAACAAACTGTATGCCGAGCCAGTTTTTGTAATGTTAACAATTTGAGTGGTTTGGTTTGAAGCATAACATTGCGCCCAAGAACTGTTAAGTGTTCCGCCGTTATTAAAGATGTGTTCAAATTGTTTTAGGTCAACATACCAAAATTCTTTTGCTTCACTTAAAATCCTGTTTTCGTTTATTGCATTTGTTAACAAGGTTTTAAATTTGTTTGATGAGTTGTTGTAAGTAAATCGGTTATTGGCAGAATAGGTGCTGTCGCCACTCATGTAAAATCCCCAACGCTCAAAATATTCCGACAAATTTTCACCCATTGCAAGGGAAGAATAGTAAACCATTCTTTCTGTTCTGCCCAAATTTTTGCCGGTTTCTTCAAACCTATACAAATTTTCCAAATTAGCCCAATAGCCAGTTTTTGCACTTTCCAGAACATTCCAAATTAAGCAGTTATCTCCAAATGATTGAAAAGCTGTTTTGGTTAAGGTTACATCGGACGCTAGCAATTGAGACATTGTTGAAATATGAAACCTATCCGTAAATTGCCCGCTTGAATATAGGTCATAAAGCGAATAAACATTGTTTGTAACTTCTCCCCAAGTTCGTTGAGTGTTATCTAATGCGTGGCCAACTTCATGGGCAAAAGCCCAGCCAGTTATTCCTTTGTTAACCAGTTGCGAAAAAGTGCCACTATCGGTTATTCCAATGTGGTCATTTGCGGCAAACGCATATCCACCAGGCCAAGGCTGTGCTGCTCTTATGTTTGTGTAAAGAAATAAATTTCGCTTATCAAAATATGGTTCATTTTCGTTTAATGCAACACCACCAAATTTAAGTAAATTAATTATGTAATCGTTCCACTTATCAATGTTGTTTTGTGGCGAAACATTTTTTGTTATATAGTTATCATAGGCGACTGTTGAAAAGCAGGTTAGCATAATGTGGTTGCTAACAGCTTCAAAAACATTAATTTTAACGGTTTCATTGTTAGGGTCGTTTAATTTGTTGTAATAGTCTTCAAGGTAAAGTTTGAATGTTTTTTCATCGTCACCATCTCTAAAAACAGGATAGAAAGAACCATTTTCAATGTAAATTTTAACATTTTTAGATTGTTCAGTTTCGGTGTATGGGTTAACAATGTGAATTGGTCCACCTGCTTCAATGGCTGCGGTGTAGTTACTATCTTTTAAGTTTGGAAAAATTAAAGTGTTTTTGCCTCTTTTTAAAGTAACTTCACTTTTCCATTTTTGCCAAGCACTATATGCCTGAGTAAAAACCACCGATGGAAGTGGGTCATCATCTTCTGCTTCAACATAAATGATAATTTCCTGACCGCTAACACCAGCAATTCCTGTTACTTGACGATTAATTCCAAAGCTGGACATTTTTAGTGTGTTTGAAGCATAAGTTCTCAAATTTCCATGCTGTTCAATTTTGTTAAGAGCGTTGTTGGCTGTTGAAAATTCACGACGAGCATCAAACTTAATTTCGCCTTTAATAATTTTTTCTGCTCTATCAAGCATTGGTTTCAAACTGTTTTCATAATTTTCAAATGTTGAAAATTGTTGTTTGTAGGATTGAATTAAAGATAAATTATTGTATTGTGGTTTTAATGAAGTTTGAGTGTAATTTTCAAAAAGTTCGCCATTAATTATGTTTGTAACATCAGTGTTGTCTGGCATAAAAAATTGTATTTCTTTTGCTGATGCTATCCAGTTATGAGCAGGATTAACTTTTTTAAATTCAAATTTTAATTGAGTTATTGTTTGGGGTTTGTTAAATTTAAAAACAACTTGGTCGTTTGTTGCGCTGCTTGAAACACTACCATAAAGTTCTAAATCAGAGTTTAGAGCAGTGTATATGTTTAATTCAACTGGATATCCATGACCAATTCTTGCACTTGATGAAGCATATAAAATTCGGTTAATTGTAACTGCTTTATTAAAAGTTATAGTTATTGCATTTGTGAGCATTATGTTATCTTTTTCACTTTGCCAATAAGTGTTCCAATTTCCATCAAAAGCATTTGTTAATGGACGTGCTTCTCCACCATTTGCAACTGCTGAAAAATTGCTGCTATTAATTTTGTATGCTTGAACATATGATGTGTTCAAAAGTTCTTGGTTGTTACTAATTTTGTCAAAAATTAAAGACTGATTGTTTTGGGCTAAATCATTTGCAACTTTTTCTTGTGAATAATTTGCTTCAACTATGGTTTTGTTTAAGCCAAGACTTAGCAAACAAAATGAGAATATGATTGCCAAAACAAACATTGAACCAACTAAAAATTTGTTTTTCATTTTAGCTCCTTGTTTTTTAAAATGCATTTTTAACGATGTAAAAACAAAATTACAGTTTTAATTATGTAAAAAATTTTTATATATTAATAAAAAATTTTTAATGAAAAATAAGTAAAAATCAAATCATAAAAAATATATTTTTTATAGTTTGCAACTAATAATTTAAAGGTAAACAATCCAAAAGGCATGTTTGTAAACAACTGATATTTGTGCAAACAACAGTATTGTGCGAAAGCACTAAAAACTCGTTAGAAATTGTTAAGATTTCACTAACATAAAATTTTAACACCGCTTAGTTTATATTATCGGAAGTTTTGTCTGCAAGCGCCGTTAGGCATTTGCAAGCAAAACTGATGTTTATTCAAACTGTGATGCCACAATTTATTGTGGAATTGCCATCGGCAATTTTGAAATTTGCTTGTTCAAATTTTAGCATCACAAAGTTTATATTATCGGAAGTTTTGTCTACAAGCGCCGTTAGGCATTTGCAAGCAAAACTGATGTTTATTCAAACTGCGGGACATAAGTTTTTGTGCGGTTTGCGTTAGTAAACATTAAAATTTAACTTGTTAAATTTTAACACCACTTAGTTTATTATATCTATTTTATTAAATTAAAGTCAATATTAATTACGCAGCACAATCCAAATGCATTTGCAGCAAATTCTTAATAATTTCAAGATTTAAGCGCCTTTAAAAAACAAACAAAAAAGCCCCAGAGTGGTATCGGGGATAAACTGACAACTAATTGAAAAAATATTTGGGGCTATGGTGGATTAAACTAATATTTTTCACAATATTGTGAATTTTTTTTACAAATTAGTTGATTTTTATGAAAATTGATGATAAACTTTAGATGATGTAAATGGAGGGGTTAACATGACAACGGAATATGGAAAAATATTAAGAAAAATTAGAATTGATTGTGGAGAAGTCCTTGGAGATATGGCAGAAAACTTAGAAATATCAAGTTCTTATTTATCTTCTATTGAAACAGGGGTAAGAAATGTTCCACAAAATTTTACGGATTTAATATCTGAAAGATACGGTTTGCAAAAATCTATTGTAAAAAAATTAAGAAAAGCAGAAGTGTCTAATATTAAAGAAGTTAAACTACCATTCAATGATAAAATTTCTAATATGAAAAAAGAAACAGCCGTTATTTTTGCTAGGACTTTTAACAATATAGATGACAATGATATGGAAAAAATAAGGGCTATTTTAGTCAAAAGGGAGGATAATGATTAGTGTATAAATATAAGGCGGAACCATTATCGAATCAAATTATAATAGATTTAACACAGCAATTGCGGAAGGTTTTAGGGTGTAAACCTAATTCTCCACTAAACATAGTTGCCATATTAGAACATGCAATGCCGCAACTTTTTAAAAATTTTGATTTCTCAATAAGGGAAGCTTCTGAAATGAGAGTGGACACTCATGCATATACAGACCAGCAAACGAATCAAATAGTTATCAGAGAGGATATTTATGAAAGAGCAAGGCATGGTGAAGGAAGAGACCGGTTTACAATAGCACACGAAATTGGACATTATGTTCTACATAATACAAATATGCTTACTCTAACAAGAGTGTATCCGAATGAAGTTGTAAAACCTTATGAAGATATAGAATGGCAGGCAGATGCTTTTGCTGGAGAATTATTATGTCCTTCTTGCGCAATATTAAATATGGATATTTTGGATATATCAAAAATTTATGGAGTTTCTATAAAAGCTGCAAAAACTCAGAAACGAAAAGCATGTAGATGTTTCCAATCAATTGATTGTTAACATAAAAAAGAACAAGCTGGAACTTGTTCTTTGAAACGGATTAGGCTCCGTCAAACCATTAGGCTTATTAACTTTCCTATAATAAGTAACACCATGATTATAGCATAGGCCTTTTAGATTTGCAAGTCCTGATATGAAAATTTATAAAGGAGGCTTTAACCATGAAAGAAGAAAAAATATATATTTTTAGAAAATCTATAAAAACCAGAGATGGTCGCATTATTTATGCTTCCGACTATGGTTTAAAGGCTTTTAAGATAGAAGTTTAATATTAAATGGAGCTAGTTTGAAAGTTGTAAGTTCCTTGAAATTCAATTTTTAAGGAGATGTAAGATTAATATGTCTAATAATGTAATAACTGTTGTACAAGATACAATAGGAAGAAATGTGTCTTTCAGAGATATGTTTTCTAGAACAAAAATGACAAGAAATCAATTAGTTACAAAAATAGAAAATAATAGTTATAATAATTACCACATAATAATAACTAATGGAGTTACAACAACTTGTTTTGCCACTAATAAAAGTGTGAGATAATTTAATCTAATGTATAAAAGAATATCAGAAAAAGTATTGGGAGTGGTTGGACTAACAAGTATAGCTATTCTAGATAATTTTCTAATAGCGATTGCTGCAGTTTTAATACATTGCTCAGTATATTCAATTGTCGGTTTTTTATATGATTTAGATATTATTAGTGGTAAGTTTATGGGAAAGCTATGTTATTTTCTTATTTGGGTAGCATCTTTAGTTGGAAGTGTATTTTTAGCAATACATTGTCAACAGAATGTGATTATACTATTTATAGTAATTGGTGTTTTGCTAGTTTATAATATAGTTTATGGTGTTGTAAAATTTAAACTCAAAGCATAGAAAAAGAGAGGACTTGTCCTCTCTTTTGTATTTCGTTGATTGTTTTACAAATAAGTGTAAACTAAATTTGTAAATATGTTTGAAAAATTGTTATTGTTTTGGCAAAGATTTCTAAATCGTTGGAAAAAGAAAAACAATTGTTTCAAATTGCCCTTGATAAAGTGTATTTTGACGTGCTTAAATGAATAATAATTATTTTTTAAAAGTATTGTTTCTATTTCTACATGAAACAATAAAACAGTTTGAGTCAAATAGAACTTTGATTTTAATATAAAAATAAAAACTAATTAACTTTATAAATAATACAAAATTAAGAAAAATGTGATATAATACAATTACTAAAGCTTCCTATAGTTTAAACTATATGGAACTAAAAGGAGTATTGATGGCTAAAATTGATGAAAAAGTGCTATGGGGTGCTGCCGTTAAATTAAGAGATAAGTGCGACCCAGCAGATTACAAAAATGTTGTATTGGGTTTAGTTTTCTTAAAATATGTTAGTGATAAATATTTGGCTAAATTTAATGAATTAAAAGCTTTTGGAGATGGTCGTGAACACGATGAAGATTATTACATCGCAGAACATGTGTTCATTGTTCCAGAAAAAGCACTTTGGCCTTACATTGCATCTTATTCTAAAGATGAAAGTTTAGGTCAAAAAATTGACGAAGCATTTGATGAACTTGAAAAGAAGAACTATGAATTAAAAGGCATTCTTCCTAAAACATATTCAAAAAGCGAATTAGACAAAGTTGCTTTAGGTGAACTTGTGGACTTCTTTACTACTCACCTTAAAATGGAAGATGCAGATGGCGATTTCTTTGGTCAAATCTATGAATATTACATTGGTGCTTTTGCAACATATATCCCTCAAAAAGGTGGTGAGTTCTTTACTCCACAATCTATTGTTGAAATGATGGTTGAAATTCTGCAACCGTATAAAGGCAGAGTTTTTGACCCTTGCTGTGGTTCTGGTGGTATGTTCGTTCAATGTTCAAAGTTTGTTAAAGAACATAGAGGAAAAGTTGATGATATTTCTATTTATGGTCAAGAAAGCAATCCTGGAACTTGGAAAATGGCAAAAATGAACCTTGCTATTCGTGGACTTGCTGGTAATTTAGGCGAAAGAAATGGAGATTCTTTCACTGACGATTTACATAAATTACTCCGTGCCGATTTTATCCTTGCTAACCCACCTTACAATATCAAAGATTATTGGAAACCATCTCTTGAAGGTGACCCAAGATGGGTGTTTGGGAAACCAGATGTTAAAAATGCAAATTATGCTTGGCTAGAAATTATGTATGCTAAACTTGCTCCAAAAGGAAAAGCTGCTATTCTTATGCCAAATGGTGCTACAACAAGCAATACTGAAGATGATAGAAAAGTTAGAAAAGCAATGCTTGAAGCTGGTAAAGTTGATGCAATTATTGATTTGCCTGATAAGTTGTTTTCGAACACAGGAATAAGTGTTCAATGTTGGGTGTTAGATAGAGCGAAAACTGATACTGATGTTCTGTTTATCAATGCAACAAAACTAGGACGTATGAAAACCCGAAAAATTAGAGTTTTTAAAGGTTCTGAAGATGATAATAACTTTGATCCTAAGACAGAACAAAATGAAATAGATTTAATTGCAAGCACTTATCATAAATACAAAAATGATGAAGGATATGAAAATAAACTTGGCTTTTGCAATAAAGCAAGTTTAGAAGAAATAAAAGAAAAGGATTATTCATTAAATCCTGGAAGATATGTTGGTGTTGATAATTCTAATCAATTATCTGAAGAGGAATTAAATGAACAATTAAAACAAACTGCAAAGGAACTCTTTACCCTTATGGATGAAAGCAAAGAGTTGGAAGATAAGGTAAGAGAAATCCTAAAGAATGAGATTAAATAGTGTCAACTATGTGTTGCTG
>CALWGY010000002.1 GCA_944380265.1 uncultured Clostridia bacterium | reverse complement strand
TAACAAAAGGAGATTTTTCACTCAACGGCAAAAGCCTTCACTGAACCCCCAGACTATCTGGGGGTTTTCTTGTACAACAAAAAAAGCATACGAAAGTATGCTTTTTTTTAATTTCGTTAGAAATTAGCACTTGTGCAGTTAACAAAACTTTAAATCGATTTTCATTCTTAAACATGTTTGTTGAAATTGGCCTATTCGGATTTATAGAAACAAGCAAAGCAGAAACAAGCGACACCACAGGTGGCATTTGTTTATGTTTGCGCCGTTTCGATAAATAATTGAAAACAAAAAAAGCATACGAAAGTATGCTTTTTTTTAATTTCGTTAGAAATTAGCACTTGTGCAGTTTTCAATTATTTAATAATTGAAGAAACAACACCAGAACCAACTGTTCTACCACCTTCACGGATAGCAAAACGCAATCCTTGTTCGATAGCAATTGGAGTAATTAAGGAGATAGTCATTTTAACGTTATCACCTGGCATTACCATTTCAACGCCTTCTGGCAATTGAATGCTACCTGTAACGTCGGTTGTACGGAAGTAGAATTGTGGACGATATCCGTTAAAGAATGGAGTATGACGACCACCTTCTTCTTTTTTAAGTACGTAAACTTCTGCTGTGAATTCTGTGTGTGGGTGAATTGAACCTGGTTTAGCAAGAACTTGACCACGTTCGATATCTGTTCTTTGGATACCACGAAGTAATAGTCCAATGTTGTCACCAGCTTGAGCTTGGTCTAGTAATTTACGGAACATTTCAACACCAGTAATAACTGTTGAAAGTTTTGAACCCATACCAACAATTTCAACTGTGTCGCCAACTTTAACTGTTCCACGTTCAACACGGCCAGTTGCAACTGTTCCACGACCTGTGATTGTGAAAACGTCTTCAACAGGCATTAAGAAAGGTTTGTCTGTTTCACGTTGTGGGTCTGGAATGAATGTGTCAAGAGCGTCAACCAATTCGTTGATGCATTTGCAAGCAGGATCATCAGGTCTTCCAGCTTGAGCAGCTTCTAATGCTTTTAATGCACTACCTTTAATGATTGGGGTGTCGTCTCCAGGGAAACCATATTCGTTAAGAAGTTCTCTGATTTCCATTTCAACTAAATCCAAAAGTTCTGGATCGTTAACTTGGTCTGTTTTGTTCATAAATACAACAATGTATGGAACACCAACTTGACGAGCAAGCAAAATGTGTTCACGAGTTTGAGGCATAGGACCATCGGTTGCAGCAACAACCAAAATTGCTCCGTCCATTTGAGCAGCACCAGTAATCATGTTTTTAACATAGTCTGCGTGTCCTGGGCAGTCAACGTGTGCATAGTGACGTTTGTCACTTTCGTATTCAACGTGAGCTGTGTTAATTGTTATACCTCTTGCTTTTTCTTCTGGAGCCTTGTCAATTTCAGCATAGTTCATTGCAAGTGCTTTACCTTGTGCAGCAAGAACAGATGTAATTGCAGCAGTTAAGGTTGTTTTACCATGGTCAACGTGTCCAATTGTTCCTACGTTAACGTGTGGTTTTGTTCTTTCATATTTAGCTTTAGCCATTATTTATTATCCTCCTACAATTAAATTTTTAAATAATTAGGCTTTTTGTCTGTCGCCGATAATTTTATCAGCGATATTTTTTGGAACTTCTGCATAGTGAGAGAATTCCATATTATAAGTACCTCTGCCCTGAGTTAAGCTTCTTAGGTCTGTTGCATAACCAAACATTTCCCCAAGAGGTATTTGGGCATTGATAACTTGTAACCCGTTTACCATATCGGTGCCTGTTACCATACCACGACGACGGTTAATGTTTCCCATAACGTCACCCAAGTATTCATCAGGCATTTCAACTTCAACTTTCATAATTGGTTCAAGTAAAACTGGGTCTGCACGTCTAGCACCTTCTTTAAATGCCATTGAACCAGCAATTTTAAATGCCATTTCAGATGAGTCAACATCATGGTATGAACCATCAAACAATGTAACTTTAAAATCTACTGTTTCATAACCTGCTAAAACGCCGGTTTGACTTGCTTCTTTAATACCATTATTGATTGGTTCAATGTATTCCTTAGGAATAACACCACCAACAATGTTATTAATAAATTCATAACCTTTTCCAGGTTCTTGTGGTTCAAGTTTAATACGGCAATGACCATATTGTCCTTTACCACCAGATTGTTTAATATATTTTCCTTCTGCTTCCACTGCTTTTCTAATTGTTTCACGATAAGCAACTTGTGGAGCACCAACATTTGCTTGAACTTTAAATTCACGAAGCAAACGGTCAACAATGATTTCCAAATGAAGTTCGCCCATACCTGCAATGATTGTTTGACCTGTTTCTTGGTCGGTGTAGGTTTTAAATGATGGGTCTTCTTCGGCAAGTTTGATAAGTGCCAAAATCATTTTTTCTTGGCTTGCTTTGTCTTTTGGTTCAATAGCAACCCTAATAACTGGGTCTGGGAAATCCATTGATTCAAGTGTTACTGGGTGGTTTTGGTCACAAAGTGTTTCACCAGTTGTTGTGTCTTTTAAACCAACAATGGCAACAATGTCACCAGCATATGCTTCTTCAATTTCAGTACGGTTGTTAGAGTGCATTCTAATTAAACGACCAACTCTTTCTTTTTTGTCCTTACTGCTGTTATAAACATAGCTACCAGCAGAAATTGTTCCGCTGTAAACTCTGAAGAATGTCAATTTTCCAACAAATGGGTCTGTCATAATTTTGAATGCCAAACCTGCAAAAGGTTCGGAATCGCTGCTATGACGAACAACTTCTTCACCAGTTTTTGGATTAACGCCTTTAATTGCTTCAATATCTGTTGGAGCAGGCATATAGTCAACAATTGCATCAAGCAACTTTTGAACACCTTTGTTTCCAAGTGCTGTTCCGCAAGTTGTTGGGAAAATTTTCATGTTAATTGTACCAATTCTGATACCTTTTTTGATGTCTTCCACAGTTAGTTCTTCACCTGAAAAGAATTTTTCAAGTAAAGCATCATCTTGTTCTGCGGCAATTTCAATAAGTTCGTTTCTATATTTTTCTGCTTGTTCCTTGTATTCGGCAGGAATGTCTGTAACTTCCATGTCGGTTCCAAGGTCGTTTTTATAATAAATTGCTTTGTTTTCAACCAAATCAATTAAACCAACAAATGTTTCAGCTGAGCCAATTGGAATTTGAATTGGAACAGCGTTTGAACCCAAACGTGATTTAATTTTTTCAACAACATTAAAGAAGTTTGCATCAGGTCTGTCCATTTTGTTAACAAAAACCATTCTTGGGACTTTGTATTTATCGGCTTGACGCCAAACTTTTTCGCTTTGTGGTTGAACGCCTTCACGAGCAGAGAAAACTGCAACTGAGCCGTCCAAAACTTTTAAGCTACGTTCAACTTCAATGGTAAAGTCAACGTGACCTGGTGTGTCAATAATGTTAATTTGATGACCTTTCCAAAAACAAGTTGTTGCGGCACTTGTAATTGTTATGCCACGTTCTTGTTCTTGTGCCATCCAGTCCATTGTTGCAGCACCATCATGAACTTCACCAATTTTGTGAGTTTTTCCTGAGAAAAACAAAATTCTTTCTGTTGTGGTTGTTTTTCCTGCATCAATGTGAGCCATAATTCCCACATTTCTATATTTTTCAATTGGGGTTTGTCTAGGCATAATTTATATTCTCCTTAATTCTACCAACGATAATGAGCAAATGCTTTATTACTTTCAGCCATTCTATGCACATCATCTTTTTTCTTGTATGCCCCACCTGCATTATTATATGCATCCATAATTTCTGCGGCAAGTTTTTCTTTCATTGTTCTTTCATTTCTTTTTCTTGCATAGGTTACTAACCAACGAATTGCAAGAGTTTGTCTACGTTCTGGACTAACTTCAATTGGAACTTGATAGTTTGAACCACCAACTCTTCTTGCCTTAGTTTCCAAAACAGGTTTTAGGTTTTCTAAAGCTTGCATAAAATATTCGTTTGGTTCTGCTCCGGTTTTTTGTTGAATTGTATCGAAAGCACCATAAACAATATTTTGTGCAACTGATTTTTTACCATCGGTCATAATTTGATTAACAAGTTTTGTGATAACAACATTGTTATAACGAGGATCTGGTAAAACATCTCTTTTAGGTGCACCGCCTCTTCTTGGCATTGCTATGTCCTCCTTGAAATTTTTAGATTAATATTAATTTTTTTTATTTAGGTTTTTTTGCACCATATTTACTACGTGCTTGTTTACGTTTTGCAACACCAGAAGCATCAAGTGTTCCACGAATTACGTGATAACGCACACCAGGAAGGTCTCTAACCCTGCCACCGCGAATTAAAACAACGCTGTGTTCTTGCAAGTTGTGTCCTTCACCAGGAATGTAAACTGTTCCTTCTTGACCATTGCTTAACTTAACTCTTGCAATTTTTCTTAGTGCCGAGTTAGGTTTTTTAGGTGTTGTTGTTGTAACAGATAAGCAAACACCACGTTTTTGTGGGTTTTGGTCTAATGCTGGAACTTTTGATTTAACAGCTTGATCCTTTCTGCCTTGCTTAACTAACTGATTAATAGTAGGCATTACTTTTCCTCCTTCAAAAGAAGTAATATCTTAAAATTTTTGAGTAATTGCTTTTCAACCCTTTAAGCATACTCAATCATCGGATTTCCGCCTAGCACATAAAATTGTTTTGTTAGATACTCCAAAAGAATTTTTGTATATTATACGGCGGACTCAAAACTTTAATTTTCACACCAAAACCAAAGTTTTGATGCTTAAAACTGTGCCGTGCTTTTAAAACTTTTTTAGTTAAAAAAAGCACACTTTTTTAAGCATACTATAATACGCTAATAATATTAACATTAAAGAATTTAAAAGTCAACAAAAAAGCAATAAAAAAATAGTGCTTATTAATTTTGTTATAGCACTATTTTATTAACTTTTTTAGAAATTTTTAAACTTTAAACCGCTTTGTTTTTGTCGTTTAATTTGCTTTCAACCAAAACAACCAAGTTTTTTGGATACATATCAATCATTTGCTCAAAAGGAGTTGCTTCTGGCACATCAATACCATAAGAAAAAGCACATTCCAAATATTTGTTTAAATAACTTTGTGCAGTGTTAACTGCTTCTTCAACAGTTTTTCCTTCTGCAAAAACTTCAATGTCGAACATGGCAATTGTATATTGTTGTTCGTTTTCATCGTAAAACAACACTGCTGGAAATACAAACTTTTTCATATGCTCTCCCACAAAATAATCTACTATACTAAATTAATTTTATCATACACACACTTAAATGTAAAATAATTAAAAGTCATTTTTTTTAATTATTGTTTTATGTAATATGTGCAAAATTAAGGCAAAATATAAACATTTTAATTATAAAAAAATTCACTTTTGTTGTTATGGCGCTAAAAAACAAACAAAGATAAATATAATAATTTTAAAATATTAATTTTAAATTTTGTTTAATTAACAGTTATAAACACAAAAACTTATTCGAATTAAAACAAAAAAAGAAGGCACAAAATGCCTTCAATATTTTTTTATTATTTAAAAATTAACTATTGCCCCAAACCTTTGTCTTTTGTGCCTTTTTCTTTTATTGGTGTTTGAACTTGTTGTTCAGCAAGAGCTTTTCTTCTTAAAAAACCAGACATCAATTCATCATATTTTGCTTTTTGTTTTGATGAAACTTCTTGTACCACTTTTCCATCAACAACTTTAAACATTGCATTATTTGCTGATTTTTCTTCTTTTTTGTTTATTTTCTTCATTTCTTCAACTAAATTTGCCATAACGATTTCCTCTTTAAAATTATTTTAATGTTTTTAACACTTAAACAATTTTCCTTTTTCATTACGCTTAAATTATATCAACAAAAATGAGCGTTGTCAATACCCAAATTGTTAAAAATTTTAACTTTTTATAACACAAAAAAATCCCTTTGTTTAAGGGATTTTTTTAAATTACATTGCTTCGTCTTCATTAAAGAATTTTGCAACACTTTCATCAACTTGTGTGTTTTCAACTTTAACATCATTTGAGTCAACTGGTTCAACTTTTTTAAATGCATTGTAACCAGTTCCAGCAGGAATTTGTTTTCCAATCATCAAGTTTTCTTTTAAACCTTTTAATCGGTCAATTTTTCCTTTAATTGATGCATCTGTTAAAACTTTTGAAGTTTCTTGGAAGGAAGCGGCACTTAGGAAGCTTTCGCAACTTAATGCTGCCTTTGTTATTCCTTGAACCAAACGTTTTCCGGTTGCAGGAACTCCGCCTTCGCTCATAACACGGTCGTTTTCTTCTTCAAACTTAAACACATCAATAATATCACCTGCAAGCAAGTTGGTGTCGCCAACTTCTTCAATCTTAACATTACGTAACATTTGACGAATGATAATTTCAACGTGTTTTGTGTTAATTTTAACACCTTGTGAAGAGTATGTTGCCAAAATTTCCGACAAAATGTATTCCTGAACATCTCTAACACCACGTGTACGTAAGAAATCTTTTGGATAAATTGAACCTTCTGTTAAAACAGTTCCGGCTTCAACATAATCACCATTCTTAACTTTTAACACAACGCCAAATGGAATGATGTAGTGTCCATCGCCATCTGGGTTTTTAACAAACACTTCATAATATTTTCCGCCATCTTTACCAGCAGATTGAACTTCTTTAACAACAACCTTTCCGGCAACTTCGGCAACAGTTGCAACACCTTTTGGTTTACGTGCTTCAAATAGTTCGGCAACACGAGGCAAACCTTGTGTGATGTCGGCTGCGTTCGCAACACCACCGGTGTGGAATGTTCTCATGGTTAACTGTGTTCCTGGTTCACCAATTGATTGTGCAGCAATAATACCAACTGCTTCACCAATTGGAATTATGTTGTTGTTACTCATGTTTTTACCATAACATTTAGCACAAACGCCATGTTTTGAACGGCATGTTAAAACAGTTCTAATGTTAACACTTGTTATGCCACATGCTTCAATTTCATCTGCCTGTGCGTTTGTTATCATGGTGTTTCCTGGAATAATAACTTTTTTAGTTTTTGGATTAATAACATCAGAAACAGCAAATCTGCCAACAATACGTTGTTTTAGGCTGCAAACTGGTGTGCCATCTTTTGTTATTGCAGAAACAGTTAAACCTTTAACTTTTTCGTTGTTTGTTTCAAAACAATCATCTTCAACAATAACAACATCTTGTGCAACGTCAACAAGCCTACGTGTTAAGTAACCAGAGTCAGCTGTTTTTAAAACTTTATCGGCCAAACCTTTACGTCCACCACGGCTACTTAGGAAATATTCAATTGGAGTTAAACCAACACGGAAGTTTGATTTAACTGGAATATCAACCTTACGGCCAGATGTGTTTGCCATAATGCCACGCATACCGCAAAGCTGCAAAATTTGTCCTGCGTTACCACGAGCACCAGAGTTTGCCATCATTCTAACTGGGTTTAAAACGTCCATTTTGTTTAGAACAATGCCTTCAAGTTGTTTTGTTGCATCTTTCCAAAGTTTAATGTTCTTTTCAAGTTTTTCATCTTCGGTTATAAATCCACGTTTGAAGAATTTGTTGTTTTCCGCAACTTTTTCTTCAACTTCTTTAACAAGATCGTTTTTCTCTTGTGGAATTTCCATGTCGAATACGTTAATTGTTATTGCACCAAGTGTGGAATATTTATAACCAATTTCCTTAACATTATCTAGCATTTTAACAGTTTCAGTTGTTCCTAAACTATCAAAACATTTTTGAATTATTCTATCTAATCCTTTCTTGTCAACAACAAAATCAATTTCATAGTTATTAACATTTTCTTTTTTAGTTCTATCAACAAAACCCATGTTTTGAGGAATGCCACGGTTAAATATAATTTTTCCAACTGTGGTTTTAACTCTTGATGTGTAAGGCACGCCATTAAATTCGTTTGTTCTTCTAACAAAAATTGGTGCTTGAATTTCAACATTTCCTGTTTGATAAGCCATTATTGCTTCATCTTCGGAAATAAAGTTTTTGTTTTCACCTTTTGCGCCTTCTTTTTCAATTGTTAAGTAATATGAACCCAAAACCATGTCTTGTGTTGGAGTTAAAATTGGGTCACCAGTTGCAGGTTTTAAAACGTTGTTTGAACTTAACATCAAAATTCTTGCTTCTGCAATTGCTTCTGGGCTAAGTGGAACGTGAACTGACATTTGGTCACCATCGAAGTCGGCGTTAAAGCCACCGCAAACAAGTGGGTGAAGCCTTATTGCTCTGCCCTCAATTAACACTGGTTCAAATGCCTGAATTGAAAGTCTGTGCAAAGATGGTGCACGGTTTAGCATTACTGGATGGTCTTTAATAACTTCTTCCAAAATGTCCCAAACAACAGGTTTTTGTTTTTCAATTAAACGTTTCGCTGATTTAAAGTTTAACGACAAATTGCGTTCAACCAATTTGTGCATGATGAATGGTTTGAAAAGTTCCAAAGCCATTTCTTTTGGAAGTCCGCATTGATAAATTTTAAGTTCTGGTCCAACAACAATAACTGAACGACCAGAATAGTCAACACGTTTTCCTAACAAGTTTTGTCTAAAACGTCCTTGTTTGCCTTTTAAACTTTGTGTTAAGGATTTAAGTTCGCGTTGTTTTGGTCCTTGAACCGCTTTTCCGCTTTTACCATTTTCAATTAATGCATCAACTGCTTCTTGAAGCATACGTTTTTCGTTACGAATAATAACCTCAGGAGCACCAATGCTCATAAATTTTTTCAAACGGTTGTTACGGTTTATAATTCTACGATATAAATCGTTAATATCACTTGTTGCAAATCTTCCACCATCTAGTTGAATCATTGGTCTAAGATCTGGTGGAATTACTGGCAAAACTTCCAAAACAAGCCATTCTGGACGGTTTCCGCTTTTTAACAAAGAGTCAATGATTTCAAGTCTTTTGTTAATTTTAAGTTTCTTTTGTCCTTTTGCAAGTGTGCTTGCTTTTGTTAGTTCTTTGTGTTCTTTTTCAAGGTCAATTTCACAAAGTAGTTCCCTAATTGCTTCGCCACCCATGCCTGCTTTGAATGAATCGTAACCAAATTGGTCAATTGCATCACGATATTCTGCATCGGAAATTAATTGATATTTTGTAAAGTTGGTTTTGCCTGGGTCAATTACAATGTAAGAAACATAATAAATAACTTTTTCAAGTTGTTTTGTGTTTAGGTTTAAAAGTGTTCCAATTCTTGATGGAATACTTCTCATATACCAAATGTGAGCAACAGGAGTTGCAAGTTGAATGTGTCCCATTCTTTCACGACGAACACTGCTTTTTGTAACTTCAACTCCGCACTTGTCACATATAACACCTTTATGGCGAATACGTTTATATTTTCCGCAATGACATTCCCAATTTTTCTTAGGTCCGAAAATACGTTCACATAAAAGTCCGCCCATTTCAGGTTTGTGTGTACGATAATTTATTGTTTCTGATTTTGTTACTTCACCATAACTCCATTCACGAATTTTTTCTGGTGAAGCAACGCCAATTTTTATTGAGGCTAAATTGTTTAATTCAAACATATTTTACTCCTATTCTTCATCATCTTCGCTAAAATCGTCAAATAAAGCGGATTCATCGAATATATTATCAAAGTCTTCCTCTAAATCTAAGTCAGCGTCATTGTTATTTTCTTCAAATTCAAGTTCAAGTTCTTTTTGTTCTTCCCTAGGTTTTGTTACTTCGCTAAACGACTCGGTGCTGTCAGCATTTAAGTCGGAAAGTTTAAATTCTTTGTCGTTGTCGGTTAACAATCTAACATCTAAGCACAAACCTTGAAGTTCTTTAATTAAAACTTTAAATGCTTCTGGAACTGATGGTTCTGGAAGTGGCAAGCCTTCAACAATTGCTTTGTATGTGTTATATCTTCCTTCAATGTCATCGGACTTAACGGTTAGCATTTCTTGAAGTAGTTTGCTTGCGCCATATGCTTCAAGAGCCCAAACTTCCATTTCACCAAAACGTTGACCACCAAACATAGCTTTTCCGCCAAGTGGTTGTTGTGTAACGTAAGCATAAGGACCTGTTGAACGAGCATGCATTTTGTCGTTAACCATGTGTTCTAGTTTGATATAGTACATATATCCAACAGTAACAGGGTTTTCAAAAGGTTCACCTGTTCTGCCATCATACAACTGAATTTTTCCGTTTTCAGGGAAATTGTTTTCTTTTAATAGTTCTTGAATGTCACTTTCCTTAACACCATCAAACGCAGGAGTTGCAATGTTAATGCCCAAAGCTTTTGCAACAAGACCCAAATGAACTTCTAGCACTTGTCCAACGTTCATACGAGATGGAATTCCAAGTGGGTTTAAAACAATGTCAATTGGTTGGCCGTTTGCCATAAATGGCATATCTTCAACAGGAAGAATTCTTGAAACAATACCTTTGTTTCCATGACGTCCTGCCATTTTATCACCAACGCTGATTTTACGTTTTTGAGCAATGGTTACTCTAACCATCATGTTAACGCCAGTTTCAAGGTCGTCTTTGTTTTTACGGCTGAACACTTGAACATCAACAACAACACCACTAATTCCGTGTGAAACACGCAAAGATGTGTCTTTAACATCACGTGCTTTTTCACCAAATATTGCACGAAGCAAACGTTCTTCTGGTGTTGGTTCTGTTTCGCCCTTAGGTGTTACTTTTCCAACCAAAATGTCGCCTGGTTTAACTTCTGCACCAACTCTAATAATTCCGTTTTCATCCAAATTTTTAAGTGCATCTTCACCCAAGTTTGGAATGTCACGAGTAATTTCTTCATCACCAAGTTTGGTGCTTCTTGCTTTAACTTCTGCTTCTTTTAGGTTTATTGATGTGTAAACATCTTCTTTAACTAATCTTTCACTTAACAAAATTGCGTCTTCATAGTTGTATCCTTCCCAGTTCATAAACGCAATTAACATGTTTTTACCAAGTGCCAATTCACCATTTTTGGTGCTATATCCATCAGCAATTGTTTCGCCTTTTTTAACTTTTTGACCGGTTTTTACAATTGGTTTTTGGTTAATACAGCTTTCTTGGTTTGTTTTTGTGAACTTAATTAAGTCATATTTATCAATTTGGCCATTATCTGCCATAATTTCAATGTGAGTTGCATCGGAACTAATAACTGTTCCTGCATTTTTTGCAACAATTATTGCACCATTATCAAGTGCAACTTTGTGTTCCAAACCTGTTCCAATCATTGGGGTTTCTGTTGTGATTAGTGGAACTGCTTGGCGTTGCATGTTTGAACCCATTAATGCACGTGCTGTGTCATCGTTTTCAAGGAATGGGATTAATGATGTTGGAACAGACACAAGTTGTTTTGGGCTTACGTCCATGTAATCAACCATATCTTTGCTTACTTCCAAAATTGTGTCTAGGTGACGACAAACAACATTGTCGTTAACAAAGCTTCCGTCTGCATTTAGTGGTTCAATTGCTTGTGCAATATAGCAATTTTCATCTTCATCTGCCATTAAGTAAACAACATCGTTTGTAACAACACCTTTTTGTTTGTCAATAACCCTATATGGTGTTTCAATGAAACCATATTCATTAATTCTTGCATATGTTGCAAGTGAGTTAATAAGACCAATGTTTCCACCTTCTGGTGTTTCAATAACGCAAATTCTTCCATAGTGGCTGTGGTGAATATCACGCACTTCATCGGTTGCACGGTCTTTGTTAATACCGCCAGGGCCAACTGCAGACAAACGACGTTTTTGAGCAAGTGAACTAAGTGGATTCATTTGATCCATTAATTGGCTTAGTTGGTGGCTTGCCAAAAAGTCTTTAAACGCACGGTTAATTGGTCTTGCATTAACAATTTGACTTGGTGTTATGTCGGTTAAATCGTGGCTTTGCAAAGTTTCTTTAACGGCATTAACAAGTTTGTTCATTCCACTTCTAAAACTGTCTTGCAAAAGTTCGCCAGCGCCTTTAATTCTACGGTTGCACAAATGGTCAACAACATCAACATAACCAATGCCAACGTTCAAATCCAAAAAGTAACTAACGCTTGCCAAAATATCGTCCATAAACAATGTTTTGCCAATTAAGTCCTTAGCATTTTCTTTAATTGCTTCAAGTTTTTCTTCTTTTGTTTTTAAATCTTTAATAAGTTCCATTAAAGTTGGATAGTGAACCATTTCACTAAT
The DNA here is from genome assembly GCA_944380265.1 of uncultured Clostridia bacterium. Taxonomy (GTDB): domain Bacteria; phylum Bacillota; class Clostridia; order Christensenellales; family UBA1242; genus UBA6345. The sequence continues at coordinate 177,120 of CALWGY010000002.1, read as the reverse complement.
TCCAAGTTCTGCTTCGTTGCATTTAACAATGTCGGAAACTCTAACACGATTGTTTCCAACCATTTTGTGTGGTTTACCATCAACATTAACAAAAATTTCGTTAATTCCGTTTTTTGCAAAGCTGTTTGCAGCTTCTTTTGTTATGGTTTCGCCTGCTTTAACCAAAACTTCTTTTTTGGTTTTAATATCTTGGGCTGCAACCAAACCAACTGCACGGTTGTATAAACTTAATTTTTTATCAATTTTAAATCTGCCAACTTTGCCTAAATTGTAATATTGTGTGCTAAAAAATTGACTGAAAATGAATTGTTTTGTTGCTTCTGCACTAGGAATTTCGCTTGGACGTGTTTTTTTGCTTAATTCAATTAATGCATCGTGTTGTGTTTCAATTGCGTCTTTATCAAGTGTTACACGCATAATTTCGTTATTGCCAAAAATGTCTAGAATTTGGTCACGAGTAAATCCAAAACATTTTAGGAAAACGCCAAGTCCAATTTTTCCACCTTTATCTAGGCACACGCGAATAAAGTTTGGATCCTTTTCTTTTTGCTCCATTTCAAGCCAACTTCCACGAGTTGGGATTAATGTGCAGTTGTAAAGTTCTTTACCAGTTTTGTCTATTGTACGTTTGTAATAAACGCTTGGGCTACGAACCAATTGGCTAACAACAACTCTTTCAATTCCATTAAAAATGAAGGTGCCATCATCTGTCATGTATGGAACATCACCTAAAAATACTTCTTGTTCAATTACTTCGCCTGTTTCTTTAATTACAAGCCTTACCTTAACTTTTAATGCAACTGAAAAATTACTTCCCTTTCTTTTTGCTTCAGAAATGGAAATTTTTGGTTCTGGTTCTAAGGTGTAATCAAGTAAATAAATTTCTGCCTTACCGCTATAATCAGTTATTGGTGAAAATTCTTCTAATGCTTCACCAATTCCTTGTGTTATAAAACGATTATAAGAATCTTTTTGAATTTCAAGTAAGTAAGGAAGATCAATAACTTCTTTTGCGTGGCCAAAAGTGTAACGTGTTGTGTTTCCGTACTTTACTTTTTTAATGTTCTCTGTGTTAAGCATAATTACTCCTATAAAATTTTTACAAGCACTGTTACTAATTTTTTAATTAATTTTATTTTTTTGGGGTTTTGTTATTAAATAAAATTAATTTTAAAATATGTAAGCATGAATTTATTGGTTTTAATAAGCAAAGTTTGCACATATAAAAAAACAATGCTAGGTAAAAAAACAAAAAAATCCTGCCTTTATTTCTAGCATTATTCCAAAAAAATAATATTAAATTAAACTTTACTTAGTTTAAGTAAAAACATCAATAAACCCCAAGCGTTTGAATTTTGCGCATGTTTCAAACACTACTATGCAGGAATAATTTTACCATGTAAAACCTAATGTGTCAACTATGTTTATTATGATTTTATAACAAATTTATAAAATATTTTGTTTTTGAATACCAAAATTTTTTAAATTTAATTAAACACAAACTAAAAATTAATCAAAATAAAATATAATTTTCAATAAAAAATAAAGTTTTAACATTTAAATTTTAAATATTAGCAGCAAATAAACTATTATCAATATATATATTATAAGCTATGTGATGTTGTTTTGCTCACGATGTTCGCAAACCAATTTGCTAAACGCAAATCCACTTAAAAGTGGCATCACAGCTTGAATAACCATCAGTTGTATGCAAATATCACTTCCAGTGCTGCTTGCCTACAACTTCCGATAATATAAAATATATTTATATATATAATTATAACATATTAAAATAAGTTTTAAACATTGGTGAGTTTTAAGCCCTTAATAAAATAGCATGTTTTCTTTTTTTCATTGTTTTTGAGTTTTAAAACACCTTACTAACATTATTTTTTCCGTTCATAAAAAAACAAAAAAGAACCTAAAATTAGGTTCTTTTTTGTTTAAATGAAACTTGTAATTAATGTTGTGTTTGTTGAGAAAGTCAAAGTTGTTAAATCAAGTTTGTCACCTGTTATAGCATCAGAATCTGTATCATATTGATACCAGCCATCAAACACTGCACCATCAGCAATTAAATCGCTAAGGTCAGGAACTAATTCATCTGGAATGGTGGTGTTGATGTCAATTTGAACTTGTTCAGTTCTATGATCAACACCATCTTTTCTAATTATGAATGTTATTGTTACTTGCTCAACAAACTTAGCATAAATTTTAGTTTCGCCTTGAATTACTGTTTCATCAAAATTGAATGGAGTTAAATAATCTTTTGAAGTGTACCAACCATCAAATCTATAACCTTCAAGTGATGGATCGGTTTCAGGTTTTGTTGCATGTGAGTCATAATCAACTTGTTGTTGTAAACCTTCAAGCTCAACTTCACCTTCGCCAATGTCATAAACAAATTTTACAGTTTGAGAAATTGGAATCCATTCAGCATAAACATTATAGTTGCTATAAATTTCCACTCCGAACTCAAATTCATCTAACAATGTGTTACCACTATCTTGGGAAATTTTCCATGTGTTAAATGTATATCCAGTTCGTGTTGGCTCTGTTACACTACTACTTTCCACACTTTCACCATAGTACACTGTAATAGATTTATAAGGAGTTCCGCTACCAGGAAGAGTATAGAAGTTAATTGTGCACCTTATTCTTTCCCAGTTTGCAATAAGTGTGAATGTTTTACTGCTTGCAATATCAAATCCGATGTTTTCATTAGTAATAGCAAGGTTAAAGTCGAATTGTGTAGATTGTCCTTCCAACGACCAGAATTTGAATCTGTAACCAGTTGTTGATGGAGTTTGAGGAACAGCCATTTTTTGACCATATTCAACTTTTGCACTGCCAAGTCCTAATTCACCATTAGGATCGCCATAATCAAGAACAACATCAATTTCAACGCCAACCCATTTAGCATACAATGTTAAGTCTGTTGTTACAGGGTTTTCGAAGTTGTATGGTGTACCTGTTAAGCTACTATTTGTGTACCAACCTTCAATGTAGTATCCTGCACGATTAGGATCAGCAGGTTCTTCAACTGACATGTTTATTCCAACTTCTTTAACCAAGTTTGGAGTGGTTCCATCGTTATAAATAAATGTAACCTTTTTAACTGCAACCCATCTAGCAAATATTTGGGTATCTTCATTAAATGTTGTTACATTTGATATTACTTGAATTTCATCATATCCTGTACCTTCAATAATACCATTTTCTATTTTCTTGACTTTGTTTTTAATTTCATCCCAATTTTGAGCATTTAATAATTTAACTAACGCTTCTTGTGCCACCTCTCGTTTGTCTTTGTTTAATACCCCACTAAGGTTTGCATCATCAACTAACTGATTCCATCTTTGTTCATCAGCAAAATACCAACCATACAAAGCATATCCTTGTCGGGTAGCATCTATTCCTGTGTCGGACAAATCTAAATTTATAGCCTCATTAGCCTTAAGTTTTATTTCTCCGATAAATGATGGAGTATAACTAGAAGGATCTTCATGATTAGGATATAAGCCATCTTTACCATATAAGCTAACTGTGTATACATTGTCTTCCCAACGTGCAGTTAATGTTACGTTGCTATTAATTGGCATACCTTGTGTATACTGGGTATTTCCATCAAACCAACCTAAGAATTCTGATCCTGGTTTTGATACCGGTGGAGGGTTAAATGATGCACCTTCATAATATGTTTGATTACTAATAGTAACACCTGGAACACCAGTATTAAATTTAACTGTGTATTGAGTTAATTTAGCATTAGCAGGAATTGAAAAATTACTCATTTCACTAAATGTGTTTGTTGCTTTTGCATTAGATGCGTTAGAACTGCCCCACCAGCTAAAAGATGTTCCTTCCGCTCTAGTTCCATAAGAACCATAATCTGCAAATTGAAATCCTTTAGTATCATCTGCAACTGTAGCAGTTGCCATATAAGCATCTACATTAACCCAAAAGTTGCCAATTCCTAAGGCTCCAGCAAATCCACTTCTAACACTTACATAATAGTCATAAACAGTTAAAACTTTAAAGTCAGGTTCAAATGCTGCACTAATATTTGAGTAATTAGAACTAGCACTTCCAACAATTTTTCCATAATTATATCGTCTGTTGCTAGTTGTCCATTTTCCATAATCTTTGTTTTCATTTGAACCTCTAAATTGTTGACCATTACCACTGTCTCCATTATCAACATTATAAATTTCATAATACCAATTAATTTTACCCGAGCTTTGTTGTAATCCAACATATCCACCAATAGTGCAGTTTTCAAATGTGTGTTTTGTATTTGCTCTAGAAATATAGCCAGCTATTCCGCCAACAGCTTCTGCATAACTTTCAGTACTATTATTTTTTGCAAATTTTTGTGATGCAACATAGCCATGTGATGCACAATTTTTAATAGTTGTGTTGTTTGCATGTGCAACAACACCACCGGCATATCCATTTTCTAAACAAACCACCTCACCAACACTTGTGTTAGATGAATTAATTAAAGTTACATTTTTGGTTTGACCAACAATTCCACCTGCATATGTTGCAATAATATAACCTGAGTTTTGATTAGCATCGCCAACATTTTGTCCGATTGTTGTTCCCGAATAAGCATAACCAACAATTCCACCTGCTCGTAATTTATTGTTTCTATCTTCTATTACAGCACTATTTTGATTTCCATTAAGAATTTTATCATTGTCTGATTTGCCAACAATTCCACCTGCATTTTGATAAACTGTTCCATTAGCAGAAACAATAATTTCACCATTACGTTTGTCAAATGAATCATCACTCTTATAACTTACAGTTCCATTACTATTGTTGTTATATTGATAATTTTTAGAATAACCAACAATTCCACCAATGTTTGCTTCAGTTGAAGATGAGCTAGTTATTGTTACGCTGTGTTGTTCATCACCATTTGTGTTTCCGTTAATATATTCTTTTAAATTTGTTCCAGTTTTATTATCATCGCTACTACTTCCATTCGCATGACCAACAAGTCCGCCAAGATATGTTACACTTGTTGCGGTAATGTTACCATAATTTATAGAGTTTACTACACTTGTATATGAAATTTTTCCAACAATTCCGCCAACATTTTCCGAATTTGATGCCGAAATGCTAATTCCGTTTGTGCAACTTTGAATTTTTGAATTTGCAAGTTCTCTTGCAAAAACCCCAAAATTTCCATTAACACTTAATGTTCCTGATTTTGATGTTTGAATATTATTGAAACTTACATAATTACCAGCATCAACTATCAAACCAGTTTCATCATTAACACTATTTGGATTAAATGAAAGCCTGAAATTAGTAAATTCAACATTATCTGATGACGATCCAAAAACCGAACCAAACAACGCACTATTTGTTGCTGAACTTGAAACTGAATTTACTGTTAATGTGTAGTTTTGTTCCGCTTGTCCATCAGCATCAATTTTCCGTCCATCAACATCAATTTTCCATGGATAAGCACCAAAACCTAATGGCTTAACATTAGTTAATGTAATATTACTTGCAATAACTGCTTTTCCACTTGCGCTGCTTACACCAAAACGTTTTGTATTTAAATCTGATAAATATATTAAATTGTTTTGAGAATAAACATTGTAGTTTCCATTAATATCTCTACCCGGTTCTTCCCCTCTTGGTTTGTTGTTGTATGCAAGTTTTATGTTGTTTTTATTTGTTGAAGAACCAACACCCGACCAATTAGCATCAGTGTTTGAACCATCAATATATCTCCATACCAAACTATCGTTAAACACACTTAAATATTTTTCGTAGTTTGTTCCATCGTAAGTTATATTGGTGTTTGTTCCTATTAAACCTGCAATTGAAGATAAGTTAACAACGCTTATATTTTTATTATTATTGTTAAGGCTACCAAACATGTTCGTTGCTGCACTTGTGTCAACAGCCATAAACACTTGTTCTCTAACTTTATCATTAGTTATGTTATTGAATGCCCCTATAATTTGTCCAACTTGTGCAGTTGTATTTTGTGATGTTATTTCGCTCTTATTTAAAAGGTTCATTAATCTTGTGGTATCAGCACTACTTGTAAAGTTAACATAACCCGCAATACCACCAATCTTATCACTTGTTCCGTTAACCTTTCCAGTGTTAACGGTTTCGTAAACTCTTGCATTGTTTTTAATTTCTCCAACAATACCGCCAACACTTGCACTACCTGAAATTGTTCCTGTGTTTGTAACACCTTCAATTGTTCCACCAATGTTTTCACCAACAATTCCACCAACATATGAATCACCGGAAATTATTCCCGTGTTGTCTGGTGTGGTTGAAATATTTTCTGCTGTGTCACTAATCCAGTTATCAACACCATTTATGCTTAATGATGGGAAAGTTGATGAACTATTATCAATACCACCAACAATTCCACCAACTCTGTTTTTACCTGAAATATTACCAACGTTTCTTGATTTTGTTATGTTAACAGATGTTCTAGTGTTTCCATAAACCATACCAACAATACCACCAACATAATCTTGGCTAACAGAAACTTTACCGTGGTTAACTAAATCATCTAATTCAATAGTACCTTGAACAGAATAAATTGTTCCAACAATTCCGGCAGAGCCTTGTTTTTCTTCTTGGTTATCAGTGGAAGATGTGCTTGTTATGGATGCATAGTTTTCTACATTACTAATTTGTGTGTTTTGTGCAAAACCAACAACACCACCAGCAGCACCCAAACTTATTACTTTTGAGTTGTCGACATCGCTGCCAACTATTCCTTTTGCACCTGTGCTTTTTATTGTTGCATTAACTGTGTATCCAAACAAACCAACAAAGTTTGCACCAACACATTTAACACCAGTAACTGATGTGTCTTTAACATATGTTCCACTTGTTATCATATTTGTTATGGAATGACCATTAAAATCAAATGTTCCATCAAAGTGCACATTAGCATCATAACCAATTGCAGACCAAATTTTTCCGCTTAAATCAATGTTTGCATTCAACTTAATAGTTTTTCCTGCAAATAAGGTTACACCAGTGTTAACCTGATCTGCAATCCACGCAAGTTGTTTTGCATTGTTAATTGTGTAAGTGTCTCCAGATGGAGTAACCGCTTGCGTGTCTTGAACCCAATAAGAAACTTTTGTGTTTAAAACTGGATAGTTGTTATTTTGACCTGTCATTCTGGTCCAAGCAGCACCCCATGTAAAGTTAGGAATTGCTTCGTTTATCAAATATACATTTGTTATGTTATTTGATTCACTCATAACATCAGTATCCGCAAATCCAATTGCATAGAATGAGTTTTTAATAGTTGAATAATTGCTTAAAATTATGTTTTCCATAAACGCATGTTTATAGGAAACTTTTGTTTTATCAACAAAATCTGGATAATTTTCAGTTGTTTGTGAAACACGGGCAAATGTTCCATCAGTTTTAACTCTGTAATCGCCAATTTCGCCTGCGAAATACATTTCAGAGATTGAATTTACATCAACACTTACTTCTTGCAAATTAGAATTATTATCAAGCCTTGTATTGTTTCCAAAGTGAGTTATTGCACTTGCAACATTACGTGTTCCATTTGAAACAGTAACATTTGAATTAACATATGCATATTTCATGCTTGGAGTTTTAAATCTGTTAGCTCCACCACTTTGTTCAATTCCACTAACATTATATATGTCACCAATAATTCCACTTGCACGGTTTGTTGCGTAAACATTTGCATATTCTGTTCCAACTTTTGTTAGAACATTTGCATTGTCGTTAATAACCACTCTGCCCGCAAGAGCACCAGCAAGAGCAAATCCACCATTTTCTGAAACACTAATAAAGTTGCTATTTTTAATTAGAATATTGTTTGCAAATGATGTGCCAGAAGATACATAAACAGTTCCAAACAATCCAACATTTTTGTTTGTTCCAATTGCTGAAACATTTGTTATGCTAAATCCTGAGCCTTCAATTTGTCCTTTAAACATATTCCTTAGCTGTGAACTAATTGTTGCAGTGTCTGTTGCACTTGCTTCTAAGTTGTCAAATCCACTTCCAATTGGTGTCCACAACTTGCCTGACAAACCAATATTTTGTGTTAACTTAATTGTTTTGCCTTCAAAATCAATAATGTTTTTAACAACTTCTTGTTTAACACCAAACTTGTAGGTTGTGGTTGTTAGTTTTTTCGACATTCCATCGGTGTTTGCTTCAAACACACTTGTGTTTTCAAGAATTTGTGAATCTGTGTTCATTTCTGGAATTGAAATTGAAGAACTAACAAATTGTCCATTATTAACCATGTTTGCAATTTCTGCTAGGTCACTTGCAGAAGCCACTTCAATTTCAAGTTTGTCTTTGTTGTTTGCAACAAAAGTGTCAAGCGCATTTTTTGTTACTGTTTCATTCCAATAATATTTATCTTCAATTTGTCCATTAAAATCAAATCCGCCACGTGATGTGTTTTTAGGTTTTAACTCATATTGAAGCATTGGAGCACCATAATTTAACGCTTCGGTTGTTGAATTTAAAATTGTCCAATCGTTAACAAAATCGAACACTTCAATATTTAAAATGTTTGTATCAAATTTTGTTAAATCAAATTTTTGTGTTGAATCTGCTGAATTATAGATGGTTTGAGTTAACGCTTTTCCTAACTCATCATAATAAGTTGCCACAACTGTTGTGTTTGAACCAGCAGTTGTTTTTGTTGTTATGTATGAGCTTGCAATTTTTCCGTTTGTATTTGTTCCTGCAAAATCAAATCCGGTGTTATTTTTTATTACACTTCTGTAAATTGAACCATTATTTGTTCCAGCAATATATGCCTTGTTTGATGTGCTTAATCCATTAAATGCACTATTTGCAACAACAGTGTCAATTGCACCAGCATTACTTAACACAACATTTTTAATTGTTCCATTCATGCCATCAAAAGCATTAAATGTTACTTGATAAATTGCCCCATAGTTGTTTTCAACCAATGCATTTTTAATTGAAGAATTAACAATTAAACCATAGTTGTTTGTTATGCTTGCTTTTGCGTTTGAAGTTGTTGTTTTAAATCCATAAATTAAACTATGTGAATCCAAAGTTGTGGCAGTTAATGTGTTAGCACTTAAATTGTTGTTAAAGTAAACATTAACATTTGTTGCATCTATTGTAACATTTCCAGAACCATTAATAATGTAAGAAGTGTTTGAAGAATTTAAGTTATATGAACTTGATGTGCTTAAAGTTCTTGGTTGAACCTTAGTTCCTGCAATTTGTAAACCATTAACTGCACTTCCAGCAATTGAGTTTGCCAAATTGTTTTCAGTAATATCTCCATTTGAACCAATTGAGTTTTTGCTGTTATCAATCCAACTTAATCTTGGATATGAATTGTTTTGGATAATCCAAGCTTGGTCACCATTAAACGATTCGGTTAAAGTTGAACTTAACTTGGTTGAAGGGCTAAACAACATTTCTTGAACTGTTAAGCCTTCCATGTAACTGTTTCCATATGGAACAAAATCAGTGTTATAGAAGTTGTTTGCAAACAACAAGTTTGATGCATTTTCAATTGTTCTTGTTGTAATTTTTTCGTTAGCATCAATTGTGAATCCACCAAGGAATCCACCCTTGTTAACTTTTTCGTTGTATAGTGCATCAAAATATTTGCTTGATGTTTCACCACTTAATGTTGAATTGTAAATGTATTTTCCTGCGGTGTAGTTATTACGTAAAACTAATTTAGAATTTCCGCTGTTGTAATCATAAAGTATGTCTCCAACAAACAAACCTGCTTTGTTTTTACTGTTTGCACCACTAAACATGCTTGTAAGTTCCAAATCACCAACACTATATGAGTTTTTGATTTGTACATCGTTATTTATGTTTGAAATTGGTCTTGTTTTCAAATCAATTCTTCCAACAAATCCGCCAACATAAGTGTCAGATTTTTGGGTTGAACCATTAACACAAACATTTCCTAAATTTGCACTTTCGGTGATAATTCCGTTATAAATTTGTCCAACAAACCCACCAGCTGTTAAACTACCAATTTCTTTTGGATTTTGTGGATAAACAACATTAACATCAACATTTGAAATAATTTTGTTAATTTTGCCAATTCCATTAAGTCCATTTGCCATTACCACATCACCAAATGCTCCACCAACTTTTGTTGTAACATTGGTTTTTGATGCATTATTTTTGTTTGAAGCGTTAACAGATCCTGCTGCCATTGAATTTTCAACTAATTGTCCATTTTCAATTTTAGCAACCAAACCTGCAACATTAAATAATGCTGGATTTGTGTTTGAAACACTAGGATTTATGGTTGCATTCAATTCAATGTTAGCATTAACATTTGAAATGTTAGCCACACTGGCTTCACCAACTGCACCACCAATATTTAATATTGTGCTTGAATCGGTTGCATTTGATGACAAGTTAACATTTGTTGTTAATTTAGAGTCTAATTTTCCAACAATAATTTGTGAAATTTCGTAGTTTGAATAAGCCGTGCTTGCAGATTCTTGATTTAGTGTTGAACCAACAACATAACCAACTGCACCACCATAATTTAACTTACGGTTATAATTTGAAATATTAATGTTATTTGTTCCGTTTGCATTAACACTGTTTTGCAAATATTGTGTTGAAGTTTCAGTAATAACTCTGTCTTCGGTAATAAAGCTGTTTGTAGACTTTCCAGCAATTCCGCCAATGTTAATTTCAGAAACAGCTGTTGACTCTACAAAGTCAATCAAAACATTAAAGTTCATGGTTGTTTTAACATTAACAATTCTAGCAGTTTCAGCATTGGAATCATTACTTCTACCAATTAATCCGCCAATATCCACGCTTCTGCTTGTTTCACCATTTAATGTTTTATTGTTTGCAAATTTCATTGCACTACTATTGTTACCAAATGTATTAAAACTGATTTTTCCATTAGCAAAACTGTTTTGAATCATTGGTTCTTCGGCACCAACACTTGTCATATATCCAACAAGTCCGCCAAATGCCAAAGTTTTGTTAATATCATTTTCTAATTGAGAAAAATCACCAATACCATTAACTTCAATTGAAACAATGTCAGTTGCTGTTGAATCATAAACAATCTTACCATCACTTACCGACAAACTATATGTTCCAGAATTTTTAATGGTTCCTAAATTAGAATAGCCAACCAAACCACCAACCGTGCCAGCATGTGATGTTTTAATTGTTGCACCTAAGTTTGCCTCTGCTTCGGCACCAATGTTAAACTGACCTTTAACAATGTTAACATTATCAACAATTGTACCCATTGAAGCATATCCAACAAGCGAACCTATGAACAATGCTCCTTGGTTGCTATCAGCAATGTTAATTGTAACATTTGCTAAATTAAAGTCTCTAAATTCCGCTTCGGAAGAATATCCAACAAGTCCAACAAATGCAGTTGATGCAGATTGAATATTTACATTATAAATTGTATATTGATTACCAGTGTTTGAATGAAGTGTTCCTTTAAATGGAATTGCACGGGTTCCAATTGGGTCCCAAGTTTCTTTGTTAGTATCGCCTTTCAAATCAATATCTGCCATAAGAACAAATTCAGCATTTGTGTAAACACCCATTTGAAGTAAATCTTCACGATTCCAAACCTCAATTCGGGTTGTTTCAGGTTTTGCTTCCAAATATGGGAAAGTTGTGTTAATGTCGGCATCGGTTTCTTTTCTAACACCTGTCCAACGATTTACATTCCATGTTCCAAAAATTGGAGATGTTGTTAATTCGCCTTTTGATACTTCACCAATAGTTCCTTTATCATTAGCGAAGTTATCACCAGTGCTAGCCGCTTCGGTAGCAATAACATCTAGTGTGGTAATAATTTCTTTTAATGTTCTTGCACTAGATATGTTTTGCAAACGGCTGTATTGATAGTAAACAAGCGCTGCTTTGTCTTTATTATCAACCGGCTTACCTTCACCATCAACATATTCTCCTTTCTCATTTTGCTTGTATTCAGCAACAAAACCAGAAAGTCCATTTGGTCTAGTCATTTTATTAGTTGTATAAGATAATGCAACATCACCATAGCCTTTATTATCATCCGCATCAGCATTTCTTGAACCTTCAGAAAATCTTAAATCGTTTTCTATGAACATTGAATCGTTTGTTGACAGATCAAAGCCAATAAATGAACCAATTTCAGGCAAATTATCATCGTATTCTCCAGCAGCTGAGTTGGTAAATTCAGGTTGAACGAAGAAGTTGGTTTCATTTTTATAACGTTCGTTAAGCGTTCCAGATGAAGTTGCAATGTTAGATATAACTAACCTACCTTTATCATTTGCTTCATCTAATGCAATACCAATCATGCCACCCAAAGCAAGGGTGTAATTTGAATTGTATTGTGTGCGTCTGTCTGTTACCAAATCTTCATCTCGCCAAATGTTCGCCGCAACAACACCAACATATTTTGTTATGCCATTTGTGCCAGTTACTATGTTTTTAACAGACTCAGCATTTCTTGAAATTAAAATATAATTTCCTATTGTGCTATCTATTGTGATATTACCAGCATCTGATTTGAATGGGTTAACAGTTTGAATTCCTGCAAAGCCACCAGCAACTTTAAATGCACTAACTGTTGCAGTTGTGTAACAGAAATTATATTGACCGCCAATACTTAATCCAACAAAACCACCAGCAAACATGCTGTTTAGGTTTATAACGTTAACTTTGCTGTAACTATTTTTAATTGTTCCACCATTGTTAAATCCAACAAAACCACCAATATAGTTTGCGTTGTTTTTAAACAATGTGTTGTAATTTAAATTACTGTTTGTAACTTTTGGATTGGTTCCACTTGCAACAGCAGTTTTGTAGCTTTCATCAATTTGTTTTTGAAGTTCGGAATTATGTTCAACATAACTTCGTTCAACTTCACCACGGTTTTCACCAATAATTCCACCAGAAATTCTGCTTCCTCTAAGTTCAGGTGCAGAATTTGGATCAATTATAAATGTTAAATCGCTTGCAGTTGATTCTTCTCCATTTAATCCAAAAATTCCACCAACAATTTCGCCTGTTAATGAAACACTGCCAGTAACAGTTAATTTTCTTGCCCTAGAATTAAACAACGACAATGGGCTTAGTTGTTCATCTTCTTCACGTTCATCAACATCAAATATACCCGCAATGCCACCAACATATGAAACTGTTTCAGCATTGGTTACCATTTCCTCGCCAATGGTTTCTTTGTTATATATGTTAAATGTTCCATAAACAGAAACCTGTTCATTAGGATATGATGTGCTAAATCTGTTTGAATCCTTAAAGTAAGCGGCTCTTGCACTAACTGTGCTTGTTATGTTAACAATTTCACTGTCACCAGTAATTATTCCGGCAAGTCCACCAACCATGTTTTTACCTTGAATTACTTCGTCACCAGAAATGTTAACATTAAACACATTTGCATTTTCAATTGAACCTGCAAGTGCACCAACATATGTTACTTTGCTACCCCTTACTTCGGAAACTTCAATATTCAAGTTTCTAACAACACCACGTTGAGAATTTTCTTCATCTAGTGGCTGAGTTATAATTCTGCCAAACAAACCTAAATATTCAATTGTTTCACCGGTTTCAGGATTTTCAAAATCAGTATCAGAAACAATTCTTAGTTCCTTAATGGTCATACCGTTTCCATCAAGGTCACCATAGTAATCCATATTGTATGTTTGAGCAGTTAAATCTGTTTTATTAAATGCAATGTCGGAAATAAACCTTATTGCAAAGTTTCTGTCTTTTACATCAACAGTTGAATCATAATTTAAGTAACTATTAAAGTTTTCTGCTGACTTAACCAAAAGTGGGTTGTGAACACTGTCGCCAATTGGAGTGGAAATGTAGTTATAACTATTTTCGCCGGATTCATCGGAACCTGTCCAAACACGAATTGATGTTGTTTTTAAGTTTGCAGCAACAAGTTCTGGTCTGGAATTTACATAATAATCATTTTTAAAGTGATCATCATAAAGTATTTCCGATTCTCCATTTGGAATAAACCAAACACTTCTTAAAATGTTATCTTCCGAACTTTGTTCAAAGTCGGTGTTAAATGCATAACCTTGGAATGTGTTATATTCACCAAATTGAGATGCACCAAGTGCAGTTGCCGGTTCGTTTTCATCCAAAAATTCTTCTGCATTTGCAATTTCTGGTGCCAAAGCATTGTCATCAGAGCCAATTTTTAAGTAATGAACATCATTAAATCCATCTGGATTTGCATTGTTATATGTATAATCGGAAGACCTACCAGTGAATGGGCTGGAAGCCATGCTGTTTGTTCTAACGCTACTTAAAGTGTAACTTGAACTTATTGTTCCGTTTTCTGTGTTGTTAAACACAAAACCACTTGTTTGCATTGAACTGTTAACCATAATGTTTGCGTAACTGTTAGAAATTGCTGCATCATTTTCGTAAACAAATGCACTTGCTCTGGTTCTAGATGTTACAATTGCATTTAATGCTCTAAGGCGTGCAATGCTTATTCTATAACCGTCTGCTTTTTCATCGCTGTTTATATAATTATATCCAGCAAAATCTTTTTTAGCATCTTCACTTAACCCAGTTTTGTCGGCATTAGTCATGCTGTTTCCATTGTCTGGATCAGCATATTTTGAACCCTCACCAAGTCTGCCTTGAACATATGAGTATTGAATTGCTGCATTTGTTCCTGTGTTGTAAACAACAAATCCGCCAGTTGCTGCCTCAGCATAGTTTTCAGCAACACGGTTAATAACGTTTGCACCTTTAAAGTAAGATGAACTAATTTTTCCGCTGTTGCTTGCAACAAATCCTGCAACATAACCAACACCATTAATTGTAATGTTTTCAACACTAGAATTGGTTATGTAGCCTAACGCATCAGTTCCTTCATCTAAGTTTCTGCCAATTAAACCTGCCATGTAATGTGTTTGAACATCAACTGTTGTGGTTGTTTGAACTCTAACAACAGACAAGTCACGGCGAGTTGATGTGTTTTCCTTGGCACTTATTTGAAGTTCGCCATTATTATCAAGGATTGGTTCTTTTGTAACTGGATCTTTTAAATAATCTTTACCCGGATAGAACCTTTCAAAATTATCAATAATAAACTGATTTTTCTGGAATACTCCATCTATAATATACTTCCTATAAAGTGGGTCATTTGGATATGCTGCGGCAAAAGTTAGTTCACGTTCTAGCCTTAACTCGCCTGCATCTTTAACAACTTGAACATTTGTTACAATACCAGCATTTTCGCCTGCAAGCAAACCAAAGTTTACATTTTTGTAAGCTGTGGCATCAACCAACAAGTCAACTTGTGTTGAATCATAGTTTGCCAGTTCAATTGAATTAGATTTTATTGTTGGAGCAACTTCAATAATTAAGTTTTTGATTGTTGTTCCACTGTTAATTTTTCCAAAAATACCAATGTTTTTGTTTGCAATTAAACTTGCTTCATCAACATATTCATCAAGTGCAAAACTTTCAATTGTTATAACGTAGCCATTACCATCTAGGCTGTTAATTTTTAAATCATCTCTAAATGGAACCCAATCTGTTAAGGTTATGTCGTTAACCAAAATGTAGTCAACACCATCTTCCATGTCCATAAAATCTTCAACATTTTCAATTGGGTCTGGACGTTCTTCATCTCTTTTACGATGGAAGCCAAAGCCAAATTCGGATGTTTTTTCATATCTGTAAGCTGAAACACTTTCATAAATTATTTTGTTTTCACCAACAAGAGGAATAATGCCATCATCTGTGTAAATATATTCAACCACAGCAGCAAGCCTATCACCGCTGTCAAATCTGGTGTTTTGAATTGAATAAACCTTTGTGTTGTTAAATTCAACTTCTAATTTTTCACCAATAATGTATGTTTTTGCACTATTATAACCAAGCAATAATGTTCCATAACGTTTAGGATCAGAAACACTAACAGTTTGGTTAACTTCGCGCCATACTTCAATGTTTTCACCATTAGATTTTGAAAATTCTTTTTCTAACTCTGCAATTTTTTCTTTAACTTCATTTGCAATTGATTCATTATATGTTGCTTTGTTAATTCTAACAATTAATGAATATGGTTGATTAAAGTAACCAGTGATGTTGCCATTTGTTACTCTGTCAACAGTAATTTCATCAATAACAAAGTCTGTTACTTTTAAAATTAAGGAATCAGTGTGTGTTATTGTTTCGCCATTTATTTGTTTTGTTACTGTTCCAATAATTTTTATGTAACGATTGGTTGGAAGATTTACGTTTGTGTCAACGGTGTAAACACCATTACGAACATTAATATTAAAGTCAGTTCCAACTTTTCCAAGTGTTACTTCCATACCATTTGGATTAATTAAATATGTGTAGCTTGAACTAAAATCAATATTCCCTTCCACGCCATTAAGGGTTGCACTGAATTGTTGTTCTGTTCCACGTGCAATTGGTGCTTCATCTTTGCCATTAATTGATAAGTTAATTGATGGCGGAGTTTGAACATCTAGTGTAATTGTTCCAGTTTTAACTATAACGCCATTAATTTTTGCGTTAATTGTTAGGGTAAACGAATCTGCTTCTGTAACCAAGCTATTAACTAATGTTCTAATATAAATGTTTCCATCGTAGCCAATGTTTCCATCTTGGTCCTTAAACGATGTTTTTTGAAGTTTAATTCCGTTTGGAATTGAGTTATTTGAACTAATTAATGTTTCATATGTTCCATCATACAAAACGCCTTCATCAGTTTTTGTGATGTTTGCATACATTTGTTCAAACAACACAATGCTGTTTCCGCTTCCGCTTGAAACAATTTCTAGTTCATCAAAGTATGCAAAATATGGACTAACATATGCTTTCAAAATTCCAACATGACCTGGAATTAAATTATCATATGCAATTTCACTTAAATTAACTTCTGTTATGGTGTTTCCGTTTTCATCAACTCTTGAAGTTGTTTCAGCATTTGGATAATGTTTTAAAGTTATGCTTGTAATGTCTTGTGGCACAAGTTTAACAGGCAATGTTACAATCATATTTTCATCTGCAATGCTTGAAATAGAGTTGGTTACAAATCCGTTAGCATCTTCTATTATTTCTGGAGCATTTTGTTTTACCACAAAGAATTTGAATGTTCGGTTTATTTCTTGTGTAACATTTAATTTGTCTTCATCTTCAACAACCAAACCAAAATTGTAAATTATGGAATTTGTTCCACTATCTGGTGGTGTAATTGTGTTGTTAACAAGAAGTGTTAACTGATTGATTTTAATTTTTGAATTATAACGATCTTTAACATCAGTTACGCTTATAACTCGCTCATTTCCTAAACTATCAGAATAAACAATGTAAAGTTCTTCCGCATTTTTGTCGGTTTCAATTTCAATTGAGAAGTTTGGATTTCCGTTAACTGGAAATTGAATGGAGTTTGTGCTTTGAGAAATTTTCCAACTTGCTTTTGAAACCTTAACATCAAATTTTGCAATCATGTTTATAACACAATAAACATACGCTTCTTTTATTTTTTCTTGGAAGTCAGCGGTGTTTAAACTATTTAAATAATCTTCAACAGTTTCATATTTTTCACCTTCTGGAATTTCTATTGTGTATTGTATTGTTTTACAAAATTCAATTAATTCCTTAGTGTTCATGCTTAACAATTCACTAGGAATTTCAAAGCCACCCAAAATTGATGTTTGTTTGATTGTTTGTTTTTTGTTTGAATCTATGATTGTTACATTATATTTGTAGTCTTTACCAAAATCAATAATAGAATTTTCGTTATTGCTTTGTTTTAGTAACAATATTTTTTCATCGGTGTTTTGTAAATGAATGTAAGGAACTGCTAAAAGTGAATTTAATGATTCTTCTGTTCCAATAATATCAGCAGTGTTGCCATATGGAACATCAATATAATAAACATATTGTGTTTGAGTTTGAATTCCCGAATCTGTTAACACTTGCAATTGAACAGGTTCTTCAACAAAAGTTTGATTGTTAATTAAAACATGAATTGGAGAACTAATAGGATTTAAGTGGTAAATTGTGTGAATAGTTTCAAGATTATGTGCTTTGTTTGCTAAATAATAGTATCTGATACCACTGTTTGTGTTTTGTGATAAAGTGAATGTTTTGTTAACGTTTGAGCCAGATGTGAATGTGTAAGTTGAATTTAAAACTGAACTTACTGGCAATGCAACTTGGTTGTTTTGTGTGCTTTTGTTAATAAACAATGTTTTACCATAACTTAAATCAGTTTTTTGTCCTGAAACATAGTAAGTTAAATCTAAATTTTGTGATGCATTCACAACATAAAGCTTCAATGTTGCAGAAATGTCCGGATTGTAAGCAGATGTTATGGTGATGTTAGTTTCACCCACTGATTTTGCTACAAATTTAAGTTGGTTGTTATCATCAAATTCAACACTAACAACTCCACCATTTGAACTTGTAATTTTAAAGCTATTTGCACCAATAAATGTTGGAATTGCTTCAATGTTTAATAATTCATCAATTGAATATGTGTTAAGACTTGTAAGTTCGCTTAACAAATCGTTTGTAAGTCTAGAAATTAAACTGTCGGTTAATCCTTGGTTGTTGTTACCAAAATTTATTTGAGTTCCACCCAAAATGTAGTTGCTTTCATCAAGTTCATAGAAATTAATTACGCTTGCAACTTCATTTTCAATTGCATCATTAATTTGTGCAATGAATGAGTCAACATAGTTTTGCTTATTTAAAATGCTTATTTGTGTTGGTGGGAAGTTTGCAAGCAAACTAATTTTGTATGAATTATCATCTGCAACTTCTAACTTGTTGTTAGACAATAAAACAGGAATACCGTAGTTAACTTGATAGTTATAATACCATACGGTGTTTGCTAAATGTTTTTCTATAAATTCTGAATGTGATGTTGAATAATTTAGTCCTGTGTCGGAATCTTTTAATCCATCACCATTTGCATCAATTTTAACAGAAGAATTATCAAATTCTGTTTCAATTCCATATGGATGGATTTGCTGAATAAATGTGTTATAGTTTGCTGTTTTAACTACTTGACCATTTGAAATTTCAATATATATCGAAATTTCACTTAAATCTGTTTCTGTTCCATTTGAAGCGGTTGACATTAGTTTGTTTTGGTTAACCTTTAAAACATCTGTTAACACTTTTAAATATGGTTCATTTGTGTCGCCATATTCTTTTGAAACTAATCCACCACCAGAAACATATTTGAATGCTATGTTAATTTCTTTTTGTCCGTCCCCTACAAAACCAAGTGATTTGTTATTATCAGTTTCAGTTTCTTGCGAAACAATTGGAGTTCCTAGTGGGTCGGTTGCACTGTAATATGAATGTTTAATGTTGTTATAACTTGAATTAATTGCAGATTCCACCAAAGTTCTGCTTGTTATGTTGTTGCTGCCAGAATTGGTTGTAACCATTTCATAGTAATTAACCAAAATTTTAGATCCTGCAAATTTATAAACTTCGGTTTGTGAACCTTCATCATATTGTGAACCTTCATCATATTCGCCAATATAAGCAAAAGTTGTTGTTGAATTTTTTGCATCACCAACAAGTCCACCTGTTGCTGCTGTTGCATTTTCATTTTGATTTTGGTCTTTATTATATAAAACTCCAACAAAGCTGCTGTTGCTAATTTGAGTTATTCCATCGGCCTTACCAACCAAACCACCAATGCCTGCAAGGTCACTTTGAATGCTTGCGAAAACCTGGTTGTTGGTTACAACACCATTTGTTAGTTTGCCAACCAAACCACCAGCAAAGTTTCTGTTTTTGTTGTCAACTTCACTTCCATGAGCGTAGGATAGCAAAATGTTACCGTAAAAACCACGACCTGTTAAATTATCGGTGCTTTCAACATCAAGTTTTGAATAGTTATAAACTGTGTTAAATTGAATTGGGTTGTAGTTAATAACATCATATGTTATTGCTGCTGGATAAGAACTTATGTAATGAACTGTTTCTTCTCCGTTTGCAAACAATCCAACATATTTACCAACAACACCACCAACATTATCAAATCCAATTATTGCGGTGTTATATGCAATAATTGAATCTTCTAAGCTTAAAAATTCAACACTGTTGTTTCTAATTATGTTGCTACCATAGAAGCTTAGTCCTTTTGCAAGTGCTTCTTGTGTGTAACTATTATAGTAATGTGAATTTATTGCCCAAGTATCATTATAATTTTGTGCTCTAACATTATATTCAACATTACTTAATCCGCTAAGTAGGTTTTGACGGATTATTTTTGTTGCATAAAAATTATCAGGCAACAATCCGGATGTTGAACTATAAAGCAATGTAACAAGGTCTTGTGCTTGGGTTAATTGCTGAGAATTATCAAAATAGTTTTCATTAATTAATGAAACAAATTGATTGTAATCATATGAAACTGTTTCAAATTTTTCAATGGTGATTTGGAAATTAGAATTAAAGTTAATGCCAACTTCCATTGTAAATTCCCCACCACCAATGCCAGGTAAACCATTAACATATATATGTTTTCCGTTGTTTGTTGTGTTTGAAATGTAAACAATTGCACTTTCACTTTTGCCAACAATTCCGCCAACATTTTTGTAACCACGAATTAATGGGAAAGATTTTGTGTTTTCAATTGTTCCAACATTATAACCAACAACACCGCCAATGTTTGACATATATGTGCCGTTTTTGTCATAAACACCTAGTATGCTTGCTTTAACTTGAACATTTTCAATAATACCATTATTAAATCCTGCAACACCACCATAAGCAGAATTTTGGTTTGCAATTTTTTGTGTTCCGTTTGCAATGTTTGCATTAATTGCAACAAACACATCGGCACTATCGCTGCCAAAACTTAGTTCTTGTGTGTTAGTTTTTGTTATTATTGCTCGGTTATTAAATCCAACAACACCACCAACATAGGCTATGTTGTGTGAATTTGTTTGAACATTAATTTGAGCAACAACACTAGCATTAACAATTTGCTTATGTGCTGGCAACACTTCAATGTTTCTTGAATAGTTTGTTTTTAATATTCCATCAAATTCATTTGCTGCAACTTCATCATGTTTAGCCGCAAAGTCGGAAACACTTTGAGTTGCACTGTTGTGGTGCAAGTTAGCGTTGTTTAAAAATCCAACAAGTCCACCAACAAAATAGTATGCTTGTTTGTCGGTTTCGGTGTTTGATGTGATATAAATTCCTGAATCAGGAACAACACCATATTCAACATTTTCATAATGGTTTCCATTAAATGCTTGAACACCACTTAAATCGTTTATTGAAACATTTTCAATAATGCCTTCTGCATATCCTGCAAGAGCGCCTGCAAACAAGTTGCCTTCCGACACAACATTTGCAGTGATTCTGAAATTGTTAATTGTTAAATCGGAAACAACCGAATCGGTTCCCAAGTATGCAAACAAACCTAAATAACGGTATGAATCAGCGCCATTAATTCTCATTCCACTAATTGTGTAATAAGAAGTTTGAATAATTTGACCTTTGTCGGTTATAACATTTTTGCCCGACAATGTTCCATTAAATTGTGTTACTTTTCCATCAATGAAACCAATTGGAGTCCAGTTTGACATTGTTATTGTGATGTTACTTGTTAAAACATAGTTTGCTTCAAGTTGAGAATTAATTCTTAACAAGTCATCCTGATTTTCAATTTCAAAAGGATTTTCTAGCGTTCCATCTAAAACTCTAACTTTAATTTCATAATATAACCCAATATCTGCTCCGTTAACACTATCTAGTGGATAAACTGTTACAATAACATCTTCCGTTCCAGAAATACGGGTTTTAACTGTTACAGTTATAACCTTTGTTATGTTATTAACTTTAACTTCAACTGCACCATTATTTGAAACCGCATACAAATCTTTGTAAAGAGCATCAGAAGGATAAACATCAAATGATATTTCTCTTGTGCTGTTTTGTGTGTTTGTGTATGTGCTTCCGTTCCAGCCAAGGTCACGTTCGTCAAAAACAAGTTCAAAATCTTTCATTCCATTAATAACATTTGTTTTAACATTTTGGAAAACTATGTTTTCAACTTTTTGTGCTTTATAAACAATAAACCTAACAGATTCTGATTTTGGTGAATCAATGGTTGCACCAGTTTCGTTTTTATATTGTTGATTTACACGTGCAATAATGTTAAAGGTTAAATTGTTTGAACCACTGTTAATCTGGCAAGTTACGGTTGCACGTTTAAAGTTTGATTTTGTGGTTTGTAAAGTAATAATGTCAAAGTTGTTTGTTGTAAATGTATAAATTACGTCATCGCCATTTTCACTTTTATAACCAACAAGTTCGCTACCATTAAATTCGCAAACCCAAATTAAATCGTTGTATGTAAACGATGCATTACTTGGGGTTGATGTTAAAACAATTTCATGCGTTCCATATGTGTTAACCAAATTTGAACTTAATGAATTTGTGTCGTAAATGGTTACTTCTCGAGTTGTGGTTTCAAGTTTATCAATTGGAACTGAAACTTTAACATCAAATTCGAAATAGATTATTTTAGATTGTTCGCCTGCTTCGTTAAAGCCAGTTATTTGAATGGTTATTCTGCTTGTTCCACCCATGTTTTGGGTTTGAATTTGATAGTTCGGTTTAATTTGTGCAACACCAGTGTTTTGGCTGTTTGCATTGTAAATTAAACCAGTTCCGTTTAAGTTTGTGTAGGAATTTCCGTTAATAACAAAGTTAATTTGAACATTTAATCCATTTTTTATGGTTATTTCAGGAACAACACCACCCAATTCATCTTTTGCTGGAATTTGAGTTCCTGCAAAAGTTATGCTGGAATTTGAACTGTTAAGGCTTTCAAACAATATAATTTTGAAAGTTACTTGGCTGCCATTTGGAGCAATAACATTAACATAACATTCGCCAATTTTTCCTTTTGGAAGAAGCTCAATTTGTTTTGCAGATTGAACAACCTCCACAAGAGAACTTGCATCGCTAACATCATTTTTAACAAGTTCAACTCTTAATTGTGTTAAATTGTAAGTTGGAGGCAAACCTTGAATTTCTAGTGCTTTTTGCGAAGTTAGATTGTTAATGTCAATGTGAACTTCTGGCGTGTCTGTGCTTAAAACAATTTCTTGTGTTTCAATAACAATTGGAATGTTTAAAAACACTTCGTTATATGTTTCGCTAACAACACTTAATATTATTTCTTGAACAGGTGCTGCGGTGAAATTGTGTGTTAAATAATATGTTTGCCCAGCATTAATTGGTTCGTTAAATGCAACTGGATTTTTATAGCGGTCATACATAAAAATGTTTTCTTGACCACTGTTTAATGACAATGTTACTTTTTGGTTTGTCATTTCACCAGTTTCGTTTTTAACCACAATTTTAAATGGAGTTCCAAACAAGTTGGTTCCATCGTAGTTGGCAAACAATTTAATTTGATTTAGTGCAACATTATTTGTGCCATCTGTTACTTCAATTGTTTTTGGGAATGCTTCCACATTAATGTTTAAAACAATTTTTTGAGTGAATGGTTCGTAATCTGGAAACTCAGCGTGCTTAATAACAAATTCAATTTTTGTTTTACCATTTCCAATTGCTTTAAGGTCAAACGAGTTTCTTGCGTTTATTGTTTCATCAACTTGAATAACATTGTCAACACTTCCATCTTCTTTTGTGATTGAGCCATCTTGACCACGACCAGTAACTGACACAATGTAGTTATTATTCAAATTTGGATCGTTATCAAACTTGAAGTAAACAGTTTTTGAAAACAAATTTTCGGTGTTTGTAGCCAAAGTTATGTTGTATTCCCCTGAACTGTTTTTTTCAAGTGCCAAATCATCTTCTGTTGTGTTTGGGGTGTTTTTATTGTTCATTAAAACAATTTTATCAACTGGAACAAGTTCAACAACTCTGCAAGTTACAAGCTCGGAAACAATTTCTTCGTTAACAGTTGATCTTGCTCTCATTTTAAATTCTGTAACATTTAAGTCTGCTGGAACTGTTAAATATTGTCCATCTGTTATAACTCTAATAAGTTCAACATCTGATGGCACTGGTGAAGAAAGTTCTAGCCTTACACCATTTTGCGTAGTTCCTTCTGGGTTAAAGTTTAAAAATTTTGAAATGTCGGTTCTTTCACCTTTAACAACTGGAACAACCGCTGTTGTGAAATTTATTGATGTTATTGGTTTAACAACTCTAACAGTTATGTTTTGTTGTAAGTTACCTTCAAGTGTTCTAACCATTATTGTTATTGGTCCACCCTGTTCTTTTGCTTCAAAAACACCAACACTAACACCATCGTTAACTTGTGGTTTTGTGGTTATTGGAGTAATAAAGTTGTTAACAGGCACAATAAATTCAACCGCTCCGTCGTAGCCCTTTGGCATATCTGAAACACGAGCAGTTATGGAAAACAAATTGTTTTGTGGTTCTTCATCCAAAACAATTTCCATGTCGGTGTTCGACACATTCAATTTTAAGTTTTTATATTTATTGTTATCGCAACCATAAAACAATATTATGGTGCTAAACAAAATTAAACTAAGTGCAACAAGTTTTTTTCGTATGTAACCCATTTTTTCATCCTTAAAATTTATTATTAGTTTTTGAAAAAAAATAAATTTTATTATAACGTAATATATATAATTTATACTATAATATATTACGCCTTAACATAAGTATAATTTTAATTAAACAAATAGTCAAATAAATAATATAACTGCATAAAATTTAAGCATAATTTTTATAGTTTAAAATTTTGAATTTTTAACCTAAAAATTAAACAAAATTGTGCCAAATTTTATTAATTTTTTTTGTAAAAAATAATTAAAATTTGTTTGGTTATTTTAACTAAAAATGTTGCAAATTTTAATTTGAAAATTTGTTCTTTTTTACAACTTTTTTTAAAATAATTTAAAGATAAAAAATAAAAAATTTTATGTTTAATTAACTTTTTAAAAAATAAGAAATTACAACAAAAAACTTTTGAATGTTTTGCGTAATTTAATAATTCAAGACATTAAACAAAATGTGAACATAAAGCAAGTAAACAAACAAAAAAGTGCGGAATTTCCGCACTTTTTTGTTATACAGCCAATCCATTATTTTGGTTTGGATCATAGAATTTAACATTTCGCCATGCATACCATGGGAAAGCTGAGAATGCTTGATCTTTTGCCGAATATTCATGACTTCCTAAGTTGTTATCTTGTTCTTGGTTGAGAGTTGAACTTACTAATGTCATATTTGGATAAGCATATTTATAAATTGTTAAATATGGATAAAGTTCTTCATAATGATCTCTATCATAATAGTAATTATTACCCAACTGATCCAAATATTCGTCAAGATAACTTAAATAATCTTTGTTATTTTTACTTGCTTCTGCAGTAACATATGGCAATGAGAAATTACTATAATAATAATCTACAGCATAGTAATAATTATCATTAACAAGTTGTTCAAAATTATTGGAATACTTTTTGTAAGTTGTGTTTCCGTAATAGAAATTATTGTTTGACGTTGGAATGTTAAATGTTCTAACACCTTTTTGAACTTTTCTTTCGAATGTTACTTTATTTGGCCATCCAAAATCATCATACCTTGTAACATTAATAATATAATTTCTATATTCATCATACACGCTGTTAATTGTTGATGAAAGCGAACCAACAGTTGACATTATTGTTCCATTGTTTGCTCCTGCAACAAAACCGAATAATAATGTTATGTTTTGCTTTCCTGGAATGTTTGTGTTTCCTGCAACCTTACTTTCAATTCCACCATATTCAATAACATTATAACGAACACGTTTATCAATGTTAAACACACCTTTACTACCATTACCGCCGCCACCACCAAGGTGAGTATAGAAGTTGTTGTTTTTATAATTTGCATTTTCTGAATTAATACCAATTTTTAAATCTGGCATATAACCAGTGTGCTGATCCATATCCATTTCACTATTATAGTATAATGTTGAACGGTCTATTGTTGAGTTTTGAATTCTGCCGTAGCGTGAATAACCGGCAATTCCACCAACCAAACGTGAGCCATAAATGCTGGAATTTGCAACATTTATGTTAGAAATTGTTCCGCTTTGGTTGCTTCCAACAGCACCACCAATGTTTGCATTATATTTTTTGCCACTTGCTGTTTGATTAATTCCAACAATTGCTTTTATTATTGATCGTGTTGAAACGCCTTCAATTGTTCCTTTGTTCATTCCGGCAATTCCACCAGCGTTATACTCTGCATTAACTTTAACATTGCTTGCATTACTTTTATCATTTGAAATATTTTTGGTTGTGAACACAATTCGTGCACCTGTGTCAACCTTTCCGGCAACACCACCAACAACATTGTGTCCTGTTACGGAAATTTTTGTTAGTAATGGGTTTGTTAAAGTTGCACTTCTTCCTAGTTCACCAACAATACCACCAACATTGTTGCTTACTGAACCTTGTTTTTCACCTAAAATGTTACCACTATTATTAATTGTGTTATAGTTTGAACTCCATGCGTAATTAACATTTCTAATTGTGTTAAAACTTGAATCTAATTCAAGATTGCTTGTTACACTTGTTGTTCCTTTAACTTCAACACCAGAAATTGATGGGTTGTTGTTACTATAATCACCACTTTCCTTTCTTGCAAGACCAACAACACCACCCAAAACATTGCTTCCAACAACAGAAACATTATCAACCGTTATGCTTTGAATTGTTCCGTTTGAAAGTTTTCCAACAGCACCACCAACATTGCTATTTCCTGTTACATAAACCGAATATACTTTAGCTTCTGTTAAAGAACCTGTGCCAGTGTTTAATCCAACAACTCCGCCCACGCTTGAAGCACTTGTTGCTGTTATGCTGCTATTATCAACATTAACATTTTTAATAGCACCTTCATTTCGTCCAACCAAAATGCCAACGTTTCCATGAACAACAACATTAACTCTTGCATTATTTATTTTTAAAAATTCAAGAGTGCTACCGTTTGCAATTGAAGCAAACAAACCAACATTTGAGTTTCCAGGGTTCTCAGAAATATTTAAATTGTTAATTGTGTGGTTAAATCCATAGAAATTAACATTAAGTTCTATTAATATATCAAATTTCCCTTGTTCGCTAGACAAACCAAAATTTACCTTTGACATATCCAAATTGGATAGCAATCCAATGTTAACGCCCATTCCATTTAATGAAAGTTTGTTTAAAACATTTAATTGTCCAACATGGAAAACTGGATAAATTTTGTTTGCTCCAATTTCGTTAGTTGTTACAAATGTTTTGTTTACACTGTGTGGATTTTCTCCGCCTGTTTGAACTGTTATTGTGAACAATGTTGGAATTTGAACACCGCCATTAATAACAGGATATGCAAAGTTGTATGCCGCAAATCTTGAAGTTGGTAGTTGTGTCCAACTGCTTGGAACATAAGATGTTTTTAAGAATGTGTTTGCAATGTTAATTTCTCGATTATCTCCAGCTCGAACCATAAATTGCCATGTTTGTGTATAGTAAACACTAGTAGCATCACTAGAAGTGGTTGTTGCAATGTGGAAACTGGTTGCACCAGTTGTTACTGGTGTTGCTTCAGCATCATAGAAGCAGTTTCTTGTTGTTCCTGAACCCTTTGTTACAAATACATTTTGAGCAATTGGTGTTGAAGCTAAACTTCCACCAAAATATGAAGTTTCAATAACACCATTATTAACGTTTGCAAAACCGGCAATTGAACTTGCATTAGACATGATTGCTGTGTTTGAAGTTGTTGAAGTGTTAATAACACTTGATAATGAATAACAATCTTTTATGAATGCATTTGCATAATTTTGGTTAACAAAACCGCTAAACGCGTGACCACCTAAATCAATCGCATCTGTTGCAAACAAAACAATGCTTCCGCTTTGAACAATGTTTGCATGGTTATTGTAAACAAATGTTGCAACATCATCTGTAAATGACATATTTCTACCACTTAAATAAGCAAAGTTTACAACATTAATTATATTACCATAGTTATTTGTTAACAATCCACCTTTAACAACATCACCTGAATATTGCAATTTTGTAGCGAAATTAGATAAAATACCATAATTTTCACCACCCCTAAATCCGCTTAATGTTATGGTTGGATAATCTGACCTACTTTCACTTGTTAACAAGCCTTTAAAGCCTGCGGCACTTTGTGTTCCTTTTAGTTCAATTGTGTCACCATCAACTGCGGATTTTACCATTATGTAGTGTTTAGTGTTGTCAATTGTGTGTGTTGTTTTAGATGTATCATTTAAATAAATTGGATTTAATTTTTCGCCATCAGCAACCAAATTTGTTCTGCCACTTTCATCTCCAACTGAGTTAATTAAACTTAATGCATCAAACATATCAACATTTGTGCCATCAATTTTAAACACTGTTGGCAAATTAATTGCAGTTACAGTTGTGTTTCCGTTGTTTGTTACTTTTGTTACAAACTGTGATGTTGCATTAGTTTGAACATTAAAGTAGTTTTTAAGTTGAGCATGTAAAACTTTGTTTAAGTTAGAATACTCAATTCCACCATAGTTGCTGTCGGTTGAACCAGTTGTATCAACAATAACTTTTGCATTGTTTGCACTTGAACTTGGATTTGTGAAGTTAGAGTAAGGCAAGAAATCAAACACAAAGTAAACTTTGTTGAATGTTGTTTGGTTAATTTCGCTAGCATATGCAATTCCATTTATTGCACCATTATCTTGGTTGTTAATTCCAAATTGTTTACCATCAGAATCTGTGATTTTTGCTAGTGTGTAACCACCTTCAAATTTTGAGCCTGTTCCAACAATTTGACCAGCAACACCACCAACAAGACGACTGTTAGAGCCAGTTGCATCTGGTCTTGAACCGCCAACCACAATGTCTGCAAAGTTAACAAATCTAGCTAGTTTTAAGGTTGTTTGAGCAGAATTTGTTTCTGATTTACCTAAAATTCCGCCAACAGCATATGGATTTGAAGCAGAATTAGAACCAATTTTTGTTGCAATTTCACCCAAATTGTACATTGATTCATATTTTCCGCCAACAGCCCAACCAACAATTCCACCAACATTAATGTTACGTTGATTATTGCCGTTAATGTTAACTTTAATAATTCCTGTGTTATACACTCTTGAAACATCTGTGTTTTCGTTTGAGTTTTTAACTGAACCAACAATTCCACCAACACTAACTTCGCTTGCCTGAGCAGTAACTGTTATGTTTGTGTTGTTTGAAGTGTTAATTTTGTTTGTTGTGTTTCCTTGAACTTTTGTGTTTAAACCATAACCCAAAACACCACCAACAAATGTTGAAAGGTCACTATTTGAATTAGGGTTATTAACACTGAAAGTTTGACCACTTGCAACAGTTCTTAAAATTGTGCCATTATCCAAATACTCAATGTAATCATTAACATTTGCTTGCAAAATTGTGGAGTTTTCGGAATAACCAACCACGCCACCAAATCTTAAATTGGTTTGTAGTGCAGTTTTTCCATAATTGATTGAGCCTTTGAAGTGTGAATAATTTAAGTTTGTGGTGTAAGACGCACCAATAATTCCACCATAGTTAACAGTTTTATCTTCTTGCGCACCAGACATCATTAACACATTATTATTTGTGTTTTTGTTTGCTAAAACAGTTGTGGTTTCTCCATCTATAACTGATGTGTTGTTTATGTCGTTTACATTGTTAATTGTTGAATTATTAGCAAGCCCAATAGTGTTACCCATGTTAACAGTTTCGTGATTTGTTGTGAATTTTGCTTCAACATTGTTAAATCCAATAATGTTAACATTGTTTATTTCTGATTGATTTACTTCACCAATAACGCCACCAAGACTAATTGCCTTACTTGCGGCATCGCTTCCTTTTTTAGTAAATTGAGCTGTGTTTGAACAATTTGTGGCAGAGTTTACATAAGTTGAAATGTTTTGTAATGTGCTATTGTTTACATAACCAATCATTAAACCAATTGCTGTGTATTCATTGGCGTATGTTATGTTATTGCTTGTTTTAAAGTTAACATAAAAATTAACATTACTTAAAACTGTGCTGTTAACATATTTAGCAAAGAAACCACCATATGTTTGTTGCTCATAAGCTTCATTTATAAGCCCTTGTGAAGGTACTGCATTTACATTAACTTCAAAATCAACATTCATAATTGTTGCTGTGTTAATTTCGCTAAAAATTGTTGTAAGATTTTTACCAGACTGAACGTTAAGCACAATTTTTGGATTTTTCCCTTCTGACGGAACACCAATCAATGTTCCTTCAAATGCATTATGATAAGCATTTAAATTTGCCGCACTTGTTACAATTTCATTTAACACATATGTGCCCGCAGAAATTAAGTAATATTGATTTTTTGTTCCTTGATTGTTAATTGTTTGATTATATAATTCGTTAACATCTTTTATTGTGTTAAAGTTTGAATAAATTCCAACAATGTATCTAGGGAAAATATCACCCAATCTCCAAACATCACTGCCAGCACTTGCCAAATCAACACTACTACCATCATCAGCGCTCATGCTGTTGGTATCCCAAATAAACATGTTAAACAGTGTTGTGTTAGAGTCTGTTTTACCTAAAATAACGTCAAGTTTAAATTGTTGACCAACATAATTAGTAAATTCTAATCTGTCACCAGGCACTCCAGAATCTTCACCCGTTGCACCACTAACTGGTTGATTATAGTCGGTGTTGTTGTTATTAATTGTTTCAATATTTTGGTTTGTAGTAATTTTTGCACTATTTAAAGTGGTTGAAATTACGGATTGGAACTGAACTTTTTTACCTTGACCATTATTAACAACTGTTGTTGTTCGGGATGACTCTAAAACACCATTTATGTTAGTGCGATCTAAGAAATTTCGTTCTCCTTTACCATTTTTGCCAAGTTCAGTTGCCGAACTTAAATTATTTAAGTATCCAACCAAAGAACCTGCAAATTTAGGAGGTAATTTTTGATCAGCTGTTCCAATTATATGAACATATTGGTTTCCAATTTCAGGAAATCTTAATTCAAAGCTGTTATAGCCATCGCCAGCACTATTTAAATAATATTCTTGCAAGTTTTCAGTTAAAACATCACTTAACTCTGTGCCCCAATCGTTTAATGCAAACACATAATCAAATAATGTTTGTTTAGCATTACTATCACCTTCAACATATGCATTATGAAGACCAACTGCACCACCAAACACGTTGTTTGAAAGCACATTGCCTGATGTGTAGGTGTGGCTAATGTAGTTTGCACCTTTTAAAATACCAACTAATCCGCCAGCAATTTTTGCTTTTGAATTAAACACATCAACTTTTGAATAGCTATCCAAAATTATACTGCCAGAACTGAAACCTGCAATTCCACCAATTGCAATTGATGTGGAATCACCAAACAAATTTGTTATTTCATCTGCAACAGTTGTGTTTGTTCCAAGATTTGCATCAATTTGTGTTTGAATTTTATCGGCATGTTTAACTTCAACTTGTTCAAGCATACCATAGTTTTCACCAGCAATACCACCACCATAGTTGTGACCCATAATGTATTGAACAAATGCAACACCTTCTTCTTTGTCTTCTTCATTTTGACCAAGAATGTATTCTGCTTGTCTAATATGAGTTCTTTCGCCAACATATCCAAACAAACCACCAGCATGTTCCGCTGCAATAAATCCGCCACCTTTAACAGTGATTTTTGAAACTAAGTTGTTAATTGGAGGTGGACGATGTGCTTTAATTGCATCTGTTACTGTTATTTCTTCGCCGTCACCTTCGGTTGCACTTGTTTCGCCAGTTTTTGTTGTTTTGATGTTCATGTTAGCATCAGAACGGTTGTTTGCTTCAATAACACCAGCAATTGAACCCGCATAGGAATAATTCCTTAAAACATTTAAAGAATTTGTTTCGTTATTATAATAAGAATTGAAATTTAAGGTTACTCTGGAATCAAAACTGCCAGATCCATTATATGGATTTCCAAAAGAATCAACTTTTGTTATTTCACTAACCCTGCTTTCACTTCTGTGAGAAGCGGTTACAGTTATGTTGTTTGTGGTTACATTGGTTATTAATTCGGATCCAGAATTAATAATTAATCCTGCAATTCCGCCAACCAAGTTTCTGCCAGCAATTTCAACACCTTCACCACCTGTTAAACTAACATTGATAAGTGATGTGTTGTACATTGAGCCAGCAACTGCCCCAACCTTAACGCTTTGTGTTGCATCAAAGCCACTAATTGTTATGTTAACGTTCATAATTGCTGTGCTTACAACATTGTTAGAACCAAAGTTTGGATCACCAACTTGTGCGTCACTTAAACCAACCTGACTAAACAAGCCAAAGTTTTCATGAACAATATCTTGTCTTTGGTCAACAAGCCTTATTCCTGTCATGTCCATTCCGTTACCATCAAGTTTTCCAACAAACACTATGTCACTAATTCTTTTTCCATCAACCAAAAAGTTGTTTAAGGTTATGGAACTAAAATCTAGATCGTTAATTAAACGAATGTAGTGTGGTGTGTTTAGTGCGGTTTGACTTTCGGTTGTTACACCAAACACATTAAGTGTTTCGCCATTTAGGGTCATTGTGCGAGAGTTGTTGATTATAAATGTAACAAACTCGGTTGCACTGTTAACCAAAAGTGGGTTTGTGTTAGAACCATAAGGACAATTAAAATCATACTCATAATCGTATATTGTTTGATTTGTACTTTCATCGGTTCTGGAATTTGTTAAAACTCTGTGAGAGAATGTTGTCATGGTTGAAGAAATCAATCTTGGTCCAAAATGAGTGTTGTCACTTAGTCGCCAAATATTGTTTTCATCATCACCAGTTGCAAAGTTAAATCCATTAAATGAACCTGTGTCTCTAAATGGATTATCGTTTACAACATTTTCGCCATCTTCTTGCTCACCACTGCCAACAATGGTTTTGCCCATTATTGCTGTTGCTGGTTCGTTAGTGTTTTCTGTTTCATTTTCCATAACCAAATAGTAACATGAAACAAGTTCACCAAAATTGTTAAAGTTGCTTTTATCGTCAATACCAGTAAAGTGCCCGTGAGCCAAACTATTGTTTGCATTTAACACTGTTGAATATGCATTAGTAATTGTGCCAGTTTCAGTGTTTGTGTAAACAAATCCGCCGCTTCCACCACTGTTTGTTGTTATTGGAATGTTTGAATATGCATTGGAAATTGTGCCTGCGTTGGAATAAATAAATCCGCCAATGTTTCCTTTTGCTTCCAAATAAATTCCAGCCTGATATTTTGCACGATAGTTGTCGGTTTCTAGTCCTTCAACCATACAATTGAATATTTCACCGCCAGCTGTGTTTTCAACAACAAAACCAGCTGTTCTTGTTCCTTCAAAAATCATTCCTGTGTTGCTTACGCCCACACCCAAAACATAGCTATTTGCTAAAATTCCGCTGTTTGTGTCAACAAATCCACCAACACTTTTTCCTGCAACAATATTAAATGGATATGTTATAACTGCTTGCGACTCTGACGTGGTTAAACTTCTTTGATCGGAACTAGAACCTTCATTTTCGTAATTTGCAGCATTCAAACCAACATAAGAGTTTGAAATTGAACCATTATTAACACCAACAAGTCCACCAATTTTTGCCTCAACCAAACCACCATTTATGTAGCCTGTTGTGCTTGCAACAAGTAAATTTTTTGCATTATCGTTTATCATAACGGTTCTTTTGGTGTTAATTATTTTTGCATTTGTAATTGAACCATTGTTTTGACCTGCTAAAACACCAAAATTAAATGTTCTTACTCCAATTAAGTCAATAAAAATGTTTTCAGTGTTTTCGCCCTTCAAAATTGCATTTGCTTGTGCAGTTGTAACTAACATGTTGGAAACATCAATTGTTATGTTTTTAATAACTGTATTATTTGAAATTGTTTCAAACAAACCAACATTTCCACTGTTTGCCGTTTTATATTCTTCCGTATTAATGCTGTTAATTGTTATTACGTGTCCATTACCATCTAAACTTGAAAAGTTTGCTTCAAATGGGAAGTAATTATCCAAAACTAAGTCGTTAACCAAAATGTAATGGCCTTCGGTTACAGCACCTGCTTCTGTTGGTGTTCCATCAACATTAAGCCCGCCTAATGCCATAAATTCGGCAACATTAGAAATTGGGTTTGGGTGGTCATATGTTGAGTTATCTTTAATAACCAATGTGAACACAAATTCTATTTCATAAACATCATAGCCTTCATCTATTCCGGTGTAAAGTTTTGGAACACCCAACGAGTTGTAATAGTAACTCATACGATATGCAAAAACATTATCATTACTTACAACTATGGTTTTTAGGCCAAAATAGTGAGTTCTGCTTAAATCGGTTAAAGTTGTGTCAATAAACTCATAATCACCATAATTTGTGTTGGAATACAAAGTTTCATATTGATTTGCACCAACCATTCTCCACCAGTTGTTAATGTATCCACCTGCACCATCAGGAATAATTTTTCCGCTTGCTTCCTGTTCAAGTGCAGTGCGTAAACTTGGAACTTGTGTGTTGTTTTGATTGTAAGTTATGTCAAACACAACATTTAACATGTTGGTTGTTCCGTTTAATGCTTCATATTGATATCTGCCGTTAACATAAGTTGAACCTTCCAGCCTTACGCCATTAATCAAATACTCAACAATAAA
This sequence comes from uncultured Clostridia bacterium, assembly GCA_944380265.1. Taxonomy (GTDB): domain Bacteria; phylum Bacillota; class Clostridia; order Christensenellales; family UBA1242; genus UBA6345. Next base: position 142,370 of record CALWGY010000002.1, on the reverse strand, counting down.
CAACCTAACAGTGCTTGTTTGTGTTTCCAAAATTCCATTCAAATATCTTGAAGCGGTTGCTTGAATAATAACAGTGTCGCCTGCTTGTGCATTAACACCAACATTAACAAAGTGTTTACCTGTTTCAACATCATAACGATGACTAGCATTAACGGTGTCACCCCTTAATGTTGAAACAGAAATTTCAACATCGCCTTCAAAATTTTGAGCAGAAATTTCTATTTCTTTTTCCATTCCTTTTGCAATTAAACCTTCATTTTGTCCGTCAACAGTAATGCTGATTGATGGCAAAGGTTGAATTGTTAAAGTTATGTCTTTTGTTTGAACCACAACTGCTTCGTTGTTTTCAACTTTATATGCAGTTGCAGTAAATGTTATTTGTTCATTTACTGGGGCATTTTCAGAAAGAATTAATTGAACAAAATATGTTCCAGTGAAGTAAATGTTTGTGCCATTTACAATTATGCTTTGATTAATTAATCTAATTCCCCTGAAATTTGGCAAATAATCTGGCTGAGAAATTGTTGTTCTGTAACCAGTTATAAAACTGTTTTCATCACCAGACATAATTGCAAGTTGTTGTGAGAAATTAACATAATTTTTCATTTCATCATTAACTGTTAATTCAACATATTCTGCATTGTTAAATTCTGGGAATAATGAAAGTTTTAATAGTCCTGCCCTAGATGGAACAATGTAATCTGATTCATTTTCTTGTGGGAAGAATTCACCAGAAGAAGATGTTTCGGCATTAGGATAATAAGCCGATTTAATTTCTGTAACGTTTCTTGGCATAATTTGAATGTCGAAGTTTGCAGAAATTTCTAGGTTTGAAGATGGATAGAAATTAAGTGTGTAAGCAATGTCTTTTAAGTTGTAGGTTTCGTTACCAGTTCTATCCTTATATTTTTCAGTGTCGAAACTGAAACGTAGTTCCTGAACCAATTCAACCTTTAATGGTTCATCGGTTGCACGAGCATATTCATTTAAAATTTCAATGTTAATAAAGCTTGAATTTGTTCCAACATTAGACATATCCAAAATAAAACTTCCAACACTTTGGTTGCTTGCCTTGTCTGTTATTTGAACATTAATTGTTTCGTTAACACTAATATCTTCGCCAGTTTGAACAAAATCGCTTGTAACTGTTGTTAATGTAACATCAACATATCCAACTGGGTCAAGGCTAACAGAAGTTTTATCTAGTCTAATGCTTTCTGCTTTTGGAATTACATTAAACTTATAGGTTTTTTGTAAATCATTAATTAAAATGCAATTGTCAATTTCCATTGAACCATCTGTGGTGGTTTGGGTTAAAGTTTGACCAAAACCAGATTGGTTTGTGATAATGAAAGGAGTTAATGTTACATAAACCAAACCTTCATATGTTCCAGTAAATGAAAATTCTGACATTGAAGTATATAAATATGTTGCACCTTTTTCAAGTGCCACACCATTTAAGGTTGCTTGACCGTTTCCAACAGCCGAAACTTCCATCATAACGCCAATGTTTGTGTTTTTTGCATAAACACCATTGCAATCTTTTTTGCTTTTATCATCTTCGTTTACAGTGTCAACAAAATAGTTTGAAACATTATCAATTATTTGAGTGATTGCACCTGTTTTGTAGTTTTCGTTAGTTTCATCAACAATTTCATTTTTACTAATTGTGCTTAATGCATTGCTTGCTGACAAAATATTTTTGGTTTTGTAAATGTTAAAATCACTTAAACCAGTTACAACCAAAACTTCAATTGTGTCGTAAATTGTTGTGTCTAGTTTGCTTGCAATGCTTAATGTTACTTGTCCAACCCCACGTGTTACAAGCATATTGCCGTTTTCAACACTTAAAATTGTTGGGTTTGAACTTGTTATTACCATGTTTTTATCGTAATCGGCATTAATGCCATATTTTGTGTAAAGATCAACAATATCTAAGTCAACATTAATAACTTCATATGGTGTGGTTTGAGAATTTGAAATGTTTCCATCACTAACAATTTTATAGTGGTTAACATATTCATATGCTCTTCCGCTTTGCAATTCATTATATAATAACACCAAATTATCGCCGTCTTTAATGTAACTTAAATTGCTAAATGCTTCGGTTAAATCAATAATATTAATTGTTATTTGGGTTGGTAAAACTTTAAACAACAATTCACCAGCATTATGTTGCAACTTAAATAGCACTGGATAGCCAGAGTTTAACTCTGCGCAAAGCAACCATTCAAAGTTTGCATATTCATCACTTCCGCCCTCAACTGCTTCAATTATTGAGAAATTGTTGGATGTGAATGTTGCTAAATCTGTTAAATCAACATAACCCATTGTTATGGTGTTATTTTTGTCGGTTCTGTTAATGTTAGCATCATCAACTTCAATATTTTCGTTGTTGTCGCCAGAAGTTGTGTATGTTGAATATGTGTTAAGCACTGTTTCGTTGCTAATTATGGTTTGAATGTTAATTGTTGCATTGCTAATACCCTCAGCATTTCCAACAACTGATGTTTTTTCATCATTAACTGCAATATATGAGTTTTGAACAACAATGTTAATGTTTGCAACATTTGCATTTAATGAATATGTGTTGGTTTTTGTTATTTCCTTAACAGCAACACCATCTCGCAATTCAACAATTTCGTTAGAATTACTTTCAACACCCGAAGAAATTGAAAATTCTTGATTACCAAGCAATTTTTGTGAAATTGGAATAACATTAAATGTTATGTGTTGAATTTGATATTCAATTTGAACTGTTTCATCATCTCTAATTTCTTCTTCAAAAACAGTGTCTGTTGTTGTTTCGGTTATAATTTCAACTAAATGATTTCCGCCTTTAATTAAATCATCAAAGTCTTCATTGTAGTTATAATATTCAAGTGTTTCAAGAACACCCATTGTTCCAATTTGATATGTGGTGAATGTTCCAACATCTTGTGTTTTACTGTCTATAATTTCAACTTTGTTAGTTATTGTTTGTGACAAAACTTCTTGTTGTTCAATGTTGCCATAAACATAACTATTTTTTATGGTTAATGGTCCTTTTTGAGCGGAAGCATCACCCGAAACTGCAAATGTTTTTGTGTTTGTTGTGTTGCCAACAAGTCCGCCAACATAAATATTTTTGCTAATGTTAATGAATGAAACATTAATGTCTGCATTAAAGTACGAATTAAAAATTCCGTTTACAGCATTTGAATTAATTAGATTTTCAACATTATAATTTTGAATTAAAGAAGATTCAACATAACTTCCAATTGACTCATCATAAACAATAACTGTTTTTGTTACGTCAAAGCCTTCACTTTCACCTAATGTTGAAAGTTGAGCACTCATTTCATCGCCATCAATAAAGCCTACAAGACCGCCAACATTTTTTTCTTGAACATTACTATCTAAAAGAGCAATATTTCCAAAATAATCTGTGTTGTCAATTGCGCGGTTGTTAAAGTATGCCCTAACATAACTATAATAAATGTTAATATTTTTTGCATAACCAACAAGTCCGCCCACATTTGTGTAACCAGAAATTGAAATTGTTTGAGCACCAACTTGTCCTTGATTTGCAAATTCAACTGAACTGTTGGTTATCATGCTGTGGTTTGCATAGCCAACAATTCCACCAATGTTTGAATGTCCGTGTAAACTTGTTAAAACATTAACATTATCAAAAATGGTTGAATCAGAGTATCCTGCAACACCACCAATGTTTGCTTGTTTTGGAGCACCAGTTTCATCAACACTTTCAATACTTGATGCAACTGTTAAGTTTGAAATTGTTTTTTCAGTTAAAATTTGGTAAACACTAACGTCTTTTGAATAAACTGTGTCGGAGTTAAAGTTTGCACCAACCCCACCGCTTTTGCCATTAATTGTGTGTGTTGCATAAGTTTCAACTTTTCCTGCAACACCACCCAAATTTATGTTGTTGCTATTTTCAGTGCTGCTTCCAACAAATTTAATGTTTACGCTTGAATTTTCTTGTGAAGAAACAAAGTTTGAACTTTGATTTGTGCTTGCTGTTATAACACCTGTTAAGGTGTAATCAAAATTGTTAATAACATATGCAGGGTTTCCTTGTGAATCGGTGCCAGTTGTGTGTGTTGCATTTAAGTTGAAGTGTGACAAGTTAACACCAACAACACCACCAACATTAATGTTGCTTGCATTTGTTGTTATGTTAATTTTTCCGTTAACTGAACTGTTTGAAATTAATCCATAGTTAACGCCTGCAATTGTGCCAATGTTAATTTCATCGGTAAATGCATCATTTTTTGTTATGTTAAAGTTTAGGTTAACATCGTTTAAAATTAAGTTTTCAATTTCGGCAGATGTTCCCAACTCCTTAAATATTCCATAGTAGTAAACATTTTGGTCACCACTTGAAACTGTTGGAGTAACATCAACATTCATTGTTAAGCCATTAATTGCATTTTGCTGACTATAACTTATGCCTGCCACATCATACACAAAGTTGCCACTTAAACCACCATTAAACACACCGTTAAATGGTCCAAAATTTAGGTTTGCAATTGAGAAAGTTTGAGTTAACACATAATAGTATGAATTAGTGTAAACCCCACTAGAATTTTTAACAAAGTCGTTAGCAATGTTTAAAAACTCATTAGCATTTTTAATTTCAAATGGATATTGTTTTGTTCCATCTGCAACACGAACAGAAATGTCTAAATAACTTGCTGGAGTTGCAATGCCTGTGTTTGCATTAATTGCATAACTATCTTCGGCTGCAACCCTAATATATGTTCTGCCCGCATTCAAATTTGGCTTAATTGTTATGCTGTTTCCAATTAATCTGTTGTTGCTGTCAACACCAGAAACAATTTGAACAACACTTTCATCGCCAACATTAACAATTAAAGTTTTGTTATATGCATCAGTTGGCAAAACATTAAATGTTATTGTTTCACCGACATAGTTTGGATCTTGTGTTTTTCTTATGTCAAAATAAACACCTGTTGAACTGGTTGAAGGAATGATTTTTTCAACTTTTGTTGCATTTTGAATTGTTATTGTTGAACTTGCAGTTATTGCAGGTTTTTCATATTGTTGCAAAGTTGCATAAAAAGTTACAATAACATTATTTGCAAAAATGCTGTTAATAACTTGGTCATAAGGAATTGAAACACCAGAATCTATGGAATATTCTTCCAAAAGTTGCCTAATTGCTTCCTGGTTAAGTTCCGCTTGAACCTCGCCAGTTTTTGGATCTAAACTAATTAAATGTTCAACTCTAATTTCAAAAGTTCTTGTGTTTCCAACCAAGGAATATAGCACATCATTTCTAAAACTGTATGTAACATCATTTGAGTTAAAACTTGCATTTGCTGGTCGAACACTAACATTAAATTTAAGTTTGCTTCCATCAAGTTTTAATGCACCCAAAGAATCAGCTGTGTAAAGTGAAGAAGAAATTGGGTTTAAAGTTATGCTGGTTACTGGTTCAATGATGTTCAAATTTATTTGTTTTGTAAGTGTAACTTCATTTCCTTCGTTATCATATCCAACAACCCTAACTTCAACAATTTGAGGTTGGTTGGTTTTTAATTTTTTAGTTACAATAAATGGAACTCTAACACCATTAATTGTTTCATATTCAACGGTGTAATATTCCCTGTTTTGTGTTAAAGTTACGTTTGAGTTATAGTTAACGCGTGTAATTTTTGGTTCACCCAAATCGTTGTTTAAAACAACATAGTTATAAAAATTCAACCCAACACGGCTGTCAACCGACAAAGTTAATGTGTCAACTGTTTGATATTTGTATGTGTCTAAAACAAGTGGCAATTCTTCATCTGAAAATTCGTAATCACCATCAATTATGCTAAGTGTATCACGCAACACAACTTTATATGATCCATATAAAACATCATAAATGTATGTTCCAACCTCATTTTGATTATAAATTTCAACATCAAACTGATTTGGATCGGCTGTTGTAAACACAATTGGAACAAAAATGTCAACAACAACAGTTTTTGTTATGTTGTTATTGGTTTTAATTTCCAAAACAATTCTTGCTTGATCGGCTTGAAGTTTTGGTTCTAGCACCAATCTGTTATATTGACCAATTAGTGGTCCTTCTTTGTAAACAATGTTAAAGAACTGGTTGTTCATTGCATCCATGTTAGAACTGTTTCCGTTAACAGTTAAAACTTTAATGCTAGAAATTAATTCTTGAAGGTTTGCAGGTTGATTATCAATTGTTGCCAAAATAATTTCATTTACTTCTTCTTCATCATCGCCTTCGCCACCATCTTCACCATCATCGGTTGTGGTGTCATCATCTGCCATAACAGCATTTTGCAAAGATTGTTCTAGGGTTTGCATTTGGTTTACTGCCAAACCAGTTACTGCATTAATTTTAATTTCTTGATTTTCGGCAGGAATTCTAATATCAGTTACGCCTGCTTTTAAATTTAATTCAATTGTTTCAGTTATAATGTAGTCATCATAACCTTGCATTCCTGTTACTGGAGCCAAATTATAAGTGTATGAAATTTGCAATTTTGGTTTTGTGTCAGATTGCACAATTTCCATAAGTTGCTCATAATCAAAATTGTGTTTTAAGAAAATCATTGTTCCAGAATCAACAAGTGAATTGTTTGCAATTTCACTTGCGTTAACAAGTTGCATTGTAATTCCACTTACACCATTAATTTCAGGAACATCTAAAAGTGTTACCCTAACTTTGTATGCATTATTAACATTTGGGCTTAAAGCAACAACAACACCTGTTCCAAGCGAACTTCCGCCATAGGCATTGTAAACAACCAAGCCATTTGTTATAGCGTTTACGCCATTTTCATCTGTGGCACTAAGTGAAGTTGCAAAATCCTTAACAGTAACTCTAATTTTTAATGTTATTGTAAACAACCCTTCATAGCCACGACGATCAATGTAAACTTCAACAACATCATTTCCTGTTTTTAATTGTGAAAAACTTAATTTTTTGTATGGATAATTTTCCTTTGGACCAGAATAATTATAACGAGCTTGTTCATCACTGCTGTCCATTTCAAAAATGGAATTGGATGTTGTGTTTGAATTGTAATTTGTGGAAATAACATATTGTTGGTCGGTTGTGTATTCATCGGTAATTTGCAAAGTTACATCACGAGAATAAACAAATTTGTTGTCTGGAATGTTGTGACCTAACACAATTTCATAATATCCACTTGAAAGTTTTGAAAGTGTTAAATTGTTTGTTTCCATTTGAGCAGTTAAAGTTATGTCCGATTCTTCAACAATATTTAACACAGGAAGGTCAATAACTTCTGTTTTAACATTAGGGTTAAATTGAGAAATAGCATAAATTCTAACATATTTCTGTCCGCTAACATTAACAGGATAAGCATCACTAATTTTGGAAGTTAAAATTCCATTTTCAATTTTTGCATAAGTTGTTTCAATTATTCCTGTTTCATCTGAAATGGAACCTGAACTGAAATTATCTTCTATGTAAAATTTCATTTCTTTTTGGTTGGTGTCTGTTGGTTCAAAAGTTAAAAATTGATTTAAATCAACAGTTGAGCCATATTTAACTGCTTTTGGACCATCAATAAAACTTACACCTTTAATTGGAACATAAACCGAAACATTAATTTCATGGCGTTTGTTTCCTTCTTTTGTTTGAACAACAATTGTTCCACTTCCTGGTCGAACTGCTGTTACTTTATATCTTGCACCATCTCGGCTTGTGGTGTCGGTTGTTATTGGTTCAATTGAAACAATGTCTTGAACACCATTAATTGCATATTGCTCAATGTTAATTTCCCCACTAACATTTTTGCCAGTTCCCGAAACCTTGATAACAAATGAAGTTTCTGATGGATATGAAACTGTGTCGACTGGATTATCTTCTGGAACATCTGTTTCCGTATCCGAACCAGTTTCTGTGTCGCCTATCTCAGGAACATCTTCACTTTCATCACTAGAAGGTTCATTTAAGTACAAAACAATGTTGCTGGTGGACACATCAAGTTTTAAGTCCTTATATGGGTCACCGCAACCAAACAATATTAAAACTGAACCAAATACTGCAAAAATAAGTGCACTTAATTTTTTAACCATTGTATTTCTCCACATTTCATTTGTTACTTTTTTTGTTCCGTTTTTTTTTATTATAAACAAAATTTCGCAAAAATATTATTATATATATAATATAATATAATTCCTTCTACGGCTAATTATATTTTTTTTATATATAATTGTCAAACAACTTGGGGTGGTGTTTAAAAAATTTATTAAAACCTTATAAAAACAACAAGGTTAAAAAAAAGTTACATTTAGCACAATTTAGCACAAAAAACAAAAAAATCGGTTAGCACCGATTTTGTTTTTTTAACAGTTCATACTTTTTCTTTGTTGCATTCCCGCCCCTAATGTTTCTTTCTTTAAAATTGATGTCTAAAATTGTTTTTACTTGTTTATATAACATTAAATTAATTTTTTTCAGTTTTTTTGAAACATCAATGTGCACCGTGCTTTTGCTTATGTTAAAAACCCTTGCAGTTTCTCTTATTGTTGCATTGTGCTTGGCAATGTAATTGCCTAAAACTTCTGGTCTGGTTAATGCAGTCATACACACCTCATAATTTAAAATTTACTTATGTGTATGACAAGTTCCGACAAATTATTACATTATGCACCAAATTGTTATTCTTATAAAACACCAACAATTTATCTGTTTAATTTTTTATATTTTTACTTTAAAGACAAAATCAAATAGCATTAGTTAAAACTAAAAAAAGTTAACCAAGCTGGTTAACAATTTTTACTTAGATTGATTTGCCTCAATAATTTTAACAATGTCTTCAACTGTTTTTAATTTTACTGCTTCTTCATCACTAACAGTTACATTAAATTCATCTTCTAGTGTCATAAGAAGTTCAACCAAATCTAATGAGTCTGCACCAAGATCTTCTAAAATTCTTGATTTAAGTTGTATTCTATCTTCTTTAATTCCAAGTTGACTTGACAACAAACTTTTAATTCTATCTAGTGTCATGCTTTCCTCCAAAATAATAACTACAAATATTATAAAAACTTAAAAAACTTTTGTAAAGTAAATAAAATTAAATTTTGTCACAGTTTAAAAAACTAACACTTTAACCAGTTTTATAAGTTTTATTATTTTAACACTTGAAACTTAAAAATTATTTAAAGTTTGTTAAATTTTTTAATGATTAATAAATTAAATCATATTAATAAATTTACGCAAGTTTATTTGTTGCCAAGGTCTAAATAAAGAGAAGGGTCAACTTTAACATCGTTTTCAGTAACTTCAAAATGCAAGTGGTTGCCAAGGTTTAACTCGTTTGCACCAGTGTTGCTAATTTTGCCAATAACATCACCTTTTTTAACAGTGTCACCCTTTTTAACAGGTGCATCTTTTGCTAAGCTTGAATAATATGTTTTTAAGTTATTGTTATGGCTAAGCACAACCACAGTTCCATCCAAATGATTTGTGTAAACATCTTCAACAACACCATCTAGTGCCGCAAAAACATCACTGCCTTCTGGGGCTGTAAAGCAAACACCTTTATGTGCTTCCCATTGCTTTAAAGTTGTGTTGTAAACCAAGTTTTTATCGTTGTAATCTTTTGCAACTGTGAAGTTAAGTAATGGACTATAAAAAGTTACAGGGTCGGTGTTTACTGGTTGATTATTGTCATTTGCTTGGGGTTTATTGGCAAAAACTATAAGAATAATGCTAAGTGCAAGCATAATTATTGACAAACCAATAATGTACCCATACTTCTTTAAAAAATTAATTACCACTTCTTTATTTGTTTTTTCTCTCATTTTTCACTCCTTTAAAAATTTGTTATTGTAATAATTGCCACATAAAATTTATTTATACATAAAATGTTTAAAAACCTTGCAATATTAATGGATTACCTACCAAAATAAAATTATTATCATAAGCAATTTGAACATTAAATTTTTTATTATTTAAAAACAAGGTGCTTCTTAATTTGTTTGAATAACCCACAACAACTTTTAAATTGTTTATTTCATATGAATCAACAATTTTCAAATTTAGTTTTTTTACCACTTCTTCAACACTTAAATTTTTAATCACTAAACTAACACCTGCAAATGTGGTTATGTACTTAGCATTATTAAAATACTCTGACCTACTTAATTTAACAATTTCGCCTGTTCCGTTTTTTATTGTTTCACCACCAACAATTTTGTTGTTTTGAGAATTTAAATTTAAATATATGGTTTCAAAGTTATCATAAAAAACATCTTGCAAAAATTGCTCCTGCAAAAAATTTAAACTTAAAACACACACAATTATTAAAAACAAAACACATAGTTTTTTCATATAAAAAAATCCTTTCAAACATTCTCTATTTGAAAGGATTGACAACTTTTTATTAAGTTAAACAATTATTTAAAATTTATTAAGCAAACCAACATCTCTAATAAATGTTGCAAAGCAATTTTCCAAACAACTTTCTGGAATTATGTTAACAGCATTAGTTAAAACATTAGTATCTAAGTATTTATTAAGTCCAATGCCTTTATCAAAATAAATTTCCTTAAACTCTTTAAGCATTTTGCTGGTTAAATCAAAGTAAGTATAAAACACAACCGAAAACGATGCTTTAACATTAAAGAAATTATTTATGTGGCTCTGCAAATTGTCATCAACAAAAAAACTTTCTGCCACTTTGCTAAGTGAAAAATTGTTGCAATATTTTTTATAGTTTTTAAGCCTGGAAAAACAACTAAAACCAACCAGGGAGTTAATATTTTTACTTTCAATTAACGATTTTAAAAGTTTAAATGCAACAACGTTTGAAATCATAAGGCTTTCGCCCAACAACAAGTTTTTGTGTTTTGACATGCTTTTTATGTTGTTAGCAAGTTTGAAAACAAAACAATTTTCGAAATGCTCAAAGTTAACAACTTCGCACAACTTTAAACACATTTTTAATAAAATGGTTTTTCCAACTTCACTTTTTAAAACCGAACTTGGAATCATGCTTAAACTTTGCATGCAATTTTCTATTTCTAAAAGTTTTGAACTGTTAATTTCCTTTAAGTAAACCGCCTTGTTAAACACCTCTTCCAAAATGTAAAAACAGTTGGAACACAATGTTCCTAAGCACGATGCAAGTGCTTTGTTTGAACAATTAATTAATTTTGTATCTGCCAAAACATAAGTTAGTTTTTCATCAAAAAGTAACAAATTTGGTTCTGTTAAAACCAGCAAAGTTTTAACCTTTGTGTTCAAACTTAAAACAACATTTTTAAGACTCACGTTTCCAACAACAATAATAAGTCCAACATCTTCGGTTATTTTTGGCAAAATTAAACTTGTTGCAAGTTCCCCTTGTTGTATGTTGCTGGGCAATTTTATTGTTTCTAAATTTTTAACCATGCTTTGCAACTTTTCCAAAAACAATTGAGATTGCTTGTTTAGTTCAATATTGTTTAAAAGCAACACTTTAAACAATTTATATTTATTGTTTATTAACTTTAAAACTTTTTCACTTGCATTATCACCATTAAAAATTTCCATAAAATTCTCCATCAGTAATAATTTTAAAACATTATTATTTATCAATAAATAAAATTGAGTGACAGATTTTGTTTAAAAAAAAGATTTAGTGTTTAAATTTTTGTTAAAAGATAAAATAATAATTTAATTAAAATTAAACATACTAACAAAAAAGGTGATTGATATGACAAATGTGAAAAATAAAACTGAAATTTTAAAAGTGATTTTGCTTGTTTACACAATTTTTGCTTGTTTGATTTTTTTTGTTGGTGAAACGAACTGTTCACCACAAAGTGCAATGAACGCAGAACTACAACGAAATTATGAAATTCAAAATGTTATTAATTTAATTGATCAAAAAGAATATAAACAGGCGTTTAATGCACTAGAACAAATTGAAAATGTTGATATGACCCTGATTAACTATAATTCATTAAAATTTAAGGAACTTTTGAAGGAATACAAAAAAATTTTAATTGATGAAGCAAACGCATATTCAAGTGGTGGCGATTATGCCTTTGCATTAAACCTGTTAAATAGCAGACAAAAATATTATATAGATGATGAAAACATTAATGCCTTAATTACATACAACACAAACCAAATTAAAAGCAAAAACTTGGTTGCTTACAATGGCGAAGTTGAACACTTATTCACACACTGCCTGCTTGCTTTCCCTGAAATGGCATTAAACCCTAAAAACCCACTTAGCACCGATTTTGACCGTGATTGCTTAACACCAAGTGAGTTTAAAAAAATATTATTGTCGCTTTACAACAATAACTATGTTTTGGTTGATATTAACAGTGTTTATGAAAATGTTAATGGTGTTTGCAAAAAGAAAACACTATATTTGCCAGCAGGCAAAAAACCACTAATATTTTCTTTTGACGATTGCAATTACGACAGCAAAAAGAAAAACAAAGGCATGGTTGACAAAATTATTTTAGACCGAAACAACAACATTGCCACTTACACATCAAAACAAACAATTGCAAAGCGTGTTAGTTACGACAACGAGTTTATTCCAATTTTAGAAAACTTTGTTAAAACATATCCAGATTTTAGCCATAATGGAGCAAAAGGTTTAATTTGCTTAACTGGTTACGATGGAATTTTGGGTTATAGAACTCAAAAATCTAATGCCACAAGCAGGTTTGAAATTAAAAAAGCACAAGAAGTTGTTAACAGATTAAAAGATTTAGGTTGGAAATTTGCCTGCCACTCATATGGCCATTACCATATGAAAAAAATAAGTGATATGGAATTTGCAAAAGAAGTTAACAGTTGGCAAAATGAAGTTGAGCCAATCATCGGCAAAACAAACATTTATGTGTATCCATACGGTGAATGGGAAGTTACAACCGATGATGGCAACATTAGTTACAAACACAAACTTTTGTTAGATTCTGGCTTTGAATTATTTTGTGGAGTGGGCGCTAAAACATTTTTTAGTTATGTGCCAATTGGAACAAAAGACACCCATACATTGTTTATGGACAGAAAACCAATTGATGGTAGAACATTAAGGCAGTTTGGCGATTATTACGCTCATTTGTTTGATGCAAAGCAAGTTTATGACCACACAAACCGCACAGTGCCTTTTAATTCATAACAATAAGACGCATCAATTAATACTTACCAAATTTAATAACTCATATTTTAAAACATTTTAAAACATATTTAACAACAAAATAATTAGAATAACAAAACAATCACTCGTGTTGCAGTTTGTGTTAATGTTATAAAATTAAAAAAGATGTGATATTAGTCACTTACTTTTGAAACTAGCAGAATATTAAAGAGAAACATAGACAAAAAAATCGTCTATGTTTCTCTTTTTACACCTAACTCTCTTAATTGCAAAAAAAAACGAATACTTCTGTCGTTGTCATAGGTTGTCGTGAGAAACACAACATCTACAAATCTTTTGACATGCACTTTAACCTTGACAACAAAGAATATTCGCTTACACTAGAAAATAGAGAGAAGAAAACAAAAAAGCAAAAGAGCGGATTGCGTTACGCCCTGCCAGCAACCGCTCTTTTTGCAACACAATTAGATTATTTGCGTGTGCTTGTCTGCTGGAGCGAAGCGAAGCACTTGTATCAAGACAAGCACACGTTTAACTGCCATTTTTATAATGTTTTATTGTTTTCTTCTTTTCTTGTAATTGATTCTAATAATTTAGGAATATATTCTTTCCAAGAAGTCGTTTGGCTTTCATATTCAAGCAACTCTTTATATATTTTTTCAACATAAACAAATCCAAATTTATTTTCTGTGTCAAAGAACTTTTGAGTATCAATGTCTTCTATCTTTTCTCTTAATCTTATTGTAATTGCTCTAACGATTGTATCGTTAAGGTAAGAAATTGGATTTCCATATCCCATATTTTTGAGTTTGTTTCTTAATTCATCTGGTATTTGTAGTTGATTGTTATCGGTGTAGCAATTCACAAAGTTATGTCCAAATTCGTGGATAATTGTATGAATTGTTCCGTTATTGAATTTATCAATCGTTTTAAAGTCTTCGCTTAGCATACCAATATTGGCAAAATTATTATTGTTAACTTTAAATCCATGATTAGCATTAGCTAACATTGGAATAATATTTACAACAAAATTATCTTGAATTTTATATTTTAAAAATTTTTGCAATTCATAAATAAAAAGATCTGTATTAAACATTTGCTTTAATTCTTCAATTTTAGAAGAATAGTAAACATAATTATCAATATAGAATTTTTTAAAATTGCTATCTTTTGCAAAATTAACGATTTTACACATAAATTCTTTTAATAGTTCTTCGTGTTCAAGCTCTTGCAATAAATATTTTTCTATTTTACCATCAAATTTTAATTGTTTGTTTAATGCAAATGCTAATCTAATTGGGTTATCAAAATTAAACCCTTCAACATTCTTGGCTATTTGTTTGGCTAGTGCAACAGCTTTGTGATTTTTGAACTTGGAAAAGTGATTATATGCTAGTTGTCTATATTCATCTTTAATGTCAAAAGAAAAGTGTTCTTCAATATATTCATTTCCTTGCGACAATGCTAAAACAATGCTCATCAACTCTGTTCGTTTATCTACTATAAAATTCACTTTTTACTCCTATGTTTTAATTATAACATACAATTTAATAATTTGATAGTCTTTTTTCTAGTTTCAAAATATTTTAACCTTAGTCTATTATTTTTGAAACTTATTATAAAAAAAGTTTTACTTTAAAAAGTAGAACTCCTTTTATTATTTTTATTCTGCTAGTCTCAAATATTCTGCTAGTTTCAAAATCTACTAACCTTCACATCTTTTTTTTTGTTTATTTTTGTTTTGAATTTTGTTGTTTTTCTAGTTTTAAACGTTTGGTTCGTTCCATTATTTCTTTTTCTTTTTTAATTATGTTAATTTTGTTTGCTCTGTTTTTCTTGTTTCCATAAGCAAAATCATAAACAATAACAATAATTCCTTGAAATAAGTAAATAAAGTAGTTCAAAATTCGCCAGAACAACATTGCCCAGAAAAGCGTTCCATCATTAAATAAGCTTGCAAACAATGCTGAAAACGATATTTCTGCAACGCCTGTTCCACCCGGAATTGGAATGTATTTTGTGGCAAGTTCAACCAAAATGAATTTGCTGAAAATTTCAAGCATTATTTGCCCAGAAACAACATCATTAAATGCCCAATATAGCATGAACGGAATTAATGCTTTAACAATTATAATCATTGAATAAATTAAAATTGAAGACAGCGTTACCCACCAATTTGTGATGTAAAACTTAGAACTTTTTTGATATTCCAAAATTGTTCGCATGCATTTGTTAAATGTTACATGATAGTTTTTTACAAGATGCATTTTGTAACCCAATTTTAAAAAGAACATCAAAATTTTAGGCATGGTTTTTTTGCTTATTGCAAACAAAATTAAAACAAGCAAAATTAAACACGAAATAACTAAGCTTATAATTCCCCAAGTTATAATAACATGTTGGTCGGCACCAAACAAATCAGCACCACAAGTTAAAACAATTAAGGAAACCAAAATGAAAGATAAACTTCCAAAAATTGATTTTGTTAGTGGAACAGCCGTTGCAATGCCACCATGAACACCCCTGCTGTTTAAATAGAAAATTTCAAAAGGTTGACCACCTGTTGCAAATGGTGTTATGCAATCGTAATAACGACTGATTGCAGACGCTTTGTAACACAAAATTAGTCTGGTTTGCTTTGTTGCCTTATAAAGCAAAATATGGGTTCTTAAAGTTTCTAAAAGCATAATTACGCCAAACAATAAAAACGCATAAATTAAAACGCTTATTTTGGCATTTTCCTTTAACACATCCAGCGATTCAACACCCAGTGTGTTACCTTGATAAATTAAAACAATTGTCAAAACCAAAATGTTAATAACAAAAAATGCTAAGTTAAACCATTTTGATTTGCTCGATTTTTGTTCTTCAACCTTTTCTGTTGCTTCCTTTAAGGTTTCAGTTATAATGTTTTCTTTTGGAAGTTCAATGTCTTCATCTGTAACTTTTAAATTTGTTTTATCAAGCATGAAAACTGTTGAATATTTAATTGGTTTGTTGCTTTTAAGTTGCTTTGATGTACTTAATTTTACGCTAATTTTTTTATTTGATTGCCTATCATTAAAAAAGAAAACACTTCTCCATGTGTTATTTTTTGATTCATTAAGTTTTGTTTCCTTATTTTTTAGAGGCATAATTTTTTCCGTTAAAAAGTTTTGGAACAACATTGTTTCCACTAATTAAGTTTATCAAACCAAAATTTGTTAGTCAAACGAATAAGTTTTAATGTTTAATTATAAACAAAAAAACAAGCATTTTTGCTTGTTTTTTTTAATAATTATTGTTGTTTTAACAAAGTTAAATATCTTTTTTCCCAATAGTTTACAACTTCAACTTGTGCAGCCAAGTCATTAACCAAACTTGTTAAAATTGCATTAACTTTTGTTTCATCGGAATTTAATGCATCATATTCAACATGGAACAAAGTTTTTTCCGATGATGGTTGTGTTTTAACATTATATAATGCTTCCCATGTTAAGTTGTCAATGTTATTGTATTCCACAACATTTGTAACTGGACCCAAATTTAAAATTATGTGATAACCATAATCAGTTAAAATTGGTTCACTCATAGCCCCAACACCTTCTTCTTTTTGAAGTCTTCTTGCCTCATCGGCAAATGGTTTAACCATTTGGTCTTTAACATTGGTGTCTAGGTTAACAACATAAGCAAAATCTCTGTTTAAAATGCCTTTGTCGGTGTTGTATTTGTAAATGTATTTGTTAAATTCTTTTGCTCTTAATTCAAAATTAACATCTTTGTCATATTTTGAAACATTATTTAAAATTTCTTCATATGCTAGTTGTGCTGAAATTTGTTTTTTGTTGCCTTTTTCATCGTAATAATCAATCATTGTTGTTTCAATGTTTTGAAGTTGTTTTAATTTTGCTTCATAAACACTTTTTTCAATGCTGTTTGATTGATATAGTTTTTCCAAAGTTTCAATTTCTGCAAGTGTTTCATCAGAAAATCCTAGCAAAACATGAGTTACATAAACATATTCGTTACCACTGTTTGGATGATAATAAACAGTTGATGCATCATTTGCCATTGCTGTGTGATATGCACTTTCGTTGTTGGAATATAGTTCGTAATCTCTTTTATATTTTTGTTTGTAACTTTCAACAACACTTTTTGAATCAATTTCTAAGTTTTTGGTTAGATGTTCTTGATATTTTGAAATGTATTTGTTTTCTTCCAAAACACCATAAATTCTGTTAATTTCTTCTTGAAATGCTTTTTCATCGCTTAGTTTAATGCCAAGTTCTTCATTATTTTTTTGCAAAGTTTTCATGTAACGTTTCCATGCTTCGGCACTAACATCGGCATCTGTTATGTTTTGAACAAATTTGCCTGGGTCAGATTCATCTTCTGGTTCTTTTTCTTCTTCAACCCTAACAAGTTTGCTTTTATATTTTGTTACGTCATTAACTTCTTCTTCGTAATAAACTCTTTCAACTGTTGGTTTATATTCTTGATATTCTGTTGGGCCTTCTTCTTCGGTGCTGGAATCTTCTTCTTTATCATCTTCGTTTACAACCCTATCCCATTCAACCCTAATTTCATCTTCTAATGAAGCAAGAGTTGTGTTTATGTGTTCATAGGTTTCACGCATTAAAACATTCTTTTCACCTTGGGTTAGTTCACCAATTTGATTTTTAATTTCTTTAACCAACATATAACGTTGAACCATAAGTTCAGCTGTTTGTTTTAGCGCATCTTCACTTGACAGTGTTGAATTGTTTTGTTGCAACTGATAGCCATAGTTTTTATATGCTTCCAACAAATCTTTCATGGCAAAGTTTACTTTGTTGTTTTTATCATAAACAATTTGAGCAACTGTTTGAGAATAATATTTGGTTGGATTAAGTTGTATTAAACTACAACCCGCAAACATTGTTACACAAAACAATAGCGAGAAGATGTAGGTTATAAATTTTTTCATTATTGCTCCATAAAATAGTTAATATTAATAATAAAGTCTTAGGTATTGTACCAAATTTAATGTTTTATTGCAAATAATTAAAATTATTTATTTTCGTTTTTGCTAAGTAAGTTTAAAACATTTTCAACGTTTTCTAAGGTATTAAACAATTTGGTGTCGTTTTTTATTGTAATTATTGGCAAATTTTCTAAATTTAATACAATTTGATTTTTTGTGTTTGCCAAAATTTGCGTTAATGTTTTCAAAATTTCTTCGTTTGAATAACTAAAATAAATGTTTGAACTGTTTGGTGTTATGCTAACTCTTTTAACAAAACTTGGGCAACTGTTTTTAATTCGGGCAACATACACCAAATTTTCCACTTCTTTTGGAACTTCGCCAAAATTAAATTCTATCTTACTTAAAAACTCATCGGCTTTTTGTTTTGAATTTATTTTTGCAATTTCGCTGTAAATTTCAATGCGGTTTGATGTGTTTTCAACATAATAGTTTGGCAAGTTTGCGTCAAAGTAACAGTCAATTTTAACATCACTTACCACATTTGTTTTTTCGCCTTTAAGTTCCTTAACCGCCTCACTTAACAGCGACAAATACATGCTGTATCCAACACTTTCAATGTGTCCGCTTTGTTCGGCACCAAACAGGCTTCCTGCGCCCCTAATTTCCAAATCGCGCATGGCAATTTTAAACCCGTTTCCAAGCCCACTATATTCCACAATGGCACCAAGCCTTTTATAGGCTTCTTCGGAAAGCATTTTTGATTTGTCATAGCAAAAAATTGCATATCCTTGCTTATCGCTTCTGCCAATTCTGCCTTTTAACTGATAAAGTTGACCAAGCCCCAACATGTCGGCATTAATAACAATTAAAGTGTTCGCTCGTGGCAAGTCAACACCATTTTCAATTAATGTTGTGCTAATTAAAATTTGAGTTTTGCCATTATACAAATTTAAAATTGCATTTTCCAGTGTTTTTTCATCCATTTGCCCATGTGCAACATCAATTGAAACGTTTTCGCCCACCAAATTTTTGATGTGTGCACAAAACTCATAAATTGTTTCAACTCGGTTATAAACAATTAAAACTTGTCCATCACGGTTAAGTTCACGCATTATTGCATTTAAAATAACATCATCGCTTTGTTCCGTAACTGCTGTTATAACTGGCACTCTGCCTGTTGGCGGTGTTTCAATAACGCTAATATCTTTAATGCCAATTAAGGAAGCATGCATGGTGCGTGGAATTGGCGTTGCCGACAATGTTAAAACATCAATGTTACTTTTTAGTCGTTTAATTTTTTCCTTATGCTCAACACCAAAACGTTGTTCTTCATCCAAAATTAAAAGACCCAAATTTTTTGTTTTAACATCGGCACTAAGAAGCCTGTGTGTGCCAACAATAATGTCTATTTCGCCACTTTCCAAATCCTTTAAAATTTTTGTTGTTTCCGCTTTTGTTTTAAACCTGTTTAAACACTCTGCTCTAACTCCAAAATTTTTCATTCTAACCATTACGGTGTTGTAATGCTGTTCACTTAAAATGGTTGTTGGACACAAAAGCATAACCTGATAACCTGCCATAATTGCCTTAAATGCAGCACGCAAAGCAACTTCGGTTTTACCAAATCCCACATCGCCACAAATAAGCCTATCCATGGCTTTTTTGCTTTGCATATCCTTTTTAACTTCCATAACAGCACGGTCTTGGTCGTTGGTTAAATTAAACGGACAAGTTTTTTCAAACTCTTCCTGAATTTCATCATCTGCCGGAAATTCAATGCCCTTAACTTGGCTACGTTCGGCATACAATTTTTTAAGGTCGAAAGTTAATTTTTTAATGCCTTCCTTAACTTTTTGTTTGGTTTTTAAAAACTCTGTTGAACCAAGTTTGTTAAGTTTTGGTTTTTCGCCACCAACATATTTTGAAATGGAATCTATGTTTTCAACAGGCAAAAAAAGTTTGTCGTTGTTTTTATACTCAATTTCAATGTAATCTTTTTGAGCGGAATTAACATTAAGTTTTGTAATGCCAACGCATTTTCCAATTCCATATGTGTTGTGCACAACATAGTCGCCAACTTCGGGCAAAAAGTTGTTAAAACTGGAAACTGCCGAATTAACTTTTTTGTTTTGTTTTATGTTTTTTAGCCCAATAATAATTAATTTTTCTTCGTTAAAACAGCAAGAAATTGTGCTGGATTTTGTTAACAAATTAACACAATTTTTTTGCACTTGACTAATTGAATTTATGGTGCAAGTTAAAACATTTTTTGGTAAAAACATGCCAGCCATTTTGCTTGCTAGTTCCTTGTTTTCGGCAAAGATTATAACCGTGTAGCCAAGCATTATGTTTCTTGCCACATCATCATAAATGGTTGTTTTGTTGTAGCCATAATTAATTTGCGGTGTTGTTTTAATTGAAAAAACGGCATTTGGCTTAAAAATGTTGTTGGCATTGTTTAGGTTTTGAAATGCCACAAGCCCAGCATTTAAGCCACCAAATTCGGTTAGTTGTGGCACATCAAAATAAAAATTTTTGTGTGTGTTCGTTAGTTTTCCTAACTCAATTTTTTCTTTTATTAAACTTTTGTTTTCCTTAACAACCTCTGTTAGTTTGTTCAAAATTAATTTTGGATTGTCAAAAACAATTAGTTCGTCGGAAAAAAATTCATACAAACTATGATTAAAATCGTTAAAATATGGCATTGCCCAAACTGGCAAAACTCCATCTTCAACACTTTTTAGCACTTCAAACTTAATTTCATTAAAATTTTCTTCGGCTTCACGTGACTGAAACTTTAACTTTTCAAAGTTGATTGTTTTTTGTTCGGTTAAAAAATTAACACTGTAAACACAGGCACTATCGTAACTTGTTTGCAACTGTTGTGATTCAATTAAAAAACTTTTAATAAACTCAATTTCGTCATCAAAAAACGAAATTCTAATTGGATTTTCAAAGTTTATTGGATACAAAGTTAAGATGTCGCCCTTAAAACTGAATTGCAACGAATCAGTTACAACATCTGCCCGTTTATAACCCATTTGGGTTAGTTTTTTTATAAGGAATTTTGCGTTATATTTTTTTCCAACTTCCAAATTTAAACTCAAATTTTTAACGTAATTAACGCTTGGAAGTTTGTTTAAAAGTGCATTTGGAGATGAAACAACATATTCCACATTGTTAAACACAATGTTTTGAAGTGTGGTTAGCAAATTTATTTGTGAAAATGAAGAAAAATTAGAAACATCAGTTTCTAAATTGTTAAGCAACAAGTTTGTGGTTTTTCCAACACTTTCAAGGATTTCATTAAGTAAAATGGCTTCCTCATCATTTACGCAAACAACAAGTTTTGTGCCTTCAAACTCGTTTAATATTAAAACTTTTTCTGGCATTCCCACACCAAACACGCTAACTGGAATGTGGTTTTCAATTGTTTGCAACAACTTGTTTAAGTTGCCAGAAGAACTTATTAAACTTTTTAGCATTAATCTAACCTTATTTTTTCAACATCACCATTAAGTTTTATAAATTGTTCCACAATGTTTGTGCATTTTTCAAATGCTGGGTTTAGTTTTTCAAAATTTTCAGCACTAACTTTGCTTAAAACATAGTCGGCAAGATTAAGTTTTTCATCTCTGCCAATGCCAATTCTAAGCCTTGCAAAGTTTTCTGTGCCCAAAAGCGAAATAATGTTTCGCATACCATTGTGTGTGCCAGCACTTCCGCTTTTTCTAATTCTAATTGTGCCAACAGGCAAATCAATATCATCATAAATAACAAGCAAGTTTTTAAGGTCAAGTTTTAACATTTTAACCATTTTTAACACGCTTTGACCACTTAAATTCATAAAAGTTGATGGCTTTAACAAAACCACCTTAACACCATCAAACACGCCTTCAGCAACAGACCCTGCGTATTTTGATTTGTTAAACTTAAATCCATTTTTTTTGGCAAAATTATCAATTGCCATAAAACCCATGTTGTGGTAGGTTTTTTCGTATGCTAGTCCAACATTTCCAAGCCCAACAATTGCAATCATTGTTTTTCTCCTATGGTTTAAAATTTTTACTATATAAATAATAACACTTTAATAATAACACTTTTTTTGCCTTTTGTGTTAATTATTGTTAATTTAATGCATTAAACTTTTCTTAAAAAATATATACGCTAAAAATTGTGGCTTAAATTTTAATGCAATGTTTTTAGGTTTTTATATATAAGTGATTATTTATTTTGTTTTCAATAAATTTAAAAATTAAACAAAAAACACAACAATTTTATTTTAAATAATTTTCCTTGTTAACTTGCCTTGCCCTTGCAATTGCCAAACACTTTGATGGCACAGGCTCTGTTATGGTGCTTCCTGCGGCAATAAAACTGTTGTCTTCCACAACCAAAGGTGCAACCAAGTTTGAATTTGAACCAATAAAAACATTGTCGCCCACCACTGTTTGTTGTTTAATTTTTCCGTTATAGTTGCAAAAAACCGTTCCACAACCAACATTAACATTTTTGCCAATAATTGCATCGCCAACATATGTTAAGTGCGAAACCTTGCTTCCGCTTTTAATAACCGCTTTTTTGGTTTCAACAAAATTACCAATTCGGCAATTTTCCATTATGTTGCTTCCTTCCCTTAAATGTGCAAAAACACCAATTTGTGAATTTTCTTGAACGCATGCACCACGCACATAACTGTGCAACACTTTGGCATTGTTAATTTGACTATTTGCTATGTCACTTGCACAAATTTCGCCACAAATTTCGCTGTTATTTAAGTTGTTGTAACTGCCAATAAGCGAACCTGCTAAAATTTTTGTTGCATAGGTTTTGTTGTTGTTTAAGTTTTTATTTGCCATTTTAACTCCTAAAAAATTACTTACCAATGTTATTAAAACTTTCAATATTTGTGTTTTCGCCAACATAAGCATTACTAATTTTGTTGTAACTTTTAATTACGCAATTTGCACCAACAAAACTGTTTTCCAAAATGGTGTTGAACGGATAAATTATGCAATTAGAACAAATTGTACTGTTTTTAATAATGCTGTTTGCAACAACTGTGCCTGCACCAATTTCGCTTGAAACAATGGTGTTGCCTTCCTTTAAAACAGCATCTTTTTTTATTACTGTGTCTCCACTTAAAGTGTTGAAAGGATAAATTGTTGCACCACTTTCAATGCAGGCAAAAGCATTAATAACAACATTTGATGGGTTTATGAACTTAACGCCATTTAAAATTAAATTTTGAATAATTCTTCGTTGTAAAATTTCTGTTGCATAACCAATTTCGTTTTCGGTTTCAATTTTTAAAAATTCACTGGCATCTGCACTAAATTCAGGCATATTTTCAAATTTATTTAGTGTGTTAAAAAAACTTGTTTCAAACACATATCCATGTGGCAGTTTTATTATTTTTTCTCCTTTAAAAAACACGTAATCTAGGCAAAGTTCCACATTTTTTTGAGTTAATAATGGGCAAAAAGAATAAAGCACCATTGTGTATGGTTTTTGGGTTATTGCACTTTTTATTTGTTCAAATTCGGTTTTGGAAGTGCTAAATTCCACAACCTTTATTTCAAACTTTTCTGTTGCATCTTCAACCCAGTTAATCATTGGTTTTTCAAGTAGTGTCACATCGGCATTTTTCATTTTAAAAATTATTACTTGAACCATGTTGTTTTCAAGTTTTATTTCCTTTAATTTTGTTGTGGTTTCAACCAAAACACACCCCTCCAAATTTATTATTTATTAATTGTTAAAAGTAACCACTAAAAATGAGTGTTACCCAAAACCAAATTTTTATTGTATTGTTTTAACTTTTTAAATTTTCAAACTAAAACCTAAACTTGATTTTTGTTATTACATAATTAAATATTAATTTTTAAAAATTTTAGTGAATTTTAGTTAATTTTTGTTTTTATCTTTTTTACTTTCTCGAATGTTTTTAAAAAAGTTTGAAATCAAAGTTGAACACTCGTTTTCCAAAATTCCACCTTCAAAATTTGATGTGTGGTTAAATTTGTTGTTAACAAGTTGTTCGCTTGCACCAAATCTTGTGTCAAATGCGCCAAAATAAACATTGTTAATTCTGGCACTTAAAATTGCGCCCACGCACATAAGGCATGGCTCAAATGTAACATACAAATCGCAGTTGTTAAGTCTGTAACTTTTAAGTTTTTTGCTAGCATGAGAAATTGCAATTATTTCAGCATGCAAAATTGCATTTTTTTTTAGTTCTTTTTTGTTGTGGGCTTTTGCAATAATTTTGTTGTTGCAAACAACACAAGCACCAACAGGAACGTCGCCCTTTTTTGCTGCTTTTTTTGCTTCATTTATTGCAATGTTCATAAAATAATTTTTATTTTCGATTGTTTCGTTCATGCTTAACTCACCTTAAATTACTTGTGATAAGTGATGTTGTTTACAATTGTGTATGCCCTATAAATCTGTTCTAAAAGCATTATTCTAAACAATTGATGTGGAAAAGTGAAAGCACTAAAACTTAACAATAAATTTGCTTTTGATTTTACTAAATCACTAAGGCCATAACTTCCTCCAATAACAAAAGTTATGGTGCTAAAACTGCTTTCCACCTTTTTTAACTTGTTTGCTAGTTCCCTAGATGTAAGCATTTTCCCACCACCATCGCACACAACAACAAAGCCTTGCATGTGGCTTAAAATACGTTTACCTTCTTCTTCCACAACATTTTCAATTTCTGCTTTTGTTGGGTTTTTAGAAATTCTTTCTTCCTTAACTTCAACAATTTTTATGTTTGCAAATTTGGTTATTCGTTTAAAATACTCACTTATTGCTTCCTTAAAACTTGTTTCCTTAACATTTCCAACGCAAACAACATTAAGGTTTATCATAACAACCCCCAAATGAAAGTGAACAGTGTTACAAGCCCACCAAGCACGCAAGAAGATATTAAAAACAAATTATCTTCTAGCGTTGGCTTATATATGTTTTTTTGTTTTGGCAAAACCACATCAATTGGGCTTTTCATTTCTTCATAATTAAGGTTTAATGTTGTGTTGTTTTCCAACATTTCTTGCAACATTTTGCTTTTTTCAATCACAATTGGCGAGTTTGTTGTTGCACGGTCATCGGCAGTGTACATTGAGTCAATAACTTTTTGAACTCTGTTTAAGGTTGAAATTCTGAACAATTTGCTTACTAAGTAAATTAACAAAACAACAACCAAAACCAAAAAGGCAAAACAAGCTAGAAATGTTAAAAATGCATTGTTACTTTGCAAAAAATTGTTTAAGTAGTTATAAAAGTTTTTTCCAAACCAGCCATAACTTTCGGCACTGGACAAGTAAACACTAATTGCATTGTTTGTAAAGTGAATAATCATTGCAGGATAAATGCTTTTTGAAACCACACTAACAAGTGCCATAAGCATTCCTAAAATTGTTGCATAGAAAAATTGATTAATGTTAAAGTGCAACAAACCAAACATTAACGAACTTATTAAAATTGCCTTTTTAATTCCAATTTCTTTAAGCCCATTAAGTAGCACTCCACGGTGCAAAAATTCTTCACAAATTGCAGGCAAAATTGCAACTGTGGTTAACTGAATTAAAAATGTTGCCCAGTTTGGGAACATTGACTCGTATCCGGTTGAAACCGAAACCGGTTGAGAATAGCCAAAAAATGACAATATGCCATTAAACAATGTTGAGATTGCAATGTTAACAAAAAATGCTAAAAGCCCAAGTCCAAAGGAGATTAAAATTACTTTAAAATTAATTTTCCCATTTAATTGCGTATCTCTAAATGTGTCAACAAAGCCAGTTTTGTTATGTAAAAACAACGTGTAAAGCGACATTGGCAACACCAAAATTATTCCAATTTGAATTATTGCAGTGTAAACAATGTCGGCAATATCAGGGTGCAAAAAATCTAGCATGCCAAAACTTGAACCAATTCTTAGCAAGCAAAAAAGCAACATGCAAATAAAATATATTAAGTAAACTTTAAAAACTTTCGACTTTTTCATAACACCCTTTAAGTTTTATTTTATAATCCAAAAAATTGCATTATTGTGTTTGTTATCCACAAAAACAATCCTAATCCAATTGAACACCAAACAAAAATTTTTTCTTCTTTTGTTAGTTCCAAATTAACATCTTCATTTAAAACTTTTTCATTGGTTTGTTCATTTGAATTTTCTAAATTATCAGTTTTATTCAAATTTTCAGTTTTATTACTTTCTATTATACTATTTTCGTTAACAATTATTGCCTTATTTTTTGATTTTTTATTATTTGTTTGTGGTTTTGAAGCATTCTTATCTTCATCATTTATGTTTTGTTCATCAGCATTTTGATTGTTGCTTATGTTTTTGTCATTATTATTTTGAACTTTCAAACTGTTTTTCTTAATTTGTTCTTGTTTATCTAAATATTGAACCAAATAAATAGCACCAACAACAATGACAGCCGCCAAAATAAGCATCAAAATTGGATAAACATAGTCCCATGCAGTGCCATACATTGGTTCCGCATCAACATCAATATTGTTTAATGTGTAAACAAACGAAGTTATTACAACAATTAAATTGTTAACAAAGTGCAAAAGCATTGGATAAATTATGTTTTTGCCATATAGCATAACATATCCAAGCATTAATCCAAGCATGAATTGATAAACTGTTTGTTGCAAACTGCCATGCAAAAGTGTGAACATTAAAGCAGAAATTAAAACAGCAAAATGTGAACTAAATTTTGATTGTAATCCCCTAAAAATTAGTCCCCTAAACAAAAGTTCTTCACAAATTGCTGGCAAAACTGCCATCGCAATAACACCCAAAACAAATCGCCAACCATTATTCATAACATATGGCAAAGAGTTTGCTGGGTTGTAACCAATAAGCGAAAAACCATAATCAATAAGCGAAATAAATGGTGAAATTAAAAACACACTTGCAACGCCAATTATTATAACAGCAACAATTTTTAGCGGGTTAACTTTAAAGGAAATTTGAGATGCTTCAAAAACATTAAACCTAAATTTTTTTGTGTATATAAAATATATAAAGAAAAACACAATTGGAGTGAACATTAAATTTACAACTTCAACAAATTCAGTTTTAATAAAATCATTATAGTTGTTGCCTGTGGCACTTGCCAAAAACATAAATAAAATAATTAAAGCCAAAGATGCAACAAATGGCACAATTAACGCAAGCATAAAGTTTATGCTACTATCTTTAACAGAAAAACAACTTCTTTTTTCCACTGCTAAAACACTTTCTTTTTTCATTTTAATCCTTCAAAATTTCCTAATAATTCTAAATATTTTTTTTACTAACTAAAATTATAACACATAAAAAACTAATTTTAAAATTATTTATTATATATTAAATAAATAAAATATTAAGTAAACAAAACAAAAAGAACAGCAAAATTGTTCTTTTTTGTTTGTTGTTTTTAAAGTTTTAACACTTATTAGGTTTTAATTTTTAGCCCACAATGTTAAAAATTTTCAATTTTAAACTACAAGTTTGAAATTATGTTTTTAAAAACTTTTGCCCCAATTGCAAAGCCCATACCTTCAGCATTAGTAATTTTTAGGGTATTAATGCCCACAACTTCACCATACACATTTAAAAGCGGACCACCCGAATTGCCCGAGTTTATGCTTGCATCATGTTGAATAAGGTTTTCCATAACATTAACATTGCTGTTAACAAGTTCAATGTTAATTTTTCGGTTTGTAGCACTAACAATTCCTTTTGTGAATGTGTGCTTAAATTGCAAAGCCACTGGTGTTCCAACCGCAAAAACAACTTGCCCAACAAAAACATCTTCATCGTTTATGGTTAAATATGGAATTTCGTAATTTGCTTTTAAAACCGCCAAGTCCAAATCTGGGTTGGAATAAATCATTATGGCTTCACAAGTTTTTCCATCGTGCAAATATAATGTTATTTTGCCATTATTAGAAACAACATGATAGTTTGTTAAAACATATCCGCCGCTTTTAACTGAAACACCACTGCCAATGCTTGCAGTTGTTCCTTTTGCACTTTCAATTCCAACAATTGCAGGGCTTACAATTTTTGCCAATTGCTCGGAATTTTCGGTGGATAATCTTTCAATTTTTTCGCTTTCTGTAACACTAAAAAATTTTTCGTTGCCATTTTTGCAACCGCACACAAAAAAGCAAAAAAACAACATAATTAATATTAAAAACTTGGTTGAATTTTTAACTTTGTTTTCCATATTATTATGTTGTTTAAATTTTGCTTTCAATATTCTAAAACTAAGGTGTTAAAATTTACCACCAAACTGCCTTTTGTGTTGTTTTTTATTTAATAACAAAAACAGTTCCAATAGCCTGGGCAGGTGCAACATCAATTTTAATGTTTGTTCCAGGAATTATTCCCATTGCTTCCAAATATTCACAAACTGTTTGATAACACAAACTTGGAGTGTTGTTTTCCAAACTTAGGTGTGCAAGCACCACTTGCTTAACATTGTTTTGCGCAAGAGTGCAAATAACTTTTGCACTGGCAACATTGCTTAAATGCCCACGTCTGCCAATTATTCTGCGTTTTAAAAAATCGGAATAGTTTGGATTGTTAATTAGCATTTTATCATCGTGATTACTTTCCAAAATTACCAATTTGCAATTTTTCAAATTTTCCACAGTTTCTTCACTTGCATAACCCAAATCGGTGGCATAGGCAAATTTGCTTGAACCACACTTAACAACAAACCCAACACACGAAACAGAATCGTGTGGCAAATGAAAACATTTAATTTCAAATTCGCCCACGCAAAAAGGTTGATCATAAAATGTTACAACCTTTCGTTCATCAACGTGTCCAATTTTTTTTAAAACCGCATCGTGGCCATCGGCATGAACATATAGCATACAACCAAATTTTCGCATCATGCTTCCAACAGATTTTATGTGGTCGGAATGTTCGTGAGTTGATAAAATTGCTTTAATGCTGTTTGGGTCACAATTTAAAATTTGTAATTTTTCTATTAAACTACTCATCTTAATTCCAGCATCAATTAACAAGTTTGTTTGCTCACCCATAATTAAAACAGAGTTGCCTTTGCTGGAACTAGACAATGTTACAACTTTCATCATTTGCTTTTTACCTTTTATGCTACATTAGTTTAACAAATAAAGTTTAGTAAATCAACTAAACTTTATTTTTGTTTTATTAAATTTTTGTGCTTTAAACTAGTTCATGCTAATTATTACAACCTTGCCTTCCACCCAAGAATTAATGTAACTTTTAAGTTCAGTTTTGCAAACTTTTTCAAAAATTCCAATTAAATGCTCTGGCGTAACATTTTGAAAAGCATAAGTTTTGTAATAAGTTTGAATTGCTTCTTCGAACTTGTTTTTGCCAACAACATCACGTAAATTGTCAAAAAGTAGCAATCCCTTAACATAAGCCATGTAAACATATTCAGGTTCTGTGTTGTATTCATCTAGGTGTCTATTCATTGAAGTATCAATTTTTCCTAGCACTTCATTATACAAATCAACAAAGGTTACGTAACTGTTATTTGTGTTTTTTATTAGTTCTTCGGTGTTAACACCATAGTCTGGATTTTCTTCATAAAACAAAACTGTTGAGTATTCTGTTAGCCCCTCATCTAACCAACCGTATCTGAACGCATTGCTTCCAACAACACCATACCACCATTGATGAGCGGTTTCGTGCACAATAACGTTTAAGTAGTCACTTCCTTCAACTTCATCGGAAATGTAAATTAGGTTTGGATATTCCATTCCGCCATGAACAAAGTTTGATTTAACAACACTTAATGTTGAATATGGATACTTACCAAAAATTTTGTTAAAGGTTTTAACTGCATCCACACCAGCCTTCAAACTTTCTTCAAAGTTTTCATCGTCATAATAATAATATGAAACTTTCACTCCATCAACACTTTGCTCTGCCACTTCAAATTTTTCCGACATAACAAATGCAAAATCTCTAACACAGTTTGCTTTTATGTTATAGGTTTTTTGTTCGCCGTTGTCTGTAACTTTTTCCTGCACCCCAGTGCTTGCAACAGTGTATGTGTTTGGAACCGTTAGGGTCACATCATAATTTGAACAGTCGGAATAAAATGGGTCACCATTAGAATTGTATGGGTCAAGCACAAATTCGCCATTTTCAAACACTGCCACAACAGGATAAAAGTTTGCCATGTTAACTGTGTTGTTTCCATAACCAAACCTGTGGTTTATGTTTGGAACATAAACTTTATATTCAATTTCAACTTGCACACTATCCAGTGGTTCAAGTTCTTGAAGTAATGTTACGTTTAAAATGTTGTTATCTGTGCCCGAATATGTAAACTCACTTGTTTGTCCATTAACATTTGCCGACAAAATTTCAACATCGCCATAGTCCACACCATTTGGATATGCTTTGTTTATGTTAACAGTTGAAACTGGTTTGTTAACTGCCCCTTCGGCAAACGCTTTTGGATACAAATGAAAACACAACTTTTTTAAAAATGTGTCGGTTTTGTTTTTGTAGTTTAACTTTTGTTTGCCAATTAATGTGTGGTCGGAATTGTAAGTTAATTCCATTGTGTATGTGTTTAAGTCTTTACTAACTTTGTTAATGTTTAGTTCAATTTTGCCACAGCCACACAAAAACAAAAAACAACAAGCAAAAATTAATAGTACTTTTTTCATAGTTGCCCCCAATTTTTTAATTAATATATTGTATGGGACAAGGTTTGATTTTAGAACGTTAGGTTTTGTTTTTTTAAGTGTTATTAAAATGTTTATTATATTAAATTTAATTATATAAAAAAATATATAATTATTTTTTATATGTTTTTTTAAAAAAAAATATAACCAAATTTTATTAAGTTATTTTAATTAAAAAAACCAAAAATTTTGTAATATTCGACAAATTATTATCATAACATTAAAAAAAGTGTTGCAAGGGGACACTTCTTTCAAATTTTTATTGACTTAGTTAATGTTTAAGACTATACTTTATGTGATGTTAAAATCAAAAATGTTAAAAGGAGAAAACTTTGGCACGAAAAGCAAGATTAATTAGTGAAATTAATTCCTATACAATAATTTTAAAAGCTAAGGAAGAAATTGTTTTTAACGACCACGATAAACAGTTGTTTTTGGAAACTGTTTTTAAGTATAGTTCAATTTTGAACTATAAGTTTTTGGCATACAATTTGTCTAACACCCTTTTAACATTTGTTTTGTATGATTGCGACACAGCCATTGACACAGCAATGCGAAAAATTGTTGTAAGTTTTGTTAGCAAATATAATTTGTATCACAACAGATCTGGCAAGGTTTTTAAAGATAGATTTGTTAGTTTGCCAGCACACAGCATTAAAGATGTTTGGGATATGGTGTTTGATGTGCACAACCTAGAAAACAATAATTTTAACAGTGTTAACAATTATTTTGAAAACCCTTACTTAAATTTGGAATGTGCAAAGCAATTTTATGGTTCCAAACAAAACTTTGAAATTGCCGTTATTAACAGAAACAATCCAGAAACCTTAAAAAGCAAAATAATTAAAACAAAAATTAAAGATGCCGAACTTGTTGCCTACATAACAAAAGAACTTATGCCAATTGAAGACATTAAAAACCTTCCAAAAGGAAAACTTAAAACTTTAATTTCCGAAATCATTTTAAAAACATCGGCTTCTTGCAGGCAAGTTGCAAGAATAACCAGTTTACCGCTTAGAATGCTTTGGAATTTGAATAAAAAGAACAAAACTGAAAGTGGGGTTAACAATGGTAAAAAGTGAAGTTAAAGAACGTAGGCAAATTACTAGGAAAAGAAAATTAATAAACTTTGCACTTGTTGGTATCATTGGAATTGGCTCGGGATTGTTTTTGGGCAGTTGGTATTTATCTTTAAGACAATCCAACCCCATAAACTATTCGCAATACACCGAAGAAACCCTAAAAGATGACATTAACGATGCATTTTTTAAAGCAATTGGAATTAAAAACCCAACTAACTCTGAAAAAGAAAACTGGGTTGAAACTGCAAAATCACGCGGGATTACCCCACAAAACCTAACTGCCGCAGAAAATTTTATGCTTGCAGAATATAATTTGGGTTTAGCAAACTCATATTCCGCAATTGGAACAGGCAAGGTTGCAGTTATGGGAACATCTCAAAGCATATACAGCGCAAAAATGTTTGATGGCAACACCTACACATTTGAAAGCATAAGCAAAGGTATTTTAACAGTTGCTGATTGCTTGGTTATGGAAAAAGGTGCAAGCACTATTACAAAAATTAAAGGTGAAAATGTTTCAAGCACAAGTGCAAGTTGGACTGGTTCAAAATCAACCATGACAACCATTGAATGCAAAGAAAACAATGGTGGAACACCCGACAAAGTTATTCCTTACATAATTTCCTCAAAAACAATTTTAAGTGGCAGCACAATTTCGGCAAATGAAACTAACGGAAAAACATATTACACTTACACAATTTCATTAGACCCTGTTAAAAGTGTTATTAACTATGTTAAACAGGTTAAACAAACCAGTGGTTTAAATGATTTTCCGGAATTTAGCAACATTTCAATAACCATTGTGCTAGATGAAAACTGGAATTTGTGCAAGTTTAATTCCGAAGAAAATTACAGAGTTGTTTATGGAATGCTAAAACCATCGTGTAAAGGAACATTAAACCTAGATTTTACAATTAACGACCCTGTTACATTACCAAAGGTTTAATTTAAAAAAATAGATCAAACTTATAAATTATAAAAATTAATCAATAATTAATTAAAAACTAAAATTTTATAATATTATCAAAAACTAAAAATTTAACTATCAAATTATGTAAAGTTGAGAAAGCAATGACAAAAATTAAAAGATTTTTAATGTATTTATTAACATACATTGCAATAACATTTTTAACTGCACTGGGTGTGGTTCTTATTTCCAACCCAACAGGTGCTTCCAACCAATCAACAAATGTTGATAACGGAAACCAAAGCCAAGTAACTTCCCCAATAACTTACATAATTGATAATTTTTCAACGCTTGACGGCATGAACATAAATGCAAATGCTCAAATTAAAACACAAAGCCAAAACATTTTAATTGGTGCAAATGTTTTGCTTAACATGGAAAACGGTCTTCAAAACATTGCCGCACAAGGTGCTTTAAATGTTAAAATTAATGAAACCGAAATTCCTGTTAACATAACATTTTTAAATGGCGAACTATATTTAAGTTTGCTTAACGGAAATTATAAAATTGAAACCGAAAACTTAATGCAATCGGTAACACAAATTTTAAATTTGTTAAATGTTGAAATGCCAAACCTTGGTTTTGACCTAGAAAACTTAGACTTAAACAGTTTGCTTTCAATGTTTGATGGCATAAAAGAAGAAAAAACAAACACCGAAACAACATTAACAATTGAACTTCCTTTTGTTGGAAACATAACCATTGTTTGCGACCTAAACTATTCAATTAAATCAATTGATGTGCCTGCAGTTAACATTGATGGAACAGAACTTAGTGTTCAAGTTACTGCCACATACCCAGAAGATTTGGAAGTAGGTAAACCAGAACAAGAATTTATTAATGTTACACATGTTTTAAATTTGGTGGAAGGATTAATTAATTTCACAAAAAACAATCAAATTGGATTAACTGCAAAAATTAATTATAACAACTTTAACTTTGAAGGAATTTTGAGTTGTGATTTAACAAATTACAGTGCAAAATTTGAAACAAACATTTTAAATGAAAAATTGCAGGTTTTTGCAATTGACAATGTTATTTACATTGAATTTGGCAACTTGTTTGCAAAATTTGATTTAAATAGTGTAAGCGAAATTGCCGAACTTTTAAAAAATCATTTTGGAATAAACATTCCAATTGACCAAATAAGTGAGCTTTTGGTTGCCATTTCTAAAAACACTGCAAACCTAGAAAATTTAAATTTTGATTTGAATGATTTTGACATTTCAAAAATTGATTTGGGCATACTTGAAAAATTTAACTACGAAAACGGCGTTTACTCATTAAGCATAACAAACATTGGCGAAATTAAATTTGAATTTGTGGATCACGAATTTAAAAACATAACTTTTGAAGGTTCAAACATTTTTGCAAAACTTGAATCCACTACCCCACAAAAAATTAATCTAACAAAATCAGAAGAAACTTATGCAAACTTAAACGATGTTTTACCACTAGCAAACTCAATTTTAAACACCATAAAATTAAAACATCACTTTGGAACAATTAATTTAAGTGTTAACAACATAAATTTAAACATTAACTACGAACTAGACTTGTTAAATGAATTAAAACTAAAACTTGAAACACAAATTTATAACATTCCAGTATCAGTTGTTATTGTTGGTGAAAATGTTTATGTTCAAGTTTCGGAAGTTTACTTAACATGCAGTTTGAGTGACATTAACAAACTTATTAAAACTATTAAAGAAAATTTAAACTTAGATTTACCACAAATTTCAGTAGATGATGTTAAGAACATTGTTTCAAACATTTTAACACAACAAAGTTTGTTGATTTCAAAAATAACAAAAACCGATGCCGGACTGGAAATTGAAATTTTAGAAAAATTAAAACTAAACTTTGGTTATAACAACTATGTTAACTTTGTTAGTGTTAGCGGAAACAACTTTAATGTTAATGCAACACTAACTTCAAACAACGAACAAGGAAACTTTGACTTTGATAAAACAAAATATGTTTCGGTTTCAAACGTTATTGAAAACAGTGAACAAATTATAAACTTTATTAAAGCCAAAAAGTTTTATGCCGATGTTAACATAACTTATGGTGACTTTGAAATTTATGGATTTGTTAACTTTGAACCTAACGGAAACAACATTTTTGATGGTTTAAGTGCAAGCCTTAACACCACAGTTTTAGGAAAACAAGTTTCTGTTAAACTTTTAAATGGCGTTATTTATGCCGAACTTGATGGCTTTAACGCAATGTTTAACATAAACGATGTGGATAAAGTGTTAGATTTTGTTAAAAAACATTTTAACTTAGATGTTTCAAATGCCCTTGAAACCATTACCAAAAATTTTGATTTGCAAGGCGACAATTCAATTTTGAAAGGTTTAACATTAACACTTTTAAATAACACTTTAACAATTAAAAATGATTTAGCACAAATTTTAATTAATTTTGAAAACAAAGACTTACTTGCAAGTTACAATGACCTAAGCGTTTATGCACAACTAACAAACAAAAAACAAGACGTAACCATTTTAAACGATTACTTTAACATTTCAAAACTTTTACCTTTTGCAGAAAGTTTGTTAAACACAATTAATGCAAACAAATTTGCAGGCAACATAAATGTGGTTGTTAACAACAAACCAATTTTGGTGGAATACAAAGTTTCATTAAATCCACTTCAAATTTGGGCTTCAACAAACATTTTTGGTTTGAACATTAAACTAAATGTGTTTGATAATGCAATTTATGCAACTGTTGGAAATGTTAATGTTTGTGCAAGTTTTTCGGAACTTGAAAACATAATTAGCTTGATTTGCGAAAAGCTAAACATTAATTTAACACCTGATGCAAATAGCATTTTAAATTTGGTATCATTTGGCGACATAAAAATTTTAAGTGCAACAAACACAAACTTAAAACTAAACTTGTTTAACACAGATGTTGAATTGTTGTTTAATGACACAATAAAAACCATCAACATTAATAACACAGATGTTAAAGCAAAACTTGATTTAACAAAATTTGCAAACGATGTTTTAATGCCTGTTATTGACACATCGGCATACGAAAACATTGAATATATTGTAAATTTGGTTAAAACAAACCTTAAAAATTTACAAAACAAGCAACTTGAACTAAATGGCGAAATTAATATTAGTGAAAACTTTAACTTGCCAGTTTACGCACAAGTTAATTTTGAAAATGATTTACAAATTAAACTTGCAACAAATGTTTTAAATAAAACAATTGAAATAATTTTTAGCAACAACACAATTTATGCAAACATTGACGGGCTTAAAGCACAATATGATTTAAACAATCTTGAAAGTTTAATTAAACAAATAAACTTAAATTTCAACACTCAAATTAACACAAAAATTGACACAAGCAACATAAAAATTTACATTTCAAAATTTAAAAAATTTGAAACAAACTTGGGCTATGGTTTTAATGTTAACTTTGCAATTAACGGAAAAACCATTGCTGCAACAGTTGAGTTTAACAAGCTTAACGAACTTAAAAACATAACGGCACAATTTGAAGGAATAAATGTTAACATAAACACAACACTAGGTGCTGAAACAAACATTGAATTTAATGAAAGCGATTACACAACAAATTTAGATGACCTAACAACATTAATTAAACCAATTGCAAATTTAATTAATGCAAAGGCATTTGAACTTAACGGAACAATTAAATTTGATTTGGATGAAACAAAACAAGAAGTAACCGTTAACAGTTTGAAAGTTGACTTTAACGATGTTAACAACTTAAAACTAAGTGCAAGCATTGAATTTTATGGAATAAACATAAATCTAACAATTTTAAACGGCACAATTTATGCACAAATTAGCGACTTAAAACTTTACATAAAAACCACCGAAATTTCGGAACTAGTTAACTGGATTAACACCACCTTTAATTTAAGTGAGCCAATTGATTTGGGCGGAATAGACTTAAACAACATTGTTAATTTGTTTGGCGAATTTGCTTTTGGCGAAAACATTAAACAAATTTACAAAACCGAAAATGGTTTGATGATTGACTTATATGACTTTATAAACGAAGACCTAACCACAACACCACAAGAACTTGTTTTAAGTTACAATGAAAACTTTGCTCAAATAATTTTGAACCACACAAAATTGTTTGCAAACATAAACTTTGTTAAATTTGGAAATGTTGAATTTGAAAGTTTGGCGGAAGCCGATTATGTTCACTACTGCACATTAACAAACATAATTGAAAACACAACCGAATTTGTTAAAACAAAACAATTTAGTTTGTTTGCAAATGCAGAAGTTTATGACGGCGAAAAAGTTACAACCAATGCACTAGTTAATTTAGATTTAGACATTAAAAACAACTTGCTATTAAACGGAAAGGCAACTTTAACTGGAAAATATAACATTGGCTTTGACATAAACTACTGGAACAAATATTTGTTTGTTAACTACAACAACCTAAAATTAAAAATTTGTGAAGAAGACTTGAAGAGTTTGCTTGCAATAATTTTGAATTTGATTGGAGTTGACCCAAATTTAATTCCAATTTTGGAAGATGCTGCAAACGACTTAAACAACATTAACTTTGATTCAGTTTCAAATTTAATTCCTTCGTTTGATGTTAACAATCCATTAAGTATGTTAAAAATTGTTAAAAACATTGAATTTACTAACAACAACCTAAAAATAACACTTGATGGCACACAAATTTCTAACAACCCAAATGCAAAGAACATGGTTGTTCAAATAAACACAACAAACAACTGCCTAAGTGGTGTTGAATTAAGCAACATTTACACTGGTGTTACAAACAATGAACACTTTAACTTAAATATTAATTTTGAAACATTTAAAGGAGTTAAAGGAGTTTCCGATGATGGTTACATTGATTTGTCGGGTGCTAACGAACTTATTAAAGCAATAATTAACACCGCAGAACTTAACTACTACGAAATTGATGGAAGTTTGGACATTAATGGAGAATTAATTGGAATTGATATTAATTGGAATGTTCCACTTAATGTTAAAATTAAATTAGATGAAAACAGAAAACCTGAAATTATGGCAACAGTTGGTGCAATTCCAGTTGTTCCTGGCGTTAATGATGATGCTCCATACAAATTTGGAAACACTGTTAGTGGAATTTATGCAGGCTTAAACAGAATTTTAACTGTTTACTATAAAGATGAGTTTGTATATTTTTACAGACATGAAGAAGTTCCTGTGTTTGCAAGTAGCAACAGAATTTACGAAAAGAAACTTAAAGTATCACTTGAAGAATTGATTGCTGACCCACTAAAATATGTTCAATATGCAATTGGATTTACTGACGATATTATGAAAGCAATTAAGGATTCACTTGCACTAAGTGAAGGTCACACACCAAACTTGGGTAACGTTATTAATTCGTTTGTTGTTAATGATTCTAAAAACTTTAAAATTGAACTTAACATGCAAGAACTAACAAACGATCCAAAAATGGGAACCATGGCAATTGGTTTGGGCGTTGTTAACAACGAACAAACAAACAACAAAAACTATGTTGGCAATGCAACATTTAACATGTATATGCCACTTGCCGATGTGTTTAAGTTAACTTTGGAAAGCGATAACCTAAAATTAATTAACATTGGCAAAACTTTGGACTTTAATAGTATGTATTCCTACATTTCTTCTTACACATACAGTGAAGGCGCAAGTTGGGAAGCATATGATGGTGAATGGACAAAAGCAGATGAAGTTATTTACACAATTGCCTTTGAAGAAAATGGTGGAAGTGAACTAAACAACATTTCGGGTGCACCGGGCTCGGCAATTGTTGTTCCAACCTACACCGAAAACTTAACCATTAACGATGTTCAAAACAACACAAAATATGTTTATGAATTTGCTGGCTGGTACACTTCACCTGGTTTGGAAGAAAACACAAAATTTGTTTCAAGTGTTATGCCACGAAAAGACACAACCCTTTATGCTAAATGGAATTTAACTGAAACAATTGTAACAAAATATTACACCATAAAATTTAACTTAAATGGTGGCAACGGAAGTTATTCCGACTTAACCATTGCTGAAAACACAAGCGTTGATTTAAGTGCTTATGTTCCACATAAATGCGATGATAAAGTTTCTGGAAGTTATGTTGCATTTAAAGGTAGAGAGTGCACACACACAAAATATACCTTTGCAGGTTGGTACTTAGACCCAGAATTAACAAAACCATACAACGGCGAACCAATAACTGGTGATATTACACTTTATGCTAAATACACAACTTCAACATACTTCCATTATTGGGGTGTGTTTGGCACAAGTTGCAAAGAAAATTGCCATTAAAAATAATTTTAAAAATAAAAAAAGAACGAATTAATTTCGTTCTTTTTTTAATTAAAATTTAATATTTTTAATTTTAATTATTGCTTTAAAATATAAAGAATTTAAAAATTTCATATTTTAAAAAGCAAAATAATTTTTATTTTTTAAATAAATCAACAACAGCTCCAAAACCATTAGCCATATAAATATTTAATTGTTTACCATCTGTAATTTTATTTCCTAATGGCATTGCTGCAGTTTCACCTGTTGGAATTGCAATATGTCCACTTGTGCTAGCTTCAAATCCAACTGGTGCACCACCTTGTGCATATTGTAAGAAAGCTTTAACAGCATTTGATTCGTATGCATAACTATCACCAGCATAACTCATAGATTTATTATAACCATAATAAGTTGAACCGTTGGCTAGTTTACCTGTTTCCATATAAGCATTGTAATCTTTAACACTATCAAAAATATTTGTTGTTCCTCTTGTCATTGCTTTGTCTTCATTAAATTTCTTTATTCCCCATTTATGAACAATAATTAAATTCATAAAACCATCAACGCCATCAATTGATTTTACAAAACCATAACCCATTTTGTCATAAATTAATGTATTTACTGTTGTTAAACTTGCAAATTGTTGAGAAGCCCCGTCATATGTTGCAAACCAAGGTTCATATCCATTAACCCACGATTCTATTTTTGAATTTTTTAAATTAACAATGTTTAAGTTGGTTGGGAAACCACCTTCACCAGTTTGTTTTTTGAAATCATTGACGCTTGTTACATGGTCGGCAATAATAGCAGGACCACCAGCACCAATCATTTCGTTATTTTCCATGTAAACGTTGCTTGCACCCCATAAATAGTAAAGAGTGTTATAAGCATTGTAACCTTTACAATCAATAAATCTATATTCATTGTTTTTGTCTGGATTACCATCATTTTTAATGTTTTTAATTTGTTCTGGGTCTGTTACACCAGTTGTATCTAAATTGTAACCATATTCAGCAAAATAGCCAATAAAGAAATTTTTGTGAATTGTGTTGTTTGCTTCAAAGTTAACACCTGCAGTTTTAAGCAAAATCATACCACCAGATGCTAGTGGGTTTGCACTTCTTTCGCCATTACCAATAAAGTATGTGTCAACTAAATTAACTTCGCCATTAGTGTTTTCACCTGACTCTAAGTTAACTTGTGTTAATTTTGTATTTTCATATTTTCCACCATAAATTCTCATTAATGGTATGTGAGTTGTTATATATGAAGCATCACCTTCACCTTCTGCAACCCTAACACCGTTATTATCAATATCGATAACACTTCTTGAAACTTCTGCAACATCAATATCAAAATAGTTACCATAGAAATTAAATGATTCTCCATTTGCAACTAATCTGTAATAAATTTCAGTGTGTTCATCTTTCATACTTCCAACAATTGGTTGATTGGTTTTGTTTTTTATATCAGCTGAAAGTCCATTAACTTCTTCTTGTGTGTAAAAATGTCTTGCAGGAATATCGTTATCTGTTATTTTAATTGAAGATTGCAAAACAACAGCATTTGGGTTAATTCCTGTTAAACCCCATTGTTCTTTTAATGATGTCCAACTATTATCTCTGTTTCCATTATCCATAACAGAAAGTTGTTGAGCATTATAAACATTGTAACCATCAACAACTTTAACAACAGCAGTAAAACTTGCTGGGTTTTGTTCATCAAACATTGTTGGGTCATAATTTACTGCACTAACAGTAATTCTAAATTGCTTATTAATAGCATTGTTTGAGAAATCGATGGTTGACATTTCTGTATCAGTGTAATCAACTTTGGCACTTAAATTTGAGCCAGTTAATTCTGTGTAAACAGGATTTGATGTTGAACCAGAAATTTCTTCAATTTTAATTGTTGTTCTAACTTTTGTTAAACCTTCAACTAATTCGCCATCTGCATTAATACCTTTTGCATTAATTCTAAAATCTAAAGCATTGTCATCACCAACAAGATGAGTTTTATTTAATTGGAAAAATTCTTCTTGTTTGTTTTCTTTAGCTGATGAGTTTGCAGCAAAGTCAGTTAACAAATCACTTGAAAATGATGTTATTGTGTTAACATCTGCTTCACTTGCAACAACTTTAATTTGAACATAAAATTTAAAGTCGCCATAAGTTACTTCTAGGTTTTTTGTGCCTGTTGTTGAAGTGTCTATTGTTCCAAAGGTTAATTCAGAATTAGGAACTTCTTTAGTTTTGTCATCACTATAAGTAACAACAGCAATGGCTTTTGAAGTGTCTAAAGTTTCACCTTTAATTATTGTTGTTGCCATTGTTCCAGTTTTAATGTAAGCAGATTCAATTTTTGTTCCGCCACAAGCAACTAACAATATTGCTGAAAATAAACAAACAACTACTGCACTAGCAAATTTTGTTAATTTTCTCATTTTTATCTCCTTATTTTTATTTATATAAAGCAATTAAATTGCGTTATACCATTTTAAGCATAAACCCACACTAAAACATCGGCATATTTTCTTAAACCATCGGTTGACATAATTCTAACATCTAACATTGTTGGTCCAGAAAACAACATTAAACCTGTTTTTCTGCCTTTCTCGTCCTCATAAAATTCAACACGAGTGTTTTGTGTGTTATAAACAAACTGAACATCTTTAACTGTTGCATTGTCTGGAAGCACTCTCCATTGCAGTTGCAACATTGTTCCTGTTAAATCAGTTGCGTTTGCAGGTTCAGTAAATTTCACCTTTAAAATTTTTCGTTCGCCGTTATCAATAACTTCTGTGTTTTTATCGGTTTTATTAATACATTCAACAGCTGTAACATTAATTACTTCATCATATAATTTAACAGACATTCCAAAAAAGTTAATTATTGCAATTGAAGCAACATAAATTATCAAAATTATAATTAAAGTTGACTTTTTCATATTACTTCTCCTTATAATAAACTTTTACTTTAATGTAATAGAAATAAATTCTTATTAATAAGAAAATAATTCCTATAATCATTGCTTTAATCCAGAAAACCATTTCACCTTCGCCAATAATAAAGAATGTTACAAAAGCTAAGAAAATGGATAATAAGAAAGCATAAATTGTTGATTTTACTTCGTTTGGATTGTTAGTATGAGTGCCTGTTGTTGCATATTGTGCTGTTTGAGGATTCATAATGTCTAATTCAGCACTCCATAATAAGTGCCCTAAATAAAAACCTTCAATACTTATAAATAATAGCGGAATATTAACCAGATTTCCTGCAAATTCACTATAAATAATTACCGATGCTAAAATTGAAATTGTCATAACTATTGCATTTGGAACTAATTTAACTAGTAATGTTTTTAAATATTTTTGCGGATTTGTTTTAATTAAATAAACAGAATTTCCTTCTTCACTATAAATTTTTGCCATGCTAGCATTAGAAGAAAGTGCAAACAACATTATCATTAAAACATTAAATGCAATAGTCATATAAGCCCCAGTTAACCTTGTGTCCATAGCATTAAAAATTTTGTTTAACAATAAAATTGCAATAGGCATTAAAATGGCAATTCCAATTAATGAATATAATTTTTCTGGGGTTCTTAAATTTAACAAAATTTCTTTTTTAAATCCTGAAACAAAAGAACTATGTTTCACATTTGATTTTGATTTTTTAATTATTGATTTTTTATATTCAAATGGTGAACTTGCAATATGGAAAAATAATGGTCTAACAACTAAATAACAAACACCTAATAAAACAATAATTGTGCCTAAAACACCTAAAATGCAAAACCATTGTTCAGCATTAAACATTGTGTGTGAAACACCATAACGAGTTCCCACAACACTTTCCATTAACCAATAAAATGGAATAAACATTAATTGAAATTTTTCAAAAAAGCTTTGTATTTCCCAAAAAGTTGTTCCCCAAGTTTCAATTAAGTTGAAGTTTGTTGGAATTAAATTGATTACTGCAACAACAGCCCAAATTCCCAAAGCAATTAGCAACACAATAACTAAATATTGTAATACCTTAAAATTTCTAAAAAAGTTGCTTACATACATTGCAGGAATTGAAAGTAATGCGCCAATAGAAACCGGAATTGCAGTAACAAACAATAAGCCAATTAATACCCAAATATAATAATAAAATTGATAAGCATTAACCATTCCAAACGCTATAAATAATGGCAAAATAAATGTTAAATTTCTAAATAATTCATAAATATAATAAACAATCAATTTTGAAAAGAAAATGTTAACCCTGTTTGTTGGCATTGTTAATAACACTTGGTTATCTTTTGCATAATATAGTGATTTTACCAAACCAATAGTGCATGTTAAAATTGATAGTATTATCATTATTGTAAACAAAACACCTAAAAATTTATCTGGAATTCCTGAAGCTAAATCTATTAGTCGCAATATAGATAAAACCATAAATCCAACGTAGATAACAGCTGTAATGGCAAAAAATTTAATGAAAAAGAATATTGTTTTGAATAATATTTGTTTCCAATTACTTTTTTGAAAGCTAAAATCTAATTTATCTTTTAACTGCATCGCAATTAAAGGCATTAATGTTTTCATTTTTTATCTACCTTTGTTTTAGATTTTTTTGCGACTTCTTTTTTCTTGTTTGCCTTTTTTACTTTTGAAATATTATCATTTGTTTCTTCATTAGTAATACTATTTTCTTCTTTTTCGCCAACTAATTTTGCCTTAACATCTTGACTAGTAATTTTTAAGTAAAATTCTTCAAGTCCACATTCTTGTTCAATTTCTTTCATTGTTTTAGTGGTTAAAATTTTACCTTTTTTAATAACAGCAATTCTATCACAAATGCTTTCAACAACATCAATAATGTGACTGCTGAAAAACACAATGTTTCCTGCTTTTGCATGAGCTTTCATACATTCTTTAACTTGGTAAATGCTGTTAGGGTCCAAACCTGTTAATGGTTCGTCCAAAATCCAAACTTTTGGATTATGAACAAGTGCCGACATTATTGTTATTTTTTGTTTCATTCCATGAGAATATGTTTTAATTTGATTATCAAAAGCGTTTTCTAATTCAAAAAGTTTAACATAATTTTCAATACGTTCATTTCTTTCTTCTTTTGAAACTTCATATAAATCTGCAATATAGTTAACATATTCACGTCCGGTAAGTTTTTCATA
The DNA here is from genome assembly GCA_944380265.1 of uncultured Clostridia bacterium. Classification (GTDB taxonomy): domain Bacteria; phylum Bacillota; class Clostridia; order Christensenellales; family UBA1242; genus UBA6345. The sequence goes on along the minus strand of CALWGY010000002.1, from coordinate 98,040 downwards.
AAGTGCATAATGATCTGGAACAAATCCAATTTGTTTTTTTGCCAAAACAGGTTGTTTATCAACATCATAGCCACAAACTTTAATTGTTCCACTTGTTATTGGTTGAATTCCAACAATGCTTTTAATAATTGTGCTTTTACCTGCACCGTTATGGCCTAAAAACCCAAATATTTCGCCACCGTGAATTTCCAAGTTTGCATTTTGAACAGCATAAACTTTACTTGACCCATAACGCTTTGAAAAATCTATTAATTCTAATTTAGTTTCTGTGTTAATCATTTCTTCCTCACTTTTTTTAGCAGATGCAACTTGCAATGCTAATAAATCTGCTTTTATTTTTTTGTTTCTTGCATTTATATCAACCATCATATCGGCAAATGCATATGCTTGTTCGTAAACAAACCACATTGCTGCACCCAATGCAACATAAACCAAGAAAAATAAGAATTGATATAACGGATAGAATGTAAAGCTTAAATCATTAATGTTAAATGACCAAACAATGTTTCTTAAATCTTCTGCCCATGTGCCAAGTTTTTCTGCAATAAAATCGGAATTAAGGAAGAAATAATCAACTGTACCATAATTTGAAAACCATGCATTTAAAATTAAAACCAACACAAAGTAAATTCCAAAACCAATCATGGAATACTTAAACTGTTTAAGTTTTGGTCGGTCATAAACTTTAAGTGACACCATTAACAACGGCATAAAGAAAGCAATGTAATGGTTTATATAGAAATTAACAATTCTAGTTGAGAACAAATTTAACCCTTCTGCATAATTTGGCATTGCCATTGCTAAAAATGCACCCAAAACATTTATAAAGTAAGTAAAGTAAAAAAGTTTTTCCCATTTAAAAATTAAACATAGTGGAATTATATACATTGCAGTGTTACACAAATGGAATGGCCAACTTGTAACATGTAAAAAGTTTTCAAATTTGTAACTAACACTGAACGACAAAAGTGTTCCTAAACTTATGTAAAGCAAAATTCCACGAACCATTTCTTTGTTTTTGTTTTTTAAAAGCAAATAAAGTGCAATTGGAATTAAAATTGACAAATATAAAATAACTCTGTGCGCTGGTGCAAGTTCTTTTAAGTCAAACCAAATTCTAAAATTGCCAAACAATGCTTCAAGCATGTATGGTGGCATGGTGGCAAGCAACATTCCAGCAATATATGCAGCACCCCACAAATCAGACTTTTTAATTTTGAATTTGTTGTTTTCCATAAACACAACAAAGCAGTATGCAAGAGTAATTCCAATTTCAACACCCATTAAAAGTGTTCTAATTTGAAATCCGCTATATGCATTAACACCCACAATGCCTGTTGACAAATAATATATAAATCCCGCACAAAGCAGTGTTACAATTGTTCCGTAGTACTTAATTATGCTTGCAAACTGTGAGTTTTTAAAAAATGGATACAAAATAACAAGCAAAACAACCGAATAAAATGCCCAGTTTAAAATTAAACTTATTGCTGTTAACGCATTAGATTCAATTGGTGAATTGTTTAATGCAAAAATATTTTTTAAAGCATCTTGCCCAAGCATGAACCTAAACACAAAAACAACAGCCAAAACACCAGACACAATTTTTTTCGCTGTGTTTGATATTTCAATTTTTTTGTGTTTTAATATTAAATATGTTGTAATAAGCGAAGTAGCAATTACTACCAAACTTAAAATTTGACCTAGCAACACTTGGGTTTTCTCCTTGGCACTTTAATTTAGTTTAATTATTTATTAAATAATTATGTGTGAATGGTTATGTGTAACAAAAAAAACAGACCTAAAAACGCATGTTTTTAAGTTTGTTTTTATTTTTTTCTATTAGATTATGTTAATGTTAGTTATTCATAACTAACACTATTTTTAATATTAAAAATATACGAAATTCCCTAGTTTTTGCCTAGTTTTGTTAATTTTTTTAAAATTTTTAATATTAAATTTCACAACCCAATCAAACTTAAAAACTTGTGTTTTTAAAATGTGATTGCGAAAACACTAATGCAACATTAATTTGCATTAGTGACAAATTTAACATAAAAATTTTTGTTGAACAATGTAAACCGGTGCAAAACTTTTTGCACTAAAATTTTTTAAAGAAAAGTTGTTTTTGTTTTTTTCAATATGTAAGAATTTTATTGAATTTATAAGTGCCAAAATTAATAATGGCACAATTACTGCACATAAAACAACTTTTAAAACAAGATAAGTAAATGTTACTAGTTGTGATAAATCATAAAAAGTTTTAATCGGCAAAATAAAATATGTTATTACTTTATCCATGTTACGCATATCTAACATTTCAAAAACTAATTTAAATTCTCTAATAATACCCTTGTCAAACACAAAAAAGAAAACAATACCCAACAAAATTAGTTGTGCACAAAGTTTTAACTTATTAATTTTTATTGATGAGTTTGTTACTTTTTGCATTTATAAATCCCTAACACAATTAATTATTACACATTTAATCAATTTTTACAACACTTTTTTGATTTTTTATTATAATTTTGTTCAAAAAAAATATTTTTTTTATTAATTTTAACATTAAATAATTATTTTTCTATTGAATATACAAATTTTGTTGCCTTTTTTTGAAAGTTTTTATATACTCATTATAAATTAATGGAAATCATTTTCATTAATAGGAAAAAGGAGATAAATTATGGAAGAAAAAAATTATAAAATGCCACTTATTGGCGACACAGCACCAAGTTTTACTGCTGTTACAACACAAGGAGAAATTAATTTTCCGCAAGATTATGAAGGAAAATGGGTAATATTGTTCTCACATCCCGCTGATTTTACACCAGTTTGCACAACAGAGTTTATGACTTTTGGTTCAATGATGGACGAATTTAAAAGTATGAACACAGAATTAATTGGTCTTAGTGTTGATTCGCTTTATTCACATATTGCTTGGCTTAGAAAAATTCAGGAACTTGAATGGAAAGACCTTAAAAAAATTGAAGTTAAATTCCCTTTAATTGAAGATATTAAAATGGAAATTGCAAACAAATTTGGAATGATTCAACCAGGACAATCAACAACACAAGCAGTTAGGGCTGTGTTTGTTATTGACCCACAAGCAAAAATTAGAGCAATACTTTACTACCCACTTTCAACTGGCAGAAACTTTGATGAAATTAAACGTTTAGTTTTGGCACTTCAAAAAGCCGACAAAGATGCTGTTGCAACCCCTGCTGATTGGAGACCTGGCGATGATGTTATTATTCCAACCGCTGGTTCTTGCGGAGTGGCAAAAGATCGTGTTGAAAGTAAAGACCCAAACCAATATTGCCTAGACTGGTTTATGTGTTTTAAACGTGAAAAAAAATAGATTGTTAAAAAATGTTTGAAAAGTTGTTTAACATAAATAACTTAACTTTTGTATTTTTGACATTTTATATGTTAATACGTATAATTAATTAAATAATATATATCTTATAGTTAGAAAATGAGAAACACTAAACAAAAAGATTTTGTTTTTAATAATTTAAAACTTAGGTATGACCACCCAACAGCATACCAAATTGTTTCCGATGCCAAACTTAAAAACATTGAAATTGGCATAACATCGGTTTACAGAATTTTAAATGACTTAATTAAAAAAGGATTGGTTTGCAAAATTATTACCAAAGATAACATTGCACATTACGACTTTGTTAGAAACAACCATGTGCACTTGGTTTGCAACAACTGCGGAAAAATTGTTGATGTTAATAATGAAGAAGTTTTTTCCGACAAGTTTAATTGCAATTTTCATGGCTTTAACTTAAACACACAGGACATAGCATTTTTTGGAAAATGTGAAAACTGCAAAACGGTTACCAACAACAAATACACTAACAAAAGTTCTAAATAAATTTTTACTTATAATTTTTAATTTTATTTATAAAAGCAAATTTTAATAATTTTGATTAATTAAAAATTGTTTTGGCAATATTTTAACAGCGCGCAAACAAAAAAATATGGCAAAACTGCCATATTTTTTTGTTTTAATTAATTTTGGCTTTTGTTTTTTATTATTTTATTAAACCAAACTTTTTAACAACTTAATTAAAGTTTTTTTAAAATTAAATTTTTGTTGCAACATCCCAAGCACGCCAAATAACAGTGCGTAAGTTGCCAACTTTGTAAGCATCACCAATAACATGAACATTTTTTGTTTCTTTAACAATTGGTGCAGGATTATAGCCAATTGCAGTTATAACGCTGTCGGCTTTAACTTCTGTTAGTTTGCCATCTTTTTCTTTAATTACAACTGTTGTTGGATTAATTTCTTTAACTCCACTTTCCAAATAAACAGGAACGTTGTTGTGTTTAAAGAAATCTCTTAAATATGATGAATTTGCAAGGCACAAACCATTTGAAACCATTAAGTCGTTCATAGTTTCAACAATAACAGGTTTTTTACCTTTTAGGAATAGGTCATAAGCAATTTCGCAACCAGTTAAACCGCCACCCACAACAACAACATTTTCGCCAATTTTTTGTGTGCCGTTTAAATAATCAATTGCTTCAATGCAACGCTCTGCTCCAACAACTCTTAAATGTCTTGGTTTTGCACCTGTTGCAACAATGATTTCATCAGCATCAAGTTCACTTAAATTTTTAACTTCTGTGTTAAGTTTAATTTCAATTGGCATGTTTGCCATTTGACGACGATACCATTCAATTAAACGTTTGTCGGCATCTTTAAATTCTGGTGCGGCAGCAGCAATGAAAACACCACCAAGTTTGTCGGATTTTTCATATAGTGTTACTTTGTGACCACGAAGTGTTGCCACTCTTGCCGCTTCCATTCCGCCAATTCCGCCACCAATAACAGCAATTTTCTTAACCTTTTTTGCAGGTTTATAGTCATATTTCCCGCCGTCCATTGTCATTGGATTTAATGCACAACGAGACATGTGCATTGTGTCACTCATTGCACCTGCATTTGCAACTCCTTTATAATGTGAAATTGCAAAGCAACCATTGTGGCAATGAATGCATGGCATTATGTCTTCACTTTTGTCTTCCATTAGTTTTGTTACCCAATGGCTGTCTGTTAAAAATTGGCGTGCAACACCCATTGCATCAATTTTTTGTTCTTTAATTGCTTTTGCTGCAACTTCTGGTTGCATTTTTCCGGCACAAACAACTGGAATATCAACAAATTTTCTAATGTGCGCAACATCTTCTAGGTTGCAGTTGTTTGGCATATAAACTGGTGGATGTGCCCAATACCAAGCATCATATGTGCCATTATCGGCATTAAGCATGTCGTAACCTGCATCTTGCAAATATTTTGCAGCACGTTCGCTTTCTTCCATGTCTCTACCAATTTCTTTGTAGGTTTCGCCAGGAAGAGCGCCTTCGCAAAAATCAACTGTTTTGCTTAGCACAGAATATCTTAATGAAACAGGATAATCTTCGCCACAAGCAGCTTTAATTGCTTTAACAATTTCAACTGGAAAACGATATCTGTTTTCAAAACTTCCACCATATTCATCGGTACGTTTGTTTGTGTACTCGGTTGTGAACTGGTCAAGCAAATATCCTTCGTGCACAGCATGAACTTCAACACCGTCAACGCCTGCTTCTTTACACATTTTTGCAGTTTTTGCAAAAGCTTCAATCATTTGTTTAATTTCTTTTTTGGTTATTGCTCTGCATTTAACACCTTCTGCCCAACGAGATGGAAGTTCGCTTGGAGAAGCACATAACCTTGAAACATCAAAAATTGGTTTTACAAGTGTTCCTAAAAATTTGTTTTTAAGCATTGGAACCATTGAGTTTGGAATTGAGAAAGACCTTCCAAAACCAGCAGTTAATTGAATGAACATTTTTGCTCCAGTTTTGTGGAATTCTTCCATGTAAGGTTTTAATTTTTTAAAAGCACCTTTCGCTTTGTATAGCCAACCATTGCCAATTAAGTTTCTAATTGGAGCAATTCCAGGAATGATTAGCCCAACATTATTTTTTGCTAGATCCATAAAAAAGTCGGCTGCATCTTTATCGAAATGATGTGGTTCCATCCAACCAAAAATGGAGGTTCCACCCATTGGACAAAGCACAATTCTGTTTTTAATTTCAACATTGCCAATTTTCCATGGAGTGAACAACGACTCGTATTTTTTATCCATCATATTCTCCTTAATGTTTTATTATTTTTAATTTAGTTTATTTTAAAAAAAAAGTCAAATATGTGGCACATATTTGAACTTTTTATGTTAAAAAAATTGTTTTTTAACATGCAATTTTTACAATTTTTTTTCATAAAAGCAAACCAAAACGGTTTCGCCTTTTTCACCTTTTGTTATTGGTTCGTATGTCTCAAAACCATGTTTTATAAATTTTGTGTAGCCCAAATGAAAATATATTTGCATGTTTCTAACTTCACATGGTTCAACCCCAAGCGTTAATTTTTTGAATCCACGTTTTTTTAGGTCTTGTTCCATAAACTTATATAGTTTTGAAAAATAACCCTTGCCTTCAAACTCTGGTTTGGTTTGAAATGCTGTTAAGTATGCAGTGTTATTATCAATCAAATTTTCTTTGTTTTGCACAAACCTATCAAGCAATGAAACAACTGCCGTTGTTTTGCAAATTATTTGGTTGTTAAGAATTCCAAAATAGCAAATTCTTGTTTTTTCTTCAACTGCGCTAACAAAATGATTTTTATAAATTTTCAAACTTTCATCGGTTGGGTTGTTAGAAATTTTTTCATCATAATAATTTATAACATCTTGTTTTGTTGCAACAATGCACTTAAAGTTATCCAATTAAAAACTCCTTTTTAGAGCTTGCCCCATTTTTCTGTATTGTCAATTTTAATGGATTTACACACAATTTTTATTTATCACTCCAATTTGGGTTGGTTTATTCCATTAAATTAATTTTAACATATAAAAAACAATTTGAAAATTTAAATGAGCAGCATTAAAATTTGACTATTATTTTTTAATTGCTTATTATATTTAATGATTAACTAATATAAGCTATGTGATGTTGATTTGCTCACGATGTTCGCAAACCAATTTGCTAAACGCAAATCCACTTAAAAGTGGCATCACAGTTTGAATAACCATCAGTTGTATGCAAATATCACTTTCAGTGCTGCTTGCCTACAATTTCCGATAAAAAAACTTAATTTTGTAATCTTGGAGTACTAATGACAAAAACTAAAAAAATTTTAATTGCAATTTCTAGCTGTATGTGTTTGGTTGATGTTTTTTACAACCTTTTTTTTAACATATATATTATGGAAAATGTTACAAGCAACATTGTTAGTTTGTTTTTATATTATTTAATTGGAATTATTTTTGCATTATTGCTTTATTATCCTTTTTTTAAAATTTTAAATAAAAAAACAGCAATTTGGCTTTATAGAATTAGTTTTGTTTTTTCATTTGTTCTAACAATTTTAAGTATGCTTGTTAACTCAGCATTTGCTTTTGCATTAATTTTAATTAATGCTTTGCGTTATATTTTTTGTTTGTTGTTTTATGTGCCACATGAAATTGAAACAATTCACAGCACCACGCAAAAAAGTGTTCCAAACTTTTTAGCATGGCAAAGTGTTTTTAGTATTGTAATAACAGTTGTTTGCAACTTGTTTGTTTCATATTTGTTCGACTTTTTTAGTATTTATGTTTTACTTTCAATAATTTTGATTGATGTTGTTGTTATGTTTGTGTTAAGTATGTTTATTCCAACCATTAATGTTGATAATAAATTTGAACCAAAAAAATATTTTACAACATTTAAAAAGTATCCTCATTTGAAAAATATTTACACTTCACATTTTTTTAAAAGAATGGCCGAAGCTGGTGTTGTTTCTTCAATTATTCCAATTATGTTATATATGAAATTAGGAAGCGGTTTTTCAATTGGAATTTATGCCTCAATTGCTTCCGTTTGCACTGCAATTCTGCTTCCAATTTTTGTGAAATTATATGCACATAAACACACAATTTTGATAGTTTCTGATGTTATTTCAATCATTATGTCAATTTTATTAATATTTTTAATTAATCCAGTTGTTTACATAATTTATTATTTTATAAACAAAATTGTTAGTTCATTTTTTAGTAATGCAGAAATTTCAACCTTATTTGGAGCAGTTAAATATAACGAATTTTCAATGTATGATTCTGAACATGTTTTCACATATGGAGTGTTTGGACTAATGGCAGAAATAATTTCATATGTTGTTGGAATTGTTGTTTGCATTTTAGCACCAATTGAACTTGCAATTCCAATTATTATAACAATTTTTATGATTATAAAATTAATTTCAATTTTATATTTGTTAAAGGCAGACAAATCAATTAAAGAAATTAAAACTGAATTAACTGCAATCAGCGAAACAAATGAACCAGCATTAGAAAAAATTGAAGGCACTAAAAATTAATTAAAAAAATTATTAATTTAAACATATAAACTAAAATTCAGTTTTTTATAAAAAAACAACTCTTAACCGAGTTGTTTTTTGGTGTTCCCGGCGCGATTCGAACGCGCGATCTTCGCCTTAGGAGGGCGCTGCTCTATCCAGCTGAGCTACGGAAACATGTTTTTGTTTTTAATTGATAATTGCAACACATTTTTTTAAATTGCAACACTTTTTTATCATCAGGTTTCAGCGTGGTTATAATGATGATTGCAACATGCAAAGTATAACACATTAATTTTAATTTTGCAATTGATACTTAATTTATTTACTGCAATTAGGTTATGTTAAATTAATTTACAAATTGTTTTAAAAAAAAAGCAAGTTAAACATAAAACTTGCAAAGCGTTTTTTTTGTTTGTTTATTATAAAAAAACAATTATAGAACAAATTTAGCAAAAAAAATAAACCACACATGTGGTTTATTTAAAATACATTTCGTTATCTTTGCCCCAGCCCAAAACTTCTCTTGCGTAATCTTCCAAAAATTCAGCTGAGTTCATGTAATCACTTTGGTTTGTGTAATCAACAATTTGTTGTTCCAAAGTTTTTAGGCTTGAACTAAGTTCTTGTTCTTTCTTTTTTAAATTTGAAATTTTAACAAATTGAAAAACAAGCACGCAAACAAGTGCAAATGTTAACACTGCACAAATTATGCTTATTAATTTTACAACTTTTTCCTTTCTCATTTTAAAACTTTCTTAACCAACTTTGTTTTTTTAAGGCGACAAAATGCCCTACATAATTTATTATATAACCACAAATATATTTTTGCAAACATTTTGCCAATTGTTTTTCGTTCAATCAAAACCCCAAGAGCAAAACCTAAAAGCAAAAACAATCTAAATTGTCCAAAATTATGTTCTATTATAACAATTAAAACAACGGCTCCAAAAATTAAGGCATACAAAAAACTTAAAACATTGTTAGTTATGATGTTTTTTTTTAATAATATTTTTAAAAAGTTAACAACGCCATAAAATGCACCCAAGCAAATTCCAACGCCCACACAAATTAAAAAAATTTTGTAATCTTCCACTATTTAAAAATCCTTTTAAAAACATTGCCCTTATTAGTTGTGTTGCCATACTTAAAGGAATCAAAATCTCCTTCTGCTTCAACCACACCTGCTTCAACATCAAGCTTTTCGATATGTAAATTATGCCCGGAAATGAAAAGTTTATTATCTGATGTTTGCAAAATTATGCAATTTTCATTTGAACTTAGTGCTTTTTCCACCCCTGTTACAGTAAGTTTTTTTCTGTTATCTAGAACAATTTTGTTGTTTGTAAATTTTTTTTCGTTTAAAACTTTTGTGATGTTTTCCATTTTCACCTCAAAATTAAATATTAATATATGATTTTTTATATTTATATGTTCCAGTTTTTTTGTTTATGAAATTAAATGTGTTTTTAAATGAAATGAGTTTTGTTTTTGAATGTTTGTTTTATTTTGCACACCATTTTTAATTACTTTTTTGCTTTGTGTGGTATAATAACAAAAAAGTATTGGGGGAAAATTAAAATTTATGTGTGACACAATATATTTTAAAAGAGATGGGAAAACATATTTTGGTAAAAACAGCGATAGGTCGCCAAACGAAGCACATTTAATGATTAGAGTGCCTGCAAAAGATTATGAAAATGGCGAAACACTAAAAACAACCTACATTGAAATTCCGCAAGCCAAACACACCTATTCTTGCGTGCTACTTAAACCACACTGGATTTGGGGCGCCGAAATGGGCTGGAACGAATTTGGTTTAAACATTGGAAATGAAGCAGTTTTTACAAACGTTAAGCGAACAAAACAAAATGGGCTTATTGGAATGGACCTTTTGCGTTTGGCACTTGAAAGATGCAAAACACCTAAGGAAGCAATAACATTAATAACAAATTTAATTGAAACTTATGGACAAGTTGGAAATTGCGGTTTTGACAAAAAATTCTATTACGATAATGCATTTTTAATTGCCAACCAAAACGAAGCATATGTTTTGGAAACTGCTGGGAAAAATTGGGTTGTTAAAAGAGCAGACAACATTGAAACAATTTCGAACTGTTTAAGCATTACAAACAATTACGATTTTGCTTCCAAAAATTTTAACGGAAATTTTAAGGAAACTTTTCAAAACAATTTGTTCACAAAAGTTGCTGGTGCAGAAACAAGAAGATTAACAACAAAAAACATTTTAAGTGGAACCAACCACCCTTTAAACCTTTTAATGAATGCATTAAAAAGCCACGCAAACAAAAAAGTTACTGTTAACAAAGCATCAACTTGCAGTGCTTGCATGCATGCTGGAAACTTGTTTGGTGACCAAACAACTGGCAGTTATTTTGGCGAGATTAACAAAATGTATTTTGTAACTGGCTCATCTTTTCCTTGCCTTTCAATTTTTAAACCACTAAGTGCAAAAGCGGAAGTTTTACCGGAAGATGAAAAACAAGCACTAAACTTTTGGATTAATCGTGAACTTGTTAACCGACACATTTTAAGCGGAAACATTAACCTTGATGATTACTTACAAAAGGCAAAAAGTTTGGAAGATGAATTTTTAAAACTAGCATTACAAACAAAAACCGAAGAAGAACTTGAAACAGTTTCTAAGCAATGTTTTGAAAAAGAAAACAATTTTGTTTTGTCATTACTGGAAGAAAATAAAAACAAAAAAATTAAAATTAAGGGCTCGCCATACTTTAAACATTACTGGAACAAAAAAACCAAGGAATTAAAAAATGTGTACAAAATTTAAAAATGTTTTGGTTGCTCCCGACAAATTTAAAGGAAGTTTAACATCCACCCAATTTTGCGAAATTGTGAAAGATTGTTTTTACAAATTTGACCCAAGCATTAATGTTGATTGTGTTCCACTTGCAGATGGTGGCGAAGGAAGTTTGGAATGTTTTTTAAATGCAACCAATGCAAAACAAATAACCAACACTTTCACAAATGCAAATTTTAAAAAAGTTAAAGCAAGTTATGCAATGTTAAACGACGTTGCATTTGTTGAACTTGCTCAAACCGCAGGGCTTGTTAACACAAAAATTAAAAACCCAAAAATAACAACCACGCTTGGTGTGGGCGAACAAATTTTGAGTGCAATAAATAATGGTGCAAAAACAATTTACTTGGCAATTGGCGGAAGTGCAACAAACGATGCTGGTTGTGGCATGGCAGTGGGGCTTGGTTACAAATTTTTTAACAAACAAAAAAACGAGTTTGTTCCAACTGGCGAAACGCTGTGCCAAATTAAAACAATTGTTCCACCCCAAAAAAAGATTAATGCAAAAGTTGTTGTTTTGTGTGATGTTAAAAATGTTTTGTTTGGAAAAAATGGTGCGGCATATGTTTATGCAAAACAAAAAGGTGCAAACAATTTAGACATCGAACTTTTAGATGAAAACCTAAAAAGTTTTAACACCCTATGCAAAAAGTATGGTTTCAACTTTGAACATGTTAAAGGCAGTGGCGCTGCTGGTGGAATGGGTGCTGGTGCAATGATGTTTTTAAATGCCACACTTAAAAGCGGAGTGGAAACATTTTTTGAACTAACCAATATTTCCGAAAAAATTGATAATGCCGATTTAATTATTTCTGGCGAAGGCAGCATTGACAATCAATCGGAATTTGGAAAAGTTGTTTATTCGCTTTTAAACAAAAGTAAAGGCAAAAAGTTTGTTGCTTTTTGTGGAGTTTGCAAAGTTGAAAATCCAAAATTTGAAATCATTGAAATAAACAAACCAAACCAAAGTTTATTAGGTGCAATTAAAAACACAAAACAAAATTTGATTGATGCTGTTAACCAATTTTTAAACAACAAAAAAACCACTTTACGTTAAAGTGGTTTTAATTTTTTTGTGACTGCAAAATGTAATATCCTGCATCTCGTTTTAAAATTGTAACATTTCCAAAAACTGATTGCATATGTTTTTTCAAACTTTCCATTCCGTGCTTTTTCTTAATTACAAGTGTTATTGTTCCGTTTTGTTCAAGCACTTCTTTTGCTCCGCTAACAACTTTAAACAATGTTTCCTTCCCTGCCTTAATTGGTGGGTTTGTGATAATATGATTATATTTTTTGTCAACATTATCATATAAATTGCTTTCAAACACCATTGTTTCAACATTGTTTAGTTTGCTGTTTTGTTTTGCAAGTTCAACCGCTGTTTTGTTAACATCAATCATTGTTACCATTAGGTTTGGAAAATATTTTTTAAGTATAATGCCAATTGCACCATAACCACAACCAACATCTAAAACTGAACCTGAAAGGTTAACGGAACTTAACACGGTTTTTAAAAGCACACTTGTTCCATAGTCGATGCAATCCTTTGAAAAAATGTCGGTGCAACTGTTGAAGGTTAGTTTTTCGTTATTAAAATAATCTTCAAATGTGAAAAAATCTTCCTTGCTATGTTCCACATTTAAAAAGTAGTGATGTTGCTCCATAAGGTCTCCTTTAAAACAAAAAGGCAAACATCTTGCCTTTTTAATTTTTAAAAATTTGTGTTAAAGTTTTTCAATTTCGTAGCTATCTTTTTTGTCGTTTACAACAAAACCTAGTTGTTTAATTTGTTCCCTTAACTCATCTGCAAGTGCCCAGTTTTTGTTTTGTTTTGCTTCCCAGCGTTTGTTTGCAAGTTCTTTTACATTTTGTGGAATATCATCTAAAATTTCTTCACTTTTACAGTTCGAAAAAATTAATCCAAAAACACTTTCTGCAATTCCACAAACCAAAGAGTTTGCTTGTTTTAAAACTTCCAAATTGTTTTCGGTTAACAATTTGTTAATCACTTTAATTAGGTTGTTAAATTCAACCATTGCAACAGATGTGTTAAAGTCATCGTTCATGGCATTAACAAAATTATCGTAAATTTGTTTTAGTTCTGGGTTTGTAATTTCATTAGAAGTTTCACTTGTTACGTTTCTTAGTTTTAAAACTGTTTCCTTAATTTTGCTAAATTGTTTGTCGGCAAGTTTTAATGCATCATCACTAAAATCAACCGAAGACCTGTAATGGAATTGCAAAATTAAATATCTAACAACCATTGGGTCATATTTTTTAAATAGGTCTGGCAAAGTTATAAAATTGCCAAGCGACTTACCCATTTTTGTTCCGTTAACAGTAACCAAACCATTATGCATAAAATAGTTCATTGGCAAGTGTCCGTTAACAATGTCGGCTTGTGCGCACTCGCATTCGTGATGTGGAAAAATGTTGTCAATTCCGCCACCATGAATGTCAAACCTATCGCCCAAAAACTTTTTGCCAAGAGTTGTGCATTCCAAATGCCAACCCGGGCAACCCACTCCCCAAGGAGATTTCCATTGCATTAATGCACCAGGTTCGGTTTTTTTCCAAAGAGCAAAATCTTCCGGATTTTTTTTGTCGGTTGCAACTTCAATTCTTTCTCCACTAACAGCGTTTTCAAGTTTTCTGTTTGAAAGTTGACCATAGTTTTTATATTTTCTAACATCAAAATAAACATTGCCCTCGTCTGTTACGTAGCCATAGCCTTTATCAATTATGTCTTTAACAGTGTCAATCATTTCCATAACAAAGCCTGTTGCACGGCAAGAAATGCTTGGACGCAACACATTTAAAGCATCCATGTTTTTAAAATATTCAACTTCATATTTGTATGCAATTTCGTAAGCATCAAGTTTTTCAATTTGTGCTTGTTTTGCAATTTTATCTTCGCCACTGTCACCATCGCCAACCAAATGCCCAACATCGGTTATGTTTTGAACATATTTAACTTTGTAGCCACAAAACTTAAAATATCTAACAATTGTGTCAAAGTTAATGTAACTTTTTGCATGACCCAAGTGTGGCATTCCATAAACAGTTGGTCCGCAAACATACATTCCAACAGAGCCTTCAACAATTGGTTTGAATTCTTCTTTTTTTCTTGTGAAAGTGTTGTATAGTTTAATCATAAATAAAATTCCTAGTTGTTAATATATTTTTTGTTTAAAAATTCAATTATTTCATCAAATCGTTTTTCCATAAGTTTTGTTTCGCGTTCGTTTAGCGTTGCGGTTTCGTTACTTAACAAAACATAAAATTCATTAAGTTCACGTTCCCCTTTGTTTGTTATGGAATAATATATGTTTCGCTTGTCGCCATCGCCCTTAGATGCAACAATAACACCATCTTCGCACATGCTTTTGCAAATTAATGCCAAATTGCTTTTTGCAATTCCTAATGTTTCAATTAAAACACTTGGAGCACATTTTTCGTTTTTATTTAACACAAACAAAATTTTTGTTCTCATGGTTAAAGTTGTTTTTTTATTAAAATTTTCGGTGCTAAAACCATCACATATGTTTTGCAACAATATGCGAAGTTCAACTATTTGTTCTTGCAATTTCAAATTTTTCATTTAACACCCAAATTTTAACTTTATTAAATATATGTGCAAAATTTACAATTCTTGTTTTTTAAGTGAAAATTTTATAAAATTTGCTTTAATATTTCACATAGATATAATATCATAACTACTGTTTATTTACAATGAATTAAACCTAATAAACAAATTTTAATTTGCATTAATAAAAAATTTGCAAAATATATTTTAATAATTTTTTTATTAGATTTAATTATGTTATACTTATAATTGAAATTATGTTTTAAAAGGAATTTGTATGAGAAAAACAAAAATCATTGGAACAATTGGACCTGCAAGTTCGAATTATCAAACATTAAAAGAACTTGCACTTGCTGGACTTAATGTTGTTAGAATTAATTTAAGCCATGCCACACTTGAAGGCATGAACGGAATTTTGGAAAATGTTAAACGCATTAGACAAGAATTAAACATTCCACTTCCAATTATGATTGACACAAGAGGCCCGGAAATTAGAGTTAAAAAATTTAAAAATGGTGAAGTAAAAATTAAAAAGGGTCAAATTTTCACTTTTACTGGAAGAGATGTTGAAGGAACAGAAGAAATTGTTAGTTTTAACGAACCAGAAATTGTTAAGTGCATTAAACCAAACAACAAAATTTTGGCTGTTAACGGATTAATTAGTTTTAAGGTTTTGGAAGTTAATGGAACAGAAGTTAAAACAAAAGCCTTAAATTCAGGTATTATTGCAAACCATAAAAGTTTGAGCATTCCTGGAATTAAGTTTAACACACCATATTTGAATGACCTAGACAAAAAAGACATTTTGTGGGCGGTTGAAAATGACATTGATTTTGTGGCAGCAAGTTTTGTTAACTCAAAACAAGATGTTTACGATTTAAGAAAATTTTTAAACGAACACGGCAGCACAATTAAAATTATTTCAAAAATTGAAAGTGCTTTGGGTGTTAAAAACCTAGATGAAATAATTGAAGCCAGCGATGGAATTATGGTTGCTCGTGGTGACCTTGGCGTTGAAGTTCCAATTTCGAAACTACCAGAACTTCAAAAAATGATAATAAAGAAAACTCGTGACATTGGAAAAGTTGTTATAACAGCAACAGAAATGCTTGAAAGCATGATTTACAACAACCGCCCAACACGTGCCGAAGTTAGTGATGTTGCAAACGCAGTTTACGATGGAACAAGTGTTGTTATGCTATCGGGCGAAACCGCTGCTGGAAAATATCCTGTTGAAGCAGTTAAACAAATGGCAAAAATTGCGGAAGAAACCGAAAAACATATTAACTATGCAAAACGCTTTAATAACGCAAATGTAAAACTAAAAAGCATAACCGACGTTATTTCACACAGTGCAGTTAACGCAAGTTTTTTGCAAAAAATTAAATCTATTGTTGTTTTCACAAACTCGGGCGAAAGTGCCAGAATGGTTAGCAGATTTAGACCAAGCTCAACAATTTTGGGTGCAACACCAGATGAAAAAGTGTTTAGACAACTTGAACTTAGTTGGGGTGTGCTTCCAGTTTTAACACCTGTTTACAATTCAACTGATGAAATGTTTTCAATTGCAAATTCCTTTGTTAAAAACCTAAATTTGGCACATGTTAGTGACTTAATTGTTATAACCTGCGGAACACCAAAACAACCAGGTTGCACAAACCTAATTAAAATTGAATATGTTAAATAAGTTAAAAAATAAAATTTTTTATACTAAAATTTATTTTAACAAATTTTTAATTCATTTGAACAATAAAAAAAGAATGCAAAAAGCATTCTTTTTTTATTAAAATTAATTTAATTTTTCTTTGCTATTTTTTTATTTTTTTGCTTTTTAATTTTTGTTTTTATAATGATTTTTTTGGTATGTGTTTTTAATTAAAGTTTTTGCCTGTTACAATTTGTTTGTTAACTTCTTCTTGCAAATTTTCCATTTTTGATGCCACATATTCTTCAACAATACCTGCCTCATTTGGAACAACCAAATTAACTTGTTTAATTTGCCCCAAAACGACAGAAGCAAATTGTTTTTGGCTAGCATCACCCAATTTAAACATTAATTGTGCACTTTTAAATTTTAACAATTCTTTTAGTTCCGGATTTTCAACAATTTGGGTTTGATTTTTTATTGCGGAGTTTATTTGCAAACAAAAGTTTAGCACACAAGCCTTGTCAACCGCACTAAGTTTTGAAAGCGGTTTGTTAATTAAACTAAAACTTTTAATGTTGTATCCTGCCATTAAAAGTTTTAGTAGTGCTAAATTTTTGTTTTCAGTTAATGCATCTTGCCCCACATAAACTTTTCCATCTAGCACTTTTGCTTTTATTTCTTTGCCAGCAATAATTTCAACTTTTAGTGGTTTAAGCCCTAATGCTGTCATTTGTTCGTTGTGAACGCTAACAGCCATTTCGGTTAAATTTGCACCATTTTCGTTCCACTTTAAAATTGCACTTTTTAAAGCATTTGTGTTCTTTGGCTTGTTTTTGTTGTTTTCATCTTCTTTAATGCCAACTGTTTGTTCTACAACATCAAGCACCTGAACAAAATGATAAAAATCAACCCACTCAGTTTTGTCTTGTTTTGCTCTAATAACATTTTCGGAACCTGAAACATCAAAGATTTTAACACGCTTATTAAAATCATCAATTTTTTCCTGAACTCCTTCAGTTATTCCTTGTTTTTGCATGCTTTCAATTTCTTCACGCAACTTTTTTAAAGCAATGGCTTCTTTAATGTTTAACAAAAATTGCCAATATTTTTCGCTTTCTTTAGCCCTGCTTGCAACAAACATCATATGCTTTGTTATGTACTTAACAGTTTTTAAAGTTAAGGCTTTGTTTTTTATTAAAAATTCCATGCGTGGAAGTGTTGTGTCATACACTTCGTTTAGCATTCTGTTACTAAATTTATCTTCTTCCATACCCAATATTATACTTAAAAATTAAATCTTGTAAATACTTAACATTTTTGAAAACAAAAAAACTGGTTAGTTTCCAGTTTTTTTTGTTTTTACTATATTAAAATAACTTAACAACTATTTTTAAAAATCAAACAAATACTTTTCGTTTTATTTTCTTTTGAAATTTACACTTTGTTTGCATTTTGCATTTGTTCACCTTTTTATTTTTTATTTTCCATTTTTAATTTGTTAATTTTGGGGCAACTATGTTTTTTCAATTTTATATTTTCAAAAATTTCAAACATTTTGCACACTTCAAAATCATTTTATTTTTTTAAGGTTCTAGCAAAATCAACATTGTCTTGTGTTCTATCACGCAAAGTTGGAATTGGGTTTTGCGATTCTTCAAATCTATAATCTTCGCCATATTTTTTAATGTGTTTTTCAATTACTTCGTGGCTGGCAACTTCACTAATTGGTTTGTTAACTGTGGTGTTATATTTAAAGTAGTTTGCGTTTTCTGGCATGTCACTTATTTTTGCATAGTCTTCAAGGTCGGCAGTGTGACAACCTGTTTGTTTTAGTACCTTTCTAACATATTCTTTGTTTCCGCCAAATTTTAATAGTTCCGGAAAATCTCCGCCACAAGGGAAAACATCAATCCAGTTTTTTCCTTCATATTTTTTTAACAGTTCAGCAACCTTTTGCAAATGTCCGCATTCTTCGTAATAAAAATTACGCCAAATTTCCTTGACATATTCATCGGATTCATCTTCATAGCACGAATAATACAAATAGCATTCAACATATTCATGCATCAAAAGCCCTTCAAGCCAAGAACAATTTGTGTCTAGCAAACTGCCATATTGGCTAACATGTTGTTCTTCAATCATGGCAATTTCGCTAAACAATTTTCTGCCAAGTTCGTTTTTATAGAAGTTGGCTTGATTCATATAAAAATTCATAGTTTGTTGTTCAGCTGCTGTTATTATGTTAACTGTTAGTTTTGTAAACAAATCGGCACTTTCGGAATTAATAAATTTTTTAATTTCATCTGCTGGGTAGCGATGTTCGGCAATGGTTGGTCTGCCTGGCATAATTTCGGTGTAGCATCCAAGCAAGGTTTCCGCTTTAATGCCTTCGTCCATTTCCAACAAATTGCCAAAACGATAAACATGGTCAAAATCTTCAAGCAGTGCAAAATCTAGGGCTTTTTTAACATACTTATCTTTAACATGTTGAGCCAAGATTGCTGTTAATTCAACTGCAAGTTGTTCATATCCCATGGTGTGTTGCAAAACAGTTTCTTCAATTGGTTTTAGTGCAGCAATTTTCTTTTGTTGTTGTTGTTCACGCCTTCTAATTAGTGCAATTTCACGGCGAAGGTCGTTGTTGTTGCAGTGCCTATGAAATTGATGCGAATACCAGTTGGCTTCAAATTCAACACCATTTAATAAAATTATTCTAACTTTTGTGAACGGACTGGTTGTTTTGGGGTTGTATGGTTTTGCTGCAAGTTTTTTCCAGTTTTCATATGTTTTTTCAATTTTAATACCTTTTTCTTTAAAAGGGTTTACTACGTTCATAAATTCTAACTCCTTAAATTTTTACATAATTTTTCCCTTTTTAAAATTTTTTATACTTAAAAAAAATAAAAAACAGGGCTAAACACCCTGTTTTTTTAACACTTTTATGCTGCTTCTTTTTTAGATTTTTTTTCTAACTTTTTAGCAACTTTAACTTCACGTTTTTGAAGTTTATTGTTTTTCTTAACTTCTTTTTTATTTTTTTTGTGTGTTACTTTGTTTGTTTTTTTAACCTGTTTTGCGGTTTTCTTTTTTTCAATTTTTTTGTTCTTAATTTTTTGATTAATTATTGTGTTGTCTGTTATTTTGTAAGGTTTTTCAAGTTCACTTAAATTATGGAACATATCATTCCAAATTCTCAAACTTTTTGCAAAATAAAATCCATCACAAAAACGCTCGTCCATGGTTATGCCAAGGTTCATAATTTTGCCAACTTTTAACTCCTCAAAATCGGCAACTGGTGCAAATTTTTCTTTGCCAATTGCAACAAAAATTCCGGTTGTTCCAAAATTATATATATGGTGAAAAACAGCATCACACCTAATTGATTTTAAGTAAGTAACATAAACACTTGTGTGAAATGGGCTTGCATTAATTAATGCTTTTGGCAACATGTTTCTGTTATCTAACCACTTAATTGTTCCAATTGCAAACCTTAAAAGCCAGTTTGGTAATATTGCCAATTTCTTTATGACTTTTTGTGTTTTGTTGTCTTCATCAATGCTCTCTTTTATGGCATTGTCAATTTTTTCTTTAACTTCGTAAATTGTTTCTTCGCCAGTAAATGGCACTTTTATTGTGCTTTCTGCCCCTTCATCACGAAGCGACCTTTTAACTGTTAACGAAATTGAAATGCAGTTACGTTGATAAACTGCGCCCCTAACAACAAAACGGTTTAGTCGTTGACGTGTTGCAAGCAACCTAACAATTGTTGCCATAACAACATGCATATAGTTAAAAACAATTCCTTCTTTTTCACTTTTTTCTCTAATCCAAGCATCCATGTCTTCAACCCTAACTGAGTGCATAATTTGGTTAACAGCATCATTTCTGGTTTTCATGAAATGTGGTGTCATTTTAACTAATATATCTTCGTATTTAATACGTTTTCCATCGCTTCTTTTAAAACACATTTTTAAATCCCTTAAACTAAATATTTGTAAACTTTATTACATAAAATAGATTACATTATTTTTTTAATTTTAACAAGTCAATTTTTTTATTTGCCTTAAAATTTATAACAAAACCCCACACTTTGTTTATTTTATTGCCTACCTTTATACTAATGTGCTACATTAAACAAAAAAGGTTTAAAATGGAAAATTTGGAAAATATTACAAAATTTGGAAAAATTATGCACATTGTTGAAATTGTTTTGTTTAGTGCTTTAACAATTTTTGCACTTACTATGATTTTTTCTGCTGCAAAATTAGTTACTAACATGCAAAACGGAACTGGTGCCGAAGCCGTGGGTGGAATTGCTGGAGTTTTGATTTTAGTTTTAGGAATAACTTTTTTAATTGTGAGCCTAGTTTTGTTAGGGTGTTCCATTGGATTACTAATTACAAACCAAAAAATGCAAAAATCTTTTAATTCAGAAAATGAAACAAAAAGCAAAAAAATTAATGCTTACAAATCTTTAAACATTATTTTTTCAATATTTTTAATTGCGCTTGCAATTGCAGTTTTGGTTGTTAACTTAAATGTTATTGCAAAAATTGTTTTTTCAGTTTTGGCTTTTGCACTTGCTGTTTTACACCTTGTTTTAACTGGCATGATAATTAAAAAAAAGTAAAACTAAAAACAACAATGTTGTTAACAATGCTTAAATTTAAAATATAAAAAAATTTATAAACTAAAAACATTGCTTTTGCAGTGTTTTTTTTATTTTTTTGTTTTGCTTTTATTATTAATCAAAAACAAACTTTAAAACATTAAAAATTTAGGCAATTAAGGCAAATAATTGATTTTTTTTTAATTTTATAATAAAATAGCCGTATTAAGCTATTTAAGGAGCAGAACATGAACTTTAAAAAGATTGAGGAAAAGTGGCAAAACATTTGGGAAAAAGAAAACAGATTTGCTGTTAAAAACCACGAAGATGGCAAAAAGAATGCCTACATCTTAATTGAGTTCCCATATCCTAGTGGAAAAGGTTTGCACACTGGACATGTTAGAAGCTATTCAGCATTAGATGCTGTTGCAAGAAAAAAGAGAATGCAAGGATATAATGTTTTATTTCCTATGGGTTGCGATTCGTTTGGTTTGGAAGCAGAACGAACTGCAATTAAAGAGCACAAACTTCCACAAGAAATTGTTGAACGAAACATTGCTGTTTTTAGAGAACAACTTAAAATGGTTGGTTTAAGCATTGATTGGAGCCGTGCAATTTCAACCTGTGACCCAGATTATTACAAATGGACTCAATGGCAATTTTTGCAATTTTACAAACATGGGCTTGCAGAAAAACAAGAAACAACTGTTAACTGGTGCCCAAATTGCGGAGTGCTTGCAAATGAAGAAGTTGAAGGTGGATATTGTTGCCAATGCCACAGCGAAGTTCAACAAAAAACAAAAGCACAATGGATTTTAAAAATGACAAAATATGCCGACCGTTTGCTTGAAGATTTGAAAGACACCGATTACATGGAACACATTAAAACCAGCCAAATTAACTGGATTGGAAAAAGCGAAGGTGAAAAAGTAACATTTAAAATTAAACAAGGTGGCTCATTTGACATTTTTACAACTTGCATTGAAACCATTTATGGCATAACCTTTATGGTTTTGGCACCAGAACATCCACTTGTTTTAACTTTGAAGGATAAAATTGAAAACTGGGATGAAGTTGACACTTACATTAAAAATGCAAAAAAGAAAAGCGAATTTGAACGAAGCGAATTAAACAAAGAAAAATCTGGTGTTTGCTTAAAAGGCATAACAGCAATTAACCCAGCAAACGGAAAAGAAGTTCCTGTTTACTTAGGCGATTTTGTTTTAGCAAGCTATGGCACTGGTGCAGTTATGGCAGTTCCTTCACACGACCAACGTGACTATGAATTTGCAGATGTTCATGGTATTCCAAAAATTGAAGTTATTGATGGGGTTAACAAAACCGATGGCTGTGCATATGAAAAACAAAGTTATTTGGGCGTTAATGCAAAACTTGTTAACAGCGAAGAATTTAGTGGCTTAGTTGTTGAAGATGCTAAAAAGAAAATTGCCGAAAAACTTGAAAAAATGGGCGTTGCTCAAAAACAAGTTAACTTTAAAATGCGTGATTGGATTTTTAGCCGTCAACGTTATTGGGGCGAGCCAATTCCAATGATTTACTGCAAGCATTGCGGTTGGCAACCAGTTCCGGAAAAAGATTTGCCAGTAACACTTCCAATTGTTGACAGTTACGAACCAACACTTGATGGTGAAAGCCCACTATCACTTATTACCGATTGGGTTAACACAACCTGCCCTAAATGTGGAAAACCTGCAAAACGTGAAACCGACACAATGCCTGGTTGGGCTGGTTCTAGTTGGTACTTTATGCGTTATTGTGACCCACACAACACAAAAGAATTTGCCAGCATGGACGCACTTAAAAGTTGGCTTCCTGTTGACCTATATAATGGTGGAAACGAACACACAACAAGACATTTGTTGTATGCAAGATTTTGGAACAAGTTTTTGTATGACATTGGTTTAAGCCCTGTTAGCGAACCATTTAAGTCAAGAATAAGTCAAGGATTGGTTTTGGGCTCAAACGGTGTTAAAATGAGCAAAAGTTTGGGCAATGTTGTTGACCCACGCGATGTTATTAATGAATATGGCGCTGATAGTTTGCGTGTTTGGGAAGCATTTATGGGTGACTATTTCCAAAGTGTTAATTGGAGCGATGATGGCGTTAAGGCTTGCAACAAATTTATAACCAAAATTTATAATTTCCAAAACATTTTGGTTGATGGAGATGAATATTCAAACGAACTTTGTGTTGCAATGCACACAGCAATTAAAAAAGTTACAACCGACATTGACAGCGTTAAATTTAACACAGCCATTGCTGCACTTATGATTTTGGCAAATGAAGTGCAAAAAGTTGGAAAAATTAACAAAGCCGAATACAAAACTTTGTTACTACTTCTAAACCCATTTGCACCACACATAACCGAAGAAATTTGGACAAATCAAAACTTTGAACCACACATTAAAGATGCCACATGGCCTGTTTGGGACGAAAACAAACTTGTTAAAGACGAAATTGAATACGCAATTCAAATAAACAACAAAATTGTGGCTCGTGATATGTTTGGAACAAAACTAACAAATGCCGAAATTGAAAAACAAGCACTTGAAAACGAAAAAGTTAAAGCAGCAATGCAAGGAAAAACCTTTGTTAAAGCAATTGTTATTCCAAACAGATTAATTAACATAATTGCAAAATAAAACTTTATTTTCAAAATTAAAATATACTCACAAATTTTTGCTAGTAAGAAAAAAATGTTAATAAAAAATTAATTAAACAAAATTTCAACAAAAAAAACGTGGTTAAACCACGTTTTTTTAATAACGTCTTCTTCTGTAATGATTACGCCTATAATTATAACTACTATTTCTGCTTCTACCACTAGAATAATATGTTATTTGCCAATCTGGTGTTCTAACACCCAAATGCCTTGCAATTTCCAAAATAACATTGCTTTGCCTAATAAGACCAATAAGCTCTGGTTGTGACAAACTTAAAATGTGTATTTTTGCTTCTTCAAATTTGTTTAATCTAAAATAGTCTAACAAAATTAAGCCTGCAACATAGTTTCTGTTATGTTTTTTGCGTTCTCTTTCTTTCAAACTATCGTGCGCTTCTTGAAATTTACCATTTTTTATTAAATCAATTTCTTTTGAAACACCTGCATCTATTAGTTTTTTTATGTTTGAAATTACCATAAAAACACCAAAAACAGCAAACAAAAAAGGTACTATCGACACAAACGGAAATTTAAACTCTCCCATATTATTAATTTTTAATGTGGAAATAAAAATTGTTATTGCAATGCCAAGCCAAACTGCCATAAAAATGAAAAAAATTGCAAATCCACTTTTTTCTATTGAAGAAATATTTTTAAGTAATTTTGCAAGCTCTTCATTTGTTAACTCACGAACAGTTAGTTGTTGCTTTACTTCTTGCGCTTCTTGCTTTGAACTTTCGGTTTGAGTGGTGTTTATTTTTTGATTACTATCAAAAAACACAGAACCACAATATTCACAAGTTAGTGTTTTTGGATTTAAGCTTGCACCACACTGAGAACATATTAGTTGTTTCATACATTATCTCCTAGCATTATTTTACCATACATAAAACAAATATAAAATTAAATTGTTGCAATTTTGATTAATAATTAATATTGTTTTTCAATTAAAAAAAAGAATATTTTTGTTATTAATGGAAATGATTTCCACTTTTTGTGCAAAATGCACAACAATTATTTTTAAAAAGTATTAAAAATATTATGGTTAAGTTTAAAATTATATTATAATAATAGTATTAAAAAATGGAGGAAATAATAATGAAATTAAAAGGAACAAAAACCGAGAAAAATTTAATGGAAGCATTTGCTGGTGAAAGCCAAGCAAGAAACAAATATACATATTATGCAAGCAAAGCAAAAAAAGATGGTTATGAACAAATTGCTGCAATTTTCACTGAAACCGCAGATAATGAAAAAGAACATGCTAAAATGTGGTTTAAATTGCTTCATGGCGGAGAAATTCCTGGAACATATGAAAACTTGTTAGATGCAGCTGCTGGTGAAAACGGCGAATGGACAGAAATGTACAAACGTATGGCAGAAGAAGCAGAAGCAGAAGGATTTACACAAATTGCATACAAATTCCGTGCTGTTGCTGCAATTGAAAAAACTCATGAAGAACGTTACAGGGCACTTGCTAAAAACGTTCAAGACAAAAAAGTTTTTGTTAAAGATGGCGAAGTTTACTGGCAATGCAGAAACTGCGGACACATTTACAAAGGAACAAAAGCTCCTGAGGTTTGCCCAGTTTGTGACCACCCACAAAGTTTCTTTGAAGTTAGAAGCGAAAACTTTAAGTAAAATTAACTTAAAATTTTAAATTAGATTAAAAATTAAAAAAGGAAACGAATCGTTTCCTTTTTTTTGTTTTAAAAAGTTTACTAATTTAATTAAATAGTGTTAAAATAAAAAAAATTTATAGGGGTCTTTTATGGGAGCAGCATACATAATTTCGCAAGTGTTAGTTTGCCTTGCTGATTTACTTTACGTTATTTCAATGTTAACAAAGAAAAAAATTTCTTTGGTTACATTTTTATTTATTTCTGATGTGTTGTTTGCATCACATTATTTTTTATTAGACGGTGGACTTACTGGTGCAGCAACAATTTTGATTGATGTTGTTTATTTGGTTGTAATGTTCTTGTTGGAAAAATTTGATAAAACAAAGTTTAATTTATTAACAACAATTTTGGCTATTATTGCAACAATTATTGTAAGCATTTTCACATGGGAAAGTGCAATTTCGCTTTTACCAATGTTTTCAATGCTAGTTTATCTTACAACAATGATTTTTACTAACTTGATTATTTGCAAAACAGGGGCATTAATTAGAAACACACTTAACGTTATTTATATGTTTTTAATTGCTTCATATTTTGGTGCAGGACTTGAAATTGTTTTAATGATTAGTGCAATTGTTGGAATTATTTTAAATTACAAAGCAAACAAAAAGAAAGAAAAAGTTGGTTTAACTAGTGAGACCAAGCAAGAAAATGAAACCGAAAACAGCACCGAAAATAATAATGAAATTAAGAATGATGAAAATATAAATAATGATGTTAATGAAAATAATATTACAGAAACAACAAGTAAAACAATGAAAAAAGATAAACAAAAAAAATAAAGGAACTCTCCTTTATTTTTTTTGATTTAATGCAACAAAATATTTTGCCATTAATGCACTAACAAGGTCACATGTGTGAGTTTGCAAAAAGTTTTCAACATCTTTGGTTTTAACTTTTATAATGCTAATGTTTTCATGCTCATCAAGGTGTTGAAACCCTGTTAGTTTAACTTCTGCAAAGTAAAGTTCGTTTGTTTCGTCCGTTAGCCCAACACTTGTAAAACCTGCTTTTAAAACTTTTTTAAGGGTTATTATTTCCGCACCAATTTCTTCCATAACTTCACGCTGTGCAGCATGCTGTGGTGTTTCGTTTTCGTCAACCAAACCTGCTGGAACTTCATAAACAAAATTGTTAACTGCATATCTAAAATTTTTAATAAAAACAATTTCATCGGTTTCTTTTATGTAAGGAAGCACCTTAACTGCATCACAAAAATCGGATTTTTGAACATTGTCCCCTGTTCTTCTGGAAACAAAATAGTATTCTAGTGGCTTTTTGTCTTCATATTGTGCAACATAAAAATTTAAGTACTTGTTTTCAATTTTTTTAATTAATTTAACAAATTTCATTAGGGTTTATCCTTTTTTTGTTACTTTTTATTAACTTTTTTAATTATATCACACAAAAACAAAAAAGCATTAAAAATAATGCTTTTTGTGTGATTATTTGTTTAATGTTTCAAAATTAGTTGCATTGTTAATTACATATGTTTTTCTCTAAACTCATTCAAACTTAATCTTGCAACTTCCTTTTTGGAATTATCCATTTCAAGGGTGTGTGGCATATAAATTATTTGCCCTTCACTTAAAACTTTGCAATCGGGTTTTACAATTTTTTTGCCACTTTTTAAAGTTCTAACAGGAACTTCAAATTTAAGATTCATTTTTTCTTGATTATATTTTATTGCTGTTTGTTCCACAATTTTGTGCAAAATTTCCATTTTGTCTGTGGCGTTTGTTTGATTTAATCTGTTGCTATTTCTTGCTGCCTCATATTCAAACCCTTTGCTTTTTAAGTAGTCATATAAAAACATGTTGTTTTGAATACTTAATTTTAAAATGTTTTTACCCAAAGTTGAATGATGGTCTATGTGTGATATTACTTTGTTTGGAAAAAGTGCTTCAAGTTTTTCAATCACATAATTTTCGTTAATTTTTGTTTTTGGTTTTAAAGAACCATTATAACTAAAACCTAAAACATTAAAAGTTTCTTCAATGGAATCTAAACTGCCTTCTGGGAAATATTCCCTTAAATGTTTAATACGCAAATAAAGTGGAAAGTTTTTTAATCTTAAACCTGTTGCATCTGTTCCGCCATGCAATTCTTCCTGAATATCTTTTTTCAAAATTTCAATGTAATTTTCAACAGGGGCAACCACTTTTGAAAAGTGATATTTTGAAAATAATGTTACATATTCCCCCGGAGAACAACCAAATGTGGTTGCCTTGCTTCTAATTGTGTTGTAATCGCGTGTTAACCTTATTGAATCTATGCAATTGTTTTCGTCGGCATATTTTGAAAGAAGTTGTTCAACTCCAACAAATTCGCTTTCATAAAAACCACAATAACTTAGCACTTGGTCAAACGAAACTTTAATTCCTTTTTTTGCTTCTTTTTCCTGAAACTTTCTAAATGTAGTCCAAAATGGATATTGTTTTGCATTAACATAATTAAGTTTTCCGCCAGCATTAACAAACTCAAAAATTTCACTTACAACACGTTCAAAAGTTAATGGTTTGTGTTTTGTTACTGGTTCAAAACCCAAACTTTTTAACACTTCATCTTTGCTAAAAGTTTGAAAGCATATTGGATTTGATGGGTCGGTTTGCATAAGTTTTCTTTTTTGCCTGTTTTTGTTAAAAACATATGTTTTAATGTCTTTATCAAATGGCAAATTTGGGTCGCTTAGTGATCCACCATTTTTAAGATAATTATTAATTTTTTCATAAATTAACATTAATGCCTTATCCATGCTTTTCTCCTAAAAATTTTCTAAAACATTTTAAACCACAATTGTGGTGTTGTCAATATTCAAACAAAAAAAGAACTAAATTAAGCATTAATTTAGTTCTAACAAACACCATGTGTTTTTACTCATTTTTTGTTTATTACTTACTTGTTATTTTATATTAATTAATTGTTCTTTCAATTTGTTTGCATGTTATTTTATAATTTTTAATGTTATTTGCTTGCATAAATTTTTCTAACCAAAAAACTTCTAAAACGTTTTGGTAAAATTTTGAACAAAAAGCACAAAAAACTATCTTTTTTGCCAACAAGTTTTGTGTATGGCGGGCGTTTTTTGTTAGCAATTTTAAATGCCACGCGGGCAACAGTTTGTGGTGTTATGCCATGGGCTTCATCTTTTTCCATTGTTTTAACGCTTTTTTCACAAACTTCCTTATATGCTTGATTGCTTTGGTTTTTAACGCGGTTTTTTGTGAAATCTGTTTTTGCATCTCCTGGCATTATTGATGTTACTGTTACATTATAGTCATGCACTTCTTCCCTAAGAGCATTAAACAGCGTGTCAAGAGCACTTTTTGTTGCAGAATAAAATGCTTGAAATGGAAGCGGAACAACGCTTGCAATTGAACTTGTGTTAATTATTTTTCCGCCCTTAATTCGCAAAAATGGAAGTGCATATTTTGTTAAATAAAACGCACCAAAAAAATTAACATCAAAAATTTTTTTAGCACTTTCAATGCTTGTGTCTTCCACTGATCCTGAAATTCCAAAGCCTGCATTGTTAATTAAAATGTCAATGTTTTCTTCACGGCTTGCAATGTCGCACACAACCTTTGCACAATTTTCTGGTTCGCTAATGTCGCACGCATAGTGCGTTAGTCCATCCAAGGAAAATTCTCTTCTGGAAATTCCGTAAACCTTATCGCCATTTGCAATGAACAACTTAGCCATTTCCAAGCCAAACCCGCTTGAATCGCCAGTTATTACAACCACTCTGTTTGTTTTTTTCATAATTTTTCCTTTGTTTTTATTTTTTTGCAACATATTTTAAGTTTAGTGTTGGTGTTGCTGTTAAGTCGGTGTCGGCAAGTCCAGAATTGGAAATTATGTTAAAATATCCTTCTGCTGCAATCATTGCAGCATTATCGGTGCACAACACCATTGGTGGAAACAACACTTCAATGTTGTTTTGTTCTCCTGAATTTTTTAGTTGTTCCCTTAAATAACTGTTGGCTGCAACACCACCAGCAACCACCAAAGTTTTTGACTTAAATTTTTTGCAAGCTCTAATGCTTTTTTCAACCAAAGCACCAACGGCTTCTGCCTGAAACGATGCGCAAACATCGGCAACATTTGGCTTTTCGCCATGCTGGCTTAAATTGTGCAAATAGTTTATAACAGCAGTTTTTAAACCACTATAACTAAAATTAAAACTGTTTTTTAGCATATCGTGCTTAACAAATTTTATGGAAGGTTTGCCAGTTTTTGCCATTTTATCAATAATTGGTCCACCTGGATACCCCAGCCCTAAAACTTTTGCAACTTTGTCATACGCTTCGCCCACAGCATCATCAACCGTTGAGCCAATTAAAATGTTGTTAACATAGTCGGCAACCTTAACAATTGCAGTGTGTCCACCACTAACAATTAATGCAATGTATGGTGGTGTTAGTTGTGGAGTTGCAATATAGTTTGCACTAATATGCCCTTTTATGTGATTAACTTTTATTAGTGGAATGTTAAGTGCAAACGCAAGTGATTTTGCATATGTAACACCAACCATTAGTGCTCCCATAAGCCCTGCACCATAGGTTACCGCAATTGCATCAATATCCTTTAAAGTTATGTTTGCTTTTAAAAGCGCTTCATTTAAAACATTGTCTATTGCCATCAAATGGTTTCGGCTTGCAACTTCTGGCACAACTCCGCCAAAGCGTTTGTGAATTTCAATTTGACTTGCAATAACATTGCTTAAAACCTCTCTGCCATTTTTAACAACAGCAATGCTGGTTTCATCGCAACTGCTTTCAATGCCTAAAACAATTATGTCTTTGGTTTTATGGTTTTTATATAAGTTATTAAATTTTTCTGCCGCATCAATAATATACATTTTTTTTCTTCTTTTTGTTTGTATTAGTTTTTAATTACTTATTTTATTTTAATTACTTATTTTAATTTTTGTTATTTTTTAATTATTTATTTTTTTATGTTTTACTTTTTTTAATTACTCAAAATTTTAATATCCGCCATCAACCACAATGGTTTCGCCGTTAACATATGTTGCCTCATCACTTAGCAAAAAGCAAATAACATTTGCAATTTCTTTTGGTTCAGCAAATCTGTTAAGCCTAATTTTTTGAGTTTCTTCTTCCACCAAATCTTGTGGTAGGTCCTTGTTCATGTCGGTGTTAACCCAACCCGGAGCAACTGCATTAACCCTTATGTTTGGGGCAAATTGAATGCTTAGGTTTTTGGTTAAACTGATAACACCTGCCTTGCTTGCATCGTAATCTATTGATGTTGGAAAACAAGTGTTAATGCCGTTAGTTGATGAAACATTAACAATGGCAGAACCCGCTTTTGCCATGATTTTTGATAAGTTTTTTGACAATGCAAACATGGCAAACAAATTAACACTGAAAGTTCTTTCAAAATCGGAAATTGTGCGTTCTTCAAAATTTTTATCTTCAACAATTCCTGCATTGTTAACCAAAAAATTTATTTCCTTAAATTCGTTTTTAACAAAGTCGGTTACGGCATTAATGCCTTCTTCTGTTCCAATGTCGGCTTTAATGCATGCAAACTTTGCACCAGTGTTTTTGCCAATTTCGGTTAACTCGTTTAAAGTTTGTGTTGCAGTTTTATCGTTGTTAGCATACACAAAACCCACCGAGCACCCAAGGTGAGCAAGTTTTAAGCATGTGGCTTTTCCAATACCCCTGCCACCACCTGTTACAATTGCAACTTTGTTTTTTAGTGGCAAATTAAGTTTTTTTTCTTCGCCCTTTTTGAACCAATTAAACATTAGTTTTTCTCCCATTTTAAATATTCTAAAATAAGTGGTTGAATTTCGCCGTTCATAACCGCTTCAACATTTGAAAGTTTTAAGCCTGTGCGGTGGTCACTAACCATTGTGTATGGGCAAAACACATAACTTCTAATTTGGCTTCCCCACTCAATTTTTTTGCTTTCACCTTTTAATTTTTGTGCATTTTTTCGGTTTTCTTCTTCTTTTAACGCAACCAATTTGCTAACCAAAATTTTCATTGCTGTTTCGCGGTTTTGAATTTGGCTACGTTCGTTTTGACAAGTTACAACAATGCCTGTTGGAATGTGAGTTATCCTTATGGCACTATCAGTTTTGTTAACATGCTGTCCGCCAGCACCAGAACTTCTAAATGTGTCAACCCTAATTTCATCATCTTTAATTTCCACCGAGTTGTCATCTTCAACTTCTGGCATAACTTCAACACTTGCAAAACTGGTGTGCCTGCGTTTGTTTGCATCAAATGGGCTAATTCTAACCAGCCTGTGCACACCATTTTCGCCTTTTAAATAGCCATAAGCATTAAACCCTACAACCAAAAATGTAACACTTTTTAGTCCTGCACCATCGCCATCAAGGCTGTCTATTAACTCAACTTTGTAATTGTTGTTTTTTGCCCACATAACATACATTCTGTAAAGCATTTGCACCCAATCACAACTTTCAGTTCCACCAGCACCACTGTGAATTTTTAATATTGCATTGTTTTTATCATACTTGCCACTTAGCAGTGTGCTAACATACAAAGCATCAACGTTTTTTTCAAGTTCGGCTAGTTTATCATTTACAAAACTTATTGCCTTTTGGTCGGTGCTTTCAACATTTTCCATTGCAAAATTTAAAAACTGAACATCATCACTTAACCTTGTTACTTCATCAAGTTCAAACTTTAAATTTGCTAGTTCCTTGTTTAAACTTGAACTTAATTTAATGTTAGAAAACACTTCTGGTTTGTTTTGTTCCGCTTCAATTTCTGCAATTCGGGTTTTTAACTTTTTTAAGTCAAAGGCACTGACAGCACAAATTTAGGCTGTCAGTTATTTTTTTTAATATTTCTTTTTCCTTTTCAAAATCAAATAACATTGCTTCTCCAATTAAAATTTTTAACATTAATTTTTGTTATTGTTTTATTTTGATTTGCCTTGTGCATAGTAATTTTTTGTTTCATTAAATAATTTTTCTGTTTTAGTTTTTTGCAAATTAATGTTTTTAATTAGTTTAAAAATGTGGTTTTTACCATATGTTTTGTAAACATAGTTAAACATTAAAAAGTAGTTGGTATAGTTGCTGCAACCAAACTGCATTTCGTTTAGTGTTGCATCAAACTTTAATTTGTTAACATCAACATTTTCATACTGCCCCGAAAGGGTTACTGCCAACCCTTCGGTTATCCAAGCATATGCACCAAACTTGTCAATCTTTTTTTGACAAGCATGAACAAACTCGTGCATAACTGTTTTTTTTAGGTCATCAAAGGTTGAGTCTTCATTAGACTTAGTTTTAACAAATTCAGAAAATGTTAATGTGTGAACATCGTTGTTGTTTGCAAAACCACACACCCATTTTGGAACAACATATGGTGCGTTTGGTTTTGAAAACAATTTTTCATAATACTTTCTAAAATCTGTTAAACTATCCCACAACTTAACATTAACTTTTTCGCCAAAATTTTTAATATCAAAAAATTGCACAATTGAAGCACAATTTTTTTCTAAATATGCACATAATTCATTAATGTAAGGTAAATCTTTTTTTGAGTAGTCTAAAACTAAAAACCTTAATTCGTCAATCAAAAAAACTTTCTCCTAAACGTTTCTTCCACAACAGTTTTTATATTTTTTGCCACTTCCACATGGGCAAGGTTCGTTTCTGCCAACTAATGGCTTGTTGCTTTTTTGCTGGCCTTTGCCTTCGCCAGAATTTGTGAACATTTGAGTTGGTTTGTTTTGAACAACTGGCTCAATGCTTACTTTTGCATGTAATAGGAATGTTGCAACTTCTTGCCTTATTTGTTCAACCATTTTATCAAACAGTTCAAAACCTTCTTGCTTATATGCAATAACTGGGTCGTGGTTACCATATGCACGAAGACCAATTTCGTTACGTAACATGTTCATGTAGTCAATGTGGTCCATCCACAAAGTGTCAACAACTTTTAACAAAATTGCACGTTCCAAAATGCCAAAATCAAAACCTTCTGCTTTGTGTTGATTGCATTTGTCGTTATATTTTACAACAGCATGTTCAGCAACCATTTCAGCCAAGTTGTCAACATCTAATCCTTCAACAAGGTCTTCTGTAACATAATTATAGTCCGTTCCAAAAACCTTAACATTTAGTGCATCGTTTAAGGCATCCAAATCCCATTCATCAAAACTTTTTTCATCACTAACATTGTCGTAAACGCAATCTTTTGTTAGTTCTTCAATCATGTCAATAATTTCATCATGAAGGTTAACGCCTTCAAGCACTCGGTTACGTTGGTCATAAATAATTTGTCTTTGTGCGTTTAATACATCATCATATCTAAGCACATTGCTTCTTGCAGAAAAGTTAAAGCCTTCAATTCGTTTTTGTGCAGCTTCAATACGGCGAGATAACATTTTAAATTGGAACGGAGTGTTTTCATCAAGTTTAAAAATTTCAACAAGTCGCTTCATTTGGTCGCCACCAAAACGGCGAATTAACTCATCTTCCATGCTAACATAAAACACACTTGAACCTGGGTCGCCTTGACGTCCTGCACGACCACGCAACTGGTTGTCAATTCTGCGGCTTTCGTGCCTTTCGGTGCCAATTATGTGAAGACCGCCAAGTGCAACAACTTTGCGTTTTTCGTTGTCGGTTACAACCTTAAATTCGTTGTATGCTTTTCTGTAACGTTCTCTCATTGCATTAAGTTCGGCGTTGTCGGTTTCAACAAATGATGTGCAAAATTCAAGTTGAGCATCATTAAACCCAATTTCACGCATTTTTTGTTTTGCCAAAAATTCTGGGTTTCCACCAAGCAAAATGTCGGTTCCACGGCCTGCCATGTTGGTTGCAATGGTTACCGCTCCCATTCTGCCTGCTTGTGCAATAATTTCACTTTCTTGTTGGTGATTTTTTGCGTTTAACACATTGTGTCTAATTTTTTCTTGTTTTAAAAGTTTTGACAAGTGTTCCGATTTTTCAATGGTTATTGTTCCAATCAAAATTGGTCTGCCTTCTGCATGCACTGCCTTAATTTCTTCCACAATGTTTCTAAACTTTGCTTGTTCGGTTGGATAAATTATGTCTGGGTAGTCAACACGCTTAATTGGTTTGTTTGTTGGAATTGTTACAACGTCTAGCCCATAAATTTTGTTAAACTCAATTTCTTCGGTTTTTGCAGTACCTGTCATACCACTAATTTTGTGATAAATCCTAAAAAAGTTTTGGAAGGTTATTGTTGCCAAAGTTTTGTTTTCATCTTTAATTGGCACACCTTCTTTTGCCTCAATTGCTTGATGCAAACCATTGGAATATTTTCTGCCTTCCATAAGTCTTCCAGTGAATTCATCAACAATTATGATTTCATCATCTTTAACAATGTAGTTGTTGTCACGTTTCATAATGTACTCAGCACGCAACGCATTGTTGATGTGATGGTTTAGTTCAATGTTGTTAATGTCACTTAAATTTTCAACTTTAAAAAATCTTTCTGCCTTTGCAACGCCTTCTTCCGTTAGCCTTATTGCTTTTTCTTTTTCATCAATTTCATATTCGTTTTCTTTCAAACTTTTTGCAAATCTGGCAGCGGTTTTGTATGTTTCCGAACTTTTAAAGCCCATGCCGGAAATTATAAGTGGGGTTCTTGCTTCATCAATTAAAATGCTATCAACCTCATCCACAATTGCAAAATGATATCCACGGCAAACCCTATCTTCAATTCTGGTTACCATGTTATCACGCAAATAGTCGAAACCAAGTTCGTTGTTTGTGGAATATGTTATGTCGCAATTATACGCTTCACGCTTATCATTTGGGCTCATGTTTGCAGCTGAAACACCAACAGTTAAACCCAAAAATGTGAACAGTTTTCCCATCCACTCGGCATCACGTTTTGACAAGTATTCGTTAACGGTTACAATGTGAACACCCTTTCCCTCTAACGCAATTAAATATGCAGGCAGTGTTTCCACCAAAGTTTTACCTTCACCAGTTCTCATTTCGGCAATTCTGCCTTGGAAAAGTGCAATACCACCCAAAAGTTGAACATGGAAATGGCGCATGCCAAGCACCCTTTCACTTGCTTCCCTAACAAGAGCATAGGCATCTGGCAAAATGTCCATAAGTTTTTCGCCATCTTTTAAACGTTGTTTTAGTTTTGGAGTTGTTGCTTTTAACTCTTCATCTGTTAAGCTTTTGTAATAGTCAGCTTTACCTTCAATAACGTTTGCAATTTTTTCTAGTTTTTTTATGTTTCTATCGTTTTCGCTTTTAAATAATTTAAACATTTAATCTCCTAATTTTTGTTTATTACGTAATTTTAACGTGGTTTTTTTATTGTTTTAAATTCACGCGTGCTAAATATATAAATAAACAAAGTTATATTAATAAATATTTGCCTTAATCATTTTACACTAAAATGTTAAATTTAACAATAAATTAAATTGCAAAATTAAAATTGTTTTGCCGAATTTAATAAAACTTTGCAACAAAAAAGCCAAGGTGGTTACCTTAACTTTTTACAATATCTTCCATTTTGGTGTGTGCCAAACTTAAACCATAAACATTTTTTGCCCCACACTTTTTAAGCGTGTTACTTAAAGAATTGAAAGTTGCACCAGTTGTGTAAACATCATCAATTAACAAAACATTTTTGTTTTTAACTTTGCTTTTTACTAACACCTTAAAAGCTTCTTCCATGTTTTGCTTTCTAAGTTGTTTGGAAAGTGCTGTTTGAGTGGTTGTGTTTTTGGTTCTAACCACACAAGTAACATCAACATTAAAACCATGTTCCTTAAAACTTTGTGCAAGCAATTCCGACTGATTAAATTTTCGTTCCGCTTCCCGCTTTAAATGAAGTGGCACAGGAATAACAATGTCAACATCAACATTTTGTTCCATAAAAAATTTAAGTAGCAAATTGCTAAGTGTTTTTGCAACAAACTTTTCGCCATTATATTTTAGCCTGTAAATTAAATTTGTTATTGGTGGTGAAAATGTGAATGGTGCAAAACACTTTGTAAAACTTGGCATTTCCTTTTTACAAAACAAACATAGTTCTGAATCGGAACAAATTGGCTCACCACACTTAACACAAGTTTTGCCAACAATTTGTGGCAAAGTTTTAAAACACTTGTTGCAAAACTCAAAATTGCCACCATCAATTTCACAGCCACAAATTAAACATTTGTATCCGCTTGGATAAAACACACTTGTTAACTTACTCTCCAATTTTATCCACCTCAACATAGTTTTCTGGGCTATTAGAACTTTTGTTAACCTCATCAAAAAGTTTATTGTTTTGTTTTAAACTTTCTTCATCGGCACTTTCAATTAAAAAGTTTTTAAGTAATGTGTTGCGGGTTATGGTTGATTTGTTTTTAACCATTCTAAAAATGTTTTGTTTGCTACCCACCAACACAACCATACGTTTTGCCCGTGTTACTGCTGTGTAAAGTAGGTTTTTTGTCAAAAGCATGGGTGCTCCTGCCACAACAGGTATAATTACAACATCAAATTCGCTTCCTTGGCTTTTATGAATTGTTATTGCATAACTAAGCACAAGTTCCCCCAAATCCTTTTTGTTGTATTTAACATATCTGCCATCTTCAAACAAAACAGTGGTTTCAAAAGTGTTTGGCTCAACATGGTTAATAACACCAATGTCACCATTAAACACACCTGCACCTTGCTCACGATTATCCTTAATCCATTCACGCTCATAGTTGTTTGTTATTTGCATAACCCTATCGCCCAAACGATAAATTGCGTGTTCAGTTTCAAGTTCTGGTTTTTTAAGGCTTGGTGGATTAATTTTTTCTTGAAGTTGTTTGTTAAGG
Organism: uncultured Clostridia bacterium; assembly: GCA_944380265.1. Lineage (GTDB taxonomy): Bacteria > Bacillota > Clostridia > Christensenellales > UBA1242 > UBA6345. Next base: position 60,763 of record CALWGY010000002.1, on the reverse strand, counting down.
TTATCAACACCACAAAGACCCGACTTCATTGGTGCTAACACCTGAATTTTTGCTGAATCCACATTTAAAAATTTTGGCAATCGTAAATAGGTTAGGTCAACCACACTTTTAAGCATGGCTTCTGGTTCAGATTTTTCTTCAAAGAAAAAGTCGGTGCTTTTGTTGTTTATAACTGGCATTTTGCAATCGTTAATTAAGTGTGCATTTGAAATTATTAAACTATCTTTATCTTGCCTGTAAACATAGGTTAATTCACAAACAGAAATAACACCACTTGCAATAATATCTGCCAAAACATTGCCTGCCCCAACTGATGGAAGTTGGTCCTTATCACCAACCAGCACAAGTTGTGTTCCGCGTTTTAATGCTCTAACCAAATAGTACATAAGTTGCACATCAACCATGCTAACTTCATCAACAATTACAACATCGAATGGAAGTTTGTTGTTTTGGTTGTAAACAAAAGTGTCACTTCCCAAAAAATCAACAACAAGTGCTCTGTGAATTGTGCTTGCATCTTCGCCAGTGCTTTCGCTAAGTCGTTTTGCAGCCCTACCTGTTGGAGCCATAAGTTTAACAATTTTTCCCATGCTTTTAAAAATTTGAAGCATGCACTTAACAATTGTTGTTTTGCCAGTTCCTGGCCCACCAGTTATAACACTAACACCTTCGTTTATGGCAAGTGTTACAGCGTCGCGTTGGTTTTTGTGCATTGTTATGTGGTTAACTTGTTCAAACAAATTAATGGAATCGGTTACATCTAAATTTTTGTTTCTGTGCACGGTGTTAAACAAATTTAGTGTGTAACCCACAATTTTTTCGGTGTTATAGTATTTTGTTAAAACAACAACTTCTTGCCCATCTAGTTCAAAAATTTTAATTAAACTATCCATAACCAAGTTGTTTAGCACATTGTTTGAATTAATATCGTCAACACTAATTTTTAAAAGTTCACACACATCACTTTCCAAATTAGTTTTTAAAACATATGTGTTTCCAGTTTTGTCGCATGCAGTTTTTAAAACGTGCAAAACCCCAGCCCTAAACCTAAATTCGCTTAAAGGGCTAATTCCCATTTTGTTTGCAATTTTGTCGGCAGTTTGAAAACCAATGCCATCAACATCTTCACAAAGTTTGTATGGGTTTTCTTTTAATATTGTTTCGGTTTTATCAAAATAGGTGTTGTAAATTTTAACTGCCAAATTTGTGGAAATGTTATATTCCTGCATAAGCATAACGGCATTTTGCATTTTTCTAATTTCATTAAATGTTTCATAAATTTCGTTTGCTTTTCTTTCTGATATACCCCTAACTTCCGTTAGTCTTTGCGGATTAAACTCAATAACATCTAATGTTGCTTCACCAAATTTGTTAACAATTGACAAAGCAGTAACTGGGCCAATGCCCTTAATTAATCCACTGCTTAAATACTTAATTATTCCTTCTTTTGTGTTTGGTTTTGCAATTTTTGCAGTTTTAACATTAAACTGTTCGCCATATCTGTTATGCTTAATAAAACTGCCATCAAGTTCCACACATTCTCCTTGTGAAATTTGTGGAAACTTTCCAACAGCAGTAATATTTTCGCCATTGCAATCTATTACAGCAACAGTGTAACCGTTGTCTGTGTTTCTAAAAATTATTTCTTCAACAATACCTTTAAGTGTCATAGTTATATTTTAACTTAACTAAAAACTTTTAACAATTAAATTTGCAACTTTGTAAAACATTTGTTCGCATAAACAATATAAAAATTTTTTCAAATAAATCAAATTTTGTTTTTGTTATTTTAATTAACTTAAATTTGTTACAACACGCATTTGTTTTTGATTTTTTTTAATTAAACAAAAAAATTTAATTTGGTTTTTAACTTAAAATAAAAGTTGATTTTTGTTGCTTATTAAAACAAAATTTTAAAAACATTTTAAACAACAAAACTAAAACTAAAAAAACAATTTGCTTAAAAATTAAAAATGGTTATACTTAAATTACTTAGTTTTTGTTTATATAAATAATAAATTATTTAAAATAATCTTTATTAACTAGATTAACCAAAACAATTTTAAAAAAATACTAAAAAATTTAAACTTTTAATAAAATTAAAGCATATTAAATATATTGGCAATATGCAAATTTGTTTATGTTTAAATTTGTTTTAAGTTAAAATTTGAAAGAGAGGCAAACATTGATTAAACTTTTTAAATTTTTAAAGCCATATTGGAAAATGATTTTGGTTACAACAATTATTTTACTAATTCAGGTTGTAGTAAACTTGCTTGTGCCAAATTTGCTTAGTCAAATGATTAAATGCATAAACCCCACCCTTGGCGACTCTGCCATAATTGAAATTTTGAAGAAAGGCGGAATTGCTTTGGCTGCTGTTTTAGGCGTTATTGTGTGTCAAATTTTAACAAGCTATTTTTCCAGCAAAATTGCAATGGGATTTGGTAGAGATGTTAGGTCGGCAGTGTTCAAAAAAACACAACGTGTGGCACTTAACGAATTTTACAGCATTTCAACTTCTAGCTTAATAAACCGCACAACAAACGACATAACCCAAGTTCAACAAGTAATTTTGATGGCTTTTAGAGTTATGCTTAATGCCCCAATAATTTTAATTGGTGGTTGCGTTATGGCATTTAGCCTAGACCTAACATTGCCATTTGTTATTATTGGTGTTATTCCTGTGCTTATTATTTTGTTTGTTATTGTTGGAAAACAAATTATTCCACTTTTTAAAATGATGCAAAAAAATGTGGATGCTTTAACAACCGTAACACGTGAAAATTTAACTGGTGTTAGAGTTATTAGAGCGTTTAACACAGGCGAACAAGAAAACGAAAGATTTAAAAAGGTTAACCAAAAAGTTGCCGATGTTAACAGAAAAGCAAATGTTATTATGGGCATTAACATGCCAAGTGTTGAACTTATTTTTAGCATTTGCATGATTTTAATTCTTTACTTTGGTGCCATAAAGGGCACTGACGTTGCCGACATTTCTGCCCTAACACAATATGGCATGAGAATTATGATGGCGTGCATTATGATGGTTATGATTTTCATCTTAATTCCAAGAGCAAGTGCCAGTGCAAAACGTATTAACGAAATTTTGGATTTGCCAGAAACAATTTTAAGTAACGACAAAGTTAACACTTACAAAACTGGTAAGTACAAAGGCGAAATTGAATTTAAACACGTAACATTCAAATTTCCAGGAGCAGAAGAGCCCACAATTAAGGATTTAAGTTTTAAGGTTAAGCCAAACGAAACGCTGGCAATAATTGGTGGAACTGGAAGTGGAAAAAGCACAATTATTAATTTGTTGCCAAGATTTTATGATGTAACGGAAGGCGAAATTTTGCTTGATGGTGTTGACCTTAGAGATTACAATCCAACCGATTTAAGAAAACACATTGCCCTTGCCAGCCAAAGTGTTGAATTGTTTGGTGGAACAATTAAAGAAAACTTGAAATATGGCAACGAAAACGCAACCGACGAAGAAATTGTTAATGCTGCAAAACTTGCATGTGCTCACGATTTTATTATGGAAAAATCTGAAGGTTATGATTATGTTATTCAAAAGGGTGCAGGCAATTTAAGTGGCGGACAAAAACAGCGTTTAAACATTGCAAGAGCATTAATTAAAAAACCTTGTGTTTACATATTTGATGATAGTTTTAGTGCATTAGATTTTAAAACTGATGCACAAATTAGAAAAAACATTAGAGAAAATGTTAAAGATGCAACCATAATTATTGTTGCGCAACGTGTTAACACAATTCAAAATGCCGATAAAATTATTGTTTTAAACGATGGAAAGGCAGTTGGAATTGGAACACACGAACAACTTATGGAAAAATGCCCTGAATATGTTGAAATTGTGGAAAGTCAAACAAAACAAAACCGAGTTAAAAAAGTAAAGGAGGAAAAATAATATGTCGAACAATAACAATGCAAAAACACCTCCAATAAAACGCGGGCCAATGAGTGGCGGACCAGGTCCTAAAATGAGTACTGGTGAAAAACCAAAAGAATTTAAGAAAACATTTAAAAAGTTTGTTAAAGAACTTAAAGTTATTATAGTCCCTTTAATTTTAACATTTATATTTTCAATTATAGCAATAACAGCATCAATTGTTGCTCCAAGGATTATGGGTAATGCTTTAACTGAAATTGGATTATTAGTTTTAGGAAAAGAAAACGCTTCATTTAACACCGTTATAACTTGCTTAATTGTTATGGCTTGTTTGTATGTTTTAAACTTTATTTTTAACTTAATTAGCCAAGTACTAATGGGAAAAGCTTCTGTTAAAGTTGCATTTTCCTTACGTGAAAAATTAAAACACAAATTAACAAAACTACCACTAAACTACTACGACACTCGTGAAACTGGCGATATTTTAAGTGTGTTTGTTAATGATGTTGACAACATTCAAATGAGTTTGCAACAAAGTTTGAACCAGCTAATTAACTGTGTTATAACAGTTATTGGCGTGCTTGTTATGATGCTTTCCATAAACTTTTGGTTAACATTAATTGTTATTTGCTTGTTACCACTTGCTTTGTTTTTAACAAGTTTTGTTATGAAACACAGCCAAAAATATTTCGTAAGGCAAGCAAACGACTTGGGTGCTGTTAACGGACACATTGAAGAAACCTACACAAACCAAAAAACCGTTAAAGCCTACACCAACGAACCAAAAGCAATTGCCGAATTTGAAGATAAAAACCAAAAACTTTATGAAAGCAGCCAAAAAAGTAACTTTTATTCCGGACTTTTAATGCCACTTATTAACTTTGCAAACAACTTTGGATATGTTGTTTTAAGCTTGGTTAGCTGCATATTTGTGTTAAAGGGTTTTGAACTTGGTGGAAAAGGATTTGGCGTTTTTGATTTTGCGTTAGAAATTGGATATGTTGTGACATTTTTAAATTACAGCCAACAATTTACTCAGCCAATAACACAACTTGCCCAAATCTTTAATGTTTTCCAAACCACACTTGCTTCCAGCGAACGTGTTTTTGAAATTTTGGACGCCGAAGAAGAACCTGTGTTTGAAGTAACAAACAAACTTGAAAAACTTGAAGGTCATGTTACATTTGAAAACTTAACCTTTGGTTACACACCAAACAAAATTTTGCTTAAAAATGTTAACTGCGACATTCCAAAAGGAAAAATGGTTGCAATTGTTGGCCCAACTGGGGCTGGAAAAACAACCATTGTTAACTTAATTATGCGTTTTTATGAACTTAACGATGGCAAAATTACAATTGATGGAATAGACATTAAAACTGTGTCGCGTGAAAACTTGCGTGAAAAAATTGGTATGGTTTTACAAGACACATGGTTGTTTAATGGAACAATTAAAGAAAATTTGAAATATGGCAATTTAGGTGTTAGCGATGAAGAGATGGTTGAAGTTTGCAAAGCGGTTCATGCACATCACTTCATAACCACTCTTGAAAACGGTTACGACACAGTTATTAACGAAACTGCAACAAACATTTCACAAGGTCAAAAGCAGTTGTTAACAATTGCACGTGCAATTTTGGCACACCCAGACATTATGATTTTGGACGAAGCAACTTCCAACATCGACACCAGAACCGAAGTGTTAATTCAAAAAGCCATGAAAGTTGCAATGGAAAACCGAACAAGTTTTGTTATTGCACACAGGCTTTCAACAATTGTTAATGCTGATAAAATTTTGGTTGTTAACAACGGAAACATTGTTGAACAAGGCAACCATAACCAGTTAATGGCTCAAAAAGGATTTTATTACAACCTTTATAACAGCCAATTCAGTTAAAAACAATTTAAGCAAAAATTTAAAAACAAAGTTAAAACAAAAAATACAAACAAAAAAAGATGTGGTTTCACATCTTTTTTGTTTTAATGTTTTAATTTGAAATGTTTTATTCAGCAATTTGTGTTTGTTCTTCTGCAACAACACCTAGTTGCATTTTTTCAACAACATTACCAAAAACAAGTTCATCTTTATCATTTTTGGAAGTTGTGAATGTTATTATTATATATCTATTAGAATTTGCTTCCCAAACAATGTTAATTGTGTTTTCAATTTCGCTTGGTTGTTGTTTGCCCGCACCTAAAATTTTGAACACCTCCGAATATGGCATTCCAACATTAATTTTATTATAATTTTCTTCGGTTAACACTTGTTCAATTTGTGTTCCAGGTGTTGCAGGCCTGTTTTTTTGAACAGCTTTAACAATAAAATAAATGCCAACACCAAGTGCAATTGCAACAAGCAATGCCGCACACACAATTGACACAATTTGATAAACATTCAATTTTCTTTTTGGAGCTTTTTCTTGCTCGTTTACTGTGTTGTTTTCAACTTTGTTTTCCATAATTTTTAATACCTTCACATAGTTTGTAATTATATTGTACTAAACAAACATAAAATAGTCAATTAAACACAAAATTATTTATTTTTTAACTTTTTATTGACAAAATGCAATTTGTTTAGTAGTATGATGTTAATTTTATTTTGCGATGAACAAAAAACCAGTAGAAACAATAATTATGAAATTTAGAGAGAAGTTGGTTGCTGAAAAACTTCCATAACTTGTTTTGAATTACACTTTGGGAGCAAAACGTTTGGCTTTTACGTTAAAAAGTTTAATGAAGGTTTAATTTTTTAAACAAATTAAGGTGGTACCACGAACGCACACTTCGTCCTTAAAAATTTATGGACGTGTGCGTTTTTTGTTTTAAATTTTAAAAAATTAAAAGGAGAAAAATTATGAAGCAAACCGACACAAAACTTTATGAAATATTGAAGGAACGTGGACTATTATATCAATGCACAGATGAAGAAGGTTTGAAAAAACAACTTGAAAGTGGCAAACCAATAACTTTATATGAAGGAAGCGACCCAACAATGGATAGTTTGCACATTGGGCACTGTGTTCCATATTGCATTTTAAGAAGATTTCAAAAAGCCGGGCACAAAGTTATTTTGCTTATGGGTGGTGCAACTGCTGGCATTGGCGACCCAAGCGGCAGAAGCGAAATGCGACCACTAATGACAAAAGAAACAATTAACCACAACATTGAAAAAATTAAGGAAACTTTAAAAATCTTTTTGGATTTTGATGGCGACAACCCTGCAATTATTGTTAACAACGCCGACTGGTTTAAGGGCTATGACTATATTGATTTTATGCGTGACATTGGTGTCCATTTTAATGTTAACAGAATGCTTACAAACGAAATTTACGCAAAAAGATTGGAAGAAGGTGGACTAACCTTTTTTGAACTTGGATACATTTTGATGCAGGCATATGACTTTGTTCATTTAAACCGCGAATATGGTTGCACACTTCAATATGGCGGTGGCGACCAGTGGGGAAACATTGTTGCCGGCGTTGAACTTCAAAGAAAACTTAACTTTTTAAACGGCACCGATGTTCAACTGATTGGTGCAACAAACCCACTGCTTTTAACACCAGAAGGCAAAAAGATGGGCAAAACCGAAAAAGGTGCAATTTGGATTGATAAAAACAAAATTTCGGCATACGACTTTTATCAGGGTGTTTACCAAACCCCCGATGCTTGTGTTGAAATGATGTTTGCATTGTTTACCGACATTCCAATGAACGAAGTTAAAAAACTTGTTGAAACCGACATTGTTAATGCCAAAAAGGTTTTAAGTTTTGAAGTAACAAAATTTGTTAGAGGCGAAGAAGATGCCAAAATTGCCGAAGAAGCAACCAAGGCATTATTTAACGGACAAGGCAATTTGGAAAATGTTCCAACATACAAAATTAGTTTAAACGAACTTCCAATTTCACTTGTTGACTTGCTTGCAAACACAAAACTTGTTAGTTCAAAAAGCGAAGGCAGAAGAATGTGTGAACAAGGCGGAGTGCTTGTTAATGGCGAAACTCAAAAAGATTTTAATTTTAAAGTTTCAAAAGAAAACTTTGAAAACGGAGTTTGCATGCTTAAAAAAGGCAAAAAGAACTTTATGAAAGTTATTTTAAAATAAAATATTAAAAAAAACGGTTTTTTAACCGTTTTTTTGTTTTCCAATTTCCTTTTTAAAAAGTTTATATAACACAAATGCAACAATCAAAAGCACAACCACAACCACAATTGAAATTATGTCGAACAAACTGGAAAATTTGTTTGATGCTAAAATAACTTTTAAATCAAACAACAATTGAATTATGGAAGTTACAATTAAAATTACTCCTGCCAAAATGCAAATAACGGCTGCTGAAACAGACAAGGTTTTTGCTTTTTTTGTTAAGTTTTCTTCATCAATTTTAACAATTTCTTTTTCTTTTTTCATGTTTAACTGCCCTTTTATTAAAATAATGGTTCTTCCATAAAATTTGGCACTTTAATGTTTAAAAGTTTTAACACTGTTGGTGCAACATTGCAAAGTTTACCTGATTTTAGTTTTACGTTTTTATATTTGTTTGAAACAAGCCAAAGCGGAACTGGGTTTGTTGTGTGTTGTGTTAAAACATTTCCGTTTTCATCAATCATTTCTTCTGCATTGCCATGGTCGGCAGTAATAATGCAATCACCACCCAATTTTAGTGCAGTTTGTGCAATTTCATAGGCACATTCATCACAAATTTTGATTGCTTCAATTGCAGCATTTAAGTTGCCAGTGTGACCAATCATGTCTGGGTTTGAAAGATTTACCAAAACAAAATCGTAAACTCCGCTTTCCATTGCCTTTAAAACTTCTTGTGTTATTTCCCTTGCACGCATCTGTGGTACTTGTGAAAAGTCTTGAACATCAATGGAATCAATTAACTTTCTGTCTTCCCCCACATTTGCTTTTTCAATGCCTCCATTAAAAAAGAATGTTACGTGTGCATATTTTGTGGTTTCGCTTATGTGAAATTGTTTTAAGTTGTTAAGTGAAATTATGTGCGACAAATTCATTTCAATTTTTTCTGGTGGATATGCAACCAGCACGTTTTTAAATGTTGCATCATATTCTGTCATGCAACAATAGCACAAGTTTTTAAACTTTTTAACTTCAAATTCATTAAATTCGCTTTGTGTGAAACTTTTTGTTATTTCTCTTGCTCTGTCGGTTCGATAGTTAAAAAATATTAAACCATCTTTATCTTCCACACATTTTCCACCGCCAATTATTGTTGGTTCAACAAATTCATCAAAAACTTTGTTGTTGTAACTTTGTTTTAGGGCTTCGGTTGCGGAATTATACTTAAATTCTGCTTTTCCATAAACCAACATGTCATATGCTTTTTTAACCCTTTCCCAGCGGTTTTCTCTGTCCATGGCGTAAACTCTACCACAGATTGATACAAGTTTTGCCTTGCCTGCAATGTGTTTTTCAATTTCCTGAACAAAATTTATGCCACTATCTCTAAGTGTGTCACGACCATCTAAAATTGCATGAATGTAAACATTTTTAATGCCCTGATTGTTAGCAAAATCAACAAGTGCTTTTAAATGGTTTATGTGTGAGTGAACCCCACCATTTGACAAAAGCCCCATAAGGTGCAAACTTGAACCGTTATTTTTAACATGATTAAAAACTTTTAAAAATGCTGAATTTTTAAAAAATTCGCCAGTGCTGATGTCGTTATTAATGCGTGGCAAGTCCTGATAAACAATTCTGCCTGCACCCAAATTTAAGTGACCCACTTCACTGTTTCCCATTTGACCTGCATTAAGCCCAACACCTTCGCCACTGGCAACAAGTGTTGTGTAAGGAAACTGGGATAGTTTTTTTAAATTTGGCGTTCCTTGCAACTTAATTGCATTGCCTTCTGTTTTTTCGTTTAATCCAAAACCATCTAAAATAACTAATGTAACCATTTTCTCTCCAATTAATAATTTTTTGCAATATGATTATATCATATTATTAAAAAAACTTAAAAAGTAAAAACACAACAATTAATTTTTATTTGAAAATTTGGTTTATTTTTAACAAATATTGCTTTTTGTGCATAAAATTTAAAAAAAATTATAAAAATAAAAAAACATTTTTAAACATTAGATGTTGACATATAAAAATAAAAGTGCTAATCTTTAAACGTAAATTTAAAAAGGACCTAAAAAGATGGTTATAATTGTTTTAAACAACAATAATAACAATAACTTTGAACTAACACAATAAATTTGGGTTTTCTTTTATCATGGCAAAAATTTGAACGCTTAGGGAAAACCTAAGCGTTTTTTAAATGTAAAAAATCAAAATTTTAGGAGAAAAAAATGGACAAAATTTTTCAAAACGAATTTAGAACAAAAACTTGTGGAGAACTTAGACCTAGTGATGTTGGCACAAAGGTTAGGCTTGCTGGTTGGATTTCAACCATACGCGACCACGGCGGAATAACTTTTATTGACTTACGTGACCATTATGGCACAGTTCAATTGGTTTTAAGATGCGAACCTGATTTTAAACTTTCAAAAGAAAGTGTTGTTTCTGTTTTTGGAACAGTTATTTTGCGAAGCGAAGACACAATCAACCCAAAACTTGAAACTGGTTTTGTGGAAGTTGAAACAACTGAAATAAAACTTTTGGGTGCAACGCTTAAAAACTTACCTTTTGAAATTGACGAATCAAAACAAGTTTCGGAAGATGTTAGATTAAAATATCGTTACCTAGACCTAAGAAACCCACAAATGCAAGAAAACATTGTGTTTAGAAGCAAAGTTATTCAGGACTTGCGACTAGAAATGATAAAACTTGGTTTTAACGAAATTCAAACCCCAATTTTAACAGTTTCTTCACCAGAAGGTGCAAGAGATTACATTGTGCCAAGCAGATTACATCCGGGCAAATTTTATGCATTGCCACAAGCCCCACAGCAATTCAAACAACTTTTGATGGTTGCTGGCTTTGACAAATATTTTCAAATTGCCCCTTGTTTTAGAGATGAAGATGCTCGTGCCGACCGTTGCCCTGGCGAATTTTATCAGTTGGATATGGAAATGAGTTTTGCAACACAAGAACAAGTTTTTGCTGTTATGGAAACCGTTTTACCTAAAATTTTTGAAAAATATGGAAAATACAAAATTGACCAAGTTCCTTTTGTTAAAATCCCTTACAAAACCGCAATTGAAACCTATGGAACAGACAAACCCGACCTTAGAAACCCACTTAAACTTGTTGACCTAACACCAGTGTTTAAAAACACAACTTTTGGTGCTTTTAAGCAAAAAACCGTTAAGGCAATTTGCGTAAACTGCAAAAACGCATCACGCCGTTTTTATGATGACTTAACAAACTTTGCCCTAGAACTTGGTGCAAAAGGTTTGGCTTGGGTTAAGGTTTTGGAAGATGGTGAAATGAACGGCCCAATTTTGAAATTTATGACCGATGAAGAAAAGAAAGAAATGCTTTCAACCTGCGATGCAAAACCAGATGATACCATTTTTATTATTGCAGATTCTTACAGGGCAACTCACAAAATGATGGGTCAATTACGCACCGAAATTGCAACAAAACTTGATTTAATTGAAAAAGATGTTTACAAATTTTGCTGGATTGTTGACTTCCCTATGTTTGAATTAAACGAAGAAACAGGTCAAATTGATTTTAGTCACAACCCATTTTCAATGCCACAAGGCGGACTTAAAGCACTAAACGAGTGCGACCCACTTGAAGTGTTAGCATATCAATATGACATTGTTGTTAACGGAATTGAACTAAGTTCTGGCGCTGTTAGAAACCACGACATTAGCATTATGAAAAAAGCGTTTGAAATTGCAGGCTACACCGAAGAAGACTTGAAAACAAAATTTGCTGCACTTTATTCTGCTTTCCAATATGGCGCACCACCACATGCTGGAATTGCTCCTGGTGTTGACAGAATGATTATGTTACTTAAAGATGAACCATCAATTAGAGAAGTTGTTGCCTTCCCTATGAACAAAAAGGCACAAGACCTTATGATGAACGCTCCTAACGTTGTAACAGAAAAACAGTTGCGTGAAGTTCACATAAAAATTAGATAAAGTTTGGACAGAGCATTAATTAATGCTCTGTCTGTTTTTTTTGTATTTTTTTTGTTTTTTAGTAACATGATGTTTTAATTTTTAAATAATAATTAAATTGGGTCGTTAAATATTATTAACATTTGACTATTTTTTTGTTATTTGATAAAACAAAATTACAAAATAAAAGGTGGAAAAAACAATGGGAAACGAAAACAAAATTAACAACAAAGTTATGTTTAATTTGGGTTATGGATTATATTTGGCAACTTGTTTTGATGGCAACAAACACAACGGAACAATTTGCAACAGCGTTATGCAAGCCACAAGCGACCCACAACAACTTGTTGTTATACTTAACAAAAATGGTTATGGTTGCCAAACAATTTTAAAAACAAAAAAACTTAACATTTGCCCACTAACCGAAAAAACTCCATTTTCAGTTTTTCAACAATTTGGTTTTAAAAGTGGCAAAGACACAAACAAGTTTGAAAACATTACATTTGATGGCAAAAATGCATCAATATCGGAAAATGGTTTGGCAGTTTTAAACAGTTATGCAAACAGTTACATAAGTTTGGAAGTAACCGAAACAAACGACCTTGGAACACACATTTTGTTTGTTTGCAAAGTTACCGAGGCTGTTTCACTTAACACCGAAACCACAATTTCATACAACTACTATCAACAAAATGTTAAACCAAAAGCAGTTCCAGCAGCAAAAAAGAAATTTGTTTGCACAATTTGCGGATATGTTTATGAAGGCGAAAATTTACCAGCCGATTTTGTTTGCCCATGGTGTGGCCACGACGCAACATTTTTTGAACAAGTTGGATAAGTTTTATTAAACTTTTATTAACATTATTAGTCTTTAACGGTTTAAAACATTTTAATAAATTAAAACTTGAAAATTAATACAAGTTAAGCAGTTAAAAAAAACATTAAAAATCATAAAATTAAAAAAAAACAAAAGTTTAAGGTTAATTCCTTAAACTTTTTATTTCTTTAAAGTTTAGTTTTTTAATGTTTTGTGTATTTAATGTTTTAACTTTTAGAATTTTTTGTTCTTTTTAATGTTTCGTTTTTCAAATTTAAAACACAATTAATTATTATATTTGCAAGGTTTTTGCATTGCAATTGGGGAACTTAAAAGAGCCTTAACTTCTGATAAGTATTTTGAAATTAATCCAGATTTGTTAAAACTGTAATAATCGTTATCGCTAATTATTATGTGGTCAAGCATTGTTATGCCGTTTAATGTTAAAGTGGTTAAAACTGCTTTTGTAAGTTTGTTATCGGAATAACTTGGAGTTGCATTTCCGCTTGGGTGGTTGTGGCAAATAATAACATTTGATGTGTTACTTTTAAACACAATTTCCATAATTTTTCTAATATCCACATTTGTTTTGTTAACCACACCACTGCTAACAAATTCGCAAAGTTTAACTTTGTTTGAATTATCAATGCAAACAACATAAAATTCTTCAACACTTTTAAACTGAACATATGGTTTTAAAAAATTAACTGCATCCGCCGTGTTTAAAATAACTGCATTTTTGTTTTCTTTTGTGCTGTTGTATGCATAGAAAAAGTGTTTTATGCTAACCAAAAAGTTTGCTGTTTTTGCTCCAATGCCATCAACCTTTTCAAGGTCTTCACGTTTAGCATCTAAAACACCACTAAAACTTCCAAATGTTTTTATTAATCTGTGTGCAATAGGATTTGTGTCTTTTCTGGGAATAACATAGGAAAGCAACAATTCTAGCAACTGATGTTGCTCCAAATTTTTAAAATTTGTGTTGTATGCCATTTCTCTAAGTCGTTCTCGGTGACCTTTGTGCAAATTTTCTTCCATAACCCATATTTTACTAAATAAGTTTAAATTAATCAAACAAAAAGTGTTTTTAAAAACATTTGACTAAACTAAACATAATTTATATACTCAAATTAGGTTAAAATAGTTATTAAAACACATAATTTTTGAATAAACTTAAAATAACTAAACAATTTAAAAAAAATTAATAAATAAGGAAAATATTTATGAAAATTGCAATTACATGTGACAGCGTTTGTGATTTGTCACAAGAACTAATTAAACAAAACAACATTAGCATTTTACCAATTTCCATCATTTTGGGCGATGAAACATTTTCAGATGGTGTTAACATTAATTCACAAAAAATTTTTGATTATGTTGCAAAAAACAAACAACTTCCAAAAACAAGCGCCATAAACGAATTTCAGTATGCTGAATTTTTTAAAGAGCATTTGGATGGTGTTGATGCATTAATTCATTTCACCATTTCAAGCGACATGAGTTCATGCTTTAACAATGCAAAAAAAGCAGCAAGCACATTAAAAAATGTTTATGTTATTGATTCAAGAAACCTTTCAACAGGTGTTGGGCTTCAAGTTTTGTATGCTTGCAAATTAAGAGATAAAGGCGAAAAACCCGAAAACATTGTTAAAAAAGTTGAAGCAAGAAAACAATTTGTTCAAGCAAGTTTTGTTGTTGAAAGATTGGATTATTTATATAAAGGTGGCAGATGCTCTGCCCTTCAATTGTTGGGAGCGAACCTTTTAAAAATTAGACCATCAATAATTGTTAAAGATGGAAAAATGGACGTTCATAAAAAATATCGTGGAAAAATGAAAGATGTTGTTAAAGACTATATTAAAGACACTTTAAACGAATTTAACACATATGATAAGTCCATTTGTTTTATAACCTATTCCAGTGCAACCGAAGACATGGTTGAAGCAGCAAAATCAACCCTAAAAGAATTTGCTAATTTTGAAAATGTTTACATTACCACTGCTGGTGCAACAGTTACTAGCCATTGTGGAGAAAACACTTTGGGAATTTTGTATTTTAACAATGTTGAATAAGTTTAAATAAAGCAAAGGTATTAATAATAAAAACATTAATAAAAAAGAAAAAATTTTTAAACTAAATTAAACAGTTGTGCTAAAAAAAATGCAAATTATGTTTAATAAAAAAGTTGAAAAAATGAGTTTAATCAAAAGTAAAAAAATTCGTTAAACAATAAATCAAACAAAAAACCACCTTTTGGTGGTTTTTTGTTTATTCAACATAAGTAACTTTTAAGTCATCAACTTCCAAACTTGGAACACTCATAAATGGGAACCAGCCATATCTTATGCCCTTAACATCTTCCATTTTTAAGTCTTCATAACTTTCAGTTTCACTATTGTAATTTACTAAAATTGCATCAGTTTCCTTAAACACTTCGCTTCCGTTTTGCATAACTTTTATGGTTACTTTTGCCAAATTTTCATCGTTTTCGTGAAAATCGAAAATAATTTCATACCAACCATCGTTTAAAAGTTTTGCTTTATCGTTTGAAGTTGCTTCCTGGTTAATTTCATCACTTGAACCATTTTCAGTGTAGCCAACTTTAACGCCATCGTCATATTTTCTAAAATACAAATACCGCTCGTTAATAAAATTTCCATCTTCGCCATTTAATGCAACTGCCCAGTTAAAACCTTCGTTTGTTGCAAACTTTTCGTTTTCAATGTTAATTTTTATGGAAACAAGCATGTTTTTGCCTTGCCAATCGATGTTTTTGGTTTCACTTCCAAAATATGTGTTTGGTCCAACATTGCTGTCATCTTTAAGCAGTGTTATTGTGTTATCATTTTCTGTAAATGAGCCATAAAGGCTTGTGAATGCACCATTGTTGCCATTTTCAAAATTATTTTCGTAAATTGTTTTTTCTCCGCCACCACAGCCTGCAAGTGCCATAACACAAGTTGTTAACACTCCTAAAAGCGAAAAACTTAAACCTTTTTTCATACTTTCCTCCTTTTTGTTTTAAATTAGTTTTTGTAAAAAGGCGGAATTTAGACTATTAATTTACAATTTTTATTTAACAAAAATTCCCAAACTGGTTATGTTTGGGAATTTTTGGAGTAGTTATATTTTATATATAGTAAATGTATTTTTGTATATCATTTTATTTATTTTTATGTTTAGAAGTGTTTTAGTTAATTTTTATCATATTAAGAAGTGTTTTAGTTTTTTAACGACTACTTAAAACTTTTATAACTTTATTTGGACCTTCCTTGTCCATGATTTTGTGCTGTTGCTTGTGATTTTTGACCATGTTTGTTTGCTCTAATTTGCTCAACTAAGCTGTTTGCATTGCCATTTTTGCCTTGTTGTTCATCTTGTGCATATTCGTTTTTGTAAGTTTTAGTTAGGTCAAGGCTAGCATAAACTGCTCTGCCAACCCTGTCGGCTCCTGAAATTTTGAAATCGCGTTTGTCATACAAATTTGTAACAATTTCGCCTTTTTCATCATATAGTGCCAAACCAAAATCATCGGTTCTTCCATTTTTACAAAAATCTGTTATTGGAACAAAAACTCTAATGCCTTTTTCTTCATTTTCTAGAACAACATTTGTTCCATTAAATCCAACAACTTTGCCTTTTAAAACTTCATTTATGTGTTCTTCTGCCCAAATTGCAACATACATGTCATTAACTTTTCTTTCAGCTTCTTCAATTTTAATTTCCAAACTGCTTATTAATGCAGCAACCTGTGCAACATATTCTTCGCTGAATGGTTGTTTGTGATGTCTTAATTGTTCCTTAATTGCATATTGAACAATTAAATCGGACATTCTTCTAATTCCAGATGTGAAATGTGTGTAGCATTCACTTTTTAATGCACTGTGGCATTCACATTCAGTTTTATCATTTCCAAATTTGTCGGTTGGATATGGTTTGTTGGAATATTTTGCTTTTGATTGTGTTCTTAAAACAAATTCCTTAACAGCATCGGAAATTGGGGTGCCTTCGATTTTATCAATTAATGCTTGCAAGTTGGAGTTACTTCCGTTGCCAGCAAACTCAACACCCAAAATTTTCATCATTTCCGCCAATCTTTCAACTTTTTCTGTGTTTGGTTGGTCATGCACACGATATACAGAATTTAGTTTGTTATCACGCGTAAATTCTGCAATTGCTTCGTTGGTGTTAATCATTAATGCTTCAATTAGTTCCATGCTTTTTAAGTGTTCTTTTGGAGTGATGTCCAAAACACGTTTTCCATCTTCACTTAACACAAACTGTTTTTCATCGTTTCTGTTAATATGCAACACATCTCTGCTTTTAAAGTGTTTCCAAACCGCATCGGAACAAAGTTTGTTTAAAACAACACATTCAAGCAAATTTTGTGGTTCAACATTTTCACCTGCCTTAATTTTGGCACTAATGCTTGCCATAACATCACTAATATTGTTTTCATCACAAATTTTTTGCACTTCGTTGTAACTGAACTTGCGTTTTGAATTTATTACTGCATGCATAATTTTTGTTTTTTCAGGAATTCTTTTTCCTGTGTTTTTATCAATTACAGTTTTGCAACAAAGTGTTAACCTATCTTCATTTGGGTTTAACGATAAAATTCCGTGTGACAAAACTTTTGGAAGCATTGGATAAGCATCGTATGGAGTGTACAAAGTGAAACCTTGTTTTAGCGCTGTGTTCCAAAGTTCACTGCCCGGCTTTATGTATTCAGTTACATCGGCAATTGCGGAATATGTAACAAAATTTCCATCTTCATCAAGTTCGGTGTAAACCGAGTCGTCCATGTCACGACAATCAAAGGGGTCAATGGTGGTGAACATTTTGTTTCTTAAATCAACATAATCTTCTTTTGTTGGGTCGTATTTACCCACAACAACTTTGCCGTTTTCATCTATTAAATTATAGTTTGCAGTGTCAACCTTTGTTGGAATATATTTTAGTTCTTCATCAATTTTTGCGTTTGGTTTTAAACTTATGCCACACGACAACGCAATTGCATTTGTTTCTGGAAGTGGGTCGCCAACCCTACCCAAAACTTCAGTTATTTTAATTACGCTTTCTCCACCAGGGAAGTTTCCAAGTTCGCCTGTAACCAAACAACCTTCCAAATTGTTGTTTCCTGTTGAATTTCCAATAACAACAATTGGGTTTGGAAAGCGTTGTTTATCGTGCGGATAAAACTCGTAGTGCCCAGTTTCGTTTTTTAGCACAACACCAGTTATGGCTTTGTTAACTTCAATTGGAACACCAGCATTTGTTAAACCAGTGCCTTTTTCAAAACCGTTAATAACAATATCGCCCGCTTTGTTTTCCACAAAACTAACAACATCGCCATTATTAAATCCACCACAAATGGAATAGTCAACATGAACACGTTTGTTTGTTCCAAACGGAATTATGTATCCTCCTTCGCTTTTGCCCACAACAAAAAGTGTTCCCATTTGCGTGCCGGAACTGAATGTTACAACATAATTTTTACCATTTTTTGTTCTTGATAATTGCCCCGAAACAATCATGCTGTTAATTTCTTTTTCAATTCGTTTTCTGCGAATTTGAGGGTTTTTTAATTCATTTTCAATTTGCAAAGCAATGTATTCAATGCTGTTGCCAGCCAAATTCCTAAGTGCAATTGTTTCAATTATTATTTTTCTTAGTTTTTTTGGATCCATACAAAACCCCTTAATAAATTAATTATTGTTAATATAATTGTATCACTATTTAACCCCAAATTCAATATGGGCACTTAAAATTTGTGTTGGTTAAACTAACCAATAACAAAACGATTGATAATTTAAAAATTAAATTTTTTTTACTTTTTTGAATTAATTTTTTAATAAGGGTGTTATGAAAAAGTCGAAAGTTTTAAAGTTTACTTAATATATTTGGTTTTGAATGAAAATTTATAATTTAAAAAAAACAATATTATAAATGATAGCAAAAATTAAACATCACTTGAAACAAAAAATTAAATTTTGAATGATAACAATATAAAAATTTATTTAAAACAAAAAAATGGAGCAGTGCCCCATTTTAAAATTTTTTGTTTAATATTCGTGCCATTTTAACACCTGATGCACTAGATTTTGAAAGCCCAGTTGTTAACCCACCACATTCACCAATGGAATATAAATTTTTAATGCTAGATTCAAAGTTGTTGTTAACTTTAATGCGGTTAGAATAAAATTTTATTTCTGGTGCATACAACAAGTTTTCAGGATTTGCAAAACCTTCAACCACCTTGTCAACACTTCTAATGAATTGCAAAATGTTTGTCATTGTTCTATATCCCAAAGCAAATGTTATATCTCCTGCAACAGCAGTTGAAAGGGTTGGTTTAACTTTGTTGTTTTTTAGTTCATCTGGCCAAGTTCTTTTACCCCTGTAAATATCGCCCAATCTTTGAACCAAAATGTTTCCATTGCTTAATGTGTTCATGTTTTCTGCAACATTAACGCCATATTCAATTGGTTTGTTAAATGGCTCAATGAAATGGTGTGTAACCAAAATTGCAAGGTTTGTGTTTTCACTTTTTTTGTCTTTATAGCTGTGTCCGTTGCAAAGTGTTAAGTTGTTATCATACACTTCTGCTGACACAAAACCCCCAGGATTTTGACAAAAAGTTCTAACTGTGTCGCAATATGGTGCAGGTTCGCCAACAAATCTGCCTTCATACATATATTTGTTAACCTTTTCCATAACACTGTTTGGAAGTTCATATCTAATGCCAATGTCAACTGGGCCAACTTCTTTTTTGATGTCGTGTTTGTTGCAAATGTCGCTAAGCCAACCAGCACCTTTGCGTCCTGTTGCCATAACAACATTGTTTGAATAAAGTGTTGTTGTTTTGTTAGAAATTTGGTCCTTAACAACCACACCCTTAACTTCATCGTTTTCAACAATAATGTCTTCACACGAAGTTAAAAACATCATTTGAACGTTGTGCTGTTTTAAATAGTCTTGAACTTTTGCATAAAGTGCATGTGCTTTTTCTGTTCCTAAATGTCTAATTGGAATGTCGATTAATTTCAAATTTTCCTTAACCGCTTTTTGTTGCATGCTTTTAATTTCTTTTTTAAACTTTGTGCCTTCAAGTTTTTCATCGGCACCAAATTCTAAGTAAATTTTGTCGGTGTAATCTAGCAACTCTTTCATTTCATCTTCCGATAAAAATTGCATTATGTAATCTCCGCCACTTCCGCTTAAATACATATGTCCGTTGTTGTCATAATCGGACAAATGATAGCAAAGTAGTTTTCCATCAGAAAATGCGCCCGCACCTGAAAATCCACTGGTTATTGCACATGGGTTGCATTTTAAGCACTTGCCGGCTTTTGCCATTGGGCAACTGCGTTCATAAATTGAACGGCCTTGATCAATTAACAAAATGTTTTTGTGTTTGTTTAGTTTAATAAGTTCATAAGCACAAAAAATTCCAGCAGGTCCCATTCCAACAATTACTGCATCATACTTTTTATTTTCTTCCATCTAATTTCCTTTTTCCCTTTTTAAGAAGTGTTTGAATTAAAATTGTTTATACAAAAAATTTTTCACTTCCATATCACAACAAAATATTTTAGCACAATTAATTAATTTTGAAAATAAAAACGCTATCAAAATTAAACTATGTTAATTTGTTTTTCCACACAATTTGATAAGTAACTAATAAATTTAAAAATTGTAAATATTAAAAAAAATGTAAAATTGTAAATATTTTCCAAAAAACTGCACATAGTAAAATTGTTAAAAAAGGAGAAAGCCATGAAAAAACATTCAAAAATCATTATGTTGTTACTAGCGATAATCTGCCTATCTTGTGCCATAACGGTTAGCACTCCTGTTTATGCGCAAGTTGCAGTGAACACAAATGAAACAACTGTTTGCGTTTTTGGCGAAGCAAAACTTGAAGTTAAACCAGACACTGCACATGTTAATGTTAAAATTGAAAATGTTGGCAATTCTATCGATGCAGTTAAAAAACAAACTTTTGAAAACTATAACAATGTGGTTCAAAGTTTGGTAACTGCTGGGCTAAACAAAAACAACATTAAACTTACAAATTTTTACACAAATTCAAATTGCGCACGTTTTGGACAAGTTTTTGAAAGTGCAGTTTTAAATTTTAAAGTAACACTTAACAACACCGAAAATTTAAACAAACTAATAACACTAATTGAACAAAACGAAAATGCTCAAATTTGCAACATCACTTTTGAAGTTACTTCACAGAATGAAAGTTATCAAAAAGTTTTAAACTCCGCAGTTGAAAACGCAAAACAAAAAGCACAAAATTTGTTAAACAAAACCGATTTAACAATTGTTAAAATTATGGAAGAAAACACATATTGTTGTGGAACACTTTACAAAGATTATGTTGACACACAATTTGCCGACACTCTTGTTGACAACGTTACAATTAATGCAAAAGTTAGAGTTGAATTTAATTAATAAAAACAAAATTTAATTAACTTAAATTTTAATTAATCAACAAAAATTTTTATTTTAATCCCCTTAAATTACAAAGTTTAAAAACCCACTTAAATGGGTTTTTATTTTTTACACCTTTTTTGTTTTAAATTTTAAACTTTTTTTTATTAGTTTTATCAATTTTTTATTTATATTTTACTATTGTAATTTGCTTTTGTTGTGTTATAATTTTTAAAATTTTTTACAAAGGAAAAATAATGAAAGCAATTGAAGTTAAAAATTTGTGCAAAGATTTTAAAACAAAAGTTAAATATTCGGGTGCTGAATTTTGGAAGCACTTGTTTAAGAAAAAAGAAGTTAACACAAAACATGCTGTTAACAATATTTCTTTTGATGTGGAAGAAGGCGAAATTTTGGCATTTATTGGTCCGAACGGCGCAGGCAAAAGCACAACAATAAAAATGCTTACGGGCATTTTGTATCCGACCAGTGGCGAAATTAATGTTTTGGGGTTTAACCCTTCAAAACAGCGTGTTAAACTTTCTTATCAAATTGGAACAGTTTTTGGACAAAAAGAGCAACTTTGGGTGCACCTTTCTGCTTATGATAACTTTATGTTTTTTGGTTCGATTTATGACATTCCAAAAAAGGAATTAACCGAAAGAATTAACGAACTAGCAAAAGTTTTTGAAATTACAGAATTTATTAATCAGCCGGTTAAAAGTTTGTCGCTTGGTCAGCGTATGAAATGCGAAATGGTTGCCAGTTTAATACACAACCCAAAAATGTTGTTTTTTGATGAGCCAACCATTGGGCTTGACCCAATTGCAAAAGAAACTCTTAGAAATCTTATTAAAAAAATTAACAAAGAGTTTGGAACAACCATTTTATTTACTTCACACGATGTTGGCGACATTGAAGAACTTTGCAAACGTGTTATTATTATTAACGATGGTCAAATTGTTTTAGATGATTCCATGAAGAACTTAAAGTATCATTATTTAAACAAAAAAATTGTTCAAGCAAACTTGAAAACAAAAGTTAAACTAGATAAAAAAGTTGGAATTAAAGTTTTAAAACAAAAAGACACAATGTACAAAATTGAAGTTGACATGAACATTACATCAATGGACGAACTAATGAAACTTTTTAATGCCGATGACTTACAAGACATAACAATTTCTTCCACCCCACTAGAAGATATTATTAAAGATATTTATCGAGGAAACACACAAACACATGACTAAATATTTAAACATTTTTAAAACATCAATAAAACAAGAAAAAGACACTGTGCTTGATGCACTTATGCGTGCAGTTTCCTTTTTTATTATCATTTTCATTTTTGTTCAGTTGTGGAGTTTTATTTATGGCGAAGGCGGAACGCAAAGCGTTATTAATGGCTATAACTTAAAACAAATGATTTGGTATTTAATAATAACGGAACTGGTCTTTATAACCCCAAGACCAAACATGATTTTACGTTCAATTAGTGATGAAATTAAAAGCGGAAGTATTGCCTACAAGTTAAACCGACCATATAATTTCTATTTTTACAATATAACAACTTTTATGGGAAAAAGTTGCTTTTTACTAATGTTTATGTTGCCTTGCGCACTTGTTATGGGATTTTGTTTTGTTGGAAGTGTTAGCACTTTTAACTTCTATCAAATTTTGCCTAACATTGTTAGCATACTGTTATCAATTTTACTTATTTTGGTTTTACATTCCATTTTGGGGCTTTTGTGTTTTTGGATTGAAGATGCAACACCTTTTGCTTGGATATTGCAAAAGTTTTTAATGTTGTTTGGGTTGTTTTTTCCGTTAGAATTTTTCCCAAAATGGTTGCAACCATTTGTGGCATACAGTCCAATTTATTCAATTTATTCTGGTCCCGCAAAACTTGTTGCAAACTTTTCTTGGGAGCTATTTTTACAAGTTTTTGCTTCGCAAGTTGTGTGGATTATAGTTTTGCTTGCGCTAGGTGTTTTAATTTACAATTTGGGAAAAAGGAGGGTTAATGTTAATGGCGGTTAAAAACAATTTAAAGTTAATTTTTAGTTATTTAAAACTAAACCTAAAAAAAGAAGCACAATACAAAACTTCCTTTATCTTAAAAATTGTGATGATGGTGTTAAATAATGCGTTTTTCATTTTGCAATGGCTAATAATTTTTTCAATTGTTGAAAACATTGGTGGTTATGGACTTAACGAACTTTTGCTTTTATGGGCTCTTAGCGCCGGAAGTTATGGCGTTGCACATTTGTTTTTTAACAACGCATTTTCCATTGGATACTTAATTTATGAAGGCAAACTTGATGTTTATTTAACTCAACCCAAAAACTTGTTAATTAACATTTGTTGCTCTTCGTGTTCAGTTTCTGCAATTGGGGACATTATTTATGCTTTTGTTGTTTTGATTATTACTGGTGCCCCTTGGTGGTGGTATTTAGCAATTATTCCAATATTAATTATTGGTGCCCTAATTTATGTTGGCATGGTTATAATTTTTCAATCCTTATGCTTTTATATTAAAAACGGAAGCGCTTTGGCTAACATGATTGAGTCTGCTATTACAATGTTTGGAACATACCCACCTGCAATTTTTAGCGGAGTAGCAAAATTTTTGCTTTACACAATTATTCCTGTTGGTTTTATGATTTTCATTCCTGCACAATATTTGTTTTTAGGTTTCAACATTTGGTATATGCTAATGTTTTTGGGCTTTGCAATTTTAGTTGTGTCCCTTGCGTTTGTTTGCTTTAAATTCGGACTTAAACGCTATACTTCAGGAAGCCTTTTTGCTGGCAGACTTTAATGTTTTAATTATGCATTCATTGTTTTAATTGTGAAACAATAAAAAATTAACAACAAAAGTTGTTTGCATGTAACAAATTTGTCTTACGTGCACCAAACCCGCGAGCACAATGCATTCTGCGTTTTGCGCTTGCAAAGTTTGCAACCACTTTTGTGTTTTATTACATAAAAAACAGAAGACTCACCCATTTCTTCTGTTTTTTTATGTACAAAACACATTTTGTTTGATAAAATATTTACACCCAAAATGAAAGTGAGTTAGTTTTATTATGATTTTAGATGGCAAAGAATTATCAAAAAAAATTAAGGCCCAATTAAAGTTGGAAGTTGAAACTTTTAAAAATAAAACAGGCAAAACCCCAAAACTAGCGGTTGTTCTTGTTGGCGACGACCCTGCAAGTGCAATTTATGTTAAAAACAAAAAGAATGCTTGCAAGTTTGTTGGAATTACAAGCGAAGTTAAAGTGCTAGATAAAAGCACCACACAAACCGAACTTGAAAGCGTGCTAAGCACATTAAATTCCGACAAAACTGTTAACGGAATTTTGTTGCAATTGCCACTTCCAAATGGATTAAATGAAAGGCAAGCCTTAAACTGCATTGATCCACAAAAAGATGTTGATGGCTTAACAACTGTTAACATGGGGAAACTTTTAACAAACGAACAAGGCTTAACTCCATGCACCCCAACTGGAATTATGGAACTGTTTAATGAATATAACATAAACCTTGATGGAAAACATGTGGTTGTAATAAACAGAAGTTTGCTTGTTGGAAAACCACTTGAACAAATGCTACTTAAAAAAAATGCAACCGTAACCATTTGTCACAGCCACACAAAAAACATTGCAAGTTTAACAAAAAATGCCGACATTATTGTTACGGCAGTGGGTAAAAAGAACTTTTTAACAAAAAGTATGGTTAAGAAAAACGCAATAATAATTGATGTTGCAATTGTTAGAGATGAAAACGGAATTTGTGGTGATGCAGATTTTAAAAACCTCACAAAAAAAGCAGAATTTATAACACCAGTTCCTGGTGGCGTGGGTCCACTAACCATTGCAATGTTACTTAAAAACACAATAAAAGCATTTAAAAATCAAAATAATTTAACAGATTAAAGTTGTTTGATTAAATAAATTTACTAAAAAATTAAAATTTGTTATACTTTTTGTAAGTTAAGTACCATAAAAAAGGTAACATATAATATGAATAAAATTATTAAAACCAAGGAACCAATTAAAAAAGTGGTTTACAATTATGAGAAAAAGGATTTTCCTGCACTTAGTTTGGAACAAATTAAAAACTTGAAAAAAATAAAACTTGTGTATGGCGACATAACAACCATTGCATGTGATGCTGTTGTTAACTCGGCAAACAACACTCTTTTGGGTGGTGGTGGCGTTGATGGAGCAATTCATGCTGCGGCTGGTCCAAAACTAAGGCAAGAATGTGCAAAACTTGGCGGTTGTGAAACTGGCGAAGCAAAAATAACAAAAGCATACAAACTTCCTTGCAAATATGTTATTCACACTGTTGGACCAATTTACAGCCGTGACCAAAGAGAAACACAATCGGAAGAACTTAGAAATTGTTATTACAACAGTTTAAAACTTGCACAAGAAAACAACATTAAAACAATTTGCTTCCCTGCAATTTCAACTGGAATTTTCGGTTTTCCAACCAGACTTGCTTTGCCAATTGTTTTTGATGAAATTTCAAAAGCGCTTAACGAATTTAAAAATGTTGAACAAGTTTTGCTTGTTAGCTACACACCAATTCAGTTTAAAGCATACACTTCATATTTTGAAGAACTAAATAAACGTGCAAGCAAAGTTAAAGATAAAAATAAAACAAAAAAATAAAAGGGAGCTCCCTTTTATTTTTAAGTTAACACATAAAAAACATAATAAAAAAAGGAATTTTAATATGGAAAAAATTGTGCTTGCATCAAACAATGAACACAAAATTAAAGAGTTTAAAGAAATTTTAAAAAACTTTGAAATTATAACAATGAAAGAAGTTGGCTTTTATGATGACATTGTTGAAGATGGAACAACTTTTGAAGAAAACTCGGAAATTAAAGCAGATGCAATTTTAAAGTTTTTGAAATCAAAAAATTTAAACTACATGGTTATGGCAGATGATAGCGGACTTTGTGTTAATGCATTAAATGGTGCTCCGGGTGTTTATAGTGCTAGATACGCAAACGCTCACAACGACCAAGCAAACAGAAATAAACTTTTAGAAAACTTAAAAAATGCAAAAGACCGTTCAGCATATTTTATGTGTGTTATAACACTTAAAAAACCAGATGAAACAAAAATTGTTGGAAAAGGCAAAGTTGATGGAATAATACTAGAAAAAGAAACTGGCAACACAAGTTTTGGTTATGATTGTTTGTTTTATTCTAATGAACTTAAAAAATGTTTTGGATTGTGCACTGACAAAGAAAAAAACAGTGTTTCACACCGTGGCAGAGCAATACAAGATTTGTTAAGTAAATTAAATTAACATAAGTTTATGACAAAAAGTGACGCAAACATGACAGAAACAAACAATAAAAACACACAAAACAATAATATAAACACTAAACAACAAAACCAAAACAACAAAACCAAACAAAAACTGAATGCTAAAATAAAACAACAAAACAACAAGTTTAAGCAAAAATATTTTGAATTTTATGATGATGTTAAAACACACAACAACGGACCATATGATTGGTAAAAGAAAAAACAAAAGGACAACAAAAGCAACATGATTTCAGTAGTATTAATTGAACCAGAAATTCCTCAAAACGCAGGAAACATTATTAGAACATGCGCAGCAACTGGCGCAAAACTTTACATGGTTAAACCACTTGGGTTTGAAGTTTCCGACAAGCATTTTAAACGTGCGGGGCTTGATTATTTTGACCTTGCAAATGTTGAAATTATTGATAGTTTTGATGAACTGTATAATAACAACAAGGATAAAGTTTTTTATTTTGCAAGCACAAAAAGTAAACACACTTATGCAGAAGTTAGTTACCAAAAAGATTGTTTTATTGTTTTTGGGAAAGAAAGTTTTGGAATTAGGGAAAGTTTGTTAAAGCAACATTATGATAATTGCATAAGGATTCCTATGATAGAAAAAGCAAGAAGTTTGAATTTGTCGAACTCGGTTGCAATTATTGTTTATGAAGCATTAAGACAAAACAACTTTTTCAACTTAAAAGAATTTGGAGAATTAACAGGTAGAATTGATTAACCAATTCTGCCTGTTTTTTATGTTTGTTTATTAAATTAAAATTTACTTTTGATATAAATATTTTTCAAAATTTATTTTGATTTTTTTAATTGCATTTACAAACAAAAATTTTATTAATTTAATTAATGTTTTTATTGTTATTTAACTCTTTTATTACACTTTTAAAATTAGTTCATCACTTAAACTGTAAACACAAACACCATTTTCATCTAGCACGCCATAACATTTAACATTGTTGTTTTTTGGAAAAGTTATGCTTGCAATGTTTAAGTATATTACATCATCAACATTTGTAACTTCTGTTTTATGAAAATGTCCATACAACACAACCGCACCTTTTGCTATTTTGGCTGGACTTGCCTGGTTGATATGATGCCCATGAGTGCAAAAATATGTTTTACCATTAAGTTCAATAACCGCACAATCGTTAAGCATAAAGTTTAGAACCATTTGGTCAACTTCCCCATCACAATTCCCCTTCACAGCAATAATTTTGTCTGATAAAGAATTTAAAATTTCTATAACATCTTTTGGGCTGTAATCTTCTTCAACTGGGTTGCGTGGGCCGTTATATAACAAATCGCCAAGCAAAATTATTTTGTCTGCACCAAGTTGTTCAAACTTTTCTTTTATTGTTTGTGCAGATTTTTTATTTCCATGAATGTCGGTTGCAATTAAATACTTCATAACACTTTCCTTTTTTTTTATATTATAAAAAAGTTTAACACAAACAAAGTCATTTATCAAAATTAAATTTATTTTTTTATTAACAATAACTCAAACATGTTTTAAAACTAAAATTTAATTTATTAATATTTAAAAAACACATATTGAAATTGATAAACTTTTGTGATAAAATATTTAAGATAAAATTAAAGGGTGATAAATTATGTCAAAAAAATTAACAGAAGAAATGTGGTTAGATGTTAAAAAAGATGATGAACAATTAACACAAACAGAAATTAGCACTGATGAATATGTTTTGTTTGCCGAAGATATTTTGGCAAACAAAAATGAAACTATTAACTCAGCACGCAAAAAAATGCATGACACTTCAAACAATTTAACTTTAACAATTGAAGACAATAGAAAATGGAGTGACCCATATTTTAAGTCTCAAATTGATGTTATTCATATGTGTGCTTGCCAAATTGAAGGCGAATTTTACTCGGAACAAAAAATGTTTGAAAGTGTTACTGAACAACCAATTGAAAGCGAAGAATTGGAATATGTTAGGGATTTACACTCACAATGCAAACAAAAACAACAAGAATTTGGTTACGAAATTGACACATGCATTGAAACTCCAATTGAAGCTAGAAAAACATATTTAGCAAGCATTGGAAGAAGTAAAATTTAATTAACACCATAATTAAAGATAAATTAAACAATTAAAAAAGATGTGGTTTCCACATCTTTTTTTTACTATTTTTAATAGTTTTAATTTTGTTATTACAATTTTTATTTTTGATTTAACGCAATTTGTTTTTTTATTTGTTGTTAAGCAATTTTTAATTACTTGTTTTCGTTACTTTCATTGTTTTCTGTTTTGGCTTTAATGGTGTTTTGTTCTTGATTTAAGTTTTTAACATCTTCCATTTTTATTTCTTCCATTTTATGTTCCTTAATTAAAACAAACAAATGATAGCTGTTAACAAAAATTAATATTCCATTTAAAATTGCTGTGCTAATTGCAGGCAACAAGCAACCATAAACAACAAAAATAACTGAGCCAATTAAGTTTGTTACACGCATTATAACACTGCCTTTAAATGTTAATGTTTTAAAACACATTGAAAACAAAATGCACAGTGTTGCAACAATTCCAACAATTTCTATCCACATAATCAAATCTCCTTATTTATAACCTTTTGTTTAATATCATTATTGTATTTATATTTTTGAAATTTAATTTTCATCAGGTGCTTTATCGCATCCCTTAATTGTTAAGCTTATGCGTTTCTTTTGTGGGTCAACACTTAAAACCTTAACATTAACAACATCGCCAACCTTTAAAACTTCACTTGGGTGTTTGATGTAATCTTTGCTTATTTCACTTATGTGAACCAAACCATCTTGATGAACAGAAATGTCAACAAACACACCAAAGTCAATAACATTTCTAACCACACCAGTTAAAACCATGCCTGGTTTTAAATCTTCAATGCTAAGCAGTTCGCTTTTTAAAATTGGTTTTGGAAGTTCATCCCTAACATCTCTGCCAGGTTTTAAAAGTTCTGCAACAATGTCGTTTAATGTTGGAACACCAACACCAATAATTTGAGCAACTTTTTCTGCACCTTCATGTTCAACAAGTTTTGGAAGAAGTTCCAATTTTCCGTTTTTAACATCTTCATCACTAAGCCCAAAATGACTAAGCAATTTTTCGGTTGCACCATATGTTTCTGGGTGAACACCGGTGTTATCTAAAATGTTTTTACCATCTGGAACACGCAAGAAACCTGCACATTGTTCAAACGCTTTTTCGCCAAGTTTTGGAACCTTTTTAAGTTCTTCACGGCTTTTAAACACGCCTTTTTCGTGGCGATAGTTTTCAATGTTTTTAGCAATTGCACTGTTTAGTCCTGCAACATGTGATAGCAAACTTGCACTTGCAGTGTTAACATCAACACCAACCGAGTTAACACAACTTTCAACCACACCATCAAGCACTTCGCTTAGCCTTGCTTGTGGCATGTCGTGTTGATATTGCCCAACACCAATGCTTTTAACGTCAATTTTAATAAGTTCAGCAAGTGGGTCTTGCAAACGGCGAGCAATTGAAACTGCACTTCTAAGTGCAACATCAAAATCAGGAAATTCTTGTGCACCCAACTTGCTTGCAGAATAAACCGATGCTCCTGCTTCGTTAACAACTGCATAACTTACTTTTCTGTTTAATTTTTTAATTAGGTTTGCAACAAAAATTTCACTTTCTTTTGTTGCTGTTCCGTTTCCAATGGCAATAACGTCAACATTATGTTTGTTAATTAACATTGTAAGTCTTTCTTCCGCTTCCGCAATTTTGTTTTGTGGTGGAGTTGGATAAACCACAGCAGTGTCTAGCACTGTGCCAAGTTCGTTAATAACCGCAATTTTGCAACCTGTTCTGTATGCTGGGTCTAACCCTAAAATAACTTTGCCTTTAAGTGGTGGTTGCATTAAAAGTGGTCTTAAATTAACGCCAAACATTTTAATTGCTTGTTCGTTTGCTTCATTTGTTAGGTCGTTTCTAATTTCACGTTCAATACTATCAAAAATTAAACGTTTGTAACTGTCAACGCAAACTTCCTTTAAAAGGTCTTCATAACAACTGTTTTTTAAAATGAACATTTTGTAAATTTGATTTAATGCATCTTCTTCATTAAGTTCTAATGATACCTTTAAAAAATCTTCCTTTTCGCCACGATTTATTGCCAAAATTCTAAATGAAGGTGTTTGTGAAATTTTTGATTTGTAATTTGCATACATTTCATAAACATATGCGCCTTCATCTTCCGCTTTTTTAGGGTTAAGTTTGGTTGAAATTTCGCCAAATTTGGTCATTTTTTCACGCAAAATTTTTCTAAGTTGTGCGTTGTCGGAAATCATTTCTGCAATAATATCTTTTGCACCTTGAATTGCTTCCTCGGCAGAATTAACTTCTTTTTCAGGATTTACAAATTTTTGTGATTCTTCCAAAAGTTTTGGGTTTGCTTGCTTTAAAATGAAATCGGCAAGTGGTTGCAAACCTTTTGCAATTGCAACGCTTGCACGTGTTTTACGTTTTGGTTTGAATGGTCTGTAAATATCTTCAACTTCGGTTAAGGTTAATGCATCGTCCAAAGATTTTTTAATTTCTTCGGTCATGTTGCCCTGTTCATCAATAAGTTTGAAAACTTCTTCTTTTCTTTTTGTTAAACTTCTTAAATATTTTAATCTATCTTCAAAGTTTTTAAGCATTTGGTCATCGGCACTGCCAGTAAGTTCCTTTCTGTATCTGGCAATGAACGGAATTGTGCAACCTTCATCCATTAAATTAATAATGTTTGTTGTGTGTGTTAAAGTTGTGCCAAATTCCTGTGATAATGTTAATGTTATGTCCATATTTTTTCCTTTTTAATTTTAATTTAACTAATTTAAATTATAGCAAATATTAACAATTTCACAAACTAATTGTTCCTGTTTAATTGTTTAAACCACACAAATTTTTAAGTCCGCCACCAAACAAAAAAACAGGTACTAAACCTGTTTTTGTTTTACTTGTTTTGTTGCTTTTCTAGTGTTACAACACGTTTAACAAATTGTTGTTGTTTTTTTGAAAGTGCACCATAACGCTCGCCATGATTCCAGCAAATTTCAAATTTCTTTTCCATAACTGCATTTTCGTTTATGCTAATGTTTTCAACTTTGCAACCAAGTTTTTCATATATTTTTAGTAATGTTTGTTTTTCCTTTTCAAACATATCTTCTTCCCCATTTGAAACACCCAAAATTTCGTTTGTTGGGTTTGGGTATCCATATGCTGTTTTTGCGCCAACTGCATCGGCATGAGCAAGCGCCATATTAAACATAAACCTGCCAATTCCCATTTGCTGAAAATTTTTGTCGGTTTCAAAAGTGCTAACAAAACATTTGCCATCTCTTATCACATATCTAATTTCACCAACATTGTTTAATCCACAATTTTCATCATACAACAAAATTGAATTGCTTGAACCCGGCAAAAACACACACAAAAGTTCTTTGTTTAATGCTTTAACTTTAAATGTGTCGTAAACAAAATTTGGAGTTATTGAACTAATTGTGTTAATCACATCTAAAAAATCTACCATTTTAAACTCCCCTTTATTTTTTAATTATATCACAACTAAAAACTTTATCAAGATGCAATGTTTCATGTTAAATTTAAAACTTTGTTGTAATTCTAAAAATTAATAAAACAACAATGTAAAGTTTGTTTTGTTTTTGTTAATATGTGATATAATATTTTTGTAATGAAAAAAGAAACTAAAATAAAAATTTTAAAAATTTGTATTGTAATTTTAATAATTGTTGCAATTTTTCTAGCAATTTATCTTCCTTTAAAATTAACCGGCACATTAGACAAAATTGATAGTGCTGAAAAGTTGAAGGAAATAATTTTGCAAAGTGGCGGTTATGGCTATGTAATATTTTTTCTAATTCAGTTTGTGCAAGTTTCGTTTTTGCCAATTCCAGCCATGGTTACAACCGTTGCAGGAACACTTGTGTTTGGCCCATGGATTACTTCCTTAATTTCCATAGTTGCCGTTATTTTGGCAAGTTTGTTTTCCTTCTTTTTGGGTAAAAAGTTGGGCAGGCGCGCCGTTGTTTGGATTGCAGGTGAAAAAGAAACAAAAAAATGGGAAGAAAAGTTGGCACGGGGAAAATATGTTTTCTTTTTAATGATGCTTTTCCCATTGTTCCCCGATGATATTTTATGTTTGGTTGTTGGTGCCACTGGCATGAGTTACAAGTTCTTTTTAATAACCAACATAATAACCCGACCAATTGGCATAATTACAACATGTTTTTTGGGAAGCGGACACCTAATTCCATTTAGTGGTTGGGGAATTCCTGTTTGGATTGTGTTAATTATTGTTGGGGCAATTTTGTTCTATTTAAGTTTTAAATTTCAACCACAAATTGAAAATTTTGTTTTAAGTCTTGCGGAAAAAATTACTAAAAAAAGTAAAAAACAATTAAAAACCGCTTCCGCCACCACAAACGCATCAAACACAAACGAAAACGATGAAAATGCGGAAAAACTAGACGGTCAACAAAACATAAACGAACCCAACATCAAAAGCAACAGCACCAACAAACATAGTGCCGAAAGCACCGGTGAACACGCAAATGAACTTTTAACAACACAAGATGAAGTTAAAGAAATTGAAAACAATAATAAAGAGCAAAACAATAAAGATAAAAATAATCAAGAAAAAAATGATTAAAATAATTTTATAAATAAAAAATAAAGCATTTGCTTTATTTTTTATTCAATTTCTTCAACAATTTTAATGTTATGGCTTAATATATTAAAATTTTCATCATATTTAAACTCGCCTAAAACTTTTTTACCACTTAAAACATAGGGCAACCATAACCCGTCATCTGGGAACATTTTTTCATATAGAATGTTTTTAATTGGGTAAAATTTTGGGTCCATTTCATCAGACTTTAAAGGTGTGCCTTCAAAATTTTTTGCAACATAAAGACTCATAACAACCTTTTCTCTTTCGCCCTTAACAAACTCGTCAAAAACAATTATTCCTTGCTTTTTAAAGTTTCGTGGAATAACACCAATTTCTTCTCTGCACTCTCTTATCATTGCTTCATCAACAGTTTCGTTTGGTTCAACCTTTCCACCAACACCATTAAGTTTTCCTTTTCCAAAGCCCCTTAACTTTTCTGCAAGTAAAATTTGCTCATCTTTAATTATTAACAACAGCGTTGTTTTAACTTCTTTCATTTGTAATCCTTACATAGTTTAATTTTAAATTGAAATTTTGTTATAACAATTTTATCATTAACAAACATAAAAACAAATTAAATGGTTATAGTTAAATTAAATAAAAAAACAAATAACACTTTTATTAAACTTATTGACAAGTAATTAAATTTTTTGATATATTAAAAACGCACTTGAAAACAATGTTTGCATATTTTTGCTTTTTTAAAATACAATAACAAGTAGAACAACAAAGCAAATTTGAAAAACGTAATTTTCAAATGCACACAAAAAACCAAATATCATGGAGAGTTGGCTGAGCGGTCGAAAGCGGCGGTCTTGAAAACCGTTGATGTGAAAGCATCCTGGGGTTCGAATCCCTAACTCTCCGCCAAATTTGCTATATATTGTGTTAGACAGAATAACATAAACACAATATATTGTGGTTAAACAGCATTAAAAAATGCTGTTTTTTTATTGTCGAGTAGAATTTGAGTAGAATTTTGATTGATTTAATTTATTTATATTAAATAAATTAGCATCTTTTGTGATGTGTGTATAAACACTTTTTGTTACTTTTGAACCTATTTCGTGCCCCACCCATGATTGAATAATGTGTTCTGGAATGTTTTCATTTTGACAGTTTGTTATAAACGAATGTCTTAAATCATGTATTGTTATATTTGGCAAGGTTGAGTTATTTATTATGTTTTTTATATCTTTTTGTAATGTTTTATATGTATATTTAAAAATTCTGTCGTTGTCGTTTATTTGAATTTTGTTTAATAATTGAATTGTTGGTTCAAATAATGGCATTGTTCTATTACTTTGTTCATTTTTACAATCACTTATTTTATTTGTTTGCAAAAATGATTTGTTAATGGTTAGTTCTTTTGTTTTTAAATTTATATCATTTTTAGTTATTGCAAGTGCTTCGCTAACTCTTAAACCTTGATATAATATAAATTTATATATGTTTTTATATTTACTTTTTTCACATAGGTTTAGAAATGTTTTTTGTTCTTCTTGTGACAAAGCAATGCCTTTTTCTTTTTTATGTTTAGGTTTTTCTATCATTTTTATTATGTTGTCTTTAATAATTTTATGCACTTCTGCTTTGTCAAAAATTGCTTTTAACAATTCATATACTTTTTGTTTTTGTCTTTCCGCTTTAATATTGTTGAGTAGATTTATAAATTCATCTATTTTTATGTTTTTAATTTCTTTTTCTATAATTTCATTTGGTATATGTTTTATAATGCTTTTATAGTCAACAAGTGTTGCATCTTTTACTTTCCCTATTTTATATAGGTCTAGCCATTTTAAATACCATTGATTTAAAGTAATTCCAACTTGTTTTTCTTTTTTAATAATGTTTAATTTATCTCTTAATTTTTCTGCAACTTCGTTTTGTGTTTTTCCGCTGATATAATATTGTTTTCCATCTTTTCTATAACGTGTATACCATGTTTTGCAGTTTTTGTTCTTAAAAATAGTAATTCCTTTAATTTTCATTGTTTGTTGCTCCTTTTCTTTTGGGGCAACTTCTTTTTTTTCTTCTACCACATTTTCGGAAGATTTTTCGAATTTTTTTAAACTGGGGTAACGTTCCTTAAATTTAATAATTCCAGTTTCTTCATCTTTATAGGTTTGTATGTTGTCTTTTTTAAGTTGTGAATAACAAATTAACATACCTTGTATTTTGTGAAAGTCATCTGACATTTTATTGAGTTGTTTAATGATATCATCTAAATTCATGTCATGATTATAGAACAAATGTTCTATAAAGTCAAGCATGCTTTTATAAGTTCTTTTAATTTCATTTTTCTATATTTATTTTTTGTTTTCTTTTAAATTTTCTTTAAGTGAAGTTTCAAATTCCAAAAAGCCTAGAACACGTTTTTGTTCTGGTTGTATTAATTGTCTATACATACTAATTAATTCATATTCATCGGTAGATAATCCCCCTTGAAAATCTCTACCTAGTAAATAATCGGTTGACACATTAAAGTAATCGGCAATTTGTATTAATGTTTTAAATGGTGGTTGTGTTAGTCCATTTTCATAATTGCTATAAGTTCCTAATGATATTTTTAAGTAATTTGCCATTTCTGTTTGTGTTATATTTTTTTCTTTTCTTATCTTTTTTAATTTCATAATTAACTCCTATTTTTTTAAGTATTATAAATATTTGTTTTAAAAATTTCAAGATACTTGTGTAAAAATGTTGCTATTTTTAAGTTTCTTATATATAATGTTTAAAAACATATAAATAATTTGAAATTATAAGGGGTAAATTATGAAAAAAAATAAATATTGGTTTCTTGCAATTTCAAATGATGAATTTGAGTTTCCGTTATATGTCGCTGAAAACATTAATGAATTGGCAAAAAAATTTAATAGAACTAATCTGTCAATTAGGTGTTCAATTTGCAGGAAACAAGTAGATATTAAAAATAATTGTAGATATGTGAAAGTTTTAAATGTTGATGATAATGACTTTTTGGAAGATAAAATAACATTTTCGAATGTTTCAATAAAATTTGAAAGTTTTCTGGTTAAGTAGGTGTGAAATGATTAAGTGTAATGAAAATTTAGTTAAAAGTGTTGATATTGTATTAAGCGAATTTGTTGGCAGATTTATTTTTAACCCATTAAATTTTGATGAAAAATATAAAATTATTCAAATTACAAACAATGGATTTTTATATTTAAAAGATAAAAACGGAATAGTTTTTGAAACTAGTTTAAAACGTTTTAAAGACTTTCATATTTTATAAAAAAAATAACTGATTAATCAGTTATTTCAGTTTCTTCATCTTTAAAAGGCTGTATCGAACCATATTCAATGTTTTTGGTTGCTTTATCAACAGCAATGTCAAAATGAAGATAAGCATATTTTAAAAATTCATTTTTTATCTTATCGGTCACTTTTAAGTCTTTTGCAATTCTGTTAAAGTCATCAGTTAACCATGTTTTAACTAACCTAAGTTCAGTTATTAATTCTTCTGTTGTGTAATTTGGTTTTCTTGTTGGTTTATTATTTTTTGGTTTTTTTGGTAATAAATTGGCATATTTATCAATCATTTTAAACTCCTTAAAGTTTTTTATGATTATATCAAAAAAAAATAATTTTTAAAAAGGAATTAAAATAATATGAAAAAAATTAGACATGTTTTAAGGCGTGAAACAAAAACAAAAAATGGAACAATTGTTAAGGAAACTAATGTGTATTACCCAAAGTCAAAAGAAGACAAAATTAAAACAATGGGGCAAGATTATTCTTTTGGTAGCACATATAAAAAAACAAATAATGATGGAACTTTTGTTTCTTTTGGTTATGGAGATAAAAATGATAAAGGTTACATGTTTATTCCAGCAAAAGATTATAAAGTGCAAAATAAAAAATACATAAAAGGTGGTAAAAAGTAATGAATAAAGGTTTAATTGGTGGTTTAGTAGCATTGGGTTTAATTGGTGTTACTGCTGGTGTTTGTGTGGGGGTTCCGCAAATCCGAAATGAAATTGTTGGAATTTATCATGATGTTGAAGATAAGGTTAATGACACTGAATTAAAAAATGAAATTGCCGATTTACAATTAAAATTGGATGATTTAACTAACAAATATAATGCTGGTTTAGAAAATTTTAATTTGTTAAAGCAAGAAAAAGCAAATTTGGAAAATCAAATTGAAGAAATTCAAGCAAATAATGAGTTAACAATTTCGGAAAAAGAAGAATTAATTAATTCTTTAAATGAAGAGTTGGAAAGTTATAAAAATAATATGGCTGCAATTGCAGAAGAAAATAGGGCTTTATTGGTTAAAATTGAAAGTTTGGAAGAACAATTAAAGACTGCTGAAAATATTGTATTTAATAAATTGAATTTAAATGGTGCTGTTGTAAATGGTGTTGGTCCAGTTTTTGAATATTTACATAAAAAATATATTGATAAAAGACTTGTATTTGATGATGGTTTTAAAGATGCAGTTGGTTTTCTTTATGAAAAAGATGCTTCTGGTAAATATTGTTTGTATTTAGTTAATTATGAAAATGATGTTGATAATCCTGAAAAAATTGGAATAATTTCTTCAACTGATTATTATTTTAACCATATTGAAATAACAATTAATGATAAGTTGTATCGTGTTTATGATTTTTCCTATCGTTCATTAGATGATGTTAATGATAATTATAAAAATTTGGGTATTTATTTGGTAACTACTGATTTGCGAATTGGGGTTTCACCTTCAAAAACTGAAACTGTTATTTATTTTGGTGGTAATTGTGGGTCTGTTTATTTTACTGATGATGTTTTAAAACATATTTCTTCATTGAAAGTATAATTTTTTATAAAACGTTTATTGGGGTGTACGTATAAACCCCATACCATTAGTTTTTTTGTGGTCGCGAACGCAAAATAACTAAAAAAATAAATAAAAATAAAGGAAAAAAATAATGGAAAAAGTTTTAGGAAAAGAAATTGAAAAATTAGAAAAAATTAAAAAAATAATTAAAGAAATGAAACTTGTTAAACGTGAAATGAATGGTTATTCAAGATATGTTGTAGAAGTAACATTAATTAACGGCAAAAAGTTTGATGTACGTTTAAAATCATATGATATGGACAACCTGGTTGATGAAGTTGGTGCAGATAACTTTGTAATAACTTATGAAACAAGAACAAGTTCTGAAAAACAAAAAGAATTTGATACTTTTGTCGTTAGTTGTCCAGAAGCAGGTTATGAAACTTTTGCTTTTGCTAGTCGTGAAAATGTTGCTTTAATGACATTGTTGTCTAATAAAAAATAATTAAAGGAATGGTGCTTTTTATGGCTTTTAATAAAAAATTTACAAATGATTATGGTTATAAAAATAATCGTTATCACAAATCAAAATATACAAAAATTGAAAAAGATGCATATAGGTTAGGTCAAATTCAACGTGGTTTAAAAAACCCTAATTCAAAAATAACTGCTTCTTTCAATAATGGTATTAAAGGTTTTCAAAGAAAAGGTAAATCATTATTTTAACGAAAAAAACAACACTAAACGGTGTTGTTTTTCCACCAACTATGCGGTATGTTGGTGCTGATGAGTTTTCCGCTTATTCATAATTCTCCTTTTTTCGAAACCACAAGCAATTATTTGTTTGTGGTCTAATAAGGGCTAACCGCCTTGTTACTGATGAGATAGGTTTTGGGGAAGAAAAAAGAAATGATAACAATAATTTGTGGTAACCCTGGTTTTGGCAAAACAACATATTTAGCATATTTGGCTATGCAAGAAATGACTATTAATGCTCGTTCTAGATATTTAAATGCCTGCAAAGAAATTGATTTTTTGAATGCACAAGGGCTTAATTTAACGTATCCACCATATTTTCATTTGGTTTATGGTAACTTTTGGGGTGAGAGCCATATATTTGGTTTTGCACCACGCACAATAATGGATTTTGATGGTACTGATTTTGGCTTGTCTGATAAAGAACATAAAACTAAATTTATACCGCCATATTCTTCAATTTTTTTAATGGAAGGTCAATCTTTTTTAGATAGTCGAAAAAGTCGTTATTTTAGGTCTAGTGTTTCAAGGGCTTATGAGATACATAGGCATTATGATTTAAATGTTTATCTAGATTGTCAACGTGTCACATTGATTGATTTAAACGTTCGTGGAATTTCTGAGCGAATTATTGAGTGTTATAAACAATGTAAAATTGAGTTTGATAGTTTGGGTATAATGAAGAAAATAATTTGGTATTTGCGTGAATTTTCTTCTAGTGAAGAATATGACAAATACTTAGAAAGTGGAAGAAAACTAAAAAACTATAAAGAATATACTCAATCTTATAATGGAAACATTGGCAAATGCTTTAATTCTAAACAAAATCGTGCTTTGTTTTATGAAAATGTTGAAAATAAAAATTTTTGTTATGATTTGGCTGAAAAACCAAATTTGAGTTTGGACTATATTAAAAGATATTGCTTGGTTCATTCTTTAAGTCGTTTAAAAAATTCAAGTTATTATCAAAAAGGGGTTTAAAGTATGTTTAATAATGTTCAAGAGTTAATGATATTTTATTCGAACCTATATGCAATAAGTTTTAGTTTTATTGAAACTACACCAAAATATATGTTTTTAGCACATAATAGGAATTTATTCAAACGTTATAAAAAAGATTTTAAGGAATTGCAAAAATTTGAAAAATTAGAAAAACGTGCTTTAAATAACTATTGGAAAGAAAAAGAAAAAAATAACATAGAAAAGCAAAAAATCTGGCTTAATAAGGTTAAGTTTTTAAAAGATAAACGAAACAAAATTGTTTATAAAGTACAAAATTTGGAAGAAAAATTAAAAATTCGTTATGAAAATTTATTAAAACAAATTGAACTAGAAAAATTAAAACAACAATTAGAAAGTTTAAAAACAACTAAAAAAGTTGTTAATGATTATAATGATTAGCCTTGTGGTAAAGTGTGTAAAATCAAAGATTTTTCCACTTTTCCAGTCAATGTGATAATGTGGTAAAAGCATTAATTCTTCTATGCTGTGCTTTTTCCACATTTCCAAAGTTTTCCAGCATTTCCACATAAAATGTGGTAATGTGGTAAACTGACCATTGACCTTGCAAGGCAAAAAACAAGCGGAACGGCAACAAGCCTGCGTGCCGTTCCGCGGTTACAAATTGAAACTTTATAAAATTAGCAGTTGGCTAAAAGATAGTATTACCTTTTAGCCAACTGCGTAACATCGTAACATAGCACTATATTAAGCCATTTTTTAATAAAAAAAATTGTAACATATGCTATTTTACTGTGTAACATAGGGTGAATTATGACTGATACAATGAAAAGAAGATGGTTTTTAACAATAAATAATCCATCTGAAAGTGATGATGAGTTTTCTGATTATGTTCAAAAATTAGAACACTTTAAATATTGTGCTTTCCAACGTGAAAAAGGTGAAGAAAAAGAAATAATACATTTTCAAGTATTTTTAATATTTAACGTTGGTAAAAGATTTAGTACATTAAAAAATTACTTTCCAACGGCACATATTGAACCAGTTCAAGGAACTAATGCACAAGCACGTGATTATTGCACAAAATCTGAAACAAGAATAAGTGGTCCGTATGAATTGGGAACTTTTGCGGAAGAACGAGCAAGGACTGATATATCTAATTTTATTGAACTAGTTCAAAATGGTGCAACTGATTTAGAACTTGCTAGATTATTCCCTAAACTTTATTTAAGTAATTTAACAAAAATTGAAAAGATTAGAACAGATTATTTAAGTTCTGAATTTTTAATTAAAAATCGTGATGTTGATGTTACTTTTATTTATGGACCACCACGAACTGGTAAAACTCGTTATGTTTATGATAAATATGGTTTTGGCAAATTTTATCATGCAAGTGTTTATAACAATTCTACTTTTGATAATTACAAAAATGAAGACATATTGGTGTTAGATGAATTTAGTGGACAATTTAAAATTGAACTTATGAATAGACTTTTAGATGTTTACCCTTTTATGTTACCTGCACGTTATGCGAATAAAGTTGCATGTTATACAAAAGTTTATATAATTTCAAATTTGCCATTAAATGAAATTTATAAAGATGAGCAAAGAAATAAACCTATAATTTATAATGCGTTTAACGAACGCATTAAAACAATATTGCGAATTGATAAAACTGGAACTTATGTTGAACGTGAAAATTATAAAGATTTGTATCGTTCTGATTTTATTAAATTAAATAAAGAAGAAGAAAAAATGTTAAAAGAAGAAATTGATAACATTTTTTAGGGGGTTATATGAAAAAAACATTAATTATAATTGGAATTTGCACTTTTGCATTAACACTAATTGTTAATTTTTGGTATTTGTACATTTTATTTTTTGCACCTGAAAAAAACGTTAATAATGCTTTTTATGTAGATTTGCAAACATCAGAAGATGGTTCTGTTGTTAAACCAATTATTGAATTTAATTATTATACCAACAAAAATAAAAATGGGTTTGAAATGTTTGAAATAAAATTAAATAGTTTGTCGGACCAAAACAAAACAACTATTTCTTCAAAAGGTTTTCAATATATTTCAAAAGATGTTAATGGTTTTGTTGATTATGCTTATCATTATAACAATGCAGTAAAGGGCGAAAAAATTAAACATGTTGGTGGTTGGTATAACGCAAAAGATTACTATTCTTACTGGGGGTCTTTTAGTCCTGGTGTAAATGGTACTAGTTATTGTTATACTGTTGATAATATTTCTGGAATTTCATATTATTCAACTAATGAAATAACAATAGATGATTTTTTTGTAATTGAAATTGGTAATGAAGTTTATGGTATGAAATTTAAGGGTCTAAACACACCTATGAATGATTTATCACATGTCGCTGATTTTGAAGATGGTTACGATTTTAACGTGTTATGGGGCGTTCAAAATTATGCATCATATTATTCATATTTTGATGTTCATTATTTAAGTTTTTTGTTGAAAAAATCTTGTGGAACTCTAAAATATGGAACTAACAATATGATTGTTTTTGATTTTGCCGATTTATTTGATTATTACGAATATAAAGGCGATGGTGTTTTTGATGAAATGCCAATGGAAGATAGTACAAAAGTGGTTAACCATGTTAAGAATTATTATGCTATATCAATAAAAATTAGTGAAGATGGTGCAAAAAGTTCTTCCGATAGTTTGTTTGGTTTGTTGCATGCATCACCTAATTATCTTGTTGAAAATTCTGTTGAAGATAATTATTTTATTGGTCGTTCAATAGTTGATGTTAACACTAATAATTTTAAATTAATTGACAATGTTGATGGAACATATGATTTAATTTTAGATGACTCTTTTTTATCAAAATATTCTAATTATAAAGATGTAATTAAATTGAATGTTTATATAGATTATGAAGAGTTTTTAAAACATAACATTAATGTAAATGCACCAAATGAAAAAACTTATTGTGGTTTTCAACTTTATAATGAAATTTTAAATGGTTTTTCAATTGATGTTGGGGGTGGCGAAAATGTTTAAATGGTTATTTGATTTTTCAATAATTTATGATATTTTGTTACTTGTAATAATTTTAATATTATTAATTATTTTTATTCGCTCTACAACTTTTAGATATATTTTGTTTACTTGTATAGGTGTTTTGTACATATTTGTTACTTTTCTTGCTGGTATAGAAATTAATAAATATTATAGTGCAAGTGGTGGTGTTTATGGTGTAATATCTTCTGTTATTAAACCAGATATTAAAGTTAACGAAATGACTTTTAAATTAAATAATCTTGTTTTAAAGTCAACTGCGGAAGAAAATAAATATGATTTAACAATTGTTAAAAATGAAGCATTGGAATTAAGCAAAAATACAAGTTATATAATTTTAGTTAATGATACTCCAACAAATATTATTAATTCTTCAATTGATTTTGTTGATGTTAATTATACATATGTTTTTTATGATGATAATTATTCAGAATTAATTAAAGATACTTTAAATATTAAATTAGTTTTTTATAAACAATCAACA
Organism: uncultured Clostridia bacterium; assembly: GCA_944380265.1. Lineage (GTDB taxonomy): Bacteria > Bacillota > Clostridia > Christensenellales > UBA1242 > UBA6345. The sequence continues at coordinate 17,459 of CALWGY010000002.1, read as the reverse complement.
AGATTAAATATCACAACAACTGGCGGAGCAAAAGCCGTTAATTATTGGAATGATTACTTTAATAACAATGGTTTTAAAATTGAAATTAAGCCTGTTAAAGATATTCCTATTAATGAAGATGATGTGTTAGAAAATTTTAATTGCGTAAAATTTATTGTTGATAATGAAGAGTTTAAACATTTTGATTTGTTAAAAGGAAAAACTTTAAATGAAAATGTAATTCCACCAACAAAAGATGGTTATATATTTAAAGGCTGGTCTTTAAACAATGTTGATATAATTGATAATTTGTCAGATGTTCAAATTAATGATGATACAACTTTTTATGCTGTTTATGAAATTGAAAAATGTTTAGTTAGTTTTTATGATGTTGATGGCATAACATTGTTAGGAACTCGTTTGGTAGATTATGGAACAATTATCGATGATGATGATATTGAATTTTTAATTTCTGGTTCTTATCGTTGGGAATATTTAAGTGGTGATGGTGAAAATACATTTGGCGGTATTTTTGTTGGCGGAAATGTTTCATTAAAAATGTATAAACACTCACATATTGCGTAGGTGATTTTATGAATGATAATATTTTAAATAGAGTTTTTACATATATCTTTTTATTAGTTTTAACTATTGTTTCTCTATGGTTAAGTTATAAAATAGATGTTTGGACAAATTTTTTGATTTATGGAATAATTGCGTTAATACTTGCTTTTATGGTCATTATATCAAGTGTTACATTAACAATAAAAAGCAGTGTAAACTTTAATTATATAGACTTAGCATTTTCAATTTTATTACTTGGTTTAAACGTTTGGAGTGTTTTTTCGTGCTTTAAATTGTGGTTGTAAATTTAAAAAAACAAGGGTTAAAATTTACCCTTGTTTTTTGATTTTATTGAGTAGAATGTGAGTAGAATAAAAATTAGAAATTGCCTTTATTTCGTTGTTTTTTTAATATTAGTTATGTTTCGAATCCCCCTTGAAAATCTCTTTCTAACAAATAATCTAATGACACATTATAATAATTTGCTAATTTTATTAATGTTGTTATATTGGGTTCATTTTTGTTATTTTCATAATTTGCATATGCCCTTTGAGAAATTCCTAAAAAATCAGCTATGTTTTGTTGTGTTAATTTTTTTTGTTTTCTTAATTCTAATATTTTCATTTTTTCTCCTTTTTTTCATATTCTATATTTTTTTAAAATTTTTAGCAATATTTATTCTAAAAATTGTTGACATACACCCTTTTTCTTCTTATAATAAATATAAATAGAATAAAAACTTCTAAAAAGGATTAATTATGATTAACAAAAATAATTTGGAAATTGAAAGAAAAAAAATTTATAATGAGATTTTTTTATTGCAAAAGGAACTAAATAAATATTTGTATTATTGTTTATTTAGAAAAAGTTGCAATTTTACTTCATTTGATAAATTGGCACGTAAATACGTTAATCGTTTAGAAGAATTAACAAACCAATTACATTTAATTAATGATATTTTAGAAGATAAAATAACATTTTCGAATGTTTCAATAAAATTTGAAAGTTTTCTGGTTAAGTAGGTGTGAAATGATTAAGTGTAATGAAAATTTAGTTAAAAGTGTTGATATTGTATTAAGCGAATTTGTTGGCAGATTTATTTTTAACCCATTAAATTTTGATGAAAAATATAAAATTATTCAAATTACAAACAATGGATTTTTATATTTAAAAGATAAAAACGGAATAGTTTTTGAAACTAGTTTAAAACGTTTTAAAGACTTTCATATTTTATAAAAAAAATAACTGATTAATCAGTTATTTCAGTTTCTTCATCTTTAAAAGGCTGTATCGAACCATATTCAATGTTTTTGGTTGCTTTATCAACAGCAATGTCAAAATGAAGATAAGCATATTTTAAAAATTCATTTTTTATCTTATCGGTCACTTTTAAGTCTTTTGCAATTCTGTTAAAGTCATCAGTTAACCATGTTTTAACTAACCTAAGTTCAGTTATTAATTCTTCTGTTGTGTAATTTGGTTTTCTTGTTGGTTTATTATTTTTTGGTTTTTTTGGTAATAAATTGGCATATTTATCAATCATTTTAAACTCCTTAAAGTTTTTTATGATTATATCAAAAAAAAATAATTTTTAAAAAGGAATTAAAATAATATGAAAAAAATTAGACATGTTTTAAGGCGTGAAACAAAAACAAAAAATGGAACAATTGTTAAGGAAACTAATGTGTATTACCCAAAGTCAAAAGAAGACAAAATTAAAACAATGGGGCAAGATTATTCTTTTGGTAGCACATATAAAAAAACAAATAATGATGGAACTTTTGTTTCTTTTGGTTATGGAGATAAAAATGATAAAGGTTACATGTTTATTCCAGCAAAAGATTATAAAGTGCAAAATAAAAAATACATAAAAGGTGGTAAAAAGTAATGAATAAAGGTTTAATTGGTGGTTTAGTAGCATTGGGTTTAATTGGTGTTACTGCTGGTGTTTGTGTGGGGGTTCCGCAAATCCGAAATGAAATTGTTGGAATTTATCATGATGTTGAAGATAAGGTTAATGACACTGAATTAAAAAATGAAATTGCCGATTTACAATTAAAATTGGATGATTTAACTAACAAATATAATGCTGGTTTAGAAAATTTTAATTTGTTAAAGCAAGAAAAAGCAAATTTGGAAAATCAAATTGAAGAAATTCAAGCAAATAATGAGTTAACAATTTCGGAAAAAGAAGAATTAATTAATTCTTTAAATGAAGAGTTGGAAAGTTATAAAAATAATATGGCTGCAATTGCAGAAGAAAATAGGGCTTTATTGGTTAAAATTGAAAGTTTGGAAGAACAATTAAAGACTGCTGAAAATATTGTATTTAATAAATTGAATTTAAATGGTGCTGTTGTAAATGGTGTTGGTCCAGTTTTTGAATATTTACATAAAAAATATATTGATAAAAGACTTGTATTTGATGATGGTTTTAAAGATGCAGTTGGTTTTCTTTATGAAAAAGATGCTTCTGGTAAATATTGTTTGTATTTAGTTAATTATGAAAATGATGTTGATAATCCTGAAAAAATTGGAATAATTTCTTCAACTGATTATTATTTTAACCATATTGAAATAACAATTAATGATAAGTTGTATCGTGTTTATGATTTTTCCTATCGTTCATTAGATGATGTTAATGATAATTATAAAAATTTGGGTATTTATTTGGTAACTACTGATTTGCGAATTGGGGTTTCACCTTCAAAAACTGAAACTGTTATTTATTTTGGTGGTAATTGTGGGTCTGTTTATTTTACTGATGATGTTTTAAAACATATTTCTTCATTGAAAGTATAATTTTTTATAAAACGTTTATTGGGGTGTACGTATAAACCCCATACCATTAGTTTTTTTGTGGTCGCGAACGCAAAATAACTAAAAAAATAAATAAAAATAAAGGAAAAAAATAATGGAAAAAGTTTTAGGAAAAGAAATTGAAAAATTAGAAAAAATTAAAAAAATAATTAAAGAAATGAAACTTGTTAAACGTGAAATGAATGGTTATTCAAGATATGTTGTAGAAGTAACATTAATTAACGGCAAAAAGTTTGATGTACGTTTAAAATCATATGATATGGACAACCTGGTTGATGAAGTTGGTGCAGATAACTTTGTAATAACTTATGAAACAAGAACAAGTTCTGAAAAACAAAAAGAATTTGATACTTTTGTCGTTAGTTGTCCAGAAGCAGGTTATGAAACTTTTGCTTTTGCTAGTCGTGAAAATGTTGCTTTAATGACATTGTTGTCTAATAAAAAATAATTAAAGGAATGGTGCTTTTTATGGCTTTTAATAAAAAATTTACAAATGATTATGGTTATAAAAATAATCGTTATCACAAATCAAAATATACAAAAATTGAAAAAGATGCATATAGGTTAGGTCAAATTCAACGTGGTTTAAAAAACCCTAATTCAAAAATAACTGCTTCTTTCAATAATGGTATTAAAGGTTTTCAAAGAAAAGGTAAATCATTATTTTAACGAAAAAAACAACACTAAACGGTGTTGTTTTTCCACCAACTATGCGGTATGTTGGTGCTGATGAGTTTTCCGCTTATTCATAATTCTCCTTTTTTCGAAACCACAAGCAATTATTTGTTTGTGGTCTAATAAGGGCTAACCGCCTTGTTACTGATGAGATAGGTTTTGGGGAAGAAAAAAGAAATGATAACAATAATTTGTGGTAACCCTGGTTTTGGCAAAACAACATATTTAGCATATTTGGCTATGCAAGAAATGACTATTAATGCTCGTTCTAGATATTTAAATGCCTGCAAAGAAATTGATTTTTTGAATGCACAAGGGCTTAATTTAACGTATCCACCATATTTTCATTTGGTTTATGGTAACTTTTGGGGTGAGAGCCATATATTTGGTTTTGCACCACGCACAATAATGGATTTTGATGGTACTGATTTTGGCTTGTCTGATAAAGAACATAAAACTAAATTTATACCGCCATATTCTTCAATTTTTTTAATGGAAGGTCAATCTTTTTTAGATAGTCGAAAAAGTCGTTATTTTAGGTCTAGTGTTTCAAGGGCTTATGAGATACATAGGCATTATGATTTAAATGTTTATCTAGATTGTCAACGTGTCACATTGATTGATTTAAACGTTCGTGGAATTTCTGAGCGAATTATTGAGTGTTATAAACAATGTAAAATTGAGTTTGATAGTTTGGGTATAATGAAGAAAATAATTTGGTATTTGCGTGAATTTTCTTCTAGTGAAGAATATGACAAATACTTAGAAAGTGGAAGAAAACTAAAAAACTATAAAGAATATACTCAATCTTATAATGGAAACATTGGCAAATGCTTTAATTCTAAACAAAATCGTGCTTTGTTTTATGAAAATGTTGAAAATAAAAATTTTTGTTATGATTTGGCTGAAAAACCAAATTTGAGTTTGGACTATATTAAAAGATATTGCTTGGTTCATTCTTTAAGTCGTTTAAAAAATTCAAGTTATTATCAAAAAGGGGTTTAAAGTATGTTTAATAATGTTCAAGAGTTAATGATATTTTATTCGAACCTATATGCAATAAGTTTTAGTTTTATTGAAACTACACCAAAATATATGTTTTTAGCACATAATAGGAATTTATTCAAACGTTATAAAAAAGATTTTAAGGAATTGCAAAAATTTGAAAAATTAGAAAAACGTGCTTTAAATAACTATTGGAAAGAAAAAGAAAAAAATAACATAGAAAAGCAAAAAATCTGGCTTAATAAGGTTAAGTTTTTAAAAGATAAACGAAACAAAATTGTTTATAAAGTACAAAATTTGGAAGAAAAATTAAAAATTCGTTATGAAAATTTATTAAAACAAATTGAACTAGAAAAATTAAAACAACAATTAGAAAGTTTAAAAACAACTAAAAAAGTTGTTAATGATTATAATGATTAGCCTTGTGGTAAAGTGTGTAAAATCAAAGATTTTTCCACTTTTCCAGTCAATGTGATAATGTGGTAAAAGCATTAATTCTTCTATGCTGTGCTTTTTCCACATTTCCAAAGTTTTCCAGCATTTCCACATAAAATGTGGTAATGTGGTAAACTGACCATTGACCTTGCAAGGCAAAAAACAAGCGGAACGGCAACAAGCCTGCGTGCCGTTCCGCGGTTACAAATTGAAACTTTATAAAATTAGCAGTTGGCTAAAAGATAGTATTACCTTTTAGCCAACTGCGTAACATCGTAACATAGCACTATATTAAGCCATTTTTTAATAAAAAAAATTGTAACATATGCTATTTTACTGTGTAACATAGGGTGAATTATGACTGATACAATGAAAAGAAGATGGTTTTTAACAATAAATAATCCATCTGAAAGTGATGATGAGTTTTCTGATTATGTTCAAAAATTAGAACACTTTAAATATTGTGCTTTCCAACGTGAAAAAGGTGAAGAAAAAGAAATAATACATTTTCAAGTATTTTTAATATTTAACGTTGGTAAAAGATTTAGTACATTAAAAAATTACTTTCCAACGGCACATATTGAACCAGTTCAAGGAACTAATGCACAAGCACGTGATTATTGCACAAAATCTGAAACAAGAATAAGTGGTCCGTATGAATTGGGAACTTTTGCGGAAGAACGAGCAAGGACTGATATATCTAATTTTATTGAACTAGTTCAAAATGGTGCAACTGATTTAGAACTTGCTAGATTATTCCCTAAACTTTATTTAAGTAATTTAACAAAAATTGAAAAGATTAGAACAGATTATTTAAGTTCTGAATTTTTAATTAAAAATCGTGATGTTGATGTTACTTTTATTTATGGACCACCACGAACTGGTAAAACTCGTTATGTTTATGATAAATATGGTTTTGGCAAATTTTATCATGCAAGTGTTTATAACAATTCTACTTTTGATAATTACAAAAATGAAGACATATTGGTGTTAGATGAATTTAGTGGACAATTTAAAATTGAACTTATGAATAGACTTTTAGATGTTTACCCTTTTATGTTACCTGCACGTTATGCGAATAAAGTTGCATGTTATACAAAAGTTTATATAATTTCAAATTTGCCATTAAATGAAATTTATAAAGATGAGCAAAGAAATAAACCTATAATTTATAATGCGTTTAACGAACGCATTAAAACAATATTGCGAATTGATAAAACTGGAACTTATGTTGAACGTGAAAATTATAAAGATTTGTATCGTTCTGATTTTATTAAATTAAATAAAGAAGAAGAAAAAATGTTAAAAGAAGAAATTGATAACATTTTTTAGGGGGTTATATGAAAAAAACATTAATTATAATTGGAATTTGCACTTTTGCATTAACACTAATTGTTAATTTTTGGTATTTGTACATTTTATTTTTTGCACCTGAAAAAAACGTTAATAATGCTTTTTATGTAGATTTGCAAACATCAGAAGATGGTTCTGTTGTTAAACCAATTATTGAATTTAATTATTATACCAACAAAAATAAAAATGGGTTTGAAATGTTTGAAATAAAATTAAATAGTTTGTCGGACCAAAACAAAACAACTATTTCTTCAAAAGGTTTTCAATATATTTCAAAAGATGTTAATGGTTTTGTTGATTATGCTTATCATTATAACAATGCAGTAAAGGGCGAAAAAATTAAACATGTTGGTGGTTGGTATAACGCAAAAGATTACTATTCTTACTGGGGGTCTTTTAGTCCTGGTGTAAATGGTACTAGTTATTGTTATACTGTTGATAATATTTCTGGAATTTCATATTATTCAACTAATGAAATAACAATAGATGATTTTTTTGTAATTGAAATTGGTAATGAAGTTTATGGTATGAAATTTAAGGGTCTAAACACACCTATGAATGATTTATCACATGTCGCTGATTTTGAAGATGGTTACGATTTTAACGTGTTATGGGGCGTTCAAAATTATGCATCATATTATTCATATTTTGATGTTCATTATTTAAGTTTTTTGTTGAAAAAATCTTGTGGAACTCTAAAATATGGAACTAACAATATGATTGTTTTTGATTTTGCCGATTTATTTGATTATTACGAATATAAAGGCGATGGTGTTTTTGATGAAATGCCAATGGAAGATAGTACAAAAGTGGTTAACCATGTTAAGAATTATTATGCTATATCAATAAAAATTAGTGAAGATGGTGCAAAAAGTTCTTCCGATAGTTTGTTTGGTTTGTTGCATGCATCACCTAATTATCTTGTTGAAAATTCTGTTGAAGATAATTATTTTATTGGTCGTTCAATAGTTGATGTTAACACTAATAATTTTAAATTAATTGACAATGTTGATGGAACATATGATTTAATTTTAGATGACTCTTTTTTATCAAAATATTCTAATTATAAAGATGTAATTAAATTGAATGTTTATATAGATTATGAAGAGTTTTTAAAACATAACATTAATGTAAATGCACCAAATGAAAAAACTTATTGTGGTTTTCAACTTTATAATGAAATTTTAAATGGTTTTTCAATTGATGTTGGGGGTGGCGAAAATGTTTAAATGGTTATTTGATTTTTCAATAATTTATGATATTTTGTTACTTGTAATAATTTTAATATTATTAATTATTTTTATTCGCTCTACAACTTTTAGATATATTTTGTTTACTTGTATAGGTGTTTTGTACATATTTGTTACTTTTCTTGCTGGTATAGAAATTAATAAATATTATAGTGCAAGTGGTGGTGTTTATGGTGTAATATCTTCTGTTATTAAACCAGATATTAAAGTTAACGAAATGACTTTTAAATTAAATAATCTTGTTTTAAAGTCAACTGCGGAAGAAAATAAATATGATTTAACAATTGTTAAAAATGAAGCATTGGAATTAAGCAAAAATACAAGTTATATAATTTTAGTTAATGATACTCCAACAAATATTATTAATTCTTCAATTGATTTTGTTGATGTTAATTATACATATGTTTTTTATGATGATAATTATTCAGAATTAATTAAAGATACTTTAAATATTAAATTAGTTTTTTATAAACAATCAACAAGATTAAATATCACAACAACTGGCGGAGCAAAAGCCGTTAATTATTGGAATGATTACTTTAATAACAATGGTTTTAAAATTGAAATTAAGCCTGTTAAAGATATTCCTATTAATGAAGATGATGTGTTAGAAAATTTTAATTGCGTAAAATTTATTGTTGATAATGAAGAGTTTAAACATTTTGATTTGTTAAAAGGAAAAACTTTAAATGAAAATGTAATTCCACCAACAAAAGATGGTTATATATTTAAAGGCTGGTCTTTAAACAATGTTGATATAATTGATAATTTGTCAGATGTTCAAATTAATGATGATACAACTTTTTATGCTGTTTATGAAATTGAAAAATGTTTAGTTAGTTTTTATGATGTTGATGGCATAACATTGTTAGGAACTCGTTTGGTAGATTATGGAACAATTATCGATGATGATGATATTGAATTTTTAATTTCTGGTTCTTATCGTTGGGAATATTTAAGTGGTGATGGTGAAAATACATTTGGCGGTATTTTTGTTGGCGGAAATGTTTCATTAAAAATGTATAAACACTCACATATTGCGTAGGTGATTTTATGAATGATAATATTTTAAATAGAGTTTTTACATATATCTTTTTATTAGTTTTAACTATTGTTTCTCTATGGTTAAGTTATAAAATAGATGTTTGGACAAATTTTTTGATTTATGGAATAATTGCGTTAATACTTGCTTTTATGGTCATTATATCAAGTGTTACATTAACAATAAAAAGCAGTGTAAACTTTAATTATATAGACTTAGCATTTTCAATTTTATTACTTGGTTTAAACGTTTGGAGTGTTTTTTCGTGCTTTAAATTGTGGTTGTAAATTTAAAAAAACAAGGGTTAAAATTTACCCTTGTTTTTTGATTTTATTGAGTAGAATGTGAGTAGAATAAAAATTAGAAATTGCCTTTATTTCGTTGTTTTTTTAATATTAGTTATGTTTCGAATCCCTAACTCTCCGCCAAACAATTGTCGTTTGAACTCAAACGGCAATTTTTTTAGTTTACGCAAGGACGCTTCGTCCTTATTTTCATCGTCTGAAATCTCAATTTCTTTCTTATAAATTGTCGTTCCATTGTTACTATTGTCATTGTTATCATCATTATCATTTGGACTGCTATATTTTTCTTCTGCTGGGTTTAAACTTGTATTGTAAACTATTGTAATTTTGTCGTCATAAAGTAACACTTTCAAAATAAAATTGTTAAAGAACTCGTTTTTATCTGTTTTGTTATCAAACTGTTTTCTTGCATATACTTTTAAAAAATCCACAATTTGTTCTTTTTCTAGTGGTTTTATTTGATGGTTTTGTTCATACTCAACTTTATCTTCAAGTATTGCTTTTTCGTTTTCAAGTTTCATAAGTCTTTCTTGTGTTGACGATGTTATTATTCCTTTTTCCATTGCATTTAGAATAGAGTCTATTGCTCTATTCTTTTCTTGTACAAAAAAACCGTAATAGTATTTCATTACGGTTTTTAGATGTTATGCTTTATTTAATAATTTATTATCACTTATTTTAATTAACCATCAATTTACTAGTTTTTTCAATAAACTTTGCAGGTATTTTGTTATGCATTTTCCATATAATTGAAATAGGTCTCGATCCTTCGTGTGAAACATAATCACAATAACCTAAAATAGAATAATTTTCTGTATTACCATATTCATTCGCTCTATAATTTCTAACACACAATAATATATTATTGTTAGTTTTTTTATGATTTATATAACGCTGTCCCGTTGGCGAATTTATATCCGTTTTATTTTGTGACTGCCAATGGAATAATTCATCGTTAATGGAATAATCTTCATATTTAACTTCAGGTGCATAATGTTTTTCAGATTTGTTTAAGGTTACAAAAAATATATCTGTTTTTTCATTTTCTATATACCACACACCTGATGTTAGTGGAAAATATCTACTTTCTGTATATTCACCAAAACCAGCAAGTATTTGCGCATTAGAATATGCAGAATACAATTCCAAAGGACAATTACTAAATTTTATTAACTGGCTATTAACTATGTCTATTTTTGAAAAGTTATAATTTAATAGTTCTATTATTTCTTCATAGTATGCTGAATTTACAATCTGTTCTATACTTTCAATGACGTTATTATATCCTAAATCTTTTGGGGATTTTTGAGTTTCAAAAGTATAATGAAACATTAAAAGACAACGTTTATCATATTCTGTTAATTCAATATGTTTAGCATTTTTTATTTTTGGAAGTAAATCTAACAGTCGTTTTATCCACGCAGAAGAATTTATTTGTGTACTTCTAGATAAAAATGTTAAAAATTTATCATCATCAATAACATTTGAATTTTGTAGCCAAGTGAAAGATAATCCTATATTATATAATTTAGCCGGATTTATATTATAATACTCAAAAAAGTTTTTATAATTTAGGACGAGTCCACTGTCACTTTCAAAATTTTTAAATTTTTCAATAAAGTTTGCTTTATTATTAAACGATTGCTTAATGTTGCTTAATACATATTCTTGGGCTTTCTTTTCCAATGTTATAAAACAGCCCTTTGGAAGATTTGGAAATCCATTTTTTATTTCGGTAGAAACAGACATTGCATTAACACCTAGAAGAGCTTGATATTTATCGGCATATCTATACTTTTTATTAGCTTGTCCAACGTAATCTAAAACCGTTAAAGAATCCTTTCCTTTACAGAGTCTTAAACCTCTACCTAATTGTTGTAAAAATACTGTTAAACTATCTGTTGGTCTTAAAAATAAAACCGTATTTACTTCTGGAATATCAACACCTTCATTATATAAATCCACAACAAATATAAACTTTATTTCGCCCTTTACTAATTTATCTTTAACATTTTCTCTTAATTCTTTTGAAGAGTTGCTATCAAGTTCGATAGATGGTATTCCAGCGTCATTAAACACTTTTGCCATAAATTGAGCATGCTGCTGACTAACACAAAACCCTAATCCTTTTATTGTATCAATATCATTAAGGTATTTATTTAATGATTTTAAAACAGTCATTGCTCTTGCTTTATTAAATGATAAAACATTGCTAAGTTCTTGTATATCATATCCACCTCTAGTCCATTTTACAGAACTTAAATCTATTTCATCTGAAATACCAAAATAAGTAAATGGTACAAGTAAACCTCTATCGATTGCCTCTGGAAGTCTAATCTCAGCAGATATTTTACCATCAAAATATTGTAAAATATCTTTTCCGTCCATTCTTTCTGGTGTTGCAGTAAGTCCGAGTAAAATTTTTGGTTTAAAATGTGATAATAACTTTTGATATCCTTCTGCTGCCGCGTGATGAAATTCATCAACAATAATATAATCATAAAAATCAGGTGCTAATTTTTCATATAACTTTTTAGAATTAAATGTTTGAATTGATACAAACAAATTATCAATACTTTTGGGTAAAATTCCACCAACCATTAATTCTCCAAAATTATTATCTCTTAAAATCCCTCTGAAACATTTTAAGCTTTGTTTTAAAATTTCTTCTCTATGAGCTACAAATAAAAATTTGACTTTTCTTCCATGTTGTGATTGTAGATAACGTTTAAAGTCAAATGCAGACATAACCGTTTTGCCTGTTCCTGTAGCTGCAACTACTAAGTTTCTAAAATTGTCGCGATTTTCTCTTTCTACTCTAAGTTTTTCAAGAACTCTTTCTTGATAAGGATATGGAATAATATCAAAATTGTATTCTTCTAAATTAAATGATTTTGGAGACTTTTCTTGATATAAATTGTTTCTTAATTTTTCATTATCTTCTTTATTATATTTTTCAAATTCTTCACTGTTCCAATATACTTCAAAGGTTCCACATATTTTATCATAAACATCTTTCATCTCTTTTTCGGTAACTTTAACATTCCATTCGGTTCCGCTTGTAAGAGCTGCACTTGAAATATTAGAAGAACCAACATAAGCGGTAGAAAAACCAGTTTTTCTTTTAAATATATAGCTTTTAGCATGCAGTCGCGTTTGTTTTGTATTATATGATATTTTTATCTCAGTATTGTTTAGTTCGCATAATCGTTCAATGGCTTTTGCTTCAGTTGCTCCAGTATAAGTCGTTGTTATAATTCTTAATTTACCACCATTGTCGGTAAATTCTTTTAATTCATCTAAAAGCCTTACTATTCCACTCCATTTGATAAATGAAACGATAAAATCTATTTCATCACAACTAGAAATTTCTTTTTTTAATTCACTAAGCAATTGAATTTCAGTGTTTGCACCAGTAAACACAAAAGGCTCTGCAATAGAATAGTTTGGTCTTATTGGATAATCCGTTTTTAATACTCTTATACTATTCTTTTTATTCATTAAAGAATATAACATTTCGGCATCTTTCGAAATTAGTTGACTTGAATAGTATTCATCTTTAGTTTCATCTTTTATTTTATTAATAATATAATTGCAAAAATTTAACTGTTCTTCTATTGTGTAATTATTCTCAGATAAATCTTTTAAACCTTTTTCTAAAACTTCAGACAAATAATTAGATAATATTCTAGGCACATTTTCTTTATCTATTTTTCTTTTTTCAACTTGAATATCATTTTCATCAATATCATTTAAAGCTTTATTAATAATTTGCTCATAAAGTCCAAAATTCATTATTACTCCTCCATTAGCTTCTTTACAATTATCATGTCCGCAGGAGCCCAGTCAATAATATTTAATTCAGATTTTTCTAGCCATTTGTAATCTTTATGCACATTTAATTTAAAATCAAGATCCTTTGTATTGCATTTGTAGCAAAACATGGTAAGTTTAAAATCTGGGTATGTATATTCAACATCACAAAAATGAATTCCAACAATAACGTCTAAATCCATTTCTTCTAACAATTCTCTTTTAAGTGCTTCTTCATTAGTTTCACCCTCTTCAATTTTGCCACCGGGGAATTCCCACTTAAAAGAGACATAATCATACTTTCCTTTATCTCTTTGCATACAAAGAATTTTACCATTATTTTCAATAATTCCTGCAACTACCTTAATTTCTTTCATATAAACCTCAAATACAGTATAGCATAAAAAATTCATTAATGTATTATAAACAATAAAATTTTACAAAAAAATACTTAACCAAATTGATTAAGTATTTTAATTTCATATTTGTCTTTTATATCTCTTTTTTAAAAAAAACTATATTGTTATTAATCATTCTTCTCACTTACACTTTCAAGAAAAATTTTCTTATTGAAAGCACCTCTTTCATCAACCTTTGCATTCCTTATTTTTTTCAAATTCCCTACAAGAAACATATTTAAAATAAAGAATTGCTCTCAGCACTTCTTCTAAATCTGCAAGTTCTTCAACATCACCACTTTCTAAATACTCTTTTAACTCTTCTTGCATTTTAGTATTAAGAGCTTTCAAATACTCATCATCTTCCATAATCCTTGTCACGCAAGTTTTTCCATTATCTTCAGCAATTATCTCTGGAATTTTATCTCTAACAAGTTTATTGTATACTTTCATATTATCTTCATCTTATTATTAACTTTATTGAACTTTAATGTAAATTAATAATAGTTACATTTTTAATATAAACATTAATATATTTAATTATTACATTTTTAGTTAGAATATATTTTTTATAAATAAAAAACATTACAATTACAAAAATTACAATTTCAAGAAATGTGCAAAATTGATTTTTCTTCTTCGTTAAAAAAATCTTTTTTTAAAATTTCAGTTTGCCTTTTTAAAGACAAAATTTTTTTCTTAAAATTTTTATCATTTATCGAAACTTGCCACTTATCTTTATAAATATTTTTAATTACAAAATCTACAAATATTTCTGGAGTCATTAAATTTATTATAGGTATTCTAATTTCATTACCCCAACCGATATGCAAATGCGAAGCAGAGTGAATTATCCCATTATATATTGACGGATCGAAATCATATCTAAAATAAACTATATTATCTTTTAGTGGCGCATCATCAACAATAAACTGAAAAAAATCTGAGTATCTTACATTAGGTTCTTTTGTTTCTTCATTCTCTTTTGTTAACTCATCAAAATTCCTTGAGTTAGAATAATAACAATACACAATTTTTGTTATTTGATTTCCGCTTTTTTCAATATAAAATTGAAATATTCCATAATCCAATGGAATAAGAATATCATAATCTGAATTCTGCATAATTAATTTATATAATTCATCATAAGTCAAATCTGAACTCCTACATAAATTTTGTTTTGTTTCGTTAGAATACTTATTTATAGAAGTTTTATCATAATTAAATCCATAGCAAACATCAAGTTTAATTGATTTAAAATATTTTTTTACATCTTCTAACGATACTTTATATTTCGCTTCCGTCATAATCATCACCAATAAGAGAATTATTATAAAGCATATCTAAAAGCTCTTCTTTTTTTATCCCCATTTTTTCATATTTATCAAGTTGTTGCTTTAATTTTAAAAGTTCCTCTTTTTCTTTTTTATTTTTTCTTTTCCCGTATCTTTTAATAGCAAACGCTTCTTTAGGCTGTTTAAATTTTAGCTTATAATCATTATTAATTACATCTTGCATTTCTTTATATAATTGTCCCTCTTGGCACTTTTCACCATAAATACGTAGCCAACCTTTTGCTCTAGTAAAAGAAGTAAAAATTTTATTTCTTATTGATCTTGAATTTGGATTTTTGTTGAATATTTCCGAACAAATTATATAAACCATTGCTGATTCATTTCCTTTTGCTTTGTATAAGGTAGATAGAGTAACCATTCCTTCTTTATAAAATCCTTTTAAATATTCATTACTTGTTAAATTATAAGACATTATTTCATATTCTAACAGTCTTTTTTGTAATTCCACGAAAACACCTTTAGCATTTAAATCATCAAGTGTGATAACAACTATATCATCAGGTTTTAGTTTGTCAACTAAAATGTCATTTACAATTGACTTTACAACAGCATTTATTTCATCATTTAAGTTTTCACAAGAATAATATTTAATAATATTTTCGGACTTTTCAAGTTCATTAATTAATAAAGGACTGTTTTTATCTGGTCTTTCTATTACCATATCTGATCCAACAACTTGGCAATCTCCTTGAATTACATTATATCCTAAATCCTCCCAATGTTGATTTGTTTCCAATTTTTGGATTATATCTTTGTTATATATTCCAAAACCAATTGCATGAGCCATAACCAATATTTGTTTCGGATTTCTATATGTTTTTTCTAAAATTATATCATTGTTAATTTCTTTATGATTTTTTCTTAACTCTTCTAAATTTATAGAATTTTTCCAATGAGAATCTTTAAAAGTTTCTATTTCATTTTGAATTTGAACATCGAAAATATTTTGCAAGTCATCATAACACCACACCAAACAATCATCTTTTACTATTGCACGGCACAATTTATAAAATGAAGGTTTAAAATCCTGCGCTTCATCAATTAAGATATAATCATATTGTTTTTTTAGTTTCGCTTCACTTTTGTTTAATAAATCATCACATACATAATCAAATGGATCCAATTTCATTTTTGATATTGCTTTAACTTCTCCATAATTTTTAGGGATAAATCCATTTTCTATAGCTACATCGTAATAAACTCCTGGGACATTTCTTCCTCCCCATGCATGTTTTATTTGAATTTTTTCAAAATCTGGAAGTTTACCATCCCCAAAATACTTATAAAATCTTGTTATTGTTCTCTCTATAAAATCGTACAAACTTTTGGTGGTAAATGTATATAATATATTGGCTTCAGGATAAAGCAAATGTAAATAAACAGCTTTCAAACATAAAATTATTGTTTTCCCAGAACCTGCTAATCCCCTTATCCTTTGTGGACCTCTCAATTGCGAAATTGCTGCATGTTTTTGTTCCATATCCATTACAGCAATCTGTTCTTCCATTAATTTTAAAAAATATGCTTTAGTATTCTTATCTTCTTCTTTTAACTTTCTCTCTTTTGGTTTTATTATAGCTGTTGAACCTTCTATTATAGACTGTATCTCATTTATTGTATTCTGTGATAAACATGTTTTCTCTTCACTAATGAAAGTCATGACATCTTCCGGATTGTTGTAAATAGGGAACATTTTATTATCTCTATCAAAATCATTATCTGGATTAACAATAATACACGAGTTTATATTGAATATCAACGATCTTCTATCTTTTTTTATGTTTGTGCTAGTTGATTTTATAAATCTTGACATTAATGTACTTTCAATTATATCGAGACTATCAATTATATCATCTATATTAGAAATCTTGTCATTAACACAATGTATTAGTAGCACAGAGTATGACTTATCGACGATAAGTAAACTTGGTCTCAAAACACAATTGTCATTATCTAATACAAATGGATATTCATAATAGACAATAGCATCTTCAGATAAAATCTTTTCAAATTTATCTATAATTGATTTTGCTAAGCTATTTGTATAATAACTATCATTTGATAAAATTAATTGCATAATAATATTCTCCTTACATTTAAGTATACCATAACTTATACAATTTGTGGTATTTAAAATAAAAAATATTGATATTATTAATCAATAATATTACTTTTAGTTTATATATAAATTTTAATAAATTTAAGTATTTTTTGTAATATTTGTTTATAATCACATTTAAAACTCTTTTATTTCTTTTCTTAATAATTCTATTGACTTTTTCAAATCTTCATCGTCATAAATTCTATCAGTGTTTTCAGTGTGGTCAGTAGCATTTCTAATATATGTGGGCAACACTTCAATACCTAGTCTATCATTATAAGAATATCCATATTTGTTTAAAACCTCTTGTAAATTATTCTTATATTTTTCTCTTAAATAAGAAGCAACATTTGATTGATTACCA
>CALWGY010000001.1 GCA_944380265.1 uncultured Clostridia bacterium | reverse complement strand
AAAAAGCACCATAAAAGTGCCTTTTTGTTAAATTACTTACATAAAACCAAAAAAATTAATTAAAAAGTATTATTTGTTGCTGTTATTAATAATATTTTTTGTTACTGCTATTAATTACTATTGTTTTTTAACATTATCCAAAATTACTTTCAAAACATTTTCAGTTCCGTTTTTACCTTTAAATTTTGCCTGTTTTTGTTTTATTAAATTTGCGTTTTGGTTAAGCAAGTTAATGTTTTTTAAAAGCGATTGTTCGTTTAAGTTTTCTTGAAGCAAAACTTCGGCAAAACCATGCTCCTTAAAGTTTTGTGCGTTAA
This sequence comes from uncultured Clostridia bacterium, assembly GCA_944380265.1. GTDB lineage: Bacteria > Bacillota > Clostridia > Christensenellales > UBA1242 > UBA6345. Next base: position 321,906 of record CALWGY010000001.1, on the reverse strand, counting down.
GTATTTGGTCGCCGCGTGAAGTTCCTTTGGGAAGGGGAATTAACAACATTGGTTTGTTTAAAACCAAAAATTCGTTAATAGCATTGCTTCCTGCACGGCTAACAACAAGGTCGGATAAAGCAAAATAGTTTTCAATGGAACTTAAAAACTCAATTTGATAATAGTTTTTAAGTTTCAAGTTTTTATTCAAATTTCCTTTTCCAACAACATGAATAACATTAAAGTTTTTTGTTAGTTCTGGTGCAATTTTAAACACACATTCATTAATTGCTTTTGCTCCCAAACTGCCACCAATAACCAAAATTGTTTTGTTGGAATTGTTAAATCCACAAGCCAATTTTGCTTTTTCTTTGTTTCCATAAAACAAACTATCTCTAACAGGGCTTAGGGTGAAAACTCCTTTTTCGTTAAGTGATTTTGCTGTTTCTTCAAAACTGCAACACATTTTTGTGCAATTTTTTAAAATTAGTTTGTTTGCAAGCCCCAAATTAAAATCACTTTCATGGGCAACAACTGGAATTTTTAGTTTTTTTGCAGCAAATGTTACTGGAACTGAAACATATCCACCTTTTGAAAAAATTATGTTGGGTTTAAGTTCTTTTAAAATTTTTTTACACTCGTTAAAACCTTTCAAAAGTTTAAATGGAATTAACAAATTTTTAAGGTTAAAACCACGTATTAACTTAACGGTGGTTATTGCGTAATATTTAACTTCGGGATATTCAGACAAAATTTCCTTTTCAATGCCGTTAACACTGCCAATGTAATAAATGTTTTTAAAATGTTGTTTTAGGTGTTTAAGCAAAGCAATGTTTGGCATAACATGACCAGCAGTTCCGCCACCGCATAAAACAATTGTTTTCATAAGCAAACTTCCTTTTTTATTTTAATATATGAAAAAATTGATTAAAATATTTTAAAAACAACTTGATAAAAATTTTTTGACGTTTTTCTATGGTTTTGTTTTTTGATAGCTTTGTTTTTTAATTGTTAATAAAATTTAAAAATGTGATTTTTATCACATATGTGTTTGCGTGTGTTTGTATGTGTTTGCGTCTGCAATTGCTATCATATTAAAATTTACTTTGTTTATAAATATGAACAATATTGAATATTTATGCAATACCCAAAATAAAAAATTTTAATTTGTTAAAAACTAGAAATGCAATAAGATTAATTTGTGGGGCATAATTTAAAACTTTTAGTTTTTAAGATGATTTTGTTTTATGCTTTATTATTAATAATTATATATTTTAAACATTAAAAAAATTTTTAAATTTTTGTTTGGTGTGATATACTAGTATGGAAATTAAATTTGGAGGCATGTTTTTTGTGAGTTCGTATAATAGTAAGGATATTATTGTTTTAGATGGGCTTGATGCAGTTAGGTTAAGACCGGGCATGTATATTGGAACAACAGGTGTTAAAGGAATGCACCATTTGCTTTGGGAAATTGTTGACAACGGTGTTGATGAACTTTCAAACGGATTTGGAAACAGACTAACTGTAACAATTCACAAAAATAATTCCATAACAGTGCTAGATAATGGGCGTGGTATTCCTGTTGACAAACACCCAAAACTTAAAGTTAGTGGCGTTGAAGTTGTTTTCACACAACTTCATGCTGGTGGAAAATTTAACAATTCAAACTATGCTTATTCTGGCGGACTGCATGGTGTTGGTGCAAGTGTTACAAACGCGTTAAGTGAATGGTTAAAAGTTAATGTTTATAAAGACGGATACAAATATTCCATGGAATTTAATGCTGTTGAAAAGGGTAAAAAAGTTGTTGGTGGTGTGCCAAAAGCACCACTTAAACAAGTTGGAAAAACAAAGTTAACTGGAACAGAAGTAACATTTTTGCCAGATAAAAGAATTTTTGGCGATGCAGTTTTTGATTTTGACACAATTAACAAACGCTTAAAGGAACTTGCGTTTTTAAATGGTGGAGTTGAATTTGTTTTAGTTGATGAAAACATTTTAAGTGAAGAAAGTGAAACTGGTTTTAAAACAAGAAAATATATGTTCAAAAACGGTTTGAAAGATTTTATTAAGTATTTAAACGATGGAACAAATCCAATTTATAAAGAACCAATTTACATTGAAGGAAAATCCAATTTGCTAACAATGGGATGCGCAATTCAGCATGTTGATAACTACAACGAAAACTTTTTTAGTTATGTAAACAACATTCCAACAAGCGAAGGCGGAACACACGAAACAGGTTTAAAAAGTGCAATAACACGTGCGTTTAACGACATTGCACGCGAAATGGGATTGCTTAAAGAAAAAGAAGCAAACCTTATGGGTGAAGATTTTAGGGAAGGCATAACATGTGTTATTGCTTTAAAGTTAAAAAATGTTCAGTTTGAAGGTCAAACAAAAACAAAACTTGGCAACCCAGAAGTTAAACCAGAAGTTGAAAGTTTGGTTTATGATGGCCTTATGGAATATGCAAAACAAAAAGGCAGCAAACAAACTTTAACCGATTTAATTAACAAAGCAAAAGGGGCAGCAAAAGTTAGAATTGCGGCAAAACATGCAAAAGAAACAGCCCGAAAAGCCAACAGCGCCGACACATACAGTTTGGTTGGAAAACTAAGCAGTTGCACAGGCAAAAATGCACTTATTAATGAACTATTCATTGTTGAAGGAGATTCCGCTGGCGGAAATGCAAAACAGGCAAGAGACAGACAATATCAAGCCATTTTGCCACTTAAAGGAAAACCATTAAATGTTGAGAAAAAACGTTTAAATCAGGTTTTAGATAACGAAGAAATTAGAACAATTATTAGTGCATTAGGTGCAGGAATTGGTAACGATTTTAAAATTGAAAATTTAAAATATAACAAAGTAATAATTCTTGCCGATGCCGACCAAGATGGTGCACACATTAGAGCAATTCTTTTAACATTCTTTTATAGATATATGCGTGAGCTAATAACCGAAGGTCATGTTTATGTTGGTGTTGCACCTTTGTATAGGGTTTATAAAAAGAATTTTAGCGAATATGTTTATGACGATTCAAATTTGCAAGCAACCATAAAAAAATGTGGTGCAGGATACCAAATTCAGCGTTATAAAGGTTTGGGTGAAATGTCGGCCGAACAACTTTGGAACACCACCATGGACCCATCAAAACGTGTGCTTGTGCAAGTTACACTTGATGATGTTGCGGAAGCAGAACGCATGATTACAACTTTTATGGGCGATAACATTGAAGCAAGAAAAGAATATATTAGCGAAAATGCAAACTTTAACAAACAATCTAACTTTGAACACATTGGAGAAGTAAATGGCTAAAAAGAAAGATGACAATTTCACACCAGAAGAAATGGAAGACTTGGGCATAATTGAAAACCAAGTTAGTTTTGAAGATTTTGAAAAAGAATCAAAAAGTGAAGAAAAAAAGGATGAAAGTAAAAAAGTTCAAAATTTAAGTGAAGAAATTAGTGAAAACGAAGAAGAAAATGACGATAACTTAAATGATGAAGATAATAGTTTTGAAACCAATGAAGCTGAAAGTGAAGCCGATGAAGATTCTAATGAAGAAATTAAAAACGTTGGTGATGATGAAGAAAGCGTTATAAAGCCAAAAGGAAAAATTACAAAAAGGAAACAAGAACCATCTTACACATCACTTCTAAACGGTCAAGATGGCAGTGGTGTGGTTTCAAAAAGCCTTGAACAAGTAATTCATGAAAGCATGATGCCATATTCCGAATATGTTATTTTGGATAGGGCTTTGCCACGTGTTGAAGATGGCTTAAAACCAGTTCAAAGGCGTGTGCTATATAGCATGTTGGAAGTTGGTGTAACACCCGACAAACCATACAGGAAAAGTGCAACAATTGTTGGTAACTGCATGGGTAAATATCACCCACATGGCGACAGCAGCATTTATTTAACAATGGTAAGGCTTGCACAAGATTTTAACATGGGTGTTTGCCTTGTTGATGGCCACGGAAACTTTGGTTCTGTTGATGGCGACCCACCAGCAGCAATGCGTTACACAGAATCTAGGCTTAGCCCAATTAGCATGGAACTGCTTAAAGATATTGAAAAAAACACAGTAACATGGAGCCTAAACTTTGATGACAGCCGAAAAGAGCCAGACATGTTGCCGGGCAGGTTTCCAAACTTGCTTGTTAACGGTGCAACAGGAATTGCGGTTGGTCTTGCAACAAGCATTCCAACACACAATTTGGCTGAAACCATTGATTGCGTTACTGCATACATTGATAATCCAAAAATTAAACTAAAAGAGCTTTTAAAATTTATGCCTGCACCCGATTTTTCAACAGGTGGCTACATTTTAAATTCTTCTAACTTTGAAGAAGTTTATGGAACAGGAAAAGGCAAAATTGTTATTAGAGCAAAACTGCATGTTGAACAAGCAGACAATGGCAAAAAGAACATTGTTATAACTGAAATTCCATATGGTGTTAACAAAGCCTCAATGCTTCAAAAAATTGATAAGTTAAAAGAAAGCGACACAACCAATGTTTTAAATGGAATTTCAGAAATTGTTGATGAATCCGACAGACATGGTTTAAGGGCAGTTATAAAACTTAAAAAAGATGCAAATGTTAAAGCAATTTTAAAGTATTTATATAACAAAAGCGATTTGCAAACAAACTTTAACGTTAACATGGTTGCCATTGCAGAAGGAAAACCAAAACTTTTAAGTTTGCTAGAAATTATTAGTTACTATGTTAAATATCAACGCAATGTTGTTTATAACAGAACAAAATTTGATTTAGATGCTGCCGAAAAACGTAAACACATTTTGGATGGTTTGTTAATTGCAATAAAAAATATTGATGCGGTTATTAAAATTATTAAAACCAGCAAAAGCACAGTTGAAGCTAAACAACGTTTAATTGAAAAGTTTTATTTGTCTGATGTTCAGGCACAAGCAATTTTGGATATGAGGCTTGCAAGATTAACAAGTTTGGAAGTTAACAAACTTGTTAACGAACTTGAAAATTTAATTAAACTTATTGCCGAACTAAAATCAATTTTGGAAAGCGAAAAGAAACTTATGAATGTTGTTAAAAAAGAACTAATTCAAATTAAGAAAACTTATGGCACTCCAAGAAAAACTGAAATTATTAGTGATGAACAAGATGAAAGTGTGGAACAAGAAAACGAAAATGAAGTTATAGTTGAAGCCGAAGAAGTGTTTGTTGTTTGCACAGCAGAAAACACTTTGAAAGTTTTAAACAAAAAAACCTATAACATGTCAACAAAGGTTTTAAGTTCAAATCCAACAAAGTTTGAAATTCCTGTTAAAACACTTTTGATGCAAAACAACAAAAATTTATATTTGTTCACAAATTTGGGTAACTGCCACAAAATTAAAGTTAGTCAAATTCCTTACGCAAAATTAAAAGATAAAGGAACACCTGTGGCAAGTTTGGTTAAAAACTTTTTACCACAAGAAAAAATTGTTGCAATGTTTGATTTTAATGAAACAGATGAAGAAACCGAACTTATTTTTGCAACAAAACAAGGCTTAATTAAAATATCAAAACAAAGCGAATATATCAGTTCAAAACAATCAATTTCTGCAATAAAACTAAAAGATGGTGATGAAGTTGTGTTTGTTGGGTACGATAATCGCGAAAAATCATTATTAATGTTTTCTCATGATGGTATGGCTGTTAACATTATTAAAGATGATGTTGCTTGCCTTGGTCGTGTTAGTGCAGGCGTTAAGGGTATGACACTTAATGCAAACGACTATGTTGTTAATTGTGTGCTTAGTGGTGCACTTGCATACACAATTTTCACATCAAATGGTTTTGGAAAAGTTATTAAGGAAAACGAAATTGCACTTAGTGGCAGAGCAAGAAAAGGCGTTAAAGTTATAAGCGGCAAAAAATTAGACATAAAACTAATTGGAGCATATGAACTTTCAAAAACTAAAAACTTTGTTGCAATTTTAGAAAATGACACACTAAATTATGTTGAAAGTAAAAAACTAGTGCTAGAAAACCGATTGGGTCAAGGCAAAAGTGTTGTTGGCAACAAAAACGGTGAAAGCACAAAATTAGTTGTTCCATATGTTATTGGAGAAAATTAATAAAAAATAATTAATTAAAAAAAAGTTGCATATAATGGCAACTTTTTTTATTGTTTTAAGTTCAATTATTTGTGTGATTTTAAAAATTATAAACTTAGCTTAACATAAAAAACTATTTGTTAATCAGTTTTTTTGCGTTAAGTTTTTTTATTTTTAACAATAATAAAATTTTAAAATTTAAAAAAATGTAATAAAAACAAAAATTTATTAGTATTAATTAATAAAACAAAACTAAAAAAATCAAAAAAATTTGGTTGTTTTTGGTTTTAAAAATTAGTATTTTTAACTTTATTTTTTAAGTTAAAAATTTTTGAACATTAAAAAATAAAAAAGTTCAAAATTCGCTAAATTTCTAGTTTTTAAAACAACAAAAATAATAAAACATTTTCAAACTTTATTATATTATTAAGGAGTGTAATATGCGATTTTTAGTTGTTAAATCTAAAACCATAAAATATGCAATTTTGGTAATACTTTCTGCCATATTACTAAGCATAAATTTTGGTAATGGTGCACAAGCCAGTGTTTTTTTTGGATATGCACCAAGAAAAGTTCCAATTTATGCAGTTGAAACCGATGAAAAAAAAGTTGCCATAAGTTTTGATTCTGCGTGGGGTGCAGACAAAACTTTAAAAATTTTAGAAATTTTAAAAGAATATAATGCAAATGCAACATTTTTTTTGGTTGGTTTTTGGGTTGAAGAGTACCCAGAAATGGTTAAAGCCATAAAGGAACAAGGTGTTGAAATTGGAACACACAGCAACACACACCCAGATTTTGTTAATTTAAGTGAAAGTGATATGAAGCTTGAACTTTCAACTTCTGTTAACTTAATTAAAAACATAACCGGCGATGATGTTAAATTGTTCAGAGCCCCATATGGAAGTTACAACAACACAGTAATTTCCACTGCCGAAAACATGGGCTTAACAACAATTCAGTGGGACGTTGACACTTTAGACTGGAAAGGGCTTAGTGGAATTGATATTTGCAACAGAGTTGTTAACAAAGTGCAAAATGGCAGCATAATTTTGTGCCATAACAACTCGGAGCACATTTTAGATGCGTTGCCACTTCTGCTAGACCGCTTAACCAACATGGGGTATCAAATTACAAGCGTTGGTGATTTAATAATTAAAGACAATTATTATGTTGACAATTTAGGAATTCAAAGAAAAAAATAAATGGAGGATAAAATGGATTTTGAACAAATGAACAACAATAAAGTTTATATTGCAGGTACGGTTTTAACTGAGCCAAAATTTAGTTACGAAGTTTTTGGCGAAGGATTTTATGAATTTATGTTAGAGGTTAAACGTTTAAGCGATGCAACCGACGAAATTCCAATAACAATTAGCGAAAGGTTGTTAAACAATCAAAACATTTCAGTTGGAAGCAAAATTGCAGGAAACGGACAATTTAGAAGTTATAATAAATTAGTTGATGAAAAAAGCAAACTAATGCTCACAGTTTTCATTAGAGAACTTGTGCCATATGATGAAAATGAAAATCCTAATCAAATTGAATTAACTGGTTTTGTTTGCAAGGAACCAATTTACAGAACAACACCTTTCAAACGTGAAATTTCTGATGTGTTAATTGCTGTTAACAGAAGTTATAACAAAAGTGATTATTTGCCTTGCATTGCGTGGGGTAGAAATGCAAAATTTGTAAGAGATCTTTCGGTTGGTGACAAACTTAATTTGGTTGGAAGAATTCAAAGCAGAATTTATCAAAAAAAGATTGGCGACCAAGTGGAAGACAAGGTGGCTTACGAAATTTCACTTAGCAAAGTTAGCAAGGTTGTTTTAAATAATATGGCTGATGTCTCTGATTTTGTGCAATCAAACAATTACTATGCAAATTAATAAATAATGGCTTAAAAACAAGTTTTTTAAGTGCTATGCAAAAAAGTGTAATTAATTAAATTACACTTTTTTTAAATCATATAATTTATTTGTTATAAGCAAAATAAATTTTAAATTTTTTTACAATTTAATTTGCTAATTTGTTGTTGAAAATTAACATTTGCCAGTTTAATTTTTATAGTAAAACTATAAAAATTATTGCTTAATATCATCACGTTTTTTGTATCGAACAAAGATTATTGTTGAAATAATTATAATTAAAATTCCAACTCCCAACAAAACAAATGCACTTGTAAAGTTTGGGTTGTCTTCATTAAGTTTTATGTATTTTGTTTCAACGTATCCAAAAATTTCTTGTTTGTCTTCGGTTACAACAGTTATGTAAGTAAACTGTTTTGTTGAATCAAAATTTGGAACATAAATTTTTTGTTTGTTATTTAGTTCGGTTATTAATGTTGAGTTAAATGTTGGGGCAGAATAAAGTTTAACTGTTCCATCATTAACAATAATTTCAGCATTCAAATTTGGAAGTGGTCTAATGTCGGAACTGCCATAAAGTGCAACATCACTAGCGTTAACATACAAAATTTCATTATTAGTTGTTTGAACCACATAATATTCTGAATTGTCAATGCTGTCAAGATTAAAATTAACAACATTTAATTGTTCGTTTAAAGTTGCATTCACTTGTTCAAAGCCGTTATTTAAGTCATGCAAAATTGTTGGCAATTTGTAAAGTTTAATGTTTTTGTTAATAACAATAACTTTTTGTGGTTCTAAAATTTCATATTGTTTTGTTTGTAAATTTTCTTTTGTGATGTAGCCATAATCAATTTGGTTGTTGTTGTTAAACATTATGTAATAACAACTGTCTAGTTCACTTAAAACAAAAACAGTTGTGTTTTTAGCAAGTTGTTGTTTAATGTCTGTGTTGTTAGGAAAGTTTGAAATGTAACAATCATTTAAAACATTACCACTAGAAATAATTGTGTTTAATGGTTCAAAACTAGCAGTGTTAAATGGATGTTCAAAATCATTTAAGTTTGAAACAAATCCATCACAAACAATTTTTACAAAACATTCATTAACTTTGTCATAACACCAAATGTTGCCATTTGCTTTGTTAATTTCAAAACTTGAAAAATTGGTTGTGTTGAAGTTTAGTGTGTCAATTTTTTTTAACGTATCATTTTGTGTTCCAACTTTAATCAAATTTTTTGTTGTTAAAACATATAGGTTGTTATAATAATCAGTTTCAACATCTAAAATTTGGTCTTCAAGGTTTAATGTGTTTTGTGTGTTAAATTCAGAATTTGTTAAGGTTAAGGTGTTGTCTTTTGAAATAATAAAATTATTATTACTTAAAATTTGTAGTTTTGAATTTTCATTAACATCAAGTTCTTCCTTTAAAACTTGTGGTGTTAATGTGTTGTTTTTAACAATTTTCAAACTTTTTTGTGCGTGATCAATTAAGTAAACATTATTATTGGCATCAATTTCTAGTGCAGAAATTGAACTTCCAACTTCCACATCTTGAAAGTTGTTTCCATTAACCTTAAACAACTTGCTGTTTGCATAAAACCAAAAATCGGAGTTGTTAAAAGTTGAATAAAATTTAGGGGAGTTAATTGGCTCTTCGTTAATGGTTGAAAGTGTTTCAATTTTGGTGTTTTCAATTTTTTGTAGTCGGTTGTTGTTTGTGTCGGAAATTAAAAGAGTGGTATCGTTTAAAAGTTGAAAGTCGTTAACCGAATTAAAGTAGCCATCTTCAAAACTTGTTAGGGCAATAATTATTTGGTTTGGAACAATGCTTTCATTTAAAAGTGAAAAACTTTGAATGTTTTTGTTAATGTTGTCTGCAACATAAATTAGGTTGTTATAAATTTTAACATCAGTAAACTCGGAAACTTCACCAAGCATAAATGAAGGATTAGTTGTTCCGAAAGTTGATTTTGAAGAAACTAAAACAAGTTCATTTTCGTTTTCTTTCAAAATTGATAGTGTTTGGTTTAGGTGTGAAACTAAAACAAAATATGTTTCACCGTTTTGCTCCAAAATTTCAAGTTGAGTGCAGTTTAAATAGTTAAACCCAAGTGGAGTAATTGAATTTGTTAAGTTACTTATTTTAACAAAACCGAAATTATTGCTTGTTTGGGTTATTAAAAATGTATAGTTTTCGTTTAAGCAAAGGGCAACAACATTTTCGTAACTGATTTGTTTTGAAATTTGATTTTCAATTTGCAAATTTGCATTAATTTTTACAAAGTTTAATGTTGAATTTGAAATGTAGGAAATAAACAAACAATTTTCTTTTTCATAAACATTATAAATTTGGCAAGTTACAGAAAAATTATCAACATTAACTTCGTTGCCATTTTTTAAAATTTTTAAATTTCCATCAGTTAAAAACACAACAAAGTTTTGTGTTTGCTTAATTTGTGTAACATTACTATATGGTAATTTAGAATTTTGATTGGTTTCAAAATTAAATTTGTTAAATTCGCCATTATTAAAATATAAGTCAAAGTTGTTAACGGCAAAATTTTGGGTTTCACCCAAATTAAATTGGTGTTGGTTTTCAACAAAAGTAACAACTTCCGAAAAAACACCGCCTGTCACATCTTCTGCAAAAACAGGGGTGTTAACACCCATGGTTAAGGTAATTAAACTAATAATTCCAGTTAATAATAGTTTTTTCATTAGATTTTTCCTTAGTATTGCCATAAAGCACCATATACTATTAATTAGTATATCATATTATACATAAAAAAACCAAAAAATTTGTGCTTTTAAATTAAACAAACTTTTTTTAAAAATTTTTAATATTTCTTTTAATTTATGACACACTGTTGTCATATTATGGGTGATATTATAGAACAAATGTTTGATAAAATGAAATAAATCGACATTATTATTAACAATTTTACAAAAATATTTATTTTTTTACAAAAATGTGACACATTATTTTGATTTTTAAAAATTGCTAAATTAAAATATTGTCAGTTACGCCAAAGGGGGATAAAAATGAAAAGAAACATGGAAAACGAATTGTGGGGAAAAACACTGTTAATGCTGTATAGGCACTTAGAAACAATGGCAAAATCAATTGATAATTTGGTTTGCAGAATTGGCATTAATTCAGCATTTAACCACAGTGTTTATAATTCAACAATTAAAGATTCTAACAAAATTATTGAACTAACAGAAAGAAAAATTAAAATTATTAACTTAAAAGTTATAATTCAAAAAGCGTTAAAAAAATTAAAAGATAAGGAACTTAAACTTATTGCATTATATTATGTTGATGGTGTAAGTTACAAAAAAGTTCAGGAACTTTTAAACATAACACAGCGAACATTTTTTAGAAGAAAAGAACTTGCCATTGCACATTTTTCAGATGAACTTGCAAATTTGGGGTATAATGCAGAAAAATTGAAAGATTATTTAAAAAATGAAAATTGGATTAAAAACACATATTTTCAGGTTGTTAACAGCAGTGCAAATTTCTTTTTAAAAAACAAGGAATCAAAAAACCAGTATAAACTTTTAAAACTGGTTTTAAACGATTTTGGCGATAACTTATCTAAATCATATTCAATTTTTTAAAATTTTTATTGCATTACAAATTTTAATAACAAAACGCATTTCAAATTAAATCACAAATTTTCATCATAAAAATTTGCAATGTCTTTATAGTTTGATTTTGTGGAGTTGTTTTTGGCTTTTAAGTTCAAACTTTTTTTAGGAGCATAAAGCAAAAACAAAATAATAACGCACGGAATTAGGGAAATAGCAATAATAATTATGCATTCAATGTTTGTTAATGGATTAATTTTTGAAAAATCGTTGCCTTTAAATTTTGTCACTTGTTCAATGTTTTCGCTAATTGGCGTTATGGAAGTTGTGTAGCCAGAATAAACATAGCCAAGTTGATTGTTGTAGTTTGTTAAATACCAAATTGAACCACCAAAATCAATTGCTTCTTCGCCAATTATTTTTCCAATATATTTAAGTCCAGTTGAGTTGGAAGGAATAACTGCTAACGTGTTGTCGGTAACATCTTTAATTTTTGGAGCCGACCTTAAATAGCAACTGGTTGAAGTTGTGGAAAATGTGATGTTTTGCGGATATGGGTTTAGTGGAATTTCGTTAACTAAAACAATTTCATCTTTTCTAACAAACCCATTAATGCCATTATACTCAACTTTGTAAAACTCACTGTTATAGTTGTTAAGTATTTTAACAAAATAACTTTTTTCAATTAAACACCACTTGTTTGTGGTTGAACCTTGCTCGGCACTTTTATATAGATAAGTGTTTGAGTTTTTTATTTGCGCATAACTTGGTTTTGAAGCAGCAAATATAGCAGCTTGTGTTTGCAAATTGCAAACACAAAAACAAGTTGTTAAAACACAAATTAAAAAAAATAATACAAATTTATTAATACTAATGTTTTTCACATTATTAGTATAAACCGTTTTTAAAAATTTAAAAAAATATTTTGTTTTGCTAATTTTGGCATAAAAAAGGAAAATATGAAAAATAAAGAATTAAAAGCAGAGTTAATTAAAAAATTAGATGAAATTTCAAAAGAAATTTTAAGAAGAAAAAATAATAACAAATTAAAAAATTACAACACAGGAAAAGTTAAGCATTTAAAACAATTAGAGTTTCATAAATGCAACAAAAAAAACAGGTGGGTTTTTGGTGGTAACAGAAGCGGAAAAACCGAATGTGGTGCAGTTGAAACGGTTTGGCTTGCTTTGGGAATTCATCCATTTAAAAAGAACAAAAAAAATGTTTCTTGTTGGGTTGTAAGTTTGTCAAGCCAAGTTCAACGCGATGTTGCACAAAGCAAAATTTTATATTACTTAAACCCCGATTTGATTGTTGACATTGTTATGTCGCAAGGCAAAAAGGAAGCACCATATTTGGGGGTTATTGACACAATAATTGTTAAAAATGCACTTGGTGGAACAAGCAAAATTGGATTTAAAAGTTGTGACCAAGGGCGAGAAAAATTTCAGGGCACATCACTAGATTTTGTGTGGTTTGATGAAGAACCACCATACGATATATATCTTGAATGCAAAATGCGTGTTATTGATAGGTGTGGCGAAATTTTTGGAACAATGACACCACTTAAAGGTTTAACTTGGGTTTATAACGAAATTTATTTAAACGAACACAAAAGTGATGAAGTTTGGTGCGAGTTTATGAGTTGGGAAGATAATCCGTTTTTAAATAAAAACGAAATTGAAGAACTTTCAAAAACATTAAACCAAGATGAATTAAATTCCAGAAAATATGGTAAATTTTCCGCTTTTGGTGGGCTGGTGTATAACGAATTTGATGAAAATATTCATGTTATAGAACCGTTTATGGTTCCACCTGATTGGCAAGACACTTTAAGCATTGACCCCGGGCTTAACAACCCACTTAGTTGCCACTGGTATGCATGTGATTATGATGGAAATGTTTATGTTGTTGCAGAACATTACGAAGCAAAAAAAGACATTCAATATCACGCAAAAAAAATAATAGAAAAATGCATTAGTTTAAATTGGAAAAAACACACCAATGGACAATATTTGGCACTTATTGATAGTGCAGCAAATCAAAAAACTTTAAGTGGTGTTAAAAGTGTTGCCGAATTGTTTTACGATAATGGCATAACCGTTAACACAAAAGTTAACAAAGATTTGTTTTCAGGTATTCAACGAGTTAAAAGTTACTTTAAAAATGCGGTGGGCGAACCAAAACTTTTCATATTTAAAACCTGCGTTAATTTAATTAGAGAATTAAAAGGCTATTTTTGGTCGGAAGCAGATGTGCCAATAAAAAAAGATGACCACAGTTTGGATGAACTTAGATATTACATTATGAACCGACCAGACATTCCAATTAAAAAATTTGAAAAAACAATTATTCAAAAAGACAAAGAACGATTAATTAAAAGGTTGAAACGAAATAGGTATGGAACTTAAAAAAAAGTTGCAACAAACTCTAATTAAAAAAGCAACAGGTTACAAAGTTACGGAAAGTGTGTGCGAATATTCAATGGATGAAAATGAAGTTAAACTTTTAAAGAAAAAAGTTTCAACAAAATATTATCCACCAGACCTTAGTGCAATTAATTTGCTTCTTGGCCAAAAGGAAACCGATTACAAAAATTATACTGATGAAGAGTTGGAAGCAGAAAAACAAAAAATTTTGAATTTATTAAAGGAGAATTAAAATTTTATGGAAATAAAAAAGATGACAACAAAAATTAAGTGTGAACTTGCTGGTTGCAAAAACTTGGCAGACTACATCATTGTTACAAGCGATAATCAGCGTTACAACTTTAATATTTGCGAAAGTTGTTTGAAGGAACTACACAAACAAACAAGCAAACTAATAACACCAAAAAGCATTAAAAATGTTTATCAAAAAGGAGGGTTTAATGGATAACAATTTTAATTTGGAAGATTATGATTTAGACGAACTAGCGTCAGAAATTATTGCCGACTTTAAAGTTAGACAAGAAGAACGAAAACGTTTTGAAGCAAACTGGCAACTAAACATAAACTTTTTCATTGGAAATCAATATTGTGCAATTAATGCAAACAACGACATTGTTGATTTTGAAAAACAATTTTTTTGGCAGGAGCGAGAAGTCTACAATCACATTGCTCCAATTGTTGAATTGCGTTTAAGCAAACTAACAAAGGTTAGACCAAGCATGACAGTAATTCCGTTTAGCGATTCCGACAATGATATTAATTGTGCAAAGGTTAGCAAAAACATTTTAAAATCTGCAAGTTACAAACTTAATTTAAGCAAAATAATTTCGGAAGCAACAGTTTGGAGCGAAATTTGTGGAACTGTGTTTTACAAAGTTACATGGAACAACTTAAAAGGCGATGTTGTTGGCATTGATGAAAATGGACAAGAACTTTTGGAAGGTGATGTTCAAATTGATGTTGTTAGTCCGTTTGAAATTTTCCCAGATAGTGCAACCTATGCAAGGCTTGATGATTGCAAAAGCATTATGCATGTTAGAGCATTTCATGTTGACACAATTAAGGATTTGTGGGGTGTTGATGTTGAAGGGGAAGACATTAATGTTTTCACATTAGATAATGTAAATTGCACAGGTGGGCTTGGATATTTTGGCAGAGTTAGCAAAGCCGGAACAACCGTAAAACACAATTCGGCACTTGTAATTGAAAAATATGAGTCACCAACAACAAAGTATCCTTTTGGCAGATTAATCATTGTTGCTGGCAATAAAGTGGTATATATTGGCGAATTGCCGTATGTTAACAAATCAGATGACAAACGTGGTTATCCGTTTATTAGCCAATGTTCCATTGTTAATCCTAATTGTTTTTGGGGCGGAAGTGTTGTTGAAAGGTGTGTGCCAATTCAAAGAAGTTATAATGCTGTTAAAAACAGAAAGCATGAATTTTTAAACAGAATTAGCATGGGTGTTATGGCTGTTGAAGATGGCTCAATTGACACCGATAATTTGGAAGAAGAAGGAATGGCACCAGGCAAAATTTTAATTTACAGGCAAGGAGCACAAGTTCCAAGGTTGTTAAGCTCTGGAAATGTGCCAACCGATTTTAACTATGAAGAAGACAAGTTGTTAAACGAATTTTTAACCGTAAGTGGTGTTAACGATTTGTTAAGAGGAAGTTCCATAACAAGTTCTGTTAGTGGTGTTGCACTTGAACTTTTAATTGAACAAGATGAAGCAAGGCTTCTTAGCAGTGCTGAACAAATTAGGGAAGCAGTTAAAGAAATTAGCAAACATATTTTAAGATTATATAAGCAATTTGTTAATGGCAAAGTTAGTTCAAAACTAATTAGTAATAATGGAAGTATTGAAATGTTTTATTGGAACAAGTCCGACATTAATTCAGATGATGTTGTGTTTGAAACCGAAAACGAACTTAACGAAAGTTTGGCACAAAAACGAAACATGGTTTTTGAAATATTTAACTCGGGGCTTTTGCATGATGAAAATGGAAGATTAAGTAATTCAGTGCGATATAAACTTTTAGAGCAATTAGGTTTTGGAATTTGGGAAAACACACAAGATGTTAAAACACTTCAAATTAAACGTGCAAACAAAGAACACTTAGAACTTTTGGAATATGGAAAAATTGCTAGTCCAAAAGAAATTGATGACCATCAGTTGCACATTAACGAACACACATGTTTCATGCTTGGAGAAGAGTATGAGCGTGCAGTAAACAAAAATCCAAAATTAGAAAAAATTATGCTAGAACACATTAGAACACACAAGCAGTTTATTGAAATAACAAAAAATTATTTAAAGGAGGAAACAAATGAATAAAGAACAACCAATGGGTGAAGTATCGGGCACTGTTTCGGAGGAAAGTTTAAATTTTGATGCGGCGGAAATCACCAATGGCTCTTTAACAAAATTTAAGGATGTTAAAAGTTTAGAGGAGGCATACATAAACTTGCAATCCGAATTTACTCGCAAGTGTCAAAAACTTAGCGAACTAGAAAAGGAAAATTCTAATTTGAAGGAAGTTGAAAACAAAACAACTGAACAAAAGTTGGAACCCTTTTACGAAAAACCAGAGTGGAACGATTATGTTAAACAATTTTTAAAAGATAACGATTCCGCAAAAAATTATGCAACAGACATTATGAATGTTTTGTTACAGGACAAAGTTTTGGCAAGCATGCCAAACTCCCTTGAACTTGCGTTCAATAAGGTTAAAGCACAAAAATATAGGTCAGAAGAAGAACTTGTTTCTGACCCTAACTTTTTACAAAATTATGTGTTAAACAACGATGAAATCAAAAAAACAATTATTTCAAATTATTTAAACACATTAAAGAAAAACAAATCTCCCCAACTAATTAACAGCACTTTAACTGGAAGTTTGGGTGTTATGCCTCAAAAAAAAGCAACCAGTTTAAATGAAGCAAAGGAACTGGCAAAAAAATTATTTAAGTAGGAGAAAATTATGGTAACAATTCAAACCGCAGAAAATGCGTTAAAAACAGTTTACTTGGGAGTTGTTTCCGACCAATTAAACTTAAACTCAAATCCATTGCTTGCAAAAATTAAGCAAAGCACTGCCGATGTTTGGGGAAAAGAAATTAGAAAACTTGCCCCATACGGAATTAATGGTGGTATTGGTGCAGGAACTGAGGATGGAAATTTGCCAATAGCAAATGGAAACAGTTATGTTCAATTTGTAAGCACTTTAAAAAACTTATATGGAACAATTGAAATTTCCGATAAAGCAATTAGAGCAAGTGAAAACAATTCAGGAGCTTTTGTTAACTTGTTAAATGCTGAAATGGAAGGATTAATTAAAGCAAGTAACTTCAACCTTAGCCGTATGCTTTATGGCGATGGAAGTGGAATTTTAATTAAAAATTACACTCACACAATGGGCAAAAACTTTATTGTTGCCGGCACAGGTGATGATGTTAGAAACTTTATGGAAGGAATGGTGCTAAGCATTTATAACGTTAATGATGAAGATTACAAAACCGGTGGAATTCATTTTAAAGTTACAAAAGTTGACAGAGCAACAAACACTGTTTATTTTGACACAAGTTTTGCAAGCCAACTTGCATCTGACGAAGACTTTTTTGTAATTCAAGGTTCATACAACTTAGAAATTACAGGGCTAGGAAAAATTTTTGAAACAACTGGTTCACTTTATGGTGTTGACAGAAGCACTCATTCTTGGATGAATGCTTACACAAAAGCATCAACTGGTGATATTACAGAAGTTAAAATTCAAACAGCAATTGATGAACTAGAAGAAGTAACAGGTTCTGTTGTTGATTTCATTACTTGTTCAAGTGGTGTAAAACGAGCATTCCAACAACATTTAAGCACATACAAACGCAACCTAGATGTTATGGACTTAAATGGTGGATACAAAGCAATTTCATATAACGGAATTCCTCTAATTTCCGATAGATTTGTTCAAAAAGACACAATGTATTTATTAAACAGTAAAGAATTTACTTTGCATCAATTGTGTGATTGGCAATGGCTTGAAGGTGATGATGGCAGAATAATTCGTCAAACAGCTGGCAAACCAACATATACTGCAACCTTAGTTAAATATGCCGACTTAATTTGCGACAAACCAAACGGACAAGCAAAATTAACAGGAATCACAACTGCATAAAAATTTAAAACATTAAAAAAAATTAAAACATTGGTTTTTAAGGTGTGAAAAAACTTCACACCTTAAAAATTTTTTAAAAAAGGAAAAAACATGAAAATTAAAATTGAACATGATGTTTTTAACATAGTTAACAGACTAAAAACCATTAATAAAAATTATTTTGTGTTATTTAATTTAAAAACAAAAAAGTTTGAACTTCACAACAAGTCAACAAAAAACACACTTTGCCTAATTTTGCCTTTTGAAAGGTTAGATGCACGAACAATAACACATGTTTTAAAATCGGAAAAAATTGATGAACGCTTAAAAGAAATTGAAATTGTTAATGAAAAAATAAGCAAAAGTAACAAAGAAAAATTAGAAGACAAAGTTAAATATCAATTAAAAGAAATTTATGATTTTGCAAGCAGTAAAGTTAAAAATTTTGATGGCAATGCTTACAAAACAAATTGGTGTTAAAGGAGGGAAAAAATGATTGTAAAAGATGTTATTAAACAAGTTTCAATAAATTTAGGCTTAAACGATTTACTTGAAACAACTGCACTTGATGGCGAACAAACCATAACAGAAGAAGAGCAATGTGAAATAAACAAATTAATTTCATGTTGCAACTTGGTTGTTAATCAAATTGCTAGTGAATATGTAACCTTAAAAGATGAAGTTAAATTAACCTCAAACACAGGAACCATTGCTTATTCAAACATAACAAACAAAATTTTGGTAGATATTTTAAGCGTTAAAAAAAATGGTGCATATGTAAAGTTTAATTGCAAACCAACCAACCTTGAAACTGTGGCGGGCGAACTTGAAATTGAATTTGCATATCAGCCAAACATGGCAACGTCAATTTCATCTCAAATTGATTTTAACGATTTTAAAATAAATTCCAGAGTTATTGCATATGGCGTAACAGCGGAATATTGTTTTATTAACAGCATGTATGATGATGCAGCAATTTGGGATAATAGGTTTAAAAATTCGCTTATTAATGTGTTAAGACCAAGGCGAGAAATAAAAATTAAAAAAAGGTTGTGGGTTTAATGGTTAAAAACGAGCAACTAAAAGGAAAAAGTGTAACATACAAAAAACTTAACTATGCAAACTTTTTTAATGGTATTAATGTTGATTACGATCAATTCATTTTGCCCGTTACATATTCCACAAACACTTATAATTTCAGTTTTAACAAAGGGGCATTAACAACTGGGCTTGGCGTTGATTATGTTTATTTTCCAGCATCGCCACTTCCTGGCAACAAGGAATTTAGAAAGGTTCAAATTGGCAACACATATAATGTTAAGGCAACTTGGCTTTTTAGAAAAGAAAACAAAAATGTTACGTCATATGCTCCATATATTTATGAAAACTATTTAATTTTTCAAACAGATGAAGGCAATTTTTATTTGTTAGACATTGCAAGCAACATTGATTTTGTTTTGCAAATTGGAAATTTAAATTTAGCAGAAGTGCCTGTTGTTTTAAACTATAACTTAAATGGGGAAGATTCAATTTTAATTTGTTCACCAAGCGGAATGTGGTATTGGAACACAACACTTGTTAATGCTGTTAAAGTTGAAAATGCACCAAAAATTAAAAATATGTGTTTG
Organism: uncultured Clostridia bacterium; assembly: GCA_944380265.1. Classification (GTDB taxonomy): domain Bacteria; phylum Bacillota; class Clostridia; order Christensenellales; family UBA1242; genus UBA6345. Next base: position 302,162 of record CALWGY010000001.1, on the reverse strand, counting down.
CATTATGAAAGAATTTTTGCCACCATTGAAAACGACAGAAACGAAATTTGGTTTTCCGATGACCTAAATCCAACAAATTGGAATGTTTCACTTACGGAAGCAGGATTTATTAAGTTTAGCGATGAACGTGGAATTGTTAACAAAGTTGTTAGTTTTAACGACTATGTTTATGTTTTTAGGGAATATGGAATTTCAAGGCTTACGGCATATGCCAGCCAGGAAGAATTTAGCATAACTCAACTTTTTGTGTCCAGTGGCAAAATTTATGGGAACAGTGTTTGTGTTTGTGGCGACAGAATTTTAATGTTAACACAAAACGGAATTTATGTTTTTGATGGATACTCAACAACAAAATTAAATTTAAGCATAGACAACCTAATAAAAAATGCACAAAACCAAAGTGTTTGCAGTGCATATTGCAATGGAAAATATTATTTGGCTTGTAACTTAAATTTTAATGATAACATTCAAATTGGGTGTGAAAACAACACAAATTTTGTTAATAATGCACTATTAGAACTCGACCTTGAAACCAACACCTTAAACATTATGCGTGGGGTGGATATTAGGCACCTAAATGCAGTAACTGATGATAAAATTTCAAAAGTTATTGCTTGCTACTTTGAAAACAACAGTTTCAATTTTGGAGAAATTGGAAATTTTGGTGGGGTTTATGGAACAAGTTTAAACAAATGCTGGAAATCTCCACTAAGCGATTGTGGTTATCCAGAAAAACAAAAAGTTGTTAAAAACATATTCTTAAAATCTAATGTGTCAGTTAAAATAACCATTAGAACTGAAAATGCAAAAAAGACATATAATGCAAAGCCAAAAAATAATTTAATTAAAATTAACACTTTAATTAAGGGGAATTTGTTTGCCATTGATTTTGAAACTAGCAGTGCAGAATGTGAAATTTCAAGCCCAAGTGTTATTGTGGGGTTGGTATGACAAATTTTGGAAAACTTGCTTATAACAAGGTTAAGGATATTGAAAGAGAAAACCTTAACTCGAAACAAAATTTTTCAAACTATTGTTTTTCACAAAATTTAAGCACAACTTCAAATTTTGCCCAAATTAAACTTACTGCATTTGGTGAAGCAGTTATTTTTACCATTAATTTGCAATTAAATGCTAGTGTTAAAGTTTTTGTTAATTCCAATTTACAATACTGCAAACTAAATTTTAATTATGTTAGTTTTCCGCTGTTTTTAACTGGCGAAAACACAATTAAATTCGAGTTTTCAAATGTGGAAGAAACTGAGGTTAAAATTGGTGTGTTTGGCAACTTTAAAATTAAAAATGAAAAAGAACTTTGCTTTGTTAATTTGCCAAATTCTTTAAATGTTATTGAGCAGTTCGAGCAAAGTTTTAACACATATTCTGGCGGAAATGTGAGTGAACTTGTTAGCAATTTTAATGGTGGAATTTGCACACAGTTAGATGGGCAGTTTTTGGGGATGGTTGAAGTTAATGATGAATCATATTTGTTTTATAACAACAATTCAACCATTTTAAAAACAAGTTCTTCAAGCATAAATTTGTTAGAAAATCTTAACAAAAACAGTTGCTTTTTTGAAAGCGAAAATGAAATTTTGTGCATAACAAAAGTGTTTGATCAGTTGCAAGTTAAAACCATTTTAGTTTCAGGGGAAATAACAAATTATTCTTCTAACGGAAACATAAGTTTTTTTAAAAAAATAAAAAAAATTAGCCCAGTATGTTTAATAAGTGGAACCAATGTTTATTTTGTTTGCACTGATGTTAATTTTAATAATTACATAGTACTATGCAACATCAACAAAACCACCAAAACAGCGGTGTTTTTGCTGTTTTATAACATTGGTGTTGGGGAACATGTTTCAGCAGTTAAAACAAGTGGCACAACAATTATGGTTTCAACAACTTTTGGGTATAATACAAATGTTAAAACTTTATCCATAAGCCAAAACAATTTAAGCCTTGTTGGCAGTGTTAATTTTAACAATTTAACACAACTTTTTTTGGTTGATAACACAAATCAAATTTTTAATTTTGATGGCACATTGGTTGAAAATAATTTTGAGAGTTAATTATGAAAATTTTACAAAATGTTTTAAATAAAATTAAAAGATATAACTTACAGCAATTAATAATTGGAGGATTGCAAATGAATACATATAAAATTCCAGATAGCATTACAAAAAAAGTTCAAAGCATTCAAACAAAAGAAAAACAAAAAGATATTTTAGATGAAATATATTCTAAACTAGACAATGTTTCAAACAAATTTTCTGGTTCAAATTTAAACTCAGTTCCAGAAAAAATTGAACTTGAAAAAATGGAGTTCACACGCCCTAGTGATGAACAAATAAAAAAGGAAAGTGAACAAGCATTAAGCGAATATAAAAACAACGAAATTGAAAACATTAATAACGATTACAAACAAAAACAAGACAGTTTAATTAACAACAAAGAAAGTTTGGTAAACACCACAAACGAAGCAAAAGAGCAATTAAACAATTATTACACACAGGCAATTGAAAATTCCGAAAATCAAGCACTTAAAAGGGGACTTAGCAGAAGTAGCATTGTAATTAATCAACTTGATGCATTTGAAAAAGATAAAATTGCCGACTATAAGGCATTAGATGAAAAACTAAGTAGCGACATTAACGCAATAAATTTTGAACTTAATGCATTAACTGGTCAAAAAGATAATGCACTTAAAAATTTTGACATAACGTATGCTGTAAAACTTCAAGAAAAAATTAATTCATTAACAGAAGAACTAAACAAAAAAGAACAAGAAGTTATTGAATATAACAACGAAATTGCATTAAAAGAAGCCGAATATAACAAAAAGGTTGATGAGTTAAAAAACGAACTTGAAAACACTAATTGGGAAAACAGCGTTGACCTTATTAACTTGTATGGAAAATATGGTCCATATGTTGTTGAAAAAGTTAAAAACGATGAAATTTATAACACGGCAAAAAATTTGTTAAGTAATTTAAGCGAAGACCAAATTTTGGCAGTGCTAAACGATGAAGGATTTAAAAAACGCCTTGGTGATAATTACGAAAAACTTGTTTCGGAATTTAAGTAATGTGGGAAGAAATTTTTAATTTGGCACTAAACAATGGTTTGTGGGCAGTTTTGTTTTTGGGACTGTTAATTTATCAATTAAAAGATTCTAGGGCCAGGGAACAAAAATATCAAAACACAATTAATGAATTAAGTAAAACCCTAAACAAAGTTAATGAAATTGATGAAAATGTTGTAAACCTTTCAAAAAACATTGTGGAAGTTGGAAAAAACATAAAACAAATTGAAAGCAATGTTTCCGAACTAACAAAAAAACATAAAAAAATGGAGGAAGTTAATGAACAAACTAAAAACAACGGGGTTTTGGATTAGTTTAACTGGTGCAGTAATTTTGGTTTTGCAAGTTATTGGCGGTGCATTTGGTTTTAAAATTAATTCGGAACTAATTAACAATTTAGTTTCTTCAATTTGTGGTGTTTTGGTTATTGTTGGTGTGTTAATTCCTTCAAAACAGGAAAACAATAAAATCAACTTTCCAACAGATTCATCAGATGAAAATTTAAACTCTTCAAATCAGCAAGAGGAAACTGAAACTTGCAATAAAACAAAAAATGAAGATGTTTTAAACGAAACAAAAAACGAAACTTTGGATGAAAACATTGATGACAATTTGGAAACTAAAACACAAAACAAAAAACATTGAAGACGATGTAAAAAATCAATAAAAACATAAAAACAATTTAATAAATTAAAAAAGTGTCACATTTTTTGTGGCACTTTTTTTATTTTAACTAAACAAATTAATTGAAAAATTATTGCACATATAATATACTAATATTAGTAATTTTAAGGTTAATTTATGAAAAATTTTATTGAAACATTTAAGTATATTGGAAAAAACTTAATATTTGTTTTAGGTTTTGCAATTTTACCTGCTTGTTTTGTGGGCGGATTGTTGCAACCTTTTTCAATAATAAATTTTTTGGTGAACTACAAAAACTTAACTGTTAACAATTTTGGGGATATTTTAAAAAATTTGTTCATAACAAATTGGGCAACATATTTAAATTGTGTTTTAGGCATTATTTTAATTGTGTTAATTGTTTCAGCGTTTGTTGGAAACATTGAAAACCATTTTAGAAGCGGAAAACTAAATTTAAGTTCAACCATGAACTTTGTTAACAACACAGTTTTAAGTGTTTTGGTGTATGCTTTAATTTTAATTTTGGGCTATGTGTTAATTAAGTTTTTGTTAGGATTAATAATTTTTGTTTTACACATTATTTTTGGCAGACTTAATTTAACACCAACTGTGGCACAATATGTTATAAGTGTTGTTGCTAGTTTTGTTGTGTTAATTTTTTCGGGTTATTTGTTTTCATATGTTTTGATTGCAATGCCAGACACAAACACTTGTGGATATTCAATTAGAACAAGTTTAAGCGACGCAAGCGATTTAGTTAACAAAAATCCTTGGCAAACAATACTGCTTATTGCATTGCCATTTGTTGTTGTGCTACCACTTCAAGTTTTAGGCGTTGTGTTTAACTTTCAAACAATAAGTGCAATTGTTGGCATGATTATTATTTTTATGTATTATCCAGTTTTAAGTTACACATTGTATTTTGATTATTCAAGGTTAGAGCGTTACGACAATGTTAAACATCGCTATTATAAATAATTAAAATGTAAGCAAAAAACAATAATTAATTATTAAAAATAAAAAGAACAAAAAAATTGCACAACATTGAACAAATAAATTTAAAAAAACTTGAAAAAATAATAAATTTGAAATTTTAAAGAAGAAAAAAACAACAATTATTAAATATAAAAATGATTAGAAATAAATTAAAAATTAGGAATAAAAAATTATGATGTATAAAGACACTTTTAAATTGTTACTTTCAAACTTTCACTTAGTATGGAAAATTTTAGCATACGTTTTTATTTCCACGCTTTGCGTTATTGGGCTTGCTTATGCATGCAGTTTGCCAATTCTAAAAGTTTTGGAAACAGAAGGTGTTGTGGGGCAGTTTACAAGTTTGTTTGTTGACTTTTCAAAATCTTTTAACATATACGAACTTTTATCAAATGCAGTTAGTTTAATTGAAAACTTTTTTAATGTTATTGCAAACAACATTGCAAACTTGTGGTTATACATTGTTCTATTTTTGTTCATAATAATTGTTATAAGGGCATTTTTGGGTGGATTTTATAAGTTTGCAGCAACCAACGTTTTATACTATTATTTAAGCAGTAACATAAAATTCAGTTTCACATCAAGTTTGCTTTCATATTTTAAAATGAATTTAAAATATCAACTAGCATCACTTGTTGTTCAACTTCCAATTGATGTTTTATTTGTTGCAGTTTTCTATTATGCATTAAAGTGGCTTGTAACAAGCGAAGGCTTGTTGTTGCTTGCACCAATTTGCATAATAATTTTGGCAATATTGTTGTTCAGTGTTAAAATAACATTTTTCAGTGGTTGGTTGCCAGCAATGGTTGTTTTTGATTGTGGCGTTTGGGAAGGACTTAAAAAAGGTGTTAAAGCAGTTTTCAGAAGGTTTTATAGGTCATTTTCAACAGCAGTTTTAATTTTGTTTACTTTAATTGTTTTAAATGTTGTGTGTGCAGTTTGCACTTTTGGTGCAAGCATAATTGTAACAATTCCATTAAACTTTTTGGTTGTGCTAATTTACAACATGGTTGTTTTCTATTCAAGCCAAGGCATGCGTTATTATGTTGACACTGAACATGTTGTAACACCAAAAAAACTTGAAGAAACCGATGGAATTGGCAGTTTGAAGTTTTTAATTTAACTTAAAAAAATTGTAAAAAAAACTAACCTAAAAAACTTTTTGGGTTTTAGTTGTGTGTTTCTATTTACAAATTTTAAATTTTGGTGTAATATATTAAGGTAAAATTTATTTAATTTTTTGGTTACTTTAAGCGGATTTACTTCGCTTTTAAATACATTATTTTTAGTAAATTATTTTGGGATTTATTAAGGCAAAAGCACCTTATGTCTTTTTATTTGTGCCAAAATGTTTTTAATGTAAAGGTAAAAATTATATATAACATAACAAATTAAAGGAGAAAAAATGGATAATATTTTAAACGAAGAAGAAACTAGTTTACAAAAACAAAATTCAACTTCCACAGAAACAACAAAAGAAACAACAAAAAAGTTTCATAGACGTACCCCAAGGTTTAATGGGCAAAAAACAGCCCCTGCATTAAAACTTTCGTTTTTGGGTGGAGTTGGAGAAATTGGAAAAAATATGTATGTGCTTGAATATGGCAACGATATGTTGGTTATTGATGCAGGCTTAACTTTTCCATCAGACGACATGCCTGGAATTGATTTAATTATTCCTGACACAAACTATTTGCTTCAAAACAAAGATAGAATTAAAGGTTTAATTGTAACACACGGTCACGAAGACCACATTGGGGCAATTCCATATTTTTTACAAAACATAAATGTTCCAATTTATGCAACCAGATTAACTTGTGCATTAATTGAAAACAAATTAAAAGAACACAAAAAAATTAAAGCAAAATTAATTTCAGTAAAACCAAAAACTGTTATAAAACTTGGAGTGTTTAGCATAGAGTTTGTTAAAGTTACTCACTCAATTGGTGGGGCAGTTGGTTTTGCAATAACAACTCCTGCCGGAATTTATTTCCACACTGGCGACTTTAAAATTGATTACACACCAATTGATGGCGAAATGATGGATTTGGCAAGACTAAGTGAAATAAACAAAAAAGGAGTTTTGCTTTTAACTGCCGATTCCACAAATGCTGAACGCCCTGGGTTTAGCATAAGCGAAGCAAAGGTTGGAAAAACAATTGACAACATTTTTTCACAAAACAAGCAAAAAAGAATTATTGTTGCAACTTTTGCAAGCAACATTTACCGTGTTCAACAACTTTTAAACATTGCTGAAAAGTATGGCAGAAAAATTGCTTTTTCTGGCAGAAGCATGATTAACGTTTGTGAAACTGCAAGCAAACTTGGCGATTTGAAATTTAACAAACAAAATGTTATTGACATTTCACAAGTTAACCGTTATGCAGATGGCGAAATTTGCATATTGTCAACAGGAACACAAGGCGAAGCAAGAAGTGCATTAACCAGAATGGCAGAAGGTGACTTTAACAAAATTGAAATTGGCGAAAACGATTTAATAATTTTCTCATCATCTGCAATTCCAGGAAACGAAAAAGCAATTAATAATGTTATAAACTTACTTTACAAAAAAGGTGCAGAAGTAATTTATGAATCAATTGCCGAAGTTCACACATCTGGTCACGCATATCAAGAAGAATTAAAAACTTTGCATGCTTTATTAAAACCAAAATTTTTCATTCCTGTTCATGGGGAATATAGACACTTAAAGGCACATGCAAACTTGGCGGAAGACATGGGTATGCCAAAGCAAAACATATTAGTACCCGACCTTGGCGACCAAATAACCATAACCAAAAACACTTTGCAAAAAACAGGAGTTGTTCCTTGCGGAGCGTTATTAATTGATGGTGTTGGCGTTAGCGAAGTGGGTTCAACAATTTTGCGTGATAGAATGCAACTTAGCGAAGAAGGTGTTTGTGTTGTTGTTATAACCATAAGCATGATAACAGGTGCATTAACAAGCAAACCCGACATTATTTCTCGTGGTTTCATTTATAAAAATGATGAAACAAACATAATTGAAGAAGCAAAAAATGTTGTTATAAACACAATTAGCCAAACTGATTTTAAATCACAAGATTGGGGTTTAATTAAGTCTAATATCAGAAAAAATTTAACAGGCTATTTTGCAAGACAAATAAAATGCAGACCAATGGTTATTCCAATTATTTTGGAAACTAAGTAAAAAACAAAAAGTGTAAGTTAATTCTTGCACTTTTTTTGTTGTTTTGTGCTATACTATGTATGCTATGGAAACAAGTTTGCAAAATTTGATTGAAATCGATGAAAATATTTTAATAAAATACAACATGGCATTAGATGGCAAAATGAAAAATTTGCTTAACTATGCCAGAATTAATCATATTCCAGTTTTACTAGAAGACACTGCAAAACTGCTGTTTAATGTGGCATACAAACTAAAACCAAAAAACATTTTGGAAATTGGCACTGCCATTGGTTATTCGGGCACACTTTTGTTAAGTGCAACAAATGCAAATTTAACAACCATTGAAAACTATGAAAGCAATTTTAATTTAGCAAAAGCGCATTTCGAAAAAGAAAATTTGTTAAATCGTGTTAACATGATTTTTGATGATGGATTTTCTGCAATTCAAAAATTGCAACAAGAAAACAAAAAATTTGATTTAATTTTTTTAGATGGACCAAAAGGGCAATACATAAAATATTTGCCAATTTTAAAACAATTGCTTTCAGATGGCGGAGTGTTGTTTTCCGACAATGTTTACTTTAAAAACATGATTTTCATTGTTGGAACAATTCCGCATCGCAAACGAACAATTGTTGTTAATTTGCGAAAATTTTTAAGTCAAATAAAACTTGACTATAGTTTTGAAAGTGTTGAACTAAATGTTGGCGATGGTGTTTCCATTGCAAAATTAAAAAATTAAAAGGATAAATTATGGTTGAACTTTTAGCGCCTGCGGGCAATATGGACAAACTTAAAACAGCGTTTTATTTTGGAGCAGATGCTTGTTATTTTGCAGGCACAAAATTTGGACTTAGGGCATATGCTGGAAATTTTACTGACGAAAATTTAAAAGATAGTGTTGAATATGCTCATTCTCTTAACAAAAAGGCATACGTAACGGTTAACATTATTGCACATAATGCCGATTTTGATGGCATGGCAGAATATTTAAAATATTTATATGAAATTGGTGTTGATGCCGTAATTGTTGCCGATGTTGGAATAATTGAACTTATTAAAAAGGTTTGCCCAAAACTTGAAATTCATGTTAGCACACAAGCAAACATAACAAACAAATATGCGGCAAAGTTTTTTTGCGACCTAGGCGTAAAACGTTTGGTGCTTGCTCGTGAACTTAGTGTTAAGGAAATTAAGGAAATTAGAGATTTTATTCCGGCAGATGTTGAACTTGAAGCATTTGTTCATGGTGCAATGTGCATTTCCTATTCTGGTAGATGTTTGCTTTCAAATTATATGGCAAATCGTGATTCCAACAAAGGTGCGTGCGTTCAGGCATGCCGCTGGGAATACACAATTCATGAAAAAAGCAGAAACAACGAAGAATATCCAATTTATGAAGATAATCGCGGAACATACATTTTAAACAGCAAAGATTTAAACATGATTGAATATCTTCAAGAGTTAATTGATGCAGGTGTTACAAGTTTTAAAATTGAAGGAAGAATGAAAAGTGTTTATTATGTTGCAACAGTTGTTAATGCATATAGGCGTGCAATTGATAACTTGCAAAAACATAAACAAGATAGTGCCTTAACACTTGAACTTAACAAGGCAAGCCACAGAAATTACACAACTGGTTTTTATTTTGGCAGTTCCGACAAAGAGTGTTTGTCTTCTTCCACTCCTGTTCAAACACATGAATTTATGGCTGTTGTTTTGTCGGAAAACAAAAATGGACAAGTTTTAATTGAACAACGCAACAGATTTAAAGTTGGTGACACATTAGAAGTGTTAAGTCCAAACAAAACATTTAACAAAACCATTGCTGTTGAAAGTTTGAAAGATGAAAATGGGGCAGATGTAATGGATGCGTTGCAAGTGCAACAAAAACTATATTTAAAAACAAATTTAAAACTAATGCCGGGCGATATTTTAAGAAAAAAGATTGTTTAATTTATTAAAAAATATATAAAAAATTAACAACAAAATACTATGCAAACATAAAAATAACCACCTAAAATGGTGGTTTTTTTTATTTTTAATAAAACTTTAACAATTTAATTTTGTACAAGCAAATTTCGACAAAATAAAACATATAAATATTTTAATTAAAATTGGAGGTTAACAAAAAAAATTAAAAATGAGGTAAAAAATGATTTTTGAAAGTTACGTAACTTTTATACAAAAAATAATGCTTTTTTCTTCCTATGTTAAAAACAATTCAACATTTGCAAAACCATTAACAAGCAAAGAAGAAAACATGTATCTGCAAAAATATCATGAAGGCGACCAAAATGCATACAAAATTTTAATTGAGCACAATTTAAGGTTGGTTGCTCACATTGTTAAAAAATATAATGGGGCAGATGAAGCAGATGACTTAATTTCGGTTGGAAGTTTGGGACTTATTAAAGCAATAAAAACATTCAAACTTAATCATGGAACGCAGTTTTCCACCTATGCGGCAAAGTGCATTGAAAACGAAATTTTAATGCTTTTGCGTGTTAACAAAAAACATAAAAACACAATCTCAATTGAAGAAGCGCTTGGCACCGACAGCGAAGATAACGAACTTGCACTGATAGACATCATGTTTGATTCCGATGATGTTGAAAGCAAAGTTAACAATTCGGTTATTTCTGAAAAGTTAAATCAAAAACTAAAAAGCGTGCTAACAAAGCGTGAATATGTTATAATTTGTTTGCGATATGGTTTAAATGGTCTTCCAGCACTAACTCAAAGGGAAGTGGCAAACAAACTAAAAATTAGCAGAAGTTACATTTCAAGATTAGAGAAAAAAGCACTTTATTCCATGCGTGAAAACATTTCTAAAAGTGAATATTACTAAAATTTAACAAACTTTAATTACATTTTGTAGTTAAAGTTTTTTTAAGTTTTAAACAAAGTTGTTTTTTTGTTCTTATGTTTAATGTTAAGCAAAGTTTTTTATTGCTAAAAACATGGAACATTAAAAATTTAATACTTTTTAATGAAAACACAAAAAATAAAAATGTTTTAAACCAACAAAACTTTTAAAGATTAAAAATAAAAAAATGTGTTTTAAAGTTATAAAAATATAACTAAATATCAATATTGACACTGGGTTGTTTTTGGTGTAAAATTTAACTATAAATTAAAAACAAATGGAGGTTGTTTGTGTATGATTTTTTCTGAAAATTATGATATGTTTCGCATGGCACAAACAATTTATAATTCGGAAGTTAAAAAAAATCCAACACTTTTAAGGCTAGATAACATAACAGATTTTTTTGGTGCAAATTTTGAAGGAATCAATTCTCAGTTTTTAAGTATTTATGACTTTTTAACAACTGAAAACACAAAAAACATGGAAGTTGTTGATTATAGTGCAATATCAGAACAAACTGAGCAAGGAAAGTATGTTTTACATAATTTAAGGCAAAATGTTTCAGGTTCAAACAATATTTTAAGTAATTTAGCAAAATCAAACATTCAAACAACTCCGCACTTTTTGTTTACTTACATTGTTGGAACAGATAAATATGAATTAAAAATTAACAATAACGTTATAAGTTTTAACCACCTTGGCGATTTTGGTCAAAGTGAAGTTGTGTGCTTTGAAGAAGTTTTAAGTAACACGCCATGCGTTGTAATTCAAAAAACAGAAAAAGTGAATGATAACCAAATTGAAAAGCTTAAAACAACCACCACAGTAATTAATGCACACACACATGCTGTTGTTTTTGCAAAACAAACAATAAACACTAAAAACAACCAATCAAACAAAAGTGAATTAAAATCAACAACAGTTTTCAAAGAAAAAAGTTCTTACATTTTAAAACAATCCGATGAAAAAGTTAACACAATTCAAAAATTAAACATTGCTTCTGTTGTTTACAGCCCAGAAGTTAACATTTTTAACATTTTTAAATTTGAAAGCATTAAAAACAATTTTTCAAAATTTGGAGCAAGAAGCAAAATTCAAATACTTTTAAAAATTAGAAAATTGCAAAATTTAATTGCAAATGCACAAAAAAATGCTCTTTCAAAATTTTTAAGTGATTCCAAACAACAAGTTTAATTTGGTTTGTTCAACAAAAAATGTTTTGTTCTAAAAATTCCTATACATTTTCCCAAGTAAAAATAAAAATGGCATAGGGGTTGCAAAAAAAGTTGTTTTGTAGTATAATACTTATTAGTTAGATATTTATGTGGTCGCATGAGGGTAACCTTATGAGGAAAGTCCGAGCACCACAGAGCAAGGGTACCAGATAACGTCTGGCTAGGGTGACCTAAGGTAAAGTGCAACAGAAATAAACCGCTTTAAGTTTTTAAAGTAAGGGTGAAAGGGCGAGGTAAGAGCTCACCAACTTGTTAGGTAACTAACATTTGCTGTAAACACTACTCGGTGCAAGATAAGAAAAACATTTAAAAGTTGCTCGCTTGGTTTTTCGATACATCGCTTGAACACGCTAGCAATACCGTGTCTAGATAGATGACCACTTAATACAGAACTCGGCTTATTTAATGTCTAACTAAGAAAACGCATAAAATTATTTATGTGTTTTCTTTTTTTTATTGTTTAAATTTTAAGTTTTTAACAATAATTTAATATGACAATTTTATATGTTTTAAATTTATCAATTTTTTTTATAATACTTTTGTTATTAACCATTGGTTCAAGCCCACTTCCAAAAGCTTTGTGCGTTACAAGTGATGTTAAAAAACTTGCACATAAAACTAAAAAACAAATAAAACAAAAACACATTTTATCAAAACAAAGAAAGGTATTAAAACCAAAAAAGTTAACTAACAAATTTTACACAACAAATTTTTATGTTTTTGTTGATGGCAACAAACTTAAAAATTTTAAGTTAGCAAATGCAAAAAATCACATTTGTTTTTTTAAAAATAACGCACAATTTTTGGTTGTTTTTCATGTTTTTAGTAACAAAACAATAATAAACATAAAATCAAAAACAAATAATGCACAAAATTTTGTTGTAACAAATGTTAACTTTTCAAATTTAACAAAAGCAAATATTAATGGTGTTAAAAAACAATGTTACAACCATTTTAATTTGTTAGGTAACAAAAATATTCAAGTTTTTAAATTTTATTTATGTGGTGGATTTAAAACTTTAAATTTTTTTACGCAAACAACTTTTTTAAAACATATCTCAAAACAAAAAGTATCAAAAAAAATAATTAACAAAAAACAATTTGGTTTTAGTTTTAACAGTGGCAAAGTAACCATAAAAAATGCTAAAAACATAAAAAATTTGTTAAATGTTAACATTCAAAACTTAAAAACATTTAAAAACAGAGCAGTTGTAAACAACACCTTTTTAATCGAAAAACAAAATGATGGTTTTTTAGTTTCCAAAAAAAATACCAGCAATTTGTTTGAAAACATGTTAAACATTTTTAAGTTTAAAATTAAAACAAAAAATGAAAAACTGAACACATTAATAAATGATATTTTGCCAAATTTGTTAATTAATGAATATAAAAACAACTTTAATTTTGAACCATTCAACAATTTTTTGTTTGTTAAAAAACATTATCCGTATTATTACAAAACAACCATAAAATTTTTGTTTAATGCAAAAAAATATTTTGATCTTTACAATTTCATTTTAATGCAAGTTGTGGGTGTTGGTTTTAATTTAGATACAATTTTGTTTTTTAAACCGCAATTTTACATTGGAAAAATTGAAGTGTGTTATAATGACATCAAGTTATTAATTAATAACAATTATGATGATTGCTATGTTGTTTATAATGGGATAATTTTAAAAAACATAAAAACATTAAATTTAAAATTAAACAACACCATTAAAATTGAAAACGAAGCATAATTGTGTTATACTTTAATGTATTTAAGTAATAAAAAGGAAAACACAATGTTCGATTTATTTTCAGAAAATGTTAAACAGTTTGCACCACTTGCCGACAGAATGCGTCCAAAAACACTTGATAAATTTTTGGGGCAAGAGCATTTAATTTATAAAAACAGTTTTTTGGTTAGAGCAATAACAAGTGGTAGCATTGGCAGTTGTATTTTTTATGGTCCACCTGCATCAGGAAAAACCACCATTGCAAACATAATAGCAAACACTTGCAAGGGCGTGTTTAAAAAACTTAATGCAGTAAGTTCTGGGGTGGCGGAAGCAAAAGCAATTATTGACGAAGCCAGAAACAACTTAAAACTTTATGGAACAAAAACATTTTTGTTGCTTGATGAATGCCACAGATGGAACAAGGCGCAATCCGATTGCGTTTTGGAAGCCATTGAAGAAGGAAGCATTATTTTCATTGGCAGCACAACTGAAAATCCATACATCAACATGACACGTGCAATTGTTAGTCGTTGCCGAGTTTTTGAATTTAAACCACTTAGCAAGCAAAACATAATAACTGCATTAAATCGTGCAATTAACGATAAGGAACGTGGTTATGGCGAACTTAAAATTAAAATTGAACCCGATGCACTAAATCACTTGGCATGGGCAAGTGCTGGCGATGTTAGAAATGCATATAATGCTTTGGAACTTGCTGTTAAAACCACACCAGCAAACAAAAGTGGCGTAATTGTTATAGACAAACAAACAGCAGAAGAATGCATTCAAAAAAAGGCAGTAACACTTGATGAAACAACATATTACGATGTTTTAAGTGCATTTTGTAAAAGCCTTAGGGGCAGTGACACAGAGGCGGCACTTTATTACAGCCAAAAATTATTGCTTAGTGGCTGTGACCCCAAAATTATTGCAAGGCGAATGATTGCTCATGCCAGCGAAGACATTGGAATGGCAGATAGCAACGCACTTTTAATGGCAATAAGTTCATTAATTGCAGTTAAGGAACTTGGCATGCCAGAATGTGAACTAAATTTGTCGCATGCAATAATATATTTGTGTGAAGCAGAAAAAAGTAATTCTGTGTTGATTGCAAAAAATTTAGCCAAGGAAGATGCAAAAAACTTTATTGATGCACAAGTGCCAAACAACCTAAAAAATCATGAAAGTGGCATAAACGACAAAACTGGGTCTTACAAATATCCGCACGACTTTGGTGGATATGTTAAGCAAACCTACATGCCAAAGGAATTAAAAGATAGGGTGTATTACAAACCATCTTCAAATGGAAAAGAAAAAAATTTAGTTCGAAAAAAGTTAAGAAATGTATAGTTGCACATTAATTATTTTCCAATTAATAAACACTAAGGGTTAAAAATTTATGGATAATAAAAACACGGTAACAATTAAAAATTATTTAAAAAAATATAAAGTTGGAATAATATTATATGTTGTTCTTCAAATGCTAAGTGCTGGAATGGAAGTTGCCATAACATTGCTTTTGGCTGAATCCATTGAAAAAATAACGCTTGCACAATACAAAAACGGAATAATGTTTTTATTAATTGTTCTTGGTTGTTATGTTTTAAGAAGGCTAATATATAATTTAACCGACTATGTTTTTAGCAAATATTCAAACAAAATAACAAGCGACATGAATTTTGACCTTGCAAAACAGGCTTTCAAACTTAATTCTGAAACATACGCAAATCACGAAACTGGAACATTTGTGCAACGTATTGTTTATGACCCAGAGCGATTAGTTTTTGAATTTGCAAACATGGTAAATTTAATAACTTCCATCATAACTTCAACAACAATAATGATTTATGTTTCGGTTTTAAACATATATATTGGTTTAATTATTTTTGCAGTTTTAATTGTTTGCTTTTTTATTGAAAGAAAAAGAGTTAAAACTTTTAAGCAAAACCGACAAAAAACAAGGCAAGTTAACGATAGAATTAACACACTAACAACCGAAATTGTTCGAAGTGAAAAAGATATTAAATCAATTGGACTTGAGGATAAGTTAAGTGAACTATCAAACAGTGCATACACAAAATATCGTGATGTGCGCTATAAAACCGCCATTGACAACATGCTTATTTCAACTGCTAGAAATTTTATTGTTGAAGTGGCAAAAATAGGATTACTTATTTTGGGTGTTGTTTTACTTGATAAAGCACTAATCACTTTTGCAACATTTATGATTGTTTATTCAAACAGTGATGGATTGTATAATTTTATATATTGCATTGGAAATTTGTCAACGCAAGCGGTTGAAATAAAAATTGCGGCAGAGCGCATGTTTGGGTTGTATGATAATAAAGAATTTATTTGTGAAAAATTTGGAGATGTCAATTTAGAACATGTTAAAGGTAAAATTGAGTTTAAAAATGTTTGTTATGCATATAAAGAATATGAAATGGTAAAACCTGAATCAAAAGGGAAAATAACAAAAAAACAAGCAAAAAAACTAAAACCTGTTTGGACACTAACAAACAAAAATACAGTGTTTGAAAATTTGAATTTCACAATTGAACCAAACACAACAGTTGCTTTTGTTGGTAGGTCTGGCAGTGGAAAATCCACCATTTTAAATTTGATATCAAAAATGTATGAAGCCGATGGCGGCGAAGTGTTAATTGATGATGTTAACATAAACTTGTTAACAAAACAAACTTTGCGAAAATCAATTTCGCTTGTTAACCAGTTCCCATACATATTCGATGCCACAATAAAAGAAAATTTATTGCTCGCAAAAAAAGATGCAACCGATGAAGAAATTAACACGGCACTAAAAAATGCCGCATTCGATGAATTTGTTGCAACTTTAAAAAACGGAATTAACACAAAGGTTGGCGAAAGTGGAATAAAACTTTCTGGTGGTCAAAAACAACGTTTGGCAATTGCAAGGGCACTTTTAAGAAATTCTAGCATTATAATTTTTGATGAAAGCACAAGTTCTCTTGACAACTTTGCCCAAGAAAGCATTAAACACAGCATTGATAAGTTAAAGGGTAAAAGCACCATTATAATTGTTGCTCACCGATTGTCAACCATAAAAAATGCCGACAAAATTTACTTTTTGGATAATGGAAAAATTGAAGATAGTGGCACATTTGATGAACTATTTAAACGCAACAAAGTGTTTAACCAAATGTTCTTGGTTGAAAATTTAGCAGATGAAACAGAAGTTTTAAATAACACAACACAACCATTGCAATATTAAAACAAAACATAAAATTTTAAGTATTATGCAAAGTTTTAAAATATGCCTAAAAAAAGCACTAATATAATGTTAGTGCTTTTTTTCTTATGTAATAGTTTTATTTTTTTAATAATCTTGTAATTTGTGTTTTCAATTTCTACTTTGATTTGTTTTTGCTTATTGTTTTTAAACTAAATTTCAGGAATAAATCCATCACAAATAACATTGTCGCAGTGCTTTACAACACTTAAATATTCCGATTCATTTGTAACGCCATATGCAATAATTGGTAACACATTCCATTTGTTAACATATTTGTTTGGCAAATCTTCAAAATTGTAAACAATAAAATCTGGTTCGCAAATTTTGTTAAATTTAAGCTTAGTTAATTTTTTGGTTTTAATGCTACCATAATATTTGTCATCAAACTTTCCACTTTTAATTCCGCGCAAAACATCGTTTGCATTGTTTTTAAACCATTCAAGCACATATGGGTTAGTGGACATAACAGCAAATTCGCCTTTGTAATTTTTAAGTTCTTTTAAAATGTTGCTTTCCATTTTGCCAACAACACCATCGTTAAAAATGTTAATTAAAACAGGAACTTGACCATTTATGTGTTTTAATGCTTTTTCAAATGATAAAACATTATATTTTGTGTTTTTAACTTTCAAGTTTTCAACTTCGTTTAAAGAAAGTGTTTGAACATATCCCGTGCCGTTTGTTATTTTAGAAATGTTTTTGTAGGAAAAACAAACCAAATTTTCATCATCCAAACTTTGCACGCAAATCAAAATTGGTGCGTTAATTTTAATTGCACCGTCAAATGCTCCAATTGTGTTTTCAGGCTCTTCTGGTGTTACCATACCATATTTTAAAATGGTGTTGTTCACAAGCCAACTTTCAAATATATCCATATATCATAAATCCTTGTTTAGGGTTATCAAATTCATTTAATGTAATAATTCTAGCAAAAATAAAAAAAATTGGCAAACCTATTATGTTTTTTTCCTAATTTTTAATCAAAAATTGGGGTGTTTATGACAAAAAGCAGATAATTTATGTATTTTTTAATTTTTGGTTGTTAAAATTTTAATAAATATAAACATCAAATCTATCAAATAAAATAAGTTAAATGCTAAAATAAGTTAATTAACATTAACAAACAATAAAACAATATTATCAATAAAAATTTTGTCTTTTTTGTTTAATTTGCTATACTATATTAGTATAAATTTTTATGGAGATTACTTTGCAGAACAGATTAAAACACATCAGAAATTTTTGTATTGTTGCGCACATCGACCACGGAAAAAGCACACTTGCCGATAGGTTAATTGAACTAACTGGAACACTTTCCAAACGTGAACTTAGTGCTCAGGTGCTAGATTCCATGGATATTGAAAGAGAGCGAGGAATAACAATAAAACTAACCCCAACAAAAATGAAATATAATTTTAATGGGGAAGAATATGAACTAAACTTAATAGACACACCAGGTCATGTGGATTTTACTTATGAAGTTTCAAGGTCGCTTGCTGCATGTGAAGGGGCAATTTTAATTGTTGATGCAACACAAGGTGTTGAGGCTCAAACGCTTGCAAATGCATATTTGGCAATTGATAACAACCTAGAAATTGTGCCTGTTATTAACAAAATTGATTTGCCTAGTGCCGACACTGAAACTGCTAAAAAGGAAATTGAAGAAATAATTGGACTTGATGCCCAAGATGCGCCATGTGTTAGTGCAAAAGATGGCACAAACATTAATCAGGTTTTGGAACAAATAATAACAAAAATTCCAGCACCTGTTGGTGATGAAAACGCACCTTTGCGTGCTTTGATTTTTGATAGTTACTACGACAATTTTAAAGGTGCAGTGTGCTTGGTTAGAATTTTCGATGGTAAAGTTAAGGCTGGCGACAAAATAAAGTTTTTCATAACAGGAAAGGAATATGATGTAACCGAAGTTGGGGTGTTTGAACCAAAACCAGTAATGCAAAACGAACTTTTGGCTGGCGATGTTGGCTACATTTGTGCAAGCATAAAAAATGTTTCGGAAACCAAGGTGGGTGACACAATAACAAATGCTTTAAATCCAACAAACAATCCACTTCCGGGCTATAAGGAAGTAAAACCAGTTGTGTTTAGTGGAATTTTTTGTGTTGATGGTGCTGACTATGATGAACTTAAAGATGCACTAGAAAAACTTAAACTAAACGATGCATCACTTGAATATGAACCAGAAGTTAGCCAAGCACTTGGCTTTGGTTTTAGGTGCGGATTTTTGGGGCTACTGCACATGGAAATTATTCAGGAAAGGTTGGAACGTGAGTTCGACCTAGATTTAATAACAACCGCACCATCGGTTTGCTACAAAGTTCACACAACAACTGGCGAAACACTTTTGGTTAGCAACCCAGCCGATTTGCCAAAACCACAAGAAATTGATTATATGGAAGAACCAATAACACGTGTTAACATTTTCACACCACCACAATATGTTGGCAACTTAATGGAACTAGCGCAAGAAAAACGTGGTGAACACAAAGATTTGCAATATCTAGATAAAAACCGTTGCCAGTTGGTTTACGACATTCCACTTAACGAAATTATTTACGACTTTTTTGACAAACTAAAATCTTGTTCTCGTGGTTATGCAAGCTTAGATTACGAAATTTTGGGTTATAAGGAAAGTGACCTTGTTAAGGTTGATATTTTGCTAAATGGCGAAGTTTGTGATGCACTTTCCATGATTGTTCACAAAGACCGAGCATACTATAAGTCGCGTTCCATTGTTGAAAAATTGAAGGAAGTAATTCCAAGGCAGTTGTTCGAAATTCCAATTCAGGCAGCAATTGGTTCAAAAGTTATTGCTCGTGAAACTGTTAAAGCGCTTAGAAAAGATGTTTTGGCAAAATGTTATGGTGGCGATATTTCCAGAAAACGTAAACTACTAGAAAAACAAAAGAAAGGTAAAAAACGAATGCGTAAAATTGGCTCGGTGGAAATTCCATCAGAGGCATTTATGAGCATTTTAAAAATTGACTGATGGAACTTGGAATTTATGTTCACATTCCGTTTTGTGTTAAAAAATGCACATATTGCAATTTTTATTCGGAAGTTAAGCCAAATTTGATTAACGACTATGTTTTAAGTTTGGTTAAAGAAATAAAACGTGAAAGTGAAAAATATAAAAACTTTCAAATAACAACAATTTTCATTGGTGGCGGAACACCAAGCATTTTGCAAGCGGGGTCAGTTAGTTTAATTGTTAATGCAATAAAAAAGTTCTATAATGTTGCACCAAACGCAGAAATAACCATTGAAGCAAACCCAAATTCCATTTCCTACACAAACGCAACAGAATGGTTTAATTGTGGCATAAACAGGGTGTCGGTTGGTGTTCAAACCACAAGCAACAGACTTTTAAAATTAATTGGCAGAGCACACACATTTAACGATTTTTTGCTTGCCATAAACAACCTTAAAAAAGTTGGATTTAAAAACATTAATGCCGATGTTATGATTGGTTTGCCAAGGCAAAAACAGGGCGATGTTAAACGCACTTTAAACTATTGTTTTAAACTTGGTTTAACTCACATTAGTGCTTACACCTTAATTTTGGAAGAAAACACACCACTTTTTAAAATGGTTGAAAATGGCGAAGTTAAACTTCCAAAAGAAGAAAAGGTTTTGGGAATGTTTAATTATGTTTTAAAGCAAACCAAACTTAACGGCTTTTCGCGTTATGAAGTTTCAAATTTTGCAAAACCGGGTTTTGAATGCGTTCACAACAAAAATTGCTGGAACATGGTTAACTACGTTGGCTTTGGTTGTTCGGCACACAGTTTTGTTGAAAATAAAAGGTTTAACAATATTTCGAACATAGAAACCTACATTTCAAACATTTCAAAAAATAAAAGCGTGCAAGAAAATGTTGAAACGCTAACAAGTTATGAACTAATTGAAGAAACAATAATGCTGGGGCTAAGAACAGTTGAGGGAATAGACTTAAACAAATTAATTAAAAATTATAACTACGATTTGTTAAAAGAAAAAGAACAACAAATTTTAGAACTGTTAAATCAAGGATTAATAAAAGTTGAAAACAACCATTTGTTTGCAACAGTTAATGGTTTTTATGTATTAAATCAAATAATACTTAATTTAGTAAGTTAAAAATTAAATGCAATTAAATTGTTTAAAATTTGTTTTTTTAAACAATTTAATTGCATTTTTTTCATGTTTTTTAAAACATATTTGATTTTAAAAAATTTGTTAATCCATTAAAATATTATTGCAAACAAAATTTGAAGTTTTAAATGTTATTAAACAATATTTTATAGATTATATTTTAATTATTATCTAAAATCATCTAATATAATTATCTAATTATTTATATTCTTATTTATCAATTATCAATTTTTATCTTCTTCAATTTTTATCTCAAAAAATCGTATTTATCAAATTTTATTTTAAATTATCATTAAAAAAATCAAAAATAAAAAGTTAAAAAATTTTTTAAAAAAAGTAAAAAAAATTAAAAAATTTTAACATATTTTCGTTGACTTGCGTATAAAATAAGCATATAATGCAATTAGCACTTAAAAGGAAAGAGTGCTAACAATTAAAAAATTAGACTGCTAAATTAAAGGTTAAAATGAAAGATAATTTTAAAATATCAGAACGTAAACATGAATTACTTATTAGTGCTGTTGAAAGTTACATTGAAAACGCCAGCCCAATAACAAGCGAAAAGGTTCACAAAACACTATTTAAAAATTTGAGTAGTGCAACACTTAGAAACGAACTTAGTGCGTTAGAGGAAATGGGGTTTTTAAAACAACTTCACACAAGTGGTGGCAGAATTCCAACCACCAAGGCATATCGTTATTACGTTAACACCATAATCAAAAACAACACACTAGATCCAAACGTTATTAACGAAATTAAAGATAAGTTTGTTATGCGTTCTGCTTTTTTAAGCGACATTTTAACCGACATTGCAAAAAGCATAAATCAAATAACTTCTTTTCCAACTTATGTTAGAATTAAAAGCATTGATGATTTAACAGTTCAAGGAATAAACATAATTCCGTTAATTACAGGGCAAGGTTTGCTGTTGTTTCAAACAAATGCAGGAATAATAAACAACACAATTGAGTTAAATCCGTCGGTTACAGAAGATGTTTGCAAAGATGCTTCAAAATATCTAACAACAAATTTATATAACAAAAAAATAACCGACATAATTGAAAACATTGATTATTATAACAATTTGTTTAAAAAGCAAATCAAATTTTATCAGGAATTGTTTGTTGCTGTAACAGACATTTTAAAAAAGTTTGCAGACGAACGAACAAACAAATTCATTCATTCAAACTCAACCAAATTTTTAAATGAGCCAGAATATAAGGATATTAACGAAGCAAAAAAATTTTTAAAACTAATTGAAAACGAAAAGGAAATTAAAGATATTATTGAAAACATTGATGATAATTCTTCAAACGACCTAGTTTTCACAATTGGCGAAGAAAATTTAAACGAAAAATATTCCGACTATTCCATCATAAACACAAACTATCACATTGGAAATGGTGTTGTGGCATCGGTTAGTGTGCTTGGGCCAGAACGAATGAACTATGCAAAAATTGCATCTGCATTAAAATATATTTCTGATGAATTGTCAAAGTATAATAAGGAGTAAAAAATGGCAAAAGAAACAAAAAAAACTGATATCAAATCCGAAGAAGAAGTTTTAAAACAAAAGCCTGAACAAAACACTGAAACTGAAAACAAAGAAAAGTGCAACAAAACTAATTGCCAAAAGCACAATGGTAATAACAAACACCATTGCGAATGTGGCGATGATTGCAATTGCTCACACAATGATGTTGACGAAGAAACTTTGGGTTATTTGGAACTAGCACAACGCATTCAAGCAGATTTTGAAAATTACAAACGCCGAAACGCAGAAATTGAAAAACAAAGTTTTAACAATGGTGTTTTTGCATTTGTTTCAAAACTGCTGCCAGTTATGGATAGTTTTAAGCAGGCAAAAGAAACAATTAAAGATGAAAATGCATTAAAGGGGCTAGAACTTATTCACAATCAAATAATAAAAGCACTTTCCAGTTTTGGAATTTACAAAATTGAGTGCTTGGGGCAAAAATTTGACCCTCATTTGCATAACGCCGTTTTAACCGATTGCGACGAAACAAAAGAAGATGAAGTTGTTTTGGAAGAGTTGCAAGAGGGTTATAAAACCGACGACAAAGTTATTAGGCATAGTGTGGTTAAAATTAACAAACTTTAACTACTTTGCAAATATATAAAAAACAAAAAAATAAAGGAAATTTTTAAAAAAATAGGAGATATAAAAATATGGCAAAAATAATTGGTATTGACTTAGGAACAACAAACTCATGTGTTGCAGTTATGGAAGGCGGCGAAGCAACCGTAATTCCTAATGCAGAAGGCGACAGAACAACCCCAAGTGTTGTAGCATTCAAAAAAGATGGCGAACGTTTGGTTGGTCAAGTTGCAAAACGACAAGCTGTTGCAAACCCAGATAACACAGTTATTTCAATTAAACGTGAAATGGGTTCAAACTATCGTGTTAAAATTTTTGATAAGGAATATTCACCACAAGAAATTTCAGCAATGATTTTGCAAAAACTTAAAACCGATGCTGAAACATATCTTGGCGAAAAAGTAACACAAGCAGTAATCACTGTTCCTGCATACTTTACAGATAGCCAACGTCAAGCAACAAAAGATGCTGGTAAAA
Organism: uncultured Clostridia bacterium; assembly: GCA_944380265.1. Taxonomy (GTDB): domain Bacteria; phylum Bacillota; class Clostridia; order Christensenellales; family UBA1242; genus UBA6345. Next base: position 278,420 of record CALWGY010000001.1, on the reverse strand, counting down.
TTGCAGGGCTAGATGTTTTAAGAATTATCAATGAACCAACAGCAGCAGCACTTGCATATGGTCTTGATAAAGGCGAAAACAAAAACCAAAAAATTTTGGTTTACGACCTTGGTGGTGGAACATTTGATATTTCACTTTTGGAAATTGGCGATGGCGTGTTTGAAGTTTTGGCAACCGCTGGTGACAACCGTTTAGGTGGCGACGATTTCGACCAAGAAATTATGAATTTGTTAATTGAAGAATTTAAGAAAAATGAAGGAATTGATTTAAGCAAAGATAAACTTGCACTTCAAAGATTAAAAGAAGCAAGTGAAAAAGCAAAAATTGATTTAAGTGCTGTTAACAAAACCACAATTTCACTTCCATTCATCACATCAAACGAAACAGGTCCAAAACACCTAGAATACGATTTAAGCCGTGCAAAATTTGACCAAATTACAGAATATCTAGTTCAAAAAACACTAGACAAAGTTAACCAAGTTATGCGTGATGCAAAACTTTCATTTAACGATATTTCAAAAGTTTTAATGGTTGGTGGTTCAACACGTATTCCTGCTGTTAACGAAGCAGTTAAAAAATTAACTGGAAAAGAACCATTTAAGGGCATCAACCCAGACGAATGCGTTGCAATGGGTGCAGCAATTCAAGCAGGCGTTCTTGCTGGTGATGTTAAAGATGTGTTGCTTTTGGATGTTACACCTCTATCATTAGGAATTGAAACTTTGGGTGGAGTGTTCACAAAATTAATTGAACGTAACACAACAATTCCAACCAAAAAATCACAAGTATTTAGCACCGCTGTTGATAATCAACCAGGTGTTGACATTCATGTTTTGCAAGGCGAACGTGAATTTGCAAAAGACAACAAAACTCTTGGACGTTTCCAATTAAACGACATTCCTCCTGCACCAAGGGGAGTTCCTCAAATTGAAGTTACTTTCGATATTGATGCAAACGGAATTGTTTCTGTTAGTGCAAAAGATTTGGGAACAAACAAATCTCAAAGCATAACCATAACTGCTTCATCAAACTTAAAAGAAGATGAAATTGACAAGGCAATTAAAGAAGCAGAAGCTCATGCAGAAGAAGACAAAAAACGTAAAGAACTTGTAAACTTGAAAAATGATGCCGACAACTTAGTGTTTGCTCTTGAAAAAATGCTTAAAGAAAATGGCGACAAAATTTCTAGCGAAGACAAAGAAAAACTTGAAAAATCAATTGAAAAGGCAAAAGAACAATTCAAAAGTGATGATGCCGACACAATTAGAAAAGCAATGGAAGAACTAAGCAAAGAAAACGAACCAATTGTAACAAAACTATATCAAGCAGCAGCAGAAAAAGCTCAAGCACAAAATCAAGAAAACAAAAAAGATGATGAAATTATTGTTGAAGAAGACAAAAACAAAAAAGACAACAAATAATTTTAAATCATAATTTTAATCATTAATTTAATTTGGTTTTTTATTAAACTTTAAATAAAACTTAACCATCACATAAAGTTTAATTGAAACATATAATTTAGCTTAAAACGAAAACCTACAAATTTTGGGGTTTTCGTTTGCGGTTAAAAAATAAATTAAAAAAATTAACTTTAACAAAAAGGACTAATTAAAGTGGCAAAAAATTATTACGATATTTTGGGTGTTTCAAAAACAGCAAGTGCCGATGAAATTAAATCTGCTTACAGAAATTTAGCAAAAAAATATCACCCCGACATAAACAAAACAGAAGGTGCTGCCGAAAAATTTAAAGAAATTAACGAAGCATACGAAGTTTTAAGCGACCCAACCAAAAAAAGTAATTACGATAACTATGGAAGTGCACAAGGACCAAATCCAAACGATTTCTTTGGCGGAGCAAATGGCTCTGGTGGTTTTGGTGGTGGCTTTGGTTTTGGCGGGCTTGATGATTTGTTTAACATGTTTAGTGGCGGATTTGGGAAAAGTCGAGCAAACATGGCTGTTGATGGGCAAGACATAAACATAAAAATGAACTTAACATTTGAAGAGGCGGTTTTTGGTTGCACAAAAGAAGTTAATGTTTCAAAAATTGAAACATGTTCTAAGTGCAATGGCACAGGTGCAAAAAATGGAACAAAATACACAACTTGTCCAGAATGTAATGGTGCTGGAACTGTTAGTTACACCGAAAACACAATTTTGGGTAGAGTGGTTAGAACTGGTGTTTGTAAAACTTGTAATGGCACTGGCAAAAAGATTATTGAAAAATGTGAATATTGCAATGGCGATGGTTATAACAAAGTAAACAAAACTGTTTCAATAAATGTTCCAGCAGGCATTGACAACGACCAAGTTTTAACAAAACCGGGTGGCGGAAATGCAGGTGTTCGTGGTGGCAGAAATGGTGATTTGCACATTTATGTTAGTGTTAAAGACCACAAAATGTTTGTTCGTGATGGATACGACTTAAACTTAAAAGTTTATGTTCCATTCTACACACTTTTGCTTGGTGGCGAAGTTGAAATTCCATTAACAAAAGGAACAACAACCATAAAAATTCCTGAACTTACTCAAAGTAATACCATATTCAAGTTAAAAGGCAAAGGCATTAAAAATCTAAATTCAAACAATTACGGAAACATAAATGTAACAATTGTTGGTGAAGCACCAAAAAGTTTGAATAAAGAAACAAAACAAGCACTTGAAAAAGTTAAACAAAATTTTGAAAATAATGATTTTAGCCGTTATAAAAACTATGTTAAAGATTTAAAAGATATAAAATAATACCAATTATTTTGGTATTATTTTTTTATAAATTTTTGTTGAAATTAATTTTTATTTTAAACTTAAAAAATCTTTAATAAATCAAATTTATGTGTTATATTATTAATATGAAAACTTTTTTTGTAGATAAAATTGATGGAAACTTAATAAAATTAGAGGACGACGAACACAACCACCTAAAAAATGTTTTAAGGCTTAATGTTAACGACCAAGTTAAAGTTGTGTGTGGCGATGAATTTAACTACTATTGCAAAGTGTGTGAAATAAACAAAAAAGATTCTGTTTTAAAAGTTGAAAAAAAAGAACTTAACACTGCAAACCCAAAAGTTAATTTAACTTGCTACATGGCACTTATTAAAAACGATAATTTAACACTTGTTGTGCAAAAATTAACCGAACTTGGGTGCTCAAATTTTGTGCCATTTGAAAGTGCTTACACTGTTAATAAGGATAAAGGAACAAAAACTGAAAAATTAATAACAGTTACAAAACAAAGTTTAAAGCAGTGTGGCAGAAGCATTCCAATGAATATTTGTGATACAAAAAACATATTAAAGCTTGATAACATGCTTAAAGCACATGACCTTATAATTTTTGCAAATGAAACTGAAAAAAGTTCAAATTTAAACACTGTTTTAGCCAAAAATTCAAACGCCAAAAACATTGCAATAATTGTTGGGTGTGAAGGCGGATTTGCACAAGAAGAAATAAAATATTTGTTGGCACACGGTGCAAAAAGCATAAGTTTGGGTAATCGAATTTTGCGTGCAGAAACAGCAGCAATAATGTTAACTTCAATTGTTTTAAACCATTTTAAGGAGTATTGTTAAGTACTATGCAAAACTTAGAAAAATCGCCTAAAAAGGTTTGTTTAATAAGCCTTGGTTGTAAAGTTAATAAATATGAAATTGAATGCATGGCAACAATTTTAAACAATGCTGGCTACTTGGTAACATTAAACCACGAACCAAGCGACTATTATGTTGTTAACACTTGTGCGGTAACGAACGAAGGCGAAAAAAAATCTAGGCAATACATTTCAAAACTTTCAAAACTAAACCCAAACGCAAAAATTGTTGTTTGTGGCTGTGCAAGCCAAAACAACCCAGAACAATTTAAAAAAGAAAATGTTATTTCAGTAATTGGCAACGAAGGCAAGGAAAACATTTTGGAACTTATTAACAACCACGAATTTAAAATTTTTGATTTTCCTTCAAGTTATAATGAAAACATCAATTCGCCTTTTAAAACTCAAACAAGGGCATATTTAAAAGTGCAAGATGGTTGTAACAACTTTTGTTCTTATTGTTTAATTCCATATGTTAGGGGCAGAAGCAGGTCACGTAAACTTGAAAGTGTGTTAATTGAAGCGGAAATGCTAGCAAAAACCAGTTTAGAAATTGTGGTTACTGGCATTGATTTAAGCAGTTACAAAATTGATGGAAAGCCTGCACTTGGCGAACTTGTTTTTGCACTTAGAAATTTGCCAGCCAGAATTAGACTTGGCAGTTTGGAAGTTAATGTTATAACTGATGACTTTATGCATTTTCTAATTCGAACTCCAAACTTTTGTCCGCAATTTCATTTAAGTTTGCAAAGTGGAAGCAATTCTGTGCTAAAACGCATGAACAGGCATTACACAACAGATGAATATTTACAAAAAATTGAACTTATAAAAAAATATTATCCAAATGCAAACATAACAACCGATGTTATTGTTGGTTTTGCTGGCGAAACAGATGAAGAGTTTGAAGAAACATTAAACACGGTTAAAAAAGCGGGCTTTGGTAATATGCACATTTTTCCTTATTCAAAACGTGCAGGAACAAAAGCATATGGGTTAAAAACCCCAAGCGGAGTTGTTGTTAAACAACGACTTAAAAAACTTAACGACTTAAAAAACGAACTAATGTTAAATTACTTTAATTCAATTAAAAATCAAACTTTTAACATGCTTGTTGAAGAAACAGAAGAAAATTACTATGTTGGTTACACTGAAAATTATGTTAAAACATATTTAAGTTTAAATGCACCTGTAAAACCAAATCAAATTGTTAAAGTTAAATTAACCGAGCCATTCAAAAATGGAATGAAAGCGGAACTGGTTTTAGAATAATAAATAAAAATTAATTTAAGGAGAAAAATTATGAGTGAAAATTGCGTTTTTTGCAAAATTATTAAAGGTGAAATTCCAAGTTACAAAATTTATGAAAACGAATATGTTTATGCATTTTTAGACATTGCTTGTGATTATTATGGTCACACTTTGGTTGTTCCTAAAAAACACTTTCAAAATGTTCTTGATTGCGATGAAAAATATTTGTGTGAAGTAATTAAGGCGGTTAAAAAAGTGTCGAATCACTACGTTCAAAATTGTGGATTTAATGCGGTTAATTTGTTTAACATTAACGAAGATGTTCAACATTTTCACATTCACATAATTCCAAGAAAAAGCGGCGATGGCATAAAAATTTTAAAAGATGCTCCAAAACAAAATTTTGATTTGCAAAAAATTTTTAACGAGTTAAAACTTAATTAGTTTTTCCCTTGACAAAGGCGAATTTTTAAAGTAATATATTTGAAGAATTTTATAATAAGTGGGTGAAAAAATTAATGTCAACAGTTAAAGTTGGAGAAAACGAAAACGTTGAAAGTGCTATTAAACGTTTCAAACGTAAATGCCAAAAAGATGGCATTATTGGCGATTTGCGTAAACACGAAGCATATGAAAAACCAAGTGTTAAACGTAAAAAGAAAACCAAAGCAGCAATCAAACGTAATAAAAAGAACAATAAAGGCTAAAAAACAAGAGAAAACTCTTGTTTTTTCTTTTTAAATTTTTAGTTTAAAACTGTTAAAACAATTAATGTAAACAATGCTTTTTAATAACTAAATGGGTGGTTTTAACAAAATATCAAGTTTTAAAAACTTCAAAAAATTTTAAAATTGTACAAATTAGCCAAAAGAAAAATGGCGAAAAATAAATAAAAAACACTTATTTTAAAACTTGCAACAAATCTTTAAATTTTTGCTTTTTGTTTTAAAATTTACAAGTTAAACTTTTATGTGTAAGAAAAAAACAAACAAAAATTTAAGGAGTAAAGTTTTATGAGTAGTAATTTAAAAAGTATGGCATCACTTGCCAAAGAACGCTTAAAACGTGGGTTATATACAAATGCAGAAAAAGCCAAAGCAAAAAATGCAATGACTGTTAACAGTTATTTTGTAAAAAATTTTAATTCATTTAAAAAAATAAATTCAAAAGCCACTTTTGTTTCAATAACAAACGAAATTGATGAAGATTTTGTAAGCAAAGTTTACAAAATTTTAAATAGTCCTGTTGAAATTTATAATCCTATTGGGCTTTTAATTGATAACAATGTTTTTAGTAAATTAACAGATGTTGAAAAACAATTTTATGTTTTAAATGTTGTTGATAAATATAACAAAATTAAAAATGAATATAATTTAAATTTAAAAAGCAAAATTAGTTAGGTGGAAAGGTGTGCGATGTTAAAATTTAACGAAAGTTAAATTTTAATTTTGCCACCGCAAAACGCACAACTGCGTTGTGCCATCGCACACCCCCAGCCATCATTAAGTTTAAACATTTTTAAAGTTTAGCGCAAACAAACAAAAGTTCAAAAATATAATATTAAGCATGTTATAAATTGATTAAAACTTCTAAATTTGTTATAATTTTTTGTAATAAAATTTAGGAGTTTTTTTATGTCGCTTAACCTACTTAACGAAGAACAATTAAAACCAGCAATTGATGTTAATGGTGCAATTTTAGTAACAGCAGGTGCCGGCAGCGGAAAAACTAGGTTGTTAACGGAACGAATTAGTTATTTAATAAATGAATGTGGTGTTGACCCATACAACATTTTAGCAATAACATTCACAAACAAAGCAACAAACGAAATGAAGGAACGAATTTTGTTGGCATGTCCAAATGCAAACAACATTTGGATTTCAACTTTTCACAGCATGTGTGCAAAAATTTTAAGGGAAAACATTTCAAACCTTAACGGGTTTAACAGATATTTCACAATTTATGACACATCTGATAAAGATAAATTATTAAAAAAAATTGTAACCGATTTAGGTTTTGAATCCGATAAGGTTAAAGATTTTTCAAGTGAAATTGACAAAGCAAAAAACTTGGGATTTGACCCAGATGAATACTATGCAATAACAGAATTTAAACCAAATGCAGCTGATGTTAAAAAGGTTTATTCTGAGTATCAAAATCAGTTAAAAAACAATAATGCGTTAGATTTTGATGATTTGTTAACAAAAACTTTGGAACTATTTAAACTTCACCCAAATGTTTTAAAGTTGTATCAACACAGGTTTAAATACATTCACATAGATGAGTTCCAAGACACAAACTTGGTGCAATATAAAATTGCAAAAATGCTTGCAGGTGAGCACAAAAACATTTTTGTTGTTGGTGATGAAGACCAGTGCATTTATGGTTGGCGTGGCGCAAACATCGAAAACATTATCAATTTTAGACAAGATTTTTTAAATGTTAAATGTTATAAACTTGAACAAAATTACAGAAGCACAAAAAACATTTTAAACATTGCAAACAAGTTAATTAAACATAATGTTTCACGCATTGAAAAAGTGTTGTGGACTGAAAATGAAGAAGGCGAACCACCAACATATTTCACTGCACAAGATGAAGTTAAGGAAGCAGAATATGTTGCGAACAAAATATATAATTTAATAAGTCATGGTGTTCAGCCAAACCAAATTTCAGTTTTGTTTAGATTAAGTGCGTTAAGCCGATTAATTGAAGAAAAATTGTTAAGTTACAATTTGCCTTATGTTGTTTCTGGCATATTCAAGTTTTTTGAAAGGGCAGAAATTAAAAATGTGCTTGCATATTTGCGTTTAACAATTAATCCAAAAGATAACGAAAGTTTAAAAAGAATAATAAATTTTCCAAAACGCGGAATTGGCAATGTTAGTGTTGAAAAAATTGAAACCATTGCAAAAACAAACAATGTTAGCATGTTAGAAGTTGTTTTAAACGATGAAATGTATGATTTACCAAAGGCACTACGCGAAAAACTTTCATCGTTAAAATATGTTTATCAAAATTTGCCAGATAAAACTTCTGGAATTTATAATTTTGCAAATGAAGTTATAAAACTTGCAGATATTTTGGAAGCATACAACAAACTTGATGATGAAGACAACGACAGGCTTTTAAACATTTCGCAGTTGCTTGAATCCATAAAATCATTCGAGCATCAAAACCCTAATTGTGAACTTTCCGATTATCTTGAAAGCATAACACTTCAAAGTTCAATTGATGAAGCAGAAGATGATAAAAACGCGGTAAACGTTAGCACCATTCACGCTTCAAAGGGCTTGGAATTTGATTATGTTTTCATAATTGGGGTGGAAGAAGGGTTGTTTCCAATAAGCCGTGCACAAGATTCCGAAAATGAAATTGAAGAAGAACGCAGACTTATGTATGTTGCAATAACGCGTGCAAAAAAACAAGTGTTTTTAACAAACACTAAGTCTAGATACTTATATCACGACAGAAGTTTTTCCATTGCAAGCAGATTTTTAAAGGAAATGGAATTGGTGGTTAAAACCCCAAATTTTGTTAATAATTTTAGAACCGAAACAAAAAATTATTACGATTATTCAAAATCTTATTCAAATAATAATTATACAGAAAACGTGTATAATTATGCAAAACAAACAAATGAAAATGTTTCAAGTAATTTGCAAGATGTTATGGTCAAAAAACTTAACACACAAAAAAATAACTATTCTTCCTACACAGTTGGAACGCAAGTTTTGCATCCAAAATTTGGTGTTGGAACAATAATTAATGCAAATTTAACATCGCAAACACCAGATGTTACAGTTGATTTTGGTAAGTTTGGTAACAAAACATTGTCACTTAGCATGGCACCTTTGCAAATTTTAAAAAGCAAATAAATTTGTTTAAATTATAAAATTATTTTTAAAAATATTTGTTATTATTTAATAACAATATTTTAAAATTATAATTGCATATTTATGCATTTTGGAGTTTTTATGGATAAAATAAAAAGAATTAAGGAATTAATAACACAAATTAACAAATTAAATTATCATTATTATGTGTTAGACAACCCAATAATTGCCGACAGGGAATATGATGCAATTTATGATGAACTTGTAAGGCTTGAAAAGGAAACGGGCATTGTGCTTCCAGACAGCCCAACAAAACAAGTTGGCGACACTGTGCTTGAAGGCTTTAAAAAGCACACTCACATCCAAAAACTTTATTCCTTAGATAAATGCAACAATTTTTCGGAGCTTGAAAGTTGGATTGATGGCATTAACAAAACCTATGGCAATCAAACCTACACATTAGAATATAAATTTGATGGTTTGCAAATGACCATAACATATGAAAATGGCGAATTTGTTTCGGCTGCAACACGTGGAAATGGGTATGTGGGGGAAGATGTAACAAATCAGGTTTTAACCATAAAAAGTGTTCCGCTTAGGATTAATTATAAGCAAAAAATTGTTGTTCAAGGCGAAGCAATGATGAAACTTAGTGTGCTAAACGAATACAACAAAACAGCACTTGAACCCCTAAAAAATGCACGAAATGCTGCTGCTGGCGCAATCAGAAATTTAGACCCAAAAGTAACAGGTAGCCGAAATTTAAGCATGTTCTTTTATGGCATTCCATACATTGAAGGCAAAAAGTTTTCAACGCACACTGAACTAATGCAGTTTTTAAAGGATAACGGTTTTCCTGTTTATGACTATTTTAAAGTGGAAAATTCCACCCAAAAAATTGAAGAAGACATAACAACAATTGATAAAACCAAAAAGAATTTTGACATTTTAATTGATGGTGTTGTGATTAAGGTTAATGATTTTAAGGTGCGTGACAAACTTGGCTACACATCAAAATTTCCAAAATGGGCAGTGGGATATAAGTTTGAAGCACAGGAACTAACAACAACACTAACTGATGTTGTTTGGCAAGTTGGCAGAACCGGAAAACTAACCCCAATTGGAGTTGTTGAACCAATTGAACTTGCTGGTGCAACCATAAAACGTGCAACACTTAACAACTATGGCGACATTTTAAGAAAAGGCGTAAAAATTAATGCAAAAGTTTTTGTAAGGCGCAGTAACGAAGTTATTCCTGAAATTTTAAAAGTTGCTTCCACCGATGAAACATGTTCCGAAATTTTAAAGCCAACAAAATGTCCAAGTTGTGGGGCAGATTTAATTGAAGATGGTGCAAATTTGTTTTGCCCAAACTTTTATGGTTGCCCTGAGCAAATTGAAGACAGAATTAATCATTTTTGTTCACGCAATGCCATGAACATTGAAGGAATCCGCGATAAAACCATAACGCTTTTGCGAACCGAATTAAATGTTAAAACAGTTGCCGATTTGTATGACTTAACCCAAGAAGATTTACTAAAACTAGACAAATTTAAAGAAAAGAAAAGCGAAAACATTATTTCCAGCATTCAAAAAAGTAAAAATCCAAATTTTTCAAACTTTATTTTTGCACTAGGCATTAATGGTGTTGGCGAAAAAACAGCCAAAGATTTGGCAAAAAAATTCAAAAACTTAGATGAACTTAAAAATGCAACGGTTACCGATTTAACTCAAATTAACGATATTGGCGAAGTTATTGCTCAAAACATTGTTAACTTTTTTACAGATGAAAAACAGTTAAAACTTATAAACGATTTGTTTTCAAAGGGGGTTAACATAACATATTCAAATGTAAAAACTGTTGAAAATGCAAACTTTTCTAACAAAACAATTGTTTTAACTGGCGACCTAGAAAATTTCACAAGGGCAGAATTAACTGAAAAATTGGAACAATTTGGTGCAAAAGTTACAAGTTCCGTAAGCAAAAAAACCGATTTAGTAATTGTGGGCGAAAACGCAGGAAGCAAACTAAACAAAGCAAAAGAGTTAAACATAACTTTGATGTATGAACCAGAACTTATGGAAAAGTTGAAATAATAAAAGTAAAAATTGAAATAATAAAATTGAAAGTTTAAAATATAAAAACTTTCATTTCAATCAAATCAGGGGTGAAAAAATTATAATTTTAATTAAAATTACTTAAAAATTTAAATAAAAAAATATTAAAAATTTTTCAAATTTCTCTTTATTTTCCGTCACTTTGTTGCTATACTAATATAGTTAGTATAATTAATAATTAAAAGGAAGCAAAAATATGTTATTAAAACCACCTATTGATGCACTTGTTAAAAAAGTTGGAAATCCATATAAATTGGCAGTAATAGTAAGCAAACGTGCAAAACTTCTTCAACAAACTTTAACAGAATCTGAAAAAGAAGAATGCCCAGAAGTAACACGTGCAATTAATGAAGTTTATACTGGTAAAATTGTTAGTGAATAATTCTATTGCTTCATTTTAGCAATAGAATTTTTCTTAAAAAAAGTAAAAGGTAATTATGTTTGCAGAAGTAATTGTTGATGTTTCAACCAATTCATTAGATAAAATTTTTGATTATGAGTGCCCTGAAAACCAAACCATTCTTTTAGGGCAAAGGGTTTTAGTGCCTTTTGGAAACCGAACAATTCAAGGCTATGTTTTAAATTTAAAGGAAACAACAAACCTAAACAAAAATCAAATTAAACAAATTTTAAAACCACTAGACAATTTTGCAATAATAATTCCTGAAATGCTAAACCTAATTTTTGAACTAAAAAACATATATAATCTAAGAATTATAGACATTTTGCATTTAATTGTTCCAAGTCAAATAAGAAGCGGAAAAGTTAAGTCACAAACCGAAACTTTTTGTTATTTAACTTCTTTTGGAATGGAGCACTTAAACAAAATTAAAGCAAATTCAAAAAATCAAATTTCGGCTTGTGCCTATTTAAAAAATGTGGCATCAGAAAGCATTGTAAAACTTAAAAAACAATTTGGAAATGCAACCATAAACAAATTAATTGAAAAAGGATTTGTTGGTTTTGTTACGGAAAACAAATCAAGGCTTCCAATGCAGGAAATAAGCCCAAACTTGGAAGATGATTTGGTGCTAACAAAAAAGCAAATGGAAGCAGTTAACCAAATTTTATCAAAACAAAAACTTGTTAATTTGTTGTTTGGTGTAACCGGCAGCGGAAAAACCGAAGTTTACATGCATGTTATTAAAAATGCATTAAAAAACAATCAAACAGCAATAATGCTTGTACCAGAAATTTCGTTAACCCCAAAAACCGTAAAACAATTTAGAGCTCGTTTTGGTTCAACTGTTGCGGTTTTGCATTCAGGGCTTTCCGATGGCGAAAAATATGATGAATGGTTCAGAATTTTTAATGGAGAGGCAAAAATTGTTGTTGGTGCAAGGTCTGCCATTTTTGCACCGCTTAAAAACCTTGGTGCAATAATTATTGATGAAGAGCACGATGGGTCATATCAATCGGAAAACAACCCACGTTACGAAACAAACGAAGTTGCGTTCATCAGGGCAAAATATAACAACTGTCCGCTTGTTTTGGGCAGTGCAACACCAACAATTGAAAGTTTTTATAAAGCCCAAAATGGAAGTTATAATTTAATAACTTTAAATGAACGTATTAACAAAATGCCACTGCCAAAAATGCAAATTGTTGATATGTGCAAAGAGTTTAGAAGTGGCAACACATCAATTTTTTCTGGGGAATTAATAAACGAAATTAGTAAGTCCATAAACAACAATGAGCAAACAATTTTGTTTTTAAACAGGCGTGGATTTTCCAGTTTTCAAATGTGCAGGGAATGTGGCTATGTTGCAAAATGTTCCGATTGTGATGTTTCACTTGTGTATCATAAGGAAGATAATTTGTTAAAATGCCACTATTGCGGAAAAAAGTTTAAGCCACTAACAAAATGTCCAAATTGCGGCAATGTTAATTTAAAACTTGGCAACACTGGCACAGAAAAAGTGGTGGAAGAACTTAAACAAATTTTTCCTAAAACTCCAATTTTTAGAATGGATAACGACACCACAACAACCAAAAACGCCCATGCAAAAATTTTAACCGAATTCGAAAAAACAAAACCTTCAATTTTGGTGGGCACTCAAATGATTGCAAAGGGTCACGATTTTCCAAGTGTAACTTTGGTTGGAATTTTGGATGCCGATTTAAGTTTGTTTTATTCCGACTATAAAGCAAACGAAAAAACTTATCAGTTAGTAACACAAGTTGCAGGGCGTGCAGGCAGAAAAAATTTGGAAGGAAAGGTGGTTTTACAAACATTTTTTCCAAAGCACTATGTTTACAATTTTTGTGCAAACTACGACTATTTAAGGTTTTATAACAAGGAAATAAACCTTCGCGAAACTGCATCTTTTCCACCATTTTCAAAAATTATTAGGGTGCTTGTTACAAGTGAAGATAATGAACTGGCAAAAAACTTAACGCACAACTTGTTTTTAAAATTTAAGGATTTAAGAATTAACAATAAAACGGAATTCTATTTTTTGGAAGCAATGCGCTCACCACATGCAAAAATAAAGAAAAAATTTAGATATCAAGTTTTAATGCGTATTAAAGAAAACAATCAAAATTTGGTTAAACAAATTTTTGAAATATCAAACATAACAAACAAAAATGTTACTGTTTTTGTGGAAGTTAATCCGCAAAATTTAGGATAATAAAAGGAGAAAAAATGGCAATTAGAAACATTGTTTATTCTGATAATGAATTTATTAGAAAACAAAGCAAAAAAGTTGTAAATTTCAATGAAAGTTTGTGGGAACTTTTAGACGACATGAAAGAAACAATGCACAAAGCAAACGGTTGCGGTTTGGCAGCGGTTCAGGTTGGTGTTTTAAAGCAAGCAATAATTGTTGAAGTTAACAATTTGTTTTTGGAACTTATTAATCCCGAAATTTTGGAAGAAATTGGCGAACAATGCGAAGTGGAAGGTTGTTTAAGCGTTAAAAACGTTTCAGGTTATGTAAAACGACCAAAGCAGTTAACAGTTAAAGCATGCGATAGATATGGCAACGAATTTGTAATAACCGGAACAGGTTATTTGGCATGTGCATTATCACACGAAATTGACCACACAAAAGGCATTTTGTTCATTGACAAAATGGAAAGAGAATATAAACCAAAAAAGAAAGGAAACAACTAATGAAAATAGTTTTTTTTGGCACACCCGATTTTGCTGTGCCAACACTTGAAAAATTAATATCAAGCCATCACAATGTTATTGCAGTTGTAACACAACCCGACAAGCCTGTTGGCAGAAATGGAAAAGTTGTTTTTAGTCCTGTTAAACAATTAGCGCTAAAACACAACATAAAGGTGTTACAATACGAAAAAATTAGGCGAGATGGCGTTACGGAACTTAAAAACTTGAATGCCGATGTTTTTGTAACTGCTGCATATGGTCAAATTTTAAGCAAAGAAATTTTGGAAGCATCAAAACATGGCGTGTTTAATGTTCACGGAAGTTTGCTTCCAAAATATAGGGGTGCAGCACCAATTCAGTGGGCAGTAATTAACGGCGAAAAAACAACAGGAATAACCATTTTAAAAAGCGATGTTGGTATGGATGATGGCGATATAATTTTAAAAAGACCAGTTGAAATTTTGCCAAACGAAACCGCAGGAGAACTTTTTGACAGGTTAAAAGTTGTTGGGGCAGAATGCTTAATTGAAGCACTAACAATGTTAGAAAATGGCACAATAACTTACACTCCACAAAATCACAATGAAGCCACTGTTTGCAAAATGCTTAAAAAAGAAATGAGCAAAATTGATTTTAACAAAACAAGTAATGAAGTTAAAAACCTTGTTTTGGGGCTTAACCCTTGGCCAATTTGTGAAATTAATGCAATTGAAGGCAGGTTTAAAGTTTATCGTGCCGAAGTTGTGGAGCAACAAAAAGTTGAAAATTTAAAACTAAACAACAACGCAAAAAATGGCGAAGTTGTTGTTTCTTCACCAAAACAAGGTTTAATTGTTAAATGTGCAGATGGTTTTGTTGAACTAACCGAAATGCAAGCAGAAAATGGCAAAGTTATGCCAACAAAAAATTTGCTTAACGGAAAACATATTGCTTGCAATCAAATTTTAAACGAAAACTAAAATGGTAAAAAATGAATAAAGAACTAAACTTGGCTTTTAACATTCTTAATAATGTGTATTTTAATGGAGCATATGCTTCAATTGAACTAAACAAAAATTTTAGTGATTCCATAAATTTTAATTTGGTCACTAAAATTGTTTATGGTGTTATGGACCAAGATGTTAAGTTAGAATATTTTATTTCTCAATTTGTTAAAAAACAGCCCAAAAAACAGGTTAAACTAATTTTAAAAATTGGGGCATACATAAAGTTGGAACTAAATTCAATTCCAAATTTTGCATATGTTTTTGAACTTGTTGAAATTGCCAAACATTCAAAACTTAAACCATATGTTTCGTTTATTAACGCAACTTTAAAAAAGATTAGCGTTTCAAATTTTGTTTATCCAAACAAATTTGACAAGTTTAAATATTATTCGGTAACATATTCAAAACCAATTTGGTTTGTTAAATTGTTACTCAACAACTTTGATGAAAGTTTTGTTGAAAATTATTTAAGTTACAATTTAAGCACAAAAACGCATGTTAGAATTAACACACAAAAAACAACAATAAGCAATTTTTTAAGTACTTTGCAAACTTTAAAAATCGACTTTACTCCGTCAGTTTTTACTGATGCTGTTTGGGTGGATTATTCAAAACTTGTTCGCGAAAAAAGTTTGAATGGGTGTTACACTCCGCAAGGCATTCCAAGCATGATTGTTTCAAAAAATTGCGGTGGAAAAAATATTTTAGATTCTTGTTCTGCACCAGGCGGGAAAGCAGTTTATGTTGCTACACTAAATCCAAAAAGCAGTGTAATTGCTTGTGATGTTTATGCTCATCGTGTTAAATTAATAGAAGAATATGCTTCAAACATGGGCGTTAAAAACATTAAAACCATGGAACACGATGCAACTTTGTTTAACCCGGAATTTGAAAACAAGTTTGATTGCGTTATTTTAGATGTTCCATGTTCAGGGCTAGGAGTCATTAACAAAAAGCCAGACATTTTAATTAACAACGAATTAAAGTTTGACTCACTTCCAACACTTCAACTTCAAATTTTAAATAATAATGCAAAATATGTTAAAAAGGGTGGTTTTATAATTTACAGCACTTGCACAATATTGCCACAAGAAAACGAAGATGTTGTAAACAAGTTTTTAAAGTTAAACAAAAACTTTAAAATTGAGCCTGTTAACACTTTTAATGTTAACGCATTAGATAATTTTGGACTAAAAACATTTTATCCGCACATTAGCCAAACAGAAGGATTTTTTATAGGGAAATTAGTACGATATGAATAATTTGTTAGATTATAATTTAGAAGAATTAACTCAAATAACCTTAAACCTAAACCAACCAAAATTTAGGGCAAAACAACTATATAATGCCATTTTAAATGGTAAAAACTTTGGCGATAACACTGTTTTACCGCAACAATTTTTAACAGATTTAACTAATGCAAACTATCAAATGCAAGCCGTTAAAATTCATAAAACAGTAACCAGCCACGACAAATCTGTTAAGTTTTTATTTAAACTTAACGATAACAACCTAATTGAAGGTGTGTTAATGAAGCACAGTTACGGAAACACTTTGTGTGTTAGCACGCAAGTTGGTTGCAAAATGAATTGTGCGTTTTGTGCTAGCGGATTAAGTTTTGTTAAAAACCTAACAGCAGGCGAAATTTTGGGGCAAGTTGTTGCAGTTAACACTTGGCTTGGTGGCTCAGTAACCGACCGAAAGCTTACAAATTTGGTGCTTATGGGTTCGGGTGAACCACTTGATAATTTTGATAATGTTGTTAAGTTTTTAAAACTTGTAACCGATGATGGCGGATTTAACTTTTCTGTTAGAAACATAACACTTTCAACTTGTGGCATTCCTTCAAAAATTGAAAAACTTGCCGACACAGGACTAAACATTAACCTTGCAATTTCGCTTCATGCACCAAACAACGAAATAAGAAAACAAATTATGCCTGTTGCAAAAAGTTTTTCCATTGAAAGTGTTCTTGAATCAGCTAAATATTACACAACCATAACAAACCGAAAAATTTACATTGAATATGCACTAATAAGTGGTGTTAACTCCGAAACTAAGCATGCAAGGGAATTGGCAGAACTTTTGGCTGAATTAAACCCAAAAGTTAATTTAATTCCGCTAAACGAAGTTAAGGAACGTGGTCTTTATGGTGTTTCCGAAGCAAAAACAAACGCATTTTTAAGGGAACTAAAAAAGTTTGGCATAAGCGCAACTATCAGAAAAAGTTTGGGTGATGATGTTGATGGTGCTTGTGGACAGCTTAGAAACAAGGAACTTAAACAAAATTCAACCAAAATTGTTGAAAAACAAAAAAATTCAACTACTTTGCAAACATCAAAAAATGCTAGCAACAAAGCCAAAAACACAGGGTTTAATGAAAATAAAAACAAAAACTATGCAAAAAACAAATTAAACCAAAAAAATAATAAAAGTTTTTTATCAAAATCAAACAAAACTAGCAAAAGTTTAAATAAAAATTCAAGTCAAAACAAAACAAAAAATACAAACAAAAATGTAACTAAAAGTTCAAGGAGTAAAAAATCATTTTAGGCAAAATTGTTAAAGGGGTTTCAAACCAATTTCAAGTTTATTCAAATAATCAGTTTTTTAACGCAGTTCCACTTGGCAACTTAAAAAAGCAAGGCAGAATTTTGGTGGGCGACAATGTGGAAATAAAAAAAGATGAATTTAGTAATAACTATGTAATTACTAAGGTTTTGCCACGTAAAAATGAACTAATAAGGCCAAAAGTTACAAACATTGACCAGCTGTTAATTGTTGTTTCGCCTGTTCCAAAACCAGATTTAATGTTGGTTGACAAATTAATTATTAACTGTTTTATTAACAACATCGAACCAATTTTGGTAATAAACAAAAGCGACATAACTTCGTCACAACAAATTGAAGACTTAAAGGAACAGTTTGAACAAGTTGTTAAAAAAATTATTGTTGTTAGTGCTTTAAAACAAAACAACATTCAAGAATTAAAAAGTGTGTTGCAAAACAAAACAAGCGTTTTTGCAGGTCAAAGTGCGGTTGGAAAAAGCAGTTTGCTAAATGCAATTGACCCACAAATTAACCAAGCAACAAACATTTTAAGCAAAAAAGTTGAACGCGGAAAACATACAACAAGAGAATGCACAATTTTTGTTTTGGAAAACAACATTTTAATTGCCGACACGCCGGGTTTTAGCATGTTGGAACTAAATTTTAAATTTTCCGATTTGCCATATTACTATCCAGAGTTTGAAAATTATAAATGCAAATTTAACAATTGCACACACACAACTGAAGTTGGTTGTGAAGTTATAAATGCTGTAAATAATGGCAAAATTAATTTGGAACGTTACAACCGATACACACAACTTCTAAAACAACTAAAACAAAAGTGGGATAAAGTTTATGATTAAAATTGCACCAAGCACAAACCCAGAACGGGAAGAAGATTTAATAAATTAC
This sequence comes from uncultured Clostridia bacterium, assembly GCA_944380265.1. Classification (GTDB taxonomy): domain Bacteria; phylum Bacillota; class Clostridia; order Christensenellales; family UBA1242; genus UBA6345. The sequence goes on along the minus strand of CALWGY010000001.1, from coordinate 260,061 downwards.
GTTAAAACCTTAGAGCAAACCGATGCCGATTTTTTGCATTGCGATGTTATGGATGGTAATTTTGTTGAAAACAAATGTTTAAGTGCAAAAAAATTGTATGAAGTAAGTGAGAATTCCACAATTGCACTTGATGTTCACCTAATGGTTTCCAACCCAATTCAGGTTTGGAAAGAATACTATAAATCCAAGCCAACAATTATAACTGTTCATTACGAAAGTTTTAAGAACAAAACAAATTTGTTTTATTTGTTAAATGAAATAAAAAAGAAAAAAATAATGGCAGGCATAAGTGTTAAGCCGAACACTTCAATTTCCGAAATTGAAAGGTTTTTGCCACTTTGTGATCTTGTGCTTGTTATGAGTGTGGAGCCAGGGCTTAGCGGACAAAAATTTATTGATGGAACACTTACCAAAATTGAATATTTAAAAAAGGTTATAACCGAAAAGCAATATAACATAAAAATTGAAGTTGATGGCGGAATTAACGAAGAAAATGTAGCAAAAGTTTACAAAGCTGGTGCCGACATTGTTGTTATGGGTAATGCGGTTTACAAGCAAAAAAACAGGGCACTGTTTATAAAAAACATTAAAAACATAACAAAATAAGTTGCTAAGGTTCGCAATTAAATTTTAAATTGCTTTGTATTAATCAATAAAAAACTAAGCACAAAATTAAACCATAAAAACAAAAAAAGCATGAAATAATCATGCCTTTTTTTAACTAAAATTTGTGTTTTTTCATATAAACATAATAAAAGCGCTCGGAGGTGGAAAAGGGTTTTGCGAATTTATTGTTTTAAGTGTCCAAAATTTTTAAGTCCAATTTTAAAATTTATATTTAAAAAATTGGTGTCTTAAACTTATTAAATTTTAAATAAAAATAAAAAAAAGGAGGTTATCTCCTTATTTTTTAATAATTAGTCTTCTTTCTTTAAAGTTTTTAAACATTTTGTGCAAATGTATTTTTTTTCTGGTTTTCCATCAACCTCAATAGCTTTCTTTTGTAAATTTGCACTCCAAGTACGCTTAGTTGCAATATGAGAATGGCTAACTTGATTGCCAGAAACTTTACCTTTTCCACAAATATAACATACTTTTGGCATAATAACCTCCGTTAAATTTAAACTGCATTGTATTATATCAAATAAACCATAACTATGCAACAATATTTTTCAAAAAAAATAACAATTAATAAATTATTGTAAGTAATTTTAACTAATAATTAGCCATAAAACACAAATTCAAATAAAATTGTTTACTTTTTTAAGGTTATAATGTAATATATAAAAGGTATGTAGAACTTTTCTTCATACATTTTGGCAACTTTAATTTTTAAAATACTAAAAATTAATGTGTCAAAAAAATTAATAAAATTATTAGGAGAAAAAATGTCAGTTAAAACAAGTAACGCCTATGGTAATATTACCATTTCTAACGAAGCAATTGCCATTGTAACTGGATACATTGCTCGTGATTGTTATGGTGTTGTTGATTTGGTTAACAACAAGTTAACTGATAGTTTTTCTGGGTTATTTAAAAAACAAACTTTAAGCAAAGGCATAAAAATTTTAACAGTTAACAACCGTATTTATGTTGACCTATATGTCATTTTAAAATATGGTGTGTCAATTGGTGCAGTTGCCGACAGTTTAAAAAAATCTGTAAAATATGGTTTAGAGCAGTTCACAGGAATGATTATAGACTCTGTTAATGTTAATGTTGTTGGTGTTAGAGTCTAGTTTTTTTCATGTGCGTTCGTTGGTTAGTTAAAAGGAGTTATAATGCAAAAGACTATTAATAGCACACTATTCCGCAAAATGATTATTGCAGGTGCTAAGGTATTAGAAAACAACAAAAAATTCGTAGATTCACTTAATGTTTTTCCAGTTCCAGATGGTGACACTGGCACAAACATGAGTTTAACATTTAATAGTGCGGTAAGAGAAATTAACAACTGTCCAGACAGTTCTTTTGCTGCAATTTCAAACGCTTTAAGTAAAGGTGCTTTGCGTGGTGCTCGTGGAAACTCGGGTGTTATTTTGTCACAAATTTTAAAAGGTATTTCAACCGAAGTTGCAAAGTGTGAAACCGAACTTACAACAAAAATGTTTGCAAAAGCACTAAACGAAGGGGCACAAGTAGCATACAAAGCCGTAACTGTTCCAAAGGAAGGAACAATTTTAACTGTTATCAGAATTATGGCTGAAACAGCATTAAAGGCAGCAAAAAAGGTTAGTGATTTCGAACAATTTTTTGAAATTATTTTAACTGATGGTGAAGCAATTTTGCAACAAACACCAGAAATGTTGCCTGTGCTTAAAAAAGCCGGCGTTGTTGATGCTGGTGGTCGTGGTTTAATTGTTATTTTCACAGGAATGCAAAAAATGCTTCTTGGTGAAGATATTGACATTAGCATTGAAGAAGAAATGGGTGCCCAACCACAAAGTGCATCTCAACAATTTTCTTCCGATAGCAACGATTACATTATAAATCTTGAAAATTTGGGCGACATTGAGTTTGCATATTGCACAGAATTCATGGTTACCCACATGAAAAAGAAAACCACTGTTTCCGACATTGACAAGTTACGTGAGTTTTTAATGACAATTGGCGACTGTGTTGTTTGCATTGGCGACCTTGAACTTGTTAAGGTTCACGTTCACACAAACGAACCAAACAAAGCCCTAGGTTTTGCATTAGAACTTGGCGAATTAATTAATTTAAAAATTGAAAATATGCTTGAACAAAACCGCGAATTAAAGCGTCAACGCACACAAGCAATGGCAAATTTGAAACAATTTGGCATGGTTGCAGTTGCACCAGGCGATGGAATTGCAGGAGTGTTTAATGACATTTTGGTTGATGCAATAATTGAGGGTGGACAAACCATGAACCCAAGTGCCGATGACATTGCCAAAGCATGTGACAAAGTTCAAGCAAAAGAAGTTTTTGTTTTACCAAACAACAAAAACATAATTTTTGCTGCTCAACAAGCAAAAGAATTAACCAAAAAAATTGTTCATGTAATACCAACAAAATCTGTTCCAGAAGGTGTTTCAGCGGCACTTGCTTTCAATCCTGATGCAACAGCCGAAGAAAATGTTGAAAACATGACAAACAGCAAAGAAAGTGTTAAATCTGCATCAGTAACATATGCAGTAAGAACAACACATGTTGATGGTTTTGACCTAAATCAAGGCGACATTATTGGGCTTGATGATAACAACATTTTAGCAAAAGGCTTGCTTGTTAACGACACAACAATAGATTTAATTGAAAAAATCAAAACAGAAGACATTGTTAACATAACACTTTTCTATGGCAAAGACATCAAACAAGAAGAAGCTGAAAATCTTCAAGCAAGATTAGAAGAAAAATATCCTGATTGCGACATTACTTTGCTTTCGGGTGGTCAACCGGTTTATTATTACATTATAAGCCTAGAATAAGCCAATTTAATATAACATAAAATCAATTAAAAACTCAGAAATAATTTCGTTTTTGAGTTTTTTTATTTTTTTATGAGTTAATTTGTTGGGTTTATAAGTTCCATTCAAAAAATCAACAAAGTTTCTGTTAAAAACACAAAAAAATGTGTAACATTTTAATTGCTTTCAATCATAAATTTATTAATAAAATAAACAAAAAAAATAATATTAAAAAATAATATTTTTTTTAATAAAAATTGTTGATTTTTTTTAAATGTTTTGGTATATTATAAGAGCGTTCAATAAAACATTGGTTTATTAGCGTTAACAAAATAATATTATTGATGTGGGAGTTTAGCTCAGTTGGGAGAGCATCTGCCTTTAGGTACGCAAGGCAACTTACTTAGCAAGTTTAAATTTTCACAGCATATTCAAGGATGGGAGTTTAGCTCAGTTGGGAGAGCATCTGCCTTACAAGCAGGAGGTCATAGGTTCGAGCCCTATAACTCCCACCATTTATTTTTATGGCATTAAATTATGCGGGGGTGGCTCAGCGGTAGAGCGTCGCCTTGCCAAGGCGAATGTCGCGGGTTCAAATCCCGTCCTCCGCTCCATTTTATTTTTAACAAAAGGAAAAGCCGATTTAGGTTCGTTAAGATTAAAAGAGTAATGGCACCGTAGCCAAGCGGTAAGGCCAAGGTCTGCAAAACCTTTATGCTCCAGTTCGAATCTGGACGGTGCCTCCAATTTATATGCCGAAGTGGCGGAATAGGCAGACGCACAGGACTTAAAATCCTGCGGTGGCAACATCGTACCGGTTCAAGTCCGGTCTTCGGCACCAAAGAATAGCAACCAGTTGGTTGTTATTTTTTAATTAAACTATCATAATCAAACATAATATTTTATTAAATTGTTTTAATTAAACACACAAAAAAACATAGGCAAAATGCCTATGTTTTTTGCAAACTATGCTTTTTTATTATTTGATTTAGCATTAGTTTTGCCTGTGGTTTTTGAACATGATCTACCTAAGCGAGATGCAGAGTTTGTGCTTTTTGCACTTGTTCCCATACCAGACATTTTTGATGTGGCACGAGAAGAAGAAGTTTTATTGGAAGTTCTGTTTGATGTTGTTGAATTAGAACTTTCAGTTGAACTTTTTGCTCTTGTTCTAGCACTGGTTTTAGCTCTTGAACTAGAAGCTTTTGTGCTGTTAGTAGATTTTGCAGTAGTTTTGTTACTTGCCATATCAGTTCACCTCCCATAAATTACAAAGTTAAATTACTTTGTAATATTATTTTTGCTCAAAATTTAAAGTTAATACCCATATTTTGCTGGTAATTATTGGTTTGATGCAATTTTTGTGGTATTATTTATGTGTTAGGTGTTTTGTGTTAGTAATAACAAAATTTAACTAAAATAATTAACATTGCAAAATTTAACACATAACACACAAAATTTTGGTGGGAAGGTAAAAATATGAGCATATCTAATTTGCTTAGTGTGGCATTATCAAACGAATTTAACTTAGCAACATTTATTGTTGGAATTTTATCTTTGGGCGGTGTTATTGTAAACATCATTGTAACAGCATCAACAAACAAGAAAAAGCGTTACACTGACTTAATAACTTCCAATAGGGTAATAACCATGCAAAACTTAAAACAAAGTTTAAGCAACTGTTTTGAAAGTATTTATTCTTTTATGACACCCAATGCAAATTTGAATGAAGAATTTAAAAAGTTTGAATACAACAAATCACAAATTTTTTATGCGATAAACTATAAGGGCACAGCCGAAATTGAAATGCGTGAAACGCTTAATGCATTAAACGATTTGCTGTTCAATTATATTTTAAATGTTCAAACCATAACAAAAAAAGAAAAAGAAAAAATTTTTGAAACATTAAAAACCGGAATTGAATATTTGCAAACATATTCAACCATATATTGCAAGTGTGAATGGGAACGTGCAAAAAACACAAGTTTGTTTGGTGACAAAGAAAAATATGACACAGAAAGTGCAGTAAAAAATTACTTGAAGGAATTTGAAACAGAACTAAAACAAAAAAAGGAAATGCTAACAAACAACACATTTAGTAAAATTGTAAAAAACAAGAATTAACCACATTCTTGTTTTTTAATATTTGATTGACAATGCAACCATTAACACAAACAACGCAAAACTAATTAAGTATTTTATTTTTCATCAGCATTCATTTGTTCAATCAAATCAAAATATTCCTGCCACCTATGTTGTCTTATTGGCATAATTAATTCATCAAAAATTAGAAGCAAAGCAGGCGAAATGTTGTTATATTTTTCAACAATTTTGTAATCAATTAATTTCCCATTTTTAATTAAGTTTTTTGCTTTTGCATGATAATTAAAATACATTTTCCACCATAAAAAAATTGGTTTAATTTTAAAACCTGATATAAAAATATGTTGTGTAAAATTTATAATTATATTTTAATTTTAATGTTTGCTTACGCAAACCACACAATAACTTGTGTCACCGCAGTTTGAATAACCATCAGTTGCTGTCAAATGTCCCTGCGGGCTGCTTGACAACAATTTCCGATAATTAAAATACCACCATTTTTGGGGATTTTTTTGAATTATGTTTTATAAAAGTTGCCTAATTTCATTTTTGTGTGATAATATAAACTATGAGGTGTTAAAATTTAAGCAAGTTAAATTTTAATGTTTGCCTATGCAAACCACACAATAAATTGTGTCACCGCAGTTTGAATAAACATCAGTTGTATGCTTTTGTCCCTTACGGGCTGCTTGCCTTCAACTTCCGATAATATAAACTACGTGATATTAAAATTTGAACAAGCAAATTTTAAATTGCCGATGGCAATTCCACAATAAATTGTGGCATCACAGTTTGAATAACCATCAGTTGTATGCAAATATCCCTGCGGGCTGCTTGCCTACAACTTCCGATAATATAAACTATGAGGTGTTAAAATTTAAACAAGTTAAATTTTAAAGTTTACTAACGCAACTTGCACAATAACTTGTGCCACTGCAGTTTGAAAAAACATTAGTTTTGCTTGCAAATGCCTAACGGCGCTTGCAGACAAAACTTCCGATAATATTATATGTAATTACAAGGAGATTTTTATGGGAATTACAGCAGAAGTTTTAAACAGAATGAAAGAACGTAGACCAGTGTGGCCAACAAGGGCAATTGTAACATCAGGCATGCCATATGGCAACAAATCTTTGCATTGCGGACACATAACATTGTTTATCCATTCCGATTTTTTTGCACGTTTTTTGCGTGACAGGATTGGAGAAAAAAATGTTATTTATGTTTCAGGCACCGATTGCTATGGAAGCCCTGCAATGGAAGGATATAGAAAAGCAATTGAGAAAAAAGAGTTTGAAGGAAGCATTACAGAGTATGTTTCAAAATTTCATAAAATCCACAAACAAATTTTAAGTAGTTACAACATTTCATTAAACTATTTTGGAGCATCTGGATTAGGCAAATCAAAAGATGTTCATCAAAAAATGTCGGAAGATGTTTTTAACAGATTAATGGAAACAAAAAATTTAAGTGCTTTAAAAACTTTGCAATTTTATGATGAAGAAAAACAAACATTTTTAAATGGTCGCCAAGTTATGGGTAAATGCCCATTTGAAGGATGTGCAAGCGAACACGCTTATGCTGATGAATGCGATTTGGGACATCAATACATGCCAGAAGAATTAATAGACCCAATTAGCACGCTATCTGGTAAAAAACCAGTTTTAAAAGAAATTGGCAACTGGTATTTTAATTTGGATAACTACATTGATTTGTTAAAAGAATGGACAACATATTTAAGTGAAAAAACGCCAACAAGAAGTTATGTTATAAAAGAAATTAACGAGTTTTTGAAAAAGCCAGAACTTTACATTAAAAAAGAATATTTGGAAGAATTTAACAAAATAACAAACTTGCCAAAACATGAAGTTATTGTTGATAACAAACCATCATTCACTGTAAAATTTGAAAAACTTGCAAACCGCGAATTGGCTTGTGAAATTTTAACAAAAAATGGAATACGTTACCGAACTGGCAAAACACTTGTTCCATTTAGATTAACAGGAAACATTGAGTGGGGAGTTAAAGCACCCGACACAAAAGAACTTAAAAACCTAACTTTCTGGTGTTGGCCAGAAAGTTTGTGGGCACCAATATCATTCACTAAAACCTATTTAATGGAAACCAAACAAGAAAACACATTAAAAGATTGGTGGTGCTCAAAAGATGCAAAAGTTTATCAATTTATTGGCGAAGACAACATATATTTCTATGGTCCAGCACAAACAGCAATGTGGTTTGCAATGCAAGGCGAAAACCCAACCATAAATGTTAAAGAAGGAGATTTGTCAATTCCTCAAATTGTTGCAAACAAACACACTTTGTTTCTAAACAAAAAAGCAAGTTCAAGTTCAGCAGTAAAACCACCAATGGCAAACGATCTTTTAAAATATTACAGCGCCGAACAATTGCGTTTCCACTTTTTAGGAATGAATGTTGGAAATAATAGTGCAAGTTTTATGCCTAAACCACTAAACCCAGATGCAAATCCAAACGAACAAGACCCAGTTGTTAGGGAATATAACTTATTAACCAATGTGTTCAATCGTGTTTTAAGAACTCTTTGCTACACATGGCAAAAAGATTATGATGGAATAATGCCATATGGCGAAGTTAGTGAAAATGTTAAAAATGAATGTTTATGCACAATTTTAAAATATGAAAAAGCAGTTTATGAACACAAATTCCACATGGTTTGCTACGAACTTGACACTTTAATTAGAAACATAAATAAAACCCTAACAGGTTATTCTAATGACTTAGCGAACACCGAAAAGGGCAAACAAATTTTGGTTGATGCACTTTACATGTCACGTGTGGCTTTAACACTGTTGCATCCAATTGCACCAGACAGTGTTGAACATGTTGTTGAGTTTTTGAAACTAGACAAATCCATTTTTGATTGGAAAAACATTGAAAAAGACATATATTTCTTTGTAAAAGACCCAAAAAATCATAAACCAACATTCTTAGAACCAAAACAAGATTTCTTTAAAAAACCAGAATGGCAATATGAAGGTTAATTAAAATTTTAAAAAAAACCACATTTTTGTGGTTTTTTTGTTTTAATTAACAAACTTATTTTTAATTCAATTTAAACTTATTAATTCAAAATGAGTTTAAAGTTTTTTAAAAAATTAACAAAACAACTTCTAAACTTTAAAAAAATTAACGCATAAAATGCCTAATTATAAAAAAGTTTGTTAATGCATAATTATAAATATCATTGAATAATTATTTTTTAAAATTAATTAAAATTTTTTGTTGACAATATGAACAACTTTTCATATACTAGTTGTAACGAATATGAACCAAAATTCATATACCATATTAATAACAGTTCAAAAGGATTTTTATGGAAAAGTTCACACCGCCAACCAATGAAGAAATTGAACGTGTTGGTAATATATTTAAAATTATTGGTGACACCACCAGATTAAAACTAATTTTTTCACTGCTTGAAAGTGAAAAAACAGTTAACGAATTAGCCCAAGTAACATCAAGTTCGCAATCGTTAGTTTCACATCAACTTAAAATTTTAAAAAATAATTATATTGTTGGCAGCAAAAAAAATGGCAACTATGTAACATATTTTTTAATTGATGAGCACATTAACATCTTGTTAAACATTTGTAGGATTCACGTTAGTGAAAAGGAGCAGAACAATGAAGGTTAATTTTAAACTTGTTGGTGTTGATTGTGCGGTTTGTGCAAGCAAACTAGAAGGTGCAATTAAAAAACTTAGTTACATTAAAAGTGCCAGCCTTAGTTTTGTTGATTTAAAATTGTATGTTGAAACCACAGATAATTTTACTAAAACTGAACAAGAACTTGAAGATATGTTGCAACAGGTAACAAGCAAAGTTTTGCCAAATGTTATTGTTAAAAATTTAAGTAAGCAAAAATATTTGGATTCATTAAAGGCAAAAAGCAAAAACAAAAACTTTAAAAACAATGTTGTAACAGTTTCAAATGTTAATCATGCTCATGTTTCCGATGAACAAATTAACAAACTTATTGAAGAAGAAAATTTAAACGAACTTCCAGAACTTGAAAATTTTTCTGAAAAAGTTAAGTTGAAAGAAGAAAAATATAAAATTAATTGGTTTAACTATGATTTTATTAGAGTTTATATTAGTGCGTTTTTGTTTATTTTAGGTTTAACGTTGCCAATTGGCTTTTGGTGGAAGTTTTTAATTTTCATTGTTTCATATTTAGTTGTGGGCTACGATGTTATTTGGGGCGCAATAAAAAACATAATTAAAGGAAAGTTTTTAGATGAACGTTTTTTAATGAGTATTGCTTCCATTGCAGCATTTTGCATTCAGGAAATGCCAGAAGCAGTTTCCGTAATGCTTTTATATCAAATTGGTGAATTGTTCCAAAACCATGCTGTTCAAAAATCACGTTCGGCAATTGGTAACATAATAAATTTAAAGTCGGAATACGCAAACAAAATTGTTGATGGAAAAGTTGAAGTTGTAAAACCAGAAGAGTTGCAAGTTAATGATATAATTTTAATAAAAGTTGGCGAAAAAGTGCCAACCGATGTTGAAATAATAAAATCAGAAACAAACTTTAACACAAGTTCCATAACTGGCGAAAGCATGCCAAAATATGCAAGTGTTAACACAAAAATTTATTCTGGGTCAATAAACTTAACAAATCCAGTTTATGCAAAGGTTTTAAGTTTATATGAAAACTCAACTGTTGCAAAAATTTTGGATTTGGTTGAAAACAATTCAGCAAAAAAATCAAAAGCAGAAAACTTTATAACAAAATTTGCAAAATATTACACACCAATTATTGTTTTAATTGCAGTTTTGTTGTTTGCTTTGTTCCCACTTTATTCAAATGGAATTGTTGGTGGTGTTAAAAGAGCGGCAGTGTTCTTAGTTATTTCTTGCCCATGTGCATTAGTAATTTCAATTCCTCTAACATATTATTGCGGTTTAGGGCTAAGTGCAAAAAATGGCTTGTTAATTAAAGGAGCAAATGTTTTAGATAACATAAATTCATTAAAAGCAATTTGTTTTGATAAAACAGGAACAATAACAAAAGGCGAATTCAAAATTTCTGAAGTTTGCGCAGAAGATAACAAAAACGAAATGTTAAGGTTATTAGTTTACGCTGAAAGCACATCAAATCATCCAATTGCAAAGTGCATTGTTGGAAACAACAAAATTAATCAAAACTTAATTTCTGCATCAAAAGAAATTATGGGGCAGGGTGTGGTTGCAACCATTGAAGGAAACGAAGTTGTTTGTGGAAACGAAAAGTTGTTAAAAAGCAAAAAAATAAAATTCACTCCGCAAGAAGTTGCAGGAACAATAATTTATGTTGCAAAAAATAAAGAATATTTGGGTTATGTTGTTGTTTCTGATGTTATAAAAGAAACTGCAAAACCTGCAATTGAAAGTTTAAAAAGTAAAAGTATTAAAACAATAATGTTAACAGGCGACAACAAAGCAACCGCTCAATATGTTTCATATGATGTTGGAGTTGATGATTTCAAATGTAATCTTTTGCCACAAGAAAAAGTTGAAGAATTTGAAAAAATTGAAAAAGAATTTAATTCTGTTGGATTTGTTGGAGATGGCGTTAACGATGCACCAGTGTTAAACAGCGCTTTTGTTGGCTATGCAATGGGAATTAAGGGAAGTGATAGTGCCATTGAATATTCCGATGTTGTAATTATGACAGACGACATAAATTCCATAAACGATTCCATAACCATTGCACAAAAAACACGCAAAATTGCAATAGAAAACATTGTTTTTTGTTTAGTTATAAAACTTGCAATAATGATTTTAGGAATTTTCAACTTGGCACCAATGTATTTAGCAATTTTTGCCGATGTTGGTGTTAGTGTTCTTGCAATTTTGAATGCTGTTAGAATTTTTGCAACAAAGTTTAATAAAACAAAAACTGTAAAAGCAAAACATAAAAAGAAAAAATAAATTTAAAACTTACAAATTAAAAGTAAGTAATAAATCTAAAATAAAGTTAATAAAATTTAAACAAAAAATTAATTAAAAACACACTTAAATCAGTGTGTTTTTTTAACGCATTTTAAACAAAAAAAATATGATAATATTATGGATAGTTGGATAATTTTATCATTAACATATGGTTTGCTTTGTGGCACAAGCGACATTGTTAAAAAAGAAGCGTTAAAACAAAATAATGTTTCAAATGTTCTGCTTTTATTTAACTTAATATGTTTGGTTTTAATTGTTCCCACAGTTACAACTTTTTATTTAAGCATTAAAAATTTTATGCTAATTTTGCTTAAAAGCTTTTGCGTGTTTTTGGGGTGGTTACTTGGGTTTAAATCCATCACACTTGTGCCAATTAGTTTGTATGGCATTTTAATGTTAAGCAAAATTTTGTTTTCAACACTACTAGGTGCAATTTTTTTAAACGAATCATTAAGTGGTTTAAAAATTTTGGGCATGATTATTATAATTTTAGGAATAACTCTTTCTAATTTGAATTTTAAAACAGGCAAAAGTAAAAACCAAAAAGTTAAAATTAAACATGTTTTCTTAACATTGTCGGCATCACTAATAATTTCAATTTCTGTTTTTTTAGATAAAGTAATTTTAATAGAAGTTCAAACACAAACTTTACAATTTTATTACGTTATTTTAATTGTAATATTTTATTTAATGTTTATGCTAAAAACAAAAACTAAAGTTGAGTTTTGCGCTATAAAAACAAACATTTTCATTCCAACACTAAGCGCCATAAGTTTTCTTGCCGACAAATGCCATTTTGTTGCTGCATCAAACCCAAATGCAAGCGTAATTTTAATGACATTACTTAGGCAAAGTTCACTAATTGTTAGTGTGTTTGTGGGTGGATTAATTTACAAGGAAAAACATTTAATTTTAAAGCTTTTTAGTTGCGTAATTGTTATTATTGGTCTAATTTTAACCATAATTTAAGTTTTGTGTTAAATAATTGAAATTATATTTTCAATTAAATAGTTATTTTATTTATAATCAAATTTAAAATCATAGTTACAAACATAGTTACAAAACATAAAATTAACATAAAAAATTTAAACACAAAATTAATTTGTTTTAAATAGTGTTTTGGGTTATACTTAAATTAATAAGTCAATTGTTTTTGCTTTAAAACACCAAGGAAAAAAGAAATTAAGGGAGAAAACAAAAATGGCAAAAAAAGTTTTTAAAATAACTGCAATAGTTCTTGCAAGTTTAATTGGACTTTTAATTTTAGTTGTTGCAGGCTATGTTATTTATGTTGCTGCACAATATTACAGAATTGAAGATAATTTAACACTAGAAATAAACAATAATCAAACAAATGTTGTTCAAACCAACACTTCCTACAAAATCACAACATACAACATTGGGTTTGGCGCATACAATCATGAATTTTCATTTTTTATGGATAGTGGAAAAATGAAAAACGGAAAAGAGGTTACAGGCAAAAACAGCACTGCAAAAAACAAACAAGTTGTTTTAGACAACACAAATGGAGTAATAAACGTTGCAAAAACCTTAAATTCCGACTTCTATTTTTTCCAAGAAGTTGACACAAAAGGAACACGCAGTCACAATGTTAATCAGTTGGAAATGCTTAAAGGCATAAACGAAAACATGGGCTACACATTTGCAGAAAACTTTCATTCAGCATATTTGTTGTATCCATTCAACGACCCACACGGAGCAAACACAGCAGGAGTTGCAACATTCAGCAAGTATAAAATTGATGAATCCACCCGAATTTCATATCCAGTTGACGAAAGTTTTCCTAACAAATTTTTTGACCTAGACCGTTGCTTTTCAATTAACAGAATTAATTTGGAAAATGGCAAACAATTAGTGTTAATTAATTCACATATGTCTGCTTACGATGAAGGTGGAAAAATCAGACAAAAACAACTAGAAAAACTAAATTCAATTTTAACCAGCGAATATGAAAAGGGCAATTATGTTATTGCTGGTGGCGACTTTAACCACGACATTGCTAACAGCTTAAATTTGTTTGAAACTGAGCAAGAAATTCCAGAGTGGGTGTTTGAGCTTACAAACGAAGATTTACCAGAGCATTTCAATTTTGCTGCTGCAACAGATGATGCAACTTGCCGTTCAACCGACATGCCTTACACAAAAGGTGTTAATTACACAGTTGTTTTAGATGGCTTTATTGTAAGTGACAATGTGGTTGTTGAAAATGTAACAAACTTGGTTTTGGGTGAAAGTGTTAATTTTGAATTTTCCGACCATAACCCTTCAACATTAACATTCAAACTTGTTTAAAATATTAAATTTGCGTGCTATGCAAACAAACTATGCAAAATGTTAAATTTTGCCCAAATTAAGCAAAAAAACACACATAAATTGTGTGTTTTTTAATTCGTATTTTTGTTTAATTAAAATTTATTTATTTTTCAAAAAAGTTAACAACATCAGCATAAACTTCGTGTTTGTTAACACCGTTCAAAATTTCGTGTCGGTCATTTTTATAAAGTTTTAATGAAACATCAACACCGTGTTTTTTGTAAACCGCATAAAGTTTTTCAACCAACTTTCCATTTTCACCAACTGGGTCTTTGTCACCAGCAATTAAAAACACTTGCTGGTCTTTACTAATGTTTTTTAAGTGTTTATAGTTGTTAAACACATTTTTAAACATGCTTTTATAAAAACAAACAGGAAATGGTGTTCCGCAATATTCATCTTTTTTATATGCTTCAAACACACTTTCATCAGAACACAACCAGTTTCCGTGTTCAAAATTTTTTGCGTAACTTCCAAAACTTAGTTTTTCAATAAGCCTTGCACGGGTGTGACTTCCTTTAAATAGGGCAGTTAAGTTTGCAACAAGTCCGCCCATCCACATAATAAATGTTTTTGTGTAAGCACTGCCACAAATAACAACTTTTTTTGCAAGTGAACATTCCTGAATGTAACGTTGTGTTATAAACGAGCCAAAGGAATGACCCAAAACATAAACAGGCAAGCCATATTGTTTTTGTAAAAGTTCCGTAATAATAATTTGGTCCTTAACAATTTCATTGAAAATGTCACCATTTGTGTGTCCTAGGTCCTTAACATTTCCGCAAGTTTCACCATGCCCCCTTAAATCACTTGCAAAAACAATGAAACCTTTACTGTTTAAAAACTTTGCAAAATCATCATAACGTTTTGCATGTTCTTGCATTCCATGAACAATTTGAACAACTGCTTTTGGAGAAGCAACTTCATCCCAAAAGTATCCAACCAAATCTTTGTTTTCATATCCAACAACAATTTCTTTTCGCATATTTTTTTCTCCTTAAATTTTGGTTAAGCATTTTTTAACTGCTTTGTGCCAACCATTAATTAATTTATTTTTTTCTTTTAAGTCCATTTTTGCTGTAAATTCATCTTTAAATGATATTAACTTTGAAATTTCCGATAAGTTTTTGTATTTTCCACACGACAATCCAGCCATGTAAATTGTTCCTAAAACTGTGGCTTCAATGCTTTCTTGTCGTAATAGTTTAACACCAGTTATATCCGACTGAAATTGCAATAAAAAGTCGTTTTTGCTAACTCCGCCATCACACCTAAGTTCTTTAAGTGGAATATTGCTTTTTTTCATGGTTTCAATAATGTCAAAAATTGAATATGCCATGCTTTCCAAAATTGCACGGCTAACATGTGCTTTTGTTGTTCCACCAGTAATTCCACAAATAATTCCTTTTGCTTCCGAATCCCAATATGGTGCACCCAAACCAGTAAATGCTGGAACACAATAAACACCTTCGTTTGAAGGAATGCTTTCGGCAAGGGCAGAAGTTTCACGCGAGTTGTTAAAAAGTCCAAGCCTGTTTCCCCATTCAAGGGCAGCACCAGCATTAAAAACACTACCTTCCAAAGCATATGTTGTTTTGTTGCCAATTTTCCATGCAACAGTGGTTAACATTTTTTTGTTGGAAATGTCCAAAACATCGCCTGTGTTCATCAAAATAAAAGCACCTGTTCCATATGTGCATTTTGCCATACCTTCAAAAAAGCAACCTTGACCAAACAGTGATGATTGTTGGTCGCCAATAATGCTTAAAATTGGAATATCTCCACAAATTGTTTCTGCCATTCCAAAATTGTAACTACAAGGCTTAATTTCAGGTAACCAATTTTTGCTTATGCCAAACTGTTTTAAAAGTTTTTCATCCCAACAATTTTTTGAAATGTTGTAAAGCATGGTGCGTGATGCATTTGTAACATCGGTGTAAAAACTTTTTCCATTTGTTAATTTACTAACCAAAAACGCATCAATTGTTCCAAAACGCAAGTTGTTGGTTTTTGCTAACTTTTTAACTTCTGGTTCATTATTAAGCATCCATCTCATTTTTGTTGCTGAAAAATATGCATCAACAATAAGCCCTGTGGCTTTTTTAATGTAAATTTTGTTTTTTATGGTTTTACAAAAATCTGCTGTGCGCCTGCATTGCCAAACAATTGCTTTGCAAACACTTTTGTTTGTTAACTTGTTCCATGCAACAGTGGTTTCACGCTGATTAGTTATACCAATGCCAAAAACATTATCTTGCGTTAAATTAAACTTTTCAATTGTGTCGTTTAATGTTTTTAAAGTTGCATTCCAAATTTCTTCGGCATCATGTTCAACCCAGCCAGGCTTTGGGTAGTATTGATGAAATTTAACTTTTTCAATGTTTTCAATTTCGTTTGTGTCGGTGTTAAACAAAACAGTTCTAACACTTGTTGTTCCTTCATCAATCCCTAAAATATATTTTTTGTTCAAAAAAAATTACCCCCTAATTTTAACTTGCTTTCATTTTAACAAATTTTGTAAAAAATTTAAAACAAATTAGTTATTTATTTAGTTATTTAATCTTTTTTTGATATAATTAGTTAGTAATTAGTTTTTTAAGTTTTAGTAATTACATTTTTAAAGTTAAAGTGTAAAAAATAAAAGAACATAATTTAAAACAAATTAAAAAGTAATTTTTAAATTTTTCGTAAATTAAACAAAATTTTTTAGGGGTATGCTATGAATTATGATGTTGCAATAATTGGTGGTGGTGTTGTTGGTTGTGCAATTTTAAACAAACTAACCAGAAAAAACTTAAAAGTAATTTTAATTGAAAAAGGTAACGATGTTGCGCTTGGTGCAACAAAAGCAAACAGTGGCATAATTCATGCTGGTTTCGATTGCAAACCAAACACATTAAAAGCAAAATTTAATGTTAGGGGCAACAAACTTTGGAAGGAACTTACAAAACAATTGGGTGTTCCAATTAACAATTGTGGTGCACTTGTTGTGGGCCAAGAATTAGATGTTGTTAAAGACTTATATAATCGTGGCATTAAAAATGGTGTTACGGGGCTTCACATTCTAAACCGTGAAGAATTAATTAAAAAAGTTCCAAGCCTAAGTGACAACATAACAGTTGGTTTATATGCGGAAACTTCTGCAATTTCTTCGCCATATTTGTTTGCCATAGCACTTGCCGAAGAAGCAGTTTTAAATGGTGCAAAAGTGGTGTTTAACACCGAAATTTTTAAATGCGAAAAAGTTGATTCAGGTTACAAATTAAGTGCCAAAAATTTTGAAGTTTGTGCAAAAACCATAATTAACTCGGCAGGAGCAGGCTACAACGAAGTTGCAAAAATTTTAGGAGCAGAACAACACGAAATTGAATTTAGACGTGGGGAATATTATTTGCTTGATAAACTAGAAAATCCAATAACAAATTTAACAATTTTTCCACTTCCAAGCAAATTTAGTAAGGGTGTGCTAATAACTCCAACAGTGCATGGTCAAACAATTGTTGGTCCAACTTCATATGTTAGCGATAGTTCCACCATAACAACTTTAAATGGTTTAAACGAAATTGTGCAAAAGGCAAGCGGAATTATTAAAAATGTTCCATTTAAAAAGAACATTCGAAACTTTGCTGGCGTTAGAACAATTTGCGGAGATGATTTTGTTGTTGAACTTTCAAAAGCAAAACCAAATATTGTTAACCTTGCAGGAATTTGTTCACCAGGCTTAACAAGTGCTCCTGCCATTGCAGAATATGTTGCAGAAGAACTTTTAAACATAAAAGCTCCCGACAAAAAAATGATAAAACGCAAACCTTACACATGCTTAAACGATTTAACCGAAAGCAAGCGTAATGCTTTAATTAAATCCAATCCAGATTACGGAAAAATTATTTGCAAATGCGAATGCGTTAGTTTAGGCGAAATTAAGGAAGCATTAAATTCGCCATTAAAACCAAACAGTGTTGATGCTGTTAAACGCCGTGTTAGGGCAGGAATGGGCAGGTGTCAAGGTGGTTTTTGCTTAACAAAAGTAATAAGCACAATAAGCAAAACTTGCAAAATTCCAGAAAATGAAGTTGTAAAAGAAAACTTGGGTTCAAATTTTTATGTTTCAAACATAAATCCTAAAAAATAAAGGAAAATATTATGGGAAAAGTATTAAACTATGACGTTTGCGTAATTGGTGGCGGACCTGCTGGAATGGCTGCTGCCATTGAAAGTTATAAACAAGGTGCAAAAACATTAATTATTGAACGTAACGAAAAACTGGGTGGAATTTTAAACCAATGCATTCACAATGGTTTTGGTTTGCATTATTTCAAGGAAGAACTAACAGGGCCAGAATATGCCATTAGATTTGAAAACTTGCTAAAACAAACAAAAGTTGATGTTTTGCTTAACACTTTTGTAATTAACATAGATGGCTTAAATGTTACAATAATCAATCAAAACGGACAAACTTTGGTTAAAGCAAAAGCAATTGTTCTTGCCATGGGCTGTCGTGAAAAAACACCTGCTGGCATAACCCTTTTGGGCTCTCGTCCTGTTGGGGTTTACACAGCAGGTCAGGTGCAAAAAATGGTTAACGTTCATGGAAAATTACCTGGCAAAAATGTTGTTATTTTGGGTTCGGGCGACATTGGCTTAATTATGGCACGCAGATTAACCTATGAAGGAGCAAAAGTTTTGGAAGTTTTGGAAATTATGCCCGAGTCTGGCGGACTAAAACGAAACATTGTTCAGTGCCTAAACGACAACAACATTCCATTAAAACTAAAACACACCGTAACTCGTGTTGTTGGAAACACAAGGTTAGAAGGTGTTTATGTTGCCGAAGTTGATGGATTCACTCCAAAACCAGAAACCGAAAAATTTGTTAAATGCGACTGCTTAATTTTGTCGGTTGGATTAATTCCGGAAGTTGACTTGGTTAAGGGCTTAAACATAAATCCCGCAACCGGTGGTGCATTTATTAACGAGTTCAGAGAAACCAATTTGCCAGGAGTTTTTAGTTGTGGAAATGTTTTGCATGTGCATGACCTTGTTGATAATGTTACGGAAGAAAGCATGCTTGCGGGCAAAAATGCAGCAAAATTTGCATTAGGAAAATTATCTTACAACAAGCCAATTAAGGTTGTTGCAGGAAATGGTGTTAAATATGTTTCTCCAACCGAAGCATATTTGTCTGACTCAAACAATTTGGTTATATATTTTAGACTAAGTGCAAGAATAACAAAATCGTTTATAACCTTAAATTGTGATGGAAAAGAAATTTATTCAAAATTTGTTTTGGCTGCAAATGCTGGCGAAATGCAAAAAATAGAAATTGAAAAATCTAAAATTACAGGCGATGTAACAGTTTTAGTAAGGGGGCAGTAATGAAAACAGTTTGCATAATGTGTCCGGTTGGCTGTGAATTAACAGTTGAAAAAGTTGGAAATGAAATAAAAGTTACTGGCAACTCGTGTGTTCGTGGCGAAACTTATGGAAAATCAGAACTAACAAACCCAATGAGAATGGTTACAGCACTAATCCAAACAAAAAAAGGTGTTTTGCCAGTTAAAACAACAAATCTTGTTCCAAAAAACAAAATTAAAGATGTTTTAGCCGAAATTGAAAAGGTTTTTGTTAACAGTGCAAAAGCAGGCGATGTGGTAATAAAAAATGTTTGTAGCCTTGGTGTTGATGTTGTTGTTACTGGAAACTACCAAATTTAAAGCTAAAAATAATTTTAAACATTAAAAAACACTAAAAAATATAAGCACTTTAACTTTTTTGTTAAAGTGTTTTTTTTACATAAAAGTTTTATTAATCAAATTAATCTTAATAAATATTTCAATCAAATTTTCATATACTATTTTTTAAGAAAGGAAATTTTATGTGGGAATTTTTTATTGAAACAAACCAAAACGATGTTAAGCATTTGTCATATATTGAAAAATCTATAAAATTTAAAAACGTCAATGTTATAACTGCTTTAAACAACAACTCATTAAGCATTGCATGCGAAGAAAAATTCAAACTAAAAATTATTGAAAAACTAAAAAGAATTATTGCCGAAAGCATTGTGTTAATTTATAAAGAAAAATATTTTTTAAACATGCTAAACCTAAAAAATTTAAGTGCCGAATTTAAAACTGCATTTGTTAAGTGCTTAATACTTTTTAATTTTGAAGAAGATTTTTTTGAAGTTTTAAACAAATTGGAATTAAATTATGGTTTGGTGCTAGATTCGTTTTATAAATTCAAACTAAAAAGCTTGCAACTAAAATGGGAACAAATTGCAAGCGTTTGTGCAAACAACACTTTATTTTTGGAAAGTGAAACATTTTTGGAAATGTTAAAATTTTTAATAAGTTCCATAACACCAAAAAGAAAAAGCATTGATGTCTATTTTAACGGAAGCAATTTTGTGCTTGCTGATGAAAACAATAACATAATTGTGTTTAACGAAGCACTAAAAACAAACAACATTGAACTGGAACTAATTTCGGGTTTAATAACACTTGCACCAAAAACAATAAATTTGCATTGTGCCGGAATGCTAACAAACAACACCTTCAAAATTATCTATTACATTTTTAATAAAAAAGTAAATTTATTGGTTTAAATTATATTGACATTAAAGGTTTTAAAACATATAATATAAAGCGTAAAATTAATTTCAGGTTGATAAAAAACAAGTAGAAATTAAACCTTTAAGTTACAGAGAATGGTGCGTTTTGCTGAGAGCACTTGCTTAAAATTAATTTTGAAACCACTTTTTGGACTGAACCTTTTGTTGTTTTAGGAAAAAAACAAGTTAAAGTGGCAACAATTTGTTGCAATTAAGGTGGAACCACGGATAAGTTTATTCGTCCTTTGAAAATTTCAAAGGGCTTTTTGTTTTTTATAAAGCCCAACAAACAAAAAGGAGATTATTAACATGGAAAAAGAATTAGAAGAAAAACTTCATATGTATCGCCACAGCATGGCACACGTGCTTGCAAAAGCATTAACTCAAATTTGGCCAGATGTTAAGTTAACAATTGGTCCTGCAATTGACAATGGTTTTTATTATGACATTGACCTAAATCATTCCATAACCCCAGAAGATTTTAAGCAAATTGAAGAAAAAATGAACGCAATAATAAAAAACAACGAAGACTTTGTTAGACAAGAAGTTTCAAAACAAGAAGCGTTAAAAATTTTTAAGGGGAACGAATATAAGGAAGAACTAATTAACGAACTACCAGAAAACGAAATTATAACAATTTACAAAACTGGTTCCGATTTTGTTGATTTGTGCCGCGGACCTCACGTTGAAAACACAAAATTTTTGCGTGGCTTTGCTTTCAAAATTAACAAAGTTAATGGAGCATATTGGCGTGGTAACGAAAAAAATAAGATGTTGCAACGTGTTTATTGCTATGGGTTCTTAAACAAAGAAGACCTAAAAAATTATGTTGCCATGATGGAAGAAGCACTAAAACGTGACCACCGCAAACTTGGCAAGGAACTTGGACTATATTTCATTTCCGACTATGCAAAGGGCATGCCAACCTACATGCCAAAGGGGTTGCAACTTAAAAACACTTTAATAGAATTTTGGCGTGAAATTCACAAAAAAGCAGGCTATGTTGAAATTGAAACTCCAATGGCAATGAGCCGCGAACTTTGGGAAATTAGCGGGCACTGGGACCATTATCAAGCAAATATGTACACATTTAAAGTTGAAGACGACACTTTTGCAATAAAACCAATGAACTGCCCAGGCGGAATGCTTTACTATCAACAAAACATTCATTCCTACAAGGAATTTCCACTAAGGGTTGGCGAACTAGGAAAAGTTCATCGTCACGAAGCAAGCGGAACACTAAACGGACTTTTGCGTGTTAGATGCTTCACACAAGATGATGCACACATTTTCATGCTTCCAAGCCAAATTGAAGATGAAATTAAAAATGTTATGAAACTTGTTGACCAAGTTTACACAACTTTTGGTTTGAAATATTCTGTTGAACTTTCCACCATGCCAGAAAGCCACATTGGCGAAGTTTCGGAATGGGAAATGGCAGAAACAGCACTTAAAAACGCACTAGAACACATGAACTTAGATTATAAAATTAATGAAGGCGATGGTGCTTTTTATGGACCAAAAATTGACATTCACGTAACCGATTGCATTGGTAGAGAATGGCAATGTGGAACAATTCAGTTAGATATGCAACTTCCAAAACGTTTTAACTTAACATATGTTGACAGCGATGGAAGTTTAAAGGAACCAATAATGATTCATCGTGTTGTTTATGGCTCACTTGAACGTATGATTGCAGTTTTAATTGAAAACTTTGCAGGGGCATTCCCAACATGGCTTTCACCAGTTCAAGTTAAAATTTTAAACATTTCCGATGCTCAACTACAATATGCTAAAAATGTTAAAGCCGTTTTAGAAGATAATGGAATTAGAGTTGAGCTTGACGACAGAAACGAAAAAATCGGCAAAAAAATTAGGGAAGCACAACTAGAAAAAGTTCCATATATGCTTGTTGTTGGCGACAAGGAAATGGCTGAAAATAAAGTTGCAGTTCGCCATCGCAAGGAAGGCGACAAAGGCGTATTAACCATAAACCAATTTGTTGAAAACATTTTGGCTGAAATAAAATCAAAAGAAATTAAGTAACCTATGCAGTTAAAAATTCAAAATTTTGAACCAAGTTTAATAAAGCCAATTTATCAATTAGATAAAACCTATTACGGCACAACAGTTAAACCAAATTGGTATTGTCGTTACGTTAACAAAGCAAAAATTGTTTTGTGTTTGGAAAACAATAAAATTGTTGGATATTTAATAATTGCAAACATTTCAAAAAAATTGTTTTGTAACATTACAAACTTAAAATTTAGTGGCGACATAAATTTTAATTCAGCAGATTTTTTAACAAAATCGCATTATTGTTATTTGCCATCAATTTTAATTTTGAAACAGTTTAGGCAACCAAATTTGCCACTAATAATGATAAATATGGCTTTAAAACACATAAAAAACAAAAAAATATGTGCAATATGCGTAAGCAATGAAGGAACTAGCATGGCAAAAAGATTTTTAAACTTTGTTGGAAATGCAACAAACTCACAAGTTTATTCAAACTAAAAAGCAGGTTAAAATTAACTTGCTTTTTTTCTGCCTAAAAACACACAAAAAACCGTTGACAAAGTTTTTGTTGTAATATATAATTAGTCCATAAAAAGTAGAGGTACTTAACTTCTCACCAGCAAATGAAACATTTTCGCTTGGTAATAAAAACTAAATTAAATAACAAAATTAATTTATTTTTTATGTGAGAAGTGGGTGCATTTTAACCCACTTTTTAATTTTATTTTAGGAGGATACAGCCATTAAAGAGTTACTAATTAATGAGCAAATTAAAGCAACCGAAGTTAGATTAAACGGAGAAATGGGCGTAACCTATGGCATTGTTAGTTTAGATGAAGCAAAACGCATTGCCGACGAACAAGGGCTAGACCTTGTGCTAATTTCACCTGTTGCAAATCCACCAGTATGCAAAATTATGGACTATGGCAAATATCGTTTTGACATGATAAAACGTGAAAAAGATGCCAAGAAAAAACAAAAAGTTGCAGAAGTTAAGGGTATGCAATTAAGCATGAACATTGCTGATAATGACTTAAACTTTAAAGCAAAAAATGTTAAAAAGTTTTTAACTAATGGCGACAAAGTTAAAGTTGTTTTGCGTATGTTTGGCCGTCAACTTCAAAACCCTCAAATGGGTTTGCCTATTATGGAAAAATTTGCAAATTTAGTTGCTGACGTTGGCGAGGTTACAACACCTGCGGCAATAAACGGCAGACAAATTATTATGGTAATATCGCCAAAAAACGCAAAGTAACATAACTTTGCAAACCGCACAATTGTGCAAAAATTAAAAACATAAAAAAATATTACAATTTAAGGAGAACAATTATGCCTAAACAAAAAACAAGAAGCACAGCAAAAAAACGTTTTTCAGTTAAACCTAGTGGAAAAATTAAACGTTCACAACAAAACCGCAGACACATTTTAACCAAAAAAGCACCTGCACGTAAAATGGCATTACGTCAACCTGCTTATGTGTCAAAAGCAGATGAAAAAAATATTAAATCAATGCTTAACCAATAGTATTACAGAATAAGGAGAATTACAATGAGAGTTAAAAGAGCAGTTAACGCAAACAAAAATCGTAAAAAAGTTTTAAAAGCAGCCAAAGGTTACAGGGGTGCTAGAAGCAAATTATATCGTGTTGCAAACCAAGCAGTTATGAAAAGTGGTCAATATGCATATGTTGGCAGAAGACTTAAAAAACGTGATTTCCGCAGTTTGTGGATTGCAAGAATTAATGCTGGTTGCCGTATGAACGGATTATCTTACAGCAAATTCATGCACGGACTAAAACTTGCAAACATCAACTTAAACCGTAAAGTTTTAGCAGACATTGCATTAAACGATGCAAATGCATTTAAAGCACTTTGCGAAACAGCAAAATCTAAATTAGCATAACAAAAAAATTAAAACCTATGTAAAATTTATATAGGTTTTAATTTCGTTATAAAATAAAAACATTTTAAGGTTAATATGATTAAAGAAATTACATCACCATCAAATCCAACTGTAAAATTCACAAATTCCTTAAAACAAAAAAAGGACATAATTTCAAACAACCTTTGTTTTGTTGAAGGCGAAAAAATCATTTATGATTTAATTAACAGTGGGCACACACTTTCAAGGCTTTTTGTTGAAGAAAGCAAACTAGAAAAGTTTTCTGATGTGATAAGTAAATTTGAAAATCAAACTTACAAAATAACAGAAGCTGTTGCCAACAAACTATCAGAAACTGTAACGCATGCTGGCATTTTTGCCATATTCGAACTTCCTAAAAAACAAAACTTTAATTTTGATGAAAAATTTTTGGTAATTGATAATTTGCAAGACCCATCAAACTTAGGTTCAATTTTAAGAAGTGCACTTACTTTTGGCTTTAAAAACATAGTTTCAATTAATTCTGTTTTTCCATTTTTGCCAAAAGTTATTAGAAGCAGCATGGGGTATGTGTTCAATGTTAATTTCACAAATTTAACAGTTGAAGAACTTTCAAAACTAAAAACAGAAAAGGGCTTTCAATTAGTTTCTGCAAACCTTTCTGGTGTTAACCCAAACCAAGCAAACATAAATGGTGTTTTTGGGTTAATTATTGGAAATGAAGGAAATGGGGTTTCAAAAACACTTCAAAATTTAAGCGACATAACCGTAACAATTCCAATGCAAAACAATGTTGAAAGTTTAAATGCAGCAGTGTCTGCAAGCATTCTTATGTACGAAATAAAATAATAAAAAAGGAGAAAAACATGTCAGGACATAACAAGTTTAGCAAAATTAAAAACATAAAAGCAAAAAACGATGCTGCAACTGGCAAAATTTTTACAAAAATTGGTCGTGAAATTCAAGTTGCAGTTAAGGAAGGCGGACCTGACCCAAACTCTAATGCAAAGCTTAAAAACTTAATTGCAAAAGCACGTGCAAACAACATGCCAAACGACAACATCACTCGTTCCATTAAACGTGCAAACGGAGAACTTGGTTCAGTTAACTACGAGGCCATCACATATGAAGGTTATGGCCCTGGCGGTTCAGCAATAATTGTTGAAGCCTTAACCGACAACAAAAACCGAACAGCAAGCGATGTTCGCCACTTATTTGATAAGTTTGGTGGCAGTTTGGGTTCAACAAATTGTGTTTCATACTTATTTTCCAAAAAGGGCATAATAATTGTTCCAAAGGGAATTGGTATTAGTGAAGATGAAATTATGATGCACGCACTAGAATCTGGTGCAGACGACACCGTTACATACGACACTTACTATGAAATAATTTCAACTCCTGAAAACTTTGATGCAGTAAAAGAATATTTTGAAAACAACAAAATTGAAGTTGACAGTGCAGAACTAGACCTTGTTCCAGCAAGTTATTTAACTTTGCCAGAAGATAAGTTGTCAAGTTTTAACAAATTAATTGATGCTTTGGAAGATAACGATGATGTTCAAGAAGTTTACCATAACGTTGACCTTCCAGAAGAAGATGATGAAGAATAATAAAATAAAAAAATTGAGTTTTAAAATACTCAATTTTTTTTAGGTATGCAAACAAATATTATAAACAATTTAAGTGTTTAAATTAAACAATAAAAAATATTACAAACAAATTAAATGTTTGTTTTGAACCAAAAACAAACAAGGCACGACTTTAATTAAACTTAAAAAAACAAACAAAACTTGTGTTATTTTTAACACGAAAAATATAGTGCAAACAAAAGCATTTTATGTTGTGGTTATTAAACAAATCTTTCCACAATTTAATCAAACTAATGTTCTAATAGCACAAATTATTTGACAAAATTTTTAAATTTATTTAAACTTTTATTATAAACAAAAAATCTTGAAAATAAGGCTGTTTTTTAAGATTTGCATAATACATAAAAAAGGAATTATTATGATAATTTTAGGCATTGACCCGGGTTATGCCATTGTTGGATTTGGCGTAATTGAAAAAAGTAGAAATCAAACAACCGTTATTGACTATGGCGTAATTGAAACCGACAAAAGTTTAAAAATGTCAACAAGGCTTAACAAAATTTATGATGGCATTGAATACTTAATAAAAAAATATAAACCCGATTGTTTTGCCATGGAAGAGTTATTTTATCACACCAACCAAAAAACCGTTATTAATGTTGCAATGGCTCGTGGGGTAATTTTGTTGTCAGCAGTAAAAAATTTGGGCGAAGAAAAACTGTTTGAATACACTCCGCTTCAAATCAAACAAGCACTAACTGGCAATGGCAGGGCAGAAAAACAACAAAT
This sequence comes from uncultured Clostridia bacterium, assembly GCA_944380265.1. Taxonomy (GTDB): domain Bacteria; phylum Bacillota; class Clostridia; order Christensenellales; family UBA1242; genus UBA6345. Next base: position 233,324 of record CALWGY010000001.1, on the reverse strand, counting down.
TCAATACATGGTTAAAGCAATTTTAAACTTATCAAAAGTGCCAAAACCAGATGATGCAGCCGATGCTTTGGCAGTTGCACTTTGCCACAGCCAAACCAACACATTTTTGTCAAACACCCAAATTAAATAACACAAATTTAGTTTGGTGTTTTACTGTAAATGTTTTATACTAATATGGGTTGAAATTTGAATAATAGGCTAAAACTTGAATTTTAACTAAATGAAAAAAACAAAAGTTAAACAAAATTATAGAAAAATTAAATAGATTTTAATTAAAATTAAAAATTAAATAAGTTATTAAATAATAACCAGTTATTTAAACAATAACTAAAAACAATAAAATATTGAAAATAACCAAAAGTAATTAGAAAAAAGGAAACAAATTATGTATGCTTTCATAAGTGGAATAATTGAAGATAAAACTGAAAACTCAGTAATAATTGAAAATGCAGGTGTGGGGTACGAAATTTTTGTTTCAACAAACACACTTTCAAATTTACCAAATGTTGGCGAATTTGCAAAAGTTTACACATATCTGCATGTTAGAGAAGATGCTTTTTCTTTGTTTGGGTTTTTAACAAAAGAAGAAAAAAATTTGTTTTTGGAACTTATAACAGTGTCTGGCGTTGGTGCAAAAATGGCACTTGTAATTTTAAGTTCAATAAGCGTTCAAAATTTAATTTCATGCATAATTTCTGGCGATGTTAAAACCATTTCACAAGCAAAGGGCATTGGCAAAAAAACTGCTGAACGCATTGTGCTTGAACTTAAAGGCAAGTTGGGCGATCTAAGTGGTTCAGTTCTAAACGAATTTACTTCATTTAATGAAACAACTTCCACTGCCTGTGATGAAGCATGCGAACTTTTGGTTAATATGGGCCTTAGCAAATTTGATGCTTTAAAACTTGTTAAAAAAGTTGCCCTTGAAAACGACACAACTGAAAGCATTGTTCAAAAAGCATTAAAAAACATGAACTAATTTTTAAGTTAATAAATTTAAAAACTTTTATAAAAATAATTTAAAAATTTTTATAAAAAAAATTAACTTCATAAAATAATTTTAAGTTTATAAAAAAATAAAAAAATTTCGAGGTCTTATGGAAGACGAAAGATTTATAACCAGCACAAAAAACATGGAAGATGAAGATGTTGAAAACACACTTCGTCCCACCACAATGGAAGAATATGTTGGGCAAGATAAAATAAAAAACAGTTTAAACATTTACATTAAAGCAGCAAAAAAACGTGGCGAAGCACTAGACCATGTTCTTTTGTATGGTCCACCAGGGCTTGGAAAAACCACTTTAAGCCACATAATTGCAAACGAACTTGGTTCAAGTTTGAAAATAACAAGTGGCCCTGCCATTGAAAAAGTTGCTGATTTAGCAAGCATTTTAACAAACCTTAACAAAAACGACGTGTTGTTTATTGATGAAATTCATCGTTTAAGCCGAGCAGTTGAAGAAGTTCTTTATCCTGCCATGGAAGATTATGCACTAGACTTCATTTTAGGAAAAGGTCCAAGTGCCAGAACAATGCGTTTAAAACTTCAACCTTTCACATTAATTGGTGCAACAACCAAGGCTGGAATGTTAACAGGCCCACTTCGTGACAGGTTTGGGGTTGTTTGCCGTTTGGAACTTTACAACAAGGAAGAACTAAGCAAAATCATAAAACGTTCAGCAAAAATTTTAAACATTAAAATTGATGATGAAGCGTGTTTAGAACTTGCTCTTAGAAGCAGGGGAACACCACGTATTGCAAACCGCTTTTTAAAACGTGTTAGAGACTACGCCGAAATTAAAGGCGAAGGCATAATAACATTGCAACTTTGCAAGGAAGCACTTGAAATGTTGGAAGTTGATGAACTTGGGCTAGATTACACCGACAGAAAATTGCTATTAACCATAATAGACAAATTCCACGGCGGTCCTGTTGGGTTAGACACATTAAGTGCAGCCACAGGCGAAGAATCCAACACAATTGAAGATGTTTACGAGCCATATTTGTTGCAACTTGGTTTTATTGCACGAACCCCTAGGGGCAGAATTGCACTTCCAAATGCATACAAACACTTAAACAAAAAAATCAGCGAAAGCCGACAAAAATACATTGATATGTTTGTTAGCAAAGAAGATGAACAAGAATAATTTAAAACATTAAAAATTTATAAAAAAATTTTGTATATGAATTTTTTCAGATAAATTTTACATTCATATTTTTGCAAATGTATTTTCATAGATGCGTTTTTATAATCGTATTTTACAGATATTTTTTCATGGATATATTTTTGCAAATATATTTTTGTAAATTAATTCTTAAAAAAAATTTTAAGTTAAAACTTAGTTAAATAGGAAAACACAATGGATATTTACAACAAAAAAACATATTATTACGATTTACCAGAAGAACTAATTGCACAACACCCAATGGAACCACGGGATATGTCTAGGCTTTTGGTGTATCATAAGGACACAAACCAAATTGAACATAAAATTTTTAGAGATATAATTGATTATTTAAAACCGGGCGATGTTCTTGTTATAAACAACACAAAAGTTATTCCTGCCAGATTATTTGGCAAAAAAGCCGAAACCAATGCAAAAATTGAAGTGTTGTTATTAAAAAGGCATAACTTAACCGATTGGGAAGTTTTAATTAAACCAACAAAACGCGTAAAAGTTGGAACAGAAATAATTTTTTCTAATGAACTAGCCTGTGTTGTTAATTCTGTTAAAGATTTTGGTTCATGTGAAATAACTTTTAAGTTTGATGGTGTTTTTGAAGAAATTTTAGATAGAATTGGCGAAATGCCTTTGCCACATTACATTAAAGAAAAATGTGAAGACAAGTCGCGTTATAACACAGTTTATTCCAAAATTGATGGTAGCAGTGCAGCACCAACAGCAGGCTTACATTTCACAAAAGAACTTTTGCAAAAAATTAAAGATAAAGGCATAATTATAACCGAGGTTTTGTTGCACGTTGGCTTAGGCACATTCCGACCAGTTAGTGAAAACAACATTTTAAACCATAAAATGCACACCGAATATTACGAAGTAACAAAGGAAAGTGCCGACATAATAAACAAAGCAAAACGGGAAGGCAGACGTGTTATTGCTGTTGGAACAACTAGCATAAGAACACTAGAAAGTGTTTGGGCAGAACACGGAAAAATGATTGCTTGCCATGGCAACACAAACATTTTCATTTATCCTGGCTTTAAGTTTAATGTTGTTGATGGAATTATAACAAACTTCCATTTGCCAGAAAGCACATTAATCATGCTTGTTAGTGCCTTTTTAGGTGTTGAAAACACATTAAACATGTATAACATTGCTGTAAAAGAAAAGTATCGTTTCTTTTCGTTCGGCGATGCAACACTACTAATTTAAGTAAATTTTAAAAATTTAATTATGGGTAAAATTATGGTTAATAGTGAAGATTTTTTAAATAAAAACGTAACTGTTATAATTGATCGTCCACTTGGGTCAAAACACCCAAAACACGGTTTTTATTATCCAGTTAACTATGGCTTCATTCCAAACACAGTTTCTGGTGATGGCGAAGAACTTGATGCCTACGTTTTAGGAGAATTTGAGCCAGTTAAAACTTATAACGGAAAAGTTATTGCAATAATTAAACGAACAAACGATAATGATGATAAGTTAATTGTTTCAAACAAACCTTACACAACAAAACAAATTGAAGCATTAACCGAATTTCAAGAAAGATTTTTTAAACACATAATAATTAATGGGAACAATCATGGAAGAAAAATTTAGTTTTAAAACAATAAAGCAAGACCCAAACAGTGGGGCAAGAATTGGCGAATTTAAAACACCACATGGCATAATTGAAACACCAGTTTTTATGCCTGTTGGAACACAAGCAACTGTTAAAAGTTTAACGCCAGAAGAACTTAAAGAAAACAAAGCACAAATAATTTTAAGTAACACATATCACTTATATTTGCGTCCAGGACACGAAATTGTTAAAAAGGCGGGCGGACTTCATAAATTTATGAATTGGGACAGACCAATTTTAACCGATAGCGGTGGGTTCCAAGTTTTTTCGCTTTCTGATTTAAGAAAAATTAGTGATGATGGTGTTGAATTTAGGTCACATCTAAATGGTTCAAAACATTACATCACACCAGAAAAAGATATGGAAATTCAAGAAGCATTGGGTGCCGACATAATTATGGCTTTTGATGAATGCACAACTTATGGAACTGATAAAAAACACAGCAAAATTGCACTTGACCGAACAATTAATTGGCTTGATAGATGCTATAATTTCCACAAAAACGAAAACCAAGCACTTTTCCCAATTGTTCAAGGAAACTTGTATGCCGATTTGCGTGTTGAAGCAATCAACAGGGTTATGCCATATGTTAAACACGGTTTGGCAATTGGCGGACTGTCGGTTGGCGAACCAAAGGAACTAATGTATGAAATGTTAGATGTGTTAAAACCACACTATCCGCAAAATGTTCCACGTTACTTAATGGGTGTTGGCAGTCCAGATTGCATTTTGGAAGGGGTTGAACGCGGAATTGACATGTTCGACTGTGTTTTGCCAACTCGTATTGCCCGAAACGGAACAGCATTCACAAAAACAGGCAAATTAGTTGTTAGAAACGGCGAATTTAAAGAAGATTTTAGACCAATTGAAGAAGATTGCACATGTTATGCTTGCAAAAACTACACACGTGCATACATTAGGCACTTAATTAACGCCGGCGAAATTTTGGGTGCAAGACTTTTAAGCATTCACAACATTCATTTTTTAACAAATTTAATGGAAGAAATCAAACAAGCAATAAGGGAAGACCGTTTTAAACAATTTAAGGAAGATTACTTAAAAAAGTATAAAATTTAATTTAAAAAATTTTAAATTTTACATTTTTTACCATATTAAAACCAAATAATTCAAATAATTCATTGCCGTAAAACATTTATTTTGATATAATTTCATGTAAATAAAATTTAGGAGTACATTCAATGTTAAGTTTATTAAATAATTCAAATTTCTTTTCACAATATGGTTTATTAATTGTTTTGGTTGTTGCATTAGTTGTTTTAATGCTAATTTCATTCAATCGTCGTAAAAAAGAAGATGCTTACAGAAACGACTTGGTTCAAAAAGTTGTTCCTGGTGCAATGATTAAAACATACTATGGTTTGTATGGCAAAGTTTTAAAAGTTACTGAAACAACCGACGGAAAAATTCTTTTAATTGAAACTGGTGAAGACAAAAAAGTTTCATATCAATCTGTTCACATCAATGCAATTTACGCAATTGATGAAAAACAAGAAGTAACACTAGATGAAAACGGAAATCCAATTTTGCCAGCTGAAAAAAGTGAAAGTGAAAAAAAGTTTGAACAACTAGAAAAGCAACTTGAACAAAACAAGGAAAAATCTGAAACAAAAGAAGAAACAAAATCTGAAAAAGCAGAAGAAACAAAAGAAGAAGTTAAAAATAATGTTTCTAACGAAAATAAAAAAAATAATGAAGTTAAAGAAGAAAACAAAACTTCAAAAACTGAAAAACCAAAAACAGAAAAAACAAAAACAACAGCAAAAAAATCTTCAACAAAACAAAGTTCAACAAAAACCACAAAAAGTGCTAAATAAAGCACTTTTTTTGTTATTTGCATAGTATGTTTTAGGTTTTAAAATTTAAAAATTTATTAAATAAGTTTACAACAATTAAAACTTAAATTGTCATATCTTGTCTTTATATCTCATAAAGTAAATTAACAAGTTTTAAATTTAGGGAAGGTATGAAAAAATGGCAAAGTTAAAAGCAAAATTTAATTCACCAGTTCTTGCAAACATTTTTAAGGGAGCAATAATTGCAGTTTCCATAACTTTAGTTTTAATACTACTTTTTGCAATATTAATAAAAATTGCAAACATTCCAGATTCTGTAATAGCCCCTGTTAACCAAGTTATAAAAATTGTAAGCATTTTTGTTGGTTGTTTTCTAACACTGAAAAAATATCCACAAAAAGGGTTAATAACTGGGGCATCAATTGGAGCAGTTTACACAATTTTGGCTTTTTTAGTTTTTAGTTTGCTTGGCGGAACTTTTTCAATTAATTTAAGTTTTTTAAGTGACTTATTTTTCTCACTTATAATTGGCGGACTTTGTGGAATTTTTGCAGTTAACAAAAAACTAAAATAATATCCAATAAAAACAAAATTAATAATGTTTAAAATGTTAGAAATTTTCTCTAACATTTTTTATTTTTTTTGTTATGAAAATAACTTTATAGGGAACAATTTTACATAAATATCGTTTGACTTATATTATATATTTTAATATAATTATTTCAGCGACTTTTAAGGAGTTATTAGTAAATGAAAAAAAGAAGAGCAATCCGAAACTTTGTGCTAATTTGCATTGTTGCCATACTTGGACTTGTTTTAACTATTTTCAGTTTCGACATTCCATTTACAACATACACTTTCACTGGTTTTGCTAAGGGAATAAAACTTGGGCTAGACCTTAAAGGCGGTGTTATGGCTGTTTACGATTGTGAAAAATCTAGTGAAAGTGAAGGTTCACTAGAAGAACAAATTGATGCAACCATTCAGCGTTTAACAAATCTAATTACCGAAGATTATCCAGAGGCAACCATTGTTCCACAAGGCAGTAATCAAATAAGAATTGAAGTTCCTGATGTTGATGACCCAGATGAAATTTTGGATTTAATTGGCGAACCTGCAGAACTTGAAATTAAAAAAGAAAATTCTGCTGATGCAGAAGCAGTTTTAACAGGAAGAGACATTCAAAGTGCGGAATATCAATACGATTCACAAAACAATCAACACGGTGTTAAACTAACATTCACAACTTCTGGTGCAACAAAATTTTATAACTTAACAAGCGAGCTTGCTCCAAGTCAAGGTGCATTATACATCTTTTTAAATGGTGAACTTTTCAGTTCTCCAACAGTTCAAGAAGTAATTTCTGGTGGTGAAACTTTCATTTCTGGTGGAATGAACAGCCAATCAGAAGCCGAAGCTTATGCAACAAAAATTTTGAGCGGAACATATTCCGTTAACTTGTCGTTAAGTGAAAAGAATGTTATAACTGCCACTCTTGGAGAAAATGCATTGTTACTAAGCATAATTGCAGGTGTTGTTGGATTAGTTTTAATTTTTGTGTTTATGGGAGTAATTTATAAAGGCTTTGGTTTAATTGCAAACTTGGCATTAATTTTCTACACAATAATTTTAATGTTCTTGCTTTCAGTTTTACCATTTGTTCAACTAACACTTCCAGGCATTGCTGGCATAATTTTAGGGCTTGGCATGGCAGTTGATGGCAACATCATAATTTTTGAACGTATTAAAGACGAATTCAAATCTGGCAAAAAAATTCCTGCAAGTGTAAAATCAGGCTTCAAACGTGCTTCCATTGCAGTTATTGACGGAAACGTTACAACCATCATCGCTTCAATAATTCTTGCTTGGCTTGGCACTGGTGCAATTCGTGGCTTTGCTTACACATTGCTTGTTAGCATGGTTGTTTCAATGTTCACAACACTTGTTGTAACACGTGGATTTATTAACATTGCTCTTCAAATAAACAGCGTAAATTACAAAAGCTATGGCCTAAAAAAGGGTAAAACCCTAACAGGCAAAACTGAAGAAATAGAAGAAAAACCTGAACAAACCAACGAAAAGGAGGCTGAACAAAATGCGTAATAACAACAAAAAAGTTTCCTTTTCACAAAAATTTGATAACTTCTTAAATAAAGATATGAACATAGTTAAAAACTGGAAATACTATATAATTGCACCACTTGTAATTGTGTTTGTTGCAATAATAGTGTTTGCATGCTTAGGGTTTAATTTGGGTATTGATTTCACTGGTGGAACAATTTTAAAAGTAAATTTTGGAACTGATATTTCAAACAGTGAATACAACAACTACAAGTCAGAAATAGAATCAATTTTAAATGACAATAACATCAAAAAATATAGTCTTCAAAAAGAAGGTTCAACCGAAGATGCTTCAATTTCCATAAAATTCCAAGACATTAACGGTAAAACCGAAGAAGAAATGGCTGATGTTATTAGTGCAGTTATTGAACAAATTGAAGTAACGTTGAATCCAGACAATACCATTCCAAATTTTAATGTTGAAGACAGTCAACGAATTGGTGCAAGTGCAAGTGATAATTTAATTAGAAACGCACTTTTGTCAATTGGTCTTGCAGTGCTTTTAATGTTAATTTACATTGCAATAAGGTTCGAGTTTGCAAGCGGAATTGCAGCAATAGTTGCACTTTTGCACGATGTTTTAATAATGTGTGCAATGGTAATTATTTGCCGAATTCAAGTTAACTCATCATTCATTGCAGCACTAATAACCATAATCGGATATTCAATTAACAACACAATTGTAATTTTTGATAGAATCAGAGAAAACTTGCGTAAGGATGAATATTCAAAAACAACAAATGCTCAAATGGTTGACATTTCAGTTAGACAAACTTTAACCAGAACAATTTACACATCACTAACCACCATTTTGTCTGTTGCATTGCTTGCAATCATTGGTGTTTCTTCAATTAGGGAATTCTTGTTCCCAATAATAATTGGTTTGTTTGCTGGAACATATTCTTCAATTTTCCTATCAGGAACAATTTGGAGTTTCATCTACAATCGTAGCAAAGATAAACGTTTGCAAAAACGTTTAAAAGAAGATAAAAAGAAAAAAGAAACAACACAAGTTAAAACTGAAAACCCAGAAGATAAAATTGTTGTTTAATAAGAAAAAAGCCTTCACAAAATATGTTAAGGCTTTTTCTTTTTTTAAGGTAGAAAACTTTATGAAATACATAAATAAAATTCAAGAATGTAAAATTAATAATAACAAAGTTAAAAGTTTAAGCACGGAACTAAATTTGCCCGAAAAAATAATTAAACTTCTTTTTTCGCGTGGCATAAAAACAAAAACTGAAATTCAAGACTTTTTAAATTGTGGCATAAATCAGTTTAAAAACCCATTTTTGCTTAGTGGAATGCAAGAAGGCGTTAATATTATTAACGATGCCATAAAAAACAATAATCGCATTTTAATTGTTGGCGATTACGACACAGATGGCATTTGTTCAACCGCAATACTTTATAAATATTTTGAAAGTGTTGGCGTTAAAGTTAACTATTTTTTGCCAAACAGATTTTTAGATGGCTATGGCTTAACAATTGAAACTGCAAAAAAAATTGTGGCTGAATTTAACCCAGAACTAATAATAACAGTTGACTGCGGAATTGCATGCCACAACGAAATTGATTATTTGCAATCGCTTGGCATAAAGGTGCTAGTAACCGACCATCACGAAATTCCAGAAATAATTCCAAACTGTGTTTGCATCGACCCAAAACTTGAAAGTGCATATCCATTTAAAGAATTTTGCGGAGCAGGGGTGGCATTCAAACTTGTTCAGGCACTTGCTGGGCTTAGTGAAGCGTTAAAGTACACAAACATTGCCAGCATTGCCACAGTTGCCGACATTGTCACTTTAACAAGCGAAAATCGTGCCATTGTAAAGCATGGGCTAGAAAACCAAAACTCACTTCCAGTTGGTGTTAAAAAACTAATTTCCAGCCTAAAAATTAGCAATCTAACATCAACCGACATCGCTTTCAAAATTGCTCCAAAACTTAACACGGCGGGCAGAATGGGCGATGCAACAGTTGCCTTTAAGTTGTTCATTGAAAAAAATCCAGTTGAAATAATTAACATGCTAACAAATTTGGAAGAACAAAACAACAAGCGCATTGAAGCCGGCAACACAATTTTAGAAGATTGCATGCAACAACTAAAACACATAAAGGTTTCAAAACTAAAAGCAATTGTTTTGTCAAACGAAAATTGGCACAGCGGAGTTCTTGGCATTGTTTGTGCCAAACTTACCGAAAAGTTTAACAAACCTGTGTGTCTTTTAACAAAAGTTGACAATGTTTATAAGGGTAGCATCAGAAGTTTAAAGGGCATTGACATATATAAGGAACTAAGCAAACTTAGTCCACTTCTAGTTAAATTTGGCGGACACAGCGGTGCTGGCGGACTAACAATTGAAGAAAACAACATTGAAAAATTTAGAGAACAACTAAACAATAACATTTCAAACTCCTACCCAGAAGAAGTGTTTGAAGCACAAAAATATTATGACTTTGATTTAAACAAGGAAACTTTTAACATTTCCGACATTCAAGAACTAAACTTGCTTGAACCTTTTGGGTTTGGAAATGAAAAACCTGTTTTTAAATACACTTTCAACAATTTAAAACCGGAACGATTAAAAAACTATCCAAATTTTGTAAAATTTAAAACCGACAATTTTGAAATGATTGGCTTTAGTTTAGGTGAGTGCTTCGATTCTTTAAACACAAATTGCAACAAAAATGTTATTTTAGACTTAAATGTTGAAGTGTTTAACAAAAAAGAAAAAATTAAAGCAACCATAAAACACATTAGTTTTGAAAAACTAAACACAGGTGTTAAGTCCGAAATAAGTTTGGGCTACTATGCAAAACAACTAAATGTGCCTAAATTAGTTGGAAATTCAAATGTTTATGAAACCAATGAAACAAAACTAAATTCACTAATTAATTCATGTTTTGGAACGCTTATTGTGTGCAACAGCATTGATGCATATAACTTTGCATTAAAAACATTTGGTGGCAAAATTAAAAATTTTGAATCATTTGCCATAAAAGATTTAACTGGTTCAAACACTCTTTTATATGCTCCAAAAAACACAAACAATTTTGAAAATTTTGAAACAATTATTTTCTTAAACGAAATTTTGCATAAAAACTATTTGTTAAATTTTAATTCCGATGTTTACATTTGCCCAATTTTTAAAGGTGACACTGCATTAACCGATTTAAACCTAAACCGAACAGTATTTGGAATTTATCATAATGCAATATTAAAATTGAATGCAAAAAACATACATTCATTTTCCGAACAAGAATATTTTAATTTAGTAAAAAAGCAAAACCTAAATTTTAAAGATTTTAAATTCAACCAATTCATTTTTGTAACAATGGTTTTAACTGAATTAAAAATAATTGAAATAACTAACGAATTAAACTATTATAAAATTGATATTAACAAAAACGTGAACAATCCATTAACAAATTCTTCAATTTATAATTTTGTAAGTTTTTATAAAAACGTAAACAAACCAAATTAAAAGGAGAAAAATATGAAATTAACAATTAACAATCAAAAATTTTATGATGAACTGTTATTAGTAATAAAACTGTTTTTCTCTGCAAATCAAATTGAAACCGAAAATTTAAACTTTGAAATTTCATATAAACTTAACAATTCTGTTCTAACAACATTCGTTAATGTTTCTGGCAACTATTTGGGTAATGTAATTAACACCAACCAAACAAACACATTTTCATTAACTAAAAATCAACTTGAAAAACAAGATAAATTTGTTAAACGCTATTTAAAAATTGAACTTTATAATGTTTTAACAAACCTAACAGGCAAAACAATGCCTTGGGGCAGTTTAACCGGAATTAGGCCAACCAAACTATTTTACGAACTAAAACGCGAACTTGGCAGTTCAATACTTGCAAAAAACGAGTTAATAAAAACTTTTAAAGTTTCAAAAGAAAAAGCCGATGTTGTTTTTAATGTAACACAAAATCAAACAAAAATTGAAATTAACGATAATCTTGTTGACCTTTATGTTAACATTCCATTTTGCACATCAAAGTGCTATTATTGCAGTTTTATTTCAGTTCCAATAAGCCAATGTTTAAACTATGTTGAACCATATGTTGATGCTTTAATTAAAGAAATTAGGGCAACAAAACAAATAATTAATCAAAAAAATTATATTGTTAAAACAATTTACATTGGTGGTGGAACACCAACAGCACTAAGTGCAAACGATCTTGACAGAATTTTAAGTGAACTAACATATCCTGTAAGTGAGTTCACGGTGGAAGCAGGCAGACCCGACACCATAACAAAAGAAAAACTTGATGTGTTAAAAAAGCATAATGTAACTCGCATAAGCATTAATCCGCAAACTTTTTCAAACAAAACTCTAAAATTAATTGGCAGAGCACACACAGCCCAAAACATTATTGAAGCCTACAAAATGGCTCTTCCATATGGTTTTAGCATTAACATGGATTTAATTGCAGGGCTAGAAAACGAAAGTTTTCAAACCTTCAAAAAAAGTTTGTTAAAAACTTTGGAACTAAGCCCAAACAACATAACAGTTCACACATTAAGTGTTAAACGCACAAGCAAACTAAGCGAAGGAAAAGGAGATGTTGGGGCAGAAGATGAAGTTAAAAAAATGATAGATTTTTCCTACAAAACCCTAACGGAAAATGGTTATAATCCATATTATTTATATAAGCAAAAAAACATGGTTGGAAACTTGGAAAACATTGGCTACACAAAGCCAAATTACGAATGTGTTTTCAACATTGATAGCATGGAAGAAGTTGCAACAATTGTTGCGTGCGGTGCAAATGCAATTTCAAAACGATATTTTAGTTTGCAAAACCGAATTGAACGAAATGCAAATGTTAAAAACTTGCAAGATTACATTTCAAGAATTGATGAAATAATTTCTAAAAAACAACAGTTTTTTAAATAAACTATGGCTCAAATATTAAATTATTCTTTACAATATTATTTTTGTGTGATAATATTTAACAGTACTTTTAACTAGGTTAAACGCGTATCCTCAAAGTTTTACGTTTAACTTTGCTAAAAGCGAATTTAACAGGAGGAAAACAAGATGATTAAAAAAGAGAAAAAACAAGCAGTTATCAAGGAATATCAATTAAGTGATACCGACACTGGTTCTTGTGCAGTACAAATTGCAATTTTAACAGCAAGAATTAATGAACTAACAGAACACTTAAAAGCAAACAAAAATGATAACCATTCTCGTCGTGGTTTAATACAAATGGTTTCAAATCGTAAAAGCCTACTTAAATATTACGAGAAAAAAGACCTTGAAGCTTGCCGTGAATTAAAGAAAAAATTAGGTATAAGATAATAAAAGGTGAAAGGTTTCTTTCGCCTTTTTTTCAAAAAATCACTTTTGATTTTTTAAAAGGGTTTTAAAGTTAATGGATAAGTTCAAGGAGGAAAAAATGAACGAAGTAAAAAAATATGAAACCGAAATTGGTGGGAAAAAAGTTGAAGTAACCTTAGGGAAATACGCTTTTCAAAGCAATGGCAGTTGCATTGTTAGTTGCGACGACACTGTTGTTATGGTTAACGTAACAATGAGTAAAGCTCCTCGTCCAGGTCAAGATTTCTTTCCACTAGGAGTTGATTTTGAAGAAAAACTTTACGCAGTTGGAAAAATACCTGGCGGATTTAAAAGAAGGGAAGGCAGACCAAGCGACCAAGCAATTTTAACAAGCCGATTAATTGACCGACCTTTGCGTCCACTTTTCCCAAAAGGATTTTTTAATGATGTGTCTGTTGTGGCAACCCCACTTTCAGTTAATCCAGATTCTGCACCAGAACCACTTGCAATGTTTGCAAGCTCTTTGGCTCTAACCATTTCCGACATTCCATTTATGGGACCAACAGGAAGTGTTGATGTTGCATATGTTGATGGAAAATATATCATAAATCCAACACAAGCAGAACGTGAACAAAGTTTAATTGACCTAACAGTTGCAGGAACAAAAGATGCAATTTTAATGGTTGAAGCAGGTGCAAAAGAAGTTAGCGAAGAAGTTATGCTTCAAGCAATTTTGTTTGCTCACACCGAAATTAAAAAGCAAGTTGAATTCCAAGAAAAACTTGCAAAAGAACTAAACATAAAAAAATGTGAAGACATTGAATATTATGTAATCCCAGAAGAAATTGAAAAAGCAGTAAGGGAATACGCAACCGAAAAGGTTCAACAAGTTATGAGCCATTTCGACCGTCACGAACGTCAAGATGCAGAAGATGAAATGGACAAAGATGTTCTTGCTCACTTTGAAGAAACATATCCTGAAAATTCTCGTGAAATTTTGGACGTTCTATACAAAATCAAAAAAGAAACAATGCGTTCAAAAATAATTAACGATGGTGTTCGTCCAGATGGCAGAAAAACCGACGAAATTAGACCAATTTGGTGTGAAGTTGGTGTTTTACCACGCGTTCATGGATCTGGAGTGTTCACTCGTGGCGAAACACAAGCATTAACAACCTTAACCTTGGGTTCACTTCGCGACACTCAAATTTTAGATGGTTTGGAAGATGGTGAAAGTGAAAAACGTTACATGCACCACTACAACATGCCTGGTTACTCAACTGGCGAAGCTAAAAGCCTAAAAAGTCCTGGTCGACGTGAAATTGGTCACGGAGCACTTGCAGAACGTGCACTTTTACCAGTTTTGCCAAGCGAAGAAGATTTCCCTTATGCAATAAGAACTGTAAGTGAAATTTTAAGCAGTAACGGAAGCACAAGCCAAGCAAGTGTTTGTGGTAGCACTTTGGCACTTATGGACGCTGGTGTTCCAATTTCAGCACCTGTTGCCGGAATTGCAATGGGACTAATTAAAGACACTGAATCAAACAAAGTTGCTGTTTTAACCGACATTCAAGGTTTGGAGGATTTCCTAGGCGACATGGACTTTAAAGTTGCTGGAACCAAAAAAGGAATCACTGCAATTCAAATGGACATAAAAATTAAGGGCATTGATGAAAGCATTTTAAGAACAGCTCTTGAACAAGCAAGAAAGGGCAGAATGTTCATTCTAGACAAAATGGCAGAAGCAATTAAAGAACCAAGAAAACAATTAAGCAAATATGCACCAAAAATTATCACATTCACAATTGACCCAGACAAAATTAAAGATGTTATTGGCTCGGGCGGAAAAACAATTAACAAAATTATTGATGAAACTGGTGTTAAAATTGACATTGATGACGATGGTCGTGTTTGCGTTGCTGGTGTTGACGAAGACAAAAATAATCGTGCAAAAGAAATCATTTTAAGCATTGCCGAAGTTCCACAAGTTGGAAAAGTTTACACCGCAAAAGTTGAACGCATCATGCCATTTGGAGCATTTGTAAGTTTTGGTTGGAACAAGGAAGGAATGATTCACATTTCAAAACTTTCATCAAAACGCGTTGCAAAAGTTGAAGATGTTGTTAAAATTGGTGACATTGTTGAAGTTGAAATAATCAAAATTGATGAAAAAGACAGAATTGATTTAAAACTTTTGGCAGTTAATACCCATAACGGCTCAACAACCGAAAAGTAAAATGATGATAAGTTTAACAAACAATAAAAAAAATAACAAATAATTTTTAGTTAATAAACACTTAGTTAACAATTACTAAAAATTAAAAA
Organism: uncultured Clostridia bacterium; assembly: GCA_944380265.1. Classification (GTDB taxonomy): domain Bacteria; phylum Bacillota; class Clostridia; order Christensenellales; family UBA1242; genus UBA6345. The sequence goes on along the minus strand of CALWGY010000001.1, from coordinate 217,942 downwards.
AATAAATAAAAAGGAAATGGTTTTCCTTTTTATTTTTTTATGATAATATTATAAAAAATAACTAGCAAAAAGGGATAAAATATTGAAAAATTTCAACAAGGTTTTAATACCAGTTTTAATGATATTTGCCATATGTTTTGCAGTTCCATTATTTTTCTTTGTTGATTACATACAAACTCACATAACAAACCAAAACATTGTAAAACATGGCACCGAATGCGTTGCAACTCCGCTAGATTACTATTCAAACATAACAGTAAATAATACGCCATACTATTCAATCTCGTTTGAATTTGAAGTTGATGGAAAAACATACGAAGGTCAAACAAGCGCACGCTACAAAAAAAATGAAGTAAACCGAATTTTTAACAATAATGAAATTATAATTAAATATGACACAAAAACATTTAATTCCATTGAGGCAAATTACACTTTAACAACAGGCAACACAACACCAATAATTATATTTTCGGTTTTTGCTTTTGTTGATTTAATATTTTGGGTTATTGTTATCATTTTAATTGTTAAAGTCATAAATAATGCAATAACCTTAAAAGCAGGTAAACAAATTCAAGTTAACTTTGGTTCAATTGAACCAGGAGCAATAGTTAATGGCGTTGACATGTATAAAATTTCATATTTTTGGACAGATGAAAACGGTGACCACCATGAAGACACATCAGGTGCAGACTACACATTAAAGCAGGCACAAGCATTTGAACATGCAAAAACTTTTAAAGTTAAAAAGTGGAAAAACACAACACAAATAATCACAAGTCCGTACGAAATTGCAGCCGAACTAATTTTAGATGAACCACAAACAAAAAACTCAAACGATAACACAATTTTTTGCCCATACTGCAACAACTTAATTTTAAAAACCGAAACCAGATGTTCATCTTGTGGAGCACCAATACAGAACAAGGCAAAAAAAGACAAAAAATCCAATTAATTTAATTTGAAAAATTAAGTTATTATAAGAACAATTATCAATTTATTCAAGATTAATCTTACAATTTATTCATATTATTCTTATGTGCTTAAAAAACATCTACTTTGTTTATTTATATAATTCTTATTTGTTTGTTTTTTTATAAAACATAATCATTGTGCTTAAAAAAATCTTACTTTACTTGTTGTTATACTTATGTTGTTGAAAAGAATGAAATAGATTCATTCTTTTTTTATTCTTAAAATTTATTTACAAAATTAAAAAAAAACATTTCATATAAAACTTTTTAGGTCATATACATATTTAAAAGGTGAATTATGAAAAAAGAAATAAAAAAAAGTTTTAAAGAAAAATTTTTTATTCATGGAATTGCAAATTTTATAATTTTTTCTGTTTTAATAGTTTTTGTTTGCTTAACTTTAAGCCAAAGTGCAAAAAGTGTTTTTGGCACTAACAGCACAGACCCAATTTATAATGGGAATAAAAATAGCAACAAAGTTAGTTTAATGATTAATGTTTATTGGGGCACCGAGTATTTAGATTCAATGCTAGAAACATTAAAAAACTACGATGTTAAAACAACATTTTTTGTTGGTGGACAGTGGGTTGAAAAAGAGCCAGAATATTTAACCAAAATTTTTAATGCTGGCCACGAAATTGGAAATCATGGATTTTTTCATAGGGACCACGACAAACTAAGTTACGAACAAAACAAAGAAGAAATTTCTACTTGCCACACAATGGTTAAAAATAACATTTCTCTTGACATGAATTTGTTTGCACCACCAAGTGGAGCATTTAACAAAACCACTTTGCAAGTTGCAAACGATTTAGGCTATAAAACAATAATGTGGAGCAAAGACACCATTGATTGGCGTGATAAAGATGCCGACTTGGTTTACACTCGTGCAACAAAAAATGTTGTTGGTGGCGATCTTATTTTAATGCACCCAACCGAGCACACGGCAAAGGCGCTTCCAAAAATTTTGGAATATTACAAAAACAACAATTTAGTTGCAACAACAGTTTCAAACACAATAAGTTCAACAAATTAATAATTAAGCACGAATATGTGCTTAATTTTTGTTTAAACTAATATAAAAAAGTGTTAGGTGAGTATGATTTCAACAAAACAATTGGATAATGGTATAACATTAAATGTGGAAGAAATTAAAGGAGCTAAAACAATAAGTTGCTTTTTTGCGTTTAAAGTTGGCAGTTTGTATGAAAATGAAACCAACTTTGGAATTTGCCATTTACTTGAACACATTCTTTTTTGCGGAACAAAAAACAGGTCAAGTGAACAAATTAAGGAAGATTTTAACAACTGCGGAACAATTTTTAATGGCTCAACTGGCGTTTATCACACAAGATTTTACATTAAAAATATAGTGGACTTTTTTGAAAAATCATTCGAAATTATGGCAGACATGATTTCTAATCCATCATTTAACAAAAACGAATTTATAAAAGAAAAGAAAGTTGTTTTTGAAGAAATGTTACGCTATAAAGACATTCCAAATGAAGAACTTTATAAAGAATGCATAAAGCACTTTTATGCAAATTCAAACTTAAAAAATTTACCTATTGGCGAACATTCCACTTTAACAAATTTAAGTGTTGAAGATGTAAAAAAATTTTACCAAGAAAATTACACAACTGAAAATTGCATTATAAGTTTTGCTGGAAACATAAACTTTAATTTTGCAAAAAAATTGATAGAAAAGTATGTAAAACTAAATTTCGGAAAACCAAAAATTAATGTTCTACCTTTCACAAAAAGCAATCACACAATAAAAAGTGAAGTTGTTCAAATACAAAAAGCAGTTAATCAAAGTTTGGTAAAAATCTTTTTTGTTGCACCAAACAGCAAAGACGAAAATTATTTTCCTTTCATAATGCTTGCAAACATTTTAGGTGGCGGAACTTCTTCGCTATTATACAAGCACTTACGTGACAAACTCGGCTTAGTATATTCAATAAATGCTTCAACATTAAACAATTATAATTCTGGCGCATTAATAATCAATTTTGCAACAAAAGAAGAAAATGTAACCACTGCAATAAATGAAATTTGCACATTAATAAAAAAATTAATTTTAAAAGATTTTGACACCAAACTTTTAGAAATTGAAAAACTAAAAGCAAAAATTAATTATGTTAGTGCGAGCGAACAAAGCATAACAATTGCTGGCAGCAACAACATTGATTTAATTGAAAACGGAGAAATCATTCCATACACAACAATTTTAGAAAAACTTAATGCAATATCACTTAACGATGTTAAACAACAAGCGGAACAAATTTTTAAAAACAAAAATTGTCTAATTGGAATAATTTCCAAAAACACGCTAAAAATTAAACCGATAAAAATAAAATAAAGATGTAAATAAATTTACATCTTTTTTATTAATATTGTTAAAAATTAATAATGTTTTTACGTTAAATATGCTATACTTGTTTTAGTAGTATTAAAGTTGTGCCTAATTTTTTTAGCATCAAATTTTTGGGGAGGTTATATCTTGCCAGTTTATTCAAATAAAAATAGCATAAAAAATCAAAAACGTAAAAATTTAAAAACAAAAATTGGTATAGCAACCATTTGCGTATCAAGTGTTTTTTTAATTAACTTAATTTTTAATTTAGTAAAATTTATAAATTCTTTTTTGCTTGGCAGTTTTGGACTTTTTACTTATGCCATTTTAATTTGTGGAATTGCAATTGGAATTTTGCTTATTAAAGATGTTAAACTAAAAGTTGAAGGGGCAGACATTGTTTATGCAAGTTTGTGGTTGTTTGTGTTTTTAATGATTTTGCACTTAGCAACTTCAACTCAGTTTGTTGACCAAAGTTATGGAAGTTACATTTCTTCTTGCTATAATCACAAACTAACATGTGGCGGAGCAATTATGGCTGTGTTCACATATCCAGTAAATTATGTTTTAACTCACTTAGTTGCGTCGTTTATAATTCTATCTATTGTGTTAATAATTTTAACCGCAGTGTTAATTGTTCATTTTTATTCTTACAAAAGAAAAGAAGCAAAACTAACAACAAAAACTGTTTCAAACGAATTAAAAACAGAACAGTCAGAAATCAAACAACCCGAAGCAAACAACAATGTTTCTTACAAACCAGAAAAAGAATCTGATGACGATTTAATAATTCCAGATGAAGATGTTAGTTCAATTCCAACCAATTCCGAAATTGTTTTGGAATCAAACGAACAAGATAAACTTAAAGCAAAATCAATTTTGGGTTTGTCTAAAAACAAAAACAATTTTGATTATGATGAGCCAAATGAAGATAATTTAATTAATAACTTAAAGCCAACTTTTGACAATAACTCACAGTATTTTGACAATAACTATAAACATACAACACAAAAACCTAAAAAGTTTTTGCATTCAACCGATGCAATTACCGAACAAAAACATGAAAGAAAATTAACAGAAAAAGACCGTGAAAACTTAAAATATTTGCAAGACATAACTGGTGGTTATTTTGGAAATAGTTTAAACAAATTTGAAAACACAAACAAAGCCCAGGAAAACAAGCAAACAAATAATGTTGAAGATTATGATGTTATGCAGGATTTGTATGATGACACATTAACACAAAACAACTATCAAGAAAAATATAAACCAACAAATGCTCACGAAAATGCACATCAAATTTTATATGGCAACAACAATCAAAACAATCAACAAAACAGTTATTCAAAAAATAATTTTAATAACAACAATTTTAATAATAACTATAATTCAAACACAAAAAGTGTTGGCGGCGAAAATGTTAACACAGATGCAGATGATAACATTGAAAACAATTTTTCAAGTTCAATCAAATTTGAATCTGAACCAGTGGAGTATAAACAAGTTAAATTTGATGCAGTTGAAACACGCAAACCATCAAACAAAAAACTTTATAAAAAACCAAGCAAATATATTAAACCACCAATTGATTTATTAAAAGTTGTTGACAATTCTAATTTAAACAATTCCGATGACCACACCGAAAAAGCACGCGTGCTTGAAGAAACACTTGCAAGTTTCAATGTTCCAGCAAAAGTGGTTTCCATAACAAAAGGACCAGCATTTACAAGGTTTGAACTTCAAATGCAACAAGGCGTTTCTGTTAAAAAGGTTACAGGTCACATTGAAGATATTGCCATGATTTTAAAAGCTCGTGGTGATGTTAGAATGGAAATTCCAATTCCGGGTAAAAATGCTTTTGGTGTTGAAGTTCCAAACGAAACAATTGAAACTGTTGGGCTTCGTGACATTTTGGAATCGTATAACTTCCAAGGAAGCAAATCTGTGTTAACCTTTGGTTTGGGTAAAGACATTTCCGGTGAATGCAAAGTTGCAAGAATTGATAAGATGCCTCATTTACTTGTTGCAGGTGCAACAGGAAGTGGTAAAAGTGTGTGCTTAAACTCTTTGCTTATAAGTTTAATTTACAAAGCATCTCCGCAAGATTTAAAACTTATTTTGGTTGACCCAAAACGTGTTGAATTCACACTTTATAATGGGCTTCCACATTTATTACTTCCAAAAGTTATAACCGACATCGACAAAGCACTTTCGGCACTTAGTTGGTTAATTGACGAAATGGAACGCAGATTTAATTTGTTCTCGGAAGCAAGGGTTAGAAACTTAGAAGAATATAATAACACCGAAGAAGTAATTTCTGGCGAAAAAGAAAAATTGCCTTTCATTGTGTTCATCATTGATGAGCTTGGCGATTTAATGCTTCAAAACAAAAAAGAAGTTGAAGAAAAAATTATTAGAATAACACAAAAAAGCCGTGCCGCAGGAATTCATTTAATAATTGCAACACAAAGACCAAGTGTTGATGTTATCACAGGAACAATTAAAGCAAACTTGCCAAGCAGAATTGCATTTGCAGTTTCATCTTTCCCAGATAGCAAAACAATTCTTGACCAGGGCGGAGCAGAAAAACTTTTAGGAAAAGGTGACATGCTTTATTCACCAGTTGACATGCCAGACCCAATCCGTTTGCAAGGAGCATTTGTTTCAAACGAAGAAGTTGAAGCGGTTGTGGAATTTGTTAAAGAACATAACGAAGCCGATTTTGATAGCGATATTGAAGATGAAATGTTCAACAAAAAACAAGGTGGATTTAATGCTGGCGGATCAAACTCACATCAGGAATTTGACCCACTTATGAAAGATGCATGCCGATTAATAATTAAAACAGGCGGAGTTAGCACTTCAAAAATTCAACGTGCATTTGGTTTGGGATTCCCACGTGCAGGAAAAATTGTTGACCAAATGGAAGCAGCCGGATTTATTAGCGCACCAGACAACAAAAAATTGAGAACAGTGTTCATTACACAGCAAGAATTTGAAGAACGTTTTGGAGAAGATTTGTAATGAAAAACAACACAAAAGAAAACATTTTAAATAAACGCATTGCTTTTATTTCGCTTGGTTGCGATAAAAACAGAGTTGATTTAGAAAACATAATTTCACTTGTTAAAAACGCAGGTTTTAAAACAACTCAAAATTTAGCGGAAGCAAATGTTATTATAATAAACACTTGTTCATTCATTGAAAGTGCCAGACGTGAAAGCATTGAAACAATTTTAAACATGGCAAATTTAAAGCAATCAAAATGTGAAAAAATAATTGTTACTGGTTGCTTAAACGAAATGAATTATTCCGACTTAAATTCCAGTTTACCAGAAGTTGATAGTTTTTTAAGGGTGGCGGACAACAAAAACATAATTAAAACAATTTATAACTTATATGGTGTTCCTTACTCCGAAACCACAATAAATTGCAATTTTAATCGTGTTTTAACCACTCCAAATCATTACGCATATTTAAAAATTTCGGAAGGCTGCAACAATTTTTGCTCATATTGCACAATTCCTTTCATTCGTGGCAGATTTGTTTCCACCCCAATGGAACAACTTGTTTTTGAAGCACAGGAACTTGCAAAACTTGGTGTTAAAGAACTAATTTTGGTTGGGCAAGATGTAACAAAATATGGTGTTGACCTTTATGGAAAACAAAGCATAACAACACTAATTAAAAATCTTTCAAAAATTGAAGGAATTAAGTGGATACGTTTGCTTTATTGTTACCCAGAATTGGTTGATGATGAGTTAATTAACGAAATTAAAAATAATAGCAAAGTTGTTAAATATATCGACCTTCCTTTGCAACACATTAACAACAACATTTTAAAATTAATGAATCGTAAAACCAGCACACAAAAAATTTTAGAAGTTATTAAAAAATTAAAAACACAAATTCCATCCATTGCAATAAGGTCAACTTTCATTTTAGGTTTTCCAGGTGAAACAAAAGAAAATTTTGAAGAACTTTTAAACTTTTTAAAAAATGAAAAATTAACAAATGTGGGCTTTTTCGCATATTCTCGCGAAGAAGGAACCCGGGCATATAACTTTGAAAATCAAGTTAGCACAAAAACCAAAAATTCACGTGTTAAAAAAGCTTATGAAGTTCAAAGAATTATTGCCGAAAACAACAATTTAAATTTGTTAAATTCTGTTTTAGATGTTATAATTGATGAAATGGAAAACAATTATTTTGTTGGCAGGGCATATTTAAGTGCTCCTGATGTTGACCCAGTTGTTTACATCCCAGTAAACAATAAAAACAAAAATAAAATAAAAATTGGAAACATTGTGCCAATTAAAATAACAAAAGTTTTAGATTACGATTTAGAAGGAGAGTTATATGAACCTACCAAATAAAATTTCTTGTGTTAGAATTGCATTACTACCTGTGTTTATTTTCTTTTATCTTGCAACATTCATTCCTTGCAATTACTTAATTGCAGGCATAATTTTTGCAATTGCCGCTTTCACCGATTTTTTAGATGGAAAAATTGCAAGAAAATATAATTTAGTAACAAATCTAGGAAAATTTTTAGACCCAATTGCCGACAAATTAATTGTTATGGCAGCATTAATTTTGGTTACTGTTGATGGAACAATTCCAAACCCTTACGGAATAATAATTTCAATAATCATAATTGGACGTGAACTTATTATTAGTGCGTTTAGGCAAATTGCAGCAGCAAAAAATGTTATAATGGCTGCCGATATGTGGGGTAAATATAAAACAACATTCCAAACAATTGCTTTGCCACTTTTAATGTTTCAAGCACAAGTTGTTGCAAGCAATTGGTTTTCAGGAACAGGCTTAATGGTGTTGCAAATTATAAACTATGTGTTAATTGGCATTGCAACTGTTTTAACAATTGTTAGTGGCATTAACTACATTGTTAAAAACAAACAAGTTTTAAAAGACACACCAGCACCAAAAACTGAAAAACCAGAAACCGAAGCAGAAACAAACAACGAACAAAAATAAAATAATACTCACTTTGTTTGCATTGTTTTTGCATTCATAAAAAACAAAAACACATTTTAAATAATGTGTTTTTTATTTTTTAAATCAAATGTAAAAAACATTTATTATTTTATAATAATTTGATATAATAACTATGCAATGAAAACCTCAATTTTACGCATTTCCAACGATATTTTGCTTGGAAAAAAACAAGATGAAATAAGTCAATATCTTTTAAAAAATTGCCTTGAAATAGGCGAAATTATTTCATGCGTAAACATTTGCGAAAATCACCCTGACCACATAACAAAACAAATAGAAAATTCCGATGCCGATTTTTTAATTGTGGTTGGCGAAAACATTTCTTCTAGAAATTTTAACATTAAAAAAACAATTGCAAACATAACAGGCACAAACATTGTAAAAAACAATTTTGCAGAAAACACTGTTAGGGCATATTATCAAGAATCAAACATTCCTGTTTTGTTCGATTCCGAAAACGAGTTTTACTTGCCTGAAAATGCTGAACTGTTACCAATTAAAATAAGTGCTTTGCAAAGTTTTATTTTAAAAACAGAACAAAAAACATTTTTGTTCATTCCAGGAGAACTGGATGTTGCAAAATTTGTTTTTGAAAACTATTTAAAAAACATAATTAAGCAAAACATTGTAACAAAATATAAAACAACAACAATAAAAACTTTTGGAATTAGCGAAAAAGATATTTATTCAATTTTATCCGATTTAATAAAAAATAAATACAAAATTTTGTTTTTAACATATCCAAACAATTTAGAAGTTTCAATTGTAATAAGATACAACGAAAACATTGACCCAGAAATAATTAACGATGTTATTTACAAAGTTTATGAAAGGCTTAACAAATATATTTATGCCGAAGAAGAAGTTACAATTGCAAAACGGGCATTAGACCTTTTAAAAATTGGAAACAAAAAACTTGCCATTGCCGAAACAATAACGGGCGGAAACATAAGCACAAGTTTAATTAAGCAATGTGATAATTGCCAGCAAAATTTGGTGGAATCAATTGTTGCTTCAAATCAAACAAGCTTAATAAACAGACTAAAAGTTAGCCCATCAATTTTAAACCAATACGGTGAAGTTTCTGTTGAAGTGGCATACGAAATGGCGGCAGGGCTTTTGGAAACATCCAACGCTGACATTGTTTTAACAACTAGCGGAAAAATTGATTATGAAGATAATAGCAAAGTTGGAAAAATTTGTTTTATTGCTGTTGGAAATGTTGATGGAATTCATGTTTACAAAAACACATTATATGGAACAAGAGAGCAGGTTATTGAAAGTTTAACACAAACAGCATTTTATTATTTAATTAAAAATATTAAACAAAATGATTTGTTTTTTGACAAAACTACTGTATAATATATTTATCAAACAAATGTTTTATAAACACAAATTTAAGGAGATAATTAAAAGTGGATAATAACAAGGAAAAACTACTAGAACAAGCCATTTTACAAATAGAAAAACAATTTGGCAAAGGCTCAATTATGAAGTTGGGTGACAGTGTTGATAATCACATTGAAGTAATTCCAACAGGTTGCTTATCACTAGATGTTGCATTAGGTGTTGGCGGAGTTCCTCGTGGCAGAATAATTGAAATTTATGGACCAGAAAGTTCAGGTAAAACAACTGTTGCTTTGCACATTCTTGCCGAAGCACAAAAAATGGGTGGAACTGCTGCATTTATTGATGCAGAACATGCTCTTGACCCAACATATGCAGAAAAATTGGGCGTTAACATTAACGATTTGTTCATCTCTCAACCCGACACAGGCGAACAAGCACTTGAAATTTGCGAAACCCTTGTTAGAAGTGGTGCAGTTGATTTGGTTGTTGTGGATTCTGTTGCAGCATTAACACCAAAAGCAGAAATTGATGGTGAAATGGGCGATAGTTTTATGGGTGCACAAGCAAGGCTTATGAGCCAAGCATTAAGAAAATTAACAGCCATAACAAACAAAAGCAAATCTTGCGTAATTTTTATTAACCAATTACGTGAAAAAATTGGCGTTATGTTTGGTAGCCCAGAAACAACAACGGGTGGAAAAGCATTAAAGTTTTATGCAAGCATTAGGCTTGATATCAGAAAAACTGATGTTATTAAAGATGGCACCGAAATAATTGGAAACAAAACAAAAGTTAAAGTTGTTAAAAACAAAATGGCACCACCATTTAAAGTTGCTGAATTTGACATTATGTATGGCAAAGGCATAAGCAAAACTGGTTGCATTGTTGACCTTGCAGTGGCAGCTGATATAATTCAAAAATCTGGTGCATGGTTTAGTTATAACGATGAAAAAATTGGACAAGGCAAGGAAAATGCAAAACAATACCTTGAAAACAACCCAGAAGTTTGTGCCGAAATTGAACATAAGGTTAGAGAACACTATAACATTGTTTAATTTAATAATAATTAAATTTTTAAAAAACATTCAAAAAAAGAACGCAAAATGCGTTCTTTTTTATGTTTTTTCTTTATTTTAGTTAAACAACCAACTAACATTATCATTGTAATTTAAAAACTTATCAAAATTTTGTTCGTTTTTATCTGTGATAATTGTTAAAGTTTCACTAACCGAACTTGCTAAGTCGTTGATTGTTGAAATTTTAATGTAATAATTGTAAGTTGAATTTTCTTTTATGTTAAAGTCATAATATTCAATTTTGCCTTTTTTATTACTATATTTTTTTAAACTTTTTGTTTTGCCGTTTTCCACTCGCATAATTTCATATTTTAAGTAATCTTCGGCATCAAAACAAATCAAAACTTTACCATTTTCAATTTTAACATCAAAATTTTCAACGCTCAAATTTTCAAACAATTCACTTGTTTCTTTTGGTTCAAACCTTTTTGAAACTAATGTTTTAATTTTATATCTGTCAGGGCAGTTGGAACTTGCAAGTTTAATAACATGATTATTTTCATATTCTTTTAAGTCAATTTCAACTTCTTTAACACTGTTAGGTTGCTTAAAGTTTTCAGGTTTGTTGTTTGCATAAAGTTCTTCAAAACACATCTTAATCATGTTTGTTGCATATGTTCCACCATTATTTTTTCCTTCCAAAACATATTTAGTTGCGTTTGAATAATTGCCAATCCAAACACCCATTGTGTGTTTTGTGGTGTAAGCAACCGAATATGCATCGGTATTATTGTTAGTTCCTGTAATTGCAACAGTTCCTGTTTTTCCCGCAACATCAAAATCTAAATTTTTAAGTTTCATGCTTGTTCCTGTTTTGCAAGCTTCTTTTAACATGTTAGTCATTAAATATGCTGTGTCTTCGCCCATAATTTTTTCTTCCTTAGGTTTGTGTTCATACAATGTTTTTCCATTAATATCAACAATTTTTCTAACAAAGTTTGCTTTTGAAAAGTTGCCATCATTAACAAAAGGTAAAAATGAATTTGTTAATTCTTTTAATGTAACACCATTTGTAAATCCACCCAAAGCAAGTGCCAAACCATTGTCGTTTTCATCAAATTTAATTCCTGCTTTTTTTGCAAATTGTTTTGCATTTTCAATGCCAACATAATCCAGTGTTTTAACTGCCGGAACATTCAAACTGTCACAAATACTTTCTTCCACCGAAACATACCCATAATATTTTCCACCAACATTTTTAGGGGAGTATCCACCATAATTAATTTCTTCATCCAAAATTAAAGTGTCTGGCGAAACAAGTCCTTTTTCAAGTGCTGGTGCATAAACCAAAATTGGTTTTATGGTGCTGCCCGGTTGCCTTACAAAATTTGTTAAATCATAGTCGCTTTTTCCAGCATATCCAAGCACTGCATATGTTTCATTATCAATCATAATAAGCAACGAATCATTAGTGTTCCCATACGAATTTGTGTGATAATTATTTTCATTGTTTGCAATATCATAAAGTTGTTTTTGAACTTCATCATCTAAATAACTATAAATTTTAATTCCACTAAGCATAATATCTTTTTCCGACAAATTCAAAATTTGTTCTGCTTCATTTATGCATGCTTTAACATACAAATTGTTAACGCCTTGCTCTTGTTTTCTATCAACAATTTCTAACGGCATGTTAACTGCCTCATCATATTGTGCTTGAGAAATTTTTTTGTCACGTAGCATTTCACTTAACACCAAGTTTCTGCGTTTCAAACAATTTTCTGGATTATACACAGGTGAATATGTGTATGGCGACTTAATAATGCCAGCAAGCGTTGCACCTTCCCAAAGTGTTAAATTCTTTGTTTCTTTTCCAAAGTAGGTTAGTGCTGCTCGTTCAATACCATAAGAGTTTTCGCCAAAATAAATAACATTCAAATATGTTTCCAAAATATCTTTTTTGCTAAATTCTTTTTCAAGTTTTTTTGTAAGCAACATTTCTTTAACTTTTCGTTTTATAGTTTTTTCATTAGTTAAATGCGTGTTTTTAATTAGTTGTTGACTAATTGTGCTTGCACCTTCCTTAAAACTAAAACTTTTTAAGTTGTTAAACATTGCCTTAGCAATACGCTTATAATTAAGCCCATTATGTTTAAAAAAATCCTTATCTTCAATGCTGATAAACGCATTAACAACATGATTTGGAACATCTTCAATTTTAACAATGCTTTTATTACTTATTGTATTTTTTAACTCAACATTATCATCATTATAAACAACAATTTCCTGATTAACTGCAATAAGTTTTTCCTTATCAAATTTAACACTCGAAATTCCCATAATATCATTTATGAAAATAATAAAAAATAAAGAACCTAAAATAAACAATATTAATGTAATAATAATTCCAATTTTAACTGCTTTTTTCATAACTTCACCTTATAAACTTATTATAAGTAAAAAGTTATTAAATATTTAAAAATGTTTAAAAAAATAATACTACGCAAACTACTATGCAAATTTTAGAAAATATATCGTAATAAAGCCAAAATTTTAAAAAATTTAAAATATAATTGCAATTAAAAATCAAATCAACTTCCAAAAGCAATAAATTAGATTTTTAACAATATTTTTTATCTATTTTATTTAATCATGCTTAATAATTAAAATAGTTATACTTGTTCATCAATGCGGTTTAGCACAATTAGCAAAATACTTGTGGTTTTAATCATCAAGCCGCGTGTGTTTAATTATTAAAAACTCAATATATTAATTAATTATATAATAAATAATTATAGTAAATGTTTGTTCATGTTGATTTTAAACATTTTTTTGTGCTATACTTAAATGTTATAAAAATTATAAATTCAAATAAAAAACTATTTTGTTTATTTACCAACTTTATTTAAACAAAATAAACAAAATTTATTTTTACTATTTTAAAATTATTAGGAGCACAAATGCAAAAATTTTATTATATTAAAACTTATGGTTGCCAAATGAACGTTCATGAAAGCGAAAAATTGGCAGGCATGTTAAAAAGTTTAAATTATGAAGAAACCAATAACATGGAAAATGCCGATGTTATTGTTTTTAACACTTGTTGCATTCGTGATGCCGCAGAGCAAAAAGTTTTAGGAAACATTGGTGCAACAAAAAAACTTAAAAAACTAAACCCCAACTTAATAATTGCTGTTTGCGGTTGCATGGCACAAGAAGATGGCAGGAAAGATTTAATTAAGGAAAAATATCCTTATGTAAGCATTGTTTTTGGCACTCATAATTTGCACAAGTTTAAAGATTACTTAATTGAATACAACCAGAAAAAACAAAAAATTTATAACATCTGGGAAAAAGAAGAAGAAATTAATGAAAACGTTGAAATGTACCGAACAAGCAACAACAATGCTTGGGTTAACATAATGTATGGCTGCAATAACTTTTGCACCTATTGCATTGTTCCATATGTTCGCGGCAGAGAACGAAGCCGTGCAATGGACGATATTGTTAATGAAGTTAAAGGGCTTATTAAAGATGGCTACAAATACATAACTCTTCTTGGTCAAAATGTTAACAGTTACGGCAACGATTTTAAGGATGGAACAAACTTTGCAAAACTTTTAAAAACTCTTGCAAGTTTAGAAGGTGATTTTAGAATTAAATTTATGACTTCGCACCCAAAAGATTTAACCGAAGAAGTTATAAACACAATTGCAACCGAGAAAAAAATTAGTAAAGTAATTCATTTACCTGTTCAATCTGGAAGCAACAAAATTTTAAAATTAATGAACAGAAATTACACAGTTGAACACTATAAAGATTTAATTAATTTAATTAAACAGCGTGTTCCAAACTACTTCATTTCAACCGACATAATTGTTGGTTTTCCAAACGAAACCGAAAAAGATTTTAATGAAACATACAATCTAGTTAAAGAAGTTAACTATGGTGGAGTGTTTGCATTTATGTATTCTCCACGCACCGGAACAATTGCAGAAAAAATGGAAAACCAAGTTCCACAAGAAATAAAAAACCAACGTGTTAACAAACTGCTAGCACTTTCAAAATCTATAATTAAAAAACAAAACGAGCAACTTGTTGGAAAAGTTTTAGAAGCTCTTGTTGAAAAAAGAAACGACAATTATTACGAAGCCACTTTGGACTGCGGAAAAAATGTTATATTAAACTATGATGGAGAACTTTCACTTCCAACATTCAAAAATGTTAAAATTACAGGAATTAATAAAAATAAATTAGTTGCATGCCTTTGCGACTAAAAGGAGAAAGTATGGCATTATCACCAATGATGCAACAATACGTGTTAACCAAAGAAAAATATAAAGATGCAATTTTGCTTTATAGACTAGGTGATTTTTATGAAATGTTTTTTGAAGATGCAGTAACTGCAAGCAAAGAACTTGACCTAACTTTAACCGGCAAAATGTGTGGACTTGATGAGCGAGCACCAATGTGTGGCATACCTTATCATGCTCTTGATGGTTATTTAGCAAAACTTATTGAAAAGGGTTATAAGGTTGCAATATGCGAACAATTAACCGAGCCTAAAAAAGGTGTTAAACTTGTTGAGCGTGATGTTGTTAGAGTAATAACTCCTGGCACATTAATTGACAGCAATTTGCTTGATGATAAAAAAAATAATTACATTTTGTCTGCATGTTTAGATGGTGGAATTGTTGGCGTTGCATACACCGACATTTCAACAGGAATAATTTACTTAGCTGAACAAAATTTAAATCAATTTAACGATTTGTTGGTTAGAGTTCGACCAAGTGAAATAATATGCAATAAAAATCTTGCAGAAATTGCCGACACACTGCTTGCAACAAAACTTCAAATTATTCCAAACTTTCAAGTTAGGGCGTTTGAAAATTTCGATTTTGATGAATGTTATAAAACTTTAACAAATCAAATTGATAAAAAAGAACTAATTGGATTAACAGATAAAAAACAAACCATAATAAGTGCTGGCATTTTAATTAATTATTTGTTAGAAACACAAAAACGAAGCTTATCACACATAAACACAATTTCATACATTCAAGATTCTGAATTTATGGCAATAGACAGTAACACCAGAAGAAACTTAGAATTAACTGAAACAATTAAAGACAGAAAAAAACGTGGCTCGCTACTATGGCTATTAGATAAAACACAAACCAGCATGGGAAGCCGCTGTTTGAGAGCATATATTGAACAACCACTTTATGATGAAAAACTAATCAACCAACGCTTAAATGGTGTGGAAGAGCTTGTTAAAAACATTGTGGTTAGAGATGCGTTAACAAGCCTTTTAGGTTCAGTTTATGATATTGAAAGATTGTGCGGAAAAGTTAGTTATAACAACCTTACCCCAAAGGACACAATTGCACTTAAAAACTCACTTTCTGTTTTGCCAGAAATTAAAGAAAAACTTTCAGGATTCAAAAGCACAATTTTAAAAAATATTGCAAAAGATATTTACGATTATTCTTCAATTTATAACATGCTTGATTCCGCAATTGTTGAAAATCCACCATATGTGTTAAAAGATGGCGGATTTATTAAAAAGGGTTACAGCAAAGAACTAGATGACATTTGCAACATTTCCACAGTTGGAAAAACATGGCTTGCAACACTTGAAGCCGATGAACGTGAAAAAACCGGAATTAAAAACTTAAAAATTGGTTATAACAGTGTTTTTGGATATTACATTGAAGTTTCAAAAGGACAAGTTGACCAAGTTCCATATAGGTATCAACGCAAACAAACAATTGCAAATGCAGAACGTTACATAACAGATGAATTAAAGGAAATGGAAAACAAAATTTTGCATGCCGAAGAACAAAAGATTACTCTTGAAATTAAATTGTTCAATGAAATTAGAGAAGTTTTGTTGGAAAATGTTAGTGCTATGCAAAAAACTGCGCGACAAATTGCTGTTTTAGATGCATTATTATCATTAGCAATTGTTGCATGTGAAAAAAATTATTGCAAACCACAAGTTTCAAGTTCAATAAACTCAATTGAAATTGTTAATGGTCGTCACCCAGTTGTTGAGGCATTACTTAAAAATGAAGATTTCATACCAAACGACACATTCCTAAACAACACCGATTCCAGAACAATGATAATAACTGGACCTAACATGGCAGGAAAAAGCACATATATGCGCCAAGTGGCATTAATAACTTTAATGGCACACATTGGAAGTTTTGTTCCAGCACAAAAAGCAAACATTGCTTTAACTGATAAAATTTTCACTCGTGTTGGTGCTAGCGATGACCTTGCGTTTGGACAAAGCACTTTTATGGTTGAAATGTCGGAAGTAAGCAACATTTTAAAACAAGCAACAAACAACAGTTTAATTGTGCTTGATGAAGTTGGAAGGGGAACCAGCACATTTGATGGACTTAGCATTGCTTGGAGTGTTATGGAATATTTAAGCAAAACATTAAAGGCAAAAACACTGTTTGCAACACACTATCACGAATTAACTGAACTTGAAGGACTTTTAGAAGGTGTTAAAAATTATAGAATTAATGTTAAAGAATTTAATGACACAATTATATTTTTAAGAAAAATTGTTAGAGGCGGAGCAAACAAAAGTTTTGGTATTGAAGTTGCAAAACTTGCAGGACTTCCTGAAAATGTTATAAATCGTGCAAAAGAAATTTTACACACACTTGAAGAAAACGAAATTAACAAAAACTCTTCATTAACACAACTAAATGAAACAACTGAAACAAAAAAATATCAAAAAGCTGTTATGGAAGTTGGAAACATTTTAAAAGATGTTAATGTTGAAACATTAACACCATTAAATGCTTTTGATTTAATTTTGCAACTAAAAGAAAAATTAAATAAGGAGTAATAATGCCAAATATTAATATTTTAGACAAATCAATATTCAACAGAATTGCAGCAGGAGAAGTTGTTGAAAAACCTGCAAGTGTTGTTAAGGAATTGGTTGAAAACAGCATTGATGCTGGTGCAAAATTTATAACAATAGAAATTGTTGGTGGTGGAATTAAAAAAATTAGGGTTACTGATGATGGCTGTGGTATGGATAAAGATAATTTGCCAAAAGCATTTTTACCTCATGCAACCAGCAAAATTAGTTGCCTTGATGACCTTGACAAAATTGGAACTCTTGGTTTTAGAGGTGAGGCATTAAGTAGCATTGCATCAGTAGCAAAAATAACTGCACTTTCAAAAACAAAAAATTCCGAATCTGGAACAAAAATTCACATTGAAGGTGGAGAAGTTTTAGAAATTTCTGAAACCGGCTGTGTTGATGGCACAAGCATTACTGTTGAAGATTTGTTTTATAACGTGCCTGCACGTGCCAAGTTTTTAAGAAAGCCAAAAACCGAAGAAAGCGAAATAACAAATTTAATTTCACGTTTAATTTTAGCAAACCCTAAAATTGCAATAAAATATGTTGTTGATGGTAAAACTGTTTATCATTCAACTGCAACAAATTTAAAAGATGCAATTTACACAATTTATGGCGCAAATGCAATTGAAAATTTGATTCCTGTTGAATACACTTATCAAAACATTATTTCCGTTGAAGGTTTTATTGGTCTTCCATCTTTCACAAAACCAAACAGAACTTATCAAACAATTATAATAAATGGTAGATTTGTAAATAATAAAACAATTTCAACCGCAATTTATAATGCTTATGAACCATACATTATGAAAAGTTCTTTTCCATTTTTTGTTGTTTCAGTAAAATTGCCACTAGACAAAGTTGATGTTAATGTACATCCAAACAAACTTGATGTTAAATTTGAAAATAATAATTTAATTTTTGGTGCTTTTTACAATCCAATTAGCGAAATATTATTAAATTTAAGCACAAAAGTTAGAAAATTTGAAACAGCTGAACCAACAGAAAAATTACAAAAAGAAAACGAAGAAGTTAATTTTTCCAACCTAAAAACATTAAGTGACAGCGATGGAAAACAATTTGAACCAAATGCTTTAAATAATTCTAACACAGTAACTTTTGCAAACATTGATGAAGACTCTTCAAACGAATTAAAAGATATAAGCATGTTAAATTCAAATAATGAAGATTTGCATAATTCAATAAACTCATTTTTAAACAATGATAGTTTTAATTTTGAAGTTCAAAACAACACAATTGCAAACGATTTAGTTTCAATTGCTGAAAAGGAAAATGTTTTTAGTCAGTTCAACATTTTTAACGATGTTAAAGTTGATTTAAACACCGTAAAAATTATTGGAATTTGCTTTAATACATATATTATTGTTGAAAATGGTTCCAGCATTTATTTTATTGACCAACATGCTGGACACGAAAGATTGTTATATGACAAGTTTAAGGCAAGTTTTGAAAAAAATGATTTGGCAGTTCAGAACCTTCTTGTTCCTTATGTTTTAAACACAAATTATTTAGAAAGTGATTTTATTAATAATAACTTAGAAACATTCAAATCATTAGGTTTTGATATTGAACCTTTTGGAATTAATAGTTTTAAAGTTTCATCAGTTCCTGTGTTACTAAAAGACATTTCACTTTATAAATTCTTTAATGATGTTTTACAGGATTTAAACAAGAATTTGAATTTAACAAAATCTGATATTTTAAAAGATTACTTGGAACGTTCTGCTTGCAGAAGTGCTGTTAAAGCAAATGACATATTGTCTAAAAATGAAATTGAAATTTTGTTAAATATGTTGAATAGTTCCAACCAAATTTTGCTTTGCCCACACGGCAGACCAATTATTATTGAAATAACTTCAAAAGAAATTGAAAAATGGTTTAAAAGGATTGTTTAATGTTTAATTCAATAATAATTTTAGGTCCAACAGCAAGCGGAAAAACGGAAATATCAATAAAACTTGCAAAAATTTTAAAAACAGAAATTGTTAATGCAGATTGCTTACAAATTTATAAGCACTTAAACATTGGAACAGCAAAAGCAACGATAAAGGAACAAGATGGAATTAAACATCATTTGCTAGATTTTGTTGAACCAGATTGTGAATTTAGTGTTAGTGAATATAAAAACATGGCAATGCCTATAATTTTAAATTTAATTAATCAAAACAAAATTCCAATCATTGTTGGTGGAACAGGCTTTTATGTTCAAAGTTTGCTTACGAACTATGAATATGGCAATTCTGTTAAAGATGAAAATTTAAGGGCAGAACTTAACAAACTAGCACAAGAAAAAGGGAATAAAGAAGTTTATAACTATCTTGTTAAAATTGACCCCGAAAGTGCTAAAAACATTCATGAAAACGATTTAAAACGAGTAATTAGAGCAATTGAAATTTTTAAGTTAACAGGAACAAAAAAATCCGAATTAAATAATACTATGCAAAATAGTATGCAAACACCATTAAATCCGCTTATTATCGTGATTAACCGTGATAGAGATGAATTGTATGAAAGAATTAATAAACGTGTTGATATTATGATTGAAAATGGCCTTGTTAATGAAGTTGAACAACTAGTTAAAAAATTTAATTTAACAAAAAACAATCAAAGCATGCAGGCAATTGGATATAAGGAAATTTTGGATTACTTAAATCATGAATTAACACTTAACGAAGCAATTGAAAAAATAAAAATTTCAACCAGGCACTATGCTAAAAGACAAATTACATGGTTTAAAAATCAAACAAATGGTATTTGGATCAATTTAACTAAAACAAGCACTGATGATGCTTTAAAACAAATAATAAGTTTATTAAATGAAAACAAATAAAAAACACACAAAATTGTGTGTTTTTTAGTATTTTTTTAAATATATTTTAAATTTTAATTTTAATTTTAAAATTTTCTTATAAGACCAATAACTTTTCCTAAAATTTCAATATGGTCTGTGTAAATTGGCCCCATAGCATCATTTTCTGGTTGTAATCTATAACGACCATCTTCTTTATAAAAACGTTTAACTGTTGCCATGCCATCAATTAGGGCAGCAACAATTTCACCATTTTCAGCACTGCTTTGTTGCCTAATAACAATTTTGTCACCATCAAAAATTCCGGCATTAATCATACTTTCACCACTAACTGTTAAAATAAACAATCCATCTCCACGGAACAAGCTAGGGGACGCTAAAAAATATTCTTCTGTGTTTTCAACAGCCAAAATAGGTTCACCAGCAGTAATTTTACCAACCATTGGAATTTTAACATAATCACTAAAATTAATAGTTTCTCCAACAATTTCTAATGCTCGGTTTTTGTTTGGACTTTTCTTAATTAATCCATTATTTTCTAATTTGTTTAAATAATAAGAAATTGTGCTTGTTGAACTTACTTTAATTGCTCTGCACATTTCTCTAACAGTTGGAGGATATCCAAACTCTTCCTGATGATTTCTAATAAAATTTAAAAGTTCTTCTTCTTTATTAAATTTTCTCATTAAGACCACCTTAATTTATTACTTAATTAATAATATCATTAAAACAAACGTTTGTCAAACATTTGTTCTAACAAATTTTAAAGAAAAATTACAGTTTTTGGCTGTAATTTCATTCTTTTCTAAGTTTAACTTTTGTTGCTGCATCACGCCTAATATCTTCGGAAATTGCAGCATAATGTTTTCTTGTTGTGTTAACATCTTTATGACCCAAAACAGATGCAACAACATAAATATCGTTTGTTTCTCTATATAAATTTGTGCCATAAGTGCTTCTTAGTTTGTGTGGCGTTATGTGTTTTAGCGGTGTAACAAGTCCGGCATATTTTTTAACTAATTTTTCAACTGTTCTAACATTCATACGTTTGTTTTGTAAACTTACAAACAACGCTTTTTCCGTGTTAGGCAAATCTTTAATATTGTTTCTTACTTCAATCCATTTTAACAAAGCATCTTTAACTTCATCGCTAAAATACAAAATAACACGGCTTCCACCTTTTCTGGTTATTGTGAATGCATTATTGTCAAAATCGATATCATCAACATTTAATCCAACACATTCCGAAATACGAATTCCCGTTCCCAAAAACAACGAAAGTAGGGCAAAATCTCTTTCTTTTGTGTGTTTGTGAAAGCCTTTTTGCATTGTAGTTAGCCCGTTGCCTTGCTCCGACATATCTAAAAGTTTAACAACTTCGTCAACTTCCAATCTAATTATTTCACTTTCTCTATATTTTGGTGTGTCAACTTTGCTACCAACATTGCTATCCAGTTTTTCTTTTTTGAAAAAATACTTTAATAAAGCTCTAACACTGCTTAATTTTCTTCCTTTGCCTTTAAGACCATTTCTATATGTTTTTCCGTTAACTTTATAAACTGTTAAATAATCTAAAAACATTTCAAGGTGAGTGCTTGTTACATTATTTAGATCGGTTAAAGTTAGTTCCGAAATTTTTTTACCATAAAATTCTTGCGTGTTAGTTACTAAAAACTCAAAAAATATTTTTAAATCTCTGGCATAACCAAGCCTTGTAAGTGAAGTTGTTTGGTTTTCAATTCCCATAAAAAATTGACCACAAAAAGAGGGAAGTTCCAATCTTAATTCCCTAATTTTAAAAATATTTTCTTCATCACGCTTTAAAAAATAATTTGATTTATTGTCCATATAATAATTATATAATACTTTAATTAAGAAAATCAAAGAATTTTAATAAATTAAAAAATGACAATAATTGCGTTTTGTGTTAAAATTAATTAATATGAAATTGGTTTAAAGGAAAAATTAAAATGAATTTTGATAAATATTTAAACATCACAGAAACTGTTAATTATGAAAATGTTAAAGAAAATTTAATAACAATTTCAAAATATGTTGTTGGAAACTTTTTTAATGATAAACCAATGTTTACAGAAGAAAATTTTAAATACTATTATTATGATGATTTTATTTTTCAAACCAACAATAGTGAAACAAATTACATCACACTATACATTGAAATAAATCAGACAAAAAACATTAAAAGCATTCAAACAGAAAAATTTAAAAGAAAAGTTAAAGATGAAAAAATTAAAGACTTGCACCTAACACTTGAAGAAATTAAAAATGGTTTGTTTGAACATTATGTTACATGTTTTGATAATAACACATTATTATGGCAAGAAAAATATAGCATCAATCTTTCAGTTAATGAAGTTATTGACAATCAAAAAGTTAATTATTTAATTAGAATTATTCCTTGTTTTACTTATGTTAATGAAAAAGGTGTTTCTGGTGTTATTTATTATGATAACAGCTTATATAACATCGAAATTGAATATCCACTAGTAAGCATTCAAAATTTTTATAATAAAAACGAAGCAACAAACAACTTATATTATTACTATGACATTTTAATTAAAAACATATTTCTAGAATGCAGAAAAGAAAAAAATATATATTTTGAAATTTTTGAAACATTGCTTTATAATGTTCCAAACAAACTTTACACCGACCAATCCGTTAAAACTTTAACTCAAATAATAAATTTTTTACGTAACAATAATATTAAAGATTATAAAACAATTGATGAACAAGATTTTGCATTCACATCAAAATATAAGTCATTTTCAATTTTATTTGCTAAACACGCACTAGGACAAATTGAAAAATATATTAAAAAATTAATTTAAAGTAGGTTATAATAATACTATGCAAATTGCAAAATAAACTAATCATGCTATCAAATCTACAACAAAATGTTTTAAAATTATTTATTCAAAAAAAATAAAAGATAGTTTTTAACTATCTTTTTTACTTTCTTTTATTGCTGTTTTTATTTCTTCAATTTTATTTATTTTCTTTTTTGTTTTTATTTTTACAATAATTGTTGGTATTATTGCCATTATGCTTATTGCTGCTATTGGTATTAGTTTTATGTTTGAAATTCCTATAAAAAATAGTACTATGCAAATTGTTATTATTATGTTTGTTGTTTTTAATTTTTTCTTTAATTTTTCCATATAAAATTATTTAACCTTTGTTTATTTATAATTTGATTATAGTTTTTTTACAAAATTAAATCAAATTATTTTTTTTATTTTTTTTGTAAAATGTTGTTGACATTAAAAAAATAAAGTTCATATTATTAATAAGTTAATTAACTATTCGTAAAACTCGCGTTTTGCGAATAGTTTTTAAATATATTTTTTCGCAAAATAAACCACTACTCTATAAATTTTTTACGCATTACAAAAAAATGTAGTGCAAAATCCGATAATAATTTGATCTGTTAATGCTAAATTTTGCAAACCGCCCTTTAACAAAATTGAAAGCAAATTATAAATTTTTCATTTTTATTAACCGCATGCAAACTTTCTAAATAAAATTATGGTAATGTATTTTAATTCTCATTTATAAAATTATGCCATTTTCAAAAAAGGTTATCCCTTAGAAATAAAAAAATAAAAGGTTATCTTACCCTTTTATTTTTTGTTTTATATAAAATTGCTAATTTTTATTAGTTTAACATTTTCTTTAATTGCATTTAAATTTAATTATCAATTTCCACATAACTGCACTACTTTATTCCGGATTTTGCTGTTATTTTATTGTTAATTGCTTTTTTATCTTAGTAATTGCAAAATAAAGTTATATTCTTTTAATTGTGCCCTATATTTTTTGTAATCTGGCATAATGCTTTCAATTATCTTATAAAATTCTTTACTATGATTAAATTCTAATAAATGGCTTAATTCATGTATTATTATGTAATCAATAACTTTGTGTGGAAGCATTGCCAACCTTAAATTAAATTTTATGACTCCTTTTTGGTCGCAACTGCCCCATCTTGATTTTGAATTGTCAATTTTAATAAGTGTGTAATTAACTTGCATTAAATCTGCAAAATATTCCACGCGAGTTTTCAAAATTTCTTTTGTAACTTTGCTATACCACTTAATTGCAAGCATTGCTGTTTTATAATCATCCAATCCAGCGGGAAAAAATATGTTATCATCACTAAGTTCAATATCTTTTAATTTATTAATTTCAATTTTTGAATAAACTTTTCCACAAAACAAATATTCGCTTCCATTATAAAAATTATTATTAATCAAATGTGAATTTTGAATTGCCCTTTGCTTGTTTAAAATCCATTTTTCTTTTTGCTTTATAAAAGAATAAATATATTCCATACTCAGTCTTTTAGGTGCTCTAACAATTAAAGCACCATCTTTTGAAATTGTTAAACTTAAACTTCTTCTATTGGTTCGAATTATTTCACTTGGTGTTATCATTTCAAATTTTCTCCACTTTTGATTAATTATAGCATAAATGGCTTTATTTTTGCTAGTTTTTTACTTGCATAATACTATTTAAAGTGGTTTTGCATAGTATTTCATTTGACTAAAATTAGTAAATTTTATATTATAATAATAGAATTTACCGATTTTAACTTTACTTTCCTAACTTAAAATTTTAAGGAGGAGTTATGGCATCAAGAAAGCGTCCCGCATCAAGAGGATTTGTTAATAACATAATTCTTGAAAGCTTGCTTAGTGGGGATAAATATGGTTATGAAATAATTAAAGAAGTTGAAGAAAAAAGTAATGGAAAAATTGTTTTAAAACAACCAAGCTTATATAGCAGCTTAAAACGTTTTGAAACAAAAGGATACATTACTTCTTATTGGGGTGACAGTGATATTGGTGGAAGACGCCATTACTACACCATAACCGAACTTGGAAAAAACTATTATAACAAAACCATAAACAAAAACTATGATTTAGATGAAGAAGATGAGGATTCTTTTGAATCAGATGCTGAACAAATTTCTTTTGATAAAAATGAAGAAGTTTTTGAACAACCAGAAATTAGTGAAGAAAATGCAGAACTTGATGAAGAAACATCAGAAAAAGAATATAACATTTTTGATTTGTTGGAAAACTCTAACAAACAAAAAGTTGAAAACTTAAACCCATCATCCACCCCTCACCCAAAAAAAGAAAATGTTAGAAAAGAAACTTCAATACAAGTTGACATGTTTACAACAAGCCAACAAAATGAAATTAACAAGGAAGAAAAAGTTAATGTTGAACATATTCAACAACTAAAATTAAATGACGAACATATTTCCCCTGCTCCACAAGCAAATGTTGAAGACAAAAAAGACATTCCTTTAATTAAAGAACAACCACAGGAATTTTTTAGTTGGGAAGATTTAAAAAGAAAACACGTTCAAAACAATATTGAAGAAAAACAAGAAACATTAGAACAAGAAGAAATTAAACCAATTAAAAACCAAATTGTTATGGATGAATATGGCATATTAAAAATTGGTGATGAACAACAACAAAAAGTTAAACAACAAAAAATTTTCGACAATGTTGGAATTAGGATTGATTATAAGGACCCAGTAATTAAACAAGAACCTGAAAAGCCACAAAAAGTTGAACCAGAACTTACCGAAGAGGAACGAGAATTACTTAACAGAAACTTTAACAAAAAGTTTGACGAAATTATCACAAATAAAACAAACATTGAGCAACCAAGCAAAGAAATTGACTATAAAAACATTCTTGGTGACTTGCTAGCACCAGAAAACGAAGAAATTATTGAACCAAGCAGTCATACTAATGAAGATGAAATTTCAGATGAAATCATTGACCAAGCAATTGTTCAAGCAAACAACTATAACTACTCTGCCCCAAAGCACAGCCAAGTTGTTAATGAAGATGGTTTTAAATTTAAACCTTTTGTTACGGAAGTTGATGAAGATGAAAAGCAAACAAATTTTGTGTTAATTAACAAAGTCCGATTAAATTATGGCATTTTCATGTTTGTTTTAATGGTGTTGCAAATTTCAACATTATTAATTGCATTAAACTCACAAAATTTGCTATACAAATCAGATTACTTATTATATGGGCTTGCATATGGCATTGCACTAATAGTTTTAATATTTTGTGTTTCCGCTTATTTCATTGCACCTGACAAACGAAAATCTAACACATTCAAACTTTCTTACTCATTAATTTTTGGAATATTATTATTCTTGTCTGCTTGTGCACTAACCTATGCAATCAACACATTTATTGGCTTAAACAGTTCGAATGTTGCCCTATTTTCAACAAAACTTTTATTACCAATAATTTTATCAATCAATTTCATTTTAACACCTTTAATTTACAAAATGATTTTATCAGATAAAAAAGTGTATTAAAAAAACCGATTTTACTCGGTTTTTTTATTTTTTTGATTTGTTTTTTGTTTTTGTAATTTTAGTTAAAATCCAACTTTCAATTTGTGGCTGATATTTTGTTGAAACGTAAACTGCAACAACTGCCAAAATTAAAATAAATGGCCAAACAAAAAGTCCCCAACCACTAAATGGAATTATGTAACCACCACCAAAATAGCTCATGCAAATAACACCAATTGGTCTAGTTATTAGTGTTATCCAGAAAAATTCTTTAAATTTCATGGTTGTAATTCCTGCAATTAAGCACAAAATATCATCAGGAAAAAGTGGAAGTAAAAATGCAATTATTAAAAAGAACTTTCCTCTTTTGTTAATTATGTCTGCATACTTTACTGCATTTTCTTTTCCAGCAATCCAACTTACTAATTTAAAACCAAAAACTTTACCAACAAAAAACGAACAATATGACCCAAGCAAAACGCCAGTTGTGCAAAGTAATGAACCAACAAGTGGACCATATATTGCAACACCTGTTAAAGTTATTATCATTGATGGAATTGGAACAGATAACACTTGTATGAACTGAACTAAAACATAAATTAACATTCCCTTCTCTTTTGTTGATAAAATAAATTCTTTAAACGAAGCAATTGATGAAAAAACGTGTAACATATCATACTTACTAAACAGTGTCCAAACAGTAATTATAACAACTAAAATAATGTTAATAACAAGTAACAATCTGTAAAGTGAAGTTTTCTTTTTTAAATAAAACACAAATGAAAAAACACTAAGCAAAAATGTGCAAACCAAAAGCATTATTTCCATTATTTGTGAATGCAAAATGTTTGGATTTATAAAATAATTAATAAGCACTAAAATTGGCAAAAATATTAGTGTGAAATAATAAATAAAACGATTTTTTAACATTTTTTCACCTTAATGTATATTAATATATAATATTGTATTAAATATTAAACTTAGTTATGACTTTACAAAGCACAATTCTTATGATAAAATAATTTTGAAATTTAGATGTTTTACTAGTTTTTCGCATACATTTTTTGGTTAAACAACTAAAAATTTTAACAATAATTAAAATTTTTAATACTAAAACTTTTTAATTGTTTTTACTGTAAATTAATTAAAATTTGAGGGTTTTATTTTGAGCAGAGTAATTTTAAAACTAGAAAATGTAACCAAAGCTTTTGAAGATAGAGTTGCGGTAAATAATGTCTCCTTTGAAATTCACGAAGGAGAAATTTTTGGTTTTTTAGGTCCAAATGGCGCAGGAAAAACAACCACAATGCGTATGATTTGCGGCTTAACAAAACCAACACGTGGAAACATAACAATTTGTGGCTACTCTGTTCAACGTGATTTTGAAAAAGCAATGCAACTAACTGGTGGCATTATTGAAAACCCTTTAATGTATGGTTACATGTCTGGCTACGATAATTTAAAATATTACGCAAGCTTATATAAAGGCATTAAAAAAGACACAATTTTAGCATATGGCAAAATTGTTGGTTTGGAACATAGATTAAAAGATAAAGTTAAACATTACTCGTTAGGTATGCGTCAACGTTTGGGAATTGCTCAGGCACTTTTGCATAATCCAAAACTTTTAATTTTAGACGAACCTTTTAGTGGACTTGACCCACAAGGCGTTGTTGAAATGCGTAAATTTTTAAAAAATTTAGCACAAAAATATAAAATTGCAATAATGGTAAGTTCACACATGCTGTCGGAAATGGAACAACTTTGTGACACTTTGGCTGTTATAAATAATGGTCAATTAATTGAACTTAAAACAATTCGACAATTAAAAGAAGGCATTGCAGGAACTAGAAAAATTAAATTTAAGGTTGACTACCCTAACTTTGCTGGAAAAGTTATTATTAATGAATTTAGATATAAAGTTGAAGTTGCTGGAAATAGCATTTATGTTGCAGCAACGGAAGACAAGGTTCCAGAAATTAGTAAGCGTTTGCTTGATAATGGACTTTCAATTTTTGGTGTTGAATTTATTTCAAAATCACTTGAAGAAATTTTTATGGATTTAATTAAACAAAAAACAAATGGTACAATAGAGATTTTCTAAAAGGAGTAAATATGGGGGTTTTCAGAATTGCCCGTGCGGAGTTTATTAAAATATTTAAAAAACCTAGTGTTTATTTAATGGGTGTTATTTTAGCAGCTGTTTTAGTTTTATCTCTATTATTTTTTGAGCCTATTGGAAAACAAAATTATTCTGTTAAACTAGATGGTTCAACTGTTGGACAAGTTTATGATATGTTCACAAACGACAACAATATTTCAAGTGGAGATATTAAAAAATCTAAATACGACGAACAAATTAACAATAATTTAACAAAAATTAATTTTTATAAAGTGTTAAATTCTCGTAACGAAGAATTGTTTAATGTCAACTCCGATTTTATTGTTTTATATAATGATTTAAAAGATATTTCAAATTCCGGATCTACAACCGATGACAAAATTAATGAAGCTTTTACTTCTGTTAAAAATAAAATTAGAACTTATGGTGATGTTTATAACAACATAACAACACTAAGCGAAAATTGCGAATTTTATTCTCACTTTACTACCCTTACAATTTACACAGATGCAAAAAATGTTTTAGATGAATTAATTTCTCGTTCAAGTGACGGCAGTAGTGTTGTAACGTTTATTAACTTTGTTGAAAACAATGGCTACATTGAAAAATTAAACAATATTTATTCAATAAATAAAAACTTTGTTAAATCAACACTTAATTATTATGCTGAAAACATTAAAACAAAACAAAAAGATTATTATAACAGAGTTATTAACAACACATCCTCACAAGATATTTTTATAACTTTAAAAAACAATTTATATTCAGAAATTAATGCATTTTCCGATGCTTTAAACAAACTTGTTAATAGCACCTATTCCCTAACATTTATTGATAAAACTGAGTATGAAAACATTAAAAATGTTGTTACAAAAGCATTATCGGTTATTGATTCTTACAACGACTCAAATGCGAATTTAACAGATTATCAAAAACATCACAATATTGTTTTGGAATTAGAAAACATTTCATTAGGTAATAAAATTAATGATTTTGTTACAACTTTAATAAATTTTGATATTCCAACAACAACTTTAAACAAACTAGAAAAAACCATTACCGAACGAGTTGAAGAATTAAAAGCTGGTTTAATTAGCAGCATGGAAACCTTAAATAAGGAATCAAATTCAAGTTCAACCAAAAACATAAATGCATTAAATGACTTAATTACAAGTTATAGAACATTATCAATCAACACAACAACAATGGTTGATAACACAATAAACTTGGAAGCAATTAAAGTTTTGGATTCAAACAAAATTAATAACTATGAGAACTTTAAAGAATTTAACAAATATGAAGTAAATGAACAATTAACTTCGGCCAACTATTTTATTGAAAATGGTGTTTACAACCAACACTATAATGATGTTTTTGCATTTAATAAAAACAGTGGAATTGAAACAAATGCTTACGACTTTATGTTTTATGCAATGAAAATTGCAACATTGATAATAACTGTTTTTGCAATATTTATGGCTGCAAGTTTAATGGCCTCGGAATATGATAGTGGAACAATTAAACTTTTAGCAATGCGACCATTTAAACGTTGGAAAATAATAACAGGAAAACTTTTGGCAACAATGATATTTGTAGTTTTGTTTGTTTTGTTTAGTTTCCTAATTTCGTTGGTTGCTGGTGTTTGCTTATACCCTATTGATAGCACTCCAATTTTGGCAATTTTCAATGCTACAACTGCATTTTCAATTAATCCAATTTTATTAATGTTAATAAATTTAGGATTTATAATTCTTGAAATTTTCTTCTACACAGTTATTGCCCTTTCAATTTCCACAATGTTTAGGTCATATACCGCAGCAATATCAATTTCCTGCATAATGTTTATCTTAGCATTAAGTTTAAACATTTTGCTGGGCGGTGCTTACTGGTATTCGTTCATACCATTTATAAATGCCGATTTATTTAAATATTTTGGTGGAAGTTTCTTAACTGGAACAACTGGTGGTTTAAGCACTTTATTCTCACCTACACTGCTAAGCAATGCTAACTTCTACATTTCGCTAAGTATTTATGGTGGAACAATTCTAATTTTCTTAGCCATTACTTACATTGTATTTAAAGTTAAAGATTTTTAAAAAAACAAAAAACAATCCAAAATGGATTGTTTTTTTTACTAAATAAAATTTATAAATAAAAATTATTCAGAAGCATAATTATCAAAATATCCAGTAACCAAAACAATTGGTGTTCCTTTATCTCCACTTCCACTTGTTAAATCACAAAGCGAACCAACCAAATCGGTTATTCTTCTAGGGGTTGTTCCCAAAGATTCTGATTTGTTTTTTAAATTCTTATCTTTTTTAATAATAAGTTTTTTCATGGCTTCCACTGCATCTTTTCCTGTTAAATTTGCAATTTTGTTATCAGCCAAATATTTTAATTTAATTTCGTTTGGAGTTCCTTCAAGTCCAGAAGTGTATGATGGACTAACCACAGGGTCTGCAAGTTCCCAAATTCCACCAACTGGGTCCTTAAATGCACCATCACCATAAACCATACATTCTAAGTTAACACCAAATTTTTGTTTTAGTGCTTTTTGCAAATTGCTAATAAATGTTTTTGTGTCACGTGGAAAAAGTTTAATTTTTTCATCTGTTGAAAGGTTGCTTCCTAAAACTCCAAATTCTTCATGATATCCACTGCCATTAACACTTTCATTTAAAATTTCGTGCAAAGAAACAACTTTTTCTGCTCCGTTGTTAATCAATAATTTTTTTGTTCTAAATCTGGAATGAATGTCTGCATTAATAACTTTTTTTGTGTACTTTAAAATTTCTGTTGGATCATTTGAAAGTACAATTTCACAATCACACTCACAAATGTTTTTATATAAATCCAAATAATTAACACCAGTGAATGGATGAGTAACATCTTTCACTAAATCAGTAAATTCTTGCGCTGTGTATGTTTTGTTAAATTGAAAAACACCCAAATCATACAATTTATCAATTGAAACAAGTGGGTTTCCAACTTCATCAAACGGATATGATAATTGAATAACCAATTTATCAACCCCACGTGAAATTCCTTTTAATATATTAGAAAATCTGTTACGTGATAAAATTGGGAAAACAACACCAACAGTGCCTTTTCCAAGTTTGTTTTTAACATCTGTTGCAATGTCGTTTAAAGTTGCAAAATTGCCTTGTGCTTTTGCAACAATAGCCTCAGTTACCGCAACAATATCTTTATCTTTTAATTTTATGTTTTCATTAACAACCGCATCATTAACACTGTTAACAACAATGCTAACTAAGTCATCCCCTGGCCTAATAATTGGCGCTTTAATGCCTCTTGAAACTGTTCCAACTGTTCTCATATAAAATCCTCTTTTTTCTTTTTATTGATTTAATCAACATTAATAGTATACTATATTTTTTTAATATTTTAAAATTAATTTAAGAAATAAAAAGTTTATTTAATTATAAAATTATTTAAAAAAATAAAACACTAAAAAAGTGTTTTACTTTTGTGTGTGAGTTTCAATTTCTTTTCTTGCAAGTGCATCACATCTATTATTAAGTTCATTGTCGGCATGCCCCTTAACTTTTACCCAAGTTACTTTGTGTGGCTTAATTACTTCCAACAATTCCTGCCACAAATCCAAATTTAAAACTGGTTTTTTGTTTGCTGTTTTCCAATTGTTTTCTTTCCAATTGTCAATCCAACCAAGCAAAAAAGCATTTAAGGTGTACGCCGAATCTGAATAAACAGTAACATCACAAGGTTCTTTTAACAGTTTAAATCCTTCAATTACTGCCGTTATTTCCATTCTGTTGTTTGTTGTGTTTTCACAAAAGCCCGAAAACTCCTTTTTGGTGTTTTTGTAAACCAACACAATTCCATATCCACCCGGTCCTGGATTATATGAGCACGCACCATCAGTGTAAAGTTCAACTTTTTTCATGTAAATTCCTAACTTTTAATAAATTCTTTATAAATTATACTAATTTTAAAGCATAATCACAAACTATTTACACCCTTTTTATTGACATTTTAAATTATATTAATTATAATTTTAAAGTGATTTGTAAAACACTTTTTAGGGGTGTGGTTCAATGGTAGAATAGGGGTCTCCAAAACCTTTGGTGAGGGTTCGATTCCTTCCACCCCTGCCATTACAAATTACTAAAAAACAAAAAAATAAGGCTAAAATAGCCTTATTTTTTTATTAAAAACCTTTTAATTCATTTTTTAAAATTTCATCACAGACATTTGCATATGAACCTTGAATTTTGATACCTTTTAAAACTTTTGCATTTTTGCAAGTTCTAACAATATCTAATTCACTTCGCCCCATACCACTGCCTTCATGGGTGCAAATTGGCAAAATAATTTTACCATCAAATCTGTAATGATTTAAAAATGTGAAAACTGCTTGCGGCATTGTTCCCCACCAACAAGGATAAATTAAAATAATTTTGTCATATTGTTCAATGCTTGGCAAATATTCTTTAAGTTCAGG
Organism: uncultured Clostridia bacterium; assembly: GCA_944380265.1. Taxonomy (GTDB): domain Bacteria; phylum Bacillota; class Clostridia; order Christensenellales; family UBA1242; genus UBA6345. Next base: position 184,536 of record CALWGY010000001.1, on the reverse strand, counting down.
CAATTCTCCCCTTTGCTGTTCTAGTTTTGCTTCATCACAACAAATTTGATAATTGTTTGAATATTGTTTAATTGTATCAATTTTAAAAATATCTGCATTTGTTAAAATTTTTGCTTTGTTTGCAATAATTTCAGCATTGCCAATTTTAACGTTTTTTAATCCATCCACAAAATAATTTTCACCTGCATGTGAAAAGAATGCAATTAATGTTGCCATATTTTATTTCCTTTTATTGTTTTTAAAATTATATTACCTGGAGTTAACTTTAAGTCAAACAAAATTTCATAATTTTTCTAAAAAAAATTTTCTAATTGAAATTTACAAAAAATATAAAATAAAATTATAATTATTATTATTAATTAAACAAATATGTTAATATATAAACTATGGAACTAGAAAACAAAATAAAAAATTGCAAATTATGTGGTGATTTGCCAAAACCAAAATGTAACTCATTGAAAACTGGAAACTGTAACATTTTAATTGTTGGTGAATCCCCTGCAAAAGATGGCTGGTTAAAATCAGGTAAAGCATTTTATGATGTTAACAATAATTTGCAAGCAACAGGAAAAATATTAAACAAATTACTAAATTTAATAGATTTAACAATTGATGATGTCGCATTCACAGAATGTTGCAAATGCCACATTGCAAACAGAAGTTTACTTGAAAAATGCTCACAAAATTGCAAACAATATCTTTTGGAGCAAATAAAAACTTGTAAGGAAACAATTATTTTATCGATGGGTGTTTTTGCAACACAAATTTTGTTAGATGAAAAAATAAAAAATTTTTCAAACTATGTTGGAAAACACTTTAAAATATTTAACAAAACAATAATTCCAATTTATCATTGTTCGCCAGTAAACCCTAAAAGTTATGTTGGCAATGTTGAAATTTTTAAAGCAATAAAAAAAGCAATCAAGTTTTGATTGCTTTTTTATTTTATTTTGCATATTCAACACTACGTGTTTCCCTAATAACGTTAACTTTAATTGTTCCAGGATATTCCATTTCCTTTTCAATTTTTTGAGCAATATCTTTTGCAATGAAAATTGCTTCATCATCGTTAACTTCTTCTGGTTTAACAATAATCCTAATTTCACGACCCGCTTGAATTGCATATGATTTTTCAACGCCTTTAAATCCATTTGCAATTTCTTCCAATTTCTGCAAACGTTTAATATATGTTTCAATACTTTCACGTCTTGCACCAGGTCTGGAACTAGAAATAGCATCTGCTGCTTGAACCAAAATTGCTTCAATACTTTCAAACTCACAATCACCATGGTGTGCAGCAATACAATGAATAACTTCTTTGCTTTCTTTATATTTTTTTGCCAAATCAACACCAATTGTTACGTGAGTTCCTTCAACTTCATGGTCAACAGCTTTTCCAATGTCGTGTAATAATCCACCGCGTTTTGCAACATTAACATTTGCTCCAAGTTCACTTGCCATAAGTCCAGCAATATAAGAAACTTCCAAACTATGTTTTAAAACATTTTGACCATAACTTGTTCTATATTTTAATCTACCCAAAATTTTAATAAGTTCTGGATGCAAACCATTAATACCTGCATCAAATGCGGCAGTTTCGCCTGCTTCTTTTATGCTTGCTTCCATATCACGTGTAACTTTTTCAACCATTTCTTCAATTCTGGTTGGATGAATTCTTCCATCTAAAATAAGTTTTTCAAGTGATATTCTTGCAATTTCACGCCTAATTGGGTCAAATGAAGAAAGAACAACTGCCTCAGGTGTGTCATCAATAATCAAATCAACACCAGTTGCATTTTCTAATGCTCTAATGTTTCTGCCTTCCCTACCAATAATTCTGCCTTTCATTTCGTCACTTGGTAAAGTTACTGATGAAACTGTAACTTCGCTTGTGTGATCTGCTGCACATCTTTGAATTGCAAGTGTTATAATTTCTCTTGCTTTCTTTTCAGCTTCATCTTTTGCTGTTTGTTCAATGTTTCTAACCAAAACTGCCGCATCTTTTTTGGCTTCTTCTTCAAATTTTGAAATTAATTCGTTTTTAGCTTCTTCCTTTGAAAGCCCCGAAACCTTTTCAAGTTCTGCAACAATTTTATCCATCGCATTTTTTTGTTCAGAAATTGTTTTTTCAATTTCTTGTTCTTTGTTTTCTAGTTCAGATTTCATGTTGTCAATTTGTTCAGACTTAGCATCTAACATCATTTCTCTTTTTGTAATAAAATCTTCACGTTGAGCAATTCTATTTTCTGCTTTTTGAACTTCTGCACGTCTTTCTTTTAGTTCTGCGTCGCATTCATTTTTAAGCCTTAAAACTTCATCTTTTGCTTCTAAAACGGCTTCTTTTTTAACAGTTTTTGCTTCGTTTAACGCTTCTTGAATAATGTTTGCAGCAGTTGTTTTGTTTTTGTCTGATTTTTTCTTTGATATGAATGTGTTTAAAAACATTCCCAAAGGAATTGCAACAGCTAAAACAACAACACCCACAATAACGCTAACAACCGGAGTAGACAATGCTAACAAACTAAACATTGTACTTTGTGTCATTTTATGTCTCCTTTTATTAAATTTTAATTGTACAATTTAAACCCTTAATAAGGGATTTATATTTATATAAATAAATTTTTGAAAACAAATTTATTAATCAAAAATTATATTTACTACAATATTAATTTTAATTTAATATTAAACATTTGTCAAATAATATGTTTATAAAAAAAAGCCGAAAAATATCGGCTACATTTTTAAATATCATTTGTGTTAATAACTTCAATGTTACTAATGGCATTTGAAATTAGTTCTTCCACATTCAACCTGTTTTCTTCTTTTAAAACTTTTTCAAGTTTTGGCTTTATTAACGGATTTTCTGGCAGGAACACTGTGCAACAATCTTCATAAGGCAAAATTGAGGTGTTATATGTGTTAATTTTTTTGCTAATTTCAATAATATTTTCTTTATCCATTGCAATAAGTGGCCTTAACACAGGCAAAGAATTAATAGCATTATTTGTAACAGTTATGCTTTCAATTGTTTGTGAAGCAACTTGTGCCAAACTTTCGCCAGTTATGATGGCTTTCAAATTGTTCTCTGTTGCAACAATTTCACTAATACGCATCATAAATCTACGCATTAAAGTTATCATATATTCTGGTCTGCAATGCTTATGAATTTCTTCTTGAATTTTTGTGAATGGAACAATGTGCAGTGTTATGTTTCCAGTGTATTCACTAATAATTTTTGCAAGTGAAATAACTTTATCTTTTGCAAGTTCGCTTGTGTAAGGAAAACTGTGAAAATGAATTGCATGCAAAGGCATTCCACGTTTACTCATTAAAAATCCTGCAACTGGGCTGTCAATTCCACCAGATAACAAAAGTAATCCGCCACCACTTGACCCAACAGGCATACCACCCACACATTTAACAATGCTGTTATATATGTATGAATTTCCATCTTCCCTAATTTCAATATAAATGGTTGTGTCTGGATTTTTTAAGTTCACTTTTAAATTATTATTATTTTCTAAAACAACTCCACCCATTTGTGCAGCAAAATCTGTTGACCTTATTGGAAATTGCTTGTTTGCACGCTTTACATCAACTTTAAATGTGTTTCCAACAATTTCTAATTGTTTAACACAATTTGTAATGTTTTCCTCCGAAGTTTTTACAACATAACAACCGCTTAACGAATAAACGCCAAAAACATGCGAAACTTTTTCCATTATTTCTGTTTCGTTAATTTCATCGTATTCGGTTAATATGTATCTTCCAGAAATTTTTGTTAATTTAACTTTATAATCTGTTAAAGTTTTTAAAATGTTTTTTATTAACAAATTTTCAAAAACATACTTGTTTTTACCTTTTAAAAATATTTCTCCAAATCTTATTAATATTGCCTTATTCATTTTTACCTACTTTAATATTTTAATATATCTTAAACAACTTTCCTTAATAACTTGTGCAGCTTTTATAACTTCTTCTTCTGTGTTAAATTCCGAAAAACTAACCCTAACCGAAGACAAAATAACTTCATCCGAAATTCCCATAGCCTTTAAAATTCTGTTATCGGTGTGCTTGCTAGAACATGCTGAGCCATTACTTATTAAAATCCCTTCCTGCTCTGCCATATGTAAAATGGTTTCTGCTTTAACTTTTAAAACTGCAAAAGATATTATGTATGGCGAACAATTATTAGTTGAATTAACAACAACATCAAAATTGTTTTTTAGTTCGTTTAAAAATTTTTCTTTTAAGTTTTTAACTTTTTCATAGTTACAAGTTAAATTTTTGCAAATTTTTTCACAAGCAACTCTAAACGCCAAAATTCCGCAAGTGTTTTCTGTTCCGCTTCTTATGTTAAACTCTTGTCCGCCACCAAAAACTATTGGCTTTAAGTTAATTCCATTTTTAACATAAAGTGCTCCAACACCTTTTGGTCCATGAATTTTATGTGAACTTATTGTGTATAAATCCACCCCTAAATCAGAAACATTTACAGGAACTTTACCAAATGCTTGAACACCATCGCTGTGAAAAATTATGTTTTTGTTTTCTTGTTTTGCAATTTTAACTAATTTTTTTATGTTGTTTACAGCACCAGTTTCGTTGCAAACATGCATAACAGAAACAAAAGAAGCCCCCTTAACTTTTTCACAAAAATCTTGTTCATCAACAACGCCATCTTTTGTTAGTTTAACAAATTCAACATTATAACCCAAATTTTCTAAATTTTTTGCAACATTAAAAACTGCTGGATGTTCTGCATAGGAAAAAACTAGTTTTCCCATATTTTTTCTTAAACTACCCATAATTGCTAAGTTGTTCGATTCTGTTGCACCAGAAGTGAATATTAAGTTGTCAAAACCACTTCCACCCAATAGTTTTACAATTGTTTTTCTTGCATTATTAACTTGTTTCAAAACATCTGAACCAGGTTTGTAAAGTGCCGAGGCATTAAAATAGTTTTGTTCGCTTTGAAAAACATATTCTTTTAATGCTTCATCATAAATTTTCGTTGTGCTTGCATTATCTAAAAAAATCATTGTTAACTTCCTTTTTACTAAAATAAATTTTATCATAGTAAAATAAAATTAACAATGAAAAATTTTAATATGGCACAAAATTTAGTAATGTGTCTAGTGTGTCGGAATACAAATAAACTTCTGGCACTTCACCAACAATTATACTTTCGGAAATTAGAACTTGCCTTGTTGTGTTATATTTTGTACTAAGCAGTGGCAAAACAACACCAACATCGGCTGAAATTTTTAAATATATTTTATGGTTTGTTTGGTTTATTCCCGCTGTTTCAAACTGAGATAAAAATGAGCAGTTCACAGCCCCAATTGGATTAACTTTTAACTTAATTTTTGGACCACGACCAACAAAAAGCGGAATGCCTGTGAATGACCCTAACGGAATTGAAACTCCGCTTTTTCCATATTCTTCAATTTTAATTTCTGTTGTTTGAGCAAGGTCTTTGCTTAAATTGTTAATTTCAAGTGCATTTGCTTGAATCATGCTAATATTTCCAAACTCATCGGTAATAATGTTTACCAAGTCTTCATAAACAATGGAGTTAATAACAACGTCTGCAATGGCACTGTTCATTGCTTTTGTTGCAAGAGCCTTAGATTTTAATTCAATTGTTTCGGAAATAACAGTGTTAATTCCATTTTTGAACATTAAACTAATTAGAATTATTATTAAAACTAAACTTGTCCATATTGTTATTTTCTTTTTATGCTTTTTTATGGAAACACTTAAACTTTTAACCATATTAAAATATATGATGTTAAACTTTTTATTTATAACTTTATTTATAAACTAAAATTATTTTTATTACAAAGCATTTAAAACTTTTTGGTTTTAGAATTGAATATTAACCCAAAAATGAAAGCAGCAACAACAGCACAAGTAATGCCCGCCGCCGTTGCAGTAAGCCCTCCGGCAAAGGCACCTAAAAAGCCCATTTCTTTAACACCTTGAATTGCTCCTTTTGCTAGGCTTCTGCCAAACCCTGTTATTGGAACAGTTGCACCTGCTTTTGCAAAATTTGCAATTGGTTCATAAAGTCCAACTGCTTCCAAAACTGCACCAATGCAAACAAACAAAACCAAAATGCGTGAACTGGTTATTTTTGTTTTAATAATTAAAATTTGTCCCAACAAGCAAATTAATCCACCAACAGCAAAAACTTTTAAATAAGTTAAAAACATTTCCATTATTTTTTATTCTCCTTTTTGCTTTCATCTCTTTCAATAACAACAGCATGGCAAATTCCAGGAACAGTGTCGCCTTGTTGACTGCTAAGTGTGCTAAGAAGTGCCCCTGTTGCTGCAAACAACACATTTTTAAACACTCCTTCATCCATCTTTTTTAAAACATAGGAATTTAAAACTGTTGCACTGCAACCGCAACCACTTCCGCCTTGAAATGTTTTTTGATTGTTATTAAACATCATTTGCCCACAATCGTTATAATTTTTTCCAAGTTTATAACCGTTATGTTCCATTAAGTCCATTAAAATTTCGGAACCCAGTTTGCCCAAATCACCAGTTAAAATTAAATCATAATCATCAGGTGTTGTTTTTGTGTCTTGAAAATGAGAAATTAATGTGCTCATTGCAGCAGGTGCCATTGCCGCACCCATGTTGTTAACATCTTTAATGCCATAGTCGGTAACTTTGCCCAGTGTGGCTTTTGTTATTTTGTGTCCCGTTCCATTCAAACTTAAAACCGAACTTCCTGCCCCAGTAACTGTCCACTGGCTTGTTGGTGGGCGTTGATTGCCAAGTTCAAGTGGAAACCTATATTGTCTTTCAGCAGTTGAAAAATGAGTTCCCGTTGCACAAACAACATTGTTAAAATATCCACCATTAACAAAAGCCGAACCAATTGCCAAACTTTCAGCCATTGTGCTGCATGCCCCATAAACACCCAAAAATGGTCGGTCAAAATGCCTTGCCGTGAATGATGCCGAAATTATTTGATTAAGCAAATCACCACCAATAATCAAATCAATTTCGTTTATTTTTAAGTTAGCATTTTTAATTGAATGTTCAATTGCAAATTGAAGCATTTTTTGCTCGGCATGTTCAAAAGATTTTTCACCAAACAAGTCATCTTTTAAAATGTAATGGAAATAGTCCTTAAAATTTCCATTACCTTCTTTTTCTCCCACAATTGAATAGTTGCTAATAATTCTGGGTTTATTATTAAAAATAATTGTTTGATCACCTAATTTGTTGTTCATAATTCACCTTTAAAAAAACAAATATATTATTCCAGTTATGAAACTAATAACCAATCCGCAAACAATAACGGGCCCTGCAACAGAAAACATTTTTACGCACAAACCAAAAATTATGCCTTCCTTTTTAAATTCCACCGCAGGACTGGTTATGGAGTTTGAAAAGCCTGTTATTGGCACAATTGAACCTGCTCCTGCAAACACACCAATTCTGTCATACCAGCCAAGACCTGTTAGTAAACTGGCAATAAAAATTAAAATTATTAACATCCACGAATTTGCTTCTTCTTGCCCCATTGTTGGAAAAATTGCCATTAGTCCATCGTTAATGCCCTGTCCAATCATGCAAATTACTCCACCAACTAAAAAAGAATAAATTAATGATGGAAAACTTTTTGTTTTAGGGATTTTTGCTTCAACATAAATGTTGTATTGTTCATTTCTTGATAAATGTTTTTCTTTTTTCATAGTTGCTCCATTTTTTTATAATTCTTAACAAAAAATTTTTAATTTAAACTTAAAAAAACGCAAATTTATAAATAATTTTTTCAATTTTATTTAAACTAAAAAATAAACAATTTTTTTGGAGGAACTATAATGAAAAAGTCAACAATAATAATTACTAGTGTTGTTTGTGGTAGCATTTTGCTTTTGGGTTGCACCAACCCATCAAGTCCAGCTGTTATTTCAAGAAATCTTGAAAACAATTTAAATGATTTATCAACTGTTGTTAATAGATTAGACACAATTGAAAATTCATATTTATCTAATCCTGACATTTACCCAATAACAAATTCAGTTAACACACCACCTAAAAATTCAAATTATAATTATGTTGCAAGAATATCTAATGGTAAATTTAATGTGAACGTTCCAATTGATTCACACAAAAATAAAATTGCTAATTTAAACTTAGCAATTACAAACGATCCCACAATTAAAGAAAACATTGAAACACAGCCATTAACTGAGTTGTTAGAAAACGAAACACCTGCAACTTATGATGAAAATTTGGAAAATACCCATTTAACTGAAACAAATGCCGTAGCTAACGAAGTTAACAATGATGAAATAAATAATAACGAAGAAAACAAGGAAGAAAACATCAATAATGATGGTAACAATGTTTATGAATTAGAACCTGAAAACAACACGGAAACAGACACTATAATAAACATTACAAAATATGATTTAACGCCTGTTAGATACTCTCCAAGATACTACAAAATAAACACAGAAAATGTTAATGAAGATTATTTAGTTAACTATATTAATAAAGTTAGAACATTATATGCTATAACTAACGATGCTATTGAAGCAAACACAACTCTTGCAGATTGCAAAAATAATGTGTTGCTTTACTGTGTTGAAATTAAGGACTTAAATAGTGCAATAAAAGATGGAACATTTACACCTAACAGCCAACAAATTGCAGCACTTAACAACTACATTGATGATATTAAAATAACAATTAAAAGAATAAAAAAATGTAATGGCGAGTTATCCGACAAAGTTAATAGCATAAACAAAACGGATGTTGGTGGAATAATTGCCGGAATTGATGTTATTAACAGCAATTATTTAAGTGTTTTAAATCATTTAGATACAAGAATAACTTATTTAAAAAATGCCCTAACCACACTTGAACAAATTAAGCAATTATTGCTTGAAGCAGAGCAAATTGTGGAAAACAATGATGAACTAAATAACAATCAAAATAATGACACTGTTATAGTAGAAAATAACAATGAAAACTTAGATAACATCGATAAAGAAAGTGGAAACATAGTAAATGAAAATGAACCACAAAACAATGAAGAAAATGTGGAAAATAACGCAGAAAACAACACAACAAACGAAAATGTTAAAAACTCAACCGAAACCACAACTGAAAATGAAAACGAAAAACCTTCTAATATAGACACATATTTAAACACAAACAATAACCTAGACACATACAAACCAATAAATAATGAACAAAAAGAAAATAACACAAGTGACACAATTAACAATGAAGAACAAAACACAGATGATTTGGTGAATAATAATGCTAATAACAACATTGCAAAAGAATCAAACGTAAACACAAATTTAAATAATAACTTAAATAATACTGCAAACAACAATGAAATTGGCGGTTCAATTTTAAACCCAACTGATGAAGAAAAAATTAATGCTCCAAATGGAACTTTTCAAAATGGCATTATTACACAAAACAACTTAAACAATGGTGTTAATAATGGCGTAAATGGTGTTCACTCTGGTTATGCTGGTTCAAACAACTACCCTAACAATTCAAACATTAACAACACAAACAAAAATGTTGACACATATGGGTTTAACACAATGATTGACATGTTAAACAATGGAACAGTTAATAATGGAATAAACACATTAAATATTAGTGAAGAAACCAGCACAAAACCTTCAATGGTAAGTGGCGAAGCCAGTGTTGAAACAAACAAGGAAGAAGAAACGAAAGAATTTGAAAAAACCGATGCCAAAAACGTTGAAGAATTAAATGATATAGATAAATTAGATGATGCTCAAAATGATTTAAACAACACAAATGCTGAGATTTTACCTGAAAATGAAGTGGTTGAAGAGAAAGAAATTTTGGAAGAAAATAATGTTTTAAACGAAGAAAATGAAAATAAAAACATTGATGAAAATGAAGAAACAAAAGTTGAAAATGAAGAAAACTTTGTTGAAGATTTAAATGATGAAAACAGCAACACCGTTGCACCAAAAAATGATGGTTATGAAGTTGAACTTTTATAATTTAACTAACATTATTAAACTACTATTCAAAATTTAAAAAAACACCAATTTTGTGGTGTTTTTTTGGTTTTGCATAGTATTTAATTTACTTCTGCCATTTTTTCTTTTATTTGGCTTAAAATTTTGTTTTCTAATCTGCTAACTTGAACTTGGCTAACTCCTAAAATGTCGGCAATTTCGCGTTGCGTTTTATCTCTAAAATATCGCAATATTATAATTTTTTTATCGCGTGGTGGAAGTTGTTTAACAATGTTTAATAGCAAAAAATAATCCATTTGTTTGTCTAGTGGTTTATCATCAGGAATTTTTTCAATTAACAGTTGTGTTTTATCTTCTCCTTCCCCTCCAACTTGTGAATAAAGTGAAAGCGGAGTTAATGCACTTTCCATGGCAAAAACAGTTTCTTGCGCTGAAATGTTAAAATGTTCAGCAATAACAGAAATTTCTGGTGACTTATAGTTTTGTGCAACATATTCTTCAATGAATTTGTTAATTTGAATGCTTAGTTGTTTTACACCCCTTGAAACTTTTATGAAGCCATTATCTCTTAAATATCTTTTAATTTCGCCTGCAATCATTGGAACAGCATAGGTGGAAAATTTAACATTAAAACTTTTATCAAAATTTTGAATTGCTTTTAAAAAACCTAAACTGCCAATTTGATAAAGGTCATCATATTCAACACCTTTGTTTTTATAACGTTTAACAATACTTTTAATTAATGGAGAATTTTCATTAACTAATTTGTTTTTTGCAGTTTCATCGTTGTTTTGTGCTTTTTCAATCAGTTGTAAAGTTTCTGCAAAATCAAGCATTTTAACCTCCTACCGCTTCCGAAACTTCCTCCAATTTTTTTATTAAAACAACTTCTGTTCCAACATTAATTTTTGAAGTTACGGTTACGTTATCCATAAAACTTTCCATAACAGTAAAGCCCATTCCACTTCTTTCACTTTCTGGTTTTGAAGTGTAAAAAGGTTCTTTTGCCTTAATAACATCTTCAATTCCAACCCCAAAATCCTTTACTGATATGTAAATTTCGTTTTGTGTTAACTTAACCAAAATTTCAATTTTTCCAACTGTGTTTGGATACGCATGAACAACACAATTTGTTACTGCTTCACTAACAGCAGTTTTAATGTCGGTTATAACCTCCACCGATGGATTAAGTGGCAAACAAAAACTTGCAACACAACTTCTTGCAAATCCTTCATTTTCGCTTAAACTTAAAAACTCTAATTTTAATTCATTGTTGTAACTCATAAAAAACTCCTTAACTTATTTTTGGCATTATTTCGTATAAGCCTGTCATTTTAAATATTTTTTCTATGTGCAAATTTGGGTTGCAAATGTAAATTGGAATTTTCTGACTTTTCAATTTTTTATATCTACCAATTAAAACTCCAATTCCTGTGCTATCCATAAATTCTAGTTCCGACAAATCAATTATTACTTGATTAAAATTTGGAGTTTCAATTATGTTATCTAAATAATTCCTTGTGTATGATGCCGAATATTCATCTAATTCGCCAACCAACATAATGTAAAGCGTGTTATTATATATTCTGCTTTTAATGTTCATAAAAATTTTCTCCTTTAATAAAAGTTTTTAAGTTTTAAAGTTAAATTAATTTTAGCAAATGTAAATTTAAAAAAATTAGAATGTTTTGTTGAATAGACACTAAAAAATGATTATTTTGGACTAAAAAATTTTGCCTTTAAAATATAATTTAATTTAACAAACAATATTAAAAATTTAAACATATATTAATTTTATAGGTGCTAAAAATTTTGAAGATTAATACGCATAAAAAATTAATAATTTTTATATTTTTTTATTGACAAATATAATGCGTTAGTGTAAACTTTTACTGTCAGCATTTGAGACATTTCGGGGTGTAGCGCAGTTTGGTAGCGCACTTGATTTGGGATCAAGGGGCCGGGAGTTCGAGTCTCTTCACCCCGACCATTTCTTAAAATGCTTAAATTGGGCCTTTAGCTCAGTTGGTTAGAGCGACCGGCTCATAACCGGTTGGTCCGGGGTTCGAGTCCCTGAAGGCCCACCAATTTTAATCCTATAAATTTTTAATATGGCCCGGTAGTTCAGCTGGTTAGAACGCTAGCCTGTCACGCTAGAGGTCGAGAGTTCAAGTCTCTTCCGGGTCGCCATTTATTATAGGACTAAAACTTAGGTTACTTTTCACTACCCTAACCTATAATAATAAAATAATGTTATGTGCCTCGGTAGCTCAGTCGGTAGAGCAGAGGACTGAAAATCCTCGTGTCGGTGGTTCGATTCCGCCCCGAGGCACCATAATTATTATTTACTACCCTATTTGTGCTGGTGTAGCTCAACTGGCAGAGCAGCTGATTTGTAATCAGCAGGTTGTAGGTTCGATTCCTATCACCAGCTCCATTTTTTAATTATGGGCGAGTTCCAGAGTGGCCAAATGGAGCAGACTGTAAATCTGTTGTCTCTGACTTCGGTGGTTCGAATCCATCCTCGCCCACCAATTAAAAAATAATAAAAACAACCCCAAACTTTGGGGTTTTATTTTTTTCTAAAATACAAGAACAATATAAGAAATAATGAGTTCTTTTTTTGTTTTTAATCAAACAAACAATATTTTTTGTTAATAATAAAATTTTTATTGTTTAGCGTTTATTTATTTAAAATTTTCTAAATGTAAAAATAAAAAAATAAGGCACACCTATGCCCTATTTTTTGTTTAAATATATTCTATCAGTTCTGGATATTTTTCAAAAATGTTTGAATTATAAACCAAATTCATTTTTTCTTGTTTTATATAAAACTTTAAAGTGTTTTCTTTAAATTTTTGTGCATCTTCGTTTGATATTTCAAATTTACTTATTAAGTCAACATTGTTTTCGGAATATATTTTATCTGTCATAATTCCACCAATTTGCGAAACAAAAATTGAATCGGAAAAGTTATTGTTAAAAATTGAATACCCCATATACATGTTGTTATTATATTTAACTCCAAGCAAATCTAAAATTGTTGGAAGTAAATTATATGGATTAGTAAAATCAGAAATAAGTTCAGGTTCTAATGTGCTATTAAAAATTGTTGCCGGAACTTTATATAGTTGTGGATTATCATATTCACTTTTTTCCATATTTCTCATTTTGTAAGATAAATCTTGATAATAAGCATTATGGTCTGAGAAAATTACAAGTGTTGTGTTATCTAAAATATTGTTTTCACTTAAATAGTTAAGCAAATATTCCACACCACGGTCTAAGTCCATTATTGTTGCTAAATAATTTCTTAAATATGTTTCATATATTTCATCATCTTCTGGATACACAAAATCGGCGTAGTTTGCAAGCCATGTTTTAAATTCTTCTAGTCCGCCATTATCTAAAATTTTGTAATATTCTGTTAGTTTTTTACTTTCATTATATGGTCCATGAGATGTGATTGTGGTTAAGAAACTGAAAAATTTTTGGTTTGTTGGTGCAATTTGATTTATGCAAGATTTAATCATGTCGGAATCTTTTGTGTAATTGGAATTATGCCCTATTAACCCTTCTGCTTTATCTTCAATGTTCATATCTTCCAAAGTTATAACTTCATCAAAACCAAATGTTTTATGAGTTTTTTCCCTTCCATAAAAACTTCCTGAATTATCATGGAAAAATTTTGTGGTTTCATATCCCGCATTTTTTAACTTATTTGGCAAACTAAACGCAAGATTGTTGTCTAACAATGAAGAATTGGAACCATGCCAACTATTTGTGAAAGAATTATCACTTGGCACACTACCCAAAATAACGTCCATTTCGGAATAGTTTGTTTTACTTTTGCTTATGTAGTTTGTTAAGGTTATTCCATTATTGAAAATGTCATCAAGTGTTGGAGTTAAAATTGGGTTAACAGCAAACCATTCCAAACTTTCACACATAATAACAATTAAGTTGTTATCTTTTAATATGCCTGTTTTTTCGTTTGTTTCGTAAACAGGATTTGTTGTAACATAAGATTTAACTTCTTCATAGTTAATATCATTAAAAGCATTAAAAGTTAAATTAATCAAATTTTGAAAATAAAACGGATAACTTCCAAATCTTTTTAGTGCCTCAGACTTTATGAAAAGTTGGTCATATAATTTTTTATCGTTTTCAAAATATTCTGCATACACAGTGTTGTTGTTATCATTTAAACATGCCAACTGAATAAAATATCCGCCAATGCCTGCTGTTTGTGAGCCAAGAAAAATTGACAAAACAATTAATGCTGTTTTTGATTTTAATTTATAAGAAATTTTATGTTTCAAAAACACACTCATAATTGTTATAACAGTTGCAAGAACAATAAGTAAAAAAGCTAAAAATCCCCATTTAATAAATGATGGGTCAAAAACAGAAAACGCTTCTGCTCCAAGAACCAGCATGTCAAAACTAAACAAATCACCATAAATGGAATATAGCGTTACGTTAACATAACTAATCATGCTTTGAACAACTAAAATTATTATTGTTAAAACAAGTTGAGCAATTTTGTTTGAAGTTAAAAACAAAACCGAAGCAAATAAAAGCATGATAAAGAAATCCAACAAAAAATATGTTGGAAACAAATTAAACCCCAATGCTATGTTTGTTCCAATTTCAATAATGATTGTTGAAACTAAAAATAGTAGTGGATAAAAAAAGTTATTAAAAGTTAGTTTGTTTGTTGTGTTAAGTTCTTCTTTATTCATTTTTATAATTTAAAACCACGCTATCAATTCTAGGAATATATTTTTCATAAGTAATTCCTGCGCTATCAAGCATTTTCATGCTTGCTTTTACGGCAGTTGAATCAGGATATTTGTTTGTTAAATATATCATATGTTTAATGCCAGACTGAATTATTGCCTTTGTGCATTCGTTGCAAGGAAACATTGTTACATAAATTGTGCAATTGCTTAAATCAACCTTGGAATTTAAAATTGCATTTAGTTCGGCATGCACAACATAAGGATATTTGGTGTTTAAGTCCTCGCCTTCTCTGCTCCAAGGAAAAGCATCATCACTGCAACCAATTGGCATTCCGTTGTATCCAACAGAAATAATTTTTTTGTTTTCATTAACAATGCAAGCACCAACTTGTGTGTTTGGATCCTTACTTCTTTTTGCTGAAAGTAAAGCAAGTCCCATAAAATAATCTCCCCAAGACAAATAACTTTCTCGTTTATCCATTAAATTTCTCCTTATGTTTTTATATATTAAATTATACTAAATTTTGTTTTTTATAGCAATCATTAAAAGTTTACGAATGTTTTACTTATTAAAATTATTGATAAAAAAAAATTATTTTTTAACATTAAAAAAAATTATAAAATTGTCGAAAATTTTTTAAATTTTACTTGACCCGCATCATTATTTTTGATATTATATTTTCGCTTTTGCAAAAAAGCATGGCGTAAATTTAATTATTTACGCCATTTCCCCCTTTTTTCCTAAAAAAAATCACTCTGAAAATCAGAGTGTTTTTTATTTTTGTTTTATTTTAATTTTTTATTTTTTTTTAATTTTTTTTCAAGTTTTTTCTTTTTCTTATCTTCTTTTTCTTTTAAGTAATTTTTATATAATGCATTCATTTCTTTTTTAACAATTTTGCTTGCTTGTTCTAAAACTTCTCTATCTATTTTTTTATCTTTAAATTCTTCCATGTTATAAAGTTCAATTGGCTTTCCAACAAGCAATGTGTTAAATGTGAAAGCATTTGTTTTTTTAACAAAATATGCTGGAACAATTGGAGATTTGGTTTTTAATGAAAACAATGCAACACCATGTTTTAGTTGGTTGTTTTCACTTGATTTTAATCTTGCTCCTTCTGGAAAAATGCAAACCGCTCTTTCTTCTTTTAAGTGTTTCATGGTTGTTTTTATTGCAGTTATGTCACCAGTGGCACTTTTGTTATCAACAGGATATGCACCCATTCCCTTTAATATTGCACCTGCAATTTTGTTTTTAAACAAAGGTGCTTTTGCCATAAAACGAAACCTACGCTTGCAAAGTTTGTATGCAATTATTATTGGATCATTTAATGTTTGGTGGTTAGCACTAAAAATTAATCTGCCCTTTTTAGGTAGATTTTTTTTACCAATAACTCGACAAGGATATATTAACAATAATGGTATGTATAAAACAATCAGCCAAAAATAAAAAAACATTGTAACTCCTTAAAATTTAATTATCTTTCATCTATTTTACTATATATTATTGCAACCACTTCGTCAATTGTGTAGTTGTCGGTGTTAATGTAAACAGCATCTTTTGCAAGTTGTAATTTTCCAAATTCTCTGTGACTATCTCTATAATCACGTTCATTAATATCTTTTAAAACTTGTGCAAAGGTTATTTTTTCACCCTTCGCTTCCAAATCTTTAAGCCTTCTAAGTGCACGCGTTTCTGGCGAAGCAGTTAAAAAAAACTTATATTTTGCATTTGGTAAAATTTCAGTTGTGATATCTCGACCTTCCATTATAACATTGTTCTTTTTTGCAAAGTCTTGTTGCAAATGTTTAACTTTATCTCTAACACATAATAATGCTGAACTTCTGGAAGAATAGTCGGAAATTATGGACGTTCTAATTTTGCCATTAACACATTCACCATTTAAGTATGTATATTGTTCTCTATTAATAAATTCAATTTCTATATTAATATCATCTAAAACTTTTGAAACTTCTTCTTCGCTGGAAGCATCAATATTGTTTTCGTACATATAAAGTCCAATTGCTCTATAAATTGCTCCTGTGTCTAGATGATATATGTTTAATAGTTTTGCAAGACGCTCTGAAACCACGCCTTTTCCTGCTGCACTTGGACCATCAATTGCAATGTTAATCATACAAACTTCTCCTTAGTTTTTTAGTAACAAATCAAGTTCTTGCTTTGTTAATTTTCTATATTTTCCAGTTGGCAAATTTCCAAGTGGCAAAGCTCCAATTTTAACTCGCTTTAAAAATTCAACATTAAGCCCAACACTTTTCATCATTTTTCTAACTTGTCTGTTTTTGCCTTCATGAATTGTTATGTTAAACTTAAAGGTGCCGTTTTCAAGTTTTTGCTTGTGAGTGATTTTGCTTGGGCTGGTTGTGAAATTTTCATCAATTTTAACACCCTTTTCCAAATTTGAAAATTGCTCAATTGATGGCTGTGTGTTAACAACAACTTCATAAACTTTATTAATTTGTTTGCTAGGATGAATTAGTTTGTTAGCAAAATCACCATCGTTTGTTAAAATTAACATCCCTTCTGTTTCCATATCCAGTCTTCCAACCGGGAAAATGCGTTCTGGCGATTTTTCAATTAAATCAAGCACCGTATGTCTGCCACGTTCATCGCTAACTGTTGTTATGTATCCGCTTGGTTTGTTTAACAAATAATAAATTTTTACATTTGATGGCTTCACAACAACACCATTAAACTTAACAATATCGGTTGGCAAAACTTGTGTTGATAAAGTTTTAACCACAACATCGTTTATGGTTATTTGCCCAGAAAGTATGAATTCTTCCACCTTTCTTCTGCTTGAAATATTGCATTGTGCTAAATACTTATTAATTCTCATACTATATTAATTTTAATACAAAACCTTTTTTTTATCAAATAAAAACATAACACAAAAAATGTTATGTTTTTATTTTTTTTGGGATTGCGAGAACAACGCAAACTAAGTGAGTATTATTTTTTAAATGCTAAAAATAACACAAGCAAAGCAAACATTTTCTTTTGGCACGCGTGAATATAACAAATTAAAATATGTTTTTTATAAATACCAGTTTTCCATTATATTATCTATTTTATGTTTTAAATTAATATTTTCAATTTCACTGGTAGAATAAACTGAATCTTCATAAATTATTTCATCGTTATAAAACACTGTAACTTTTCCAATTTTATCACTTTTGCTTATTGGTGCTGTAACGCTTTCCGGAACATCAAATTCAACCCTGTAATTTTCTGCTTCCGATTTTTTTATAACTGTGCTAAACCCTTTAATTGTTGCCACAGAAATTTCGTTTTTATCTCCATCAACAACATTAACATTTCCAACAAATCCATATGGTTCAACAAAAGTTTTTAGTTCATACTCGTTAAATGCTAAGTTGTTAAGCCTGTCGCACTCTTCAAACATTGGTCCACAATTTAACACAACCGAAACAACTCGCATACCATTTCTTTCACATGCATTAACTAAGCACCTTCCAGCATTATCGGTAAAGCCGGTTTTAACTCCAATGCAACCTTCTTCGGAAAACAAAAGTTTGTTTTTATTTCTTAAATATCTAACATTTGGTTCCCCTTCGTTTAACACCTTTGTTTTTGTTGAAACAATTTCTAAAAAGGTTTCGTTATTTAAAGCATAATTGGTTATTGCTGCTAAATCGTAGGCAGATGTGTAGTGTCCATCAGCATCTAGCCCATGTGGATTTTTTAACTGAGTGTTTGTTAAACCTAATCTTTTAACAAAATCGTTCATCATTTCAACAAACTTTTCTTCACTTCCGCCAATTTCGTAAGCAAGTGCAGTTGCTGCATCGTTTCCAGATGCTAAAATTAAACCATAAAGCAAGTTACGTATGCTAATTTGTTCATTTTTTCTTAGATAAATGCTTGTTCCTTCAATTCCAACAGATTCATCTGCAACTGTTATTAGTTTGTCTAGGTCATCACAATTTTCTAGTGTGACAATTGCCGTTATTATTTTTGTTGTGCTTGCCATTGGAAGTTTTACATCTTTGTTGTATTCATATAACACTTTGTTATCATTTGCTAACACACACATTCCCTTATATGATGGAGCCGCTTCAACTTTTAATTGTGATGTGCTAATTAAACTTGTTGGAATTAAACACACTAGCAATATTAAAACTAACAAAATAATTCGTAATTTTTTCATCATTACTCCTTCTTTAAATTTTCTAATATTATTTTTAAAGTTTTGTTTGTCATTTCAATCAATTTTTCACCAGACTTATCCATTTCAGTGTTTATGAATGTTGTTTCGTTGTTCTTTGTTATTAAAAAACCAATTGGCGAAATTGTGAAACCAGCGCCTGTGCCACCTGCAAAAGGATAATCAAACACATTCTTTTTTGTTGTTGTGTTGTTAAGTTCTCCCCCGCCAGCAACAATTCCAACATATACTTTTGAAACGGGAACAATTATGCTTCCATCTTCTGCAACAATTGGTTTGCCAACCACTGTGTTAATGTCAATTGCTTGTTTCAAATTTGTCATGGCATCGTTTAAAATATCGGTTAATTCACCTGTTTTGTTGTAACTTATGCGCTTTTTCATGTTTTCTCCTTACTTGTTGTTTATATGCCTTTAAATAAGCCCAAAAATAATCGTATAAACTAAAAATTAAAGAAGCATTAATTTTTAATTTTAATTCGTTTTGCCTAAACCCTGTTTGAATGTTTTTTTTCAAGTTAATATCAGTGTTTTTTGCCAAAATTTGTGCATATAAAATTGAAACAACAATGTTTAAAAATCCGCCTAAATAACACGCAAAACAAGGATTTGAAAAACAAACTAATGCCATAACATTAAAGTTTGTTAACCTAATTTTTTTCTTTAAATATGCTCCAAGATCGTTTAAAAATTGTAATTTTGTGTCATTTAAATCAATTTTAATTTTTATAACCTTATTTTTTTTGTTACTAAAATTCAAGTACTCACCAGCAATGGTTATTTTTGCCCAAAAAATTGGTATTATTTTAAAAAGTAACACCTTAATTTTTCCAAAATTTCTTAAAATATCGTATTCAAAATCCACAGTTATAAAAAGTGTTAAAGTTAAAATTACAATAAAAACTGTTAAAATTATAAGTGTTGTAAACATAGTTTATTATGCGTAAAAAAACAAAAAAAATGTATTACCAAGTAATACATTTTTTAACATTTATAAACTTTTTTATGCTTGTTCTTTGTCTTCTTCATCTTCATTTAACGCATTTAACAAATCGTTAACAACATCATTTGATTCTTCACTAGCATCTTCATTTTCAATAGTTTGTTCATTTTCAAGTTTGTCATTATCTTCTGGCATGTGCGAATAATCAAATAGTCCTGCATTTTGCGGTGTTTTTATAACTTGAATACGTTCCATAAGTTCGTTGTAATCTGGCAAATCTTCTAAGGAATTTAAACTGAATCTTTTTAAAAATTCATCCGTTGTGCCAAACAACAATGGCTTTCCAATTGCATCTTTTCTTCCAACCACTTCAATTAATCTGTTTTCAATTAAGTTGTTAATTGCGTAATCGGAATTAACTCCCCTAACCTGCTCAATTTCTAGCCTGGTTATTGGTTGCTTGTATGCAATTATTGCAACTGTTTCCAAAACCGCTTTTGTTAATGCTTTTTCTTTTATTGGATTTAAAACTTCTGCAACTGAGTCTGCATAGTTTGAATTTGAACATAGTTGTGCTTTTTTGTTGAAAGTTATAACTTGAATTCCACTTTCGCTTTTTTCAAGATCAGTTTTAAGTTTTTCAACTGCTTTTTCAACATCTTCAACAGAAACACCAAGTTTGTCGGATATGTCAAAAAATTCAACTCCATCACCGGCAACAAACAATATGCTTTCAATAATTTTATCTAAATTATCCATTACTTACCTCATTTTCTTCTTGTTGTGCTTTAACAATTTCAATATCGTCAAACGCATTTGTTTGAACACATTTAATTTCCTGCAACTTTAAAAGTTCCAATAGTGCCATAAAGGTTGTTATAATTTCATCTCTGGAAATGCTTGCACTAAACAATTCGCTGAACATAATTTTAGGTCTAACAATTAAAGCATCTTTAATTGATGCAATTTTTTGTGTTACAGTAAATTTTTCTTTTTCAATTTGTTTTGGTTCGTTTTCTGTTTCTATTTTTGATGCACGAGTTAACAAGTTTGTGAAAGCATTAAGTAAAATGTCTAGGTTCATATCTTTAAGCACAATTCTAAACTTGCTTGCTTCTTCTTCTGGTGCTTTATAAAAACGATTAACATTTTCCGATTCTTTTAGCTTTTCACTTGTTTCCTTAAACAATTTGTATTCTTGCAAACGTTGAAGCAACAACGCCTCTGGGTCTTCTTCATCAACTTCTTCATTTTCAATTAATTTTGGAAGCAATGCCTTGCTTTTAATTTCAATTAAAGTTGCTGCAACTTCAATAAATTCACTGGCTTTTTCCAAATCAACTTCTGGCAAACTTGCCATAATTTCCAAATATTGTTCGGTGATTTTTGAAAGTTCAACTGTTTCAATTTCCATTTTGCTTTGTTTAATTAAATGCAACAACAAATCTAGTGGACCTTCAAAGTTTTCAAGTTTAAAACTTAAAACATCATCGCCACTTTCTTCCAAAATGCTTTCATCTTCATTTAAAACATTTTCGGTTTCAACATCCGAAATATTAAGTTGTTCTTCTCTTTTTTCTTCTTCCATTAATATACAATTAATCTCCACAACATCTCTAATGGTGTTCCAATCCATTGAACTAATTGAAACAACAAAATGTCACCAAAAATTAAAACAATAATTAAAATTAAGGTGCCATATTTACGCATGAAATTAACAAATTTGTTATCGTATTTTGTTAATGCTGCAATGCAGTTAAAACCATCTAGCGGATAAACTGGTAGTAAATTAAACACAAACAAACTTAAATTGATTGTGTACATAAACATTCCAAAATACAACAAAAACAAATTAAAGCCATTTGTTAATGGTAAAAACCTTAGGCAAATGTAATAAATACCACAACCCAAAAACGCAAGAATTATGTTTATTGTTACACCCGCAATTGATGTTAAAAACAATCCCTTTTTGTAATTACGAAATTTAATTGGATTAATTTCAACAGGTTTTGCCCAGCCAAAGCCAAACAAAGCACAGCAAACAAAACCAATTGGGTCAATGTGTGCAAGTGGGTTTAATGTTACTCTGCCCATAATTTTGGGTGTCATATCACCTTGCTTGTATGCAACAAAAGCATGTCCAAATTCGTGAAGCGAAAGTGAAATAACCAAAACTAAAAGCAATGCAAGCCCGGCACTTATTATTTCTGTTCCACTTAGATCGTTAATAAAATTTAGCATATATGTCCTTACAAATTTTTGTTATAGTATATTAAATATATACTCATAAATAACGTAATTAGTATATAATAAAAGTACGAATTAAGCAATTAATTAGTGGATTTTTTGGAATATATTAAACTGGGAATTATTTGAAATATTACCAAAAACAAAAAAATAGAGAAGAAAATTTCTTCTCTATGAAATTGCCCAGTTGTTTGCAATTTTGTTTAAAATGTCTTTAAAGTTTTGTTTTTCAAGTTTTTGTTTTAAAACAATGTCAACTTCGCCAACAACTTTTCCATCTTTAACAATTGTGGCAACGCCAACTTTTGCATTTTCTTGCATTGGTGCTTTAACACTTTTTGCAACATTAATTTTAACATCATAATTTGACTTGTCACCTTTTTTTGCAACTGCACTAAAATCGTTTTTAAATCCAATTTGTGCAAAATCAATTTTTCCACCACTAACTTTAATTTGGTTTTCTAATGCAACTGATGAATCAATAATTTTTTTGTTTTCAAAATTTGCAAAACCATAATTGTATAAATCAATGCTTTCCTTAAATCTATCTTGTGCTTCGTTGCATTTTAAAGTTACTGCAACCAAATTTAAGTTGCCATTTGTTGCCGTTGTTGCTAAACAATAACCTGCTTCATCGGTGAAACCAGTTTTTCCTGTTTTGCATTTATCATAATATTTAATTAATCTGTTGGTGTTTACAAGTTCTGTTTTTCTTCCACTTGGGTGCGTTAAAGAATCCATCCAAATGTTTGAATCGTTAACATAAAGTTCATGTTTTGCAACTTCTTTTAAAATTATGCTTGTATCCATTGCTGTTGAATATTGATTTGGTGCTGGCAGCCCTGTTGCATTTGCATAAACTGTGTTGTTCATTCCAAGTTCTTTTGCACGATTGTTCATGTCGCTTACAAATGCACTTTCACTTCCAGAAATTGCTTCGGCAAGAACAACTGCACTATCGTTTGCAGACGCAACAATAACACTTTTTAATAGGTCCGAAACTGTGTAGGAACTTCCGGCATCTAAAAATGCTTGGCTTCCTTCCATGCTTGCAGCATGCTCGCTCGCCACAATTTCATCTGTTAACTTTAACTCTCCTGCATCAATTTTTTCTAAGGTTATTAAACTTGTCATTAATTTACAAATGCTTGCAACCTGCATTTTTTGGTTTGGATTTTTTGAAACCAAAACTGTGCCACTGTCGGCATCAAGCAAAACATAACTAGAACTTGTGAAATGACTAAAAATATCATCGGAATATGCTTGTACTGCCATACTTTGCAAATTACTTAAAAAAATTGTTGTTATAATTAATGCAAAACATATTAATCCATAGGCTATTTTTTTCATAAAAAACACTTCCTTTTTTTATTATGTTTTGCAACAAATATAAAAATATGTATTAAAATTAAAAACAAAAAAAACAGCATATTTTGCTGTTTTTTTTGATTACATTTTAATTAACTTCTATACATTTTATCATATAAGCCATCAAACTTAACAATAAATTTTGAATTGTTTGTGTTTGCAAAACTTAGTTTGATATAGTTGTCGCCATCTTTAACAGTTCCTTCACTTTCAGCACCAAACAATTCTGTTTTGTTATAATTTTCTTTTCCACCATTATATGCATTTAATTTTGCACCATTTGTTAAAGCATGTAAATTTAGTTCAACTTCTTGTTCAACATTTGAAAGTGTTACTTGTTGTGATGCAGAATATGTTCTTGATGGAGTTTTGATTTCAAAATTAATCATAATTGTTTTACCAACAGACTCACCATCACCTTGCATTTTTAAAACCAATCTTGTTGTTGGGGTGTTGCCCTTTGGCATTAAAACAATACTTGAATAATTTTGTGAAGTGCTAACTCCGTTTGCATTATCATAGCTTTGAACCGCATATCTGTTAAGTGTTGGATAAATGCTTGTTTCTGTGCTTTCAAATGTGTTATTTAATGCTTGTTCAACCATTGCAGGAATTACAACGCTGTAACCTTTAAATAACCTTGGAGAATTCTCATTATTATAAGGTGCTTCTATTTGAAAGTTCTGATCAATTATTGAGTTTGATTTAAAATTTTCATTATATATACTTATATCTTTATTTATTAAGTTTTCACCAATAACTTTATCTTCTATAAATGAAACAATTTTACTAACAATATTAGCTTCAAACCCTAAATTATCAATTTTATTTAATAAAGATGCGTATTTGTCAGAATTATATTCTCCATTTACTACATTTTGATTTGATAAAATTTGAGCAATTGCCATTTTAAAATTATTTTTATATTGATTTAAATAATTTTCATAAGTAGCATTTTCTACTGTCCAATCCCATGCATTTTCAGCTATTTTTTCTTCTTGTAAATTAATACTTTTTAAAGTTGTATAACCGCCTTCAATAGCATCTGGTAAGTAAATCATAGTTTCATAAAATAGATAATTGCTAAAACCGCTTTCATTATTCAATGAGTTTTGTATACAATATAAACAATTTAAATCAATTTCACTGCTTGTATGGGAATGGTTAATATTATTTATTAATGTTTTTTTAGAATTAAAAATAGCTTTATTATTTAAATACGTATAATTTGATTTATCTAAATTTGTTAAATTGTAATTTTTACCTATATTAATTTCATTATTTCTTGTCGAGCCATACACATAAGTTAATCTATAAATTAAATCTTGTGCTAGAACATCAATTTGACGATCTAAAACTTCATTGAATGCAACAGATTGTTTATTTTCGTTTTGAACACTTGCTTTTTGATATGTGGCTTTCATTCCACTAAAATAAACACTCATTGCTTGTTTAACTGGATCTGTTGGTTCTGGGTCTGGTGTTTCGGTTCCGCCACCGTCAGAACCACCTTGATTTCCGCCGCCACTTTCAACTCCGCCACCATCATCTCCACCACCAGGATTTCCACCAGTGCAGCCAGCAAAAGTAAATGTGGTTACGCCTAAAATAAGCCCTAGGCATAGCATTAATAACTTGTTCTTTTTCATTATATTTTTCCCCTTAAATTTTTCTTTTTTCCTAATTGTTATATTAGCATTATTATTAAAAGTTGTAAATAGTTTTGTACAAAAATAAATTTAAATATTACAAAAAACACCACGTTTTTTGTGGTGTTTTTTAATTAGAATGTGTATGGCATTAATGCAATATCAAAAACAATATCGTCGCCACTATAATCAACTAATTGATTTCCATCTCCTGAATATTGTTTTATGCTTTTAATGTTAAAAGTAAATTGAACATAATCAGGACCAGCATCCAAATAAACAGAATCTTCTGATTTTTGGAATTTATTATTAAACAATGTGTTTGTGTCTGTTACTGGATTATAACCATCATAATCATTAAATGCTGGCATATCATCTGGAAAATAATCATAAATTGAAAAAATGTAGGTATATGGTAAAATTTCACCATTAGTATCCATTGGTTTTTTGAATTGATCCAAATAACCTTCTTCATCAACACGAGTTGGATCAAAATTAGGATCTTCGTAGTCAATGTATGTTGGAACATATCCCTTTGAATCAATTGTTAGTGTTGAACCATCTTCACCATCTGGTTGAATAACTTGGCTAAACACTGGTTCATCTTGTCCGTGAACTTTGTATGTTATGTTAACTTCCAGTTCAACAACAACATCATGAGCAAAGCAACTTAAATCATTAATACCTGCACTGCTAGGTGTGTTGCCTGTTTTTAGGTCGCGCGCAACAGCAACTTGCAAGTTTAATGCAATTGGTTTTGAACCTTGTTTTGGCATTAAAATTATGCTGTTTAAGTCAAGTGGGCCGGTTGTTGTCATTTCCTGAACAACTTCACCATCTGGGTTTGTTATTTCATATGTATCAAATGTTCCAATGTCACCATTAACTCGCGCAAAAGTT
Organism: uncultured Clostridia bacterium; assembly: GCA_944380265.1. Classification (GTDB taxonomy): domain Bacteria; phylum Bacillota; class Clostridia; order Christensenellales; family UBA1242; genus UBA6345. Next base: position 158,462 of record CALWGY010000001.1, on the reverse strand, counting down.
GGATACAAACTAATTTCTGTGTTTTGAAATGTATTTGTAAAAACTTGATCTACGATTGCAGGAATTATTTTAGCATATCCTTTATACAATCTTGGAGAATTTGCGATTTCATCTTCTGTAAATTTATCATCCGGATCATCATAAGGTGCATCTAATTGAAAATTGGATGTTATTACATAATTATTATTTTTTAAATAAGTGCAGTTATAAATATTTTCATCTTTTTCAATTAAACTTGCTCCAATAATATTATTTAATACAAATGTTTCTAATTTTAATTTCTGACTATTTTCATTTCTATTATTAAATAAACCTAACGTATCAATTTTTGATAATGTATTATTGTACATTTCTTCATTAAAGCTGTAATTAACATCAATATTTTTATATTCATCATTATCAGATAATATATACGCAATTGCCATTTTTAAATTATTCTTAAATTTAGTTAAATAATTTTCATAAGTAGCATTTTCTACTGTCCAATTCCATGGATTTGCAGCAACTTTATTATTCAAGCTTATAAGGTTTAAAGTTGTATAATAACCTTCAATAGCTTTTGGTAAGTGAATCATAGTTTCATAAAATAGATAGTTGCTAAAACCGCTTTCATTATTCAATGAGTTTTGTATACAAGATAAACAATTTAAATCAATTTCACCACTTGTATGAGTATGATCAATATTATTTATTAATGTTTTTTTAGAATCAAAAATTGCAGCTTTATCTTGATATGTATAGTTAGAACCATCTTTATTAACTAAATTAAAACTATTTCCAATATCTGTTTCATTTGTTCTAATTGATCCATAAACATATGTAAGTCTATAAATTAAGTCTTGTGCTAACACGTCAATTTGGCGGTTTAATAGGTCATTGAAAGTAACTTCTGTTTTTGTTACTTCATCGTAAACTTTAAAGGTGCTATCACCATTAGACAATACCACGTAACCATTAAAATAATCGGAAAAATCGGCAATTTCACCACCAGCAACTCCGCCTTCATCATCAATTTCAATTTCGGAATCATCGCCAGATGATGGTGGCTTTGTTCCTTCATCTGGTTCTGGTGCACCACTTCCACTTTCATAACCTGGTGTTGGATTTGTAAAACCACAAGCGGCAAACATTAGTGTTGAACACAACACTAATGCGAAACAACAAATTAAGTTTAAAATTTTTCGTTTTTTCATTAGCGACCTCTAAAATATGTTTATTATAAATCACACATTTAGCATTATATTAATTATATTATACATAAATGAATGTGTTATGTAAATAAAAAGTTAGTTTTTAGAAATAGCATTTTTGTTTAATTTAAAAAAACAGGCTTGTTAGCCTGTTTTATGTTATGTTTTTAATAAATTTAATTTTGAATTATTTTACAATTATCGTAACTCGAATAAGTGGAAGCAACAAGCACTTTAAAAGCAAAATTAAAATTCCTATAACAATAAAAAAACAATATGCTTTTTTAAAATTTATGCTGTTAGAATTGCAGTTGCATGAAGGACCAAAATTTTTGATGTTTTTATTACGTTTTATGGCAATTGCCGCAATTATTATTAACGAACATAAAACCATTAAATCGCATGGCAAAATTATAAAAACAACATTTATTATGCCTGCAAAACCATATAACACAATTAAAACCGTTATATCAAACCCAATTAAATATCCCCTAACTATTAATGCGAAATATGTGAAAACACTTAAAACAGGTTTGAAATTTAAAAATATTATAACACAACAATAAAGCGAAAAAGAAAACAAATATGGAAAAAATAGTCCCATTGTTCCTTTATCACCTTTTAAAAAATCCACCAAATTTGAGTCCGCTAAATTGTTCAAATCAATTTCGCCTGAATATTTTATGGCAGTGTAAATTCCTAACGAACACCCAAGCAAAGCAAGTAATGAACAAATTAAAATTGAGAACTTATATTGTGTGAAATATAGGGACAACTTATTTTTGAATCGATAAGCATTTCTGTTAAAATTCGACTTCATATTAATATATATTAAAAAAAAATACAATTTATTAAAATTTATCGCATTTAATTTGGTTTAAACAAAATTTGCCGGGGACGCAAAAAGTGCTTAACTCAAATTAATAAATTAGAATAAAGTTTACAAAACAGAATAGTTACGTTCCATTTGCTCATAAGAAATTAAAACTTGATCTAGTAAATACGACAAAAACGCCCTGTTACTAACACATTTTTCTTTATGAAACACATCTTTTAAAACTTCTTCTTTGTTTCCAGAAATTTTGTTTGCACATTCAATGGAGTTTCTAATGTTTCTTTCAATGTTTATTGGTGTTGTTCCATTTCTGCGTGCAACACAAGGATATATTTCAGTGCTTAAAGAACCCAAAATTCCATTATGGCAAAGTGCTTCCTCTATGCATTGTTTTATGTAATTAAATCCAACATGTTTAGGAAGAAAACCTAAACGAATTAAAAATTGAGTTAAAAACATGCTTATGAAATTTGAATTAAACTTGTTTGATTTGTTTCGTTCTATATTATAAATAAGTCTGTGCTGATTTTCATTAAAAACGCTAGAAAAATTAGAATAAGTAACTAAAAACCTGTTTTCATTATTAATTTCTAACATATCTATGTCGCTTGTGTAATTAATAAAGAAAATGTTGTCGGGTATTGCAAATTTATAATTTTTAGTAATATCCAAAAATTCTTCTGTGATTTTAATGGTTTCACCATCAACAATTAATAAGTTAACTTCTTGTTGTTGAATTGCATAAACTAACTCAGAAAAATTGGATATGTTAGTAACTTGAAATTTTGATTTCCAAAGCAAATTTTTTATTAAATACGCCTTTTCTATGTTTCCCTTTGAATAATAAACTGCGTTAAGACTTGGCTTAACCATAATAACATAATTCCCTTTCATATTTTTGTATTTTTTTTTAATATTGTAGCCCCTACGAGTTAAAGTATAACAAACATATTTTTAAAAATCTACAAATACAATTAATTTTTTACAAAAATGTCAAAATTGTAAGATATTACAAAATTTTTCAATAAAAAATGTTGTTTTATGGCTTTATTACGTTATCATAATAAATTTTGTGTATTTTGTACAAAATTAATTATTTTGCAAATTTATTTGACATTTTAAAAAGAAATTTAATATTATATAATTTCGGAAATATTAATTATTATTTTTCAAACTTTGTGTTTGGAAATTTTTTTTCATTAAAAAAGCGGCAAATTTACCGCTTTATTCGTTTAACATCCAATCTAAATACAAACCAAAGCCTTTTGTTGGATCGTTAACAAAAACATGTGTTACAGCACCAATTATTTTTCCATCTTGAATTATTGGACTTCCGCTCATACCCTGCACAATTCCACCAGTTCTGCTAATTAAATCTTTATCAACAACCTTAATAACCATGCTTTTGCTTGCACTTCCAGTTTGATAGTTGGTTTTTATTAGTTCAATTTCAAATTCCTCAATGTCTGTTCCGTTTATGCAAGAAAGAATTGTTGCTTTGCCCGGTTTTGCAGTTAATCTTCCACCAATTTTAATTTCGCTTTTGCCAAGTGCAAGTTCGCTGGTTTCATTTAAATTACCATAAACACCATATGAGCAATTTTTTTCAACTGTGCCTTGCACGTTTTTCCCTTGCATGAATAGTCCCAAAATTTCGCCCGGAACACCACGCCTGCCTTTTTTTACACCAACAACATTGCACTTATAAACTTCTCCGCTTCCAACTTCAAAATTTTCGCCAGTGTCAGCATCTGCTATTGGGTGCCCCAGTGATGCAAACCTTAATGTTTCAGGATTAACAAAAGTTAATGTTCCCACACCCATCGCATCGTCCCTAATCCAAATTCCAAGTTTATAAGAATCTGTTTGAACATCTAGTTCTGGTTTTATGGTTGTTATAAACTCTTCCCCTTTTCTTTTAGCAGAAACCTTAATTTCGCTTCCATCACTATTTTTTAAAACAGAATTTATATCATCAATATTTTTTATTTCAACATCGTTTAAATGCGTTATAACATCACCATTTAAAAGCCCTGATTTTTCTATTGGGCTGATGTTTCCATTTTTTGTTATTATGTAATTACTGCCCACAATAACAACACCTTTACTGCTTAAATTAAGTCCTATGCAATCGCCACCCAACAAAACAGAATCATTTTTTACAACATTAACTTTTAAGTTTTTTATGTTAAATAAGTTAAATAACTTAAATTTTACAACATATTCATTTATTTTTTCATTATCATCAGAATCCGCCAAAACTGAGTTGATATTAATTAAATTATTGTTTTTGTTAATTAATTCTTCAAACTCCTGCTTTGTTAAAACAACACCATTGTTTAATGCCAATAACGTTTGGTAAGGAATTAAAGCACTAAAAAAAATAAACAACAAGCATATTACACTGAAAACTAAAAATTTTGTTTTACGCTTCATAAAAAAAACTACTCCTAACTTAAAAGTAGTTTTTTTATTTGATTATTTTTTATACTAGAAAAAAAATCCAATTTTTCTAATTATAAATTAACTATTACTATATAATTAATTTGTATTAATAATATTTGTTTCTAAAATATTTGTTTCTAAAAAATTTTATTAGAGTTTTTTAACAACTTAGTTAAGGCTTTGTTTGTAATTATTGGCAAAATCAATTAATTCCTTTGCTGTGGCTTCGCCTGTTTGCGCTCCACTTGCAAGACCCAACATTCTGGTAATTTCCTTAACTTTTCCAATTTTATCCAAAAGTTTTATTGATGAAGATGTGTAATTGTTGTCAACCGTTTTTTCAATTTTAAAATTGTTATCACCAAACACTGCTATTTGTGCCAGATGTGTTATGCACACAACTTGGTTAAATTTGGAAATGTTACAAATTTTTTTGCCAACTTCAACACCAATAAGCCCGCCAATACCGGCATCAATTTCATCAAAAATTAAAGTTTTAATTCCGCTACTATCTTGAATCACACACTTAAACGCAAGCATAAATCTGCTAAGTTCACCGCCAGAAATTATTTTTGTTAGTGGTCTAACTTCAATTCCTGGATTTGCACTAAACAAAAACTCTAAATTATCTGCGCCAGACAAAGTAACTTTTTTTTCAATATTTTGCAAATTATAGTCGTTATTAAACACAATTTCAAATTTAGCATTTTTAATGCCCAAACATGCAAGTTCTTTAAGCAGTTTTTCCTTAATGCTGCTTCCAACCAATTTTCTTTCATTAGTTAAGTTAACGCAAATATTGTAAATTTCCTTTAAAACAGCCGTTTTTTGAGTGTTTAATTTTTTTATGGCTTCTTCTGAATTATTTAAATTATCAAGTTTTTGCTTTGCATTATTTAAATATTCAAAAATTTGTTCAACACTTCCGCCATATTTTCGTTTTAAATCCTTAATTAAGTCTAAGCGTTCTTCCAAATTGTTAACTTCATCTTCATCATATTCAACTTTGCTTAATATATCACTTATACCATCAACAATGTCGGTTACTTCATACAAACACGAATTTAGTCTGTTTTTTAATTCTTCAATTTCATTTGAAATGCTACTTATTTGCGACAAAGAATAAACCGCGCTTTTAACTTGATTTGAAACGCCATAGTCGGAACTTTGCAAATTTTCATACGCTTCTTGCAAATTTTTTGAAAGTTTTTCTGAATTTGCAAACAACTTACGTTTTAAAACAAGTTCATCTTCTTCCCCAACCTTTAAGTTTGCAAGTTCTATTTCGTTAATTTCATGTTCTAAAAGTTTTATGTTGTTTAGTTTATCTTCACCTTCTCCACCAAGAGAAGCAATTTGATTATTAATTTCTTTAAGCTCGGTTAACTTTTCACTTAAATTTTGCTTCAAATTTTCAACTTTCAAACTTAAACCATCAATAATTTTAATGTGGTTTTTAGCATCCAACAAGGCTTGATGGTCGTGTTGACCATGAATGTCAACCAAATTTATGGTTAACTTTTTTAACATTGAAAGTGTTACCGCTTCGCCATTAACCCTGATTTCATTTTTACCATTAACACTGTAATATCTATTAATTATTATTGTGGTTTCAGGTTCTAAATTAATTGAGTTAAAAAATTCAATTATTGAATCTTTTAATTTTGGTAATTCAAAAACAACTTCAACTTTGGCAAAGTCTTTTCCGGTTTTAATTAAAGTTTTGTCGGCTTTGCTGCCAAGCACAAAGTTTAAAGAATCAATTATAATGCTTTTTCCTGCACCAGTTTCGCCAGTTAAAACATTAAAACCTTCACCCAAATTTATTAAACTTTCATCTATTAATGCAATGTTGTTAATTTTTAAACTTGTTATCATTTGTCACCTTTTTAAAACACTTATTATTTTAGCAAATAATATTAAAAATAACAATTGTAAAAATATATAAATAAAAAAATAAACATGCAATTTTGCATGTTTAAATTAAAATTTCGTTTAATTTTTGTTGAACCAAATATGCATCTTCAACATCGGAAGTTATAACCATAACAGTATCTTCGCCATATGTACAGCCCATAACAGGTGTTAGGGATAGTTGATCAATAAAGTTGCTAACCATTCCGGCGGTGCCTTTTAATGTTTTTAACACAACAAGGTTCATGGCATTTTTAATTGAAATAACACATTCTTTAAAAATACTCATACACTTGTTTGAAACTGCCTGATTAGAAGAAGAAACAATTGCGTATTTATATTTTTTATTGTCAGACAAAATTTTAATTAAACCAAGTTCTTTAATGTCACGACTGATTGTGGCTTGTGTTACATCATAGTTTGCAGCTTTTAATTCTGCAACCAATTCTTCTTGTGTTTCAATTTCCTTTAAAGAAATTAGTTCTAAAATTTTTGATTGACGCGAATTTCTTGCCATAGCCTTTATCCCTTTTATGTGAATTTATGCATTCAAAATTTTTGAAAGCAACATAATTATACAACATCACATTTTTTTATGCAAGCCCTTTTTGTATATTTATACATTTTGTTTTTTATTTTTATTCATAACTTTTTATAATTATAAATTTCGCCTTGTATAAATATTCTGAATAATTATACAAGTGCCCAAATTAAGCCATTTTTTAGCAATAAAAACAAAGCTAAAAATTTAAAATTAAAACAAAAAACAGGTACAATTATGCCCTGTTTTTACTGTTTTTTATTATGCTTTTTAAATTAAAGTTTAGTTATTATACACAAACTTTACATTACGCAAAAACATGTTTACATTGTTAAAACCTAAAAGTTTTACACTTGTTTTTATGTTCCGCATTAGTGTTTTGATATTTTTTTAGAATAAATATTTTATATTTTAATTAATATTGTATTCCCCACACAACCAAGTGTTTTGCTTTTTTACCGCAAACAACACACTTGTCGGAAATAGGTTTTTCATTTTCTAAAATGCAACGTGATTTTGTTCCACGAATTTCTTTCATTTTTAATTCACACGCTTCTTCCCCACACCACATTGCTCTAACAAAACCTGGTTTTGTGTTCATAATTTTTTCAACTTCTTCCAGTGTTTTGCAATCGTATGTAAGTTCATTTCTTCTTTTTAGCGCTTTGTTATACAAATTGTTTTGAATGTCGTCTAACAAGTTTTTAACAACTTCCACAATGTCGCAATTTGCATCAACATTAATTTTTTCACGCGTGTCACGTCTTGCAAGAGTTATTAAATTGTTTTCCAAGTCACGTTTGCCAATTTCAATTCTAACAGGAATACCATTAACTTCATGTTCCGCAAATTTAAAGCCTGGTGATTTTTCTGTTAAATCAGCAAAAGTTACAATGCCTGCACTTTTTAATTTTTCTAAAATTTGGTTTGAAAGATTTAAAACTTTTTCATCATCACCAATTGGAACAATAACAACTTGCCTTGGAGCAATTTTTGGTGGTAAAACAAGTCCGTTTTCATCACTGTGAACCATAATTAGTCCACCAATCATTCTTGTTGAAACACCCCAAGATGTTTGATATGCATATTCAAGTTGATTGTTTCTGTTTAAAAATTTGATATCATATGCCTTTGAAAATTTTTGACCAAAATAGTGGCTTGTTCCACTTTGAAGTGCCACACCATTATACATTAGTGCTTCAACTGTGTAGGTGTATTCTGCACCAGCAAATTTTTCTTTTTCTGTTTTTCTGCCCGTTATAACAGGAATTGCCAAATATTCTTCAAAAAACTTTTTATAAATGTTTAGCATTTTTAAAGTTTCTTCTTTGGCTTCTTTTTCTGTTTCATGAACAGTGTGACCTTCTTGCCACAAAAATTCCCTAGTTCTTAAAAATGGTCTGGTTTCCTTTTCCCATCTAACAACATTGCACCATTGATTGTAAAGTTTTGGCAAATCTCTATATGATTTAACTTTTAATGCATAGTAGTCGGAAAACAATGTTTCGGAAGTTGGTCTAACAATAAGCCTTTCTTCTAGTGTGTTTTTGCCACCTTGAGTTACCCATGCTCCTTCTGGCGCAAATCCTTCGATTAGTTCCGATTCTTTTCTCATTAAACTTTCAGGTATAAACATTGGCAAGTACACATTTTGATGCCCAGTTTCTTTAAACATTTTATCTAGAACACTTTGAATTTTTTCCCATAAAGCATATCCATTTGGTTCTAAAATGCAACAACCTTTAACACTTGAATAATCTGCCAATTTTGCTGCTTTAACAACATCTGTGTACCATTTTGCAAAATCTACTTCTCTATCTGTAATTGCTTTGTTTTTCATTTTAATTCATTCCTTCTTCTTTAAATTTATCAATTTCTTGTTTTAAAACTGTAATTTTACCTTTTGCTTTGTTAATTTCTTCATATAAACTTTTAACAAGTTCACTGCCTTCTTCAAAAAGTTTTAAACTTTCCTCAAATGTAACTTCATTATCATCAAGTTTTTCAGCAATTTCTTGCAATTTTTTTAGTTTTTCATCAATTCCCATAATTAAACTCCCACAACCTTGCTTTTTCCATCTGAAAAAATTAGGTTATATTCTTTATTCTTTTTAACTTGTTTATGCGACCTTACAACCATTCCTTCACTTTCCACTTTAACATATCCTTTTTTTAGTGGAACATAAGGATTTAAAGCTTCCAACCTATTTTTTAAAACATCAACACTATGTGTAATATTTGTTGTTTTATTTAAAATTGAATGGTTAATTTGAACATTAAACTGATTAATTAAATTATCAATTTCCAAAACTTTGTTTTTTGAAGCATAAAACATTTTATCAATTAATGAATTTGAATCTTTTTCTATTCGCATCAACTTGTTTGAAACAGCATCGTAAAAAAAGTTTAGATAAGCATCAATTTGATTTAAATCATCATCTAGCAAATTAACAACGCATTCTGCCGCAGCAGATGGTGTTGGTGCTCTTAAATCGGAAACAAAATCTATTATTGTAAAATCAGTTTCATGCCCAACAGCCGAAACGATTGGCTTTTTGCAGTTATATGTTGCAGTTGCAACAATTTCTGTGTTGAATGGTTGCAAATCTTCTGCACTACCACCACCACGAGCAACAATTATAGCATCAACATCATAATTACTAAAAAAGTTTATTCCATTAGCAACTTCTGTTTCTGCACCCACACCTTGCACCTTAACTGGATACAAAACAATGTTAACGGTTTTGTTTCTTCGTTTGGTCACATTAATAATATCTTGAATAACGGCACCTGTTGAACTTGTTACAACACCAATTTTATTCACCCTTTCGGGAATCGGTTTTTTGTGTTCCAACTTAAAATATCCGCGTTTTTCAAGGTCTTCTTTCAACTTTAAAAACTTTTCGTAAAGTAGCCCCTTGCCGTATGGAGCAATATGGTTTGCGTTAAAAGAAAGTTTTCCGCCTTTTGCATAATACGAAACACTTCCAACAGCCAAAATAACATCACCAATATTTGGTTCTGGAAACCTTGAAGCATTAAACAAAACACAGGATATTAATCCTGTTTCATCAGTTAAATTAAAATATGCAATATTATTGGAAATTTTGTAACTGCTAACTTCCCCATAAATGCAAATATTTTGAAGCATAACTTCTGCTTCAAAAATGTTTTTAATGTAATTATTAACTTGTCCAACACTTAAATATTGTTCACTCATAATTAATTTTTAGCAATACTTGCAATAACAGCATTTATAAATGAATAACTTTTTTCGGTACTATATTTTTTAGCAAGTTCCACTGCTTCGTTTGCAACAATGTTAACAGAATTTTTTTTGTAGAACTTTAATTCATATGTTGCAACAATTAAAATTGCCAAGTCAACTTTAAAAATTCTGTCAATGGTGTAACCTTTAATGTTGTTTGCAACAATTTGTTTAAGTTCATCAAAGTGTTCAATTATTCCTTCATAAAATTCTTTAACAAAAGCCAAATTTTCCTCATCTAATTTGTTTTCACTTAAAAAATCTTCATATAGCCTGCCATCTTCTGGCTTATGAAAACAAAGTTCAAAAGTTAATTTAAAAATTGTGTCCCTTGCTGAAATTCTACTCATAAAAGTTCTTCCTTATTTTATTTTAACGCTATATTATATCATATAATAAAAATTTTTCCACAAACAATTGTTTAAAATTATAAAATATTTTTAAAAATGAATAAAAAAATTAGCCAAAGTTGGCTAATTTTTATCTTCTTCTTCCTTAATGAAATCCACGCCTAAAACATGAACATTAATTTTATCTAATTCAACATCAATCATGCTTGACAAACTGTTTTTAATGTTTTCCTGAACCCTGTATGCAATTTCAGACACATTATAGCCATAGTAAACATTTAAGTAAACATCAACACTAAACTTTCCGTTGTTGTTTGTAAGTTTTACACCTTCATAGTAATTATTACCAAACCAACGTTTTAATGCTGAACCAAAATTTGCAACTAACGAACTAACGCCCGAAATTTCTTTTGCTGCCAAATTGATAACTGATAAAATGATATTTTTATTAAATGTAACGTTACCTTTTGTTACTTTATTTGTTGCTTCGTTGTTATTGTATAGCATTATTTTCCCCTTAATATTTCGTTACATAAATAATACCATTAATTTTTTAGTTTGACAATTATTCTACTGGGAATATTTTAATATTATCTAATGTGTAATCGGTTTGTCCTTCAATAATATCACAAATTTGTGCTACTTCTGCTTCTTGTAATTCTGCACTTTTAACAATAACATTAATGTTGGTTGCAGAGGTTGAAATTACAACATCTTCAAATCCTTTTGCTTTAATTAATCCTTCTAGTGCTAGTTCTGTTTCCATAAGAGCAATTAATTCAGCCTTTTTAGCTTCTGCTGCAGCTTTACTTTCAGCACTTGCACTTGAACTTGCAATTATTGCATCTAAATACAAAATTTCTTCGTTACGAGTGTCGGTTCTGTCGGTTCTGTATGTTGAAAAGAAATTGCCAGTTGTAACAGTTTCGCCACCATTTGTGTTTGTTACAATTTTGTTGTTTAAAATAATATTTAGCACACCTGTTAAAATAAGTAACAAACAAAAACCTGAAATAATAAATATTTTTTTCTTTTTTGATAACATTTTCATTTTTACCTCCAAAATTTTTAATAATATATTTGAATGTTACTGCTTGAAACATCAAGCAATGCTTGTATAGCCTCAATTAAATTTAATTTTACTCTTGCATCTTTTGCACCACTTGCAACAACAATTACACCTGTTATTTTTGGAGCCATTTCGCTTAAAACTAATGGCGAATTTTTTCCAGAAGAACTAATAACAATTGGGTCTTTAACAACAGTTGAGTTTGTTGTTGAATTTTCACCACTTGTTGTTGTGTTTGTTCTTTCATCCGTGCTGGTTGCAACATTTATTAATGGTCCACTTTCAGCCGTTACCATAACTTTAACATTTCCAACACCGCTTATTTCACCCAACACCTCCGTAAGTTTATTTTCCAGTTTTTCGCAATATTCCAAGCATGTCATGTAACTTAAATTGCTTGCTGAACTTTTGTTTGTAAGGCTTGTCCCGAAAGAACTGTTTAATATAAGTAATGCAACAAAACCAAAAATTAGAACTATAACTGCGGTTTTAACATGCTTTATTTTAAAAAATTTTGTAAAATAATTGTCTTTTTTGTTTGTTGAAGTTTTGTTTTCTAAATTGTTGTTTTCTTCTAGGTTTTTATTGGTTTTTAAGCTACCCAATGTTGTGCTACCAATTGTTACTTGGTTGTCATCTAAAATTTCGGAATTTAAAATTTCAGAACCATTTTGGCTAGAATCATTTTCGGATTTCACGTTTAAGTTTTCGGTTTTATAAGCCAAATTATTGTTAGGTTCATTAACACTTTTTAAGTGATTTTCGTTAACAGCACAACCCAAAGTTTTGTTTTTATTTTCAAAACCTAAAAAATTTAAAACCTTTTTAAACCAAGTTTTTTGTGTTTTACAAGTTGTGTTTTGTTCTGGTTTATTTAAAACCACACTTGAATTTATATCTTTTTTCTTTAAATTTGTTATTTCTATTTTATTATCCATAAACAACAACATCTCCACTTTCAATATTTAAAACTTGGGTTACAACTTGAACAATTTTATTCTTATAATTGTTTTCGTTAACATCGTTTGAAATTTCTTTTTTTGAAGCATCAACATAAACAGAATTAATGCTTAGGTTTTCATCAAAAATGTTTGCGTTAATTATTACAGAACAGTTTTTTATGTTATTACTTTCCAAATTCCCAGCAACTAATTTTTCAAGTTCTGCAACCTTTTTTAAATTTGTGTTATAAATAAAATTGTTATCAACAACATCTTGATTTGCACTTAATGAAAAATTGGAATTAATTAAATTTTTTATTGGGCTTACAATAACAAATAGCAAAAAAACAACAAAAACGTGCTTTATAAAACTATTTGTTTTGCCTTCGGGTAAAATTATGTCGAGTATTACACCCAAAAAAACCACCCCTACAATGTTTAATAACCAACCACTCATTTTTATTCCTTAAATTTCTTATTGGAAATTTTATTTTTTTTAATGCTAATTTTATTTTTAATACACTACAAAATGTTTGCAGTTGTCATAATTAATCCAACCGACAATAAGTACATAAACGACACCGCCAAAATTAAAACAATTGGATACACCAAAATTTTTGAACAACCACTTGTAAAGTTTCCAATTCTACCATCACCAACAGGTTCTAAAATTGCAGAAACAAGTTGCAAACCCAATTTAAACATCAAAATTTGAATTATTGGTCCCAAAATTGATGCAAAAATTAAAAATAGCCCAACAACCCCAACCGCATTTTTAATGATAACACTTGAATACAAAATTAAATCGAAACCATCAGAAATATAACCGCCAATTAACGGTATGTAACTTTTAACTGCAAATTTTGTTGCTTTAATGCTTATGCCATCAAACTTTCCTGCACTTATGCCTTGAATGGTTAAAAAAGCACCAAACATTGTAAAAACAAAACCAACAACCCACTTAAACACGCTAGACAAAAATTCATTAAACCGGTTTAGCTTAACATTCTTGCTTAAATTTCCAACAACCAAAAACACAAACGACAAAATGAAAATTGGAAAAAGTAATTTTGAAAAAATGAAACTTACACCTTGCGTTAAAACTGCAACCACCGGCTTATAAATTCCTGCACTGCTAACACCACCAATGGCAGTTAACAATGTTAACATTATTGGAAAAATTATTTCCATTTGACCACTCATGGTGTTTAACACATTTCCAGTTATGGAAATAATTTTTGTTATGCTTCCAACCAAAATTAAAATTACAACACCAAAGCATATAAAATGAATTAAGTCATTAACACCCCCGCTTATGTTAGTTGATTTTAAACTGTTTAAAATTGACCCCAACACTGCAATTGCAATTATTAAAAACATTAATGGTAAAATGTTTTTTATGTTTCCAAAAATTAAATTTATAACCGCATCAAACACATTATTGTAATCACTAAAATAATTTCCTTTGGAAATTTCTTTAAGCACTTCCGAAAAACTGTTTGCACTAGTAAAATCAAAATCGGTTTGAATTTGATTTAAATAATAATCTAAATCACCAAAATCCAAATTGTTAATTTGTTCCAAAACGCCGTTTGTTAATTTTTCTTCTAGATCAGATTTATCTTCGGCATGAACAACAATTGATGGTTGAATGTTGAACATGCCAATAACACACACAGCTAAAAAAATTATAAATTTTTTCATTGAATTAATTCCACAATAATATCTAATAAGTTAGTTACTATTGGCATTGCTAAAATTAAAATTAATAATTTACCACCTAAAATTATTTTGTCCGCTATGGCAGGGTTTCCGGAATCTGAACAAATATTTGCTGAAAATTCAATTAAATACCCAACACCAATAATTTTTAATATAATTGCAAAAAGTTCCGAGTTTATTCCTGTTTTATTAACAATATTGGCAAAAACATCTAAGATATTGACAAAATAGTCAAAAATGTAAACAAGCATTATAACAGAACCGGCAATTAATGCAACCAAAGCGAACTCTGGTTTGATTTGTTTTATTATAATAACAACAACGCATGTTATAATTCCTATGCCAATTATTTTTAATATTTCCATAATCACCTTAACATCTAATATAGTGAAAACAATTGTTTAACTGTTGTGAACAAATCGCTTATCATGTTAACAACCATAAATAGCACAATAACAACACCAGCTAATGTTGTTAGCGTTGCAATTTCATCTTTTCCAGCATATTTTAAAACCTGATTTGTTACAGCAGTTAAAATTCCAATTGCTGCAATTTTGAAAATAACTTCTATCCCCATTAGAAATCCTTAAATTTTAATTTAAAATGATATAAAACAAAAAATATGTCGCCAAACTTTTATGTTTATTTTGTTAATTAAAAAACATTAAAATTTAACTTAAAACAAATTAAAAAATCAAAATTAATGTTTAAAAATTAAATTAAAATAATAAACACTAAAATTGCACAAAGCGAACCAAGTTTTGTACCCAATACACCAATCTTATTGTTTTTGTCATTAATTTCGGCTTGCTTTATTTTAAGCAAATTTTGTTGATTTTTTAAGTTGTTAATTTCACCTTTAACATCAAACTTCCCTAAACTTTTAAAAAAATTTTTAACTATTAAATTTTCATTTGAATTTAAAAACATACAACTATAATTATAATTGTTTTTTAAGTAGTACTCATTTAAAAATTGTTTAAATTCAAAATCAAACAAATTTAAATTTTCAACAATAATTTGATTTATTGTTATTTTTTTAAATTGTATTTGCGACTCTAAGATTTCACAAAAATTTAAAAGATTATTAAAAAATATTAATTTTTTTTTATAATATTTGCTAAAACACACACCTAAATAAAAAATTGATATGCATATTACTAAAATTAAAAAAATTTTCATTAACAATAAATACAATTCAAATTTTGATTGTATATTCCCTCCACTGTTCCTGGTCCACAATTACTGTTTAAAACAACAAACCTAGTAAACATTTGATTGTTTAAAATGTTTGAAAAGTTCTTTTTCAATTTTAAGTCGAAAATATTTTTTGCATGAATTGTTGCAATAACTTTAACGCCGCATGTTAACGCATTTTCAATAACTTCTAGGTCGTTTTCCAAATTAATTTCATCTGTCACAATAACATCTGGTTTTAAACTTCTAATTCCGTTTTCGAAAGCATATTGCTTTGTTGAATTTAAGTAAACATCAACATTATCACCCAAAACCAAATTGTTTCCGCCACTAATTTCGCCACGCTCATCGGCAACTAAAATGTTAACTGACAAATTTCTTTTACTTATTTGCATTGTTAAATCACGCAAAAATGTTGTTTTTCCAGCACCTGGCGAAGAAATTATTAATGTTGAGTTAACTTGTCCGTTTTGAACAATTAACGGATAACAATTTAAACTACAATTTTTAACAATGTGTGGAATCCTTATGTTTAATGAATTGATGTTTTTTACTGTGCTAATTTCGTTATGCTCAGAAACAATTTCGCCTGCAACACCAATTCTAATTCCACCATCGTAACTAATGTAACCATTAATTAATTGGTCATTAATGCTATATAACGAATTGTTGCTAACTTTTCTGATAATTTCGTTAATAAAACCACCATCACACTTTAAAGCATCTTGCGGATTTGTTGACACTCCATATTCGTTTAAGTAGAAGTTTTTACCACTAACATTAACAACAATTGGTCGGTTATTTCTTAAACGAATTTCATTTAATAAATTTTGATCTATTTCACTTACGCCGTTAAACACTTTTTCTGGTAATATATCTTTTAACATATAATAACCCTCCAAAGCAAAATTTTACTTATTTATTTATATTTCTAATTTTTTTAACACATGAAAAAAAGAAAATAAAAAAAACCAAAACCATTTCGGTTTTGGCAAAATACTTTTTTTTATTACAAAATTATGAATTTTTTATGCTTTTTCATAAATAGATTTTAAAATTAATGCATCATGAGCCATAATTCCATTAGATTCACAAATAACAACTGGCTCCATGTTGTATTCCTTTAAAATCTTTGCAAGTGGTTCAAAATTTGGACCATAAACATCATCCGCAAGTGTTAGGTGCCTAATTTCGCCTTTTTCACCATACTCAATTTTACTGAAATGAATGTGCACTTTTTTTGCTTTTTCTTCGCCTAATTCTTTAAACATATAGTCAATAATTTCCCTAAAATCTTCTTCTGATTTTAAAGAACCATGAGTTAAAGCATTAATATGTCCAAAATCTAATGTTGGAATGAAGTTTGGACTGATTTTACAAAAATCAATAATTTCCTTATATGTTCCAATTTGTGCAGGTTTTCCCATGGTTTCAAGGCAAATTAGAAAATTATCATACCCTAACATTTCCAATCTTTCTTTTAAAACTTGTAAACGTTTTTTTGTTAAATTTATTGCTTCACTTCGTTCCATTTTTCCACAAGAAGCAGGATGCACAACCAATCTGTTTCCACCAAGTAATTTTAATTTTTCTAGTGAATTAATTACATACATATAACTTTTTTCAACCATTTCGTCACTAGGATTAGCAAAATTTATGTAATATGGAGCATGAACACTAACTTCAACATTATACTTTTTTGCTTCATTTCCAATTTCAATGGCTGTGTCATCGTTTAATGTTATGCCTCTGCCAAAACTGTATTCATAGGCATTAAGGCCAATTGAATTTAACCATTTTGGTGCTTCCACTGAACGTTTGTGCCCTTGTTCATAAAATGTTGCACAGTTTCCCGAAGGTCCAAATTTTATCATATTTTCTCCTAACTTTAATCTTCTAGTAAATAAGTTTTTAACTTAATTTGTTTATTTTTTATTTCTGCAACACCCAACAGTTGATTATCGTACACAATAAAAACATTGTTTTCATCGCTTAAATTTGTTTTTATTATTAATCCATTTTTTAATTTATCAAACTGCAAATTGTCAACTTGAACTTGTTTTATGTTTTTAAATGTTTGTTCAATTTTGATTAAAACATTTTCCAAATTTATGTTAGAACTTAACAAATCATCAAGCTTTATTGCATTTGTTGCATCAAAAAAATCAGTTTTTGTTCTTTCTAGAAACACAACCGTTGCATAAGTGTTTAATTTATATGCTAAATCTCGAATCAAACTTCTTACGTATGTTCCACTTGAACATTCAATTTCAAATTTGAATGTGGTGTTGTTAATTTGGCTTAAACAATCAAATTTAAAAATTTCAACTTCAACGTCTTTTAAAACAACATCTTTACCATCTCGTGCTAGTTCATATGCTTTTTTACCATCAATTTTTTTGGCACTGTAAATTGGCGGTTGTTGTTTTATTTTTCCTAAAAAACTTTTTGTTGCTTTAACAACATCTTCTAGTGTTGGAACCAATGAAGTTTCATTAATTTTTTCTGTCCCCAAATCTAAACTGGAAGTTTCGTAACCAAATTCACAATTAACAATATATGTTTTTTTCTTGTTTAAAAAATAGTCAAACATTTTTGTTGCCTTTCCAACTGCAATTGGCAAAACACCACAAGCAAGTGGATCCAAAGTTCCCATATGTCCAACTTTTTTTAAGTTAAATTTTTTCTTTATTTTGCCCACAACAGCAGCACTTGACATACCTTGTGGTTTATAAACATTTAAAAAGCCAATCATAAACACCTAAATTAATTTTTTAATGCTTTTGAACAAGACGAAACAATTTTTTTAACAACTGTTTTTAAACATCCAAAAATGTTGCAACCCGCAGCATTAACATGTCCACCACCGCCAAATTCTTCGGCAACTAATGAAACATCAATGTCTCCCTTGCTGCGTAAACTGCATCTAAACAGTCCACTTTCTTCTTCATAAATTATAATTCCAATTTGGCAACTGTTAACATTTGTTATTAAGTTAACAAGACCTGTTGTGTCGCTAATGTCTGCCCCAGTTTCAGTCATGTCGGCTTTTGTTAACTTGAACATACCTATTTTGCCATTCGCAAAAAATTCGGCAGTTTCGTATGCTTTTTTTGTAAGTTTGAATTTTGATAAGGTTGTGTATTTAAACAAATTTTCGTTTGCTTCATACAAATCAAAGCCATAATCAATAAGTTCAGCAGAAATTCTTAATGCTTCACTTGTGGTGTTTTGATGCATAAAACAGCCTGTGTCGGAAGAAATTCCGGCATATAATGCACATGCAATGTCTTTATCAATTTTCGAAAAATCTTTAATGTAATGATAAATTATTAATGCAGCACTTGAAACTATTTCGTTGTGAATAAGTTTGGCATAGTCCGATTTTGTTTTGTGATGGTCAATGCAAATTGTGTTTTCGATTTTGTTAAAAAACTTAGAATATTTACCAAGTCTTTTAAGATCGGAACAATCAACAGCCACATGAAGATCATATCCCGCAACTTCATCATCATGCTTAATATCTGTTACATATTTAATAAAATTATAGTTTTCAGGAACAATTGAATCGGAAAAAATATCAACTGTTTTATTTAATGAAACAAGTGCTTGTTTTAAAGCACTTGCTGAACCCAAGCAGTCACCATCTGGATTTATGTGAATAAATATTGCAATTCTTTTGCTGTTTAAAAGAGTTTTTACAATATTTTTATTTATTTCCATTTTCTGCTTCCTTTCTTGATTTTTCAATTTCTTCCAATTTGTTTTCTATATTTTCACTATAACTATAAGTGTCATCTAAGTAAAAAGTTAAATATGGAACTTTTCTTAATTCAACTTTTTTGCACAATTCTTTTCTAATAAAGCCAGCCGAATGTTTAATTTGATTAAACACTTCATCCCTGTCACCATTTGGTGTGAAAATGCTAATGTAAACTTTGCAATATTCCAAATCGGCAGTGGTGTCAACTTTTGTTACTGAAATTATGCCTGTTATTGCAGGATTTTTTAGTTCGTATGTTAGTATTTGACTTATGGCCTTTTCAATTTCGGAATTAATTTTTAAAATTCTCATTTTTACTCCTAGTTAATTTGCACTTCTTCAAAAACTTCAATTATGTCGTTTTCTTTTATGTCATTACAATTTTTCAATCTAATACCACATTCAAAGCCTGCTTTAACTTGTTTTGCATCATCTTTGTTCTGTTGCAAAGATTCAATTGAAGTTATCGCAACAACTTCGTTGTTTCTAATTAATCTAACTTTTGAGTTACGATTAACAACACCATCTAAAACATAGCAACCTGCAATGTTACCAAGTGCACTAACTTTAAATATTTTTCTAATTTCAACATGACCAATAACATTTTCTTCAAATTTTGGTGCTTGCATTCCGTTTATGATGTTGGTTATTTCGTCAACTGCTTCATAAATTATTTTGTAAAGTTTAATTTCAACTTTGTTTCTTTCTGCCAAAACTTTTGCTTTTGTTTCTGGTTTTATGTTAAACCCAATTATTATTGCATTGCTTGCTTTTGCTAAAACAACATCACTTTCAGTTATGCTACCAACACCACTGTGAATGCATTGAACTTTAACTTCATCGTTTCTAACTTTTTCTAGTGTTTGTTTAACTGCTTCAACACTTCCTTGAACATCGGCTTTAACAATAATTTTTAAAACTTTCATTTCGCTGTCGGCAGATTGTTGCAAGAAATCTTCCAACGAAACACCATTGTTTTCTTTTGCCTTTTCTTGTTGAATTTTTGTTAAACGTTCTGCCAAAATATCTTTTGCCAACTTTTCTTCAACAACATATGCTTGTTCGCCTGCATCTGGAATTTGGTTTAATCCAACCACAGAAACAGCCATGCTTGGTTCGGCTTTAACAACATTTTTGCCAGTGTAATCCATCATTGCTCTAACACGACCACTGCTTAAACCGCAAATTAAGTAATCGCCAATTTTTAATGTTCCTTCTTTAATGATTATGGTTGCAACAATTCCTCTGCCACGGTCAACCTTGCTTTCAAGCACTGTGCCAACAGCAGGAATATCGTAATCGGCTTTTAAATCTTCCACATCGGCAACAAGCAAAATCATTTCAAGCAACTTATCAATGTTTGTACCCTGTTTTGCTGAAATTGGAACACAAATTGTGTCACCGCCCCATTCTTCTGGTAAAACATCGTGTTCGGCAAGTTGTTGTTTAACTCTTTCAACATTTGCTTCTGGAACATCAATTTTGTTAATTGCAACAATCATTGGAACACCAGCTGCCTTAATATGATTTATTGCTTCAATTGTTTGTGGCATAATTCCATCGTTTGCAGCAACAACCAAAACAGCAATATCGGTTATTTGTGCTCCACGTGCACGCATTGCAGTGAATGCTTCGTGACCTGGTGTGTCGATAAAGGTTATTTTTCTACCATTTAAACTAACTGAATATGCACCAATATGTTGAGTTATTCCACCCGCTTCTGTTGTTATTATGTTTGTTTTTTTGATTGTGTCTAGAAGTGATGTTTTACCATGGTCAACGTGACCCATAACAGTTACAATTGGAGGACGTTTTTTCAAGTTGCTTCCTTCACGATTATGAATGTTTTCAAGCAATGTTTCTTCTGCTGTTTTTTCAACATGCTTTTCAAGTGTTATTCCAAATTCACTTGCAACAAGTTCGGCTGTTGCAAAGTCTATTGGACTGTTGATGTTTAACATCATTCCAAGTAACATAAATTTTTTAACAATTTCTGCAACTGGTTTTCCAATTTTTTCGGAAAGAATTTTAACTGTTAAGTTGTCGGTTGTTATAACAGCATTTGTTATTTCAGTTTTTTCTGGAACAACTTGTTTTGGTTGTTTTTTGTTTTTAACTCTAACTCTGCCAATTCTTTCTTCGTTTTCGTCATCATTAAAATCAACAACACCCATTCTAATTTTTGCTTTAATGTTTAGCCCTTTCTTTTCAGTGTCGTAATTACGTTTTGATTTGTCTTTATCTTTTTTGTTGTCTGGCTTTGGAACAAAACTTATAACTTCACCCCTTGGAACAAAGGTGCTTTTTGGACCAAGTGGTTTTGGACCAGATGCATTTGGTTTTGTTCCTTGTGGCTTTTTAGCATTAAAATCTTTACCAAATTGTTTTTTGTCGGTGTTGTTTTGGTTGTTTCTGTTTTGTGAGTTTGAATTTTGATTTTTATCAAATGATTTGTTATTTGAAGAATTATTTTTATTAGAAACTTGTGATTTTGTTTCAGTGTTTTTATTGTTATTTTTTTCGTTACTTAAATTTTGTGCAGGTTTAGACTCAGCAACAGTGTTTGTTGCTGTAACATTTTTTTCTGGCTGATTTGAAACTGAAACAGATTTTTTTAAATCATCTTTCTTTTTAGCATAAACTTCCTTTAAATTTTTGCAATATGCATCTAAATTTTGTTTAGCCTTTTTTAAGCCTGTGGCAAAATTATTAATTTCATTGCCTGAAATTAATTGTGTTAAGGATTTTAAGTTTGTAAAATCTACCACATTTTTGCTTGTTTGTTGTTTATTTTTTTCCAATATAACACCTCTTTAATTTAATTCCTCAAATAAATCATTATATGCTAAAATTGCTTTTGCTAAATTATAATTTTTAATTGCAACAACTTTAACATTTTCTCGTTCTAATAACTCACTTAATTTTAATTCTTTTAACTTAACACATTTAAAATTTAATTTTAAAATTGGTTTTATTGTTTTTTCTTGTGCAGTGCTACAAAATATTATTAAATCAAGTTTTTTTCTTGATTTAGTTATGTTATCATAACCAAACAATATTGAATTACTTTTAATACTAAAACCAAGATATGTTTTAAGTTTATTTGTTTGTTCCTGCAAGGAAATCCTCCTTAATTTTTGCATATGTTTGTTCACTAACATTTTGACCAAATGCACGGTTTAGAGCTTTTGCCTTAATGCATTTTTCAATGCAGTTAATATCGTTACAAATATATGCTCCTCTACCATTTAATTTGCCTGTAAAATCTAGTTTAATTTCGTCATTATTTTTAACAATTCTAATCAAATTTTTTTTATCATTTTTGTTTTTGCAAGCAATGCAGGTTCTGGTTGGTTGTTTTTTTGTTATCATATTTCACCTTTTAATTTAAGTCATCAAAAGCATCTTCATCATCAAACAAATTTTCAAATTCTGCTTCTTTTTCTGTGCTTTCATCTTCTGTTTCAAGGTTTAATGATGGAACAGCAGATTTTGCTTTAACGTCAATTTTCCAATTTGTTAATTTTGCAGCAAGTCTAACATTTTGTCCGCTTTTGCCAATTGCAAGTGAAAGTTTATCATCTGGAACAACTGCCAAACTTGTTTTTTCAAGAAGGTTTGTGCTAACATGCAAAACTGTTGCTGGGCTAAGTGCAGCAGCAATGAATTCTGCTGGATTTTCGCTCCAAGGAACAATGTCAATTTTTTCGCCGTTAAGTTCGTTAACAATGGCATTAACACGCATACCTTTGTTTCCAACACAAGCACCAACACAATCAAGTGAAGGATTTTTTGAAGTTACAGCAATTTTTGTTCTGTAACCTGCTTCCCTAACAATTCCTTTAATTTCAACTTCGCCTGTTTGAATTTCTGGGACTTCTAGTTCAAACAATTTTTTAACAAATCCTGCATTGGTTCTGCTTAATTGAACATATGGCATGTTAAAGGATTCTTTAACTTGTTTAACATAAACTTTAATTCTGCTATTTATTGCATATTTTTCGCCTGGAATTCTGTCTTTTGGTCCAAGCACGCCTTCAACCTGAGTAATACCCAAGTCAACATAAACATTTTCGCCTTCAACACGTCTTACAACAACTGTTAAAAGTTCATCTTGTTTTGTGCTTACTTCACTCATAATTTTTTCACGTTCTGCTTCACGTAAACGTTGCATAACAACTTGCTTTGCAGTTTGTGCCGCAATTCTGCCAAAATTTTTAGGAGTTTCTTCTTGTTGAACAACATCTCCAACTTTAAAACTTTTCTTAATTAATTTTGCATCTTGCAAACTTATTTCTTTGTCTGGGTCTAGCACTTCATCAACAACTGTTTTAAAAGAATAAACTTTAATGCTGTTCTTTTCTGGATTCAATTTTACTAATGCACTTTTTGCTTCTCCAAAATTTTTCTTGTATGCGCTTGTTAATGCAGCTTCTAGTGCATCAATAAAAAATTCCTTATTAATTCCTTTTTGAACTTCCAAATCGTTTAACGCTTGAAAAAAATCTTTATTAATCATTATGTTTTTTCTCCTTAAAATTTAATTACAGGCACAATTTGTGCAATGCTTTTTTTAGAAATTGTTTCTTCTTTTGAATTAATTAAAACTGTTACAGTTTCTAAATTCCAACTTTTTAAAATGCCTTGCAAAACCTTTTTGTTGTATGGTTTTAAAGGCTCATAAAACTTTAACTCGACTTCCGAATTTTTATATTTGTTAAATTGATATTCGGTTGTTAGTGGTCTGTCTAACCCTAGCGATGAAACATTTAGTGAGTAAGGTGCTCCATTTGTTGGGTCAAGTGTGTCTAAGGGTTCATCTAGTGCCTTAGAAACTTTTTCACAATCGTTAATTGAAATTCCGTTTTCACTATCAATGAAAAGTTCTAAAACCATTCCGCTGTTTTGTTTTTTGTATTCAACATCAACCAAAACATAACCCAAATCACTAACAATTTTTTCCGCAACCGGAAAAACTGCGGTTACAACTTTTTTACCATTCATACTATCTCCTAAATAATAGGAGTGGGATTTTTTAACCCCACTCCTAGCATAATTATTATTAGCATTATAAGTATAACATATGTGTTTACATAATTCAAGTAATAAACACTTTAAATTGCAAAATTTTAAACAACGTAGTCGCTGTCAACAAGTTTTATGAAAGCTTCTGCCGTTGCAATGGCATCGTTAACTGCACGGTGAGCATTTTCAAGTGGAACATTTAATTTTTCCACAACTGTTTTAAGCTTATAGTTTTTTAGCCCACGTAACTTTGTTCTTGCTAACACCATTGCATCAATTTGCTTGTTATCGAAATTATATCCTTGTGCACTTCCTGCTAAATAAATGAATTTATAGTCAAAAGCAATATTATATGCAACCAAAACTGAATTTCTGGTAAATTTATAAAAATCTTGCAAAACTTCCTTAATTGTGTAGCAGTTTTCCACCATTTGGTTTGTTATTCCTGTTAAATGTGTTATTTCATCTGGTATTGGTTGTGATGGCTTTATTAAACAACTAAAAGTTTCAATAAGTTTGCCATCTCTAACTTTGCATGCACCAATTTCAATTATTTCACAGGTTGTTGCATCAAGTCCTGTTGTTTCAACGTCGAACACAACACAATCGTTATCTTTTAAAAATTTGTTTGTGTTTTCCTTAACAACATCAAAAAGTGTTGCCTGCATCAAACTTATGTAAGGCTGTGGTTTTACAAATTTATATTCCTTGTTTTCAGTTTTTGCTTCAATAACTTCTGGCTCTTTTTCAGGAATTACACAACTTGCAATGCCCTTAACTTTAAAATTAAGTCTGCCATTAAATTCTTCGGTGTCGCCCACAACTGCAATTTGTGATTTTTCTAAAATTTCTTCAAACTTTTCAAAAGCATTTTTTTGTGGAAAATAAACACAATTAACCTTTCCATAACCATCGTTTAAAACAAAACTGTAATAAAATTTTTCTTCACCTTCAGAATTTTTGCGTTTTGAAACATAAGATTTTTTTACAATAAAATTAATTTCGCCAGCAACCGTTACGTTAACGCAATTTGCATTTAGTGATGATGTGGCAAGTGCAATGCTTTCAACTTGTTGGCCAACAATTGGATTAACTTCAAAAATTTCAAAAGTTTTTGGTTTTGCTTCCACTAAATCTGATTGCACCATACTTTCAAAAATTTTTAGGTGTTCATCAAATTCTTCATTCAATTTTTCATCATCATTTTTTACTGATAGTTTAACTTCAAAATTTTGGAAAAAGTTACGTTCCAAAAAGTTTTTAAGTTCCATATCAAAATTTTTTTGTTTTAAATAGTCGTTAAAAACACTTAAAATTTGCAAATTAACCGATATTAAATTTTCGGCTATATTAACCGAAATATCATCAGTTTGCATAGTAGCAAAAACACTTGCAAAATTTTTATTTATAAAATATTTTATTAACTCTTTAATTGCTGTTTCTTCTGGCAAATTTTTTTTAGATTTTATTTCAATTTTTAAGTTAGTAATGTTTAAATATGAGTTAATTAAAGTTTTCAATCTGTTTTTTATTGTTTCATCAAAATTAAAATCTTCTTTATAAACAACTTTAACCACTAATGTGTTAGTGGCTTTGTTGTATGCAATATTAACAATTTTTATGTCTGAAAACAAATCAGATGCATTAACTTTTAAAAATTCAATTAATTTATCCATAAGTATCTCTTTTTATTAATAAACAAACAGGTGCAACAAATCAACCAAAATTACAAAACCAAACAAAATAATTAGCCCCACAGTGTGAATTTTGTTTTCTAAATCTCGGTTAATTGGCTTTCCCCTTATCCATTCAATTAAAACAAACACCATTTTTGCACCATCAAGTGCTGGAATTGGCAGAAGATTGAACACTGCAAGGTTTACTGCTATTAATGGAATTAACAGCAAATAATTTAACATACTTATTGAACTTGCATTTGCCATTGCGCCAATGGTTGTTATTGGACCGCCAATATCTTGTAGTCCATATTTTCCAATTAACAATTCACCTAAAATAACCAAGCATTCCCATGCCATTTCAAAACTGAAAGGAACTGCTTGAAGGCATGCCTGACCAAATGAAATTTTTTGATATGATGTTGTAAGTCCAAATTTTCCAACTTCGCTCCCATTTTCCATAACAGCAAATTTTTGAACAACAACTTCCATTTTTTCGCCATTTCTAATAATATTTAATGTTATGTCTTCGCCAATTTTAACATTTTGAGTTATTCCTGTTAACCCGCCATTTAAAAACGATAACTTTTCTCCATTTGCATGGGTTATAACATCGCCAACCTGCAAACGCTCAATGCTGTTATTAATTCCTTCAACGCTGTTAACTTGCATTTGCCCGTTTCCAACAACACTAAGCAAAATAACACTGAAAACAATGGCTGATAAAAAATTGAAGAATGCCCCACTAAACAAAACAATCAATCGTTTCCAAGGTTCTTGTGCATTAAACGAATCTGAGTTTTCGTTTGCGGTGTCTTCCCCTTCAAATGCACAATATCCACCAAGAGGAATTAATCTAATGGAAAAAACTTCACCATTTTTTTTAGTTTTTGAAAATAGTGCCTTACCAAAACCAACAGAAAATTCGTTTATTTTAAATTTTAAAATTTTTCCAGCAGTGTAATGTCCAAGTTCGTGAATTGTTATCATAAACAATAGAATTACTATTGCAAGTAACACATAACCAATTTGCAAAAATGCACTGCCAATGCTAAGTAAACTAGAAAACAAATTTAGCACCCCTAAAAAATTTAACTATTAAATAATATTTATATTTATTGTTATTTATACTTAAAAAATTAATTTAATTAATTTTAAAGCAGTATTAAAATGTAAATTAACACAAATGCAGAGTTAAAAATTAAACCATCAACCCTGTCCATAACACCACCATGTCCTGGAAAAATTGTTCCATAATCCTTAACGCGAGCACGTCTTTTTAAGTAACTTGCAAAAATGTCGCCACACTGGCTTATTATTGAACCAAAAAATCCTAGGGCTGCAACTGTCCAAAGTGACGCAACAGAATGGAATGCGTTAAAGAAATCGTTGTTAATTGAAAATAACCAATAAACAACAAATGCTGCAAGCACTCCGCCAGCAAGTCCACCAACCGCTCCGCTTATTGTTTTGTTAGGGCTAATTCTTGGACACAACTTTGGTCCTTTAACCAAACTTCCAATAACCATTGCAAGAGAATCGGTTATCATTGTTACTAAAAACACTGTTAACAAAAAGTAGTAATCTAGTGGAATGCCAATAAAATCTGTGCTAATTGCTAGGTCGAAAAAGTGGTTTATTATAAACAATGTTGAAAATAGCACAGTTGGATAAACCAAAATTATTGAAGTGTTAACTGCCTTTTTTAAAGCATAAACACCCTTTGTGTCGGTTACTTGATATTTGCTAAGTTCCCTTGCTGTTTGCTTTTTTAAAATTAATGTTAATAAATACGCAACAATAAAATAAACAAGCATTAAGCAAATTATTAAAATTAAATAATGTTGCCAAAACCAACCATTAACAAAGCCAATTACATATCCAACAAACAAAACTGCTGGAAATGAACCAACCAAATATATGTTATTATATTGATGGCTACGTTCAAAAACTCTGCCAACTTCAACTGCACCAATAACTGCCAAAGCACCAATAACAAAGTCAAAAATGTATGGTGTTAACATTCTTGACACAAATGCCAAAATTAATGCTATTACAATGTATGTGCTGGTAAGTAATCGTGTTTTCATTTGTTCTCCTTAATTGCTCCAAAACGTCTGTTACGTTTTGAAAAATTATCTAATGATTTGTATAGTTCCCTTTTATTAAAATCTGGCCATAAAGTTTTTGGAAAATAAAATTCCGCATATGAACATTGCCAAAGCATAAAGTTTGAAATTCGGTTTTCGCCACTTGTTCTAACAATAAAATCTGGGTCTGGAATGGATGCTGTGTACAAATAACTTGCAACTGTTTTTTCATCAACTTCCTTTATTCCATCTTTTATTATGTTGTTTATTGCTCTAACAATTTCAGGTCTACCACCATAATTTATGCAAAGATTTAAAACCATTTTTTTGTTGTTTTTTGTTTTTTCTAAACAATCTTCAATAACTTCCACCAAATCGGATGGAAATGCTGTGTAATCGCCTGAAACAATAAATTTAACATCTTCCTTTAAGACCTTTTTTAAATCGGTTTTAATAAACTGCCTAAACAAATTAAAAAGTGTTTCAATTTCATCCTTTGGTCTGTTCCAATTTTCGGTGGAAAAACCATATAAACTAACATATTTAATACCAAGTTTTAAACATTCTTCAATAACAACTTTGCACGCCTTAATTCCTGCTTTGTGCCCATATGACCTAGGAAGCCCGCGTTTGTTTGCCCAACGCCCATTTCCATCAATAATAAAAGCAATATGGTTTGGAAATTTTTCAGGATTTAACTCAATTTGTTTTAACATTAACACACTCCAAAATAATTTAAATTAAACGAGTTATCTTATTAATTGATAACCAAAACAAGTAAAATTATAATAAAAATTTAAACAATTTGAAAATTAAAATAAATTCAAAAATGTTTAAATTAATATTCATATTTTTTCGTTTGTATGTTAAAAATTAAATTTCCATAACTTCTTTTTCTTTTGCAGTTGAAATTTTTTCAATTTTTTCAATTGCCAAATCTAATGTTTTTTGAACTTCTTTTTCCAAAGATGCAAGTTCATCTTCTGTTAGTTCATTGTTC
Organism: uncultured Clostridia bacterium; assembly: GCA_944380265.1. Taxonomy (GTDB): domain Bacteria; phylum Bacillota; class Clostridia; order Christensenellales; family UBA1242; genus UBA6345. The sequence goes on along the minus strand of CALWGY010000001.1, from coordinate 129,436 downwards.
TTTTTCATCTTTTTAAATTCATCCAAAACATCTCTACGGCAATTTCTGCAACTTACTTTTGCATTTTCTGTTAACTTGTTAACTTCCTTAACAACTTCTTTTCTTCTTTCTTCTGTTAATGCTGGAAAAACAAGCCTAATAACTCTGCCATCGTCTGATGGATTAACACCCAAATTTGCCGCTTCAATAGCCTTAGAAATTGCTTTAACTTGTGAAATGTCCCAAACAGAAATTAACATCATTCTTGCCTCAGGCACAGAAATGTTTGCCATTTGATTGATTGGTGTTGGTGTTCCGTAATAATCCACCATAACTTTATCAATAATTTTTGGGTTTGCTCTGCCCACCCTTATTACAGAAAGTTCTCCCGTGAAAAAGTCAATTGCCTTTTCAATGCTTTCTTCATAATTTAATAAACTTAAATCAACAGTCTCAGTCATAAAAACCGCCCTTTTATTTTATTTGTGTAAAACTGGCACAAATTGCACTTACATTTTACTAGATTATTTTACTAGAATTTTATGATATTGGCAAACAAAAACCTTTAATACATAATTAAATATAATATTTATAATAATAATATATTAAATTATTTTTTTATTTGTTTACACTAAAAATTTTTAACAAAAATTTAAAAATTGAATTTTTTCAACAAAAAAAATCACTTTTAAAGTGATTTTTTTGTTTTTTGTTATTTTGTTGTGCCATTAACTTGGCTCATAACTTCTTCTGCAAAGTTATCAACTCTTTTTTCAAGACCTTCGCCCATTTCATAACGAACAAAACGACGAACTGTTATTTTTTCACCAATTTTTAAAACTGCTTCGTTAATTAAATCGGTAATTGTTTGGTCTGGATTTTTAACAAAAGGTTGTTCCATTAAGCAAGTTTCTTCATAGAACTTTTTAAGTCTGCCATCAATCATTTTTTCAACAATTTGTGCAGGTTTTCCTTCGTTTAATGCTTGTGCTCTTAAAACTTCTCTTTCATGTTCCAAACTTGCAGCAGGAACTTCTTCACGTCTTACATATGTTGGGTTTGCAGCTGCAATGTGCATTGCAATATCTTTGCAAAGTTGTGTGAATTGTTCACTTTTTGAAGCAAAGTCGGTTTCACAGTTAACTTCTAGCAAAACACCAATTTTTCCGCCCATGTGAATGTATGAAGCAACCAAACCTTCAGCTGCAATTCTGTCGGCTTTTTTAGCTGCTTTTGCCATTCCTTTTTCTCTTAACCATTCGGTTGCTTTATCTAGGTCGCCATTGCATGCATCTAATGCATTTTTGCAATCCATCATTCCGCAATTTGTTCTTTTACGTAGTTTTACAATATCTTCGGTTGTAGACATAATTATTATTCCCCTTTTAAATTATTCTTTATCTTCAACTTGTTCTTCGGTTGTTTCTTGAACTTCTTTAACTTCTTCTGCTTTTTCAGTTTCTTCTTCGTCAGCGTTAACAACAACACCTTCTTTTGCTTCAATTACAGCATTTGCCATAACACCAGCAATTAATGAAACTGCTCTAATTGCATCATCGTTGCCAGGAATTACATAGTCAATTAAATCAGGGTCACAGTTTGTGTCAACCAAAGCAACAATTGGAATGTTTAATGTGCGAGCTTCTTTAACAGCAATGTGTTCCTTTTTAGGGTCAACAATAAACATAACATCTGGAAGTTTTGTCATTTCTTTAATTCCGCCAAGATATTTTTCCAATTTGTCACGTTCTGCTTGAAGTTTTAAAACTTCTTTTTTAGGAAGTAGGTTAAATTCACCAACTTTTTCCATTTGATTGATTTTGTTTAATCTGTCAACTCTTGAACGAATGGTTTTGAAGTTTGTTAATGTTCCACCTAACCAACGTGAGTTAACATAAAACATTCCACAACGTTTTGCTTCATCAGCAATTGCTTGTTGTGCTTGTTTTTTGGTGCCAACAAATAAAATTGTTTTACCTTCTTTTGCAGCGTCACGAACAAATTCGTATGCCTTTTCTACTAACACTGCGGTGTCTTCTAGATTGATGATGTGAATATCGTTTCTAGAAGTAAAAATGTACTTACTCATTTTAGGATTCCATTTTCTTGTTTGATGACCGAAATGAACTCCTGCTTCAAGTAATTGTTTCATTGAAATTACAGCCATTTTTATTTCCTCCTTGTTTTTATTCCTCCCCAAAACTTTATAGCTCTGTTAACAACCAAACTGGCAACGGTTAACAAATTGTATTTGGGTGTGTAATTTTCAAACGACTAATTTTATCATAATATTAATTTATTTTCAACAATTATTAACTTAAAATTTTATTTTTTTTATTAAATAAAAACAAAAAAGAAAAGGGCAAACTTCCCTTTTCTCTTTATTTTTTTGTTTTAGAAAAATTATTCTTCAACATTAATTCCTTCTGCTTTTAAAAGTTCATAATATTCTTTGAAAACTTCATCAACAATTTTTGCATCATCAACAATTACTAAACAATCTTCATCGTCAATTTCTTCAATTACAAAAACCAAAGCTTCATCATCGTTAACACCAACAATTTTTGTAACTGGTTTTAAAATTGCGTAAATTTTTTCGTTTAGTGGAATTACTGCAACTTGTTCAAATTCAGTTTCTTTGTTGTTTTCATCGTATAGTTTTAAATTATCGGTATTATTTTCATCTAACAATAATTCAATTTGACTTTTTTCTTCTTTATTCATTTTTCTTTCCCCTTTGATTGAAGTTTAAATAGTCCTGTAATATTATTGTTGCTGCCAATTTATCAATTACAGTTTTTCTTTTTTTTCTGGACACATCGGCAGAAATCAGCAATTTTTCTGCTGCAACAGTGGTTAATCTTTCATCAAAAAACACAATTTTTGCATTTGTGAATTGTTTTAACACTTCACAAAACTCATATGTTTTTGTTACTCTATCACCGCTTGTGCCGTCCATGTTTTTTGGAAGCCCAACAACAATTTCTTTAACCCCATGCTTTGAAACAAGATTTGAAATGTGCTCGCAATCGGATTTAACATCTTTACGCTCGTAGGTTTCTAGCCCACTTGCAATAATTCCCATTAAATCACTTAAAGCAATTCCTATTCTTCTTTCGCCAAGGTCTAAACCCATTGTTTTGTAGTATGTGCTTTCCATACTTGAATAATACCATAATTTTACTATTTTAGCAAATTAAAAATTTATTATTTACATTTTTTCAATCTGTTTTTTTATGGCTTTTTTGCCTTTTTCCACAATTTGTTCGGCTTTTGAATTGTTTGTAACAATTAATGCACCTGCAATTAGCCCAAGTGCCATTCCTAATAATAAACAATCTTTCATAATTTTTTTCCTCCTTGGTTTTAAATTATTTTAACCAAAAAGCAAAAATTTATTTAAGCGTTAAATTTCTTTATTTTTCCAATTAAAAAAAGGCAATTTATGCCTTTTTGTTTTCTTGTTTTTTAAGTTTTTTTGCTTGTTTTTTTCTGTAATCTTTAATGGCTTCAACAATTGCTTCTTTTGCCAAAATGCTGCAATGAATTTTGTTGTCTGGAAGCCCTCCCAAATAGTTAATAATGTCGCTATTTTCAAGTTTTAAGGCTTCATCAATGCTTTTTCCTTTAATCATTTCGGTTGCAACAGAACTTGAAACAATTGCCGCAGCACAACCAAAAGTTTTAAATGTTGCGTTTTCAATTATTCCATTATCATCAATTTTTAAGTAAAGTTTCATAATGTCGCCGCATGCTTCATTGCCAACGGTTCCAATGCCGTTTGCACCTTTTAACTCGCCAACATTTTTTGGATTATTAAAAATTTCAATTACTTTGTTGTTATACATAATAATTTTTTCCTTATTTTTTAACCTTTTTGTTTAGTGGACTCATTGCCCTTAACTCTTCAACAATTTGTGTTAACTTTCTAACAACATAATCAACATCATCATTTGTTATGTCAACACCAAACGAAAATCTTATTGCACCGTTAACATCTTCTGGTTTTAACCCCATTGCTTTTAGAACATGAGATTTTTGCAAACTTCCAGATGCACACGCAGAACCTGTTGAAACAGCAACATTGTTTAAATCTAGTTTTATTAAAATGCTTTCGCCTTCAATGTATTTAAACGAAATGTTAACAATTCCTGGTGCTTTTTGGTTTAGATTTCCATTAATTTTTATGTTTGGAATTTCATATTCAACTTTTTTAATGAAATAATTTGTTAGGTTTGTTAGTTTTTTGTTAACAATTTTTAAATCACGTTTAGTAATTTCTATTGCTTTTCCAAAACCAACAATGCCCGGAACATTGGTTGTGCCACCACGTTTTCCACGTTCTTGTTCTCCGCCATAAATTATTTTTTTGATTGGAACACCTTTTCTAACATAAAGTGCGCCAACACCCTTTGGACCATGAATTTTGTGTGAAGACATGCTCATAAGGTCTATGTGCATATCCTTAACATCAATATCTAAAACCCCTAATGCCTGCACTGCATCTGTGTGGAAAAATGCTTTAAAATCCTTAACAATTTCGCCAATAGCCTTTAAGTGTTGAATTGTTCCAACTTCATTGTTAACAGCCATAATTGATACCAAAATTGTGTCTGGTCTAATTTCGTGCAACAATTCTGGAATTGAAACCAAGCCTGTTTCATCAACTGGCAAATAGGAAACTTCAAAACCTTCATTTTCAAGTTCTTGGCAAGTTTCTAAAATTGAATGATGTTCAATTTGTGAAACAATAATGTGTTTTCCACGTTTTTGGTTTGCATATGCAATTCCCCTAAGTGCCCAGTTGTTTGCTTCTGTTCCACCACTGGTAAAATATATTTCAGATGTGTTTGCATTAATTGCTTTTGCAATTCTATCACGAGCAATATCAACACCATTATCGGCATCTCTACCAAAACTGTGCAAACTGTTAGAATTTCCATAAATACTGGTAAAATATGGAAGCATTTCGTTTAACACTTCCCCGCTAACTTGTGTTGTTGCTGCATTATCTAAATAAATTCTTTTTGCCATTTATTTTACTTCCATTAAAAATTTTCTAATTAAATTATAAATTGTTAAAACTGTGTTGTCAATATCAAAACAAAAAATAGCCCTTTAAAAAAGAACTATTTTTAATTTATTTATATTGTTGAATTAAATCCAAAATTTGTTTTTCTTGCCTAAAACCAACAACCTTTTCAACTTCTTCACCATTTTTAAACATTATTAATGTTGGTGTGGTTAAAACACCATATTTTCTAACCAATTTCATGTTGGTATCAACGTCAATTTTTAAAATTGGAAACTTGCTTTCAAGTTTTTCGTCAACCTTTTCTAAAATTCCAGACAACATTTTGCATGGCATACACCATGTTCCATAAAACTCGACTAGCATTGTTTCGTTGTTTTTTAATTCATTTTCAAATTCTTCCGCCTTAACTTCCTTAATCATAATTTATCTCCAAAAATTTAACTTATGCCTATTATTCCAAATTAAAACATAACACTTATTTTACGCTTATAATTTCATTAGTCTAATCTAATGACAGTTTTAGTGTTTGTGTTTTTTTATTTTTAATTCGTTTAGTAATTTTAATTTTTTTTGTTTAATAGTTCGTTAATAACAAATCCAGCAATAACGCAACCACACATTGAAGGATAATATGAAATGCTTCCAACAACCCTTCCATTAGGTGTGGCTTGTGATTTAGAAAACACCACATTATGTTCCTTAATTTCGGTGTTTTTTAGTTGTTTGCGTAGTACTTTTGCAAGACCATCATTGTAAGTTTTAAAAATGTCGCACACTTCAAAGTTTGGCACATCAAACCTGTTGCCAGTCCCCATTGCACTAACAATTTTTAAGTTTAGTTTGTGGCAGGTTTCAATTAAATCTATTTTGTTTTTAACCATATCAATTGCATCAACAACATAGTCATATTTTTGGTTTAACAAAGTGTTTTTTGTGCTTTCATCATATTTTGTTGGATAACAATTAACAATTAAAGTTGGATTAATATCTAATAATCTGTTTTTTAACACTTCAACTTTTGGTTTTCCAACTGTGGAATGTAAGGCAATTATTTGTCTGTTTATGTTTGACTCGGACACAACATCAAAATCAACAATTGTAAGTGTGCCAACACCACAACGCACAAGCATTTCACAAACATAACCACCAACACCACCACAACCAAAAACCGCAACATGGCTGTTATTAAGTTTTTCTATTCCACTTTTGCCAATAAGCAATTCCGTTCGTTCAAAAATAGACATTTTAACCCTTAAAATATTTAATTAAATCTTCTTCACCAATTTCGGTTTGTTTGCCTTCACTTAAATTTTTTATTGTAAACTTTTTCTGTTTAAGTTCATCATCGCCAATAACCAAAACGTTTTTAGCATTAATTTTGTCGGCATACTTAAATTGCGCTTTTAGGCTACGATTGCTTAAATTCATTTCGCAAGAAATGTTGTTATCACGCAACAATTTCACAATTTTTACAATTGGTTCTAAATTGTTTGTGGCATTTGCAACATAAACATCTAAAACTTGATTATTTTTAACTTCTATGCCCTTGTTTTCAAGATATAAAAGCAATCTTTCAATACCAATTCCAAAGCCAACAACAGGCATTGGTTTTCCGCCAAGTTCTTCAACTAAGTTGTTGTATCTTCCGCCACCACCAAGTGCATTTTGTCCAAGTTTTTTATCTTCATCAACAAACTCGAAAATCAAATTTGTGTAATAGTCCAATCCGCGAACAAGCATTGGGTCAAATTTGTAATTTACACCAAGTTTTGTAAGCAATGTTTTTAGTTGTTCAAATCTGGTTTTGCAGTCTTCACACAAATAGTCACTAATTTTTGGTGCTGATTTGTTAATTTGTTTGCATTCTTCAACTTTGCAATCCAAAATTCTTAAAGGATTTGTTTCAAAACGTTTTGCACAATCTGGGCACATATCCTTAATTTTTGGTGCAAAAAATTCTTTTAATGCACTAATATAGTTTTTTCTGCATTCCGAGCAACCCAAGTTGTTAATTAAAACAGTTGGATTAATTCCAAACGACTTATAAAAATCTGATGCAAGCATTAAAATTTCGGCATCTGCTTCCACAGAATCACAGCCAAACCATTCGCTACCAAATTGTGTGTGTTGCCTTAACCTTCCTGCTTGTGGGCGTTCATATCTAAAACAAGGTGTGATGTAATAAAGTTTTAGTGGAAGTGGTTCGTTAAACAAACTGTTTTCAATAAAACTTCTAACAACACCTGCTGTGCCTTCTGGTTTTAAAGTTATGCTTCTGCCACCCTTGTCGGTGAAAGTGTACATTTCCTTGTTAACAATGTCGGTACTGTTTCCAACACCTCTAACAAAAAGTTCGGTGTGTTCAAACATTGGGGTTTTAATTTCGTGCAAATTATATCTGTGCCTTAAAGTTTGAACAACTCTTTCCACTTCGTTCCATTTATAACTTTCGTTTGGTAACACATCTTTTGTGCCCTTTGGTATGTTAATCATTTTTCCTCCAACAAATTAAAATAATTTAAAACAAATTTACTTGGTTGTTTTGTGTAAATTAAGCAAACATCATGAAGTGCCCTAGTTACTGCAATATATAAAAGTTGCCTATCAAGTTCCGAATTATATTCATCTGTGTTAGCATTAAACACAATAACAGCATCAAATTCTAACCCCTTAGAACTAAAAGCATCTAAAACAACAACCCCATTTAAGTAGTGTTCTGTGTTTGTTATAAGTTTAATATCCTTAAAATGTGGATGCAACAAATCAAACAATTCTTTACTATTTTTTAAGGTTTTAGTTATTATTCCAATGTTATTATAGCCTTTTTGTTTGTAACTTTCAAACAAATTTTTAAACTTGGAAACAAAACCAGATTTGCTACTTATTTTGCATAATTCAGGATTTTGACCAACACGTTTAATTGCTTCACAATCGGTTCGGTTTAAAATGCTGTTCGCCAAAGTTGTTATTTGATAACTTGACCTATAACTTTTTGTTAAATTTAAAGTTTTTATTTCCTTTAACTCAAAATTGTTAACATCAACAATTTGATGTTCCGCATTTGAAATGCTAAAAATTTCGTTTATGTGGCTTATGGTGTCGTTTGTGCTTGTTACATTTAATGACTGCCCCACATCGCCAACAATTGTTTTTGGACAATTAAAATATGAATTTAAAATAAACAACTGAATTGCATTATAATCTTGTGCTTCATCAATAACAACATGTTTAAACGATGTGTAATCTATGCTTCCATAAATGAAAAAATGAATAAGCAAAATTGCACAAACATCTTCGTATTTAATTTTTCCGTTTATTAATGTGAATTTTTTATTTTTTGAACTTAAAAATTTTTTATATAAATTAATTGGATTGTTGTTTAAAAACATTCTGTAAAGTTTTGCACGCAAAAATTCTTGCAACTTAAACTCCAACTTTTTAAAGTTTGAGAAGAATGTTTCAATTAAGTTTTCAATTATCCATTCAATGCGTTTGTATGGAAAAACTTTGGAATATGACTTAAAATACATTCCAGCAATTTTGCTTTCAGGTATGTTATAGTTGCCAAGCCTTATTAATGTTGGCTTAAAAGAAGTGGAAGCAAATTTGATTAAAAAGTTATATAAATCAACCAAAAACGCATAGGAATTTTTTTCTTCATCAACAGGAAACTTGCCCAATATTTTACGCTGAACTTGTTCTAACTTGGTTTCAAAAATAACATTTTCTCCAAGTTCATTTTTTAAAATTTGTTCAAAAGTTGTGTTTAATGCATTATCTTCGTTAAGGTCAGGCAAAACTTCGGAAATATATGCAGAAAACATATCGTTTGGTGAAAGAATTAACACTTCACTGCTTTTTAGTTTTCCTTTTAGTTTATATAGTAAATATGCAACACGATGAAGTGCTATGGAAGTTTTTCCACTGCCTGCAACACCCAACACAAAAGTGTTAAATTTTTCGGAACAACGAATAATTTGGTTTTGCTCACGTTGAATGGTGGCAACAATGTTTTTCATTTTTTCGTTGGTTGTGCCTGATAATGTTTCTTGCAAAATATCATCATCAACCTTAATGTCGGCATCAAAATAATACTTTAATTCTTCGTTTTCAATTTTAAATTGACGTTTATTTAAAATTTTTCCACTAACAGTTCCGCTAACAGTGTTGTAACTAAAATTTCCTTTATCGTAATCGTAAAACAAACTTGCAAAAGGTGCACGCCAATCAATAACATAAAATCCGCCATCATCATTTGTTAAACTTCTGTAACCAATGTAGTTATAATATTGCTTTTTGCTGTTGTTTTCTCTAACATCAACTCGGGCAAAATACGGATTTTTTTGCATACGCAAAAGTTGTGTGCGTTCTTTTTCTTTTTCTTCAAAATCTAGTGATTCAGCATAAATATCTAAAAATGTGTCGTCAACATCTTCTTTTGTTGCATATGTTGAACGCATTTCAAATTTTTCTTGTTGAATTCTTTCTTTTTCTGAATTTAAAAAAGCTGATAAAGAATCAATATTCTTCTTTATCTGCTTTTCAACTTTATTTAAATATTCTTTTTCTTCTTTTAGTACTTCTTTATTCATTTTCTAAAACATTAAAACCAAGTGGCAGTTTCTTTTTTGAATTTTTTAGCCCTGATTCGTTATACATTTTGTCAACATATGCTTTGTCAATTGTAACGTCAAGCATTGGATGTGTTCCATCAGCATTAAACGAAATGTCTTCTAGCAATAGTTCCAAAATTGTGTGCAAGCGCCTTGCTCCAATATTTTCATCGTTTTCATTTTCACGTTCGGCAATTGCAGCAATTTCTTTAAGTGCATCTTCTGTGAAGTTTAGGTTTATGTTGTCAACACTTAACATTTCGGCATATTGCTTTGTTAAAGCATTTTTAGGTTGTGTTAAGATGTTAAAGAAATCTTCTTTTGTTAAGTTGTTAAGTTCCACCCTGATTGGAAACCTTCCTTGAAATTCTGGAATTAAATCTTCAACTTTGCTAATGTGGAAAGCACCTGCGGCAATAAACAAAATGTAATCGGTTTTAATAACACCATATTTTGTTGTTACATTGCAACCTTCAACAAGTGGCAAAATGTCACGTTGAACACCTTCACGGCTAACATCTGGACCTTTTGAATTTTTGCCAGCAATTTTGTCTATTTCATCAATAAAAATTATGCCTTCTTGCTCTGCTCGCCTAATTGCTTCGGCATTTAAACTGTCGGTGTCAATTAACTTATCACTTTCTTCCATTAAAAGAAGTTCTTTTGCTTTTTCAACAGTGATTTTTTTGCGTTTTTTCTGTGGTGGAAAAATTGAACCTAGCATGTTGCCAAGGTCTAGTTCGCCACCCATGCCCGCCATCATGCCAATTGGTTTTGAATTGTCAAGCACTGGAATTTCAATTATTTCGTTATCAATTTTTCCAGATTCAATTTCTTCCAAAATTTCGGCACGTAATTTGTCAACATCCATGTCTGGATTGCTTTGTTTTCTAATTGGATAAATAACATCTAAAATTTTGTTGTTAACAATTTCCTTTGCCTTAACGCTAACTTCGTGCATTTTTTCTTCTTTAACAAGCCTTACAGCAACATCAACCAAATCTCTAACCATGCTTTCGCAGTCTCTGCCAACATAGCCAACTTCGGTGAATTTTGTTGCTTCAACCTTAACAAAAGGTGCTTTAACAAGTTTTGCAAGCCTTCTTGCAATTTCAGTTTTACCAACACCAGTTGGACCTTTCATTATTATGTTTTTAGGTGTTATTTCATCACGCATTTCCTTTGGAAGTTTGCTTCTGCGATAGCGGTTTCTAAGAGCAACTGCAACTGCACGCTTTCCTTTTGATTGACCAACTATATATTTATCTAGTTCAATTACTATTTGCTTAGGTGATAGTTCCATTTTTACCTCTTTTAAATTTTTATTTTATAAACGCTTATTAATTCTGACATTTTGTTAAGCGATGTATCACTTAATTTTTTGTATTTTTCTTTTTTATCTTTAATACGCTCTTCACTGCCTAAAAGTAGTCCCATATTGCTACCCATTGGTTGAAAATTTTTTGGATTTGCTGTTGCAATATAGTTTGCAAGCGCACCAATCATTGTGTGACAACCAAAATCAATAAGTGGCAAATTGTTTAAGTATTTATCCATGTTTAATGCACAAGTTAAACCACTTGCAATGCTTTCAACATAACCTTCAACACCACTAAGTTGCCCTGCAACAAAAATGTTTGGATAATTTTTTACTTGATAAAATTTGTTTAAAATTGTTGGTGCATTAATAAATGTGTTTCGGTGCATAACACCATATCTTAAAAACTCCGCGTTTTTTAAGGCTGGAATTAATTTAAAAACTCTTTCTTGTTCCTTAAATGTTAAGTTTGTTTGAAAACCAACCATATTAAACATGTCTAGATTGTTGGTTTCACGGCGGAGTTGCACACAGGCATAAGGGTATCTTCCAGTTTTTGGATCAGTTAAGCCAACAGGTTTAAGTGGTCCAAACCTTAACGCGTCAACGCCACGTTTTGCAAGCACTTCAACCGGCATGCACCCTTCAAAAACTTTCGAATTTTCAAAGTCTTTAAGTTTTACGGTTTCGGCAGATATTAATGCGTTATAAAACTCTTCATACTCTTGTTTGTTTAGTGGACAATTAACATAATCACCTGTTCCTTTATCATATCTGTCAGCAATGAATGCACTGTTAAAGTCAATGCCAGAATATGTTACAATTGGAGCAATTGCGTCAAAAAAATATAAATATTCCGAGTTGAAAATTGTTTTTAAAAACTCCACCAAACTGTTGCTGGTTAATGGTCCTGTTGCAATTATGGTTGGTAAGTTTAAATCAAAACTTGTAACTTCTTCCGTTATTAAATTAAGGTTTTTAAAACTTTTAATTTTTTGTGTTATTTTTTCGCTGAACTGTTCCCTATCAACACTAAGTGCTTGTCCGCTTGGAACTTTAACTTCGTCTGCAACACTTATTACAAGCGAATTAAGCATTCTAAGTTCCTGTTTTAGTAGCCCACAAGCACTTGTTACATCGTTGGATTTTAAAGAATTGGAACAAACTAGTTCTGCAAAATTACTGTTTTTGTGTGCTGGCGAAAACTTTGTTGGTTTCATTTCATATAAGTTAACTGTGTAACCACGTTTTAGTAGCTGAAAACACGCCTCGCTTCCAGCCAAACCAGCACCTATTACATTAACAACTTTTTTTGAATTCATATGGGTTCCTTAACTACTATGCAAAATTATTTATTTTCGCTTTCTTGCGTTGGTTTTTTAACTGTTTTAGTGTAATCACAATTAACATTTGAACATTTATAACGGGTGTTTCCGTACACTGTTTTTTTGGTTAAATATTCACCACATTTTGGGCATTTATATTCTGTTGGAATTTCCCATGAAATAAAGTCGCAATCAGGATATCCTGAACAGCCGTAGAATGTTTTTCCTTTTTTGCTTTTACGTTCCAAAACTGGTTTTCCGCATTTTGGGCATTTACCAATTTCTTTTGTTAATGGTTGAATGTTTTTGCAATTTGGATAGTTTGAACAAGCCAAAAACTCGCCATACTTACCTGTTCTTATAACCATTTTTCCACCACATTTATCGCATTTTATGTCGGTTTCTTTTGGTGGAATTTTGAATTTAACACTGTCTTTATCACAAGCATAAAGCAATTTTGAAAAATCTTTGTAAAAATCGCTAACCATGTCTTGCCAATTAATGTCGTGCTCGGCAATTTCATCTAGTTGACTTTCCATTTTTGCTGTGAATTTGACATTTATAACATCGCTAAAATATTTTTCTAGTAGTTCATTAATTTTTTCACCAAGTTCGGTTGGTTTTAAATATTTTCCATCTTTTTCTGTGTAATGACGGCTTGCAAGCAATGTTATGGTTGGTGTGTATGTGGCAGGACGACCAATTCCGCGTTCTTCCATTTCCTTAACTAGTGTTGCTTCCGTAAACCTTTGTGGAGGTTTTGTGAATTTTTGAGCAGGATTTAGTTTGTCTAAATTTAGTTTGTCACCTTCATTTAAAACAGGTAAATTTGCATTTAATCCTTCTTCGTCATCTTCTTCACTAGTTTCTTTTTTAGTTGCCTTTTTTTCTTGATTAAAAGCAGCCATAAAACCATCAAAAATTGGAGTTTTTCCGCTTGCTTTGAATGTGTAGTTTCCGTTTTCAATTTCAGCAACAACCAAGTTGTGTGTTGCATCTGCCATTTGGCTTGCTAAAAATTTGTTGTAAATTAATTTATATAATTTATAGTTGTCGGCTGACAAATATGGTTTAACCTTTTCTGGTGTGCGTTCTAGTGATATTGGTCTAATTGCTTCGTGAGCATCTTGTGCACTGCCCTTTGTTTTGTAAATATTTGGTTTTGCTGGCAAATATTTTTCGCCATAGTTTTTTAAAATGAAATCTTTTGCCATGCTCATTGCTTCTGGTGCAACACGAACAGAGTCGGTACGAATGTAGGTTATTAATGCAACTTTTCCTTCTTCGCCAAGTGTTACGCCTTCGTAAAGTTCTTGAGCACAAAAACTTGCTTTTTTAAGATTAAAGCCCAACTTGTTTAATGCTTCTTGTTGCATTGTTGAAGTTGTGTATGGTGCTTGTGCATGTGTTTTTTGTGTTGTTTTTTTAACTGATTTAACAACAAAGTTGTTTTGTTTTAGTTCTTCTAAAACTTTATCCATTTGTTCGGAATTTTCAATGTTAACTTTTTTGTTGTTAAATTTTGTTAATGTTGCTTTAAACAAATCTTTTATGTTGTTTGGATACAAGTTTGCACTAAGTGTCCAATATTCTGTTGGAACAAATTTTTGAATTTCGTGCTCGCGGTCGACAACAAGTTTTAGTGCAACACTTTGAACACGACCTGCACTTAGGCGTGGTTGAATTTTTTTGCATAGAATTGGAGAAATTTTGTAACCCACAATTCTATCTAGCACACGGCGTGCTTGTTGAGCATTAACAAGTTTAATATCAATTCCTCTTGGGTTTTCTAGCCCCTTGTTAACTGCATTTTTTGAAATTTCGTTAAATGTTATTCTTATTGGTTTTGTTTCGTCTAACCCTAAAATGTTGCACAAATGCCAACTTATTGCTTCACCTTCCCTATCTGGGTCGGTTGCAAGATAAATTTTGTCGGCTTTTTGTGCTTTTTCTTTTAACATTTTAACAATGTCTGTTTTATCAGGCATTATTTCGTATTGAGGTTTAAAATTATCGTGTAAATTAACACCAAACGAATTTGCTGGTAAATCGCGAACATGACCTTTTGTTGCAACAACTTCATAATTTGATCCTAAATATTTTTTTATTGTGTCCTTTTTACCAACACCTTCAATTATGACTAAGTTCATTTTTCCTCCAATTATTTGCTATAAAAATTACCTGGCAATTTTTTGATTAATTTTTTTAGTTCCAACCTAATTAATGCTGTGTTAAGTTCCTTACTGTCCATTCCACTTTTCTGTAAAATTTCTTCGTAATGAACTTCGTTAACATCTATTATATCTAATATTATCTTGTCTGTTAAACTATACTGAACAACATTTGGTTTGTTTTCTACAAAATTCTTGCCTAAAAAGTTTAGCACATCAGATGGACCAAGCGCAATTGCACTTTGACAATTTTTTATAATTTTGTTGCAACCCACAGAATAAATGTCGGTTATTCTGCCCGGCACTGCAAAAACTTCTCTGCCAAAATCTAGTGCATAGTTTTTTGTGTGCATGCTTCCACTTTTTTCTGTCGCCTCAGTTATAACCACAGCCTTGCAAAGACCTGCAATAATACGGTTTCTTATTGGAAAGTAGTATGTTTGCGGTTTTTCATTAGGTTTGTGCTCACTAATTAATAAACCATCACACTCCACAATTTTATTGGCTAAATTTGTGTTTGTGGCTGGATAAATTTCGTTTATGCCACATCCTAAAACAGCAATGGTTTTACCTTTTGCATTTAAGCAAGCTGTGTGAGCAAAAGTGTCAACGCCATCGGCAAGACCACTAACAATTGTTACTCCACTTTCCGCAATTGCTTTTGAAAACTGCTCGGTAACATCTTTGCCATATCGTGATGCACGCCTTGAACCAACAATTGCAACGCAAGTTGAATTAAGCAGTTCCACATTTCCTTTTGCGTACAAAACAATTGGCGGATTAGTAATTTCTTTTAACAGTTTTGGATATGTTTTTGATTTTATGGTTACAACCTTAATGTTGCTTTTTTCTAAATTTGTAATATAGGAATTTAGATTTGCTAAATTAAAAGCATTTTCTATTTGTTCAATTTCTTTTTGTGATAAAATACCCATTAAACTTTGTTTAAATTCGGAAAAATTTTCTATTAAATTTTCTAAATTAGTTTCAGTTACAATTTTATATTGCTTTTTTGCACCAATAAAATCGCAAGTGCTTACAAACAAAATTGCTTTTTCTACATTATTTAACATAATTAATTATTCCAATATTTTTTATCTATGGTTCTATATGAAATGGCTTCCATTAAATGGTTTGCATGAATATTTTCCTGTCCATCAAGGTCGGCAATGGTTCTGGCTAGTTTTAAAATTCTGGAATAAGCCCTGGCACTTAACCCAAAATTTTCGAAAGCAAGTTTTAAAATTTCTTCACTTTCAGCATCTAATTTACAAAACTTTTTTAGTTGAACATCGTTCATTTTTGAATTGCTATAATTTTTTGCGCCCTTAAACCTGTTTAATTGAATTTGTCGTGCTTTGTCAACACGCTGTTTAATTTGTTCACTGCTTTCTTCTTCTGTTGTGCTTTTTAAGTCGGAAAACTTAACATTATCTACTTCTAGATGAATATCAATTCTGTCCATTAATGGACCCGAAAGTTTTGCAAGATATTTGTGAATTTGTTGTGGTGTGCACTTACATTCCTTTTCTCTGTTTCCAAAGTTTCCACATGGGCAAGGGTTCATGCTTGCAATTAATGTGAAGTTTGCAGGATATTCCACTGTGTTTTCAATTCTGGAAACGTTAATAACACCATCTTCAAGCGGTTGCCTTAATGTTTCAATGGCGTGCCTTGAATATTCTGGCAATTCATCTAAAAACAACACTCCGTTGTGTGCCAAACTTATTTCGCCCGGTTTTGCAGTTCTGCCACCACCAGTTAATGCCACAGTTGTTGTGGTGTGATGTGGAGAACGGAATGGCCTTGAACAAACAATGCCAACCGAATTGTCTAAAACGCCAGCAACACTGTGAATTTTTGTTACTTCTAGTGCTTCTTCAAATGTTAAGTTTGGAAGTATGCTTGGAAAACATTTTGCAAGCAAAGTTTTTCCGCTTCCTGGTGGTCCAACCATTAAAATGTTGTGTCCGCCAGCGGCTGCAATTTCAAGTGCTCGTTTTGCAGCACTTTGCCCTTTAACATTTTTAAAATTATATGGGCTTTCAAAATTTTTAATTGTTTCGTTATAGTCACAAAACAAAATTGGTTCAAGTTTTGTTTCGTCGTTTAAAAAACTAACAACTTCCTTTAAACTTTTAACAGCATAAACATTTAAGCCCTTCAAAAAACTTGCTTCATTTTTGTTGTCGTAAGGAATTATTAAGTTTGTTATTCCAAGTTGTTTTGCCGAAATTAAAATTGGCAAAACACCATTAATTTTTCTAATTGTTCCATCTAGTGAAAGTTCACCCAAAAACACAAAATTTTTTGTGTTTTCAATTTTTATTTGGTTTGTTGCCGACAAAATTCCAACAGCAATGGCAAGGTCGTAAACCGGGCCATCTTTGTGCGTGTTTGCAGGTGCTAAGTTAACTGTTATTCTTGTTATTGGATAGTTAAATCCGCTGTTTTTTATGGCACTTCTAACCCTTTCCTTGCTTTCTTTTATGGCTGTGCCAACAAGACCAACAATGTCGTAACTGGGAATGCCTTGGTTTATGTCAACTTCGGCACAAACCTCGTAGCCATCAATTCCATTTAATCCAAAACTTTTAATTATTGAAAGCATGATTAATCCTTAAACTTGAATTTTTAAAATTTATAACGTTAACTATAATATCAAAAATTGCTTAAATTAACAACAAAATATTACACAACATAAGTATAATTATTATAATAAACTAAATTATTATCTTTATTATATATAAATTATATATAATACTAAATATAATTTTGTTATGGAAAATTAGAGATTAGCACAGTGAAAATGATTGTTAAATTTTGCTGGTGTTTGAACACTGTGCGATGTTGTGCTTGTGCACAAGCACAAAAATTCGGTAGAATTTTTTAAAATTTTACTTTCGTAAAATTTTAACATCGCACAATTTGCCACCATTGTTCATAAAATTTACACATCTTGTTTACACAGTTTGCCGCACATAGTTTAACATCTAATTTGATAAAACCAAAATTCGCAATAAAAAAACCGCTCAAAAATTAAGCGGATATTTTTATTTTTCTGATTTTGTTGTTTGTTTTTCTTTGATTTTTGATGCTTTACCTGAAAGTTCACGCAAGTAATAAAGTTTTGCACGTCTAACTTTACCTTTCTTTAACACTTCAATGTGGTCAATACGTGGGCTGTGCAATGGGAAAGTTTTTTCCACACCAACGCCAAATGAAACACGACGAACTGTGAAAGTTTCTCTAACACTGGAATGTTTTTTAGAAATTACAACGCCTTCAAATGCTTGAATACGTTCCTTGCCACCTTCAACAATTTTGATGAAAACTTTAACAGTGTCACCAACACCAAATTCAGGTAATTCAGGTTTTAAATTTTCTTTTTCAATTAAATCAATTAAGTTCATGACTTACAATTCCTCCTAATTTTTATTAGTTGTTCATGACACATACTTGTAATCAGCGGACCAACCGAAGTCACTGCAATATAATAACATAATCATTACATTTATACAAGTATTTTTTGCAAAATATTCTTAAATATTTTAAAATTTTCGCCTAAAATTGGTCATATTTAAAAAGCATTTGGAATATGTGTTATCTGTCCGTTTAAAATTTCTATAACATCAAACCGCACACTGCAATTTGATAATTTATTTAAACTTAAATAACACATTGCAACTTGTTTTATTTTTTGTTGTTTGTGATTTGTAACACTTTCGCGTGGCATGCCAAATGCAAGCGAAC
The DNA here is from genome assembly GCA_944380265.1 of uncultured Clostridia bacterium. GTDB lineage: Bacteria > Bacillota > Clostridia > Christensenellales > UBA1242 > UBA6345. Next base: position 111,242 of record CALWGY010000001.1, on the reverse strand, counting down.
TTCGCGATTTAACTTCAACAAAAACAATGGTGTTGTGTTGTTTTGCAATAATATCTATCTCGCCAAGTTTGTTTTTATAGTTGCATTCAAGCAATTTATATTTTTTCTTTTTTAAAAATTTTTGTGCTTCTTGCTCGCCAGCCAAACCCAAATTATTCATTTTCACCTACAAAGTGTTTAATAAAACTGTTTCTGTGAATTTCACATTTACCAAACTTTTTTAAATTTTCAATGTGTTCTTTTGTTCCATAACCCTTATGTTTTTTAAAGTTATATTCAGGATATTTTTTATCAAGATCAACCATTAATTTGTCACGCGTTACTTTTGCCAAAATTGAAGCCGCCGCAATATTATAACTTTTTGCATCACCCTTAATTATGCTTTCTGTTGGAACGCATGTGTCAATTTTAACAGCATCAATAAGCACAAGTTCCGGCTTAACACTTAAACCCTCAATTGCCTGTTTCATACCAAGTTTTGTGGCGTTTAAAATGTTTATGCTGTCAATTGTTTTTTCATCAACAAAAACAATGTTGTAACTTATTGCTGTGTTTTTAATTTTTTCAAAAAGTTGTTCACGCTTTTTTTCAGTAAGTTTTTTGCTATCGTTAATTTCTTCAATTATTTTATCTTGTTCAAATGGCATTATAACTGCTGCAACACACACAGGACCTGCAAGTGGACCACGCCCTGCTTCATCAACACCAGCAATTAGTTTTTTGCCAGATTTGTAATATTCAAGTTCGTAATCAAGCATTTTCTTTCCTATCTTTTATTGTTAATTTTTTTATGTCGTTAACTGTTTCAAGTGAAATTTTGCCTAGCCTGTTTTGCTTAAAATCGTTTAAAACTGCAAACGCTCCACGGTCGTAATCTAGTTCGTTCTTTTTAAGCAAAAAACCTCTGTTTTCACAAATTTTTTCTAAAATGTTAACAGGTTCATCTTCTTGCAAAATTTCAATTTTATAACGATTAATTAAAATGTTTTTATCTATGTTAATTAAGTCTAAAATAAGGTCTAAACTCAAACTTGGAACATCTAAAACTTCTTCCTTAATTGAGCCAATGTATGCCAAATGATGTGCAACCTGATTGTTATCAAATGCTGGCCACAATGTTCCAGGGGTATCTAAAACTTCAATTCCACTGGCAATTTTTACCCATTGTTTTCCACGCGTTACACCAGCCTTGTTGCCAGTTTGTGTTTTTGCACTTCCGCACAAATTGTTAATTAAAGTGCTTTTTCCGCTGTTAGGAACACCCAAAACCATAACACGCAAAATGAATTTTACGCCTTTTTGTTTTAGTTTTTCAATTTTTGCATGCAATGCCTGAACAACTGCATTTTCCACTTTTTTTGCTGTTCCACTTTCGGTGGAATTTAGCATTATGCAACCACTGCCCAATTTTGCAAAATATTCCTGCCATGTTTTTGTTATTTCCAAATTTGCCATATCACATTTGTTTAAAACATAAATTATTGGCTTATCGCCAATTAATTTGTTAAGTTTTGGATTAACGCACGAAAAAGGCGCACGAGCATCTAGCACGTAAATTATTGCGTCAACAATTTTTATTTCCTTTTCCATCATCCTAAGGGCTTTTGTCATATGCCCCGGAAACCAATTTATGTTTGTTACGTATTTACCCATATAAATTCCATTTTTTATATTATCGGAAGTTGTAGGCAAGCAACCCGCAGGGATATTTGCATACAACTGATGTTAATTCAAACTGCGGTATTGTGCGAAAGCACAAAAAATTAGTTAGAATTTAGTAAAATTTTATGTTAGTAAAATTTTAACGCCGCTTAGTTTATATTATCGGAAGTTTTGTCTGCAAGCGCGGTTAGGTATTTGCAAGCAAAACTGATGGTTATTCAAACTGTGATGCCACTTTTAAGTGGATTTGCGTTTAGCAATTTGGTTTGTAAGCATCGTGAGCAAATCAACATCACATAGTTTATATTATTTTAACTTTAATTTGTATAATCTTTGAATTTTAGGAACTTTACTAAATGTGTTAAAATCTGACACAAATTCCCAGCCAAATTTTTCATATAATCCAATGTGATGTGTATATAAATAAATCTCATTAAAATTTAAATTTTCTTGTGCTGATTTTTTTACTGTTTCTAACATCACCCTGCCATAGCCTTTGCCTCTATATTTTTCATCAATATAAACATTAGCAAGCCAAGGATAAATATCTGGACGCACTTCAAAATCTGATAAAACAAATTCATACATGCCAATTATTTTATTATTTAGAAACAATCCAAAAATTTGTGGTAACTTTGAATCGTTAACACTATGTTCAGCATAACATTGAACTTCTTCATAAGTTAATCCATTTTTTTTGCCCCACCAATTAAAAAACCAATCTGTTATTATTTTTAATGTTGCTTTGTTTGGATTAACCACTTTTTTTATTGTTAGTTTTTCTTTTGTCAAAGTTAATTTTCTCCTGTTTTATTTTTTATTTTATTTTTTACTTAACAAGTCTGGTCTGTATTTTTTTGTTTCCAAAATTTTTTGTTCATTTTTCCATTTTTCAATTTCTTTGTGGTTACCACTAATTAAAACATCAGGAACTTTTAATCCCATAAATTCTTGTGGACGTGTGTATTGTGGATACTCCAAAAGTCCATCGGAAAAACTTTCGTCGGTTGTGCTTTCGCTGTTGTGCAACACCCCATCAACATATCTTGAAACAGCATCAACAAGTGCCATTGCCGGAATTTCACCACCAGTTAACACAAAATCGCCAATACTTATTTGTTCGTTAACACAAAGGCTTATTATGCGTTCATCAATACCTTCATAGTGCCCACAAATTATAATTAAATGCTTAACATCTGTTGAAAGTTGTTTAACTTTGTTTTGTGTTAGTGGTGTTCCTTTTGGCGACATATAAACAACATAACTATCTTCTGTTTTAACGCTTTGAATAGCATCGTAAATTGGTTGAGGAGTAAGCACCATGCCTGCTCCGCCACTAAACGCATAGTCATCAACTTTTTTGTGCTTATTTAATGAAAAATCACGGAAGTTAACAACTTCAATTTCTAGCAACTTATTTTTTATTGCACGGCCAATTAAACTTTCGTTTAAGGCTTCAAACATTTTTGGAAATAATGTTAAAATTGTTATTTTCATAAAATAACCTCTTCTAAAATTTTTGAATCAACAACAATTTCTTCCTTTTCATCAAAAACATTTAAAACAAGGTTTGGAACAAGTGGAAAAGATTTTCCGTTTGCTAAAAAATACACATCAGTTGCACCAAAATTTTTAACTTCTTCCACAACACCAACTTCTTTGCCATTTGATAAAACTTTGTAGCCTGCAAAATTTTGAAATTGTTTTGCATCAGTTTCGGACACAAACGCAAAAACTGGTTTGTTTCTTAAAACTTCAACTTCATCAATGGTTGTTAGTTCTTTAACTTTGAAAATAAAGTAGCCAATTTTGTTTGTAACTTTTACAACAGTTAACTGCTTTCCATTAATTTCAAGTTTTGACAAACTTGATAAAATTTTAAAAGCATTTTCACTTGGTTTTATTCTAAATTCGCCTTTTAAACCTTGTGGTTTTGTTACAAATCCAATTTCAATTTTTGTCATGTTTCCCTCAATGAATTATGGCTTTATTTTGCCAATTTTGTTGTTTTGCATAATACTTAATATATATAAATAGTTTAACATATTAAACACATTTTAACAAATAAAAAAAGTGCTAAATTAAGCACTTTTAAACTATGAAATTTTAACAATAAAACGTCTGCCCGATTTTGCACTTGCAGATTTTATTATTGTGCGAATTGAATTTGCAATTCTGCCACCTTTTCCAATAACTTTGCCTAAATCTTCTGGATCAACTGTAACCTTAACAATTACAACTTTTTCACTTTCGTTTTCAGATGTAACTTCAACTTTGTCTGGGTTGTCAACCAAAGATTTAACAATGTATGATACTAATTCTTCCATACCTAATCTCCTAAAAAACAACTATGCTTGTTTTTTCTTTTTGTCTGACTTAGGGGCTGTTTTTTTGTTGGTTTGTGCAATAACGCCAGCTTTAACTAAAATTGTTTTAGCGGTTTCTGTTGGTTGTGCACCTTTTTGCAACCATTCTTTTGCTTTTTCAACATCAATTTTGATTTCTGCTGGGTCTTTTAGTGTGTCATATGTGCCAAGTTTTTCAATAACTTTGCCATCTCTTGATGTTCTTGAATCAGCAACAACAACACGATAAAAAGGTGATTTTTTATCTCCTAAACGTGTTAATCTAATTCTAACTGCCATAACTTTTTTCTCCTTTTTTGTAATTTAATATATACAATTTTTTTATTCAAAAAAATTTAAAAACCTAAATTAAAATGGCATTCTAAATCTGCCCTTGCCACTGGACATTTGCTTCATTAGTTCTTTTGATTGATAGAACTGTTTTATTAACGCATTAACTTCCTGAATTGATGTGCCACTTCCGGCAGCAATTCTTTTTTTCTGACTGCCCTTAATAACATCTGGATTTCGGCGTTCATAAGGTGTCATGCTTTGAATTATTGCTTTGTTTCTTGCAATTTGCTTTTCATCAATCATGTTTGCATTAAACTTAAACTTTCCAGCACCCGGAATCATGTTTAAAATGTCGGAAATATTGCCCAATTTTTTCATTTGGTCAAACTGTTCTAAGTAATCTTCAAAAGTGAAGGAATTTTCTCTAATTTTCTTTTCTAGTTTTTTTGCTTCTTCTTCTGTAACATTTGCTTGTGCTTTTTCAATTAATGTTAGCACATCGCCCATGTCCAAAATTCTTGATGCCATACGGTCGGGATAAAATGGTTCAATATCGTCCATTTTTTCGCCAACACCGCAAAACTTTATTGGTTTGCCTGTTACTGCTTTAATGCTTAATGCTGCACCACCACGAGTGTCACCATCAAGTTTGGTTAAAATTACACCAGTAATGTCAAGTTCTTTATTAAATGTTTCAGCAACTGTTACTGCATCTTGACCAGTCATTGCATCAACAGTTAACAAAATTTCTGTTGGTTTTACAGCTTTTTTAATGTTTTTTAGTTCATCCATTAATTCTTCATTAATGTGAAGCCTGCCCGCTGTGTCAATAATAACAACATCGTAAGTTTTCTTTTCAGCATATTTTAGAGCATTAACTGCTGTTTTTTCTGGCTTGCTTGTTCCTTCATCGTAAACTTCAACATCAACACTTTTCCCAACAACCTTCAATTGATTAATTGCTGCTGGTCTGTAAATGTCGCACGCAACCAAAAGTGGTTTTTTGCCTTGTTTTTTTAACATTTTTGCAAGTTTTCCACACATTGTGGTTTTTCCTGCACCTTGCAGGCCACACATCAAAATTATTGTTGGAGGCTTGCTTGCAATTGTTAACTTGGAGTTTGTGCTTCCCATTAATGCAGTTAATTCTTCATTAACAATTTTTATTACTTGTTGCCCCGGTGTTAAACTTTTTAAAACTCGTTCGCCAGAACATTTTTCGCTTATTTTAGAAACCAAATCTTTAACAACCAAAAAGTTAACATCAGCTTCTAAAAGTGCAATTCTTATTTCACGCATTGCGTTTTTAATTTCTAGTTCTGTTAAAACGCCACGTTTGGTAAGTTTGGAAAACACATGCGATAATTTTTCACTTAAAGTTCCAAATAAAGCCATTTTTACTCCTTACAAATTTTCGATTATGTTGTTTATTTGTTCAACCAAATTTTCATCTGATATGCCTTTTTTAAGGTTTAACAATGCTGTTTTTAAGTTTTTGTTCTTTTTTAAAACATGCAATTTTTCTTCGTAGTTTTTTAAAATTTCATACGACTTGTTAACCGTGTCTAGCACCGCCTGCCTTGAAATGTTAAAATTTTCAGAAATTTCGCCCAAACTTAAATTTTCAAAAATGTAACACTCAACAATTTGTTGTTGTTTTTTTGTTAATAATTCGCCATATATTACGTAAAGCGAACTATAATGCATTGTTTTTTCTAAATTCATAACAAACTCACAACTGTAAAGTAATTTTACTTTACATAATATATTACATTATCTTTTTTTTGTTGTCAATAAATTTTTGTTTATTACCTGAAAGAAATAAAATTTAATTATTTGTTTTAATAATTAAAAGTTTTAGTTTAAACATAAAATTAGAAAAATAAAATCAAAATTAAATTAAAATTAGCAAATAAAAAATAGTAATTCACAATCAAAAAAGCACAAATTTTGTGCTTTTTTAAATTATTCCATTAACAAATTCTTCGGCGTTAAATTCAATTAGGTCATCTACCCCTTCACCAACACCAACATATTTAACAGGAATTCCAAATTGTTTTGCAATTGCAAACACAATTCCGCCTTTGGCTGTGCCATCTAGTTTTGTTAAAACAATGCCATCAATGCCCACAAATTCGTTGAATGTTTCAACTTGCGAAAGCGCATTTTGACCAGTTGTGGCATCAATTACCAAATAGTTTTTGTGGTCGCCTTGCCATTTTTGATTTATTATTTTGTAAATTTTTTTAAGTTCTTCCATCAAGTTTGATTTGTTGTGAAGCCTGCCTGCTGTGTCAACAAGCACAACATCATCGTGTTTTGCTTGCGCACTGCTAATTCCATCAAACACAACTGCTGCTGGGTCTGCCCCTTCACTATATTTAACAATTCTAACGCCAACGCGTTTTGCCCATTCGGTTAATTGGTCGCTTGCAGCGGCACGAAAAGTGTCGCCTGCAACCATTAAAACGCTTTTGTGTTCATTTTTGAATTTGTTAGCAATTTTGCCTATTGCTGTTGTTTTTCCAACACCATTAACTCCAACAAAAGTTATTAATGCTGGATAGGAAATTTCTTCATCGTTTGTGCTGTTAAGCATTTCAATCATAACTTTTCTAAGCAGTGCTTTAAAATCTTCGCCAGTTTTAATTTTTTGTTTTTTAGATTGTTTTTTAACTTCTTCAATAATCTCAACACTTGCCTCAGCACCAATATCGGAACTTATTAAAACGTATTCTAAATCTTCAAAAAATTCATCGTTAAGTTCGCCAACAAAAATGCTACTGATTTTGTTTGCAATGCTTTCTTTTGTTTTTTTAAGTCCTGAAAATAACTTTGAAAAAAATCCCATATTATCTTTCCTCTATATTTTTGATTGCATCAGTAAGTTTTACTGAAACAACTTTACTTACACCTTTTTCCTCCATTGTTACACCAAACAACGCATCAGCATGTTCCATGGTTGGTTTTTTGTGGGTTATAACAATAAATTGAGTTTCTTCCGAGTACCTTTGCAAGTACTTTGCAAACCTTGCAACATTGGCTTCATCTAGTGCTGCTTCAATTTCGTCTAATAAGCAGAAAGGCATTGGTCTTAAACGCAAAATTGCAAACAAAATTGCAATTGCGGTAAGTGATTTTTCACCACCAGACAAAAGTGTTATGTTACTTAATTTTTTTCCAGGTGGTTCTGCCACAATGTCAACCCCTGCTTCAAGCATGTCTTCTGATTGAACAAGTTGAAGTTTTGCACTTCCGCCACCAAACAATTCCTTGAACACAACTCCAAAGTTTGAGTTAATTTGATTGAATGCTTCATCAAAGCGTGCTGTCATTTCATCGGATAAGTCTTTAATTATTTGCTTTAAGTCTTCTTCCGCTTTAATTAAGTCTTGTGCTTGAACATATAAGTTTCCGTGGCGTTCTTCCAAAAGTTTGCTATCTTCAATTGCATTAACGTTAACATTGCCAAGACCATTAATTTCACGGCGAAGTTTGTTAATATCTTGCAAACCTTGTTTAACATCAAAATCTGCCACTTTATAGTCTTGTGCAGTGTTATATGTTAGTTCATACTCTGTCCAAACACGTTCTTGCAATGTTTCAATGTCGGTGTCAATTTTGCTTAAATTAATTTCTTGTTGATGTTTTCTGTCTTGCAATTTATTAACTTCAACACCAAGAGCCATTCTTTCTTCTTCCAAACTTCTAAGTGTTGATTGCAAAGTGGATTTTTGATTTGTTAAGTTTTCAACTTCAATTTTTGTTTGATTTAATTTTTCAGTGTCAACACCCACAGTGCTATTTACTCCACTTTGTTCAGCCATACCTCTTAAATTTGCAAGATTATTTTTGTTTTCAGTTAATGCACTGTTTAGTTCTTCACGCATTGAAACGGCATTAGAAAGAGCAAATTTGATTCTTTCAATATCACTTTCCAAACTTAAAATTTCACTGCTAATTGAAGCAATTTCAACTTTTAAATTTGTTATTTGATTTGCATAATCATCGCGTTTTGAACGCATTTCAGTAAATTGACTGTTGTTTTGTTCAAGTGTTGTGGTTGGGTTTTCGTTAAGGTTTTCGGTGTTACTAATTTTGCTGATTTCGTTAGAAATTCCTTCAATAATCTGATTGGTTTTTGCAACTTCACTAGATAATGAATTGCTTTCTTGTTCCAAACTTAAACAAATACTATTATATTTTTCGTATCGTTCACTCTCGGCAGCAAAACTAATTTCAACTTCCCTAAGACTGTTGCTTTTTTGTTTTATTACTTCATTAACAGCAGCCAACTTGTTTGACAAATTGCTGATTTGTTTTAACAATTCTTCTTTTTCGGTTTGCAATTTTAAAATTGCTTTTGTTGAAAGTTCAATGTCGGTTTCACGCGACAACAAATTTGCAACTTGTGCTTTTTTACTTCCACCTGTTATGCTTCCTTGCGGATTAATAACATCGCCATCTAGTGTTACAATTCTAAAACTATATCTGCTTTGTTTTGCCAAATTTACTGCTGTGTTAATATTGTCAACAACAACAGTTGCTCCTAACAAGTTTGAAATGATGTTTGCAATGTTTTTGTTGTAAGAAATAAGTTCGCTTGCAACACCAAAAATGCCTGGACCAGTTAAAAGTTTCCTAAATGAATTATCAAAATAACGTTCTTTTATGGTGTTAATTGGTAAGAATGTTACTCTGCCATATTCGCGTTGTTTTAAGTAATTAATAAGTTCTTTTGCACCATCATCACTAAATGTTACAACATTTTGAACTGCGCTGCCAAGAGCCATTTCAATTGCTGATTGAAAGTTTTGTGGCACTTTTATTAGTGATGCCAAAACACCAACAATTTTGTTTTTTAAGTTCGCATTTTTTTCAGCATCGGTTAACAACCTTTTAACAGAACCATTGTAACCTTCATATTCGCGTTGCATATCTTCAAGCATTTTTTTGCGATGTTCTAAGGACAAAATGTTTGAGTTTATGTTGTTTAAATTTGTTTCGGATTGTTTAAACTCACTGTCCAATTTGTTTTGCTCAGCCAAATGCTCGTTTATTGACAAGTTTAATTCTTCTTTTTGCAAGTTTAATTTTTCAATAACTTTTTTACAATCAGTTACATTAACCCTGCTTTCAATTAACTTGTTTTTAACGGTTCTAACATTAACTTCCAAGTTTTTAAGTTGTTCACTATATGTGGTTTTTTCAGCATTTAAAGCACTAATTTGTGCTTTAACATCGCCCAATTTACTTAATGTTTCAAAAAGTTTACGTTGAGTTTCTTGTGCTTCGTTTTCACTTTGCGAAAGTTCTGAATTAATTTTTTCGTAGTAAACAGAAACCTGTTCCATAACTTTTTTAAGTTCGGTTAACTTGTTTTTCTTTAAATTTAATTCACTTGTTTTGCTGTTTAATTCTTGTGAAAAACCTTGTTCATTTTCTGTTAGTTTTAAAAGTTCTTCGTTTAACCTTTTAAGTTCTTGTTCTCTGGTTTGAATTTTTTCGTTTATTAAGTTTGTTTGACCTGCTTGTTTTTCAAGTTGAACGGTTATGTTTAAAATAATGTCTCGTAAACCTGAAATGTCGGCATCAATGGAATTTACTTTTTCAAATGTGTTGTTATAGTCCAAAATAACTTGGTCAAGTTTGCCCTGACGCAAATTCATTTCTTCCACAATTGCATTAATTTTTTCTTCAATTTCGGCTTTGTTTGCTGCTGCATAATCATATTGATAAATGTAAGCATTAACTTCCAAAACCTTTAACTTTTCTTTAAGTTCCAAATATTTTTTTGCAACTTCTGCTTGATGTTTTAATGGTTTTAGTTGCCTATCAATTTCCGAAACAATGTCGGTTATTCTAACCAAATTATCTCTGGTGCGTTCCAATTTACGTTCCGCATCAACTTTTTTGGCTTTAAAACCAGCAATTCCTGCTGCTTCCTCAAAAATTGCACGGCGGTCAATTGGTTTTGAATTAATAATTTCTTCAACCTTACCTTGTCCAATAATACTATAACCACTTTTGCCAATTCCTGAATCGTGCAAAAGTTCAGTGATATCTTTTAATCGGCAATTTGTGTGGTTTAACAAATATTCGCTTTCACCACTTCTGTAAAGTTTTCTGGTTATGCAAATTTCTTCATAGTCGCTTTTAAAAATTTTATTACTGTTGTCAAAAAGCAAGGAAACTTCACAAAAAGACATACTTTTTCTTTTTTCAGTTCCTTTAAAAATTACGTCTTGCATGCTTGTTCCACGTAACATTTTACTGCTTTGTTCACCAAGCACCCACCTAATTGCATCGGCAACATTACTTTTTCCGCAACCATTTGGACCAACAATTGCAGTTATTCCATTATTGAAAGTTATTTTAATTGGGTCGGCAAACGACTTAAAGCCAACCATTTCTATTTGTTTAAAATTCAAAGTAAATCCTCCAAACTTAAAAATTTTTTAAAAAACATTTAAGTTGTTTTTTCTAATTTTTCTAAAAACAATTTTGCACATAATTGTTCTGCTTCTTTTTTGCTTTTTCCTTTGGCAGTTAAAATTAATTCATCATTAAAATAAATGCCCATTTCAAAAGTTAATTGATGGTTTGGACCACTTGACCCAATTAAACCATATTCAAGTTTTGATTTTTTGTCTATTGTGGCAAGTTTTTCTTGAAGCAATGTTTTATAGTCGGCATTAACAAAATGCTCAACATCGCTTAAAACAAATTTTTCAACAAAATTTTTTGTTACTTCAAAACCGCCATCTAAATAAATTCCTGCGGTTAAACTTTCAAAAAAATCTGCCAAAACATTTGTTGCCACATTTTTTGTTCCTGCAACACTTCCACCAACCACAATAAATTTTTTTAAATCGTGTTTAAGCACAAGTTTGCTAAGTGCTTCGGTGGAAACCAAATTGCTTCTAATAACACTCATGGAACCAACTTTGTAATTTGTGTTTTTATAAAGGTGTTCAGCAACAATCATTGAAAGCAAACTATCACCCAAAAATTCCATACGTTCGTAATTAAACGTGCTTGATGCAGATGAATGTGTTACCGCCCGTTTAATTAGTTCCTTATTTTTAAATTCGTAGCCAACAATTTTTTCTAGGTCGGCAAAATTATTATTATTCATTTGTTTCAATGTTAACCTTACTTATTTCCTTTTCAATTATTTCACACAAATTTGCTTTGTGCATGTTGTAAGCAAGCAAAATGCTTTGATAAATGCTTTCTGCTTTGCTGCTTCCGTGTGCTTTAACCACCAACTTTTTGCAACCCAACAACACGCCACCTGCTTTTTTGTTGTAATCCATGCGTTGTTTTATGCGTTTGAAAGTTCCCTTCATAAACATTGCACCAATTAACGACATTGGGCTGCTTTTTATGTCATCTTTTAGTAGTTTTAACAAATTTAAAACCGCACCCTCTGTGCTTTTTAACAAAACATTTCCGCCAAAGCCATCGGTTACAACAAGGTCAACATTTCCGCTTAACAACTCTCTGCCTTCCATGTTTCCAACAAAATTAATATCTTTTAAATCTTTAAGCATTGGATATGTTTCGTGTAAAAGTTCGTTACCCTTCTTTTCTTCTGTTCCAATGTTTAAAAGTGCAACACGAGGGCTTTCGATGCCATAAACATTTTTTAAATATGCGTTGCCCATAATTGCAAAATGCACCAAATTTATTGGTTTGCAATCAACATTTGCTCCACTATCAATTATTGCAACCATGCCATTGGGCCTATCAACAGTTGGAAGAATTGGACAAATTGCAGGCCTTGAAACACCTTTAATTCTGCCTATACGCAAAAACGCGCCTGTTAAAACTGCCCCTGTTGAACCAGCACTAACCATTGCACAAACATCACTATTGTTTTTAAGCAAATCAATTGCCTTATAAAGTGAACTTTCGGTTTTTTGTTTTATTGCAACAGTTGGAACATCCATGTTGGTTATTGTGTCGGGTGCATCAACAACTTCAAACCTGGTTTTGTCACATTTGTTTTCGTTAAGAATTTTTTCAATATCTGCTTTGGGTCCACATAGAACCATGTTTAAATCTGGTATTTGCTTAACAGATTTTATTGCACCCAAAACAAGTTCGGTTGGAGAATAATCTCCGCCATTAACATCTAAAACAATTTTAATCATGATTACTCCAATTTTAATTTTCCTAAATAACATTTTAGCACATTTAAAAAATAAACAAAAATTAATTAACAAAACATTTTTAATAATAATTAAAAATATATGCATATTACACAACTTTTTGCCTAATTTTCACCTAAAATTGGCATTAAAAAAATAAAATTTTAAAAACCCTTGGCAAATTGTGTTATGCACATTTTTTGTTTGATTTTTTAAAATTTTAATTTTAAATTTGTGTTGAATTTTTTATTAAATTTTTAAGGCTTAAAGATTAGAATAAAAAGTTGTTAAAAAATTAATTTGCTTTGTTGATTTACATTAAATTTTTTGACTTATTAACTACTATGCAAACAACAAAAAAATGCCCTATATTAAGAGCATTTTTTGTTTATTTTGTTAAAATAAATTACTTAGTTTCCTTTTTTTCCTTGCCAACTTTTTTAACTTCAACACCATCATAGTATCCGCATTTTGAGCAAACTCTATGAGGAGCAGTTAGTTCGTGACAATGAGGACATTCAACAATAGAAGGTGTTGAAGCTTTCCAGTTTGCTTTTCTGGAATTGCGTCTTGCCTTAGAAACCTTTCCCTTTGGTACTGCCATTAATAGCACCTCCTAATTAATTTTTTAAATCGCTTACAAAGTATAAAACAATTATAAACGTTTGTCAATTATAAACTGATATTTTTTTATTTATTTAATTAATGCAATTGTTTCACGAGCAATAACAAGTTCTTCGTTTGTTGGAATAACATACACTTTAACCTTGCTATTTTCAGTTGAAAGTTCACCAAATTCACCAAAAACATTTGGATTTTTTTCTTTATCAAATTCAACACCCAAAAATTCAAGTGAACTAAGCACTGTTTCTCTAACCATTGGGTCGCGTTCGCCAATTCCGCCAGTGAAAACAATGGCATCTAATCCGCCCATTGCTGCTGCATATGAACCAATGTATTTAGTAACTCTGTAACACATTGCATCGTAGGCAAGTTTACAATCGGCATTTTGATTTAGGTTTGCTTCAACATCACGCATATCGCTGAATCCGCACAAACCTTGCATACCACTTTTTTTGTTTAAATAGTTAACTGCTTCTTTAACACTCATGCCCTTTTTATCGCACAAAAATCCAACAACTGATGCATCAATATCACCACTTCTTGTGCCCATAATTAAGCCTTCAAGTGGTGTAAAGCCCATTGATGTGTCAAAACTTTTGCCGTCTTTTACTGCACACATGCTGCTTCCACTTCCCAAATGGCAAGTAACAATTTTTGTGTTTTCAGTTCTGCCCAAAAGTTTTAAGCATTCTTGTGAAACATAGCGGTGGCTTGTGCCATGAGCGCCATACTTTCTAATTTTTAAAACTTCATAGTCTTCTTTTGGGATTGCATAACGATAAACATAGTCTGGCATTGTTTTATGAAAACCAATGTCAAACACTGCAACATTTTTAATTTTTGGAGCAATTTTTAAGCATGCTTCCATTCCAGAAATTGCACCTGGAACATGAAGTGGAGAAAAATCTTTTTTGCTTTTAAAGTCTTCCAAAATTTCTGGCGTAACAACAACTGAATCAAAGTAATCTTCCCCAACATTAACAACTCTGTGACCAAAACCAGAAATTTCGTTAACGCTTTTAATAACGCCATTTTCTTTGTCGGTTAATGCTTCCAAAATGTGTTGCATTGCTTCAACATGAGTTGGCATTACAAATTTGTTTGTTATTGCCTTTCCGTGTGCCTTATATGTTAAAAACGAATCGTCAATGCCAATTCTTTCAGCATTTCCTTTTGCAATAACGCTTTCATCTTCCATGTTAAGAAGTTGAAATTTTAAACTTGAACTTCCTGCATTTAAAACTAAAATTTTCATACTAATTTCTTCCTTTATTTTTTATTATTTTAACATTACTAATGTTTTTAATGGACATTAAAAAACAATGTTATATTTTATTAAGTTATTTTAACTGCAATGGCACAAAGTGTTGTGCAATTTTGCGTTAGCAAAAGAAAAAATTTAACCTGGTTAAATTTTAACATCGCAGTGTTAACATTTTACCATATTTTTTCAAATTTTCAAAACCAACTTACTCACATTGCAAAGCTGTTATTGCAATGGCACGAACAATTTCGTTTGTGTCTGCCCCACGGCTTAAATCGTTAACAGGTTTTTTGAAACCTTGTGTTATCGGTCCAATGCATTTAAAACCTGCAAAACGTTGCATAATTTTGTAAGCAATGTTTCCACTTTGCAAGTCTGGGAAAATTAAGATGTTGGCTTTTCCATCAACTTTGCTTCCTGGTGCTTTTTTGTTGCAAACACTTTTTACAACAGCAGCATCAAACTGAAATTCACCATCAACAATAAAATCTGGATTTTCATTGTTAATTAGTTCGTTTGCCTTTCTAACTTTAAGTGCACAATCGCCATCAGCACTGCCCTTTGTTGAATAGCAAAGCAAAGCAACAACAGGATTTTTTATGTTAACAATTTTGCGAGCTGAGTTAACTGTGTCGAAACAAATTGTTTTTAATTGTTCACTTGTTGGATCCATGTTTAGTCCACAATCGGATAGCATTATTACTCCATTTTCGCCATAATTTGTGTTTTCGGATATCATAATCATTAAACTTGAAATTAATGAAGTTGGTGTTTTACCCTTAACAATTTGAAGTGCTGGTCTTAATGCGTCGGCAGATGTGAATTCTGCTCCGCCAACTTGTCCGTCAACAAGCCCAAGCTCAACCATCATTGTTCCAAAATACATTGGATTTTTTAATAGTTCTTTTGCACCTTCTTCTGTTAAGCCTTTATCTTTACGTTTTAAATAAAGTGCATTTTGCAAAATTGGAAGAAGTTCACTGTTTGTTATGTTAACAATTTTTAAATAATCATTTTCTTTAACATCAAATTTGTTAATTAGTTTTTTATCGCTAACAAGTAAAACAATTTTTGCAATTTTGTTTTGTGCCACAATTATTCCTGCATTTAACACATGTTCATTCATTCCTGCTTCTGGCAAAACAATTGTTTTACATTTTTCTTTTGCTCCTTCAAGCAATTTTTGTTCAAATGCTGAATTTAATCCGTCAATGTTCATTTATTACCTCACAATAGTTAAAACTTTAATTTTTTCTTTGCTAAATTAAACGTTAATATTATATAATGTATTAATAAACTAGTAAACTTAAATAGGTGATGAATATGAAAATTTGTGCAATTATTAGTGAATATAACCCTTTTCACTATGGACATTTAAAACACATTACAGATGCAAAACGCCAAAGTGGTGCTGATGCAGTTATGATTATTTTAAGCGGCAATTTTACTCAACGTGGCGAGCCTTGCATTTTAAACAAATATGTTAGAGCAAGAATTGCTTTGGAAGCAGGAGCCGACATTGTTGTTCAAATGCCAACTGCATATGCAACAAGCACAGCCGAAATTTTTGCACTTGCTGGTGTTAAAATTGCAAACAGTTTTGAAAATGTTACTCACCTTGCTTTTGGCTGTGAAACTTCTAACACTGACCTACTTATGGAACTTGCAAAATTTTTTGCAAACGAACCAAAAGAATATAAAACAAGATTAAAAAAATATTTAGACCAAGGAAACTCGCTTGTTGTTAGCCGACAAAAAGCAATTGAAGATTTAATTAAAAACGACCTTGTTAGTTTTAGTGAAATAACAGAAGTAAGCAAAATTTTAAAACAACCAAACAACATTTTGGCAATTGAATATTTAAAAGCATTAATTAAAACAAACAGCAAAATTACTCCTGTGTTTACCATGCGTGGCGACAGCGATTATTTAAGCGAAGAAGTTGTGGGCAAAAATTCCAGTGCAACAGCAATTAGAGCAAGGCTTTATAAAACTGGAAAAGTTAGAAAAATTAAAAAACTTGTGCCAAAATTTTCTTACACTTTAATGAAAGAAGAAATTAAAACCTTTGGACTTCCTGACACTGCCCTATTTA
This sequence comes from uncultured Clostridia bacterium, assembly GCA_944380265.1. GTDB lineage: Bacteria > Bacillota > Clostridia > Christensenellales > UBA1242 > UBA6345. The sequence goes on along the minus strand of CALWGY010000001.1, from coordinate 94,802 downwards.
ATGACCTATGTATGTATGCCCTAAAAATGGCAAACAAAGAAGATATTAAAAAAGTTTTTGATGTTAGCGAAGGGTTGGAAAACAGATTTTATGAAGTTAGCCGAAACACAAAAACTTTAAGTGACTTTTTGTTATCAGTTAAAACAAAACGTTACACCTTTACAAGAATTAAACGCATAATTTTGGGTAATTTGTTAAACATTAACGCTAAACTTGTTAAAACAATTTATGACTTACAAGTTCTTCCATTTATTAAAGTTTTGGCTTTTAAAAACGACAATGAAGAACTTTTAAAAAGTGTTAGTGCAAACACAAACTTAATTATTAGAGTTAATAATGTTGAAAAAGAACAATCGGACATTTATAAAGAACTAGCAAATTTGGAAGACCGAGCAAATCAGGTTTATTCAATGTTACTTAGAAAAAATAAAGCCATTCCAAATTATTCGCCAGATCTATTAACAAAAAGCATTAAAATTTAAAAAAAATCACTTATTTAAGTGATTTTTTTTGTTTATTTTCAGCATTTTTTATTACTTTTAAAATTTCAGGCATTTGTTTTATGGTTTCATCATATCCAATTTTTATTAATTGTTTTGCAACATTTTTGTTGAAAATGTATTGTTTAAAACCATTAAGGTTAAGACTTATTCTGAAATCTGAAAAATTTTGTTTTGTTTGTGTTAATTTATTTTGCATTATAACCCAACCAAGCATTATTGAATGAAAAATTGTTTTTGGCTTTGAATATGGGTTGTAATTGTGCAACAAATCAACCGACAAAACAACATCTGCACCCATGTTTTTAACTTGGTCTTCTGGCAAGTTGTTTAAAACTCCGCCATCAATTAATAATTTTTCATCGTGCTTAAATGGAATGAAAACCCCCGGAACGCTTATGCTTGCCCTTATGGCATTTATTAATGACCCATTTTTAAGCAACAGTTCCTCTGCACTTTTTAAATCAACAGCAACCGCCGCAAAACGTGTTGGCAGATTTTCAATTTGATAGTCTTTCCCCATAATTTTTTTTAATGTTTTAACGGCAGCTCTTCCACTTAAAAAACCTGATGTATTTAAGTTAACATCATATAAGTGCAAGGTTTTTATTTTTGCAGATTCTTCTTCCATTTTTTCAATTTTCATGCCTGTTGCATACACCCCGCCAACCAAAGCACCAATTGATGTTCCAACAACAACACTTGGTTTAATTCCATTTTCTTCTAATGCCTTTAAAACTCCTACGTGAGCAATTCCTAATGCACCACCACCGCCAAGGGCTAAACCAATTTTAATATTTTCCAAAGCAAACTCCTAATTTTTATTTTAAAGTTATAAAATTATAACTTGTTTATTTTTTTATTAATTTTTACTATAAAAGTTGTTAAAATTCATTTTTCATTTTTAATTTTAATATATATTAACATAACAATTTTTTTAGGACAACCATTTGAAAAAACACATTGTTTTTATTTCAATACTTTTAATTATATTATTGTCATTTTTAGTTATTGTTCCCGAAGTTTCAATAAGTGCATGTTTAACAGGCATTAATGTTTGGGCAACAAGCATTTTGCCCGCCCTTTTTCCATTTTTCTTTTTTACTAAACTGCTTGGTGACCTTGGTTTTATTACATACATTAGCCGTGGTGTTGCCCCACTTACAAAACGTTTGTTTAACACATCGGGAATTAGCAGTTATGTTTATTTAATGAGCATTTTATCTGGTTATCCGGTTGGAGCAAAAATAACAAGCGACCTTTATGAAAACAAAATTATTGATTTAGGCGAAGCACACAGAATTGTAACGTTCACAAGCACAAGTGGTCCGTTGTTTATTTTGGGCACAGTTGCTGTTGGAATGTTTGAAAACAAAACCCTTGGATATGTTGTTTTGCTAGCCCATTTTATTGGTGCCATTGTTAATGGGTTATGTTATAGAAAATATATGCTAAAAACGGAAAAAACTATAAAACCTAACAATGTTTCTGCAACAAAAACTGAAAACATTTTGGAAAATTGCATGTTTAGTTCAATTAAAAGCATTTTAATTGTTGGTGGATATATTGCAATATTTTTTATGTTGATAACAATTTTTAACCATTTTAATTTATTTTTGCCAATAACTTTTGTTTTATCAAAAATTTTCCCAAACTTAAATGTTAATGTTGTAACTTCTGTTTTAAACGGAATTATTGAACTAACTCGTGGTTGTTTGGACCTTAGCACATGTGGACTAAACTTAAATGTTAGTGCAATAATTTTGAGTGGTCTAATTTCTTTTGGTGGAATTTCCATAAATTTGCAAGCACTAACATTTTTAAAAAAAATGAACATTAATTTGAAATTTTATTTTTGTCAAAAATTAACTCATGCCCTGTTTAGCATGGTTTTAGCATTTTTGTTTGGACTTGTTATTTTGTGATTTTCAAATTAAAAAAATAAAACTGAATATTTAGTTTGTTTGAGTATTGATTTAGCGTGTTAATTGTTGTATTATATTAATAGATTTATGTGGTGTTAAATTAAAACTTAAAATTGGTGAAAACATGTTAAAAAGCGATAAAATTGCAATTGAAAACATTATTAAACAAGCCGAAAATGGTTTTATTAAAATTGGTGACGAAAACTTTGGTTTTTGGCATTTTTACACACGTTTTTATTTTCAAATTGAAGGTAAAACAAATGCAAAAAACACAAAATATCCAATAATTAACATTCCAAACTACAACACATTTTTAAATGAACTTGAAAGTTATTTGCAAACCGCCAAAAAGTTTTATGCAAATGACCAAAATTATTACATGTTAAACAACCAAAGTTTTACGCAAAAATTGTTTTTAGACTTGGTTGTTAATGCAACAAACTTTGATTTTAACAATTTTATTTCACACATTCAAACAAGAAAAAAGATGATTGAAAACCCACTTAAAACTGGTGTTTTTAAACTTGGCGAGTATGAAGGCTTAACAATTTTGGGCAATGTTATTAAAAATCCATCAGGGCTTGAAACACCCTATGAATTTGAAGTGGCTTTTGAAGACCAACACGGAAACAGGTTTAAACTTCCCTCAATTAGTTTTGGAACAATTGATGACACATGTTTTGTTATGGCAGTTCAAAACAAAGCAGACAAAGAAACAAATCCGCTTAGAAAAAAACTTGACAGATATTTTAGAAAGGTTAACAAAAATGTTGACACAAATGAAGTTATTTCAAATGTGTCACCCAATGCACTTGTTTCGTTAACACTTTTTAACTCGCTAATTAAGCAAAGCGGAATAAAAAGAATTGTTGCACCAAATTTTATGCCAGTTAGATATAATGGAAACAAAATTGCAGGATACATAAAAAACACAAAGCCAGTGTCCAAAGAAACTTCCGAAAACTCAACGCTTGTTGAACAAATTAAAAAATATAACAGAGAAAAACGCAGAGAATTTTTGGAAAAACATAACAAAAATCAGTTTAACATAACAAACAAATTTACATATTTGTTTATTAGATACTGCCACCACTTTCCTGCTTGCGAAGCAATTTATGATGATGCAAGGCAAAGCATGATTGTTTATTTATCTAAAACCAATGAAAAAGTTGATGATAACATTATTTACAATTTAGACAAATCTGTTAGTGCAAAACTAGAATTTGAAAGTGGTTTATCAAAGTAATATAACAAAACTAGTTTTTGAAAATTGGAAAACTTAATAAAAACAAAAAAGATTGGAAAATTTCCAATCTTTTTTTTAACTATAATAAAACTGAACCAAACATTCTTTAAAATCGTTGTAATAAAATTTTACTTGTTTGTTTTTGCCAATCATGTGTTCAAGTGGAATAACCAATGCGTTTATAATAATTAAACTTTCCATTTCAATTGCTTCAAAAAGAGCGTTTATTATAATTTTTAATTCTTCTTTTTCTTCATAACTAATTTTGCTTTTAACAATTACCGACAAAAGTTCGTTTAAACTCATTCTTAAATTGGCAAACAAAATTTTTTGTTTGTGATTTGGTTCTTCTTCTATTTCTTCTTCCTCTGGTTCAACTTCTTCCTCTTCTTCCTTAATTGGAGTGCCATCTTCGTTGCAACCAAGCAAATTTAACACAGCATTTTTAAACGGTACCAAAACACTTAACGAAAAGTTGCTGTAACTTATGTTATAACCTTCTGGGCTATAAAAATAGTCATTAACAAAATTTTGCAAATTCATTTTTTGATTGTCAACTTCCAATAAAATGCAGAACACTAATGCAACAATTTTTTCATCTTGTTCAGGAACAGCAAAATATCCACCATTAACTTTGTTTGGTGTTTTTGCATTTTCAAATTCTTCTTTAAATTTGAAGTCGCTTAAAACTTCTGCAAACAAGTTATATAGCACTTCGGAATTAGCAATTGCTTTTAATATTTTTGAAATTTTTATGTCTGACAAAATAAACCTGCCCTGAATCATTTCATTGCAAGCATCAAAAAAGTTTTTTATTTTTATGTTTTCTGACTCTGGATATTTCATTTTAACTCCAAAATTGTGTGTAAATGTTTTATTTGTTATAATTAAGTATAGTAAATTTATGAAATTTAATCAATTAAAATAAAAAACTCATAAAAATTAATTATTCAACAATATAAATTGTTTTTGTGCAATATTATTAAATGTGATATACTAATTTTAGCAAATTTGAATTAGGTGTTTAGAATGGACAATGTTTTAGAATATACACAAGACAACACAATTAACAAGTTAAAATTGTTATTTTTGCTTGATAAAATGGAAATTCCACTAACGGAAAACAATATTATTGACATTTGTACAAGCAGAAACAATTGGATTAACTATATGGACTGCAAAGAAATTTTGTGGCAACTTATGGAAGTTGGTTTTATTTATAAAACAGAAAATGGCGATGAAGAACCAAGATATGGCATTACCATTGACGGAAGAAATTGTTTAAGCCATTTCTTTTTAAGAATTCCACAAAGTTTACGAGAAGAAATTTCTAACTTTATTAAAGAAAACAAATTAAACTTAAAACGCAGTCAGGAATATGTTTCGGATTATGTTAAAAATCCAGATGGCACACACACTGTAACATTAAAAATTAAGGAACCAGTGCTAACCACCCCACTTTTGGAAATTAAACTTAAAGCCCCAAACAGGCATTCAGCAATTACTGCTTGCAAAAAATGGAAAGAAAACGCTGCAAACATTTTTGAATATTTGTATGACACAATAATTGATAATTAAGGAGAAAACAATGTACTCATATAAACCAGTTGGAGTTTGTTCAAGAGAAATTATGTTTGATGTTGAAGATGGCAAAGTTAAAAACATTAAGTTTGTTGGTGGTTGCATGGGCAACACAACAGGCGTTGCAAAACTTGCCGAAGGCATGAAAGTGGAAGATGTTATTAAAAAACTTGAAGGCATTAAGTGCCGACCAACAACATCCTGCCCTGACCAACTTGCACAAGCGTTAAAACAATATTTAAACGAAAACAAGTAATCACATTTTTATTATTTTATCACACAAAAAAAACAACCAAATTTTTGGTTGTTTTTTTATTTTTCCTGTTTATTTTAATTTTGCAATCATTTTTAGTAAGTTTTCTTTAATTTCGGTGTATTTAACTAATTTTTCTTTTTCACTTTCCACAAGTTGTTTTGGAGCACGAGCAACAAAGCCTGCATTGTTTAACATTTTTTCTGCTCTAACAATTTCCGCTTCTGTTTTTGCTAGTTCCGCATTTAATCTTTCTAGTTCCTTTTCCGGATTAATCATGTCGGTGGTTGGAATGTAAATTTTAATTAAATCACTAACAACAACTGTGCAATTTGAAACATCAGTGCCATCTTTTAACAAACTTACTTCCTTTCCGTTTGCAAGTTTTTTAATTATTTCCAAGGAATTTTTAATTTCGCGATTATGTGTTTCAATAATTAGGTTTGTTTTAACATTGTCGGCAACATTCATTTCTTTTCTAACATTTCTTAGATTTTTAATAACTAGCATAACTTCTTGCATTGTTTTAAATGAACTTGCAAAACTTAGTTCTTTGTTAACTTCTGGGAAAGATGAAATCATAATGCTTTCGTTTGCATTTGGTAGTTCCCTATATATTGTTTCGGTTACAAATGGCATTATTGGATGCAACATTTTTAAAATTTTATCTAAAACATAAACCAAAACATTAAGTGCTGTAAGTTTGCTTTCATCATCACCAAACAAACTTGGTTTGGTTGCTTCAATGTACCAATCGCAATATTTATTCCAAATAAAATCATAAATTGCATTGCAAACCATGCCAACATCATATTTATCATAAAGTTTTGTGATGGTTGCAATTGTGTTGTTAAGTTCTGTTAAAATCCATTTATCAGCCAAACTTAATTTTAATTGTGTTAATGGTATTGTTTCAAATTTTGTTTTGTTAACGTTTTCAACAACATAACGGCTTGCGTTCCATAGTTTGTTAATAAAGTTGCTTGCATTTTCCGCTTTGTCGTAACTAAACCTTGAATCCATGCCAACACCTGTTCCAGTAAGCAACGCAAAACGCAAAGAATCGGCTCCATATTTTTCAATTATGTCAATTGGGTCAATTCCATTACCCAAACTTTTACTCATTTTTCTGCCTAATTCATCTCTAATTAAGCCATGAAGCAAAACATCTTTAAATGGTTCTTTGCCAGTGTATTCAAGACCAGAAAAAATCATTCTTGCAACCCAGAAGAAAATTATGTCGTATGCCGTAACCATTAAATCGGTTGGATAAAACTTTTCCATGGATTTTGTTTGGTTTGGCCAACCCAATGTGCTAAATGGCCACAATGCCGAACTAAACCATGTGTCTAGCGAATCTGGGTCTTGCACCAAATTTGTGCAACCACATTTTGGGCATTTTGTTGGGTCGGTTAACTCAACAATTTCTGCACCACATTTAGAACACGTGAAAACAGGAATTCTGTGACCTGACCAAAGTTGACGTGAAATGCACCAGTCTTTAATGTTTTCCATCCAATGGAAATAAATTTTTTCAAAACGTTTTGGGTGGAATTTTATTGTTCCATCTTTAACTTTTTCAATTGCTTTTTTTGCAAGGCCGTCCATTTTAACATACCATTGCTTTGTAACAATTGGTTCAAGTGCGCTGTGGCAACGTTGACAATGACCAACATTGTGTGAATAGTTTTCAATTTTTTCCATCAAGTTTAAACTTGTTAGTTCTTTAACCAACTCTTCACGGCAGTCTAAACTTTTCATGCCACAATATTTTCCAGCATTTTCGTTCATTGTGCCATCAAGGTTAATAACATTAATTAAAGGCAAATTGTGGCGTTTACCAATTTCATAGTCGTTAGGGTCGTGTGCTGGGGTTATTTTAACCATACCTGTTCCAAAAGATATGTCAACATAACTGTCGGCAATGATTGGAATTGGTTTGTTAACAATTGGTAAAATAACATTTGTGCCAATTAATTTTTTGTAACGCTTGTCTTTTGGGTTAACTGCAACAGCAACGTCGCCAAACATTGTTTCTGGTCTGGTGGTGGCAACCACAATGAATTTGTTAGAATTTTCAATTGGATATTTTATGTGCCAAATGTGACCTTTATCGGTTTGATAGTCAACTTCAATATCGCTAAGTGCGGTTTTGCAACATGTGCACCAATTGGTTATTCTGCTGCCCTGATAAATTAATCCCTTATTGTATAAATCATAAAAAGATTGTCTAACACTTTTAGACCTTTCTTCATCCAAGGTGAAAGCAAGCCTGTTCCAATCACAGGAAATGCCAACTTTTTTAAATTGAGAAAGAATGAGTCCGCCATACTCATCATACCATTTTTGCATTTCTAGTTGAAAAGCTTCTCTGCCAATATCTTCTTTTTTTACGCCCTTTTCAGCCAAGCGTTCAACAACCTTAACTTCTGTTGCAAGTGCTGCGTGGTCGGTTCCAGGCAAAAGCAATGCTTCAAACCCTTTCATGCGTTTATATCTAATTATGCTATCCATAATTGAAATGCCGTAAGCATGACCAATATGCAACTTACTTGTTATGTTTGGTGGAGGCATTACAATTGTGAAAGGTTTTTTTGTGGAATTTTCATCGGCTTTAAAATAGCCTTTTTCCATCCAGTTTTTGTAAATTTCAGATTCAAATTTTTTCGGTTCAAAAGATTTTTCCATGATAAATTTTCCTTTATGCTGATTATTTTTAAGCTACTATTTCCAAAACTAAAATTAAGAATGCGACCAGCATAAACACAAGACCTGTTGCCTTAATTGCAATTAAGGCTGGATCATTATCATCAATATCATTTCTTTTTCTGATTATTCGGGTAATGCGTCGTGCTAGCACCGCAGTGGCAACGCCTAAAACGCAAAAACAAACTCCGATGATAACATCAACGGATTTTAGCATTAATCCCATATTATTAAAATATGTTGAAAAAAAATCAGAAACAGAACTTAATAAAATTCCCATACTATCCCCTTATGGTTTTTTAATTATTTATAAGTATATCAAATAACAACTTTAAATTCAAGTCTAATATAATTTAATTATATAATTTTTAATAAGATATTTACAGCAAATTTTAAGTAAAATTTTTATTAAATTAATTTTTAACAACCATATAAAATTAATCCAATGCAAAATTTTAACCCAATTTTTTTTAATTGAATATTATAAACTAAGTAAAATTTTCAATTTTGGAGGTAGCATGAAAAAATTTACTTATTTTATGATTGCTTTTTGCATTGGAATAACTGTGTTGTTAACTGGTTGCAGTTGCTCATCTAAAAAGAATGTTATTAGAGTTAACGAAGTTACACACAGTATTTTTTATGCCCCAATGTATGTTGCAATGAACGAAGGATATTTTGAAGAAGAAAACATTAAAATTGAACTAACAAACGGCGGTGGCTCTAATGTTTCGATGACTGCTTTACTTTCAGGCTCTGCTGACATTGGACTTATGGGTCCAGAAACTGCTGTGTATGTTGCTGCGCAAGGAAAGAAAGATTTACCAAAAGTTTTTGGACAATTAACAAAACGTGATGGCTCTTTTTTAATTGGCAGAACACCAAACGAAAACTTTAAGTGGTCAGATTTGGAAGGAACAGAAATTATTGCTGGCAGACGTGGTGGAATGCCTGCAATGGCACTTGAATATGCATTAAAGAAAAATGGATTGGTTGATGGCGAAAATGTTACTTTAAGATATGACATTGAATTTAACAACACCACAACTGCTTTCCAAGGTGGAACAGGCGATTATGTTACGGCATTTGAACCTGCCGCAAGCCAACTTGTTGCTGCTGGCAATGCTTATGTTGTTGCAAGTGTGGGCGAAGAATCAGGCGAAGTTCCTTTTACTTGTTTTATGGCTAATGAAAGTTATATTAACAAAAACAAAGACAGAGTTAAAGCATTTTTGCGTGCTGTTATGAAAGGATACAACTTTATTATGACTGCCGATGTTGAAGATGTTATTGACGCCCTTGTTCCTTCATTTGACACATCTAGCAGACAAGAACTTAAAAACTGTATTGAAAGTTATAAAGGCATTGATGCTTGGGTTAGCTCCCCTGCAATGACAGAAGATGCTTACAACAGACTAATTACAATTATGACTGATGCTGGCGAACTTGAACAAAATGTGCCATTTAGCACAATTGTTGACAACACAATTGCCAACGAAGTTATGGCCGAATTAAATAAATAAAACATTTTAATTTTTTTAATTTATTAGTTTCTAACAAAAAAAATAGAAGGAATTCCTTCTATTTTTTTATTTTTAATTTTTTGGTCTGCCTTCACCCTTTAAAATACTTTCTATTTCTTCCATTGTGAATTCATCTTTTTGAATTGGTTTTAAACTTAATTTTTTTAATGTTGCTTCAATTTGTTTTTCAAGCATTGGTTTTAAAAACAAAACTCTTTTTTTACTAGTACGCCTTAAAAATTTTAAGGTTTGAGCATTAACAGGTTTTGCAATCCTAAATGTTTGTTTTGGTTTTCTTGGAACTTGTGATTTTAAAATTTGCCTATATAAAAAGTCTGCATATTTATAATCTCGATTATAGACAATTTTCCCATTTAATTGTTTTTGAAGTAAAACAACTGGTTTTGTTATTTCATCACCTTTTTCCATTGTTTGATTGTTAATTATAAAACATGAATCACAATAAGGTAAAATTTCAATTAAATTTTGGCTGTCGATTTTATACATTTTTGTTATGACATCTTCATTTAATTCAACTTGCTCTGTTCCATGCCCACCTTCGGTTTTACGTTTTTTTACCATGGAAATATTTTCTTGCGGATGATTTTTGGTCATGTAAATTAAGCAAACATCATAATCATAAATAGTTTTTATAACTTTAATAAAATCACAATATTTTTCATCAAACTGTGCAGATTCAATCATGAAAGACTTGCCTTGGTCTAACAAATTTGTTTTAAACGCAATTTCTTCCTCTAATGTCATGTTTTGGCTTGCATAATGTCTGTTAACAAAAGGCACAAAATTGTGCTCGGAATTGCCAAAGATGTTTTGTTTATACATGTTTGCAATAAATGTGCTTTTGCCACTGCCAGAAGGACCAACCAAAACGTATAAGGTTTTGTCGGTTCTATAATTTTGAATGCTGTTTTTTAGTTTTGCATATTCCATTAAAATGGTAATGGTTTCAGCACTGCCATATGGTTCAAAATTTTCTATTAAATTTAAAATTTTGTTTTCATTAATCATATTTAAACCTTTTACAACCTAATTTTAACACAAAACTTTTAAAAGTACAATACTAAATTTTATTGTTTAACCTTAATTAAACACAATAATTAAAACTAAAAAATATAATGAAGTATATTAGGTTTTGCCACCTAATTAAATAAAAATTTTCGGAGAAAATATGTTAAAACTTAAAAATGTTGCTTTAAATTATTACAGCAAAAATGGTGAAACTATGGCACTTAAAGATGTGTCGTTTAAAATAAATGATGGCGAACTTATTTCCATTGTTGGGCCATCGGGATGTGGAAAAACAACCATACTTTCCTTAATTTCTGGCTTAATTAAACCAACAAACGGAGAAGTTTTAATTAACAACGAACCTGTTAAATCACAATTTTGCGGATATATGTTTCAAAAGGACCATTTGTTTGATTGGAGAACAATTGAAAAAAACATTCTTTTAGGTTTAGAAGTTCGAAAATATAAAAACAAATATGGAGACGAAAACATTAAATCAAGCCATTTTAAAGACCGATTAAAACAAAAAAACGAACAGTTTAATTTAGACAAAGAATATGCTTTATCATTACTTAAAAAATATGGTTTGTGGGAATTTAAGGACAAATATCCAAATCAACTTTCAGGTGGAATGCGCCAAAGAGTTTCGCTTATTAGGACCCTTGCATTAAAACCTGAAATAATGCTTTTAGATGAACCGTTTTCTGCCCTAGACTTTCAAACCCGCCTTAATTTGTGTGATGATGTTTATAAAATTTTAAAATCAGAAAACAAAACTGCGGTGCTGGTTACTCATGACATTTCCGAAGCTATTAGCATGTCGGATAGAATTATTGTTTTATCTAAAAGACCGGCAGTGGTTAAAAATGAACATAAAATTTCATTAAAAGCAGAAACACCATTAAAAAGAAGAGAGGAAACGGGGTTTAATGTTTATTTTAATGAAATATGGAAGGAGTTAACGTGAAGAAAAATATTGATATTAAACCAGTTAAAGAAAAGCCAATTCGTTCAAAAGAATATGCAACATATTTAAAAAAAGTAAAACGAAAAAAAGTCGTTATTATAACGATTCAGTTAGCAATTTTAATAGCTATTTTTGCTATTTGGGAAATTTTTGCAATAACAAATGTTATTGACACTTTTATTATGAGTTCACCAAGCAAAATTTTAAGTCAAATTGCAATTTTGTTTAACAACGGAACTTTGTTTTATCATATTGGAGTAACGCTTTATGAGGCCATTATTGGCTTTTTGATTGCAACCCTTGGCGGAACACTTATTGCAATTATACTATGGTGGAACGAAACAATTAGGAAAATTTTGGACCCCTACATTGTGGTTTTGAATAGTTTACCTAAAATTGCACTTGGACCAATTTTGATTATTTGGATTGGTGCTGGCACTGGTGCAATTGTTGCAATGGATGTTTTAATTATGATTGTTATAACAATTTTAAGCATGCTTAACGCATTTAATTCTTGTGATGAAAACAAAATATTACTTCTAAAAAGCATGGGTGCAAACAAATTTCAAATTTTGTTTAAACTAATACTACCCAACTCGCTTGTTGAGTTTATTTCAGTTTTAAAAATTAATGTTGGCTTAACATGGGTTGGCACAATTATGGGAGAATATTTGGTTAGCCGTGCAGGACTTGGATATTTGATTGTTTATGGTGGTCAAGTGTTTAAATTAGATTTGGTTATGGCAAGCACAGTGATTTTATGTATTCTTGCAGCGCTAATGTATTTTTTAGTTGTTTTAATTGAAAAAATTGTTAAAAAGAAAAGAAATATTCATTAAATTAAAAAAGTATTCTAGCAAAAAAATTGCTGGAATATTTTTTTGTTAAATTGCCTTTAATTCGCATATTTTCACCACTTTGCATAGTAGTTAAATTTTTGTTTTTAATTTGTTTAACTTTAAAAAAATTACAATACTATAAATTGTTCCAACCACCCCAATTATTGGGTATAAATACGACACAATTTCACTAAAACCAAACAAGCTTGTTATGTATGCAATAAACACAACAATTAAATTGTATGCAAAATTGTTTTGTTTGCTTGAACTAAAATAACCAACAATAACATATGTTAAAGATGTTATTGCAGAGTAAACACAAAACCAAATGCAAATTAAAACAAGTAATCCCCACCAATAGTTAATGTTAAATGCAAGTGTAAGCATTGGCATTTCTGTGCTGATGTTGTTAAAGTATAATGCAACATTAAAAATTAATATAATTAAAACCAAAACAAAAGCACTTATAATTGCAGAATTTTTAATGGTTTTTGTTGAATAGTTTTTTCCAACTTGCATCAAAACTCCACTGGTTAAAAGCAAGTTCATACCTAAATAAACAATAAGTGAACCCACTGCCCCAACCGTGTTATTTATTGTTATAATATTGTTTTGTGGAACAAGGTTGTTAAAACTAATAAGTGCAGAAACTAGCAAAATTAACATTGTTAATGGAATGAAAATGTTGTTAATTATGTTCATAGTCTTAATTCCGCCAGAGTTTTCAATTGCACAAAGAAACGCGGTTATTACAACCAAAACTTTTGCCCAAATTGGAGTTGAAATGTTTAAATATATTTCGTAAACACCAGCAAACATGCCAGCAAGAACAATTAAATAGCACACCAAAAAAAAGATGTTAAAAATGTTTGCATGTTTTCCAAAAATGCATTTATTGGCATCAAAAAAAGTTGCTGGCTTAAATTTATTGCCATACGTTAAATGCAACTTTATTAAGTAGTAAAACAAGAAAAATGAAATGCCAATGCAAACAAAACTGATTACACCATATTTTGTAAAAAACACCTGAATTTCTTTGCCACTTGCAAACCCTGCCCCAATTATTGATGCAAGAACAAGGCATGTTAATGTGAATGTTTTTTTCATAAAATAATATATTAAATTAATTTAAAATTTATTAATATTACAATAAAATACTTTAAATTTAATTTAGCACTTTATTTAACATTATTTATTTTTTTGCTATAAATGCAAGTATTTTTTTATTAAAAAAAACAAAATAAAAAACACCCAAAATGGGTGTTTTTTATTTGTTACGTTAGAACAATTCAAACTAAGTAAGTTTTATTCAAAGTTATGGTTAGAATCGTTTAACCACCTATCGTTAACTTTTGTTATTGTTACAGTTATTTCTGTGTCGGTTGCCGTTGGTATTAAGTCAAATTCCATTTTGTTGGTTTCAACTTTTTCACCATCTAGAACCTGCATGTAACAATTATAGAACATTGGAGGGTTTACAATTAAAACATAGTGTCCACGAGCAATGTCATATAAAGTTTTTGTGTCGCCATTATTTAGAGTAATCATATATGCTGTGCCTGTGTCGGTATTTTTTAATATTGCATTGATTTTTGCATCAGAATCAACTGTGATTCCTTCAACTGAATCAATTACCCCATGAATTGTGAATTCGTAAAGTTTTCTTATGAAGTACACTTCAATTGTGTGTCCATCTGTAACTTGACCAAATTCAATTAATTCGCGTGCTGCTCCAACTTGTTCAATGCCATCTACTTTAACTGTTTCAATAACACCTTCTTCATGAGGAACAACATCAAAGCCAACATAGTTATTTGTTAAAACATAAACTTGTTCGGTCGTTAAGTTCTTGCTTATTGACCTACTGCTTTGTGTGCCATCATGATTGTAATTTCTTCTTATAACTTGGCCATATTCAACTCCATCAAGGTCGTAAAGTTCATGCTCAACAGTAACTTCAATTATTTTATAATCGTTGTTATAGTAGAACAATGGATATCCTTCATTTAAGTTTCCGCTTGTGTAGTCTATTGCCCAAATAAAGTCGAAATCCCAATTTACAAAGGTACTTTCAGTTTTTAATTGAGTTGGTGTTTTCATTTCCGCACGGTTTACATAGAATGTTGAATCAAAGTTTGTGTTGTTTGTGCTTCCAGCAATTCCAACACCCTCAATTGCACTTAGCCCTGTGTTTGATGTGAAGTAGTTGTATGCAAATGTATCGGTGTCTGTTACTGCTTGTGGTGTGTAATCGGAAACTTTACCTGCAATTCCGCCAACATTTGTTCCGTTTGCACTGAACAATGTTGGATTGAAGTAGGTGTATTTTAATGTGCTTCCAGCACTTTGTTTTGCACCAACAACACCACCAATTGTTCCGCCGTTATTAACGCTAAATTGTCCGTTAACAAATGCATTTGTTAAACTTGCTGTGTCGTTAAGTTCGCCAACAATTCCACCAACGCTTGTTGCATTTTCAACTTCAATTTTGCCACTGTATGAAACTTGGTCAACGCTTGAAGCTTGTTTTAATGTTGAAACTATGCCACCAACAATAACACCACTTTGTTCGTTGTTAACAATTAAGTTTAAGTAACTGTTAACTTTGCTAATATTTGCATTATTTACAACAGTTGCTATTGTTGAAGCAACCCAAGCTTGGTTAACACCATCATTAACAATAATTGCACCACTATTTGTTTTGTAAGCTAAATTAATTTGTGCATTTTCAATTGTGCTTGTTCCACTAACTATTGCAGCAAGTGAAGCAGCATTTGAACTGTTTGAAGTAACCACAATGTGAGTGTTTTCCATTGCAACATTGGTTACTAATGCATTTCCAACAATTCCAAATAGTGCCATGTTGTTAATGTTTTCAACATAATTTTGTTCAATTGTTAAACCTTCAATTAGTTTGTTGTTTCCATCAAACTCACCATTAAATGCGTATGAATAATCGGTTGAAGTTGTTTGATTATGGCTTATTGGTGTGAAGTAATGTCCATACAAGTTAATGTTGTTATCAATAACAAATTGCTTGCTATCAGCAAAGCCAGCAGTTAAATTGCTTTGTTTGCTTAGCCATGCCAATTCTTCGGCAGTTGTTATGTGATAAATTCCATTTTCGTCTGGAACAACTTCTTCCACAGCATAATCGTTCCAATTATCCCAAGTTGCAACACTCCAAATGAATGGTAAGCCATTATTGAAGTTTGCTTGTGCAACATCGTAAGTTTTAATGCCCCAAATTTCTTGGAAATTAAAGTTTGCAAATGTGTTAATGTTTTGAAGTTCGGATAGTGTTTTGCTATCGGCACCAACTTGTGCAGTGTTACCGCTGTATGTGTTTAGATAATAAACATTATTAAAGTTGTTATCCAAACCTTCTGCCATATAGCCATAAATGCCACCAGTTGAACCACCAGTTACTCTGCCACTGTTGTAAGCAAAACTTACATTAGCTTCGGTTTCAAGTTCGGTGTTTTTATAACCAAACAATCCACCTGCAAATGAACTACCGTTAACTTGTGCAACGTTATAAACATTGGTTAATGTTCCGCGCGCAAAGTTACCAACAATTCCACCAGCAGTTTTTCCTGAAACAGATCCATAGTTGCCAGCTTCCAAAATCAAACTATTTAAGTTTGTAAATCCTGCAATACCGCCAACATATTCTGAATTTGTTCCACCCGAAACAACTCCTGAATTGTTTGCAATTTGAATTGTTTCGTTGTTAATTCCTGCAATTCCACCAGTGTAAGTGCCATATCCTGTAACTTGAACACTTGATTTAACTTTTGTTATTGTTCCATCATTTACGCCAACAACACCACCTGTGTAACCAGCACCTTCAACAACACCATTAACTTGAATGTTTGTTAAAGTTCCTAAGTTACGTGCTGCAACACCACCAACATATGCACCTGCTGTGCTTGATAGCACTGAGATGTTGTTAAATGTTAGGTTTGTAATTGTTGCACTAGGTTCAATGAAGAAGCCAAGCCTTGATGAAACACCATCAATTTTGATGTTATCAAACGACTTAAATTCGCCAGAAATTATTCCTTTGAATTGTTTGTTTGCATCTCCTGCCACACCAATTGGGTTAAAGTAATATTGACTTAAATCTATGCCACTTATTAAATTACCCTCTTCATCCAATGGATAAACCTTAAAGTATTTTCCAGCATAAGTGTTACCGTTTAAGTTAACTTCGTTTGCAATTAAGCCTAGGTCGTGTCCATTAGTTATTAAGTATGGATCATCTTTTGTTCCTGAGCCCGACAAACTATCGCTTGGATGGTCTGTCCAAAGTTCTCTACGGAATGTTATTTCAACACTGAATGGTCCAACAACATTTCGATATTCAACAGGACGTTCATAAATTAAACTTGTATCCATAACTTCTTGTGTGTTAGGTGGTTTGTTTTCAGAAGCAACAATGCTTGCAATTGCATAACCTTCATTAGATTTTGCTGTGAATTTTAAAACATAACCATGTTTAATTTCAATTGAGTATGTTCCAGGAATTGTGTATGTTGTTGGAACAAACTCGCCTGTTGAAATGTTTTGAGTGTAAAGAATCAACTGACCATTTTGACCCAAAATTATGTCAATTTGGTAACCATTTAATTCAAAGTTTGAAGTTATTGTTCTGTTTGAATTAATTACAAAGTTTTCAATGCTGTTTGTGCTTAACACTTCGTGGTCTGGTCTAATTCCATTTGTGTAGTCTATGAACTTATATCCATAGTTTGGATAAGATGAAAGTTTAACACTTGTGCCTTCATCAATTAACCCATATCCTGTTTCATTAACAATTGGCAAGCCGCCAACAGTTGTTTCTGAAACAACCGTTCCACCAATTTCTAATGATTCTTCTGGAATTAAAATATCACGCCATGTTTTAACATTAACTTGCAAATCATATTGTTTTATGAAGTTTGCTTGATATTCACCAGTTGCAGGTTCGCAACCTTCTGCATCAATGTCAATGCCATTTGCTGTGTAATCGTTTGCAACAAAACTTAAAACAACTTCTTTTGTTGAATAGTTTAATTCATAATCTGCACCATCAATTACAGTTGTTAACAATTCCCTTGTTTCAGTTATTGTGTAAACTCCATCTGTGCTTGTGTGGATGTAGGTTGAATCTGAAATGTTTGTTTCGTCAATTTGAATTACTGTTGTTGAAGCAAATGCCCCTTGACGAATATGATTTATGTTTTGTAGTTTGAAATGATCTAAACCACTAACCTTTAAGTAAACAGTTTCACCATAGTTATAAATTCCTGTGTTGTTAACTGTTCCATCTTGGTTAAGAGCTTCAACATTACCAATGTTTGTGCCTTTGTTTAATGCTTCCAAACTAAATTTGTAACGGTCAATTGTGAAGTTAATGTGAATTCTGTGACCGCTTGTTACATTTTCAAATGTGTAAACAAATTCTTTTGGTGTGTTACTTGGAACATTATCTGTTGTAACATCTGGTTCTAGTTTTGTTGTTACCCCATCAACTATTTGTTCGTAAATGTGATAATGAGTGTCAGCATCGAATGTTATTACTAAACTATCGCCTTCTAACACATAAATTTCACCATTTTCGTTTACCGTTCCAAAACTTTCATCAATCATGTAGCCACCAAACTCATTAACCGTTATGGTGATTAAATGTGAGTGGAAGAATTTTAGAATTGGTAATGAATAGTTAAAGTTGTTTTCAACATCATAGAATCTCCACATGTTGATAAATTCAAAACCATATTGTGTGTAAGTTTGTTGAACTTGCATTATTATGTAGTCGTAACTTACAGTTCTATCTAGGCAATTTGATGCTGTTCCAATTGAAACAGGATTTGTTAGTAATGTATCGTTTTTAGGCATGTAAATATATCTGTTATCATTTGGCATTATTGCAACGCCTAAACTTGCACCATTAAGTTCGTAACCAATTGTTGTGTTTGTTGCAACACCTGCAATGTGTCCAACACCAGAATTTGCAAAATTGGTGTTAGTTACATTTTCGTTGTATGTTGTAATGTCACCAAAACTGTAAACAAATTGAATGTTTGCATTTGTTATTTTACCAACAATTCCTGCAACGCCATCATATCCATAAACAGTTCCTGTGTTGTAAACGTTTTTAATTGCCAAATGGTTTTCAGTGTTTTCTGCATTACCAACAACACCGCCAACATTAACTGTTCCAAACACTGTTGCACGGCTATAACTTTCGGTTATTCCAGTGTAAATGTTAACAACTGTTCCATCGGTGTTGTGTTTTATTGTGAACACATCGTTGTAGTTATCTACATTTGAATTTTGCATATATCCAACAACGCCACCAACATTTGTGTTACCAGAAATTAATCCATGTGAACCAAGTCGAACTAGTGTTCCTTTTTGGCTTGTTGTTCCATTTACTGCAACAACACCCGCAACATTGTTTCTGCCCATAACCATTCCGTCGAACACAATGCCATGAAGCACTCCATTATTTACTGCTACAACACCTGCAACATTATTATCGCCAAATACTACTGCATTTGCAAATTTAACATCTCTAATTAGTCCGTTGTTAACTTTTACTAATGCAACATTGCTTTCTGCACTTGTTCCAATATGTAATCCGCTAATTGTGTATCCGTTACCATTAAAGTTTGCGTTAAATTCAACAATTGCATTAAAGTCGTGGCTTTGTAAGTTGATGTTTGCACCTAATGCATAGTAAACATTTGGATTGTTGTATTCTGTGTCACCAGAATTTACAACTGTTATGAATCGAACAAAGTTATATTCATTTAAAATTAAGTATGGATCTTCTTTTGTTCCTGAACCTTGAAGTTCACTTGTTGTTTGGTCAAAGGTTGGATAGTAGAACTGTGGACCACTATTTGAAATTACATAAATGTTTATAAAGTTGAATCCAACATATGCACTTTCACTTCCCATATTTGCTTGTGGAATATCATACATTTCGGTGTCATCCATATTGCCAATTGGTTTTTCGTTTGCACCTTGAATTACCTGATCTTCCATGTTGGTTATGTTACCAGTTATAACATATGAATTTTGAATTTGTGATTTTATTCTTGCAAATCCAATAATTCCACCAACATTAGCATGTGTTAATGCTTTAATTGAACCACCAGAGTAAGACATGTTAATTAGTCCATTATTTGCACCAATTAAGCCACCAACAAAGTTGTTTCCATTGCTTAGAATGCTTCCGTTAAAGTATGAAGCATTAACAAGTCCATTGTTTTCACCAACCAAACCACCAACATATCTTTCATCTCCGTTAATGGTTATTGCTGTGTTTGCAGTGGACTTAAACAATGTTCCACCATTATCATTAAGTCCAATAATTGAGCCTAAGGTTGCATTGCCAGAAACATTTATTTGTGAACTTTGAACATTTGCATTAAATACTTGTGAACCATTGCTTTTTGCAATTACACTGCCCACATAGCTATGATTATCTAGGTCGTAATCAATGTTAACATTACTTAAATTAATGTTACTAATTAATGCATTATTTCCGTTTCCAACAAAACCAACACCATTTGCAAATTCATCTAAGTTAGAAATTACTACTCCATTTGAAAGTGTTATTTCATATGGGTCCATATAAATGTTAGAAATGGTTTGTCTTGCCGTTACTCTGTTATCGTTTGTTCCGCTAAATATTACTCCACCAAACTCTGTTCCACTAAATCCGGCGATTGGTGACCAGAATTTAGTTTCAAGATTAATTGTGTTAGTTGAAATTTTGTAATATGCATTTTTATAGTAATAAGTTTGACCATTATATGTGTAAGACTTATTGCTATTGATTAAATACATCACTCTTGCAAGTTCAGTGTTTGTTTGAATGATGTATGCATCGCTACTGTTTAATCCATGATATCCAACAGCGTTAATAATTTGAGTTCCTGTTGCTTCATCCATGAACACATTAGAATCCAAACTTCCTTCATCATACCACGAATATTGTGCATAATTTAGGTATAATGTCATGTCGCTGTTAACACCGCTTAATGTGTAAGAGAATGTTGTGCCATAGTTGAACACTTGTGCATAAACTTCACTTCCCGATTCATCGTAACGACGCATTGTGTAATCGGTGCTGCTTGTTATAACTTCTAAGTAATCTTTTGGTTCATGTGGTTGTGGACGTTCTTCAAGTTCAAGTTCATCTTCAACCAAATTAAATTCAACAAAAGCATAACGCATTTGTGGACTAATGTTAAATGTTATGTCTTCGCCACCTGTTACAACAAAGGTTGAATTTTCTTCATCAAATGTGTAACCTGGTGCTTCAAATGTGCCACCTTTTGAAGTTACAACTTTAATTTTGTAATCAATTAATTTTAACTTGAATGTGTAATTTCCTGCTGTTACAGCATCTACACCGGTTATTGTGAATGTTGCTTTTTGATGGTAGTATGGACTTTGTGAATAATCTATTGCAAATTTTTCTGCATAAGTTTCACTTGTTGCAACACCATCGGAGTTAATAATTTCAACATCACCAAGCAACACTCTATCAATTTTATAGTTAGAATGTGAGGCAACATTAATTGTTAAGTTTGCTCCTTCAACATATCTTAAAACTGGTGTTTCTGTTCCATCAGGATTTTTTACATAAGTTGTTATTGTTGCAATTCCATGGTATCCTTCTAAATTCATTTCGGCAATAATTTCAATAATATCGCCAAATTCAGATGGATCAACTGCAAAGTTTAGTTCATATGTTCTTACAAAGTATGCTCTATATTCTCCTTCGGTTTCACGAGTTGCATAGAAATATAATTCAAAGTTCTTTGTGTCGTAAACATATTCGCCAACACTTAAATTGTTAAGTGCTTCTTGAAGTTCTGTTTCGTTTGAAACTTCTGTATATTTTTGAGCATAATCAACAATGTCAACATAGTCACCATTTAAAATTTGCCATTTTAATAATCCAGCAGTTGAGAATGCTTGTGATGAAAGTTTAACAATTTCACCATGAACATATTCATTTGGCAAGGTTATGTCTGCAAAACTTACATCAACACCATCAACATTAATAGTATCTTTTGTTCGGCTAACTGATGCATTACCCAAAGTTGAATCGTTTGTGGTTACAGTTATTTCATAACGTTCCCACCTGTAATTAAATTCAAAGGTGTAATCTTTGTTTGCATCTTGAATAATAAATTCATTTGATGTTACTTCTTGCAAAACGCCATCTAGTAATGCTTCATATAAAGTCATGAATGTTGAGTCGGTGTTAGGATTTGAAGTTACAGCCATAGTTGTTAAGTGAGGAACTCTAATTTTACCAGTTATTCCGTTAAACAATCCTTCACCATCTTTAACTCTGGTAATATCCTTCATGTTTTCAATTGGTGAACCATATTGTTCAAAGAAATTAATTGCATAATAGTTTTCTTCACTATAAACATATCCAAATGGACCTTTTTCAAAGTTTATGGTGATGTTAATGTAATGATGATTTTCAGTTTCTTGTAAAACTGGATAATCTTCATTAACGCCGCTTTCAAATTTCCAAATGTTAACAAAATCCCAATTTGCAAAGGTTCCGCTTGTTGGAGTTGTTAACACGGTTTGATCTTTTAACTCTTCACTAGTTTTTGTTTCGCCATGTTGATTGTTAATTGTTTCATTCATTGTTGAATCTAGAACAAATGCCTTATCAACTGTTAACGAAATGTTTGCATCAATGTTTCCAATTGCACCCAAATTTAATGCTGTATTATTGTTTTTGTTTGCACCATATACATGTTGAACCAAAACATTTGTTGAAGCAGGTGCTGTAATTGATCCAATAACGCTTGCAAATGTTGTGTTGCTTGCATTTAATTGACTGCCTAAATTAATATTTCCAACTGCATAGTTATCTAACACCTTTGCATTTGCTGAATTATTAATTTCGCCAATTAAACCACCAATTGTTAAGTTTGTTACACTATTTGCTTCAACATTAATGTTTGCACTTGCATAGTTTTGAGAAATTAAAGCATTTTGTACGTTAACCACTCTACCAACTAAACCGGCAATATATGCATTTTCTAGTGTGCCATTTGAAATATTAATGTTTCCATTGAAGTATGATTTTTGAATGTTTGCACCATCATTTGCAAAAATTGTTGCAACCACCCCACCAACAACTAATGTTTTTGCATTAATTGCTTGGTTATAGTGTTTGTTAACAATGTCGGCACTAATTTGAACATGTTCAATTGTTCCATAGTTGTTGTTTACCACCATTGCTTGCGGACCAACAGCAACACTATTATAATTTCCAGACTCGGTTAAAACTAAGTTTTTAATTGTTCCATAATTAGAATTAAACATTGCATTTGCATTTTTAATTCTTACATTTTTAACTGTGTAACCAGAGAAGTCAATTGTAATATCTTCTGGAACTGAATCAACCATTGTCCAAATTGATCCGCCAAAATCTAGGTCGGCACCAACTCTTGCAGTTTTAACTGTTAAAGTGTTAAAGTTTTGAACAAACCACAATAATTGTTGAACTGTTGTGATTAAATAAACTTCACCTTCAACAGCAGGCACTTCTGCAACTAACTCAGTTGTGTTGTCTAGCAACCATAACCTTGGACCAGAACTTGTGTTTTCCCATGGATAGTTAAAGTTATAACTTGATGTGTCCATGGTGTCGCTATACTTAACTCCATAGTTATTGTTAGCATTTTCTAGATTATAGAACGCGTTTGTTATTGTTGGAGTGCCAGTTGTAACTGTTCCAACAATTCCACCAATTCCAGTTGCAGTTGTAACATTTAATGCCCCATTAGAATAGGAATCAGAAACTGTTAATGTTGCATTAGAATTTCCAACCAAGCCACCAACATGTTTAATATATCCATTTGTGATGGCAATTGTTGCGTTTGCTGCTCTGCTGCTTGAAATGTTTAGTGATCCACTTGCAGCATAACCAACAAGTCCGCCAACTTGTGATAAGTTTCCAATTAAGTTAAATTGAGAACCTACAGTTATTGTGGAATTAAATCCAGAATCTGTTATGTTAACATTTCCAATTGTTTTACCAATTAATCCACCAATTGAAACTTCTGAATAATTGTGGTCTTCACGCCAGTTATATTCGTTGTATGCAACATTATTATTAAATTGAACATAAACAAAGTTTGTGTTGTTTGCAAGTCCTGCAATTCCACCCAAGTTGATTAATTCATAATTTAATATTGTCGCTTTGCGTGGAGAGTTTTCATCTTCAAATGGATATTCATTATCTTCATCACGAGTAATTGTTCCATTTGACCTATAATTTACAGAGCCTTCAACAGTTAAGTTATAAATGTTTGCATTTTCGGTGTAACCAAAGAATCCAAGATTTTTAACTGTTTCAATTTGATTGTTTCCTGCATAGAAAATGTTTTCAAATGCATACAAATCCATTCCTGTAATTTTATATCCATTACCATCAAATGTTCCTGCAAAAGGCCATGTTCCACTTTCATTGTTACCAATTGGTAGCCAATAGTTTCCTGTTAGAACAATGTCGTTTGCTAGTTTGAAGTATTTACCTGCACTTGGGCTAACAGTTTGATTTGCTGCCTTAGAATGCATGTATGATACCCAACCTAAGTGAGAAGCATTTGAAATTATGTATGGATTGTTAATTGTTCCATCACCAGATGGAGCAATGTATTTACCATTTGAAGCCCATGTTGTGCTCTTAAATTCAATATATGCTTCAACAAAGTACATTTTAGGGTTGTTATATGTGAATGTTACAGTTCCATCAGCATTTTCAGTTACAGTTAAGTCACCATCTTCAACTGTGAAATATACATACTCATCATTAACTAAATATCTAAAATAGCAATTTGCAGTTACAACACTTGAATAAGAACCTGGAGTTGCTGTTAATGTGATGTTTGCAACTTCTACTTGATAGTTCATTTCTTTTGATGAATTTGTAAAGTTTTGTTCTAAAAGTGTTTGTGATTGTTGTGCAACGCTAACATTACCTTCACCAAAAATTGTTAAACCCGCACCTTTTGTTGCAAACACTGCAGTTATATTATAATTAGTATTTATGGTTTTTGTTAAAGTTGAATCTGTTGTTGTTGTAATGATATCTATATATGTTCCAGGATTTCCTCCAATAATGGTTGAATCATTTATAATCCATCCATTAAATATATAATTTTCTGGAATGGTAGCTTTAAGCTCAACAATAATACTATAGTCGAATAAATTGTCTTGAGCGCTTAATTTATCAGACTTTTCTCCAAATGGATCATATGGAACATTTCTTAAACCATCATCAATTTGTTCATCTGTTAATATTGTTTGAAGTTGAAAAATATTTAAATCCTCTGGTACTGATACAAAATAATACTTAAATAATTCAACAAAATTTGCATAATATGTTCCTTCTGTGTTCTCATTGATGGATAATTCATACGCATAATTTCCGCTAAAACTTTCATCTAAATTTGGAAGAGAAGTTAAAACTTTATTATTATGATTATCTATTAGATAATTAAATCTAAAATTCTTATTGTTGTTTTCAAAAAACTCATAAAATTCTATGCTTAAAGTAGATCCATCTTCTATAACAATTTGTAGCTTATCTGGCGAACTAATTATGCTCGACTCTGTAAATGTTCCATTAATTTGTGAATTTTCAGCATTTAATTTAACCACTTCTTCAATATTTAAAAATTCATCACTTTGATATTTTCTATCTAATTGAATAGTAATTATCCTAATAACACCAAAATCAATTGTAATAATAGTTTTATTTGTTTCCAAAAAATTATATGAGACATCAGTTATGTTATAAATTCCTTCATCCATAATAGATTGTCGATAAACTTTTAATGGATTAGTCTCTTCACCATTATAATCTAAAGCATTAAATTCTATACTTCTAGGAGAATATCTTTGAATTTCTTCATCTTGACTTTCTACTGAAAAATTATAATTACGATATGAATAAACCCAAAAAGTATCTCCATTATCATATTCCGCTTCACCTATTATTCTGGATTCATTTAAAATGTCATTCTCATTATCCCATATAATATCAGAAAGAATAATGTCTCCAACAACGTTTAGCTTATGATTTAATTTTTCTAACGTTGGAACATCTGACACAGTATATTTAACATTTACTTCTTGTCTTTCCCAATATATTGCAACATAATCACCCGCAATTCCCATATTTGACACAAAATTGTAAGTTATTATTCCATTTTCATAATCAAAATCTAATAAATCACTAGATAGTTGAGAATATCTTATTTGTCCATCAAGTTCAACTGCTTTATAAATTCCTTTAAAGTCTAGGTTTTTATAGTTATAAGTCTTACCATTTTCACCTTCAACTGTTTGTGTGTCTGTAAATTTAGTATATTTTGTTGTCATTGTAACATTTGCTTCGCTTTCAACAAAATACTTATCACTACCTGGAATTGTAACAGGTTCAGGATCTGAATTAAATGTTGTAAAATCTAATAATTCTATAGATTCTTCCAATGTAGAATCTTCTGGTTTTGCAACCACCGCTTTAAATGAATATGGGTCAACTTTTGTTAAATATGTTGCAATTGATACTTTTGTTGTTAGATTTGAATTGAAATAAAATTCATCACTTTCAGTTATACCAAAATGTTTATCTAAATCTTTTGGAACAAAAGTGTCTCCTTCCAAGTTTTTGGAAATTAACATATATTGTGTTTTAGGGTTTTCATCTTCCTTACCTTCATCAGGTGTGGTTGTATCTCCGCCATCAGGATCTTCAGGTAACTCTTCCACAACTATTGTGTTATCTTCATTTAAATCCGCTTTTGTTATGTCACTAAGTGATCCAAACAAAGCTGTTTGTGAACCAAAATATTTTGCTGTAAATATGTTGGTTGGTGCTTGTACAGATTTTATTGAAAATTCACCAAAGTAACCAATTAAATAATACTTTTCACCATTTTCATAATACAATGGATCCATGAAATCATCATTGTTTTTTAATGGAGTAAATACTGTTTCTGGTGCTTCGCCATCTTCAAACACTTTAATTTCAGAAGTTCCAACAAACAAGTAATCGTTTGTTACTTCATACTGGATTTCTCTAAACACAGCATAAAGTGATGTTATATCTTCGTCCATAATTAGCATTGGCTGACCAGTTGGTTCTTCATGGTTAACAGTGAATTTGAAAATTAACTCACTTACAAGTTTTTCTGTAAATGCCTGTGAATCGGTAACTGCACCACTAACAATGTTTCCGCCAGCAGGATTTGTTGGTTCATTTATAATTAAACCTTTAAAATCAAATCCTTCATATGCAACTGGAATAACTGTTACTACGACACCATCATCATATCTAATTTGTCCAGATGGAGCTACAACCTGATTTCCAACAATGTCGTATGTGTCAAAATTATTATTACTATCCCTTAAAATACCACCTTGTTCTGTTAAATCTTTAGTTGTGTATCCGGTTATGTATTGTGGGAAGTTTATTGCATAAGTTTTAACAATTTCTGCCATGTAAACATATGAAGCATTGCCTGTTATGTTTGTAAATGTTATTGTTGATTTTCCAAAACCATTAATTTCTGAACTGTTAACAGAAATTTCAGTTTCTCCAAAATCCGCGCTGTTTGTTGTTCCATTAGTAATTTGAATTGGATTTGATGGCACAATACCATTTTCCAAAACAACCCATCTTGGAATTCTAAATACATTATTATTTGTTGTGTTGACTGAAACAACTAAGTTTGTTCCTTGTTTTGCAAGAACTGTGTATAGAACACTATAATTTCCAAGTGGTGAAACTGAGTTATCTAATTTTCCATTAAAGATAATGTATTTTTCAACAACTTCACTTTCAATTCCACTATTGTCATAAGTAACAAAGTTAAACACATTGGATTCATCTTTGTTAACTGCAATGCTTATTTGAACAAGTTGATCATATTCTGCACGATATCTAATAGCATTTGCATTTAGTGTTCCATTTTCAAATGCATTATTCAAACATGCAACAAATGTTAATGAGTCCCATTCTGGGTCATCTAATGTTGCGGTTACACCACTAGATTCAATAACATATGGTGGTTGGCCTGCTCCATTATTTAATTTGTTATATGATATTCCATCAACTGAACTACTGAATTGTTTAAATGTGTAAAGTGGAATATTATCCAAAATTGCAGGAGTTAAAACAAAACTAATGTTTTCGCCTTCAAGTGCTAAGTAAACATTGTTACCGTCATTTCTAAATGTGTTTAACATAACATTTAGCCCAGTAAACACTCCCAAATTTGTTGGTTCGGCTGCATCATTTGTAGGAGTTATGTCAAAGTTATATTTTAACACTCTTCTGTAATTATACTTATACTCACCTGCATCGCTATTTGTGTCAAGAGTTACTTGTGTTGAAAGGTCGTTTTTAATGTTTTCAACATCAGTGCCATTTGCAAACACTCCTTTATTTGTGTCTGCAAATACTAACTCTCTAATTGAGTATGCAACAGAACCTGCATCAACATAACTTGTTGTTATGGTTAATTTTGAACCTTCAACAAATTTCTTTTCAATTGCATTGTTTTCCACACTTGAAACTAGTTCGTCTCTAATAAGCAATGGTTGAATTGAATTATCAAATGAAACTTTTATTGATGTTCCTAATGTTGTGTTTAGTGTTGTGTTTACATAATTACCCAAATTATCATAATTTAATAAATATGGATTATGTTTTGTGTTAAACACTTTTTTGTAAACAGCAATATATTGACCATTTGTAACATTTGATTGGTCTGCTGTAAATGATACATGTGGTTGGAATGATAGTTCAACATATGTGGCATTGTTTTTGTGATAATTAATTGAGTATAGTCCATTTACATTATTTTCGTTATTAATTACTGTTCTGATTTCTGTATCATTATATGTTCTAACATGCAAGAAATAATCGAAAACATACTCAACATCAGGATTGTTTGTTTGCAAGAATTGATTTGCAAAAATTCTAATTTGAGGACCTAAATCATCTGCTTTAAATGTAACAGGCTCGGAATATGCATCATTATTTTTAAATCCTGTATCTCCATCATATGTTCCATTAAAGAACACTGTGGTTTGTCCATCAACAACGTTTTGAGCCATAATTGTTGCGTGGTCATAAACGTTACCATAAGTGTATGTCGCATCATTTGAATCAAAGTTTTCAACAACATTTAAGTTTGTATCGTTTTTAGATTTGTATGCTGCAGAAAGTTTTAATTCAACCGTTCCTTGAACATTAACTGAAATTAAACCACTAATTTGTTGAAGTGGATCAGTAACACTTTCCTTTTCAACAAAGCCTTCAATTGAATAAGTTGCAAGATTTTCACTAACCGAAGTTATATTTGATGGAGATTCATCTCTCCAACTTACAATTCGGAAATTATCAGTAACTTTTGCTTCAATTGTAACATTAGTGTAATATCCAACAACAAATATTGATCTTTCAAGTTCTGCATTTGTTTTTGAATCTAAAATTGAAGTTATTTGTGTTGCCGCTGTTGATGTGTATGGTGT
Source organism: uncultured Clostridia bacterium (assembly GCA_944380265.1). Classification (GTDB taxonomy): domain Bacteria; phylum Bacillota; class Clostridia; order Christensenellales; family UBA1242; genus UBA6345. The sequence continues at coordinate 65,646 of CALWGY010000001.1, read as the reverse complement.
TGTGTTGTCAATAGCAATTAAACTATCTCCTTGTGTTCCACCATAATATGGTTGCAAGCTTGAATATGCTTTTGCATTTGAAGATTTTTGTTCCAAACTTTCAACAGAGCCTGTTGTGTTTGGAAGTTCCAACCAATAAACAAAATGTTTTTCAGCAAAAATTGGAACCACAATTGTGTCTTCAGTTAAAGTTAATTCTTTTGAAGACATTGTTATGCTTGAATTTAATGACTGGCTTATTTGAGTGTATCTATTTTCACCAGATACTTTAAACCAACCAACAAAGACAAATGCGTTTTGCACTGCTTCTGACTTATATTTAAACTCAACACCATAGTTTGAACCATATTTATAGTATCCATTATTTGTTAATGTTGAATCTGTTGGCGCATTTAATATTAATGAATTTTCTAATATTACAGCATTTGAATAATCATTATTTGTTATTGAGTAAACAATTGGATTACCCATTTCAAGTTGATAATATCTTTCAAAAGTTGCAACAATTACTATATCTTGATTTAAATATGGGCTTTCAGTTGCAATTGTTGAAACAATTTTACCATTACTGCTTGATGTTATTGTTGAATGAGCATCTTGTGGACTAGCAACTGCCCAATTAATGTTTTTAAACTTTTTGTTTAATAACTCAGCATTTGGTCCAACGAATGAGTATGTTATGTTTTCAATTTTGCCAAAACGACCAACTCTGTTTGTTATAACATTTGGTAGATTTGCTGATGTGTAGTTAACTTCATAAGCATTTCCATCACCATATTCATAATTAAACACACCATTTTCAGATTTGAAGAAGTTTGCACTTCCCATAAACTGAATTTCATCCGCATTAAAACCATCTCCACTTTCTATTTGTGGCTCATAGCCATAATTATAAGTGTAACTGGTTAAAGTTTCATAAACGTTAATTTCAAATAACTTGGTTTTAACAACCGCATAATCATCACTATATCCATCAGTTTTTACTATGATTTCATAGCTTGTGCTGGAACGTTTTATTAATGTAAACAAAATTTTTCCATTTGCATCTCTAATAGAGTTTTCACTAACTTCATCATTAACACTTAATGGTTGAGTTGTTATAACATTACCATCCAAGTCAGTATAAGTTAAAATTACATTTTTAAAACTGAAACCATCTAAAACATTAAACGTGTAACTGAACAACCCACCTTCATCATATATATACCCTATTCTAGATGACTCAATGGTGTTGTTTTGTGAGTTAATTGCATTTGCGCCTTCTTGATAGGTTCCGTCAGTTTTAAATGATGAATTACTTTCGTTTTGTGGATATGAATTTTGAGCAGTTAAGGTGTCAACACCTAAAAACATGTCATCGATGCTATTAAATTTTGATGCAAAAGCAGTTTTAACATAAGCCTTTACATCGGTTACTTCATAAACATAAATTCTAATAAGCTCTGCATAATTTAACCAAGCGTTTTCAAATCCACTATGTTTTTCTTTAAACTCAAAATCCAAATTACCTGAAACATTGTATGAGGAATAAGAGGTTACATTTACAACATTTGGATATGTTACTGTTGTTTTATATGGAGTGGAACTATCAAATTGATATGGTACATCTGTTATACCATAACCAAATCCGCCAAAATGATAATTATATACATTATTTCCGGCTGATTTAAGTTTTGCATTAATTCTATATTTTCCTAAAACACCAACTGTGAATCTGTAAGCATCAAATGAAACCACATTTCCAGAATTTGTGCCAGTGTAAGTTGTCTGTTCCACTAGAACGTCTCTCGATGCATTGTTTGCATCATATTCTGTTATTGTTAAAGTTTCAAGTGCTTCTTCTTTGTTTACTGTGTAATACATATCCCTACTTTTTTCAATAATATCAAATTGATATGTTTGAGTGTAAAAGCTAGGAACACCATTTTCACTTCCAACACTTGGAAGTTTAAAGCAAATTGTTACCCAGTTTAAGTCAGTATTTGTAAGTGGAGTTGTGCTTGTTAAATATGCATTTTCATGGTTAGTTTCATTGGTTGTTGTGAATGGGAAATATTTATTATAGTAATAAGTTGTTTTGCCAAGTGTAAATCCACTATCTGGCGTTTCTTCTGAAGCAACTAGTTGTCTGCCGCCATCCAACCTTTCATCATTAATGAAGAATCCTATGTTATTAAAGTATTTACCAAGCTCACTTCCAAGATTAACACGAATGTTAATATATATGTTACTTGTTAAAATTCTTCGACCTGTAACAATGTTATAATCATCAGTTCCATCTTCACTGGAAGGAACTGCTGAATTACCAACATCAGCTGAGAATGCTTCAATTCTATACATTGAATTGCTTGATGGTGTTATTGAATTTAATTCCATTGAAGCATTTGAACTTATTGTTAAGCTGTTTAAGTTAATTTGAACAACAACTTTTGGGAAATAAATGAACTGAATTACACCAATGTTTGTTTCAACCTTGTCATTAGGTGCAGCAACATAACCAAACATCATATCTGCTTTTGTTGCAACATTTGTGTCCGCTTCCGCAAGTGGTGTTCCACCAGCATCAGGGTTTGCATAAATTGTGTCTCGTTTAATACCTGAACTTGGGTTTGCAACTTTAATTTTGTTTTTGTTACTTGCTGTGTATGATGAAGTGTGCAACCTTTCTAGGAATTGAGATTCTGATTCGTTTGCATCATCAGTTCCAACCCCCCTAACAAATTGTTCAAATGTTCCAGGTGTTACACTACCATCTGAATTTGTTTTGTCTGTTGTGTAAACTGCATTATCAAGCCTTACTTCATTATTTGCAAAACTGATTACCTGTGTTTCAAGTTGTGAATTATCAAATGCAAAGTTTGTGTTTGCAGCATAATACATATCAAACACTTCTGTTTGAATTTTAGTTCCAACACTTACTTCGTAATATTTTTCTTGATAGTATGAAATTTTTGTTGCATTATCGTTAATTAAACGTGAATTATCTGCAATTTTTATAAATGATTTTTTAGAATTTGTTAAATTAGAATTTGCACTTATCGCTTCTGTAAATCCAATATCATCTAAACTTTCAACTGTGCCCGATGTAATTTTTACAAATTGTCCATCCAATCCTAGTCGTGTTTTATAATCGTTTTCAGCAAAAATACGTAGGTTGTTACCAATCATTATATATGATGTTGGAAGTGGTGAACCATTAAATATTCTAACACCATGTGGGTTGTTTTCATTTGCTGGTCCTAGGTCAACACCAGGAGTGGTTGATGAATCGTTTTCAACAGAATATTTTACAGTTTTAACTTTTAAAACCAAAGTTGGATTTATGGTTGTTCCACTATATGAAATGTAGGTTAAAGCATCGGTATCTTCATTAGTTGTGTTTTGTGAATATGTTGTGCCATTAACTTTCCACTGATTAAAATAGAAGTAACTTTGAATTGCAGTTAAATCAACATCTGTACTTTTGAATTTATCATTACCATATGATAGAGAAATTAAAGCATCAGATAAGTTAACATCTTTGTAATAATCTAGGTTTGCATCAGATTCATTAATATTGTCTGGAGCGGTTTTTATTCCTCGTTTCCAATTAATTAAAATGTTATAGTTTCCATTATTAGCACTGTTATTATGGTAATCGATAAAGTTTAATGCATTTGATGTTGGAATTGCACCAGCTCCATAGTTATTTGATGGAATAGATGCAAAAGTTCCCGAAAGATATGTTTCAAAATGCAGTGGATTTGAATTATATCCATAAACAAATGGAGCATATTCAAATTGTGTGCCAAAATCCCCTGTTAGTTCAACATTTGTTCTTAGTTTTACAAGTTCAACAATGTTAATTTGTATGTCATTTAAAATTTGCGAACCACTATCAGTAGGAATGTTAATTGAATCATGCATATCAGTTATTGGCTGGTCACTATCAGTACTATTACCATTATTAGTAATATCAAAATTAATTCCTAGGTTTGCCACTCTTGAAAATGATGGTTGAGTGTTTCCATCAATACTGTTTAAGTTATTATATTTACCTTCCCAATAGAATCTGTAATTATGTGAATTGTTAATAAAGTAATAATCCTCAGCCACAACAACTTCGGAATTTCCATCATTGGTTGTTAAGTCGTGTAAAGATAAACCTATGGTGTCTTGACTGTTTGAGTTAACACCCATATCAAATCCAATATATGACATATTGCCAACAGTGAACTGTAATCTAAATACAGTACCATCGTTTGATGTGAAGTCGACATTTTTAGCATTTAAACGGAACGCAACTGTTTTTCCATCATTTTTGTATTGCAACAATTCAAAATTGTCTTTAATGTATGTTGCAAGTGTTTCTCTGTTTGTGGTTATGTTTTGAACATTAATTAATACTTCAAATTTTCTTGTTGCATTAATAAAGTTGAACACAAACGAAATTGCATGTTGATCTTGATCTCCAACTACTATTCCACTTCCTATAACATCTTCTAAAACACCATTTTCATTTTCAACACCAAAACTTGGTTGAGAGTTTGTGTCTTCAATTCCGCCAAAATCACGTTCAACATTGACCCTTGCATAGCCAATATATTCATTATTACTTGTGTCATTTTTATAAGTTTCAACACTTTTATTAACTGTGATATTTGATAAGATATCTGGTGATCCTTCAGTAATATCAAGTGTATTATTACATGTGTAAGTTAACCTATATCTAAAGAAGTTATATGTAACACCACCAGTTGTGTTTGCAGTTAAATAACCCAAATTTAATAGTTTAACTTGTTCAGTTGCAAGTGATGTTCTAATACTATCGCCCTCATAACTAAATTCGGCATTTGGTGTGAAGCCATTAATTGCACTGTCCACTGGTTTAACTGAAATTTTGGTACCAGCAAAACTATTTCCGCCTAATTGTTTTAGGGAAATTTTTGTACCTGCAAAAATTGCAGCATTAATATTTGTGTAAGTTGTTCCAACAAATGATAATGTTATTTTATTATTGCTTAAATCAATAACGTATCTTAAATTGTTGGAAGTAGCTGAATCTTTACAATAAATTGAATATCGATTTGGGAAATTTTCATCTGCCGTAGGTTTTGAACCATTAATTGAGGCAATGCTTCCATCTAAATTAAATTTAATTGAAGCATAGTCAATGCCCTGTGTGCCAATAACCCATGTTGTGTCTGCGGTTGATGTGAAAGTGTCTTGTTTTAATGGATATCTTAACCTGATTTCTGTTAATCCATATTCTTCACTTCTTAAATTAATTTCAATACTGTTTTCATCAATGTATTGATCATTTTCTGGATTATCAATGATCAGTGTTTTATTTAGTTCTGGATCAGTATAGTAATTGCTTGTTGGATAATAATTAATAAATGCCTGTGATTGATAGAAATCAATTTCAAAAGTGGTATCAGCATTTAATTTCACATTTGAAGCAGAATAAGTGTCAATTTTTGTTTCATTTAACAACACAGTTAAATTTGAAGTGCCCATTGTTACTTGATTATCCGCTTCAACTCTGCGAAGTGTCCATGTTTTGCTTTGGTCATTTACATTTGGATTATCAAAACCAAAGTTTATTGATTGACCAACTGGAATATAATATTTTCTGTTTAAAATATGATTTTTTGTGTTGTTTTCATTCCAATCCCAACCAACTGCACTACTTAATCCATCACTTACTTTTGAAGTGATTTTTTCATCGTTTTTAAATGCTGTGAACATATAATAATATGTTTCACCCATACTTGTTATATATGGTGTTCCATATTTATGTTGTTTTAATGGTGTTAAATCAACACCACCATCTAAATCCCAATCGCCATAATCATCACTATCGTACCAAAGCAAACCAGCACCTCTATCTGCAACATATGAACCATAAACTATGCTGTTTGCAGAAGATAATTCGCCGTAGTTTGTTATTGGTGCTACGCTTGGTTCAACAAGTTCGCTTTTATTGACGTTATCAGATGAAGTTGTGATTGCATTATTTTCTGAATTTTTTGTAGCGTAAGAGTATTGAACCACAGGTTCAACATTTGCTGTTGTATTATATGTTAAATTTAAGTAAGTTATGAAACTTAATGTTGTTTGTCTTTTTGAGTTTGCAGAAAATCCTGAAGCAAGTAAGGTTCCATTATTGTAGGAATACTGAATTTTAATTTGGTTATTAGTATTTGATGTTACATTAGCACCAGAAATTTCACCCACAATTCCGGAAGCAACCCTTCCTGTTAATGAACCTTGGTTGTAACTTCCCAAAATTGTTCCATTGTTGGTTAAATTTCCTGCAACACCACCAACAATATGGTCACCAGAAATTGTTCCATCAAAGAAACTTGTTTCAATTTTAGCATTATCACCAGAAACCATTCCAGCAACACCGCCGACAGTGTTAAATAATAAATATTCAACACCAACACCGCTAGCACTTGCAACACCATATCTTGTAGGACTGGTTGGTGTTGCCGTTATAGTATTGCTTGCTTTTGTGTCGGAAGAACCGAAACCATAAGTTACACCACACTTTGAAATTAAACCATTGTTTGTGCCTGCAATTCCGCCAACATATGTTGTTGCAGAACTATCGCGAGCATTACTGATTATGGTTGCGTTTTCTAACACTAATCGCTCAACAACACCACCATTTTCAATAACACCAAAGAATCCAATATTTTTAATTGTATCGCGTTCAATATATAAATTTTTAATTGAATGTCCTGCCCCATCAAAATGGCCAGTGAATGTTTTATTCGATTCTTGATTGCCAATTGGAATAAATGCATGCCTTAACACTATTCCATTTGCACTTATGTTTGTGTCGTTATAATTAATGTCGGCCGTTAATTTGTATGATGCTTTTAAGTATGCATCATTTTGTTCAACACCTGCTTTTTGGAAGAAAAGCGCAAGTTGTTTAGCATTTGAAATTAAATATGGGCTAGCATCAGTTCCGTTACCACCAGCAAAACCGCTTGCTGCAACATCATTATAATTATCATATTGTTTAAACTTGATGGTTATTGATCTATTTTCAATAATATAAAATGTAATTCTAACAGATAAATTTCTACCATTTGCAGTTGTTGGATATGTTATTGTTGCCCCTGCTGCACCTTCAACAGATTCAACAACATATCTAGACAAATCTGCTTCCGCTTCAATACTAATTTTACCTTTTAAATTGCAAATTTGATATGAATTATCTTGTGTTGTGTTTTGTTTTTGGTCAGTGCTTGAATCTCCAATTGTTTCATATTGTGCAGAAATTTCTGATTTTGCATATTTTAATGATACTGAATCATCAAAAACATTTTCAAAACCAGTGTTGTCTTCTGAAACTTTTACTTCCAAGCAAAAAGTTCTATAATCATAGCCAATAATAATTTTTTGTTGTAGAAAACCTTCTGTTGATTTAACAATGTTAATAGACTGAGAAGTTGGGTTTGTTAAAGTTCCAGATTCATGATCTGAACCTGAACTTGTATTTGCAAAACCAACATTGCCATGACATGTATAATACATAACAGAAGAAAGTAAGTAATGTCCATCATTTCCATTACCATAAAAAGTTGCAAATTCTGGGAATTTTGTTGCAGTTATGTAACCACCATATGTGTAATAAGAAGTTGTGTTTATACCACTTGTGGATTTGCCATTTCCTGATATACTAGTAATTTGAGTAACGCTTTGGTCCTGTGATCCCTTTAAATCATCACGAATGGTTGGTAAATTGTCCACACCATTATTTAAGCCCATATAGGTTGTGACCAATGTCATTCTTTCAAATTTTGGTGTGTAATGCGTTCTGTTTGCTGTGCTTGCAACATAATCAGCATATCTTGTTGCGGTGTTATTATTCATTGTTATCGTTATGCTGTTCTCTGCTACATTTGCAGCACTAACAACATGGTTTGCTGTGTTTGTGCCATTACCATATGTTGCCGCATTATTTAAAATGCTTGTAGTACTTAATGCACTTGCACCACCATTTTGAAACCAACCAACATTAGTAATAATATTTGTGTTTGTTGCCCATCTATTATAATCAAATGGAATTTTAGAACCGTTTCTGTTCATCATTATGGTAATTTTATCACCATAATATAATTTTAATTGAACAGAAGCATTGTTAATAGTGTCAAATTTTGTATACGATGCATTGTTGTAATAACTAGTTGTTCCAGAGAATGTTCTTTTTCCAACAGTTGAACCATCTTCTCTTTCAATTGTGTATGAATATGTTATGTTTGCTCCACCTGAAAGCGCGCTTGAATCGCCAGATAAAGCATGCAAACTTGGAGCATCTAACACAATACCATAAATTGTGTTTCCAACATTAACATTAACATTAATATCACACCAACGTTTGAATTTACTACTATCAGTGAAAGCAACCCCGCCTTCGGTTTTTTGCATTATGGAAGTGTTACCTTCTTGAACAAAAACACTTGAAGTTGATAAAGTTCCTTTAAATTCATTTGAATAACTTGAGTAATATTGATAATTAACAACTAAAACATATCTATATAAATAATTGTTTGTATTATTAATTTTGAAGTATAAATGTTTTCCACTAGCACTATCACCACTTGAAACCGCACCAGATCTCATTGTTTTTGTTGTGTCAATATAGAATGTGTCAGTAACAGCAGCTGAACCACCAGTGCTTGTAACTGTGGCAGCATTACCTTTTCCCAAAGGTACAACCGTTCTAGAAGTTGCAACAATACCTTTTGCATTTTGGGCTGTGGTTACATTAACTTTTCTTCCATTTGGGTTGTGTATCCACAAAGTTGGGCGTTCACTACCATTTTCAACATTTAAATACCAAACAAGTTTTGTGTCCCATTCAGTTGAAGGAATTGAATTTAGGGCGTTTTTAGTAACATGTGTTGCATTGTATGAAAGATTTGTTAATGAATAATTTGCTTGATATGTGTTAACAAATTCACTAGGAGAATTATTGCTTACCTGCCCGCAGAAAGCATCTAATTTTGTTCCAGATTGGATTGTTATGTTTGCAGATGGTATGTATGCATAGCAATTATAGAAATATCCGCCGCCACCTTGCTCACCACAGAACAAACCAATAAAGTTTGTTGATGTTACAGATGTTGAAGCACTAAATTTTGTATCATTTCCACCATAATATGAGTTTTGGAAATCTGCATTATTTGTGTTTGCAACAACACCACCAATTCTTAAATGATTTGATACTGTTTTTCCGGTGAACATGTTAATGTTAACTTCGGAAGCAATTTGTTTAAATATGCCATCTCTATCCCAGGTTCCACCAATTGCACCACCAAAATGTTGATAGTTGTTGCCATTATTGCTTGTTGCAAAATACATATTTAAGTTTCCAGTAACTTTTGCACCATCAACAAATGTGTGCCCTGCTGCACTATCCATGCGTGGAGAAATTATTCCTGCATATGTCCAATTTGTTTTTGCTTGATAATAATCATAATAATTAATATCACAATCAATTTCAACGTTTTCAATTAAGCCTGTTGTTCCCAAATATCCTAACAATGATATTTGGTCCAATGTGTTACCAGAAGGCGAACTAACATCTTGAAGCCTAATAACATCAAATCCAACATAACAGTCATCAAAAATTAAGTTTTTAATTGTTCCATTAATTTTCGAGAACAACCCAACATTAACTGTTCCCGCGTTTGTTGGGTCATGAGAATAATCTAAGTCCAATTTTAAGCCTGAAATTGTTGAATGTCCTTTACTTGAGTGGTAACCACCATCAATAACAAAATTTGCAGGTAATGTTAAATTATAATAATCACATTTATCAAAATCAGTGAATGTGTCCTGTAAAACAATATCATTTGTTATTAAAAATGCCACTCTATTTGATGAGTTTTGATTTTGACTAATGTAACGCAACATTCCCACAAAACGATTAGCATTACTTACAGTGTAAACATAATCATATCCAGAATATTCTTGATAATTAGATTTTGTTGCAGTTGTTGGTGTGGTAGCACTTCTATCCCGCAAGGTTGTTTGTTGACAATATAAAATTGGTGAAAAAGTGCCAGTTAAACTTGTGCAAGTCCAAGGATAGTTAAAGTTAAAACCAGCGTTTTCAAATGTTGCTTTGGTTTGTAAAGAGGTGAATAAGTTTGAGTTATTTTGGCCAACACCAAATTTTGTTGTTGCTGATCCTATTGTTGCAGTGCTAAAACAAGTTTTATAAGAAGCGCTGCTATTCCCTGCGATCAACCCAATCCTGGTTACATTTGAGTTGGTTGCTGTATAATTTCCGCTAGTTTTACAATTTGTTACATAACTATAAGAGCTAGAAGAACCTGCAATTCCACCAACATAATCTGTTCCCGAATTTGAAACTCTATAATTAATGCTTCCATCAAAATAACAGTTATCTATAAGTCCACTATATATACGACCAACAATTCCGCCGAAATATGTTGTTGATGTAGTGCTAGCAGATGGTCCATAAATTGTTGCTAAATCAACAACACAGTTTATTATTTGTCCTGATACTAAATTTTTTATATTAGAACTTGTACTTTTATAATTTCTGCCAGCTATAAATCCAAAATATTGAGCTCTATTATTAATATATGTTGTTGAGGATCGTGTGAGTTTAACATTTTTTATTGTTCCATAATTTGTGCCAGTGATAAACCCAAAATAAGTGCCGCTGGAATATATATAGTTATCTTGAGAATAAAGTGATATGTTTAAATTATTAACAACACCATAATTACTAGAACCAAATAACGGCCTCCAAACTGTTGTTGTATATCCTGAAGCCACTCTTAAAGTTAATGTATGTCCTGCCCCATTATAAACACCATAGAAGTTGTTAGGTGCAGGCATTGCACCTTCTTGACTTGTTTCTGAATAATTATATATATCAATATTTGCAGTTTGTTTAAAATATTTGTTTGCTGCACTTGTTCCGCCAACGTTTTTTATGCCATACAAAAATTCATGTGCATTACTTACAATGTACGGATCCGTGAATGTTCCAGTTCCATCTAGTGATGTTTCAATATCAAGTTTTACTGTTATAACACTATCAGAATTTTGAGGATGATCACTTTCATAAATTGTAAAGCTACATGTTTTTTCACCATCACCATTTTCTTTAAAGTCAGGCAAATATCCTAATGCTGGTATAACTCTATCTTTCGTATAATCTTTTTCATAATAATAGCTATTAGACCTGTTAGTAGATTTATTAAATGAATAAGATGAGTAAGAATATGTATATGAAGAATTCCTTGAAGAAGTTTCCGTTCTCGTACCTGATTGCGAATTAAAATCATAACTTCTACCAGATTGAGTACCTGAACTATATGATGAAGTTGCATCCACTGTTATTCGATGTGAAGAAGTTATAGTAACTTGTTGTCCAGATGGAACTTTAACACCTGAGCTTGTGGCAATTAAATTATACAAATTTTGTCCAGCATAACTAATAGATACATTACTTGTTAAATATGAAAAATTGCTTGCTGAAATAGTTCTATCGTTAATAGCTTTACCGTTAAATGTTATACTAAATTTAATATAAAAATAAGCATTATGGTTTGCATCTTTATCAAACCTTAATTCAGGTCCATTTCCCCCCATAAACCAAATTGAAATCCAGTTAAAAGAAGAATAGCTTGATTTTGTTTTTGGCACTGTTGCATTTTGGGATCCCGCAGTTTCAGAAGATCCACCTTTTCCGCCATTGCCACCTTTACCACCAGCGCCGCCGCTGCCACCATTGTCGTATCCGCTGGTACCTTTATCACAAATACCATTACCTCCACTTTTTCCATTATCTCCTGAAGAACCTGAATTTCCGACATTTCCACTACCATTATAAGCTCTGGCCCCACCAGATCCACCAGATCCACCAGATCCACCAGATCCACCAGATCCACCAATACCCATAAAACTTCCTGATCCATTGCCACCATTAGATCCACTAGCACCACTACCGCCATTTTTGCCATATGGGTTTGGGAATGTTGTGTTTGAGCTTATTGTTGCAAATCCACCAGCACCGCCGCCACCACCACCGCCGCCGCCGCCGCCACCACCACCGCCGCCGCCAGCTGACAACCAATAGTTAGTTCCTCTACCGCGATATCCCCCGGATCCACCAGATCCACCAGTCGTGCTAGTTGATGAGGATGGTTTTCCATCCTTTCCTTTACCACCACTAGAAGTTCCGCCACCAAAATTTGCATTTCCGCCGCCGCCGCCGCCGCCGCCGCCGCCGCCGCCGGAACCACCACTACCTCTTCCGCCTGATCCAGATTGAATATAACCATAGTTATAGCAACCTGTTATAGTGCCAATATTATCAACAGAAATGGCTCCTGCAGATCCCCCACTATAGCCATAATAACCATATCTGCCATATGTACCTCTAGAACCACCTCGTCCAATAAGTCCGCTTCCTATTTGATCTGTTCCAAGTCCGCCACTACCACCAGATCCCACACTTGTTCTGGCTGATCCATTGTTTCCATAACGTGCTTTAACGTCACCAAAATTAATTGTTCTTCTAATAGTTCCTGAATTTAATCTAACAATTCCACCAGCATCTCCTAAGTAGCTTGAATTTGTCACAGAAACTGTTCTTTTTGTGCCATTTGAAGCTTTTCCACTATAACAATCAACTATGTTTCCTGTGTTGGTTAAGCAAATACCTGCAGCATATCTATTTCCAGATGATCCAGTGCAAGTAACATTGTTTTTATTAATACATTCAATTATTAGACCACTATTTGTGCTTGTAATTCCACCTATACTTGATGAACTTGATGTGTTTGTTCCATAACTGTGTTCAGCATAAACTCCAGAAGAGACTTTAACACTTGTGTTTGAATCAGATTGAGTATCCATTTCAGAATCGTTGCCAACCGATGTTTTTTCAATTACACCCGTTGAAGCATTATAAATAACTAGAGGAGAACTGAAACTATTATCTTGTAATTGTTGACTTAAAATATTTACTTCGCTTTCTAAGTTTGACATTTCTAAATCAACACCATTACTGAATATCGCATTATTATTCCCGTTTAATCTATTGCAATATTCAGTATAGTATTCTTCATATGAATTTTGTAAATTATAAAATTCAACAATATATGCATAACGTTGTTCATCGGTTAAATCTTTTCTTGCTATTTCATTATTTAAAAAATCTATCCTATTAACATAGTTTTCTTGTTTTACTTCAAATTCCAGTTCATCAAAACTAATTAAATTATCTTCACTTATAACGTATACAAGATTTTCAGAAACAAAAGAAACATTACCATCAGAGCTTGATAGTATGTTTGGATTATTTATTATTTCATTTTTTGAAGCAAAAACTTCATCTTCAGTTAAATTTATAAAATATTCAACAGAATTGTTTGATTCTGTTAATTTTTCAGGGAACAATAAAGATTCTTTGTAAGCAACATAATCAATTTGTTCTGAAGATACTTTATTTATTTTTTGATTAGTTTCATTTGATATATTGTCGGAATTTTCCGAATTATCGGATGTTTCTTCAGAATTATTTTCTTCTGTTTCCACAATAAGTCCATTAGTTTTTCTCAAATTTTCAATTTTAGTATTGTTTTCAAGTATTTTATTGTACAAAACCGCATTCTCTTCACCATAGAATTTAGGATTTGTTGAAATCAATGAAACATTGCTAATTGTTCCATAATTTATGTTTGCTAAATAGCCTGTGTTTTCTGAAATGCGAGAGTTAACATCTATATTTAAGTTCTGAATTGTTGAACCTTCTTCAATTTCATTAAATAAATTATATTCAACTTTTAAATTTTTGTCATTACCATCAAAAATGCCTTGAAATTCTTTTGAAACAACATTATTCAAACTTGTTGCATCAACGTTTGCCATAAGTTTAAAATGCCTTGGAGACAAACTTGCAACCTTTGCCCTTGTTGAAAATGTGTTAACATTTTTAAGGTCGTTTAAGTTGTAAATTAAGTATGGTCTTTCCTCAGTTCCATTTCCGCCATAAGCATCAACAAAGCCAATTGAATTTGTGTTTGGCTTAATTAAAAAAACGGACAAAATACTGCTTAGTAGCAGTACTAGTCCCATAAAAATACTATTAATTAAATTTTGATATGGATGTTTTACTCTAAAATTTGGTTTTTTATTTCGCATTAGTAAATTTTCCTTTTTATCATTCCGTGCTTTATTAGCATTATTTTTAAACTAAGCCAAACTAAAATGTTCACTTAAAAGTACAACAAATAATGGAAAAATTTTATTGGTATTAGTTTGTACAAAAAAAATTAATTTAAGCAAAATAAATGTTAAATAATATATATATATTATATTTTGCCTGCTCATAGTATATTAAATCTGGCGATTTTAGTCAAATAAATCAATAGGTTTTGGTTAATTTGTTTTGCACAAATTTTAAGTGTTTAAACAAATAAAATTGTGACTCAACATTTTCTTTTTCATGCCAAATTTCTGCTAAAACAGCAACAATTTTAATATCACTAAATTGCATGTTTAATTATTTGTGCCATTAAATTTTTAAGATTAAATTTTTAAGCCGTTATTTTTAAATTAAGAAAAAATGCGTTAATTAAGCAAATTAGAAAAACGAAAAAAATAATTTCACTAGAAAATAAAGTTGACAAACAACAAATGCATTTATCAATTAGAATTTTGATAATTCAATTTTGTTGGTTTTAAAATTTAAAAAAACTTAAAGAAGAAAAATCAAATCAAACCAAATTGTCAACCATTGCATTATTAAACATAAAGCAAACAAGAGTGAATATTATATCCAACAAAAATTATTACGCTACACAAGTTATTACGCTTCATAAGATTTTTAGTTCTACATTCTCACAAAAATTAAAACCAACTTTGAAGTTGGATTTTTATTTGCATTTTAAATTAATATTCGTGGTTAAAATTAATGATTTGAAAAAAAAACACATTTACAAATTTGTGTGTTTACTTTTTTGCAGTGAGCACTACCCCACACATTTATATTTTTTATTTTTCGTTTTAATATTTGGACAAACAAAAAACAAGAAAACAAATTAAACACAAAAAATCGACCTTCACAAAAATAAATAAATTATTTTACAAAAGCGGATCGTAAATTTTTTTATAAAAACAAAATTAAAATTTAAAACCATAAAAAACAACAACTAAAAAATAATTAACTTAACAATTTTTTACTTGAAAGAAAAAGTGAAAATTATACAACAAATAATAACAGTCAACATAAATTAAAATAAAAATTTTTTCATAAAAAATATAAACAAACTGATGGCTATTTTTTTATAAAAAAATTTGAAATAAATCACTAAAAAACTTGAAAGAAATTGAATGAATTTTTCGAAAAAGCTTGTGCCAATTTAATTAAAAAAACATGAAACAATTTGATTAAAATTTATGAAAATTTTTAACATTTTTTGTGTATTTTTATTTGTTTTTATGTATATTTATAATTGTCATAAACTATACACTTTTTGTCATAAACAAAATATTTTAATGTTTTTATTAAAAAGTTATTGCAAAATAAATATTTTTAATAATAATTATAAACTGTAAATATAATATTAAGAAACTTATATTAATTTAATTAGATATTATATGTATAATTATACATTAATAAAAAACAAAAAACATAGTCAAAATTTAACCATGTTTTTAAAAAATTTATAAAATAAAAGATAAAAATTTTAATAATATTTTGTTACATTTTTAAACGAAATTCAAATAAAACTTTGGAGCATAAAAATTAAAAAAAGACAAATAAAAAAATAATGTAATTTAAAAACAAAACAAACAAAAAATACAGCAATATTTTATACTTATTTTTAGTAAGTTTTAACATTTGTTTTTTTGAAAAAAATCAATTAAAAAAAACAACAAAAAAAACGCTCCTTGCATTGCTATTATTCTTGTGCACTTAAAAAAAGAACTGCATATTTACAGTTCATTTTTTTTGTTAAATATTATTTAATTCAAATTAAAATTTATAGATTATTTATTGTAAATAACTCTGCCACATTGTTCACAAATAATGTATCCATCTGACTTAATTTTGTCTAACCTACCCTTTGGTTGTGCCATTCTGCATCCACCACAATTGCCATTTTCAAGTGGAACAAAAACTGGGAAAATGTTGTCGTGTTTTAATGATTTATATTTTGCCAAAAGTTTTTCATCAATCACACTTTCAAGTTTTTGCATCTCTTTGTTGATGGCTTCAATTTTAGGATTAACATCATTTACGAAAGCCTCATATTTAAGTTTGCTTTCTTTATGTTTTGTTCTTGCTTGAATAAC
Source organism: uncultured Clostridia bacterium (assembly GCA_944380265.1). Taxonomy (GTDB): domain Bacteria; phylum Bacillota; class Clostridia; order Christensenellales; family UBA1242; genus UBA6345. The sequence goes on along the minus strand of CALWGY010000001.1, from coordinate 49,299 downwards.
ACCTTTTTTGGTTGCTTCAAATTCTTTTAATATGTTTTTGATATTAACAATTTGAATGTTTAAATTTCTTTCAATCATATACAAATTGCTTGAAACCAAATTAATTTGATGAAAAATTTGATCCATTTGCTCGGTTGTTAATTCATCTGAATTTTTTGAAGTTAATTCCTTAATTAACAATATATTTTTGTCATATTCCTTTTTTAATGCTAAATACTCTTCTGTTAATTTTTTTGCTTGGTTTTCAAGTTCCATGCTTTTGTTTTGAGCTTCTTTAACATAAGCAATCATCTTGTTCATAACTGCTTTTTCAGAAGAAGTTAAAATTGATTTTTCTAACTGTTGTTTTTTAGCATCTAAACTTTGATACTTTAAAATATTTTCCATAATACTATCTCCTGTTTTTTGCACGTTCAATTTCAACATTGTTTTCCTTGATTGTTTCAACAATTTCATTTTTCAAACTTTCATCTTTAATGCCCTGCACTCTGTTTGCAAGTTTAAAATTAAGACTTTCAAGCATAGAAATAAATTCTGGATTAAAAGTTTTTAAATTTGTTTTTCCAAAAGTTATTTCTCTTTTTGTTAATTTATGAAATTTGTTATCTTTTTTAACTTTTATTATGTTATAAAATTTATCTTTATCACAAATAACATAATCTAGTTGAACGTAAAAATTGTTGTTGCACAAATACTCTCTTAATTTTACAACATTATTTTGTGGTTGCAAAATTAAATTTGTAAGTTTGATTTTTGAATTTTTTAAAATTTGAATAATTTCTAAACCACCCATTCCAGCAACAATTATTAAATCTAAATTGTCGCTGTCGGATAATGTTTCGAAACCATTACCCACCCTAACATCAAAATTTTTAAAATTAAGTTTGGTTAACAACTGTTCTGCTTTTTTAACACTTGGCTCACTTATATCAGATGCAACTAGAAATTTTGCTCCGTTTTTTGCAAGTTCACCCAAAACTTTTCCATGGTCACAACCAACATCAGCAATTCGAGTGTGATTTTTGCAGAGTTTAACTATTTCACTTAATCTATAACTTAACATTAATCTATAAAGTCTTCTAATTTTTTACTTCTGTTAGGGTTTCTAAGTTTTCTTAATGCTTTGGCTTCAATTTGTCTAATACGTTCACGAGTAACATTAAATTCTTTACCAACTTCTTCTAGTGTTCGTGGATGATTATCATCTAAACCATACCTAAGCCTAATAACTTTTTGTTCACGTGGAGTTAAAGTTTCAATTACTGCAAGAAGTTGTGCTTTTAAAATGTCTTGTGCTGCACTTTCGGCTGGACTTTTAAAACTGTCATCTTCCACAAAATCGCCAATTTTGCTTTCATCTTCTTCACCAACGGGACTTTCCAAACTTACTGGATCTTGTGCAATTTTTTGAATTTCGTTAACACGTTGTTCACTAATTCCCATTCGTTCTGCAACTTCTGCTGTTGTTGGGTCACGACCCAATTCCTGCATTAATTGTTTAGACACACGCGAAAGTTTGTGAATTGTTTCAACCATATGAACAGGAATTCTGATGGTTCTTGCCTGATCGGCAATTGCACGAGTTATTGCTTGGCGAATCCACCAAGTTGCATATGTTGAAAAACGGAAACCTTTTGTGTAGTCAAATTTTTCAACTGCTTTAACAAGCCCCAAGTTACCTTCCTGAATTAAATCTAGAAATTGCATTGAACTGCGATTAACATATTTTTTTGCAATGGAAACAACAAGTTTTAGGTTTCTTTCAATAAGTTCTGCTTTTGCACGTTCATCGTGTTCTAATATGCGTTTTGCAAGTTCAACTTCTTGTTCACTGGTTAAAAGTTGAACAGTTCCAATGTCTTTTAAGTACATTTTTACTGGGTCATCAACTTTAACTGTGCTAATTATTTCTTTTAAATCTTCATCTTTAACAACAACTTCTTCTGATGGAATAACTTTAATTCCTTCATCTTCAAACATAGTTATTATTCCAGCCATAATTTCTGGCGTTAACTCGTGCTTTGATAGTTTGTTAACAATGTCATCTTCGTGAATTTCGTTTGTCTTTTTTGCAATTTGAATTAAATTGTTTATATCATTTTCAAGTTTCTTTTCCATTTATAATCCTTTTAAAATTACTATTTAAAGCCAAAATATTAATTTTTGCATAGTACCTTATTATTTTTTTAAACTGTTTTGTTTTTGAATTATTTTTGCTAGTTCCATTGAAAGTTTTTTACGCTCTTCAATTTCGTTTGTTAGTGAAATTTTAAGTGCCAAGTCTTTTTGTTTTAATTCAAGCCCACTAATAATTAACAACTTAACACAATCGTTATAATATTTTTCATCATCGTTAATTTCGTTGAAATTAAAATTAACAATGTCATTTATTAGTGGATTATTATCAACATTAAACATATCAAACACATGGCTAACAATTGGTTGCGTGTTTTTTTGTTTGCAACTTTCAATGTATTCATAAAGTTTAATTATGTCATTATCAATTAAGTTATCTTTAACATCATCGTTTAATGTTGCATAGTCTTTTTTATGAAGCAATGCACTTAAAACAAATTTAACTGCTTTAACATAAGCATTTTCTTTTGTTAAAGTGTTTTCCGGTTTTTCTTCAACAACAACTTCTTCTAATTTAACATTATCAATATTTTCAAGATCCTTTCTTAAAACATCCATTGAAATGTTACTTAAATTTTTAACAAGTTCCAGATAAACATTTTGTTCAGTGTTGCTATCCAATTTTTTTATAACGTTTAACGATGAAACCACAAAAGAATTTCTTTCATCTGCACGTTTTAAGTTGAAGTTTTGTGCATATTCCCTTATTAAATATTCTACCCAATATTTTGAATCATTAATTAATTCCAAATAGCCATTTAAACCATATTTTAATATGAACTCATCGGGGTCAACACCTGCTGGCATTTGTGCAACAAAAACATTTAACCCAACGCTAACCAAAATATCTAAACTTCTTAAAGTTGCTTTTTTACCAGCGCCATCACCATCAAAACAAACAACCACTTTATCGCAATATTTTTTTAGTTGCTTTGCATGATTTTGCGTTAGTGCTGTGCCTAAACATGCAACCGCATTTTTAACCCCCGCTTTGTAAAGTGAAATAACATCCATTTGCCCTTCAACAATTATTATTTCTTTTAAAGGTTCACTTCTGCGAAGTTTTTTGATTAGGTTAATACCATAAACACATTCGTTTTTTTGAAAAACTGGTGTGTCGCCAGTGTTTCGATATTTTGGTTGTGAATTGTTATCTAATGCCCTAGCACTGAAACCAACAACATTATCGTTGGAATTAATTATTGGGAAAATTAATCGTTTTGCAAAAACATCATAAAACTTTCCATTCTTATTTTTTTCAATTAAGCCTGCTTTTTGCATTATTTCAAAAGAATAACCTTTCTTTTTTAAATAATCAATAAGTTCATTCCAACCAAGCGAATATCCTAGACCAAATGCTTTAACTGCTTCCATGTTAAGTTTACGTTTTGAAAATATGTACTCTGTTGCAGGTTTTGATTCGGGCAAGTTTAAGTTTTTACAATAATAAACCGCTGCATCACGTAAAACTGAAAAAATTTGTTCACGCTCTTTTTTTCTTTCACTATCTTTTTCAATACCAGAAAAGTCTGGCATGCTAAGCCCTGCATTTTCACTTAAAATTTTTAGTGCGTCAAAAAAGTCACACCCTTCCATATGTTGAACAAAACTAAAAACATCACCACTAACTCCGCAGCCAAAACAATGGTAATATTGTTCCAAACCATTAACTGCAAAACTTGGTGTTTTTTCATAATGAAATGGGCAATTTGCCCACCATGTTTTTCCTTTTTTTGTTAAAGTTACATATTTTGAAACAACTGACACAATATCGTTTGAATCTTTAACTTTTTGTTTAAATTCTTCAAAATTATCCAAATATGCAACCTCCCAAATTAGTTATAATTCTATATCTAAAAAATGCCATCTCAATTAATTAATACAACAACTTTTTTAATTTTCCTTTATATTTTTGTATTTTTTTTAAATTTTTATTAAATTTTTTAAAAAACTGCCATATTTAATGGTTTAAACAATGTTTGCATAGTAGTTAAATTTTGAGTTTTATAACAAAACTAAAAGAAATAGTACACAAAAAAAACAGTGGAAAACCACTGTTTTTTGTTTTTATTTATTTATTATCTTTTAAATTTTAATCAAGCTTAAAGAAAATAATATTTAAAACTAATTATTTTCCGCATTTAACAGCTGCTTGTGCTGCTGCTAGTCTTGCAATTGGAACACGGAATGGTGAGCATGAAACATATGTGATACCAATTTTGTGTGCAAATTCAACTGAAAGTGGATCAGCACCTTGTTCACCACAAATTCCGCACTTAAAGTTTTTATCAACTGCTCTTGCATTTTGAACAGTGTATTTCATTAAGTGACCAACACCTTTTTCATCAATTCTAACAAATGGGTCATATTCCAAAACACGTTTATCATAGTAATCGCCAATAAATTTTCCAGCATCATCACGGCTGAAACCATATGTCATTTGCGTTAAATCGTTTGTTCCAAATGAGAAGAATTGTGCTTCTTTAGCAATTTCATCAGATGTGATTGCAGCACGTGGAATTTCAATCATTGTTCCAACTTTGTAAGTAATGTCAACTCCTGCTTTTGCAATTAGTTCATCAGCAGTTGTTGTTATTATGTTTTTAACATATAGGAATTCTTTAACATCACCAATAAGTGGAACCATAATTTCTGGATGAACTTCAATTTTGTGTTTTTTAACACATTCAATTGCTGCTTCAATTACTGCTGTTGTTTGCATTTTTGCAATTTCTGGCATAACAATTGAAAGACGGCATCCACGGAATCCCATCATTGGGTTGAATTCACTTAAACCATCAACAACATCTTTAATTTCTTGATATGTTTTTCCAAGTTCTTTTGCTAGTTCCCTCATTTCAGGTTCTTCATGAGGTAAAAATTCATGAAGTGGTGGGTCTAGGAATCGAATTGTTACAGGCAAACCTTTCATAACTTTAAACATTGCAACAAAGTCACCTTTTTGCATTGGTAAAATTTTGTTTAATGCTTTTTCTCTTGCTTTTGCATCGGTTGCAATAATCATTTCTCTTACTGCTTTAATTCTGTTTGCTTCAAAGAACATGTGTTCTGTACGGCACAAGCCAATTCCTGTTGCACCAAGTGACAAAGCGCGTGCAGCATCGCGTTCGTTATCAGCATTTGCTCTAACTTTAACTTTTGCAACTTCATCTGCCCAAGACATTATTGTTGCAAAATCGCCAGTGATTTGTGCTTCAACAGTTTTAATTTGTTCAGCATAAATTTTTCCTGTTGAACCGTCAATTGAAATGTAGTCGCCTTCTTTTAAAATTTTTCCAGCAAGTGAAATTTCTTTCTTTTCTTCTCTAACACTTAATTGTTTGCAGCCTGCAACGCATGCTGTACCCATTCCACGAGCAACAACAGCTGCGTGAGATGTCATTCCACCAGTTGCAGTTAAAACGCCTAACGCAACAGCCATACCTTCAATATCTTCTGGGCTGGTTTCGCTTCTAACTAAAACAACTTTTTTGCCTTCTTTGTGCATTTCTTTTGCTTTTTCTGGTGTTAATGCAATTTGACCACATGCAGCACCTGGGCTTGCAGCAAGACCAGTTGCAACTTCTTTTGCTTTCTTTAATGCATCAGCATCAAACATTGGGTGTAAAAGTGCATCCAAACTTTTTGGTTCAATTTTTAAAAGTGCTTCTTTTTTAGAAAGCATGCCTTCTTTAACCAAATCAATAGCAATTCTTAATGCTGCGGTTGCGGTTCTTTTTCCGTTACGAGTTTGTAACATATATAATTTGCCATTTTCAATGGTAAATTCCATGTCTTGCATGTCTTTATAGTGTTTTTCAAGTTTATTGCAAACAGCAACAAATTCGTTATATAGTTTTTCGTTTTGTTCTTTTAAGTGGCTAATTGGGCTTGGTGTTCTAACGCCAGACACAACGTCTTCACCTTGTGCATTCATTAAATATTCACCAAACAATTCTTTTTCGCCAGTTGCAGGGTTACGTGTGAAAGCAACACCTGTTCCGCTTGTTTCACCCATGTTTCCAAAAACCATGGATTGAACGTTAACTGCTGTGCCCCATTCACTTGGAATGTCGTTCATACGACGATAAACTTCGGCACGTGGGTTGTTCCATGAACGGAAAACTGCTTTAACTGCTTCAATTAATTGTGCTTTTGGTTCTTGTGGGAAATCTGATTTTAATTCTTTTTTGTAAAGAGCTTTGTAGTCTTTTACAAGTTTTTTAAGATCATCTGCTGTTAAATCTGTGTCGTTTTCAACGCCTTTTGATTGTTTTAGTTTGTCCATGATTGCTTCAAATTTGCTTTTGTCAACGCCCATAACAACATCAGCAAACATCATAACAAATCTTCTGTAACTATCATAAGCCACACGTGGGTTGTTTGTTAATTTTGCCATTCCTTCAACAACTTCATCATTTAAACCTAAGTTTAAAATGGTGTCCATCATGCCAGGCATGCTTGCTCTTGCACCTGAACGAACAGAAACTAGCAATGGATTTTCTTTACTACCAAAAACTTTTCCTGTTATTTTTTCGGTTTTTGCTAAGGCAACATCAATTTGTTTTAACACATCTTCTGAAAGTGTTTCGTTGTCCTTATAGTATTTGTTACAAGCTTCTGTTGTAACTGTGAATCCTTGTGGAACAGGCAAACCAAGATTTGTCATTTCTGCCAAGTTTGCACCTTTTCCACCAAGTAGGTTACGCATTGTTGCATTACCCTCTTTGAAAAGATAAACGTATTTTTTTGCCATAAAAACTCCTATATATGTATTTATTTTTGACATCAGGTTTATTATAGAACAACCAGATTTTTTTGCCAACTAATTTAACTTAAAAAACAACAAAAATTCCAATAAAATTAGTAAAAAAAGATGCTAGAAATTTCTAACATCTTTTGTTATATTAACGACCTTATGTTTGAGCCCAATCGCAAATTTAAATTTTGTTTTAATATGTTAACAATTTCTGTTAAAACATCATCTTTTTGCTTAACACCTTTAAGTTCGGTTAAAGATAAAGAATCTATTAGTTTTAAAATTGAAAATTGTTGTTTTGTTAATTTTAATGAATTAACACCAAAACATGTTGAGCATTCAAGCTCACCTGTGTTTAAGTTTAAGTAAACATCATTAATAAATTTTAAACCACATTCTAAGCAGTTAGAAAAATTTAAGCCATACCCCACTTTGTTTAGGGTTTTAAGCATAAACTTAATTTGCAACACCTTTTCGTTTGCTGTGCCAAACTCCAATTCTTTTAAAAAATTAATCAAAGTTAAAAACCACATCTCATCTGGTGTTTTTTGCATAATTATGCATGAAACTTCTAAAAACAAAAAACCTGTTATGGACTTATTGTAGTTTGAAATTATGTTGTAAAAACTTTCAATTTGATAACATTCTGTAATTGTTAAATAACCATTGTTGTTGCTGGCAACAAATTCGGCAAAACAAAAAGGCATGGCTGCAAATTTTAATTTTGCTTTTTCTTGCTTAACACCTTTTAATGTTGCCGTTATTTTGCCAAGTTCCAAACTAAAAATTGTTAACAACTTATCTTTTTCTTTGTAATCTACACTTTTTAAAACAATTCCAGTAAACTTAATTTGTTCCACTAAATTTCATCTTCTTCCTTTAATGCTTTGTAAAGTAAATAATAACTAACTTCACCTGTTTCGTTGAAAAGTTTCCAACATGTGTTTTTTAAATCTTCCATACCAAAAACTCCTTTTTTTTAGTATGTGAAAATTTGTTAGTTTTATTTATCTAAATCTTTTAAATCATACCCCAAATCAGCAATAACACTTTGTTTGTTACGCCAACCATCTTTAACTTTAACAAACAAGTTTAAGTAAACTTTTTTTTGAAGCAAATTTTCAATATCTAGCCTTGCCTTGGTTCCAATTTCTTTAATTTTTGCACCATTTTTGCCAATTATTATTTGTTTGTGTGATTCTTTTTCGCAAATAATATCGGCATCAATTTCAAATTTGTTGCCAAATTCCTTAAAATTTGCAATTTCAACAGCAATTCCATGCGGAATTTCATCTTGCAAAAGCCACAAGCCCTTTTCCCTAATAATTTCGGAAACCATAAACCTAACCGACTTATCGGTGTACTCATCATCGGCAAAATATTTTATGTTGTCGGTTAAGTATTTTTTTATTTCATTAACAACAACATCGATGTTTCGTTTTTTAAATGACGAAACAGGAATTATGCTTTTAACAAAATCTAGTTCATTTAACTTTGCAAGTTGCGGATAAAGTTTTTCGTAGTTTGTTAAATCGGTTTTTGTTACAACCAAAATTAAATTTTCAGTGCCCTTAAAACCTTTAATAAATTCAATGTCTTTTTCCTTAATTCCTTTGCTACCATCAACGCAAAGTAAAATTGCATCAACACCATTTTTTGCGTTTTTAACACTTTTTTGCATATACTCATCAAGTTTTGTGTTTGCTGTGTTAATGCCCGGTGTGTCTGTAAAAACTATTTGACAATCAACACTATTATAAATGCCAATAATATTGTTTCTGGTTGTTTGTGGTTTTGGCGAAACAATTGAAACTTTTGTGCCTAAAATTGCATTCAAAAGTGTGCTTTTGCCTGCATTTGGTCTGCCCATAATTGCAACAAATCCGCTTTTAAAATCCATATTTTTCTCCAAATTTTTTATGTATTTTTAATTAGTTTTATGTATAATTATACATTTTAACTTTTAAAATTTAATTTAAAATTAAACATAAATTTTGTTAATTTAAACTTACAATATTTAAAATTTCTTCTTCTTTTTGTCGCATTAATTTTTTATCTTCATCATCTATGTGGTCATACCCTAACAAATGCAAAAATCCATGAACACTTAAATAACAAATTTCACGAGTTTTTGTTGTTCCATATTTTTTTGATTGTTCAATGCAACGTGGAACGCAAATAACAATGTCGCCTAAAACAAGATTGCCTGTTTCTGGGTTTATATCGAATGGAAATGCTTTTTTAGAAATTTTTTTGTCTATTACACCACATCCATCGGTTAAAAGTGTTGGGTATGATAAAACATCAGTTACTTTGTTTATTCCCCTTGTTTGATTGTTTAATTTTTTTATTTCCGACTTTGAAACAAACGACACGTTAATTTCAACCTGAGAACAAGAAAGTTTTAAATAATTTTTTGCAGTGTTTAATGCATTTATTATGTTTACTAAATATTTTTTTGCTTTTTTCTCGTTTTTTAAATTAATTAACATAATTTTATCCTTTTAAATGTTTACATCAATTTTTAAGTAAGTGTTAACAAAATATGTGTTATTTGCTTGTGAAATTATTGTTTCTTCACTTAAAACTTGTTTACCTTTTGGCAATTTTGAATAAGCAATTGATTTGCTTTTATCAATTAAACTTTGTTTATTTTCTTCAAAATTACGTTTTATAGTTTCTTTTTTTGTTTCATAAAAAATTGTTCTATTTAATTTAAGTGGTAAAAAGAAATTTTTAAACACATAGTTATTATACACAATTTTATCGTAATTTTCAAACTTTACTTGTGGTGTGGTTGAAAATAATTTTTTACCATTTAGTTCATAGTTCGACCAAACAACTTTTTTACCTGTTCTTTTAAAAACATCTTCTTCGGTTTTAAATTCACAAAAACCCGTTATCCATGCTGTTGCTTTTATGTTTGCAATTGGTTTTAATAACGTTACTTCGCCATTTGTTAAAACAGATTTTGGTTCAACCAAAACATCACCCTTTTTAACAACATCACCACTTTTAACCTTTGCAACGCCCTGTGAAACCACAATTGAATCTATGACCATGTTATATTCGGCACAAATTGGAGAAATATCTTCTATTTTTTCAATTTTTTCCTTGATGTTAACAATTAGGTTTGTCCCCTTTTTTACAACCGAAACCAAACTAACACTATCATTGTTTTGCTTTATGTACTTTTCAATGTCTTCATTTGAAACAGTGTTAATTTTTCCAACTTTAACATCAATTTGTTTAAGTAAATTAACAATTTCTTCTTGTTTTATGTTTTGAGTGCCTAAAACATTAATTTTTAGTGTGGTTTTGCTAATTATAATAGAAAAAATAGCAACAACCACTCCGCCCAAATAAAGCCCCATGTTTTTTATAAAACTGTTGCACACAAAACCCAAATTATATGTTTTTAAAACTGTTGTTTTAAAGTTTTTTAGTAATTTTTGCTTTTTTATTTTATGATAATCTGCAAAAGTTAACCCAAACTCGCAAGTTTTATAGTTTGGCATAGAAATGTTAAACATTTTTATATTTTGCCTTTTTAGTTCATTAAAAAATCTATCAAAATTTAGCCCTTCAATTCTAATAAAATAACTATACTTTTTCATTGTTTAAACCTTTAACTGAATAAATTTTATAAATTTTCCCTGTCAAAATTACATCTTTAACACCCATTTCAGCAATTTTAAAGTTTTCACCTTCCACAATAACTTCATCGTTTTTAATTTTAAAAACAACTTTGTTTGCGGTATAACTTAAAATTTTTATAAAATTTTGAACAGTAATTGCCCTTAATCCAATTAGTGTTAGTTTAAACTCGCCTAAAAGTGTTGAAAAATCTGCATCAATGTGTTTAGTTAATTCTTCTAAAATCATAATAATCACCTAAAATTTATTAACAACTATGTTAAATTTTTATTAAACATTGCAAAAATTAAAAAACACAAATAAAAATAATGAAAATTTTACAATGCTTAATTATATATATTATTTTTTTTATAAATTTATAATAAAATAAAAAAATAATAATACTGTCAAATTTGATAATACTTGATAATTTGTTGGTTATATGCAGATTTTAAAATTTAATGAAAGGATTACATTACTTGTTAAAAACTTAAAAAAAAGTGGAACGTTATAGTTCCACTTTTTTAATTTTCTTACTTTAATTATTTAATTAATGTTGTCATCATCATTATTGTTAACTTTTTTTTCAAAAACATTAGAAACCATTAAAACCTTCATTCGTTTACTCATATTTTTAAACTCTTCTCCAACAGAATCGTCTTCTTCAAAGTTTTCAAGTTTTATTTCGCTTTGAGTGTTGTCCTTAATTAATTGTTCAGTTTCTTCATTAGAATCTAGTTCATTTAAAACTGATGTTGTGTTTTCACGAAAATTATCATCTTCTATTTCATCAAAAACATGAACTTTGTTTTTCTTTTTTCCAAGTTCAATAGCTTTTTCTTCTTGTTCAAATTCATCATCATTTTCAATAGGTTTTAAAATTTCTTCTTCGGAAACTTCTGCAAAGTTAATATCGTCACTTTTTTTGCCATCATCATTTATCAATAATTGCTTCAAATAGTTTTCTGACTGGTTAGAAACATCTTCCATAACCTTTTTAACTTCTTTTAAGTTTTCTGGCTTTTCAGCTTTTCCGCCATCATCCTTTTTAACTTCATCTGCTTTTTTTTCGGGTGGTTTTTGTTGACTATTTTTTATTTTTTTTGAATTATCTAAAAACAAAAACACAAAAACAGCAATAAACAAAACAACAACAACTAAAATGATAATTTCAACTTTTCCCATAAACAACTAATCCTTATCGGGTTTTCGCTTTTTATTTGATACTTTATCATTTCCGCTAAGCGAATTACGCATGTTGGTGTCTGCCAAAATGTTTTGCATTTTGTAGTAATCTAACACGCCAATTTGTCCATTTGAAAAAGCAGTTGAAATTGCTTTTGGAACTTCGCTTTCAGCATTAAGCAAGTTTGCTCGCATTTCCTGAGTTTTTGCACGCATTTCTTGCTCAGCAGCAATTGCCATTGCTCTTCTTTCTTCAGCTTTTGCTTGTGCAATTTGCATATCTGCCTCCGCACGCTCTGCTTGCAATTTTGCGCCAATATTCCTACCAACATCAATGTCGGCAATGTCGATACTTAAAATTGTGAATGCTGTTCCGCTATCTAGCCCCTTATTTAAAACAGTTTTACTAATTGAATCTGGATTTTCTAAAACTTCTTCATGTGTTTCTGCTGAACCAACAGTTGTAACAATACCTTCGCCAACACGTGCAATTATTGTGTCTTCACCAGCGCCACCAATTAATTTGTTGATGTTGCTTTGCACTGTTACACGTGCCTTAACACGAAGTTCAATTCCGTCTTTTGCAACCGCAGAAATTTCTGGTGTTGTTATAACAACTGGATTAACACTTTGTTTTACCGCTGCCAAAATGTCACGATTGGCAAGGTCAATGGCTTTTGCAGTTTCAACCGAAAGTTCAATTTTTGCACCATGTGCAGTTATTAATGCATCAACAACTCGTTCAACATTTCCACCTGCCATGTAATGCGTTTCAAGGTCGTCAATGGTAAGTTCAACACCTGCTTTTTTTGCATTTATATAGTTGTCAACAACCATGCCAACCTCAACATGCCTTAACTTCATACCAATTAATCTAAGTGCAGAAATGTGAGCCCCTGAAACCATTGCTCTAATCCAAACATTAATTGGAACAATGCCAACAAAAATGGCTATTAAAATTATCAAAACCCCTAAAACAGCTAACCAAACATAAAGTGCAGTGTTTCCGGCATTTAACATACTTAACATAATGTTTTACTCCTTTGCATGCTTTAAGTTATTTTGTTTTTCCATTTACACTATCCGATTTTTTTATAAAAATTTTATCTGCTTTAATTTCAACAATTTGAATTTTTTCTCCCTTAGAAATAAATTCGCCATATGTTGTTGCTTCATATGTTTCGCCATTAAAATTAAATTTGCCTGTTGGTTTAAATTCGGTTTCGGCAAAAGTAACCTTGCCAAGCAACTTTAAAAGTTGTTTGTTGTCTTTTCCGTAGTTAACCGATACGCTTGTTTTGTCTTCGATTAATGGACTGTATCTAATTAACCCACACTTTGCTGAAATTAACATTATTATTATGGAAAGAACAACCAAACTAGCACTGCTTAAAACCATAATTAAAAATTGGTCTAGGCTTGCCCCCATAATCATTCTTGCAACAATTCCGCCCACTGTGAAAGTTCCACCTAAAATTCCAAAAACACCAAATCCCGGAACAAAAACTTCAACAATACACAAAATAACACCTGCAAGCATAATAATCATTGGAATTGCTCCATATCCATCAAACAAAGCAACAATATCACTCCACATAACATTTCCTCCAACTTAAAAAGCAGATTTTTATTTAATTTTTACAAGTTAAGTATAACATAATAAAATAAAAAAATAAATACCTAATTTGTTATTTTATTTAGTTTTGTTTATATACTATATTAAATATATTTTAATTATTATATAATAGTTCAACTTAAAAACATTTAAACAAAACATTCATTTAACCATACGCAAAATTTAAAAATGCAAAATTTGCGATAAACAAATAAACTGACAACATAAAAACCGCTGAGAAACATTTGCACAAAATGTGATGATATAAGCAACAAAACACAAGCAACAAATAGACAATAAAAAAGTCAAAAGAGAGAGTGAAACTCTCCCTTTTGACTAAGGTTAAATATTTTGGAAACAAAATTAGGGAAATTTGCTCCATAGAAATAATATCACATTAACAAACTTAATACAACATTTTTTATTATTTTTTTTTAAATATTTTATTTCCAAAATTTGTAAATAAAAAAAGAAACAATGTTTAAAATTGTTCCTTTTTTATTTTTTTTATAAAGCATTTTTCATATCATCAACAACATCTTGAAGGTCGCTGAAAATTTGACGGATATCTTCGTTATCGCTATAAATTCCCTCACCTTTTGAATTTTCATTTTCAATAAGGTTTTCAATGTCACGAATTAATTTTAGTTTTTCATTCATGTTTTCATTGTTTGTGAAGTCAAGTTTGTTATAACGAGCGGTAATGTCTTTTAAAACTTCTGACAAATCATAGTCGCCACTTGGTTCATCGTAATATTCATCTTCAATGTAATTATCTAAATCATCGTTTGTGTTTGTTGGTTGTGGTTTAACTGGTTCATCATCTTCATCATCAAAATATGAATCGTAGTCTTCTTCCTCTTCTTCAACTGGTGCAGGTTGTGGTTTTGCCACTGTTTGAGGTCTGGAATATGTTGGTTGAGGTTGTGTGCGTGTTGGTTGAGGTTGACGTTTTGGTGCAACATAAACTGGTTCTTCTTCCTCTTCTTCTTCATATTCTTCATAAACCGGTTGTGGTTTTGCAACAACACGTTTTGGAGCAGCAGCTGCTTTTTGCTTTTTAACAGTTGTTTGAGCTTTCTTTGTTTTTGGTGTGTATGTTTGTGCTTCATTGTTAATTGTTACAAGGTTAATGTGTTCATCAAACATATGTGTGTTAAGTTCTTGATATTCGGTGTTAACATCAATAACTGTTTTTCCGCAAGATTTTAATTCAACAAGCAAAGGAATTAAATCTCCATCACCAGCAACAATACAGAATGTGTCGATGTCTGGTTTTGTGTAGTTCATGCTAACAGCATCAACAATAATACGATTGTCTAATTGGCTATAACGTTTTTTAAGTCTCATAAATGGTGCAGTTTCGTAACCATAGTTTGTAATAATATCACTTAAATATAAGTGTTTTCTGTCGTTATATCCATAAAATTTGCAGTAAACAACTTCGCCATAGTTGTTAAGTTTTCCTAATAATTCTTCAACAGCATCTTTGCTGATTTTAACATTATCAACATCAATTAATAATGCAATTCTTTTTCCTTTTCCCATGTAATTCCCCTTAAATTAAATTTTCTCGTTTAGAATAAAACAAATATTGTTGAGCAAAACCTGACAAATCCCCAAACAAACCTACAAACTCATTTCTAATTTGAATGGCAGATTTTGTTTTGTTTGATGGATAAAAATCGTTGTAAACTTTTTTAATCCATGTGTCGGTTGGAAACACATCAGTTTTGTGAAACCCATAAAGCAATATGCAATCCGCAACCTTGTTTCCTACGCCTTTAAGTTCTGTTAAATATTTGTTTGCCTCGTTTGATGGCATTTTATTAATTTTTTCAATATCAAAGCCACCACAAAGTTTTTGAATTGAACTAAACAAATAATCATCTCTGTAACCACACTTAATATCAGTGAAAAACTGTTTTGGAATTGTTTTCAACTTTTCAAGTGTGGGAAAAGCATTGTAGCCATCAAGTTTTTCGCCATACTCTGAACAAATTGTTTCAATAATCTTTTTTATTCGTGGTATGTTATTATTTTGTGAAATTATGAAAGAAATTATTGTTTCAATTGGGTCTTGCCTTAAAATTCTTATTCCATAACCCACATCTATGGCTTTTTTAAGAAAATCATTTTTCCTTAGTTCCTGCTTTATTTTAGCATAATCTGTTAATAAATCAAAGTAATTTATAAAATAATTTACATCATCACAAACAATTTTTGTGCCACTTTTTTGACAAATTATGGTTGCTTTATGGTTTAAAGTGTACACCTCATACCCAAAAGGTGTGGTTTTAAACCTGAACACTTGACCACATTCAAGCGTTTGTTTGGCGTCAAATTCATTAGATGTTGGAATGAAAATTTCGTTTTCTGAAACTGTGAATTTTAACATTTTTTCCTTCGCTTAAAAAATTTTTAAACTTGAATTTTTGTTTGTTTGTTTTATATTTAATTTTTGTTTTAGTTTTAATTTTATTTAAAGTTTTATGTAAACTTAATAAGTTCAAATTAACTCAAAACTAGCAACTGTTTTGGTGCGATGGCACAACAAAGTTGTGCTGTTTTTTAAAGAAGCAAAACTTAAAATTTAAGCAAATTAAATTTTAACATCGCACACCTTAATATTATCACAAATCAACAAAAATTAAAAGCAAAAACACAAACAAAAAAATCACCAAACTTTGGTGATTTTTTTTAATTTTTAAACTATTTTTTTTCTTCGGTTACAACGCTAACTTTTTTCTTATCGCGATTAACATGGCTGAATTTAACAACACCATCTGTTAAAGCGTATAAGGTGTAATCTTTTCCGCAACCAACGTTTTCCCCTGGATTAACTTTGGTTCCACGTTGTCTAATAATAATGTTTCCGGCAACAACACGTTGACCATCACTTTTTTTAACACCCAATCTTTTTGATTGGCTTTCACGACCGTTTTTGGAACTTCCTAATCCTTTTTTGTGGGCAAATAGTTGTATTCTAATAAACATAATCTATTACCTCCAATTTAATGTAATTAGAGTAACCACTTTGTAAATCCTTTAAACTTTCAAACATTGTTTCAAACAACACTTGCGCTTTACTTAAATTTTGGTTTATTGGCAACTCTATTAAAATGTATCCATCAATGTTGTTAACAATTTTTGGTTTTAACTTTAAAACTTTTTTAAGCCCCAAAGCACCAGATTGCAATATGCTAGAAATTGATGCACACAAAATATCTTTTCCACTTTCGTCAAATCCTGTGTGACCAGTGGCTTCTATTTTAAAAAAATTGTTTTCGTTTTTATAAAATTTTATTTTAGTCATTTTAACACTACTTTATTGAAATAATTTTTAAAGTTGTGTAAGGTTGTCTGTGACCTTGTGTGCGACGATAATTTTTCTTTGCTTTGTATTTGAACACAACAATTTTCTTATCTTTTCCATGTTCAACAACTTCTGCTTCAACAACAGAATTTTTAACATCGTTGCCAGCTTTAACTTTGTCGCCATCAACAATCATTAAAACTTTTAAATTAATTTTGTCGCCAACATTTGCATCAAGTTTTTCAACATTAAAAACTTCATCAACTGAAACTTTATATTGTTTTCCACCTGTTTCAACAACTGCGTACATGTTAATACCTCCTCTCTCCATACTCACTGTTATAGGCGGCTTAAATCATTTTTAAGCACTTAAAAAAAGCCCAATCCATGTGGAACAAGAATACTTTACCATATTAAGGCATGTTTGTCAATTAATAAAATTAAAATATTGTTAGTCTTTTTTGTGTTGTGGATTTTTGTTTTTTCTATATGTGGGACTGTTTTTATTCGCGCACATGAAGTTTATTTTTGCCTATGCGTGGAAGTTTATGTTTGTATTTGTTTAATAATAATTTTTTGTGTTACAAATTTAAAATTTCAAACTAAAATTGTTAAAAATTTGAAAAACAAAAAAACTTGCATAAATTAAACAAAATTTTAAAAAACTACTATAAAAAAATCTTGGAGAAACAAAATGGAACAAACAAAAAAATTAATTAACGAACTTCACAAAGCTGCAAGTGCAGCAATTGTTGGAATTGACAACATAAAAAACGAAATTGAAACCGAAAAACTTAAAAACCTAATAAAGAAACAAAACAAATACTATGAAGAATTTATTAAAGACATAAAAAAAATTGCAGTAAATTATGAAATTGAACCAGATGACATTAGCATGTTTATGAAAGCAAACAGTTTTATGGTTTCTAAAATGGAAACAATGATGGACGGAAGTGACGAAAAAATTGCTGAAATTATGATTAACGGCACAAAAATGGGAATTAATCAAATGGACGAATTAATTCATGAATTTGAAGATGCTAATCCACAACTTTTATCTTATGCAAAAAAATTTAAAGAGAATTTGGAAGAATTTTTAAATTCGTTACGTGAATTTGTTTGATTGGATTTTTTAATTCAATTATAAATTTTCAAAAATACAAATGATTAAAACCATTACAAATAAATTTATTAAAATAAAACAAAATAATAAAAAATAATTGATTAAAAAAAGCAAAATTAAAGTTTGCAAACAAGCAAAACACAAAAAAGGGGTTTACCCTTTTTTTATTTTTGAATCCAAATTATTGTTACTCCACTGTTTAAATTGTTTGTTTGATCGTTCAAAATAAGTTCTGGTTCAAGCCTTGTTAATTCTAAGTAACAAGCATTGTTTTCTGTCCACTGCTCGCCTTTAAAATAGTTAACAATTTTTTTATGGCGTTTTAATGTTTTTAAACTTTTTAAAACTTCCGCTTTAATTTCGCCACCCACACCATGTGAACCATAACCATGAATTGCAATTATGGCAAAAACATTTGTTAGTTTGCAAATTTCAATTTCTCGTTCTAGTTCAGCAACTGCAACATCAGGATAAATGAAATCCTTCAAATTAATAACCTTAATCATTGTCCACCATCGCTTGCTGGTTGATTGTTTTTGTTTGTGCATTGTTCGTCATCGTTTATTGTGAAAAAACTTACTTGTTTTATGCCATAAGTTTTTTTATCAAACAAATCAAAGCCAGAAAAATCAAAAGTTTTATCTTTTTCATGCTCGAAAATTAATGTTCCGTTATGGTTTAGCAAATTAAACTTTTTAATTAATGTTAATGCTTGTTCGCCATATGAAGTTTTGTAAGGTGGGTCAAGAAAAATTATGTCGAACCTATAATTTTTATTCGCAAGCATTTTTAAGCACTTATTATAATCCCCTTGCAAAATTTCGGCATTTTCCTTTAACATTGAATTATTTTTTTTGATGATAGCAATGCTTTTATCGTTGTTATCACAAATAACAACATGTTTTGCTCCACGGCTTAACATTTCAAACCCAAAATTGCCCGTTCCACCAAACAAATCTAACACAACAGAATCTGGAATTTCAAACTGAATTTTGCTACAAATTGCTTCTTTAACCATATCTGATGTTGGCCTTATGTTTTCCGCTTCAAAACTATTTAATATTTTTCCTTTATATTTTCCTGCAATAATTCTCATATAATTAGTTTATCATATTAAAAATTTTTTATAAAGTAAATGAAAGGTTACAAAAAAATAAGGCAAAAATTTTGCATAAATTTTTACCCTATTTTAAAGTTTTTAACCTTTAAATTTTATAAATCTTTTTATAAAACACATTTTATTTTTTTTACTGCTAATTTATATTTACAAATTTTTTATAACATTCTAATTTACTCAATGTTAATTTTGTTCATTCTTGAATACTGGAATTTAAGCAGTATTTCATATGGGCTTGTTCCAAGTGCTTTTGCATATGTGTATGGCGTTATTTCATAGCCACCACTTCTGCCAAGCAGAACAACTTCATCGCCCACTTCTGCATTAATTCCTGTTAAGTCAATCATGCAAATATCCATGCAGATGTTTCCAATAACATTTGCCCACTTTCCGTTAACCAAAACTTTAAAATTGTTGCTCAACCTTCTATCAAACCCATCAGCATAACCAATTGGCAAAACACCAACAACACAATTTTTTTGCGCCAAAAATGTTCGGTCGTAACCAACAGTTTCACCTTTTTTAATTTTGTGTTTAAAAATTATTTTACTGGTTATGTTTAATGCTGGTTTAAGTGTTAATTTGTAATCAAGTTCCCAGCCATACAAATTAAAACCACACCTAACCATTCCATAATGATACTTTGGAAACATTAAAGTTGCAAAACTGTTACAACAATGAATTATAACCTTTTGCGGATTAACATGCTTAATAAATTTTTGAAATGTTTCGTGCTGTTTAACAATGAATTCAACATCGTTAAGTTTTGTTGCAAAATGAGTAAACACTCCTTCTAGCTTCAAGTTTTTATTCGTTTTAAAAACCTTTAGCATTTTCAAAAATTCTTTAACATTATTAACACCAATTCGGTTTAAACCAGTGTTTACTTTAATGTGAATGTTAACTGGTTTTCCATTTAAAACTTTAACAATATTTTCAAGTTCTGTTAATGCCGAAACACCAATGGAAACATTGTTATTGCTACACCACAAAACATATTCCAAGTTAACAATTCCAACAACCAAAATTGGCGTTGTTTTGTTAAATTTCCTTATATTTTTTGCTTCATGCACACTTGCAACACCAAAAAAATCGGCATGCTTAATTGCTTTACAAACATCTTTTGCACCATGCCCATATCCATCTGCTTTAACCATTGCACAAACTTTAACATTGCTTCCAACATAGTTTTTAATTTGATTATAGTTATGTTTTAAATAATTTAAATTTAATATGTAATTATTAAAATTTTCCATATTAAATTATATTTTTATTGAGTTAAATTTTGTGAATAAACTAATTTTTACAATTTTATTTTTATTTATAATTATTTTAATTATTGCATAATTATTCATTAAATTTTAGTGTTATGCAACAAAACAAAAAAGTGCTAAATATAGCACTTAATTAATGTTTGCATAGCATTTGATATAATGCGTTAAAAATTAATAAATATTAACTATTTTTTTAACACAAAAATTGTGTCGGACAAACTGTTTAGCCTTTCACCCAAAACAATTTCAAAACCAATTTTTGGCGCATTTTCAAACATCCATTCCCTAGAAATATAATAAATACCATCACGATTAACACCAAGTTCAATTTGTTCTTTTGTGGTTTCTCTGTGTTTTGATTGAATGGTTAAAGCATTCATAACATCTTCCTTAGAAAGCCCTTTTAAATTTGCCCAATAAATGTCTTTGCTGTTGTTGTAATATCTATCTTCAAGTTGTTTTCTAATTGTTTGTTTGCTAGCATTTTCATCAATAAATGTTTCGCCAATTATAACATAACTACCCTTGCTCATGTGATCATACAAATCTTTTAGAAAATCATATTTGTTTTGAACTGGGTCAGCAATGTATCTAAAAGAATACATCATCAAAATTAAACTTGCATTTTTTAAATTAAAATTTCCAAGTTTTGTTAAATCACCATTCACAAATGTTACATTTTTAATTCTGTTTTTGCTAGATTTATCAGCACCAATGCCCACCATTTTTTCACGCAAATCAACAGCAACAATGCTTGTTTGCGGATTTTCCTTGGCAAGCCTTATGCTGGTTGCTCCACTGCCAGAACCAAACTCCACCATATATTGTGGTTTAATGAACGACACAAGTTTTGACACCATGTTTTGCATGTTATTATATGCAAGTGTGTCGCCCATGAAAAACTTAAATTCTTCATCGCTTTCAAACAAATAGTTACTCATAATTATCTCCTATTTTTTGGTGCTTCCAAAACCGCCTTTTCTTGTTGCGGTTGGAGGAATTTCGTTATCAACAACCAAAAATTTTGCAAACCACGCTTGACCAATTTTATCGCCAACATTAACAACAAAATCGGTTTTTCCATGGTTATAAAGCATAAAACCTAAATTACCATCATTACTTTCGTTGTCGGCATAGTCACTTTCAATTACTCCAATGCCTTGTGCAAGCATTATTCCTTTTTTGCCCATGCCACTTGTGGTTGCCAAATACAACACTTCATCATCATTAAAATACGCTTTTAAATTTGAAAAAATTAGTTTGGTTTCGCCAGCAGGAATAACTTCTTGTGTTGGTGAATAAATATCGTATGCAACAGATGTTTTTGTTGCCCTAACAGGAAGTTTAATATCTTCCGCTTTAACACCATATTTTAAATGTTCATTTTTAACAACTGCAAATTTTCTCATAACAAAACAACTCCTAAAATACTTAACTAATTTTACCATATAAACCAAGCTTAGTAAAAGCAAAAAACCAAAATTTAATTTTTAAATTTATTTTAGTAAATATTTATTAAAGGCCGTTGACAAATTTGTTAATTTGTTATAACATTTAAATGCTTTAATTTAGTTTTGGACCACTAGCTCAGTTGGTAGAGCAACTGACTCTTAATCAGTGGGTCCAGGGTTCGAGTCCCTGGTGGTCCACCACGTTAAATCCCTTATAATATAAGGGATTTTTTTAATATCTAAGCATATAAATTTTAGCCCAAAATTGTCTAAAATTTTTGTAAAAAGTGTTAAAAAAATGTCATTTTTGTATGTAAAATTTTAATATTTCACATTGCATAAAAACATCGAATTTTACTTAAAAATTGCCACTGTCTAAAAAATTGTCTAAAAATTTTTGAAAAAATTGCATAAAAAAGACTGAGAATTATCACTAATTCCCAGTCATTTTTTACATCTTAAAATGGGGTGAACCCCAAAATTTCAAAGAGTTTTTTGACTTTATGTTTTATTGTGTTATTTCTTCAGTATCAATAGAAACTTCAAAACACAAAGCTTCTGATTGAACAGTATCATCAGTAGCTTTTAGCCTTACGAGGAAAATCACATTTTCGTATTTAACTCCATCATTTGTATAAGTCCAAAGATTTCTTTCACTTAAACTTAATAAACTATCTGTCCAGCCTTTTGTGGAATAAATAGCATCATTTTCATCATTAGTTATTTCCATAGTGTCTATATATTCATCTTCACTGCCTTCGACAGTTGTTATATATTTTGAAGTATAATTCAAAACTTTATATTCAAGATTTAATGCAGAAAATTCAGTTTTTTCATCTTCTGTTAATTCTCTTACAAAAATGTCATAACCAAGACTTTCACCGCTTTCATTTTTTTGTGAATAAACTCTTCCTACTTTTAAGTCATATGGATCTAAAGAATCTTGATAAAAAACAAATTTTTCTTCTTCAGGGGCACTTGACGCTATTACAGAACCAAATGCATAAACTCCCGCACCTATCTTATCATCAATTGTTTGAATTTTTGATTTTAATGTGTAGGGGGTAGGAGATGTGCCTGCACTTGCGTTGTATGTGTTTGATTCTGGAATACGAGCAGATATAGAAATTTCTCCCGGCTCTACTTTTTGAGCTGTCATCATTGTTGTGAAAGAACTAACTTCACTATCTCTATAGTTATATGTGGCATTTAGTATTTGATAAACACCCTTGCCACTTTCATCATAAAAATCTTGTACAGGATAACATTCAAACCATTCTCCATTATTTATTGAAAATTCAAGAGTTAAGTTATTACGAGAAGATCCAGTAAGTTCATATTCGTCGTGTTTAAATCCTGTCATTTCGACATAAAGGCTTGCTTGATAATCTTGATAAACACTAACTATTTTAGCAGTGTTTGTCCTATCTTTTTTAGGTGTGTCATTGTCACCACCACAAGCAGAGAGCAAAAATATTGCAGGAATCATAAGAGCAAATGCTAGACAAAAACTTAAAATTTTCTTTTTCATAATAACTCCTTATGATTTATGTTTTTTATCTGTTATATTATCTATTGCTATAACAAGAGCAATTAAGAAAGGCATGTCTTGTTCATTCGCTTCAAGTTCAAAGGCGTCATTGATAAAAGCAATTTGTCTTCTTATTGTTCCGATAACTTCACCATTTTTTAGAATTTGAGTTGTTAAACCAAAAAATTTTCCTTGAATTTTAATTTCGTCTTTATAACCCATAACAAAATATTCTTGATTTACATTAAACCATTTGTCTTTCACTGTGGCAATCTTATTTTTATTTGCGTCATAAATATATGCTTTATGAATAAACCAATTAAACCATTTATTTCTAATCTTAAAAAGTCTGTTCCCTTCTAAGTCGCAAACATATTTTACACGAGTTATGCTAAATGCACGACCTTTTACCTTAAAAACATCTTCTTTGTTTTCGTTTACAACCGATGAACCTCCACCAATAGACCAAAATTTGTTCTTTATATATACTTTCATAAATCCCTCCCTAACCAATTTGATTTGCAATTAGCCAACCTAATAAAATAGCAATTCCTATCCAAGCCAAAATTCTGGCTATGAGCAGTATTATCCATCTTCTTTTAGCTATTTTATCAACTGTATATTCATTTTTTATTTCTTCAAAACTTGTTTCCGTTTCTACTTCAACAGCTCTGCCACTTGAAGATAAGGAATTAAATTTTATATTAATATTATTTACATCTTTTAATTTAACTATAAAAGAACAATCCATTGAAATACATTTTCTATCATAAGGTGGGTTAAAAATTCCGAAAACACTTACTATAAATGATAATATTGCATATAACCACCAGAGTTTAGATTTCAACTCTAACTCTCTTGAAAAAGCTATTTTAATTTCATCTTTTTCTGTTTGAAAATCTGTTTCGTAAGAGCCAAATTCGTTTTTCTTACATTTTACATATTGGTCATCAATAAAAATATTAGGAATAAGTTTTGAATTGATTCCAACCAATTTTAATTTCACCGAATTCATTATATCACCTCCGTTGCAACAACTATTATAGCAATAATCACAATTGCAATTACAACCGAAGAAATCACTATTCGAGCGATATGTTTATTTCTCTTATCTAAAAGTAACAGAATCAAAGAAAGAACTGCTCCTACAATGGCAATTGAAGCAAATATATAAAAATTTTCTAAAAAGAAAGCAGAAATCTTTGCAGATACTTGAGATGTTGACATTAATATATCAAAATAATTAGGAACAATGATAAATATGGTCCCAATAGATAAAATAATGACAACAAAACCTATAAGCAAAATAAAAGCAGTTGCAGCAAAAGATAGAATTCCGCTAAAACACAATAATAGAGCTAATATTGAAATGTTAGAAAAAATCTTACCTAACCTAATTAAAAATTCTTTTAAGTCATTTCTAAGAAGTGGGGTGGTATGTGAATTTTGCATATCATCCTCCAAATGTTAATTTTATTTTATAATAATATATCAAAAAAATCAAACAAATAAGAGTATAAAACACTATTAATAAATTGTTTTTATAACTGTCTAAAAGAAAACTGCAAAAACTGAAATGATTTTAGACAAATTTATAGGTTAAGAGATAAACTTGAATAACACGATTTTGGTAGAGAAAATAAGGGATTTAAGGGTATTAGTTGGTATAAAAAGGCATTAAGAAAGAAGTCCCAAATGTACCTCTTAATCAGTGGGTCCAGGGTTCGAGTTTCTGGTGGTCCACCACGTCAAATCCCTAAATTTAGGTATTTTTTTGTTTTTTGAACATTTTTCAAATTTGTTAAAAAATATTTATTTTTTATTAGTTTTTATGGGTACTTTTGTGGGTACTTTTATGGGTACCAACTTAAAAATATATAATAACAATTACTTTTTAAGTTTTTATTTCTTGATTGTTTTTAGGTTAATAGAAACATGTTTTAATGTAAAACATAAAAAGTTGTGTTAACAAAACAAATTTGTGTTCCTAAAAACAAAAACACCCAAAATGTTTTGGGTATTTTTAATTTCATGTTTTGCTTATAATGTTTTTTCTAAATACACTAATTTTTCAACTTTGCCAAACTTTTTCATACCATCAATGTTTTCTTTCACAACAACAAAGCCATTGTTTAAATCGGCTTTAACTGCTCCTTTTCTGGAAACAGGAAGTTTGTGATATAAATTTTTAACTCCATACTCCTTCATTTTTTCACAAAGCAATTTAATTGCAGGTGTTGCATAACCCTTCCCCCTATGCTCGCCTTTAATAACAATGCCAATTTCATATGAATTTTTGTTGCTATCAAACTTTGCGTAAATTTCGCCAATAAAAGTGTTACCATCTTTTATGTAATAATAAAAATTTGATGGCTCATTTCCAATCCATTTTTTAGACCAAACTTCCCTTAGTTCTGTTATGTCTGTTTGAATGGTTCCATCTTCACGATTATATCCATTAAAACTTAAATCATACCCTGCATTATAGTCCATTGTGTGTGGGTCTTCTTTTATTTCTTTTTTAAACCACAAATCCTTAATTTGTGGCACAACTAATGTTAATTTACTCATAATCACTCCCATAATATTATATCACAATTTTTTGTATCACATCAAATTTGTAATAAAAAGAAATATATAAAAACTTTTCAATATTAAAACCTTTAAACAAAAGATTTAAAAGCAAACTTTCGCTTAAAAGATAAAACTGCATAATACATTTAGTATCATGCAGTTTTTAACAATTTTGAAGTTTAAATAACAATAAAACTATTCCGCGCTATTTTTTTGTTCTGTGCTCTCATCCAAACTTTCTTGGGTTGTTTGGGTTGTGGTTATATTTTTTACTTTTCTTGTTGGCAAATACATAAACAAATCTTTGCTGGTTTTAAACCATCTATCTTCTTTTTTGCGTGTGAAATGTTCCCAAATTATGGTGAATATGAAAATTAATAATAACATAACAATTGCAAACATCCACCACTTAAATTCTGGTAGTTCCACAGGTCCATGAACCAAATACATTGCATTTGGACTAGGTAATCCACCCAAATAGAAAATTAGTTCAACAATTCCACCAACAACTCCGCAACTTAAAAGCCCGTATGCATATGGAACAACATTGAAAACATTAATTTTAACATAACCACCAACAAACAACCACAAACTGCCAATTAACAAACAGGTGTGTGAAAATGCTGATTGCAAATTAAACCAACTACTAAATCCTGGTGGTGTTACAAACAAAGTTATAAGTGCACCAAAGGTTCCGCCATAAGCCACAAATGTTGCCATTATTTTAAAAAATTTTGTTTCCTTGTTTGCCCACAAACTGGTTGCTAGCAACAAATACATCATATAGTTGCAGAAATAAATTGGGAACAATTGATTGTCGTAAGCATTACCAACCCCGTTTTGCATAAAAAATGTTGTGTACATTGTTGAAATATGCATGAAAAAACACAAAAACGCCCAAATTAGCAAAAATAAATTTTTATATTTTTGGCTTTTAATAAAATGTGCGCCAAATAATAAAACAGAAACAAATAATAAAGAAAAAACAATGTATAAAATATGCTCAGTTTCGTACATAAAATAAATCCTCTTTAAACTCTACTTTTGTTTAACCATTAAAGCTTATCACATATAAACATAAATCACAAAAATATTGTAAACATTTTTTTTAAATTGTTACAAAAACATTCTTTTTGTTACTTATAAAAATTAAATGTTGTGCTAACAGATGAAAATTTGTAAAGTTTGCTTGGCTTTGAGTTGCCACGTTTAATTGTTTTATCGGTTTCAACAATAAGCCCCTCATTTAATAATTTTTTTCTAAAATTTCTTCTATCCAACGAAACTTGCAAAATGGTTTCATATGTTTCTTGAAGTTCTGGCAATGTGAAATAGTTTGGGTAAAGTTTTCGCATTATATTTGTTTTAAATATGCTATTTTTCAAATGCTCAATTGCCTCATCCAAAATTTCTTTGTGGTCATAGCCAAGTTCTGGCACTTTATCAATTTCAAACCATTCAGCATCCGAAGCCTTTTCAGTTTGCTTAAATTTTTCAATTATAGATGAATCGCTAACACCAAAATATCCAATTGCAATCATTCGTTTTAGTGGCGAACGATTTGGATTTGTGAAAACATTAAACATTTGAAAATCAACATCTGTGATTTTGGTTTTTTCAAAAAGTTCACGTTTCATTGCTTGCTCGCCAGTTTCGGTGTTGTAGGCACAACCGCCAACCAAAATCCATTTGTTTTTAAATGGTTCATTTTTCCTTTTTATTAACAAAACCTTAAATTGGCCATTTGTTACAGTGAACAATGCAAGAACAACATGCAATCCTTGATTTTGATATCTAACATCATTAACGTTCATGTTTCACCTTTTGGTTAAATAAAATTAAATAATTTAAAATTAAAAATTCAGATTAATTGATTAAATAAAATTAAATAATTTAAAATTAAAAATTCAGATTAAAATTAATACTAATAATTAAACAGAAAGTAATGTTTTACTTTAACTAGAATAAGTATAACATAAAAAAACTTTTTTATTAAATTAAATTAGTATTCTAATATGATTTTTAAAAATGTAAAAGTTTGATATAATTAAAAAAAACGTGAGGTGATTTTGTGGTTGAAATTGTTGAAGAATGCGAACTATTAAACAAGTTTGGAGAACTTAACAATGCAGGTTTTAGTAAACAACTGCTTCAAATTTATGATAGAAACAAAATTAAAGCATCAAAATTTAAAATTAAGGAATGGGACTATTACTTGATTCATAACAGCGATTATGGAATTGCCCTAACCGTTGCCGACAACTCGTATATGGGATTAATTTCTGCATCTATTTTAAATTTTAAAAACCGAACAGAAAAAACAAAAAGCATTATGACATTTTTTCCAATGGGAAAACTT
This sequence comes from uncultured Clostridia bacterium, assembly GCA_944380265.1. Taxonomy (GTDB): domain Bacteria; phylum Bacillota; class Clostridia; order Christensenellales; family UBA1242; genus UBA6345. The sequence goes on along the minus strand of CALWGY010000001.1, from coordinate 21,223 downwards.
AACACAAATTTTAATGAACATAAAAAAATAAACATGCCATCATCTTCCAAAACCGGTGATGTTATGTTTAGAAACAAAAACTGCGACATAAGATTTTTGCATGATGGAAAAAACAGAAAACTTTACCTTAACTTTTTAAATTTTGATAAAAAACAAAATTTGGAAGTTGACTTAACTTTAACAGACGAACCAAAACAAAGCATGGTTATTGCCACCCCATTTAAGGAAAATAAAAAAGCTTTTTACTACAATCAAAAAATTGTTGGCTTTAAGGCATATGGCGAAGTTAAGTTTGGAAATGAAAACATAAACTTTAAAAAAGATGACACCTTTGCACTGCTTGATTGGGGACGTGGCGTTTGGACATATAAAAACACTTGGTTTTGGGGTGCTGGAATGAGCACAATAAATGGCAAAAGTTTTGGGTTTAACATTGGTTATGGATTTGGCGACACATCACGTGCAACAGAAAACATGTTATTTTATGGCGGAGTTGCACACAAGTTAGAACATGTTACATTCAACATTCCTAAAACAGAAAATGGAAAAGATGATTTTTTGAGTCCTTGGACTTTTAGTTCTAGTGATGGCAGATTTGAAATGAACTTTACTCCAATACTTAACAGGCACAGCGACACTAATGCATTAATTTTAAGAAGCAATCAAAACCAAGTGTTTGGTTACTTTGATGGAATTGCCATTTTAGATGATGGCACAAAACTTGAAATTAAAAACTTGTTGGGCTTTGCTGAAAAAGTGTTTAACAAATGGTAAAATGTAAAACTTAAAATTAAAACAAGAAAAAACATTTTAAAAAGCATGAAAATAAACAAATTAAATGCATTAATGAAAAAAAACAAATAAGTTGTGTAAAAAATTAAATTTGCAAATAAAACAAAAAAATGAAACAAAAAATTTGTTTCATTTTTTTAATTGCTTTTTAAGCATACTATTATTTTTCTTTTTATTATGTTTTTAAATTTTATTTTTGTTTATTTATTTTTTTAATTATGTTAACTTTAAATTTTTAACACCATGTTTGTTTTTAATTAGGTTTTTTTGTTCAATTATTCTCCTATTTTTTTAATGTTTTTAAAAGCTGTTTTTGTTCGGGTGTGATTCTAAAACTTTCAACGCATTTTTGAATGGTTTTGTTAAAGGTGAAATTGTTAATGTTTGAATTTTTAAAATATTTAAGTGTTAAATCAAAATTTTTCACAAAGGCAACAGATATTGCCCAAGCAACTGCCATGTTAACATAGTAATGAACGCTATTAACATTTGTTAAACGTTCTAGCACAATTTTAAAAAATTCATCGTTGAAAAAATAGTCCATATACGAAATTATGGCAAAGCGTTTTTCAAATTCTTTCTCACTATTAAAATATGGTTCCAAAAACTGATAGGTTTGTTTTAAGTTTTTGTTAAAAAATTTTAAACTGCTAACAACAGTGTCGCATTGTGACCAATCTTTTATTTGTGAAATAAAGTTTTTTAAGTAGTCAAACTTCAACTCTGGCTCAAACTTTGCATAACCAATAACAAGCCCTTGCAAAACCACTTCTTCATAATATTTCATTGGATTGGAATTTAAAAATTCTAAAAAATCAAGTTTACTAATTTGTTTTGCAAGTTCTCTAAGTTTTGGAATTGGAACACCTAGCATGGGGTGACAATTTTTGATTATATTCTCACTAAAATTTTTATGTTTTTCACTTTTTAAATTGTTTAACTCTTCCAAAACATTAATCATAATAAATTCTCCGAAATCTTTTATTAAACAAAGTTTAACAAACAAAAACATAAAACTCAAACTTTTTGTTAATTTTGCTAAAACTTTGCAAAACTAATAAATAAAACAATTGAAACAAAAAAAGACGGGTTTTAACCGCCTTTCGGAATGAATATGATTAACAATTTACATTGGTTAATCCAAAACAATAATTAAAGTAAAATGCAAATTACTCCGCCCTTACCCTCATTAACAATTCTGCTTAATGTTCTTCTAATTTTCTTTTGAACTTCATTAGGCATTGAAACAAGTTTGTTTTGCAAACCTTCATTAACAAGTGAACTTAAACTTTTGCCAAACATTTTTGTTTCCCAAATGCTTTTTGGGTCATTATCAAATTCGGACAATAAATATTTAACAAGTTCTTCCGATTGTTGCTCGCTGCCAACAATTGGATTAACTTCGGTGTTAATGTCAACTTGCATTAAATGCAAACTTGGTGCACTTGCTTTAAGTTTAACTCCAAACCTGCCACCTTGCTTAACAATTTGTGGTTCTTCCAATTTTAATTCTTCAAGCGTTGGATAAACCACACCATAACCAGTTTCTTCAACTTGTTTTAAAGCATCTTTAAATTTGTCGTATTGAACTTTTGCTTCGGTTAATTGTTTAACATAACTTATTAGATGATAGTCGGAAGAAATTTCTTGACCACATTCTTCGCTTAAAATTTTGTAGAACAATTCTGGCTTTGGAACAACATCAATTTCAATTTTCCCTTCGCCCATAACAATTCTAACATTGCTTATTGGTTCAAAGTTTTCGCTGTCCATAAACAACTCAACACCATTTTCAAAATCACCAATTTTTGTTTGGTTATTGACAGCATCTTGCACGTTTGTGACAATTTCTTGAATGTATTTGTTACTAAATGGCAATGCACTTAACCATTTTGGCATGTTAACATCAACAGAAACAATTGGAAATTCGTTTAAAACATTTGCAAAAATTTGGCTAATATCTTCTTCTGTTAATTTTGTTACATCCATGCTTAAAACATTTTTCCCGTACTTTAACGACAAACTATTTTTAAGATTAACACACTCTTCGGAATAAGGGGTTTTTGAATTAATAACAATAACAAAAGGTTTGCCACATTTTGATAATTCTTCAAAAACCTTTTCTTCTGCCTTAACATAGTTAAACCTGTCAATGTCGGTTATGCTTCCATCGGTTGTTAGTAACACACCAATTGTTGAGTGATTTGTTATAACTTTGTTTGTGCCAATTTCTGCCGCTTCACTAAACGGAATTGGTTCGGTGTTCCATGGCGTTTTAACAAGTCTTGGTTTGTTATCTTCAATATGGCCAATTGCACCATCAACCAAATATCCAACACAATCAATTAGTCTAACCTTCATGTCAATGTTTTCGTTAACAGTTATTTTAACTGCCTCGTTTGGAATAAATTTGGGTTGAGTTGTCATAATGCTTTTTCCATCGCCACTTTGGGGAATTTCATCAATTGCCCTTTCTTTTGAATTTTCATCAGTAATGTTTGGAATTACTAATGTGTTTAAAACATTTCTAATAAAAGTTGATTTACCTGTTCTAACTGGTCCAACAACTCCAACATATATATCTCCGTTTGTGCGTTTAGCAATATCGGAGTAGATATTGTAACTGCTCATATTTCCCTCCACAGTATTATTACAAAAGTGTATGAAGCAAAAATATGATTTATGCAAAAAAAAGAAAGTTTTAAAAACTCTCTTTTATTTTTTCAATTCTAATTATTATTTATTTTCATTTTTGTTATTATTTGTTTTATCGTTTTCATTATTATTAGGTTTGTTATCTTCATCATTTGCAACTTGTTTAGTTTCAGTTACAGTAACTTTGTTTGTTTCAATTTCATTTTGTTCTTCTTTTAATTCAACCTGGCTGTTTTTGTTTTTCTTTTTATTTTTTAAAGCATTAAACCTGTCTATGTCTTTTTGCACTACTTCATTTAAGTCAAGTACATTTTCTTTTTTGTTAAGTAACCTTTTAATGTTTTCTCTGTGTGCCCAAATAATTAATAATATTACAAAATATAATAGTCCAAGCCCAACATAGTTTTGTTCCATAATTAACATAACAGTGTCGGTTATGGCATAAGCAAGTGCAACAATCAAACTGCAAACACTGCCAATTCTTATTAGTAACAATAACACAATGTAAACTACAAACAAGATTGCTCCAACAATTGGATGTGCAACAAATGCAATTCCAGATGCTGTTGCAACACCTTTTCCGCCCTTAAACTTAAAGAATATTGGAAACATGTGACCAATTACTGCACTAACACCACCAATGTAAATGGCTGCACGTGCAACAACTCCGCCATCTGCACCGCCAAACATAAAGTATCCAATTAATGCAGCCGCAACACCCTTTAATGCATCTAGCACAAATGTTAAAAGCCCATACATAACACCATAGTTTCTAAGCATGTTGGTTGTTCCAGGATTTCCACTTCCATGTTTTGTTATGTCATCTTTTTGTAGTTTGGATAGCAACCTTCCAAAAATTATGCTACCCAACAAATATGAAATAATTATTAATCCTACATATTTAAGCACAGTGATTAACATATATTATACGTCCTTTTCTTTTTTACTATTAACCAACAAATTGATTGGTGTTCCTTTAAAATCAACGGCATTTCTAATGCAATTTTCTAAATATCTTAAATATGAAAAATGCATTAAATCCTTGTCATTAACAAAAAGCACAAATGTTGGAGGATTTGTTGAAGGTTGAGTGATGTAATAAATTTTTAGTCTTCTTCCATTTTTTGTTGGTGGTTCGTTTGTTAAAACAGCATTTTGCAAAATATCATTTAAAACACCTGTTGTTATTCGTTTGCTTGCATTTTCTAGAACCAAATTAACATTTTCCATTAATTTGTTAATTCTTAAACCTGTTAAAGCACTGCCATACAAAGCAACAAAGTAATCCATAAACTTTAAATCTTCATTTAATTTTTCATTAAATTTGTTCATAGAATAGGTGTCTTTTTCAACCACGTCCCATTTGTTCATTAAAATAACACTTGGCTTTCCTTCTTCATGAATAAAGCCTGCAATTCTAACATCTTGTTCGCTAAGCCCTTCCACGCTGTCAACCACCAAAACAACAACATCTGCTCGCCTAATTGCATCAAAAGAACGAATAACGCTGTAAAGCTCAACAGAATCTTTATCTATGCTACGTTTTCTTCTAATTCCAGCAGTGTCAATTAACAAATATTCTTTTCCGTTATACTTAAATGGTGTGTCAATGGCATCACGTGTGGTGCCTGCAACGGAAGAAACCATAACTCGGTTTTCGCCAAGCAATTTGTTAACCAAACTGCTTTTTCCAGCATTGGGTTTTCCAACAATTGCAATTTTTATTTTGTTTTTGTCTGCATCGGAATCAACTTTAACTTTAAATTTGGAAACAATTGCATCTAATAAATCGCCAATGCCTTTGTTAAGTTCGGCAGAAATGGCAATTGGTTCGCCCAACCCTAAGTTGTAAAACTCATAAGTTTTTTCAAGTTCGTTATTATCAATTTTGTTAACAACCAAAATGATTGGTACTTTATATTTTCTTAAAAAGTTTGCTGCATCATAATCGGCAGGAAGCAAACCTTCTTTTCCATCAACAAACAATAACACAACATCGGCAACTTCGCATGCAAGTTCGGCTTGCCTGGTTATGTTTTTTTGGAAATCATCTTTGTTTTTAACATCTAATCCGCCAGTGTCAACAATTGTGAAAGCATGCCCACACCATTCGGCATCAGCATAAATGCGGTCACGTGTTACACCCGGCATATCTTTAACAATGCTTATTTTTTTGCCCGCAATTCTATTAAAAAATGTGCTTTTGCCAACATTAGGTCTGCCAACAACTGCAACAAGTGGTTTTTCCAAATAATACTCCTTAGAATGTTTTAAACATATTATTTATTACAAATATTATTGTACATTTTTTTAGTTTTTTAAGCAACTTTAATAATATAAATTAATTATGTAATATAAAATTTATTAAATATATATAAATTGTAAATTTTAAAAACTTAAATGGCATTAAACAATTTATAATGCTATTACAAAAAAAACAAAAGCAACAAAATTGCTTTTGTTTTTTTGATAAATATATTTTTTTCAAATTATTTATGTTTATATTTTTTAAAGTTTTTTTAGTTTTTATAATTTTTTGAGTTTTATTAGCCTTTAAACATTCTCGAATTATTTTTTGTTTGATTTTGATTTTTTTGGTTTATCTTTTGTTTTAACAACTAGTAGCACACTTGCAACAGCCACAACAACCACCGACACACCAATTATTATTAATGAAATAACGGTTCGTTTGTTAGTTTTATTTTGCAAGTTGTTAAAATGGTCATTAATTGTTGGATCTTCTGGATCATCGTTTCCACCAATTGTTATGTCTCCTGTTCCAGAATCAACAGTTGTGTTGTAAAGTGCTGTGTTAATAACTTCCGCAAGTGGATGAACACTGTCGAACACCATTTCCTTTTCAACAAGGTATGTTCCCATTTCAAACAAAAGCATTTTGTTATATAGCGCCTGATTGTAGTGACCTGACGCATAATATATGTCGGCAAACAACCAAGGATACATGTTTTCAGCCACACTCATTAAATACAATGCAAATTCCAAATTTTGTTCCTTATTCGGATTTGCTTGCCCAACCACAATTCTAACTTTGCAACGTTCCTTTCCATCAACTTCTGTTACATAATATTGTCTGCTAACACCATCTCGGTGAATATCGAAAAGTGCATCAGGATTGGTTTTTAGCAACTCTTTTGCGGTAACTTCGCTTCTGGAATAAGCCGAACTGTTGTGCGGAATGTGCAATGTTTCGTTTAATGTTGTGTTTATTCCCAAAAGTTCAAAACTGTTTTTTAATGCTTTTGCAACATCATGAATTCCGCCTGCACCATAAATGCTATCGTAGCCATCGGTTGGAACATAACTTTCATCATTATGTGTTAAGTACAAACATATTTTTTTGTCTGTTAAAGAAATTTGGCTTGGATTTGGATTAACACTAACATTCGGCTTTTTTAAAGTTTTAACAAATTCTGCTTTTGCAGTTTTGGTGTTTTCATCAACACTAACAACTTCATACATTTCAAAATTTTTTGTTATGTAATTATCGTTAACTTTAACATCGCTTCGTTCAAACAACTTTTCGCCATCGGAAGTGTAAACAACAAACATTTCGTCTTTGTTTCCATCTGTTGCATAAACAGTGTTTATGTTTGGAACTGCCAAACACAAACAAATAAGTATTAACATAAAAATTGTAAGTTTTTTCATATAACATCCCTCTTTAATTGTTTTAAATCTATAATTATTAGTTTTATAACTAACAAAATTGATAGAAGCAAAAGCACCAAATCAAACAATTCTAAACTTGCAAAATTAACAAAACCTAAGTTTTTTTCAACAAATAAATTGCATAAACTAATAAATAAAAAACTAATTAAATTAAAAGCAACCACAAATTTAAAATTTTTAATTACTGCCACACTTACAATTAGCATTACAAAAATTATTGGGTACGGATTTAATGTTGTTATAAAATCGGAATTAATTTTTGTTAAAACAACATAAAAACACGAAACAAAAACACAAAGTGCTAACAAATTCACAATTTCTTTTAATTTAAAATTTTTTATTACAAACAAAGCCGTAAACAATGCTGAAAGCATGAAAATTATGTTTATTGAAACATTTTTTAAGGTTATTGTGTTAGTTAAATATCCACTCATTGTAAACAAACAAAAAAGTGTTACACCAATTTTTTTTGTGTTGTTGTTTTGATATAGTAACTGATAAATTAAAAAAACTCCCAAACAAATAAACCCTATTGGCATAAAAAAATCTCCCACAATTAATTTGTGGAAAGTTTTTTTTAATATGCAAAATTTTAACATTTTTATTTTGTAAAAACGTGCATAAGCACAAAATGTAATTAAATGTTAAATTTTGTCATATATATTATATAAAACAAAAAAGCAATTAAGGTTTTTATGGAAATAACTTTTTGCGATTTACGAGCAAAAGAAGTGGTTAACATTTGCGATGGTAAACGCCTTGGAAACATTATTGATATTGTTTTTGATTCCTGTTGTGCATGCATCACAGGAATTGTTGTGCCTGGCGAAAAAAGCTTTTTCAGTTTTTTTAAAAATAATCCTGACATATTTATTCCATTTAACAAAATTAGAAAAATTGGCAGAGATGTTATTTTAGTTGAATTAAACCCTGCTAATGCACCAACCATAAACACACTTTCAACAGAGCAAAAAGCCAGCCAAGAAGTTAGTTCTCAATCAACCTTAAACTCTAACACGTACATGCCAGAAATTGTGGAAGACCCGCAAAAACAACCCAGCAAAACTGATAGTACATATTTAAACGACAATCAAACTTGTTAAATACAACATTTTGATCAGTTTAACCAAACAAGCACAAAATGTTGTTATAATATTTGAAAAAAACACTAACTTATGTTAAACTTGTTTTATAAAATTAAAAGGACAAAATTAACATGAAATGTATTTACTGTGGTTGCAAAGATAGCAAAGTTATTGATTCAAGATATGTTGAAGAAAACAACATGATTAGAAGAAGGCGTGAGTGTTTGAATCCTGATTGTCAAAAAAGATTTAACACTTATGAAACTGTTGAACTGTTGCCAATTATGGTTGTTAAAAATGATGAAAGCAGACAAGAATTTAATCCATTAAAAATTAAGCAAGGCATTTTAAGAGCATGTGAAAAAAGACCAGTGTCGGTTGCAAAAGTTGATGCCATTGTTAATGACATAGAAAAACAAATTCAAAACACTTTAAAACAAGAAATAACTTCTGCCGAAATTGGCGAAATGATTATGGAAAGATTAAAAGAAATTGATGAAGTTGCATACATTAGATTTGCTTCTGTTTACAGAAAATTTACTGATGTTACACACTTTATGGAATTTATTAAGGACTTTGAATCTATGCTTAGCAAAAACAAAAAATAACCAAAAACTTTTGGTTATTTTTTTTAATATTAGTTTTAACATAAAAAGCAAAAACCACCAAATAAAGGCAAAATTAAAGTTTTTGCATAGCACTTTGCATAGCACCTTATCTTTGTTCATCTAAGTAAGTTGCCATGGTGTCTGCCACATGGAACAAAAGAGCTGTTGGAAATTTGTAAAATGCAGTCATGGTTGCATATGCTCCACCTTTAACTCTTGCATCAAAACCACCCATGTGCCAATTAATTGCCATTGCTTCTTCACGTGTTAATCTTAAAAATCCGTTAATTATGTAAACAGATTTTTCGCCATGTCCATAAGGCAAATCTTCATCGAAAGTGTAATATGGTTGTTTAACCCATGTGCCAGTTTCGTCTTTAACATTTCTAAAATCAACTTTGTAACAATTAACTTTGCAAACATCGTGCAACAGTCCAATTATTGCAATGCTTTCATCAGAAATAACTTCGGAATAATTTTCGCCATACTCACTTTTAATTAATTGTTTAAAACGATTGTAAACATGAACGCAATGTTCGCAAAGCCCACCAGCATAAGCCGAATGAAAACGTGTGCTTGCAGGAGCAGTAAAAAAATCAGTACTTAAAAGCCATTTTAAAAGTTCGCTTGCCCCATCGCGTTTTATGTTTTGTTCATAAATTTTTAAAAATTCTTCTTTGTAATCCATAATTTTCACCTAAGATTATTTTAACAAATTGGCACAATGTAAATCAATCAAATTGTTAATTAATAATAACATTTGTTTTAACACATGCCCACATGTGCAAACAATTTTTAACATATGTGCATGTTTACACATCATTATTTAGCAAATTATTGTTTGACTTAAAAAAATATATTATTTAAAATATATTTGTAATTTTATAACTTTAGGGAAAAATATTGGCTAAAAATATTTTAAGTAAATTAAAAGAAAGTGTTATTTCAATAATTCCAATTGTTTTAATTGTGTTAATTTTAGGGTTAACAATTTCACCCCTTTCTTCTTATGACATAATTAAATTTTTAATTTCCGCACTACTCCTTATTATTGGTATGCCACTTTTCACTGTTGGTGCTGAAAGTGCAATGCACACAATGGGCTCTAGCATTGGAAGCAATTTAAGTAAATCTAGAAAACTTGCAACATTGCTTGTTTTTAGTTTTTTACTTGGACTTGTTATTACAATTGCCGAACCAGACTTATCAGTTTTGGCAGAACAAATTGCCTCAATCAACAAATGGTTGTTTATTTTTATTGTTGCGCTTGGGGTTGGAATTTTTTTAATGCTTGCAGTTTTACGCATTATTTTCCAAATAAAAATTAAAACTGTTCTAATTATTTCATATTTGATTGTTTTTGCATTAATGTTTATTGTTCCTAGTGGATATTTGCCTATTTCAATTGATTCTGGAGCTATTACCACAGGGCCGATTTCGGTACCATTTATTTTGGCTTTTGGTGTTGGTATTAGTGCAGTTAGAAGTGGTGGTGAACACGATAATGATGGTTTTGGACTAATTTCCTTAACTAGTGTTGGCCCACTTATTACAACTCTTTTACTTTGTATTTTTGCTGGAAATGATGCAAGTTACTCGCAAACTGTTATAACTGAAACACAAACTGGTTCGGCAAGCCTTATGTTTAGTGAATTTGGAGTTGAATTTTTAGAAAATGTTTTGGCAATTTTGGTTGTTATTTTGCCAATTATTGTTTTCTTTTTTGTGTATAATGCAATATACTTAAAATTTCCAAAAATTCAAATTTTAAAAATTATTGTTGGTTTGGTTTACTCCTATTTGGGTATTGTTTTATTTTTAACAGGAGTTTTAACAGGTTTTTATCCTATTGCAAGCGTTCTTGGTTTTAACATTATGTCATCGAATCACAATTGGTTAATAATTCCAATATCATTAATTGTTGGTTTATTTTCTGCATTTGCAGAACCTGCTGTTCATGTTTTAAACAAAAGAGTTGAAGAAATAACAAATGGAATAATTAGCAAAAATGTTATGATGATTGCAATTGGTATTGGTGTTAGTTTAAGTTTGGTTCTTGCAATTTTAAGAGTAATTTATAAAATTGATTACATTTATTTAATTTTACCAATTTATATTTTATGCATTATTTTGTCAATTTTTTGTCCTTCAATATTTACAGCAATTGCGTTTGATAGTGGTGGGGTTGCTTCGGGAACAATGGCATCAAGTTTTATTTTCCCTTTAATTTTAGGAGTTGCAAAAGCTTGCAATGCAAACATTATTTCTGATGTGTTTGGAACAGTTGCATTTATTGCAAGTTTACCAATTTTAATAATTTTGATTATTGGAATAATTTATAAGTATATTTCCATTAAAAAATCCGGAAAAACTAAGCGAAAAATTAAAAAACCAATTGAAATTGTTGAATTTGATTTGGGAGAAGAATGATGAGAAAGAAAAAAATTAAACCTCCTTTTGAAATTATGATTATTATTGTTAATTATGGCGAAGGCGACAAAGTTGTTGAATTGCTTAAAAACAACAACATTCCCCTAACCTTACAAATGCAAGGAAGAGGAACTGCCGAAAGTGAAGTTGCCGACATTTTTGGTTTTGGCGTGGTTGAACGTGATGTTGTTGCTTGCTTTGTTGAAGAAGAAAGAAGCAGGGCTTTGGTTGAAATGGTTTACACCGATTTAAAACTTGACATGGAACACACAGGACTAGTTTTTACAATTCAGCCAAGTGGCGCAACAATGGACTTAATTAAAACTTTAAAAATTGAGGTGTGATATGGCAAAAATTAATTATGACAAAGTTAAACAAGTTAATAAAGAAATTGAAAAACGCAAAAACAAAGAATTTGATTTAATTGTTGTTGTTGTTAACAAAGGTTTTTCCGATTTTGTTGTTGACGCTGCAAGACAAGCAGGTGCATCTGGTGGCACAATTATTTATGGCAGAGGAACAGGCGTGCACGAAACCGATTCGATTTTGGGTGTTAAGTTGCAACCTGAAAAAGAAGTGTTGCTTATTTTGGTTTACAGAAACAAACGCAAAGAAATTATGAAAGCAATTTGCGAAAATGCAAACTTAAACGAAGAAGGCAAAGGTTTGTGTTTTAGCATGCCAGTTAACGATATTGCAGGAATTAATCATTTGATAACCAAGAAAAAATAAAAGTGCAAATTGCACTTTTATTTTTTTTAAATTACTTTTTTAATATTATACATTGCATTTAACACAAGCCAGTTTTGTGGGAAGAATTGGTTTATTGTCCAGTAACTAACACCACCCAAATCATACTCTTCCACAAATTTTAATCTTTCATATGTGCTGTGTGCATCATCAAACCAAACAACATGTTCCTGCGAACCTTGCCAGTAGTTGAAATATGGTGCTTTTTGAACATTATCAAAGTTTATAAACGAGCCAACTTCTCGTGCCAAATCAACTGCCCCAACATTTGAAATTGAACTTGCTGCTGTTCCTTCAACATATGGAATGTTCCAATCGTAGCCATAGTTTGGCATTCCCATTAAAATTTTTCTACTTGGAATTTCGGTTACCGCATAATCAAGCACTCGTTTAACCTGATCTGCTGGTGCAACAGCCATTGGTGGGCCATATGTGTAACCCCATTCGTAGGTCATAATTATAACATGGTCGGAAACTTTTCCATGAAAAGCATAGTCGTGTGCCTCATACAAAAGCCCTTCTTGGTTTTTAGATGTTTTTGGGGCAACAGCAGTTGTTAATATGTAACCTAATGGAGTTATCGCTGTTTTTAATTCTAGTAAAAATTGATTGTATGCTTCCCTATCTTCTGGGAACAAATACTCAAAATCAACATCAACACCGTAATAATTTTTCTCCTGCATTTTGCTAATAACATTGTTAATTAAATTTGCTTGTGCCACTGGATTGTTTAAAATTTCATGAGCAAGTTCACTTGAAAAAGATGCGTTTTGTTCAATGTTTGTTATAACTAGCATTGGTGCAACATTGTGTGATCTTGCCTTTTCAATTAATCTTGTGTCGTTTGAAATGTTAACCAAATTTCCATCTGGCAAAACTTCGTAACTGAATATGCTAAGATATGTTAAACTTGGCAAAGTTTTGTTAAGCACACTATCTGATATGTTTGGAAAACAATAGCCATTAACTTCAATTTCGCGTTTGTTTTGGTTTACGTTTGGAACAGTAACAATGCTTCCAATTTGCAAATTTAACGGATTTGTTATTTGTGGGTTTGCCTGCATTAAACTGCTTAAACTAACGCCATATTGTTTTGCAATGCTAAAAAGTGTGTCGCCACTAACAACTGTGTGCGTTGTTCCATTTGCCCCATTTGTTAAAATTACAATTGTTTGACCAACAACCAAATTGTTTGGATTTGTTAGTTCGTTATCTGCAATAATTTTTTCTGCACTAACATTAAACATTTGCGCAATTTTATATATTGTGTCACCTTGTTTTACAACATAAATTTCCAAAAATTTTCACCTCTTAAAATAATTTATAAAGTTCATAATACTTAATATGAAAAAAACATTATTTTTGTTTAAAAAATAAAAAAGCAGTTAAACTGCTTTTTACTTAATTTAATTTGTTAAAAATTTTGAAAACTAAAATTTGCAAATTTTAAAACTTAAAATTAATCGGAAATTTTATCGTAATAATCTAAAAAACTGATTGTTTTGTTATCTTTTTTGTAGCCTAATATTGTTGAAAGATTAACCGAGCACAAACTTCTAAAAATGTTAATGTCAACATTTTCATTAATTTCACGCAAACTGGAAATTAAGTTTTTAATTTCGGTTCGCTTACCCGAAATTTTTCCAGTTGCAAGCCCTTCAGTGAACTTGCAAGCACATTGCAAAAATTTTAAGCCATTATAGGTTTGCCAGTGTTTTATGTCGGCTTCCTTAACATAATATAGTGGTCTAATAAGTTCCATACCTTTGTGGTTTGTGGAATGAAGTTTTGGCATCATAGTTTTAAATTCTGCACCATAAAACATGCTTAGCAAAACCGTTTCAATAACATCATCAAAATGGTGTCCTAATGCAATTTTGTTGCAACCTAGCGATTGTGCTTTTTTGTATAAATATCCCCTACGCATTCTTGCACACAAATAGCAAGGCGAATCAGTTATTTCAGTTACAGCATTAAAAATGTTGGTTTCAAAAATTTCAGCATCTATATTTAAAAGTTTTAGGTTGCTTTCAATAAGTTCTCTGTTTGGTTTTGCGTAGCCCGGGTCCATAACAATAAACTTTAAACCAAAATCAAACTTACCGTGTTTTTTTAGTTCTTGCATGCATTTTGCAAGCAACATGCTATCTTTTCCGCCAGAAATACAAACTGCAATGTTGTCGTTTGGTTCAATAAGCTTGTAGTCAACAACCGCTCTAATAAACTTTTTCCAAATGTTGTTTCTATATTTTTTTATTATACTTCTTTCAATTTCTAACAATTTATCCATACGAAATATATTAACACATAATTTTGTTAATTAAAAGAAAAAATTTTATTAATTGCAAAATTGAAAAAAAATAAAAAACCGTTTTAAAAACGGTTTTTATTATAGTTCTTGTTCTTGTTTTTTAAGTAAGTTATAAAACTTGGAAATAAATGTTTTGCATTCTTCTTGTTTTTCCATGTCAATTTCTGAAACATCACAAACTTTTGTTAAAACCTTATTAAAAATTGGAACTTTTTTTGATTGCGTTGAAACATTTGAATGCATAAAACTAACAAATTCAGAAACAAATTCATCAAATGCTAGTGTGTCTAGTTGCTTTGCATAAACACTTTTTAAATATGTGTCGCCAATTATTTTTAATCTGTGTGCCAAACGAATTTTATTTGCATTACTTTCACTTTTTACTGCGTTGTTTTCATCATATGTGCTTGGTGTTAATTTTTCAATATATTTACCAAGCATATTTGAATAATTTAAAAGTTCATTTATGTTAACTGCTTGTTTAGCATAATCTGCATCACAAACAAAAAATCTTTCTTTTAAATAAAACAAACCCACTTTTGAAAGTTCTGTTTGATAAAATGGCATTTCCTTTTTGCTTGCACAATTTATAATGTTTCCAGCAATTTCCATTTGTTCTTCGTTTGTTAATGTTTCAATTTGACTATAAGAATAATTTTCTCGTTTTAAACCTTTCACGTTCGATTTGAGCGCCATGTTTCCTCCTGTGAAAATTCACATTTACATTATAGCACACTAAAAACAACTTTTCAATACCCACAATACGCAAACACACAAACCAAACAATTATTAAACACAAAAGCAGTCCTAACTTTATATAATAAATATATAAAACAAATTTAATTAACAAAAAACCACTAAAAATTAGTGGCTTTTTATTTTTCTTTTATTTAATTTTTTTATTATCTGTTAATATGTAATTTTATCTTATTACTTTAATAGTTCCATCTTCCTTAATTTCAATTTTGTCGCCTGTTTTAACGTAATCTAAAAACTCTTGTCCAAGTTTATCAATTGCAATAATATTGCTGTTTTCCCAGTTTCTTGCAAGAATTATGCCAGAGCAAGCAAGCGAATCAATTTCTTCTGAAAACAACATTGCTGATGGATTTATGCCCATTGAACAAATGGTTTGAATAACAAGCCCACCTGTTGTTGAGCCAATGGTTTTTGGCAAACACAAAATTTTACCTGTTAAATTTAATTTGTAAATGTCTGGATTGTTTTGGTCGGAACTGAAAACTTGTTTTGCATTTTTAAGTGCACTTTTTTGAAAAGTTGCCAAAGTGTTAACACCTTGATGTGAAACAACTGCTTCGCCAACCAAAGTTCCGCCACCAACAACTCTGCCTTTAAAAACTTTTTCCATTACTTGCCCTCCTTTCCAACAATAACATTTAAAATGTCGGCATCTTTTAAATATTTTGAACTTGAATATGTTCTTAACTTATTTGATGAAGTTATAATTGGTTTTTTGCCTGCAATTGGATTGTTAGTGTACATAAGTGGGCAAATGCTTGAAACTTTTGCACCTGTTTTTGTTAGTTTTTTATAAAGTTCGGTTTGCTCAAATTTTTTTCTAACTTGTGGGCTGGTTGTTAAAACTGTTCTAACTTGAACTTTTCTTTTTCCAGTTTCCTTTAAACCATTAATAATGTTTTCTGCCCACAAAACAAGTTGATTGTAACTTAAATGTGGACAACCAATAAAGCAAAGTTTTGGTTTTGCATCTTTGTTTTTCCAAAGCACAGGATAACTTTTGTAAACTCGTTCAAGTTCAGCATCGTCAATAACATAGGTTTTTGCATTTGGTTTAATAAGTTTGCTTCCTAACTTTTTTGCTTCTGGTGTTAGGTTTTCAATGTGATAAAGCCCAACTGCACCATTTGATGCTGTTGCAGCACCAAAATCTTTTAAATAACTTTTTGCATCATCATTAAGTTCTGTTCCTAAAAATTTATCAAGCCCCTTAACATATGGAACATCTTCCATAACTTTTAAGCCAATTGCACTGCCCAAAATTTGTGCTTCTGGCTTTGTTGTGGTTTTAACTTCAATAATCCAATCCGCTTTTCTGCCTTCATCGGTAAGAAGCCCAAAATATGGAACCTTGCCAATTATTGCGCCAAAAATGTCTAACATGCCAGAATTACGATTGCACCTTGCGCCCAAAACAGAGTTTGCATAAACAACCGCAGAACTTTCTGCCCAAGACAGAACATCGCCATATTGTGGAATGTTTCCAACCTCATCCATATAGCATGTGCATGTGAAGCCATCGGAATTTTTTAAACCAATTTTTTTAAGTTGTTCTTCATATCTTGCTTGTTGGCTATACATAATTTTGCTAAAAATTAATTTATCTAATAAATTGCATTTAACATTTTCATAATCAATTGGTCGTGGGTCAACCGTGAATGGAAGTTTTGCTTTAATGCCTGCATCAATAATTTCATCCATAATTCTAAATAGTGGTTTAATAAGCCCAATTCCAAAAGATGTTACTAAGTGACCTTCATGAGTAACAGGAACCAATTTTTCAGCACCAAAAACATCGCCAAATTCCACTAGGGTTTTTAAAATTTTTGCTTTGGTTTCGCCTTCAGAGCCATTTAAAATTGCCTGTTCTTCTTTTGTTAGTTTCATTAATTTCCCCCTTTATGTTTTTTAATATTATATTTTTGAATAAGAACCTTTTATTCTAAATATTATTTTATCATGACTTAAAAAACTAACCAAACAATTACGTTTGATTAGTTAAATTTTTACGTTTATATTCTCTAAATTTAATAGTTTAATTTTTGCATTTATCCCACCGGTAAACCCACCAATTTTTCCATCTTGGGAAATTATTCGGTGGCATGGCACAACCAACAAAATTGGATTTTTACCACACGCAAGACCAACTGCTCTAAAACCCTTTTCGTTGCCAATTAATTTTGCAATGTCTTTATATGTTGCAGTTTGCCCAAACGGAATGGTTCTTAGTGCTTCCCAAACCTTAATTTGAAAAGGTGTTCCTTTAAGATTAATTGGCAAATCAAACACTTTTCTTTTCCCTGAAAAATATTCCTTAATTTGTTCTGCCGCTTGTTCTAAAAGTGGTGTGTTTGAAAGTTCAAATTGTTTTGGTTTTACTGCTCCACCAAAAAATATATTTGTTATTTTTCCATCTTCTTCCACAATGCCAACTTCACCAATAATGGTTGAAACAAACAATGCCTTTTTCATTTTTCACACCTTTTAATTTTATATTTTAATGTTTTAACTTTTAGATTTATCATCTACTATGCAAAGTATTATGCAAATTATTAATTTTAGGCTTTATTATGCACTTTTTCTTATATGTTTGTTTAACTGTTTTTTTATAACTTAAAACTATGTTTTCTATTTTATTTTGCAAAATTAACAAATAAAACTTTTTAATTTAACTTATTTATTTCATACAAAATTAATTGCAAATTTTCTTTTCTAACTCTATCAAATCCACGTGAAAGAAGTTTTTGAAAAGCAACATCTTCTTTTGTTTTGTTGCTTTGCATTTGCAAAGATTTTAACATTGCTCTCATCATAAAACCATACACTCCACTCAATTTTTCCATGGCGAATCCACCTTGCAAATAGTGTGTTGGAATGTTTTTTATTTTATTCTTTTTAATTAAATATTCATCACTTTCATTTTTAGGATTATCAAACCCAACACCCGCAATAACTTTAATGTTATATCTTCTTTTTGCCTTTTTTAATCCACTAATTTTGCCACCCATAATCCAGCCTAAAAAAACAATTTCGCTTTTGCGTTTTAAGTTCTTTTTTGCCTCTTTTAAACTGTATGCTGTAAGGTTTGTTTCCATACTTAACAGTTTTGCATATTTTTCAGTGAAACCTGTGTTTGAAACATAAACAATTGCGTCCATAACTTCTCCAATATTTGTTTTAGTAAGTATAACATAAAAATAATTTTTAATTAATTAATTTTATTTGGTTTGTTTTTTAATTAAAAAAATCTTTAAACACAAAACAAACATTTTTTTATTTTTAATGTTTAACAAATAAAAACTAAATTATATTTAATTTATTTTATTGTTTTTGTTATAACCTTTTGGTTTATAATAAAAATTATGATAACATATTTTATGTAATTAAAATTAAAAATTTTTTAAGGAGAAGCATGAAAAAAGCATATCAGTGTTCAGTGGAAGAAGTTTTTACAAATGTGAAATCTTCCGAAAAGGGTTTGTCATCTGATGAAGCTCAAACAAGGCTTTCAACTGGTGGCGAAAACATTTTAAAACAAAAAACCAAGAAAAAACCAATAACAATTTTTTTAAGTCAATTTAACAACATGATGATAATTTTGCTTATTTTGGTTGGCATTGTTTCACTTGTTTATTCAATTGTTACAAACGAAAGTGTTATTGAAGCAATTGTAATTTTTGGTTGTGTGCTAGTTAATGCTTTTATGGGATTTTTTCAGGAACTTAAAAGCGAAAACACAATTGAAGCATTACGAGATTTAACCGTTTCAAAAGTTAAAGTTAAACGTGATGAAAATTATGTTGAAACCGATGCAACAAAACTTGTTGTTGGCGATGTGATACTGCTTGAAGCAGGCGACAAAGTTCCAGCCGATGCAAGAATTATTAAGGCTGTTAGTGCAAAGGTTGATGAAAGCATTTTAACAGGTGAAAGCATTGCAGTTGAAAAACATGCAGCAACAATTTCGAAAGACGTTTTGTTGCAAGACAGAAAAAACATTGTTTATTCTGGCACAAGTGTTGTTAATGGCAGAATTGAAGCAGTTATTATTGCAACAGGAATGGACACAGAAATTGGTTCAATTGCCGGCAGTTTGGATAAAAAAGATGAATCGTTAACTCCACTTCAAGTTAAAGTTAAAAAAGTTAGCAACTTCATAACAGTTATTGCCTGCATTTTAATTGCCCTAACCTTGTGTTATGGTTTAATTAAAAAGTTAGATGCAATTTCAATTATTATGCTATGCATTTCAATGGTGCTTGCATCAGTGCCAGAAGTTTTGCCAGTTTCCATAACTGCAACTTTAACAATTGGTGTTCAGCAAATGGCAAAAAGAAAAACTGTTGTTAAACAACTTGCAGCAATTGAAACTTTGGGTGCAACTCAAATAATTTGTAGTGATAAAACAGGAACAATAACCACAAACCAAATGACTTTGGTTGAAATTTATGCAAACGACAAAACATATTTAGATATTAAAACAAACAAAAACGAGCTTAATACATTACACAATATTTTATCGCTTTGCAACGACACACAATTAACCGACAAAAATAGGGGTAAATTTATTGGCGACCCACTAGAAATTGCCCTTAGTCAATACTTATTTAACTTAAACATTAATATTGATGATGTTAGAAACAAATATGAACGCCTTGGCGAAATTCCGTTTGATTCAACCAGAAAAATGATGAGTTCCATTAACATTATGGAAAATGACAAGGTTCAAATGCTTGTTAAAGGCAGTTTGGGCGAAATTATTAACAAATCAACAAAATATTATTCTAATGGCAAAACCATAAAAATTACAAAACACATTAAAAACAAATTTTTAGCAAAAGAAAAAGCCATGAGCAAAAAAGCATACAAGGTGTTGGCTTTTGCGTTTAAAGACATAAAAAGCAAAAAAGAATATGATGTTAAAGATGAAGATGATTTGGTTTTGGTTGGCATTGTTGGACTGATTGACCCACCAAAAGATGGTGTTAAGGAAGCAGTTACAAAATGCATTGAAGCAAAAATGAAACCAATTATGATAACTGGCGACAGTTTGGCAACAGCAATGTCAATTGCAAAAGAAGTTGGAATTGCTAAAAAAGACACACAAGGTATTGAAGGCAAAGTTATTGATGCTTTAACTGATGATGAACTTGTTAGTTTTGTTAAAAATTACACGGTTTTTGCACGCGTTACACCCGACCACAAAGTTAGAATTGTTAGAGCATTTCAAACTGCTGGCAAAGTTGTTGCCATGACTGGTGATGGTGTTAACGATGCCCCTGCCCTAAAACTTGCCAATGTTGGTGTTGGAATGGGCAAGGCTGGCACAGATGTTACAAAAAATGTTGCCGACATAATTTTGATGGATGACAGTTTTTCAACAATTGTTACAGCCGTTGAAGAAGGCAGAAGAATTTATAATAACGTTTTAAGAACCATACTTTACAACCTATCAAGCAATTTTGCTGAAATTTTCTTAATTATTATGGGAATGATTATTGGTCAAGATATAATTTCTCCAATTCACATTCTATACATTGACATTGTTGCCGACACAATTCCTTCCATTGCCCTAGCTTTTGAAAAAGATAACAAGGACAGCATGAAACGAAAACCTAATGGACTAGACAAACCAATATTCAGTCCGTTTATGAACACAGCAATTATTGGTTCTGCCCTTATTGAAGCAGCAATCTCTGTTGGAATATTCTTTATTGCAAAAGACTTGTTTGGTTATGATATTGCCCAAACTCTTGCATTACTTTCGGTTGTTTTAACCGAATTAACATTCACTTACAACTGCAAAGAACTAAAAGATTTCAGTTTTAAAAAGGGGATTTTCAACAATAAATTTTTAAACATTAGCACACTTATAATTTTCCTTGTTCAAATACTTGTGTTCTTTACTCCTGTTGGAACAATTTTTGGATTAACAAGCATTTCTGTTTTACAATTCCTTGCTGTTTTAGGAATTACAATTGTAGGTTTCTTTATAATTGAAGTTATCAAACCATTAATTTCAAGGTTTTATAAAGATAAATTTTAATATTTAAAAACTATTAATTAAACAATAAAAATCCACCAGTAAAACTGGTGGTTTTTCATTTTGGGGTAAAACCCCATGTTGTTAGCATGGCGAAATC